>NZ_FQWO01000029.1 GCF_900129705.1 Flavobacterium granuli | reverse complement strand
ATGCCAGCAGTAGGGCTTGCACTAACAAACTCGTAACCAGAAGGCAGCATGTCTTTTATAACAACACCAGTAGCGTTGCTAGGCCCGTCATTTTTCACTTCAATAGTAAACGTAACAGTATCGCCTACTTTTGGCGTAGTTATATTTACCGTTTTAACAACAGATAAATCAGCACTTTGTATAGGAGTTACAATAACTTTCTTTTGATCATCTTCGGTAGCATCATTATTACCAGGAGTAGAATTTGCATCTACTTCATTAGTTCCTGTCACTTCTGCTACATTATCGTAATTACCTGTAGGTAAAACTTTAGCTGTAATGTTTAAAGTTGCTTTTGCTTTGTTTGCCAAGTTTCCTATTGTCCAAGAACCTAATATAGGATCATAACTTCCAACAGATTGGATAGAAGGACTCACAAATGAATATCCAGAAGGTAATTTATCTGTAACCACAACTCCAGTTGCATCGCTTGGTCCAGCATTTGTAACTTCAATAGTAAATACGACATTCTCGCCAACATTAGGCGTTTTATTATCAACTTTTTTAGTTAAACTTAAATCTACTAATGGTCCTCGGGATATGGTTACTTGATCTTGATCATCTTCAGCCAAAATATTATTATTTGGTGTAGAATTCGCATCGGTTTCATTGGCTTTAGTTATTTCAGCAACATTGGTATAAATTCCATCTGCTTTTACTGTGGCTGTAACATTTAAAACTACAGAAGCACCTGCTGCAATAGTTGGAATACTCCAAATATTATTAACATAGCTTCCTGATGCATCATCGCTTACAAAATCATATCCACTAGGTAATTTATCGATAACTTCTACACCCGTAGCAGTACTTGGCCCAGCATTTTTAATGATTACAGTAAATACAACATTTGATCCCGCTTGAGGAGCAATGTTATCTACAGATTTAGTTAATGACAAATCAATTAACGCTGTTGGAACAGTAGATATAGTTGAAAAATCATCTCCTATTCCATCATTTGGTATAGAATCTGGATCTGTCTGACCACTTGCAATTACCTGAGCAGTATTTCTATATTCATTAGCTGTTCCTGTTATAGGATTAACTTTGGCTATAATATCTAAATATTCTGTTTTTCCATTAAAAACACTTCCCGAAAGTGTCCAATCTCCAGAAGTGGAATTATAAAGTCCAGAAGTTGAAGTATAGCTCACAAAAGCATAACCTGACGACAATAAATCATTAACTACAACTCCAGTAGCATCACTTGGTCCTGCATTGCTTAATGCAATTCTAAATTTCACATTATCTCCAACCCTTGGAGTAGCAAGATCTACTGTCTTAACAACTGATAAGTCAGCCAGCTGAACAGGAGTAATAACTACTTGAGCTTGATCGTTTTCTGTTGGACTGTTATTTCCAGGCGTTGAGTTAGGGTCAAATTCATTAGAACTTACTACTTGAGCAGT
>NZ_FQWO01000005.1 GCF_900129705.1 Flavobacterium granuli | reverse complement strand
GGGCTCACCTCTTCCCATCCCGAACAGAGTAGTTAAGCCCGCCTGCGCAGATGGTACTGCAGTTATGTGGGAGAGTATGTCGTCGCCTTTCTTTAGAATCCTCATCATTATTTGATGGGGATTTTTTGTATATAATGCTTTTTTTACTATGAAAAGGGATGTTTCAAGAATAATTTGGGAGCTATTATACTTTAGTATCTATTGCGAAAAACAAACAATTCAGATTTTAATAAACAATTAATAATTAAACTAATTTTCAGCGCATGTCATTTTTTCAAAATTCTAGATTTCTCGTTCTTGGCAGTATAATACTGTTTTTTAATATAAATGTAATAGGGCAAAACAACATTGAGGCTAATTCTTTTTACAAACATGATAAATATTTATCTTCCGATAAAATGGAAGGCCGTTTTCCTGGAACTAAGGGAAATAATAAGGCAGCAGCTTATATAAAAAGGCATTTCAAGAAATACGGTTTAAAAAAATTCGATAATAGTTATTATCAGTCTTTTAGATTATTTGTGAAACCAGATATTAATAAAGTAAAATCGGATACTGTTACTACTCAAAATGTTGTCGGATATATTGAAGGATCAGATATAACTCTTAAAAATGAATTTATTGTTATAGGTGCTCATTATGATCATTGGGGATGGGGTGGAAAAGGATCAAGCAGTAAAAAAAAGGATACAATTGC
The DNA here is from genome assembly GCF_900129705.1 of Flavobacterium granuli. Taxonomy (GTDB): domain Bacteria; phylum Bacteroidota; class Bacteroidia; order Flavobacteriales; family Flavobacteriaceae; genus Flavobacterium; species Flavobacterium granuli. Next base: position 250,999 of record NZ_FQWO01000005.1, on the reverse strand, counting down.
AATTCATAATGGGGCAGATGACAATGCTTCGGGTGTCGCAGCCTTACTATCTATTTTGGAAGAATTGTCAAAATCTAAGATTAGAACTAAAAGGAGCATCATTTTCATTTCTTTTAGTGGAGAAGAGGAAGGATTGCTTGGGTCAAAATATTTTGTAAATCATTTACCTGTTGATAAAAATGCCGTTAAAGTAATGTTGAATATGGATATGGTGGGTAGACTAAACACCGAGAAGCAAATTTATATGGGTGGTGCCGGAACTTTTCCTGATGGCGTAGAACTAATGAAGAAATTAGCAGAAGGTAGCGGACTTAATCCAATTATTCATGCTGGTGAAGTGGGAGGATCGGATCATGTTTCATTTTATAAAAGTGACATTTCGAGTATTGGTTTTCATACCGGTGGGCATCCCCAATATCATACTCCAGAAGATGATATCGATTTAATTAATAGTGACGGAGGTGCCTTGGTAAGTAAATATATTTACAATGCTTTAATTGAAATTGCTAACTACAAAGAAAAACTTTATTTCATTAAACAAGATTAGAATAAAAAATTCAGTAATTTTCTTTATAGTATTTGCAAATATCTTTGATTGGGCAAACAGGGCATTTGGGTTTTGGTCTACAAATTTCCCTGCCAAGAAAGGAGATAGCCATGCCAATTTCACCCCAAATGGCTTTTGGAAATACTTGCATTAATTGTTTTTCTGTTTTGATGCCATCTTTGGTTTCAGGAATTAAGCCTATCCTGGGAGCTACGCGTATCACGTGTAAATCAGCCATAATTCCTTCGGCAGGAACATGTGATTCACGCATGATAACATTGGCAGATTTTCGTCCTATACCTTTTAAAGCGGTCAATCCGTCCATAGACAAAGGTATATTCGAGTCTTTTTTGAGGTTTTGAGCTATTTCTAATAACCAATTGGCTTTGGTCGCAAAGTTTTGAACTCCTGAAATATGTAAAAGCAAGTTGTCAATATTTGTAACCGCAAGAGTTTCCATATTTGGGTAAGCTTTGAAGAAGGCGGGAGCAATTGAATTAATATTGACATCCGAATCCTGAGCAGAAAGGACAACCATAATGAGCAATTGGTATCGATTGTGGTAGTCCAAAGGATGTTTTCGACCTTTGTATTGCTTTAGAATTGGGGCTAATTTTTCGGACCAATTATCGCTGTCACCAAATAAATTCATATTCTATTCTTCTTTAAAATCAATAGACAATGAATTCACGCAATAACGCTGGCCTGATTTAGTAGGACCATCGTTAAAAACATGTCCCAGATGCCCACCACAGTTAGCACAAACTATTTCAGTTCGGATCATTCCATGCGTTTTATCCAAAATATTTTTTACTTTTCCCGCTAGCGCATCGTCAAAAGAAGGCCAACCACAATGGGCGTCAAACTTAGAATTACTTTCAAATAAAGTTTCACCACAGCCACCACAGCAATAGGTTCCTTTTTCGAAAGTAAGATTGTATTTTCCAGTGTGTGGGTATTCGGTTCCTTTTTGACGAAGAATACGATATCTTTCTTCTCCCAATTCGGATTTCCATTGTTCTTCAGTTTTTTGCAAAGGATATTCCATAGTATGTTTTGTTTGTATAAAATTAGTTATTTAAGATGAATTGCACCACTTTGTCAACTACCTTCTGATTCCCAAGGATTTTGCGATGCCCCAAGCCTTTTGTTAGTAAAATTTTACTGTTTTTTAAGTGTTTATGAATATGAATTCCTGCTTTGACAGGGACTTCGCAATCATTTTCATCATGAACAATTAAAGCCGGAATTGTAATTTCTGTTGCCGCTTTGTAAGCGGAATAGTCGTCCATACTTCCTCCGTATTTTTTTTCGAAATGCAAACGTAAACTAGTAGCAATGCTGGGTTTCAACTCTAATTTTGCAATAAAATCATCGATAATATCTTGTACAACATCACCGCTTCCAATAATGGCTAAACGATTAATTTTTAGTCCACTTTTTACCGAATTCAATACTGACATTCCTCCCAAAGAATGTCCGATTGCCGCTTCAAAAGGACCAAATTGTTTTTCTAATTCTAAAATACTGGCAATAAAATCGACCATAATCGTACTGTTGCCTGGAGATTTTCCGTGAGCTGGTGCGTCAAAGCTTATGGTTGAATAGCCCGATTTTAATAATTCATCGGCAATTTTTACCAATTGGGTTCCGCGCCCGGACCATCCGTGAACCAGTAAAATCTTTGGTTTGTTTTTTCCATAGTGATAGACATTAACTTGTTTACCAACGGCCGGAATTTGTACTAATTGTTGTACACTGTTGCGATCCATTTCTAATTCTCTTTTTGGAGTTTTATGTTTTATGGGAGTTGTAAATAATTTTGCAGCATATAAAGTAACCAGTTTTGGGGAGAAAAAAGCAATTATTTTACCGCTTAAGATGATAATCCTGGGGATTTTTAGTGTTTTTTCAGGATTAGGGCTGATTTTTGTCATTTTAATAAAATTTATTTTGGGTTCTTTTTGTATGTATTTTTAGTTAAATTTAGAAAACTTAAAACGCTCTCTTTTTCTTTAAAAAAAATGATGTAAAAATAGCATTTATTTAAAACAGAGGAAAGGTACTATTAAGTATTAAAACGTAGTATTGTTTTAGCTATAATTTAAAGTTTATAAAATTTCATCAATGGAAATATTTCATATTAGTGCTGAGTGTTATCCCGTGGCAAAAGTTGGCGGACTGGCCGATGTTGTGGGAGCATTGCCAAAATATCAAAGTAAAGCCGGTCATCAGTTAAGGGTTGTGATTCCTTGTTATGACACAAAATTCATAAAGGATCATGATTTTGACAGTGTCTTTGAAGGGGAAATTAAAATGGGAAATCATCATTTTCATTTTAAAGTACTTAAAGAAATTACGGACAAATTAGGCTTTCAATTGTATCTAATTGATATTCCAGAACAGTTTTCCAGAACCGAAGTCTATGGTTATGAGGATGATATTGAGCGTTTTTTATCTTTTCAAATTGCGGTTTTAGATTGGATAGCACAAAGGGATGAAATTCCGAGTATAATCAATTGCCACGACCATCATACGGGATTAATTCCTTTTATGATGCTCTACTCTGATAAATATAGAAGATTAGCAAATACAGCTTCGGTGATTACCATTCACAACGGTTTGTATCAAGGACAGTTTGGGTTTGATAAACTGAATTATATACCCGAATTCGATTTGTCCCATGTCAATGTTTTAGAATGGGATAATTGCATCAATTCCTTGGCAGTAGCCATAAAATGTGCTTTGGCGGTGACTACTGTTTCACCAAATTATCTGAACGAAATTAACAATTATGCCAATGGATTAGAATCTCTTTTTAATACAGTGCGCTATAAATCAAAGGGAATTCTGAACGGGATTGATACTGAAGTATGGAATCCGGCCAAAGATAAAATGTTAGAGAAAAATTATTCGGTCGAGAATTTTGAAAACGGCAAACAAATCAATAAAAAGATACTTTGTACTCTTTTTGAACTGGATCCTGCAAAACCATTATTCAGCTTTATAGGAAGATTATTTGAAGAAAAAGGAGGTGATTTATTGCCCCAAGCTTCGGCTTTGGCCTTGTCTGAAAATTTTAAGGAAATCAATATTTTGGTATTAGGTTCTGGTAAATCAGAAATTGAAAATCAACTGAAAAGTTTATTAGTTGATTATAAAGGGAACTACAATGTTTTTATTGGTTATAACGAAGAATTGGCACACCTAATTTATGCAGGCGCCGATTTTTTATTAATGCCTTCGCGGGTTGAACCTTGTGGTTTAAACCAAATGTATTCCTTGCAATATGGAACTATTCCCATTGTTAGAAGAACTGGTGGTTTGAAGGATACTGTAATTGATTTTGGGGATAATGGAAACGGAATTTGTCACGATCAGGCTTCTGTTGGGGATATTTGTTATTCGATTAGAAGAGCGATACAGTTATACAAAGACAAGGAACATTTAAATAAAATTAGAGAATTAGGAATGAAAACCGATCATTCTTGGGAACGAGTGTGTCAAGAATATTTGGAATTGTATCATTTAATAACGGACAAAATATGAAATAGCCATGATTTAAGAAAGACCGTCATTAATAAAGATGACTCTTCATGACCTATAACATATTTCTAAAATTTAAAACTATCTATATATGAAAGACAGGAAAAAGAATGTTATTGCAATTATTCTAGGCGGAGGCCAAGGCTCTAGATTGTATCCTCTGACAGAAACCAGGTCAAAGCCCGCTGTACCCATAGGAGGAAAATACAGATTAGTAGACATTCCGATTTCGAATTGTTTGAATTCCGATATTTATCGCATGTTTGTGCTCACGCAATTCAATTCAGCTTCATTAAATGCACATATAAAAAACACCTATTCATTTAGTGTTTTCAGTCAGGCTTTCGTAGATATTCTAGCCGCAGAACAAACACCTAATAATCCAACATGGTTTCAGGGTACAGCGGATGCAGTAAGGCAATGTATGCCACACTTTTTGAACCATCAATTTGAATATGCTTTGATTCTTTCGGGGGATCAATTGTACCAAATGGATTTTAATGAAATGATAGAGGCTCATATTAAAAGTGAAGCCGATATTTCCATAGCAACCCTTCCGGTAAATGCCAAAGATGCTCCCGAATTTGGAATTTTAAAAACAAATAAAGATAGTTTTATAGAATCTTTCATTGAAAAACCCGCTAAGGAACTTTTATCCGATTGGAAGTCGGATGTAAGTGAGCAAATGAAGAGCGAGGGAAAACATTATTTAGCGTCGATGGGTATTTATATTTTCAACAAAAAATTACTGGTTGAATTAATGGATAATCCTGATAGCAAAGATTTTGGTAAAGAAATCATTCCACAGGCTGTAGGGAATCAAAAAATTCTAAGCTATCAATACGAAGGATATTGGACAGATATTGGAAATATCGATTCTTTCTTTGAAGCTAATATTGGACTAACAACAGATTTACCGGTTTTTAATTTATTTGACGATGATAATAAAATTTTTACCAGACCGCGTTTATTGCCTCCATCCAAATTTAAAAATACATTAATCGAAAAATCCTTGATTTCTGAGGGCTGTATTTTGAATGCCAAAGAAATTAAGAGTTCGGTGATAGGAATTCGATCCAGAATAGGCGAAGAAACGATTATCCAAAATTGTTATATTATGGGAAATGATTTTTATCAAACCATAGAAGAAATGAACGAGGATATCAAGAATGGAAAAATATTGGTGGGTATTGGAGAAAGATGTTTTATAAGCAATGCTTTGGTAGATAAAAACTGCCGAATAGGGAATGAGGTTTATATCAAAGGAGGAGCGCATTTGGCTGATTTCTCCAATGAATTATATGCGATAAAGGATGGAATTGTTGTCGTAAAAAAAGGGGCTGTTCTTCCGGATAATTATCAAATCGGTTGAGGATGTAGATTTGTTTCATAATTAAGGATTCTAATTTTTATCGAAAAAGATAAAAACAACAACAATTACCATGAATAAAGTATTCTCGCATACTCTCTTTACTGATTTTGACATTGATTTATTTAAAGCTGGAAAGCATTATCGATTATATGAAAAATTAGGCGCTCATTTGATCGAATTAAACGGTGTCAAAGGGGTATATTTTGCCGTTTGGGCACCCACGGCTCAATCCGTATCGGTTGTTGGGGATTTTAATTATTGGACCCAAGGAGAACATCAGCTGGAAGTACGTTGGGATTCTTCGGGTATTTGGGAAGGATTTATTCCGGAATTAGACAAAGGAGCCCTTTATAAATATAAAATACAGTCTAATAATGGTGAAATTGCCACCGAAAAATCGGATCCTTTTGCTTTTTATTGTGAAAAACCGCCGCACACTGCCTCTGTAATTTGGGATTTGGAGCATAAATGGAAAGATCATAACTGGATGGAAAACCGTGAAAACCATAATGGATTAAATAGACCATATTCGGTTTATGAAGTACATCTGGGTTCTTGGAAACGGCATATCTCAGACAATCGATTTCTGACCTACCTTGAATTTGCCGAAGATTTGGTAGATTATGTAAAAAAAATGGGATTTACCCATGTAGAGTTCATGCCTGTAATGGAATATCCCTATGATCCTTCTTGGGGCTATCAATTAGTGGGTTATTTTGCGCCAACGTCCCGTTTTGGAAAACCACAAGACTTCATGGTATTGGTAGATAAATTACATCAGGCCGGAATTGGAGTGATTCTAGATTGGGTTCCTTCGCATTTTCCTGATGATGCACACGGTTTGGGTTTTTTTGACGGATCAAATCTTTATGAACATCCCGATCGTAAAAAAGGCTATCATCCTGACTGGAAAAGTTTGGTTTTTAATTATGGTCGAAATGAGGTTCGTTCTTTTTTAATCAGTAATGCGATATTCTGGTTGCAACATTATCATGTAGATGGGTTGCGTGTGGATGCCGTTGCTTCCATGTTATACTTGGATTATTCCAGAAAAGAAGGGGAATGGGAACCGAATATTTACGGCGGAAGAGAAAACCTAGACACCATAAGTTTCTTGAAAGAATTCAACGAAACGGTTTATGCTAATTTTAAAGGAGTGCAAACCATTGCCGAAGAAAGTACTTCTTTCCCAATGGTTTCAAGACCAACTTATGATGGAGGACTTGGATTTGGCATGAAATGGATGATGGGATGGATGCACGATACTTTAGACTATTTTCAAAAAGAAACAGTGTACCGAAAATTCCATCAAAATGATTTGACTTTTTCGATGACATACGCTTTTACTGAGAATTTCATGTTGCCCTTGTCTCATGACGAAGTAGTTCATGGTAAAAGATCTATTGTGGGCAGGATGCCGGGCGATGAATGGCAGAAGTTTGCCAATTTAAGGTTGCTCTACGGCTATATGTTTACCCATCCCGGGACAAAACTCTTGTTTATGGGGAATGAGTTTGGACAAAGCAGAGAATGGAATTTTGAAAGTAGCTTAGATTGGCATTTGAATCAATATCCTTACCATGAAGGAGTAAAAGATATGGTTGCTGATTTAAATAAATTGTATAAAACTCAGCCGGCACTTTATGAAAAACAGTTTAGCCCGGATGGTTTTGAATGGATTAATTATTCGGATCATGAAAATGCGGTAATTTCTTTTATTCGAAAAGGGAATAATCCAAAAGAGGATGTTATCGTAGTTTGCAATTTTACGCAAATCGTTCGTTCAAATTACAGAATTGGTATGTCCCGACTGGGGAATTTAACTGAGATTTTTAATAGTGATGATAAAAAATACGGCGGAAGCGGTGTAAATAATCCCCATCACTTAACGATTGAACCTTCACCTTATGACGGAAAAGATTATTCAATAGAATTGATTTTGCCTCCTTTAGGTACAATCGTTCTTAAGTTTTCGTAATAAAGAGAGAAGCATTAAAACAATTTAAAACCAGATGATTACAAACACAGAATTACAATATAGAGGGGATTTATATCCGTCACGAATAGTTTCTTATAAGCATGATGTCGACTCCGTATTTTTTTATACAGATAATAATGTAATACTAAAAGTAACCGTGATAAGAGACAGTCTGATTCGTTTTCGATTCACGACAAAAGGATATTTTAGCAACGATTTTTCCTATGCCATAGATAAAAATCATTCGCAGGGTTATAATTTTCTCGAGGTTAGCGATAACGAAACCTATTATCAAATAAAGACCAGTAAAGTACAATGCAGGATTCAAAAATTAGATTTAAGACTGTCTGTTTTTGATTTGGATGGAAATGTGATTTTGGAGGATGAATTGGGTTTTCATTGGGAAGAAAGTTACGAATATGGCGGAAATATTGTCAAAATGAGTAAAGCTTCAAAAGAGGGCGAATGTTTCTACGGCCTTGGAGATAAGGCTACCCAATTGAATTTGAAGGGGAAAAGATTAGAGAATTTCGCTACGGATCAATATGCTTTTCAAAAAGACCAGGAGCCTTTATATAAGGTAGTTCCTTTTTATATTGGACTACAAAATAAGCAATCCTATGGTATTTTCTTTGATAACACTTTTAGGACTTTTTTCGATTTTTGTCAGGAAAGAAGAAATGTGACCAGTTTTTGGGCCGAGGGAGGCGAAATGAATTATTATTTCATTTACGGTCCCCAAATGCAAGAGGTAGTAACCACTTATACGGATTTAACAGGAAAACCGGAATTGCCACCACTGTGGACTTTGGGCTACCACCAATGCAAATGGAGTTATTATCCGGAAAGCAATGTGAAAGAAATTACGGCTAAATTTAGAGAACTGAAAATTCCATGTGACGCCATTTATTTGGATATAGATTATATGGATGGTTTCAGATGTTTTACCTGGAACAAAGACTATTTTCCCGATCCCAAAAGAATGGTGGCCGAATTAGCCGAAAATGGTTTTAAAACAGTAGTTATTATTGATCCTGGGATAAAAATTGACAAAAATTATGCTGTTTATAAAGAAGCTTTAGAAAAGGATTATTTCTGCAAAAGAGCCGATGGACCGTATATGAAAGGAAAAGTCTGGCCTGGCGAATGTAATTTTCCAGATTACACAAATCCCGAAGTGCGAGAATGGTGGGCTGGTTTATTTAAAGAATTAATTTCGGATATTGGAGTAAAAGGAGTTTGGAATGATATGAATGAGCCTGCAGTGATGGAAGTGCCTAATAAAACCTTTCCTATGGATGTACGCCATGATTATGATGGAAATCCTTGCAGCCATAGAAAAGCACATAATATTTATGGAACACAAATGGCTCGGGCTACTTATCATGGCGTAAAAAGATTTGCCTATCCTAAAAGGCCTTTTATTATCACAAGATCAGCTTATTCAGGAGCACAACGCTATTCCTCTTCTTGGACAGGGGATAACGTAGCGAGTTGGGAACATTTATGGATTGCTAATATTCAGATGCAGAGAATGTCAATTTCAGGAATGGGTTTCACGGGTTCTGATATAGGTGGTTTTGCAGAACAGCCTTCAGGGGAGTTGTATGCGCGCTGGATTCAATTGGGGGTTTTTCATCCTTTTTGCAGAACACATTCTTCCGGAGATCATGGAAATCAGGAACCATGGGCATTTGATGAGGAAGTGATTCATATTACCCGAAAATTTGTAAACCTGCGTTACCAACTATTACCGTATTTATATACTATGTTTTGGCAGTATATTGAAGAGGGAATACCCATGTTGAAACCCTTGGTTTATTTCGATCAAGAAGATGCGCAGACACATTATAGAAACGACGAATTTGTTTTTGGAAATCAAATATTGGTTTGCCCTATTTTAGAACCTAACGCTTTAGGTAGAAGAATGTACTTTCCTAAAGGAGAATGGTATAATTACTGGACAAATACCTTAGTTCCCGGAGGTAAAGAAATGTGGGTGGATACTCAATTTGATGAAATTCCTCTTTTTGTGAAAGCAGGTGCTATCATCCCAAAGTACCCTGTTCAGCAGTATGTAGGCGAACTGGAATTTGACGAACTCACATTGGATGTTTATTATAAAGAGGGCAAAGAAAAATCAGTGGTTTATGAGGATGCCCAAGACGGCTATGATTATAAAAAAGGAAGATACAGTTTGCTGTCTTTTCAGCTAACAGGGAAATCAAATAAATTAATTATTCAATTGCATAAAGAAGGGAAATTCGAAACTAATTATTCAAAGTATAAATTGAATCTTATTGGCTTGCCTTTTAAAATAAAGAGCCTTAAAATCGATAGCGAAAAAGTTCCTTTTGACAAGGAGGCTTTTGAAGCAGATAATTATCTTGTTGTGGATAAGGAATTTGCCGTTTTGCAACTAATTGGAGAATAGAAAAAAACAAAAAAATGTAAAATTTGACTTTAATTTTATAAATAAAAACTTAATTTTAATTGTATTTTTGTTTTATTAAACTTAATTATTATGAAAAAACATTTAATATTAGGAGCTTGTACTTTAGGATTGGTATTTTCTTGTGCAACTAATCCTATCACGGGAAAAAAGCAATTGAATTTTGTTTCTAATAGCGAATTGTTTCCAACTTCTTTTCAGCAATACGGAACTTTTCTAAAAGAAAACAAAGTTATTTCAGGTACTGCTGATGCAAAAAGAGTCGAAAAGGTGGGGATGAGAATTAAAGCGGCATCTGAAAAGTATTTGACTTATTTAGGACAATCGGAATATTTGAAAGATTATCGTTGGGAATACAAATTAGTTGATAATAAAGAAGTGAATGCTTGGTGTATGCCAGGAGGAAAAATTGTTGTGTATTCGGGGATTTTACCTGTAACAAAGGATGATGCGGGATTGGCAACAGTAATGGGACACGAAGTCTCTCACGCCATTGCAAATCATGGTGCGCAAAGAATGAGTGCAGCTCAAATTCAGCAATTAGGAGCGGTAGGAGTTGCAGTAGCAACGGGAAATAAGAGCGCTGAAACGCAACAAATATGGAATCAGGCTTACGGAATAGGTTCGCAGGTAGGGGTGATGATGCCATTTAGCAGAAGTCATGAAACGGAAGCAGATAAAATTGGATTGACATTAATGGCAATTGCAGGTTATAATCCAGAAGAGGCAATCACTTTTTGGCAAAGAATGTCAGCTCAATCAGCTGGACAAACCCAACCGGAAATTTTAAGTACACACCCTTCTGATGCTACCAGAATTGCTAATTTGAAGGCTTTGATACCTGAAGCAAAAGCAACAGCGGCAAAAGTAGGGATGTTGCCCAAATAAAAATAATATTTTGTAAAAAGAAAGGCCATTTCGTTTGATTTGGCTTTTTTTATGATAAAGAATAAGCTATCTAAAAAACGTTAGTTGCATTTAAAATAAATTTGAGTCAAATTATGAGTAGGACAACATTACAGCAAGGAGATAAAAAGATGATAAATGCCTGGGCTTTTTATGATTGGGCTAATTCTGTGTATAGTTTAGTTATTGCAACAGCAGTTTTTCCCATCTATTATGAAGCGGTAACCAGTGATAATAATGGGATCGTTCAGTTTATGGGGACTGAATTTAATAATTCGACTTTGTTATCGTACTCTTTATCTTTCTCTTTTTTGATGGTGGCTTTATTGTCGCCAATATTATCCGGAATAGCAGATTATACCGGAAACAAAAAACGGTTTATGCAGTTTTTTTGCTATCTCGGTTCTTTCTCAGTAATGAGCATGTTTTTCTTTAAAGGACAGGACACATTGTGGATTGGTATTCTGGCAACGATTTTGGCTAGTATCGGTTTTTGGGGAAGTATTGTTTTTTATAATTCCTATTTACCTGAAATTGCTTTTCCGGAACAGCATGACAGAGTGAGTGCCAAAGGGTTTATGTATGGTTATGTTGGTTCGATTATTCTATTGGCTTTTAATCTGACTATGGTGATGATGCCGGAATGGTATGGAATAACAGATTCGACTTTGCCGGCACGAATTTCGTTTTTATCTGTTGGTATTTGGTGGGTTGGCTTTGCTCAAGTGACTTTTTATTATTTGCCCAATAATGTTTTTCATAAAAAACCCAGAAAGGACTATGTATTTAAAGGATTGAGGGAACTTAAGGTGGTTGCGGAAAATATAAATAAACTGACCAATTTAAAGCAATTCTTAACAGCATTTTTTTTATATAGTATAGGGGTTCAGACAATGATACTATTGGCTGGAGTTTTTGGAAAAAAGGAACTGGGTATTGATACCAGTAAATTGATTATTATCATTTTGTTAATAAATGTGGTAGCTATTTTTGGCGCTTATTTTTTTTCAAGGATATCAGAAAAAATCGGAAACATAAAAACATTAAAATTAACTATTGCCATTTGGGGATTTATTTGTTTTGCGATTTACTTATTAGATGCTAAAAGTGAGTATATAGATACCCAATTTTTTATTTTAGGAGGTTTGATTGGAATGGTTTTAGGTGCGATTCAATCCTTGTCTCGATCTACTTATTCGAAGTTACTGCCGGAAACTGAAGATCATGCAACTTATTTTAGTTTTTTTGACGTAACCGAAAAAATGGCTATTGTATTGGGGACTTTTATTTTTGGATTTGTAGCTTCAGTTACCAATTCGATGCGTAACTCCATTTTTATATTGGCTGTTTTCTTTTTAATGGGTTATATTGTGCTCAGTTTTATGAAAAAAGTAAAAAAATATAAAGAGTGATTATTCGTAAAAAGGAATGAAATCTAAAAGATTTTATTAGCAACACTTTTTTAGAATGGCATGGAGATTGCCTTTTTAACAGGATTAATAAATAGGCGGCTTAAATCGATTCTATACCGATATAAACGGTTATTTGTTGATGAAATTGAAATGTTTAATGACAAAAAGACTTAAATATATTATGTCAAACCACAAAATACTTACAATTGACAATCTGTCACTTCAAGAATTCGATTCAGATGCCGAATTAATACCATTATTGACTCCGGAAGACGAGGAAGAAATGATTAACGAGGAATTACCGGATTCATTGCCTATTTTGCCTTTGCGCAATATGGTTTTGTTTCCAGGCGTAGTAATTCCTATTACTGCGGGTCGTGATAAATCAATAAAATTGATTAATGATGCCAATGCGGCAGGAAAAATAATTGGAGTTGTAGCCCAAATAAATGAAGAAGACGAAGATCCTACAAAGGATGATATTCATACTATAGGAACCGTTGCCAAGATTTTACGCGTTTTGAAAATGCCTGATGGAAATACTACGGTGATACTTCAAGGAAAAAAACGTTTCGAAATAGATACTGTTGTTTCTGAAGAGCCTTATATCACAGCTTCTATTAAAGAGTTTGAAGAAAACAGACCCAACAAGAAAGACACGGAGTTTTTGGCTATTTTGGATTCTGTTAAAGAATTAGCAATTCAAATTATAAAGGAAAGTCCAAATATTCCCAGTGAAGCTACCTTTGCTATCAAAAACATTGAAAGCCAATCTTTCCTGATCAATTTTGTTACTTCTAACATGAATTTGTCAGTTAAAGAAAAACAAGATTTACTGGCGATAAACAGTTTAAAAGACAGGGCTTTAGAAACGCTTCGTTATATGAATATTGAGTTGCAAAAACTCGAATTAAAAAACGACATTCAATCTAAAGTGCGCTTTGATTTAGACCAACAACAAAGAGAATATTTTCTTCATCAACAAATGAAAACCATCCAAGAAGAATTGGGAGGTGTTTCACAAGAGGAAGAAATGGACGAAATGCTTGTGAAATCTAAAAGCAAAAAATGGGATGAAAAAACACAAAAACATTTCGAAAAAGAATTATCCAAAATGCGTCGAATGAATCCGCAGGCGCCTGATTTTGGAATTCAAAGAAATTATTTGGAGCTGTTTTTAGAATTGCCTTGGAATGTGTATTCAAAAGATAATTTTGATTTGAAACATGCTCAAAAGATTTTGGACAGAGATCATTGCGGATTAGAAGAGGTTAAGAAAAGAATGATTGAACATTTGGCCGTTTTAAAACTGCGAAATGATATGAAATCGCCAATTATCTGCTTGACAGGACCTCCGGGAGTAGGAAAAACATCAATAGGAAGATCGATTGCTGAGGCTTTAGGGAGAGAATATGTGCGAATTTCTTTGGGAGGATTGCGCGATGAAGCCGAGATACGCGGACATAGAAAAACCTATATTGGAGCAATGCCGGGAAGAATTATTCAAAGTTTGAAAAAAGCAGGTACCTCAAATCCAGTTTTTGTTTTGGACGAAATTGATAAATTATCTAATAGCAATCAGGGCGATCCTTCGTCTGCTTTATTAGAAGTGTTGGATCCGGAACAAAACAATTCTTTTTATGATAATTTCCTCGAAATGGGCTATGATTTGTCGAAAGTGATGTTTATCGCTACGTCTAATAATATGGCAGCCATTCAACCGGCATTGAGAGACCGAATGGAAGTTATTAAAATGTCAGGTTATACGATCGAAGAAAAAGTCGAGATTGCACGTCAGCATTTGTTCCCAAGACAATTAAAAGAACATGGTTTAACTGCTAAGGATTTAACCATTGGCAAGAAACAATTGGAAAAAATCGTCGAAGGTTATACCCGTGAATCCGGTGTACGTGGATTAGAAGCTAAACTAGCTCAAGTAATTCGAAATGCGGCCAAATCAGTCGCCATGGAAGAAGAATACAACAAGAAAGTGACAGATGAGGATATTGTAAAAGTCCTAGGTGTTGCTAGATTGGAAAGAGATAAATATGAAAGTAACGATGTTGCGGGTGTTGTTACGGGCTTAGCTTGGACTAGTGTAGGAGGAGATATTCTTTTTATCGAATCGTTGATTTCTCCAGGAAAAGGAACTATGACGATTACCGGAAATTTAGGTACGGTAATGAAAGAGTCAGCTACAATTGCTTTAGAATATATCAAAGCCAATGCGCAACTTTTAGGCCTGAATCCGGATGTTTTGACAAAATACAACATTCATTTGCACGTTCCTGAAGGCGCAACGCCAAAAGACGGGCCAAGTGCTGGTATTGCGATGTTGACCTCTCTGGTTTCTTTATTTACTCAAAAAAGAGTAAAGAAAAGTATTGCTATGACGGGCGAAATTACCCTAAGAGGTAAAGTCTTGCCGGTGGGTGGAATCAAGGAGAAGATCCTGGCTGCTAAGCGTGCTAATATCAAAGAAATTATTCTTTGTCATGAAAACAAAAGTGATATTGACGAAATAAAACCGCAATATCTTGAAGGTCTTACTTTTCATTATGTAAAAGAAATGAGCGAAGTTTTGAAGATTGCCATTACAGACCAAAAGGTAAAAAACGCTAAAATATTGTAGCTAAATCCCTTTTTCAGAAAATAGAAAATCCAAAACCATATACTTAAGAGGATTAAGTGATGGTTTTGGATTTTTATTTGTTTCGAAATTGAAATAGAAAATAATCATTTCTGATTTTATAATTTTATCTTCGCATTTGAATTCGAACATATAAATATTGATTTTATCCAATGATGACTTCTTTTTGTTAGGAAAAGAAAGGGTAAAATTAATTTTTACAATAAAAATAAACAGTTGCATAACTTTCAAGAACACTATTTTGGATAAAAAAATTACAATTGCTATTGATGGATTTTCATCCACGGGGAAAAGTACTTTGGCAAAACAATTGGCCAAGGAATTAGGTTATGTTTATGTTGATACAGGTGCAATGTACAGGGCTATCGCTTTATTTGCAATGCAAAACGGTTATATTAAGGAAGATTTTTTTGATAAAGAAGGCTTAGTTGCTAGTTTGCCAACTATTCGTTTACAATTCAAATTCAATCCTGATTTGGGTTTTGCCGAAATGTATCTGAATGAGGTGAATGTAGAAAAAGAAATCAGAACCATAGAAGTATCTCGTTTTGTGAGCAAGGTAGCTGAACTATCGGATGTTCGTGCTAAATTAGTGGAGCAACAAAAAGAGATGGGGAAAAACAAGGGGATTGTTATGGATGGAAGAGACATCGGGACAGTAGTTTTTCCGGATGCCGAACTTAAAATATTCATGACGGCAAGTGCCGCTACCAGAGCGCAAAGACGATATGATGAGTTGATCCAAAAAGGGGATAGTGTCACTTTTGAGGAAGTATTGAAAAATGTGGAAGAACGGGATTATATTGACACACACAGAAGTAATTCTCCGCTAGTAAAAGCCGAGGATGCTGTAGAGATTGATAATTCTCACCTTACAAGAGAAGAGCAGTTTAAAGCTGTCTTAGAATTAATTGATGAGATTACTAAAATGTTATAATTTTTTGTAAATCTTATTTTTAATATTAGATTTACGCCTTGTTCTTTTTTCAAAATATAAAATACAATTCATCTTATGGGAATTAAAAATAGGTTGGTGATAATGAGTTTTCTTCAGTTTTTTGTTTGGGGAGCTTGGCTTATTACAATTGGGAATTATTGGTTTGGAACTAAAAATTGGGAAGGAACCCAGTTTGGATTAGTTTTTGGAACCATGGGAATTGCTTCTTTATTTATGCCAACTTTAACAGGGATTATCGCCGATAGATGGGTTAATGCTGAAAAATTGTACGGTGTTCTGCATATTCTTTATGCGGCGGTTTTGTTTGGTATTACTCAGGTAACAACCCCAGATAACTTTATATATGTGATGTTTGCAGCAATGTGCTGTTATATGCCTACCATTGCTTTAAGTAATTCGATTTCCTATACTTCATTGAAATTGAATAATAAAAATATAGTGAAGGATTTTCCGCCTATTCGTGTTTGGGGGACTATTGGATTTATTGCGGCTATGTGGATAACCAATTTAAGTGGAAGCAAGGCTAATGAATACCAGTTTTATATTGCTGGAATAGGTGCTTTAGTGCTGGGTTTTTATTCGTTTACTTTGCCAAAATGTAAACCGCAACGCTTGACTAAGGAGGATGCTTCTTGGGTTGAAACCTTAGGTTTAGAGGCGTTTAAATTATTTGGGAATTACAAAATGGCTTTGTTTTTTGTGTTTTCAATGTTTTTAGGAGGTGCTTTGCAGCTTACGAATGCTTATGGGGATGTTTTTTTGGATGAGTTCAAACATTTTCCAAAATATGCCGATTCTTTCGTGATTCAATATTCAACGATTATAATGTCAATCTCTCAGGTTTCTGAGACCTTATTTATCTTGGCAATTCCGTTTTTCTTAAGACGATTTGGGATCAAACAGGTAATGCTCATTAGTATGTTCGCTTGGGTATTGCGTTTTGGCTTGTTTGCTTTTGGAGATCCTGTAAATGGTTTATGGATGATTATTATGTCTTGTATTGTTTACGGAATGGCGTTTGATTTCTTTAATATTTCGGGATCTTTATTTGTAGAAAGCAATACTGATTCTAAGATACGTTCATCAGCACAAGGATTATTTATGATGATGACTAACGGAGTGGGAGCTGTTTTTGGAAGTTTGACATCGGGATGGGCGATTGATCGTTTTTTTACCAAATCTTTCCAGAACACAACTGAATTAGCTGGTTTCTTACAAACAGATTCGAATAATTCTAAAATGCTGGATTTTGTAAAGAGTCACGGCAATACAATTTCTGCCGATGGTATTTTTGGCAGTGAAATTTTAATGAAGGATTGGCACACCATCTGGTTGTCATTTGCGGCTTATGCCTTAGTTATTGCGATCGCTTTTGCAATATTGTTTAAACATAAACACGATCCGAAAGAGATAGAGAATTTGAGTCATTAAGCATTACTTCTAAATGCTAGAACCCGATAGATTTCAAAATTTATCGGGTTTTTTATTATCAAAAGGAACTTGTTTAGGTGCGTTGATTGTCAGTGAGTTATATTTTTGTTGTTTGTTGTTGTATCTTTTTTAAAATATTTTGTCATTTCATATAAAAGAATTACTTTTGCAGTCCTTTTGGCGATGAGCGTTTCCTTTAGGATTCAACTATTTATGTAAAACAACTTCTGTTTTTTTACCGCATCAAGAAACGCAAAGAAAACAGAATACAAATTTTTATCAGCATGTCTGAACAATTAAAATCACAAGAAGAGTTTTTAGCAAATTTTAACTGGCACAATTTCGAAGAAGGAATTGATGTAGTGGATGAGAAAAACTTATTAGAATTCGAAGAACTAGTTTCAAAAACTTTTATCGCTACAGATCAAGAAGAAGTGGTAGAAGGAGTAGTTGTAAGAATTACAGATAGAGACGTTATCGTTGATATCAACGCAAAATCGGAAGGTGTTATTTCATTGAACGAATTCCGTTACAACCCAAACTTAAAAGTAGGTGACAAAGTAGAAGTATTGATTGATATCCGTGAGGATAAAACAGGTCAATTAGTATTATCTCACAGAAAAGCACGTACTATCAAATCATGGGATAGAGTTATTGCTGCTAATGAAACAGGAGAAATCGTTAATGGTTTTGTAAAATGCAGAACTAAAGGTGGTATGATCGTTGACGTTTTCGGTATTGAAGCTTTCTTACCAGGATCTCAAATTGATGTTAAGCCAATTAGAGACTACGATGTATATGTAAACAAAACAATGGAATTCAAAGTGGTAAAAATTAACCACGAATTCAAAAACGTTGTTGTATCTCACAAAGCGCTTATTGAAGCGGATATTGAAGTACAGAAAAAAGAGATCATAGGTCAATTACAAAAAGGACAAGTATTAGAAGGTGTTGTTAAAAACATTACTTCTTATGGTGTGTTTATTGATTTAGGTGGTGTTGATGGATTGATTCACATTACTGACCTTTCTTGGTCAAGAATCAACCACCCATCTGAAGTTCTTGAATTAGATCAAAAATTAAACGTTGTAATCCTTGATTTCGATGACGAGAAAACAAGAATTCAATTAGGATTGAAACAATTAAACGCTCACCCTTGGGATGCTTTAGATGCTAATTTAACTATTGGTGATAAAGTAAAAGGTAAAGTAGTTGTAATCGCTGATTACGGTGCATTTATCGAAGTTGCTGAAGGTGTTGAAGGTTTGATCCACGTTTCTGAAATGTCATGGTCAACTCATTTACGTTCTGCTCAGGATTTCGTAAAAGTTGGAGATGTTGTTGAAGCTGTTATCTTAACTTTAGATAGAGATGACCGTAAAATGTCATTAGGTATCAAACAATTGTCTCAAGATCCATGGACTGATATCACTTCTAAATACCCAGTAGGTTCTAAACATACAGGTATCGTTAGAAACTTTACAAACTTTGGTATTTTCGTAGAATTAGAAGAAGGAATTGATGGATTAATCTACATTTCTGACTTGTCTTGGACTAAGAAAATCAAACACCCATCTGAATTTGTAAATGTTGGTGAGAAACTTGATGTAGTTGTATTAGAATTAGATGTTGACGGACGTAAATTATCTTTAGGTCATAAACAAACTACTGCTAATCCTTGGGATCAATACGAAGATTCTTTCGCTGTAGGAACTATCCACAACGGTGAAATTTCTGAAATCGTTGATAAAGGAGCTACTGTAGAATTCGGAGATGATATCGTTGCTTTCATTCCTACTCGTCACCTTGAAAAAGAAGATGGTAAGAAATTGAAAAAAGGTGATACTGCTGATTTCAAAGTAATCGAATTTAACAAAGAATTCAAAAGAGTAGTTGCTTCTCACACTGCTATCTTCCGTGAAGAAGAAGAGAAAAATGTGAAAGCTGCAACTGAAAATACTTCATCTGCTTCATCTACTAATGCACCAGCTGCAACTTTAGGAGATAACAATGATGTATTGGCTGCATTGAAAGCTAAAATGGAAAAATCAGAGAAAAAATAATTTCTTGATTTTTTAAATATAAAAAGCCTCACAGCAATGTGAGGCTTTTTTTTTGTTTCTAATCTCTGATTATTGATATTTTGATTGCTGAAAATAAGAAGTTCATCTCTGGAAAAGAATTCGCCGGTTTTGTTTTTTAAAGGGCTTAAAAGTAAATGCTGTGGATAATCGACCGAAAGTGTGTCTTTTATTCGATTCTTGTTAAACAGAGAATTAATTTTAAAAACAACTTATATTAAGCATCTAAATCCAAGCCGAAGGTTGTTCTTAGGAGTTCAATGTTCGGGTTTATTTCATGCAGTCTATTGTAACGATCTTGGTCGTTAAAGGTTTTTCTACTCTCGAAGCTTTCGTTTACAATAACTTCAATGGTGATGTCATGGTTGTGTAAATGTCCTCTCAGGTGCCCTAAAAGACCGTTCATTTCTTTTTCAAAATCCAATTTAGAACCCTCATTAGGTAGTTCTATACTAATGGATGTGCCTTTCAATACCGGATCATTGATAAGTAATAACGATTCCATTATTTTGTAACCTTTGTCTCCTAGACGTTGTGCGTACTTGGTCCATTGCAGTAACATTTCAGTTTCTGTAAAGGCTTCTGTAGGTAAATGAGTCGTTTCTCTTACTATCGGTTTACTGTTTTGTTCTAGTGCTTTTTTGGCACGAATACTGGATAGCGAAAAGGCTGATATTTTTGGTTCGTTAGATACCGCAGTATCGGTTTTTGATGTCGAAACTACAGCTGCTTTTTCAGTTTGTTTTTCTGCTGTTATTTCTACAGTTTTAACTACAGGATTTATAGAAATATCAGGAGTAGCAGAAGTTTTAGTTTGATCTGCTATGGAGTAATCATTTTTTCTAAAATAGGTAGGCGGAATTATAAAGGTGTCAACTTTTTTTTTTCTCCATCAAAAGTGATAGAGGCAAGTTGCATCAAGCAAAGTTCAACAAGTAATCGTTGATTTTGGCTTAGTTTAAATTTTAAATCACAATCATTTGCAATGGCAATACCTTTCAACAAAAAGTCGGCGCTTGCTTTTTGAGCTTGCAAGCCATACATTTTTTGAGCTTGTTCTCCAACTTCTAATAAGGAAAGAGTAGAAGGAGTTTTGCTGACTAATAAATCTCTAAAATGCGAAGCTAATCCCGAAACAAAATGATGACTGTCAAATCCTTTGGCTAGAATGTCATTGAATGCCAAAAGCAAATCCGGGATTTTGTTTTCAAGAATTAAATCGGTGATTGTAATGTATGTTTCAAAATCGAGTACATTCAGATTCTCAGTAACGGCCTGACGCGTCAGATTTGTCCCGCAATAGGAAACGACTCTGTCAAAAATAGATAAGGCATCACGCATCGCGCCATCGGCTTTTTGAGCAATAATATGCAAAGCATCGTCTTCAAAAACTACTCCTTGACTAGTGGCTACTTCGGCTAGGTGTTCTTTGGCGTCTTTAACAGTGATTCTTTTGAAATCAAATATCTGACAACGAGAAAGTATCGTTGGTATTATTTTGTGTTTTTCGGTCGTTGCCAAAATAAAAATAGCATGTTTTGGCGGTTCCTCCAATGTTTTTAGGAACGCATTAAATGCTGCCGAAGATAACATGTGTACCTCGTCAATAATATAAACTTTATATTTTCCGGTTTGGGGTGGAATTCGAACCTGATCAATCAGATTTCGAATATCATCAACAGAGTTATTTGATGCGGCATCCAATTCAAAGACATTAAAAGCAAAATCTTCATTGGGGTCATCATAACCAGGCTGGTTGATTTTACGGGCCAAGATTCGTGCGCAGGTTGTTTTTCCAACACCACGAGGTCCAGTAAACAATAGAGCAGAAGCAAGGTGGTTGCTGTCTATAGCATTCAATAAAGTATTGGTGATTGCTTTTTGTCCCACAACATCATTAAAGGTTTGTGGGCGGTATTTACGAGCCGATACTATAAACTGTTCCATTAGCATTTCTATTCGAAAGCAAATATAGGCATTGGGATTATATTATGAAAATGATACTTTGTTTAATTCTCAAATTAATCCGATTCTAAGATTTAGCTGTTGTTTTAATGTATATGCATGCCGCTAGAATTGGTAAATCTCAGCCCGGATAACGGGTATTTAGGTGTTCCTTTTTGCTGAATTAATACTTTGAATCTTAGCCCCATACTCATCAATAATCCATAATTAATGTAGGATTCGTGAATTTTGGACTGCGAGTTGATTCTAGTATTAATTACAGTTGTATTGTAGTATTCTTTGATGCCAAGAGCGGTCAGGAAATTAGTTTGATCTGTCATTCCGCAATAATCCAATCCGCAGGCAAAACCCCATTGGGATAAGGCGGTAAAATTAGTGTGTGTGGTGATGTCTTGATTCCCAATGTATTGATAAGGATTGTCATTTTTTTGGTGTTTGTTGTAGCATAAAAGGGTTCCGCAACTCCTGCGGTTGTCATATAATTCTGAAGCAGAAGATCCATAGTCAATAGTAATTACATAGCCTTTTTTTAAAAATTGAGAAACTTCCTTTATCCACGAGATGGCGTCCAAATTTACTTCAGTTCGGAATCCTTTTGGTAATTTGATATCAAAAGCTTCAAAATAATCAATAAGCGCTTTCTTGGCAGGCTCTAATACTTCTTTAAAACCCTTATTGTAATCTACATAAATCTCTTTTAGTTCGTTTTCCATAACAACCTGATGAACCGAGAAATTATCGACCAATTCATTGGATAAAATACAGCCGTTAATCTCAGGAATGTCTTGAATTGAAGCATACCAACTTACTTTTTCCAGAAGATGTTGCTTCTCTATTTCTTGCATAGCAACACTTTTCTCTATGATACAATAGTTTAGCTTATCATATAAAAGAGAATTACTTTTAAGATAATCTAAAATATCATGACATAGAAGTCCTGTACCAGCTCCATATTCAACAATTGTAAACGGATTTTGGCCTAACAACTGCCACATTTCTTCCATCTGACGACCAATCATGGCTCCAAATGAAGCCGAAAGATTGGCGCTGGTGTAAAAGTCCCCATTGGCGCCTATTTTTTTCTGTACTGAATTATAATAACCCAGTTCCGGATAATAGAGCGCCATTTCCATAAAATCCCGAAAAGAGAGAGGTCCTTCTTTTTTTATTCGCTCGATTATTATTTCGGATAAGGACATAATGGAAAGGGAGTTTCTATTTATTTCTGCCGGCAATATTTACTTTTATTAGAGCTTGAGCGGCTTCATTAGTAGAATTAGCCGAAAAACCAGCTACAAAAACACCTTTTTTTCCCGATTTTGATTTTATACCAAAAACTATTGCAGAATCATCTGGATTTGAATTCCCTTCATAGCGGTAAATATGTACGATTTCATATTGATGGGGATTTTTAACAATATCGCCTTCATTGAGATTGAAATCATAATTAAAGCCGTTTTCATTTAATTCATCCAAAGCTTTGGATACAGAGGCATAATGGTATTTGTTTTTCATAGCAAGTTCTTCTTTGGTTGGTGTTAAAGGCGTAATTAAAAAATTAAATTTCACATTGGTCGCTTCCTTCAATGCATAGTTTTGCTAATATAATTGCGGCTTGATTATCACTATTAGCCGAAAATCCGGCTACAAAAACTCCTTTTTTGCCAGAATTAGATATGATTCCATAGACAATCGCTTCATCGCCGGGATCTGAATCGCCTTCATAACGATAAATATGTTTGACTTCGTGCTGATGCGGGTTTTTCAGTATTTCATTTTCATTAATGTTAAAATCATAAGTAAATCCCATTTCATTTAAATCGTTTAATGCTTCTGAAACGGTGGTATAATGATAAATAGGTTTCATAACGGGAGGATTAAAATTAGTATTTAAAGATAACTAATTTATTCTTAAGTCGTTGTAAAAGCCGTGTTAAACAATTCAATGTCAAAAAAAAATTTTAAACTATTTAAAGTCTAAAATTCATGATTACCTAATCAGTAATCTTAAATCTAAAATGTGTATTTTTGCAAAACAGACCGCCTTATCGCTGTCCTGATTTATTGGGAGGGAGGAAAGTCCGGACACCATAGAGAAGCATAGCGGGTAACACCCGTCGGTTCGCCTCGATAATTATCGGGACGGATTAGGACAAGTGCAACAGAAAGTATGTACAGGTAATGCTGTAGTGAAACCAGGTAAACTCTATGCGGTGAAATATCAAGTATATCAGCATTTAAGGGCTTCTCGTCCGTTGCTGAAGGGTAGATAGCTTGAGCTTATGAGTAATTATAAGTCTAGATAAATGGTAAGGGTTCACCTTCTGGTGAATACAGAATCCGGCTTATAGGTCTGTTTTTTTTTTATTAAAAGATTGAATACAATAAGGATTGTGAAATCTAAAAGAGAACCATTAAGAAATGAAGCTTTATTAAGTCCCAAGGCTTAATTTTCTGAATTTCTTAATGGTTTAATTTTTAAATAGTAGTTATGAAAACAAGAATAGGTATTTTAGGTTTGGGTGGAGTAGGTGGTTATTTTGGCGGACTTTTAGCTAAAGCTTATGCCGAATCCGATAAAATCGAAATTGTGTTTATTGCCCGTGGCGAAACTCAAAAAAGGATAGCGGAATCCGGTTTGAAAATTATTACAGATGATTCCGAAAGTATTGTTTTTCCAAGTATTGTTTCTGATGATCCGGCAGTTATCGGAAAATTAGATTACATTATATGTGCAACAAAGACCTATGATATTGAAGAAAGTCTTCTTCCTTTGGAAAAGTGTGTTGCTAAAAATACCATATTTCTTCCACTATATAATGGGGTTGACGCCACCGAAAGAATCAGTGCTCTTTATCCTGATAATGAAGTGTTGCAAGCTTGTGTATATATCGTTTCTATGATTGAAAGCCCAGGAGTTATCAAGAAAATTGGTTCTTTTGAGAAATTGTTTTTTGGTTCTGACTTGGCGCCACTTTCTAAATTGAATGCTCTTCAGACTATTTTCAAAAATGCTGCTATCGAAAGTTATTTTGTAGACAACATCGAAGATACGGTTTGGGAAAAATTCGTTTTCATTTCGGCTTTGGCCTCTGCCACTTCGTACCTAGATCAAAATGTAGGCGAAATTTTGAACAGCCAATCAAGTCGAAATGTTTATGTGGAACTTTTGAACGAGATTACCATGATAGCAGCTGTAAAAGGCTTGAAGCTGCCAAATGACATCATCATGCAAACAATTCTTAAATTAGAAAAAACACCTCATAACGCAACTTCATCCATGCATCGCGATGTGTTGGCGGGACATAAATTTGAATTGGCTTCTCTTACGGAATTTGTGGTGAATGAGGGTTTGAAATACGAAATCGAAACGCCAATGTATCAAAAGGTTTTGGATAAATTGGCTGTAATTTCTAATAGTTAATTTTGATTTATTCATTTTATTAGTATCCTAGAATACTTTTATTTTAGTTTGTTGAAGATGTATTATAAAACAGAAAAACCCTTGTAATTACAAGGGTTTTTCTGTTTTTATAAGGTATCGGGATTACTCTTCTTCGCCGTCATTTTGCATAGCTTCGTTTTCAGAATCTTCATCAGCTGAACTAATTTCGAAAAAACTAAAAATAGAACCGCCATAACTTTTCTGGAATGAAAAATGAATCAGGTGATCGAGTTTGGTGTATTTTGAATGTTCGATTACCATCATTCCGTCATTATTAAGCAAGTTTTTTTCAAAAATTAGCAAAACTATTTTTTCAAAAGTTTTTTGGTCTAATCCATAAGGAGGATCGGCAAAAATGATATCGTAAGTTGTTTTGCATTTTTCTAAATAGCTAAAAACATCGCTTTTTGTGGCAGCAATATTAAAATCATATTCGGCAGCGACTTGCTTGATGAATTTTACGCATCCAAAATCACCATCTACAGATGTGATTGGAGTGCTTCCCCTGGAGGCAAATTCGTAACTGATATTTCCGGTTCCGGAGAACAGGTCTAAAACTTTCAATCCCTCAAAACTGAAATGGTTGTTCAAAACATTGAATAATGCTTCTTTAGACATATCGGTTGTAGGGCGAACGGGTAATCCTTTTGGCGGACTGATACGTCTTCCTTTGTATTTTCCTGAAATGATTCTCATGAGTTGAAAAGTATAAAATGATTTCTGTTTTCGGCCTCAGAAAAATAATTGTTCCATCGTAAATCTTCCACGTCAATTAAGGAAACGTTTCGGATGTATTTGTAGGCTATCTTGAAATAGTCGTTTTCGCTGTCAATGTTTCCTGCGAGCTCCAAAGGAAAATGCTCCGGATTCAATTGCAGTTGCTCGGCAGTAAATAAAACGTAATAGATAAAGTCCTCCGGTGTTTGATAATCAAACGAATTGAAGAATACTAATTTTTGATTTTGAATTACAACAACTTCAAAATGGTCCGAATTAAAATGCACGGTCATTTTTTTGTCATCAATATTTTTGGAAGCATCTAATAATTTTTGTACCAAAATACTGTTGGCATGTTTGTAATCGAAAGTGCCAAATTTATCAATAAAGAAGTTATTCATATTGACATAAGGAATGTAAACCGAATTGATTTGGTAATTGCTGATTTCATCAAAAGCAAAAAAATCAGTTTCAAAAACCTTGGTATTGTATTGCAAATAACTTCCCATAAAATTCTCATCAAAAAGAGGAGCGGGAACAAAGGTCGAAAGATTATTACTGTGAATAATGAGTATGTCATCATAGGAATCATTCAATTCCGGATAATCGCTGAACGCATTCGAAAATAAATCCTCGATTTTTATTCCTTTATGAAAAGTGTCAAAATGAACTTCCCTGAATGAGGTAATGGTATTGTTTAGGGTGTCAAAACAGCAAAAAGACAATCCGTTCAGTGAAACCTGAACGGAGAGTTTTTTATATTTCTTTTCGGTAATATTCGTGTTTGGTGTAGACATAATCTGATTTATAATCCGTTCTTACTATAGTGTGCGGAAAGGATAAAATGCGATGACAAACTTACAATTTTTTTTTATTCTAAAGGGATTTAATGTGATTCCCTCGAATTTCATCCTTATCTTTGAACTTCATTTTATAGCAAGTATCCCACAATGAATTCCTCCCTGTTTTATAGCCTTTTACGAAAAAAATTTCCTTTTAGTCCAACGTACAATCAGGATATTTTTTTTCAAAAAATTGCTATTTTTTTAACCGAAGCTCACAACGACACCATTTTTGTGCTAAAAGGATATGCAGGAACGGGAAAAACTACTGTAATCTCGACTATTGTAAACAATCTTTTAGAAATTAATAAAAAATATGTTTTGCTGGCACCTACGGGGCGCGCAGCCAAAGTGATTGCCAGTTATTCGAACAAAGCTGCTTTTACGATTCATAAAAAAATCTATTTCCCTAAGAAATCTTCGGCTGGTGGGGTTTCTTTTACGTTGCAGCCCAATAAACACAAAAATACCATTTTTATCGTCGATGAAGCTTCGATGATTTCGGATACGAATTCCGATTCTAAGTTGTACGAAAACGGCTCTTTGCTCGATGATTTAATTTCCTATGTGTATTCGGGAAGCAATTGCAAGATGATTTTATTGGGAGATACGGCTCAGTTGCCCCCGGTGAATTTAGATATCAGCCCGGCTTTGGATATCCGTACTTTGGGTATGAATTACAACAAAGAAGTTGATTATATTGAACTCGATGAAGTAATGCGTCAGGAAGAAAGCTCCGGAATTTTGCATAATGCAACCGAACTAAGGGAATTGTTGAAGGATTCTTTTATCACCGATTTTCAGTTTGATGTTAAAAAATTCAAAGATATCGTTCGCCTGACCGATGGTTATGATATTCAGGATGCGATTAATTCAGCTTACAGCAATTACAGCATCGAAGACACCGCTTTTATTGTTCGTTCAAATAAAAGAGCGAACCAATACAACGAGCAGATTCGGACCAAAATTCTCGATAAAGAAAGCGAATTGTCTACTGGCGATTTCCTGATGGTGGTCAAGAATAATTATTTTTGGTTAAAAGAAACTGATGAAGCCGGATTTATTGCCAATGGCGATATTATAGAGGTTTTGGAAATTTTTAATATCAAAGAATTATATGGTTTTAAGTTTGCCAAAGTAAAAATACGAATGGTCGATTATCCGAGCCAGATTCCATTTGAAACAGTTTTACTGTTGGACACGATAAAAAGCGAATCGCCCTCTTTGACTTATGAAGAATCCAACCGATTGTATCAGGAAGTGTTGAAAGATTATGAAGGAGAAACCAAGTACAAGCAGTTTCAAAAAGTAAAAGCCAACGAATATTTCAACGGCCTACAAGTTAAATTTTCGTATGCAATAACCTGCCATAAGTCCCAAGGAGGTCAATGGAATACAGTTTTTATAGAACAGCCCTATTTGCCGAATGGTATCGACAGGGATTATATCCGCTGGTTGTATACGGCTATGACCCGAGCGAAAAATAAGTTATATTTGATAGGTTTTAAGGATGAAAATTTTGTGGAATAATTTTTTAATTTCGTTACGAATTATTACTAAAAATAGTACTTCTTATTCCTGAATCCGTGGCAAAAAAGAATGGCATAATTTTAATTTTATAGCAAAATGAATACACTAAACGATTTACATAAAATTTCAGGCTCTTTTTCGAATACCGATAAAATGCCGGCTTTGTTTTTAGGGCATGGTAGCCCGATGAATGCTATAGAAGAGAATCAGTTTGTAGCTGGTTTTAGGAATCTGGCCAAAACTTTGCCACAGCCTAACGCTATTTTATGTGTTTCGGCACACTGGTTTACCAAAGGCACTAAAGTCACCGCGATGGGAATGCCCCGAACAATTCATGATTTTGGTGGTTTTCCGCAAGCCTTGTTTGATGTGCAATATCCAGCCAAGGGCAGTCCCGAATTAGCATTAGAAACCAAACAATTGTTGTTGCCTACTGAAACAGAGTTGGACCATGAATGGGGTTTGGATCATGGCGCTTGGAGTGTAATTAAACATTTATATCCCGATGCCAATGTTCCTGTAATTCAGTTGAGTATTGATTATTCTAAACCGGCACAATTTCATTTTGATTTGGCTCGAAAACTTAGCGAATTGCGCCACAAAGGTATTCTTATTATTGGCAGTGGAAATATTGTTCATAATTTAAGATTGGTCGATTATCACAATTTTGACAAGGATAATTACGGTTACGATTGGGCAATTGAAGCCAGAGCAACGGTAAATGATTATTTGGTTGACGGAAATTTCCAGCCTTTGATCGATTTTGAAAAACAAAGTAAAGCACTGCAATTAGCAATCCCCACCCCGGAGCATTATTTGCCTTTGATTTATACTCTAGGACTAAAAGAAAAAAACGAGGAACTCAGCTTGTTTAACGACAAATTAGTGGCTGGTTCATTGAGCATGACTTCGGTAAAGATTATGTAGGCTTATTAGAGACAGAAGCTCCTTTTAAGGTATTATAAAACCAATAGATATACTTCGCAATCAATGATTAAACCTTTAACTTCGTTACGCTTTTTTTTCGCTTTTATGATTTTTGCTCATCATTTAACTTTTTTGAGCAAAAGCAATTCTCCTTATTTCAGATGGATACATGAGTATATTCTGAAGGAAGGCTACATTGGAGTTAGTTTTTTCTTTATCTTAAGCGGATTTATACTGGCGTATAATTACCGAGATTCAATCTTGAATAAAAAAGTTTCGAATAAGGATTTTTTCATTGCCAGAATTGCCAGAATCTATCCGTTGCATCTGTTGTGTTTGTTGATAGCCGTGCCCTTAACGCTTCAGGATGTTTCTTTTGAACTTTCGACCTGGTTTACACAGCTGTTTTTTAATTTGACTCTGACTCAAAGTTTTATTCCAATACGAATAATCTATTTTTCGTTCAATTCGCCTTCATGGAGTATTTCCAATGAGCTTTTTTTCTATTTGCTGTTTCCGTTCTTAATAATTTTAATTTCAAAGCTTAAATATTATAAATTCAATAAGGGTTTATTGACTTTGTTTCTCTTTTTATTGCCTTTATTGATGTTGCTAATTGCACCCATTCATTATAAAAGTCTTTTTTATGTGAATCCTTTCTTTAGGATTTTCGATTTCATCATCGGAATCCTGCTTTTTGAACTCTACGAGAGAATAAAAAAACAACAAAGGCTGATTCATTACAACATACTGGAAATATCATCGGTTTTATTATTAGTATTGTTTTTTGTATTTCATAGGGAATTTCCTTTGGTACTGCGTTATTCGGTTTATTATTGGTTGCCTATGAGTTTGTTAATATTGATTTTTTCATTTCAAAAAGGATTTATTTCCAATTTTTTATCAAACCGTATATTGATTCTTCTAGGAGAAATAAGTTTTGGTTTTTATATGTTTCATCAATTGATTTTGAAATATTTTAAAAACCTGAATGCGGCATATTTCCATATTGAAAATGAATATTTGATTATTTCCATCATTTTTATAGTTTCCTTATTGGTAAGCTATAGTAGCTTTATTTGGTTTGAAAATCCAGTCAATAAATATTTGAAAAATGTTTTTAAGCCCAAGGCTAAAATGCAAAAACAACAGTAAAAGCAGTTCATCAAAATAATAATATAAAAGATATTAAAATGAAAATAATAGCCGTCATTCCAGCCCGTTACGCTTCCACACGATTTCCTGCTAAATTGATGCAGGATTTAGGCGGAAAAACCGTAATTTTAAGAACCTATGAGGCTGCTGTAAATACCCAGCTTTTTGATGATGTGTTTGTGGTAACTGATTCGGATTTGATTTTTGAAGAAATTGTTTCTCATGGCGGGAAAGCCATCAAGAGTATCAAAGAGCATGAATCAGGCAGCGACCGCATTGCCGAAGCTATTGAAAGTTTAGATGTAGATATAGTGATCAATGTGCAAGGAGATGAGCCTTTTATAAACGAAGAACCTTTGGCTAAGCTGATAGAGGTTTTCAGAAAAGACTCTACTAAGTCCGTTGATCTGGCATCCTTAATGCGCGAAATTAAAGACGAAGACGAAATCAACAATCCCAATAATGTAAAAGTCGTTACGGATCAAAACGGTTTTGCTTTGTATTTTTCGCGTTCGGTAATTCCTTATCCAAGAGAGAAGAATGTGGGCGTTCGCTACATGCAACACATCGGGATTTATGCTTTTAGAAAACAGGCCTTGACTGATTTTTACAGTTTGCCAATGAAATCATTAGAAGCTTCTGAAAAGCTGGAGCAATTGCGTTATCTGGAATTTGGCCGACGCATCAAAATGATTGAAACCACTCATGTAGGAATTGGAATTGATACAGCCGAAGATTTAGAAAAGGCAAGAAAAATGATATAGCAAAAAAGGAGAATTATTCTCCTTTTTTGTTTTTCAAATATTTATCGGCCGCCTGAGCCATCGTCACTAAGGCCGCTCCCATCATTATAGTGTCTTTAATAACCAATCGACCAGCTCCACTAAGATAGGGAAATCCATGTTCAGTGTCGCCTAAATCAGGCACCCAGGATTCAGGTGTGGTGATTAAAAAAGAAAGTGTTACAAAAGACATCCCGAAGGCCAGAAAACTCCCAATTGCGGATAATTTTGGCAAAATAGGATAAAGTGCAATCAGAATTCCAATTCCAACAATTACAGCTCCTAAACCATATGAAAAGCCGTAAGTATTATTAGCTTCATGCCATTGAATGTTTTCGGCTTTGTATTCTCCTTCTTTGTTCATGTAGCTTTTATATTCTGGAGCATCATGGGTATAGAAAAAACTCATCAACGGGCTATTTGCTACAAAAGGTACTATTCCACTAGCTTCGTAGCGGAAGGCTTTTAATCCGCCAATCCAAACGAGTACAATAATTAAAGCCAATCGGCTGATGTGAATTCCTGCTTCGTGTAATTTTGAGGCATACTTGAAGAATTGGTCCATGTTTATTTTTTTTTAAGATGCGTACAAATTTCGTTCATTGCCGCAGCTTAAAGAATAGACAAATTTCGCTAAGGGATGGACAAAAAACCTTTCCTGATTTTCCATTCTTCTTCTCGGAAGTGTTTTGGGGAAAGGCCAATGTGTTTTTTGAAAAATCGACTGAAGTAGTATTCGTCTCTAAAACCCATATCATTCGCAATAGCTTTTATAGGGGTGTTGGTATGTAATAATTCCCATTTAGATTTCAGAATTAGTTTTTCATGCAATAAACCGGAAATAGTTTTCTGGTAATGCTTTGTGGTGGCTTTGCTCAATGTTTTTACGCTAATATTTAGTTTGTCAGCATAGAAAGAAGCTTGATGTTCTTTTTGGAAATTTTCATTTATTAAAACAATTAATTCTTTTAAATATTCAGGAATATTAGTAATTGCTGTTGTTTCTTGTTGTCCATTTACTGATTTTAATCGGGTGAGTTTGATGAGGAATATTTTCAAATAAGAGAAAACCAATTCGTTTGAAGCCAATTCTTCTTCTTTGATTTCGTCTCTGATGTTGCTGAAAATCATAGCCAATTCTAATTCTTCAATTTCAGGAATTATAATCTGGGAGCTATCATATATGTTGTTGAAAAGGATTCCGTTACATCCTACTTGATGGTGGTAGGTTTCGATGCAAAAAAAATTTGCGTGAAATAGTAGGAGTGAGGCAGATGTCTTCTGTTTTGGATGGAAAGAAAATGCTTGATAGGTGTTGAAACAAAATATTTGATTTTTAGCGTATTTCGCTTTCATTAAATCCGTTTCCAGTATACCAGCACCTTCGTGCACCCATACAATTGCAAAATAGTTGGAATGCAATTGCCAGTCGGTATTTTCAAATTCGACAGTAGAAATTAAAATAGGAGTACTTTCTTTGGATGCTTTTCGAATAATAAGCTGAACGTGATTGCTGAGCATGGTTATTTATTTTGGTCGTTTCAATTAAACCCAGAATTAATAGAAAAGCCAAAGATAAAATAAATAAGATGATGGTAAAAATCTTAAATAGGGCTCTGTTTATTCCAGATTATCAGCATCAAAATAGCCTTTTGCTTTTATTTTGGTAGAGAAAAAATTTAAAAACAAGATCACAAAAAACAAAAACAATAAGGCTTGTGTGCATACTAAGAATTTTCCCCAAGTGGTGGCGGGATAGAAATCGCCATATCCTATAGAGGATGAAGTTACGGTACTGAAATAAATCGCATCAAACCAGTGTTCTAAAGGTTTATTCAAATAATTATCACAAGAATACAGCACGGCATAAGCAAATATGATTTCGATATAATTCAAAAAAAGCAATAACATGGCTCTTTTATAGGAACGAGGCTTGGCAAATAAATCTGAAGCAAAAATCAACGTAGGAATATATAAGATAGTTTCCAGCATGAGGTAAATCATAATTCCCAGCATCACAACATTACTTTGCCAGTGGTTGATCAAAATCAATAGCGGAAAGAATACCTTAAGTAAAACATAGAAGTCTACTGCCAAATCTACGTATTCATCTCCTTTTTTGAAAGCAAAATGTTTGATATAGATTCCAGGGAATAGCAATTGAGAAGAAGAAAGAAATAAACGCACCAATTTCTCCAGACCATTATCGTCCTGATGCGTATTATTCCATATTGCTTTGATGTTTTGGATCCGTTTTTCAAGAGGGTTGAATGGTGGAGGATCTGTTTTTGTTACATTTCCTAAAATCAGTTTTTTTAGGATCTTTTTCATAAAACTCAGCTTTAGCTATTCACCTCTAATTTACGAAATTAATGGTTTGAAATTTTAAAAAGACAATTAAACTAATTTTTCGACCACGATCAACTCATTGTGTTTTTCCACTCGGGGAATCGATTTAATGGAATAATCCACGGGACTGAATTCCGATATGAATTTTGAGTTTCTCAAATTTTGTTTTTCATCCAGTAGCATGGTGTTAAAAAGTACAAAACCTTTACTTTTTAAAAGAAAGCAAATGCGATTGATAAAAAAAGATTCGAATAAAAAATTAGGCATATGCGTATCTTGAAATACATCAATAATGATCAGGTTGTATTTTTCTTTGGTTTTCAAAACAAATTCAAAGGCGTCATCGATAATAATTTCGAGTTGCGGAATTTCATCTAGTTTGAAATATTTATTTGCCAATTCAATGATTTCCGGCTCCATTTCAACGCCGGTGATCTTTCCTCCAAATTTAATTTCGTCCACCAATGTTTTGATCACGCTTCCGCCGGCAACGCCTAAAACCAAAACGTTTTCCATCGAGTTGATTCTATCGAAGCCAATATATTTCAAGCCGAGTCGTAAAATACGTTGCAAACTGCCGTAGGAATAATTAGTGTTTTCTGAATCCATGACTAGTTCTCCATTTGTCCAAGTGATTTCAATCGATTTGTTCAGGCTAGATTTTTCAGTATGAATGTTTATGGGAATGAGGTAACTCAGTATTTTATGGATCATCTGCGCTGGTTTTTATCAAAATTAAGTTTTAATTATTTATTTTGCGCTAAATTGGAAAACAATGAAGAAACAAATTTACAAATGGATATTTTTTCGCCTTATGGGTTGGAAGATTGTGGGAACGATTGATGCCGATGTCAAGAAATGTGTAATGATGGTGATGCCACATACAAGCGCGCATGACTTTTATTTGGGAATTTTCACCAGAGGGATTATAGGTTTAGAAATGAATTGGGTGGGAAAAAAAGAATTGTTTCGTTTTCCATTGGGATTTTATTTCAGATACATGGGAGGAGAGCCGCTGGATCGTTCCGGCGGATTGAATAAAGTAGATTCAATTGCCGCGATTTTTAATCGAAAAGAAACCTTCCGACTTGCTGTGGCTCCAGAAGGAACACGTAAAAAAGTAGACCAACTTAAAACCGGTTTTTATTACATTGCCCTAAAAGCCAAAGTGCCAATTATTCCAGTTGCTTTTGATTTTGGAAAAAAAGAAGTGAAATTTGGGCAATTGTTATTCCCTTCTGGAAATATCGAAGAAGACTTAGTAATCTTAAAAAAGCATTACATCGGGGTTGAAGGTAAAATTCCCGAAAAAGGATTCAAAGACTAATTCTTTTTCGTTTGATTTAAACTTTTAAAAGCAGTTCTTTTTAGGAAACTAAAATGGGCTGCTTTTTTTAATTGGGATTAAAAACCTTAAATGTTCCATTCTTGTAAAAAAACACAATTTTTTCTACTTCACCTGAATTAGGATAAATAGGGCGATTGGGGTTCTCTTTCGTTTTTGTTATTTCTTCCTCAGGCTTAGTTGCAGGATTCGCCGCTGTAAACAAATCCTCTGGAATTAAATCCGACTGAGTTGGAGATGGAATAGTGCTGTTTACAACCTCGGCTATTTTGTTTTCTGGATTGTATGTTTCGCCGGGACTTTTTGGAAAAACTCCTTTGCCATTCAAAATCCAGTATAAATCCACATCCGGAAAAACATCCAAAATTTTGAGAATAAAATCGAGACTGGGTTTGTTCCTGCCGGATAGAAGGTGGGAAAGACTGGAACGTTGTACGCCAATTTTATCAGCAAATGCAGAGGCATTAAGACCGTAATAATCCAGTATAATTTCCAAACGTTTAATAAAATCCTCGATGTTTACCATTGTAAATTGTAGTTGAATTTAATAGATTTACAAATGTAATCAAATACAACTGAATTACCAAAATTACAACCGTAAACAGTGAAATAAGAACAATAAAACGCAAAGTAATACAAGAGTTAAAGTATTATAACTTGCTGATAATGTACTATGTAATATCTAAAATATAAATAGTTAACATTTGTTATTTACACATCAGGAGTTTGCTAATTAAACAGACAAAAAGCTGTTTACAAATGGAATTAGATTGTTTTTTTAACTGGTTACAATTGTAAAAATAAAGATGTTTACTTTTGTAAATCAAATAAATATTATGGATTTAGAACAATTATTCATCAAAAACAAAGAGCGGTCTATCTCTGGAAGGTATCTTACTTTAGATGCTATTGAGCCGGTTTTAAACAAATTAAATACAAATAATCAGCTTTCGATTATTGGGGAATCGGTGCTTGGGAAATCGATTTATAAATATCAAATAGGACAAGGAAAGATCAAAATTTTGCTTTGGTCCCAAATGCATGGCAATGAAAGTACAACCACTAAGGGTTTGTTTGACTTTCTAAATCTGCTGCATGATGGTTCTGATTTTGCAGATGAGCTCTTAAATACTTTTACTTTTTGCTGTATTCCAATGTTGAATCCGGATGGAGCAGCATTGTATACTCGGGAAAATGCCAATAAAGTAGATTTAAACCGCGATTCTCAGAATCTTAGTCAGCCAGAGAGTGTGATGTTAAGGCAGGCTTTTGAGAATTTTAAACCTGATTTTTGTTATAATTTGCACGATCAGCGAACAATTTTTGGAGTTGGTGATACGGGAAAACCTGCAACATTGTCCTTTTTGGCTCCTTCTTATAACGAGGAAAGGGAGGTAAATGCGACTAGAATGAAGGCAATTAATCTTATTGCAGCTATGAATGAGCAGCTGCAGTCTTATATTCCGGGGCAAATTGGTCGTTTTGATGATTCTTTCAATATCAACTGTATTGGAGATACTTTTCAATATTTGGGAGTGCCTACTGTTTTATTTGAAGCAGGACATTTTCAAGAGGATTATCAAAGAGAGAAAACTCGAAAATACGTGTTTATAGCGCTGGTTTCGAGTTTTTCGATACTCAGCGAAAACGATATAGTTAGTAATAAAATTGATAATTATGTGCGTATTCCTCAAAATAATATCGTTTTTTATGATTTTATATATAAAAATGTCAATATAAATTATGATGGTATTGAAAAAATTACGAATTTTGCTGCACAATTCAGAGAAGAATTAGTTGAAGGCGATATTTGTTTTAATGCCTACATAGTAGAAATAGGAGATTTGAGCGGTTATTGGGGTCATTATGAGTATGATGCTAAAGGAGCACATTTTGAAGCGGAGTATGGGAATGCGCCAATTATAAATGAAAAAGCCGATTTTTATTTAGGTAAAAACCTTAGATTTGTTAATGGATTGATAAAAAATTAACATTTTTGATTATATTAACGTTTTTATGCATAATTTTATCCTTTGTTTTGGTAGATATTAATATTAATTAAGAAATTATGAGTAAGTTCCGTTTAGATGAGGTAGATCATCAGATCCTAGATATGTTGATAGATAACACAAGAGTTCCGTTTACGGATATTGCAAAGAAATTATTGATTTCAGCAGGAACTGTGCATGTTAGAGTAAAGAAAATGGAAGATGCCGGAATTATAATGGGATCATCATTAGTACTTGATTATGATAAATTAGGCTATTCTTTTATCGCTTATGTAGGTGTTTTTCTTAATAATACTTCTCAAACAAAGTTTGTTTTGGAGCGTATTAACGAGATTCCTTTTGTGACAGTGGCTTCTGTGACCACTGGTAAGTTTAATATTTTTTGCAAAATTAGAGCAAAAGATACTAAGCATGCTAAGGATGTTATTTTTATGATTGATGATATTGATGGAGTATATAGAACTGAAACTATGATTTCATTGGAAGAAAGCATCAATGATAAAAAACGCTTGATGCATACCATTTTTAAGAACATGTAATACTCTTGAACGCTATATTTTGATATAACCTCAAGTTAGTTCTTGGGGTTATTTTTTTGTAACAATATTAACTAAAAACTAACCAACTATAACAGAATTATGTATACGCTTCCCAAAATAGAACGTTTTAATCAAAATGTTCTTTCTAAATATAATATTTATAATAGTGTTTTTATCACTTTGCCTTTTGATGCAATAGATAATACAGGGGTTTTACTTCCATTATTTACAGATGTTTGTGAGAATGGTTTTAAAAAACAAAAAACCCCAAAAGAGATTGTTGAGTTTTTCTCTGAAAAGTTTTTACATAGTGCTAACGAGGCGGATAAAATTGACTTGATGTTTCGTTTTATCCAGTATATTGAACGTCAAATCGTATTGTTTGACGCTGTTGAAGATGCTGCTTTTCCAGTTGTGAATAACATGGAAGGAAGAGGTTCTTTGAGGGATATCAAAGAAAAAACAGATGCCAGAGGAAAAAAAGAGGAATTGATTGATTTTCTTGAGAATTTCAATGTGAGAACTGTTTTGACAGCACATCCAACGCAGTTTTATCCTGGTGCAGTCTTGGGTATAATCAATGATTTGACGGCGGCTATAAGAGAAAATGACTTATTTGAGATTAAGCAGCTTTTAGCTCAGCTAGGGAAGACGCCTTTTATAAAAAGTGAAAAACCAAATCCTTTTGACGAAGCGGTTAGTTTGATTTGGTATCTGGAGAACGTCTTTTATAATACCTCGGGAGATATGGTTCAATATCTTCAAAAAAATGTTTTCAAAGGGAATTCAATTCAAAATTCGTTGATTCAGCTTGGCTTTTGGCCGGGAGGAGATCGAGACGGGAATCCGTTTGTAACTACTGATATTACATTGAAAGTAGCGGAACGTTTGAGAACTTCAATTCTGAAGTGTTATTATGTTGATATTAGAAACTTAAAAAGAAAGTTAACATTCTCTGGTGTAGATATTTTGGTTGCTGAACTTGAATACAAACTTTATAGATCAGTTTTCTATTCTCGCGGAGAAATTTATATTACTTTAGAGGAATTTAAAGCTCAATTGAACAAGATAAAAACGATTGTGATAGAACAGCATCAGTCGCTTTATTTGGATGAATTAGAGTCGCTTTTGATAAAGGTTAATTTATTTGGTTTTCATTTTGCCACCTTAGATATTCGTCAGAATAGTAAAATTCATGACGCTGTTTTTAAAGATATCTATGATTTTTACCTGCAATCGAATGAATCTGTTTTTCCAAAGAATTATTATGATTTGTCCGAAGATGACAAGTTTGAGGTACTCTCAAATGTGAAAGGTGCATTGAACCCAAATGATTTTGAAAATGAAATGACCCGATTGACTATTGAATCCATTCAGGCGATAAAAGTGATTCAGGAAAATAATGGGGAATTAGGAGCTAACCGTTACATTATTAGTAATAATGAAAATGCATTGAATGTAATGGAAACCTTTGCACTCATTCGTTTGAGTGATTGGGAAAACCCTACGGTTGATGTGGTGCCTTTGTTTGAATCCGTAGATGATTTGTTGAATGCTCATAATGTAATGGAGCAATTGTATACTAATCCGGTTTATGCAAATCATTTGGTCAATAGAGGAATGAAGCAAACGATTATGCTTGGTTTTTCTGACGGTACTAAGGACGGCGGTTATTTGATGGCAAATTGGAGTATTTATAAAGCCAAAGAGCAGCTTACAGCAATATCAAGGAAATACGGTATAAAAGTTATTTTCTTTGACGGACGAGGTGGACCACCTGCTCGTGGAGGAGGAAAAACACATAAATTTTACGCTTCTTTAGGTCCTAATATTGAAAACAATGAGATTCAAATCACAGTACAAGGGCAAACCATAAGTTCTAATTTTGGGACATTAGATTCTTGTCGTTATAATTTAGAGAATTTATTGAGTGCCGGAGTGACAAATCAGGTCTTTGCGAAGGATGAAAATAAGTTATCAGAAGTAGATAAAGAGGTTTTGGAGCAATTGTCTGATTTAGGATATCAAAAATACCTGAGCTTCAAGAATCATCCAAAGTTTATTCCTTATTTGGAGCAAATGAGTACGTTGAAGTATTATGCTAAAACAAATATTGGAAGCCGACCATCAAAAAGAAGTAAGTCTGCACAATTAGATTTTGCTGATTTAAGAGCGATTCCTTTTGTGGGTTCTTGGAGTCAATTGAAGCAAAATGTACCTGGGTTTTATGGTGTAGGTACAGCTTTGAAGTATTTTGAGGATAACGGACAATGGGATAAGGTTCAGAATTTATATGATAATTCGATGTTTTTCAAAACACTTTTGGAAAACAGCATGATGTCTTTGGCAAAATCATTTTTTCCATTGACGGCTTACATGAAAAAAGATCCTGAGTTTGGTGAATTTTGGCAAATTATTTATGACGAATTTTTAGAAACAAAACGTTTGTTGTTGAAAATTGCAGGTCATACTGAACTTATGGAAAATTATCCTGATGGTAAAGCATCTATTCAAATTAGAGAGCGTATTGTGTTGCCTTTGTTGACAATACAGCAATATGCTTTATTGAGAATTAATGAACTGAACAAAGATAATACGCCAGATGAAAATTTAATAAAGGTGTACGAAAAAATTGTAATGCGTTCTCTTTTTGGAAATACAAACGCCAGTAGAAACTCAGCTTAATCCAAAGAATATGAAATCAGACCAATTACCGATTGATGAGTATGCTCCTTATTACAAAGGCTATATTCAGGTTTTAGAAAACGTAGATTTGATTGAGGAATTGGAAATTTGCTTGCACGATTTTATCAAATTTGTGCAAAATATTCCAATGGATAAATTTGATTTTCGCTATGCCGAAGGCAAGTGGACAATTAAAGATATTATTCAGCATCTTATTGATGCCGAGCGTGTATTTAGTTATCGGGCTTTGCGAATTTCGAGAAATGATAAAACACCTTTACCCGGTTTTGAGGAAAATGATTATGTAGACCATGCCAATGCTAACAATAGAAGTCTGCAGGAATTGCTGACTGAAATGGCAGTGGTAAGACAAGCGACTTTGTCTCTTTTTAAGAGTTTTTCAGAGGAGCAATTAAAAAAAATCGGTATCGCATCTAATAATGAAGTTTCAGTACGTGCGATTGGTTTTATCATTATTGGTCATCAAAAGCACCATCAGAAAATTTTTCAGCAAAGGTATTTGT
Source organism: Flavobacterium granuli (assembly GCF_900129705.1). GTDB lineage: Bacteria > Bacteroidota > Bacteroidia > Flavobacteriales > Flavobacteriaceae > Flavobacterium > Flavobacterium granuli. The sequence continues at coordinate 210,852 of NZ_FQWO01000005.1, read as the reverse complement.
AAATTAATGGAAGCAGCTGGACCAAATTTCCAGTTTTTTTTCAAAAGACATGGTATTAGCAGGACTTGTAGAAGGCATCACATAATAAGTGATGCCTTCTATTTGCCCGAATTTTTTAAGAAAATAACGGTGACTTTCTTTGCCGTTAAAAATGATACTGCTGATAAGCGGAAAATTTTGAAATAAAGTCTCAAAATCATTTTCCTTTTGATTTTTGATATGAATGTCCAAGCTCCCTTTTCTTTCGCAATTTTCCAAGACATCCCATAGGCCAATTTTATGGGCTTGTAAAACTTTTATTTTTTCTTCAAAAACTTCAGAAACGGGTAATTTGTCGAAAAGGCTGTAGATTATTTTCCAAAAATGATTTCTCTTATGGGCATAATATTCTTGTTTTTCAAGAGAAGCAACACCTGGCATGGTTCCTAAGATTAAAATTTCCGTCTCGGAATTGATGAAATAAGGAAAGGAGGAAATCATGCTCAAGGATTATTTTTGTTTTCTTTCTCAATAATGGATAAGGCCAATCGTATTTTGTCGTAAGCGATTTTTTGATCAAGATAATCAAAATAAGGCTTTAATGCACTGGGATTCTCCAATTTTATTTGGGCATCAGCTATAAGACTCACTTCTTCTTTTGATACAAATTGATATAAATCAATGGCGGCTCCATCCGAATATAATTTGGCTAAATGCGACATAACGGTTCCTAAACCTAATTTTCGTTTTACCGCAATTTCTTCTGCGCTTAGTCCATTTTCGAATAATTGCAGGGTTTCTTTATACGTACTTGCTTCCTTTTTTGGTTTGGCGGCCTTGTTTTTTTGAAAAGCGATGATGGTCTTGATAAAGGCGTCTCCATATTTTTCTAGTTTGGCTCTTCCTACGCCGTCTATTGCGATCAATTCCTCTTCACTCATGGGCCTGTTGATTTCCATTTGGCGCAAAGCAGCATCACTAAAAATTACATAAGCAGGAACTTCTTCGTCTTTAGAAATTTCATAACGCAATTTTCTAAGAGTTTCAAAAAGAGAATTGGCAACAGATTTACTTTTAGGTTCTTTTAGAGCTATTTTTTCGACAGTAATTTTTGGAACACTGGTAAGTTGTACTTTTTCTCCCTCAAATAATACTTCGGCTGCCAATGAGGTCAGTCGAATTTTATTTTGTCTGTGAAAAGCGATTTCGCAAAAACCTTGATTGATTAACTGAATGATGTATTGGTTCCAGTCGTGCCAAGAAATGTCGCTGCCTACTGCATAGGTTTTCAGATTTTGATATTCTTTTTCGAAAATAGAGGCATTTTTTGATCCGCGCAAAAAATCGATAATTACGGGTAGTGGTTCGGATTCTTTTAATCGAATAATCGCCGACAATGCTTTTTGAGCAATGACAGTTCCGTCAAAAAAAGCAGGAGGATTTTTGCAAATATCGCAGTTGCCGCAATTTTCGGTTACTAATTCGCCAAAATAGGACAATAATATTTTTCTGCGACAACTCAACGCGTCAGCATATTGCTTCATGCGATCGAGTTTAGCCAGCTGAACTTCGGCATTTAATCCTTGCGATGCAAATTTTTGCAACTGGATAACATCACCATAACTTTCGAATAAAATAGTTTCAGAAGGTAGGCCGTCTCGGCCGGCACGTCCTATTTCCTGATAATAGCCTTCGATGTTTTTGGGTAAATTATAATGAATCACCCAGCGCACATTCGATTTGTCGATTCCCATTCCAAAAGCGATGGTGGCACAAACCACTTGGCAATCATCATTTATAAATTCATCTTGGGTTTTAGAGCGGATGCTGTTGTCTAAACCGGCATGATAAGCTTTGGCATTGATGCCTATTTTTTGTAATTTCTCGGCGAGTTCTTCGGTTGTTTTTCTGCTTAGGCAATAAATGATGCCGGATTCATTCGGCTTATCCTTTATGAAATCGATGATTTGTTTGACTCTGTCCAGCGCAGGGCGCACTTCAAGACTCAGGTTTTTTCGGTCGAAAGAAGAGATGAATTGTTTAGGATTTTTTAGATTCAATTGCAGGCTAATGTCCTTACGTGTTGCTTTATCGGCAGTGGCAGTTAAAGCTAAGATTGGAGTAGTAGGGAAGCGGTTTTTTAGATAACCTAAATTAGTATAGGCCGGTCGAAAGTCATGTCCCCAGGACGAAATACAATGGGCTTCATCGATCGCGATAAGGCTCACGGTGATTAGATTAAAAGTATTTTCCAGATAGGATAAACTCTCGGGAGCAAGATACACCAGTTTGACCTTGTTTTCTATTAGATTCTGAATATTCAGTTGTTGTTCTGCTTCGGTCTGACTGCTGTTGATAAAACAGGCTGGAATACCATTGGCTCTCAAGCTGTCTACTTGATCTTTCATCAGCGCAATCAAAGGAGAAATTACAATGGTAATTCCAGGAAACAGTAAAGCCGGTAATTGAAAACAAATTGATTTCCCTCCACCTGTAGGCATAATAGCCAAGGTGTCATGGCCAGATAAAATAGTATTTATAATATTTTCCTGATTGGGTCTGAATTTTTCAAAACCAAAATTTACTTTAAGAGTATCATGTAATATTTGAGATGCAATCATTATAAAATAGTTGTACTTAAATAGAAAATTGGTATCAGAAATTGTGTGCCATTAGGGCTAAAAAAAAAGGAACCCATTTAGAGTTCCCTTTAATATTTTAATGAGACTAATCTTCGTCTTCATCTTCGTCTTCCTCATCCGTGTCCGGTCTGTCAAGATTTTCCTCTTCATCCTCGTCTTCGTCATCCATATCGTCATCCATGCCAAGTGCCTTAAGAGGTGCGATTGGTTCGATTACATCGTCGATTTCATCATCCTCATCAAAGTTTTCTATACGATCGGCTAGTTTTGTACTTACTTTTACTAGGTAAATAGTGTCTTCTGTACGCACTTCAACGGCTTCAACTAATTCGTTTTTAGCATTTCTAAAACGGATTATATCTTCATCATCATATCCATCAGGAAATTTATCAACTAACAAGTTTAAAATTTCATTTGTCAATTTGGCATACTCAACAATAACTCTTTTCATAAAAATGGTATTATAAATCTAATAAATAAGCAAAAATTAAAGGTGCTACGATGGTAGCATCAGATTCGATGATGAACTTTGGCGTTTTGATGTCTAATTTACCCCAAGTGATTTTTTCATTAGGCACTGCTCCGGAATAAGAACCATAACTGGTTGTTGAATCAGAGATTTGACAGAAATAGCTCCAAAACGGAACGTCATGCATTTCCATATCTTGATACAACATAGGTACAACACAGATAGGGAAATCTCCGGCAATACCACCACCAATTTGAAAGAAACCAATTCCGTTGCTGCTGTTTTTTGGATACCAATCAGAAAGGAATACCATGTACTCAATTCCTGATTTCATTGTTGAGGCTTTTAAATCTCCTTTGATTACATAAGAAGCAAAGATATTCCCCATGGTACTGTCTTCCCAACCCGGTACAATTATAGGTAGATTTTTCTCAGCTGCGGCATACATCCAGCTGTCTTTTAAGTCAATTTCGTAGTATTCTTCAAGAACTCCGGAAAGTAACATTTTATACATGAATTCATGTGGAAAATATCTTTCGCCTTTATCGTCAGCATCTTTCCAGATTTTGTAAATGTGTTTTTGCAAACGACGGAATGCTTCATGCTCCGGAATACAGGTATCTGTAACACGGTTTAAGCCTCTTTCCAGTAAATCCCATTCGTCCTGTGGAGTCAAATCACGATAATTTGGAACTCTTTCATAGTGGGAATGTGCCACTAGGTTCATAATATCTTCCTCAAGGTTTGCGCCAGTACAGGAAATAATTTGAACTTTATCCTGACGGATTATTTCGGCAAAAATCTTTCCAATTTCAGCTGTACTCATAGCTCCAGCCATACTCACCATCATTTTGGCACCATTGGCTAATTGTTGTTCATATGCTTTTGCGGCATCTACTAAAGATGCAGAATTGAAATGTAAATAATGCTTTTCAATAAACTGACTGATAGGTCCTTTACTCATGTTGTTAGATTTAAATATTTAAAAATCAATTCATTGAATGGATGTATTCAAATATAATGAATTTTCAAATGGGCTGATACTGTATTTGTTTTTTTTTATTTATTGTAACCTAATATTTTTAACACATCTTCGGATGTTTGCTGTTCTGAGAATACTTCCGTGGCCAAAATTCCATTTTCATCTCTGTCAATTAGAATATGTTTGGGTTGTGGAATTAAGCAGTGGTGCAAACCGCCATAGCCGCCAATGGTTTCCTGATAGGCTCCCGTATTAAAAAAACCAATGTACAAAGGTTTTTCTTTATTGTATTTTGGCAAATAGATGGCATTCATGTTTTGCTCTGAATTGTAATAGTCATCACTATCACAAGTCAGGCCTCCTAATAAGACCCTTTCGTAGGTATCGTTCCAGCGATTTACAGCCAGCATGATAAAGCGCTTGTTTATGGCCCAAGTATCCGGTAAAGTGGTGATGAAAGAAGAATCAATCATGTTCCATTTTTCCCTGTCGTTCTGTTGTTTTTGATACAAAATTTGGTAAATAGCCCCGCCGCTTTCTCCTACGGTGAAAGAACCAAATTCTGTAAAAATATTAGGAACATCTACTTCGGCTTCGTCGCAAGCTATCTTAATTTGATTGATGATTTCGTCAATCATGTATTGATAGTCATACTCAAATGCCAAAGAGTTTTTGATTGGGAAACCTCCGCCAATATTCAATCCATCCAGAGAAGGACATTCTTTTTTTAGGGCAATGTAAACTTTGATACATTTTACTAATTCATTCCAATAGTAAGAATTGTCATTAATCCCCGTGTTGATAAAAAAGTGCAACATTTTCAGTTCCAAATTTTTATTTTCCTGAATTTGTTTTTTGTAAAAACTAACAATGTTCTTATATCCAATTCCTAATCGGGAAGTATAGAACTCAAATTTTGGTTCTTCTTCAGCAGCAATACGGATTCCAATTTTAAATTTACCTTTAATTTCGGACTGCAATAAATCCAGTTCTTCGTAATTGTCAATAATTGGAATGGTATTCTTGTGTCCGTTATTGATTAAACGGGCTATGTTTTCAATGTATTGGTCTCTTTTGAAGCCATTACATATAATATAAGTGCTTTTGTTGATTTTTCCGTTTGTCATTAAATTCTCGACAATATTGATGTCAAATGCCGAAGAGGTTTCAATGTGGATATTGTTTTTGAAAGCCTCATTCATGATAAATTCAAAGTGAGAACTTTTAGTACAATAACAGTAATAGTATTTTGCCTCATATTTGTTTTTTTCCATCGATTTACGAAACCAGCTTTTGGCTTTGTTGATGTTGTTGGAAATTTGAGGTAAATAGGTAAATTTTAAAGGAGTACCATATTTTTCTACCAGTTTCATCAAATCAATGTTGTGAAACTGAAGGTTGTCTTTGTTTAAAGTGAATTCTTCTTGTGGGAAATAATACGTTTGATTTATTAAGTCAGAATATTTTGTGTTCATTTAGTTTTTGGATTTTAGATGGATTAAATTGAAAAAATAAAAAATAACTAAAATTCAAACCCTAATATTCGCATAGATAATCTGAAGTTTCTCTGGTTCCACTTTTAAATATTGAAAAATATCAAAACAGAATTGAACCTTAATGGTATAGAAATGCTTTAAGAATCTTAAAAAAGACCTATCATTTTTATTCGCATTGAAGCGGTACTTTCTTTGGTTTTGATTGTTTTTCATTGCCGCAAATGTAAAAAATAATACATACGCAATGCAATCCTTTTTAAAAAAAATAATTAAGATTTATAATCATTGAATGCTTTGATAATCAATTCATTTTCAACTAATTGATCTATTTTTATTTTGCCAATCCCTTCTATTAAAGCGAACTGGATACTGCCATACTCATTTTTTTTATCGTGAATGAGTAATTCCAGTATCGGATCAATGTCATTATCGTTAAAGCTAATGTCATCGAAGATGGATTTTATCGTTGTTTTAATTTGTAAGAACTCTTCTTCGTTGATTAAATTTTTATGCCAAGAAATGTAACTTTCCAGGATCATCCCCACAGCAATGGCTTCTCCATGTAATAAAGTGGTTTTGTTTTGATTTTCCAGAAAATAACTTTCAATGGCGTGGCCCAGAGTATGACCAAAATTCAATGATTTCCTGATGTTTTTTTCCGTTGGGTCTTGGCTAACGATTTCATTTTTGATAACCACAGATCGGTAAATCAATTCATCAAAATCGGCAAAATCAATAGCTTTTAAATCCAAGAATTGTTCCCAGTAGATCTTATCATATATTAATCCGTGTTTGAGCATTTCGGCAAGACCGGAGCGCATTTCGTTTTGAGGAACCGTTTCCAGATAATGGGTATCAATAAGAACCATGGTTGGGACATTGATAACACCAATCTGATTTTTTAAATTCCCTAAATCTACTCCGTTTTTTCCGCCTACCGAAGCATCTACCATAGATAATAAGGTGGTAGGAATATGGATAAAATCAACGCCTCGCTTAAAGGTTGAGGCTACAAAACCACCTAAATCAGTTACTACACCTCCGCCAAGATTGATGACAAGACTTTTTCGGTCTGCGCCAAGTTCTGTTAACACATTCCAAATTTGAACACAGGTCTCGATGTTTTTATTTTCTTCTCCTGCTTCAAATTCAATTATTTCTATCGTTAAATCCGTTTCTAAATAAGGCAGAAATTGTGGCAGACAATATTCATTGGTATTGCTGTCAACAATAATAAATACATTGGAATATTTATTCACCTTTAAATGAAGATTTAGCGCTTCGTATGCTTTTTCGTTGAAATGTATCGGGTAGTTGTTGGCTTGGATAGTTTGCATTTTTATTCATTAATTAGAACCGCAAAATAAGGTAATTTTTGCTGAATAATCTCCAAAACTCTATCTATATTTGTGCAAAAATTTCACAAAAAATGGAAAAAATATTTAATAATACACAAGTTGCGTTTGCATTAAAAAGTGATACCGAACTGGATAGAGCTTATTTTCTTTTTAAAATGATTGCAAACCAACCTTTGGTTCGAATTGGAACTGCAGTTACCAATTTTGCTTTAAAAGCAAATCTTCCTGTGGAAGGACTAATACGTGCTACTGTTTTTGATCATTTTTGTGGCGGAGTCAATGAAAACGATTGTCTTACGGTGGTGGATAAAATGTATACTAAAGGAGTTTCTTCGGTATTGGATTATTCAGTTGAAGGTAAAGAAGAAGAAGATCAGTTTGATGCTGCGCTGAAAATGACTTTAAAGACCATAGATTTTGCTCAAGAACGCCAAGCGATACCTTTTGCAGTTTTTAAACCAACAGGTCTAGGAAGAATGGATTTGTATGTAAAATTGGGAGAAAAACAAAGCTTAACAGCCAGTGAACAGGCTGAGTGGGATAGAGTAGTGGCTCGTTTTGATTTGATATGCAGTGAAGCGCACAAAAAAGACGTGGCTTTGCTCATTGATGCCGAGGAAAGCTGGATGCAGGATGCAGCCGATGACTTAGTTGCTGAAATGATGCGAAAATACAACAAAGAAAAAGCGATTGTTTTTAATACGCTTCAAATGTACCGCTGGGATCGTTTGGATTATTTGAAAAAACTACATGAACAGGCCAAAGAGGAGGGATTCTTCATTGGAATGAAATTAGTGCGTGGTGCTTACATGGAGAAAGAAAATCTCAAAGCAGAAGAAAAAGGCTTGCAATCGCCTATTTGTTCTACTAAAGAAGCGACGGACGTCAATTATGATGCGGCGGTGCTTTATATGGTAGAGCATTTAGATAAAATGGCCATTTTTGCCGGTACTCACAATGAATTAAGTACTTATTACCTGATGGACCTGATGGAAAAGAACGGAATAAAAGCAAACGATCAGCGAATTTGGTTTGGTCAATTGTACGGAATGAGTGATAATATCAGTTATAATCTAGCCGCCTACGGATACAATGTAGCTAAATATTTACCATTTGGTCCGGTAAAAGATGTTATGCCTTACTTGATTCGTCGTGCAGAAGAAAATACTTCTGTTGCCGGACAAACTAATCGCGAATTGACATTGATAAAAACAGAACGCGACAGAAGAAAAGGGAAATAAAAATTAGTTTTCAGTGATTATTCAGGAAACGTTTTAAACAGAAAAACTCCATTCGATATAAACGAATGGAGTTTTTTTTTAGGTCAAATTAGTAAGTAAATCTTAAGAATTACTGAACTGCAGATTGCTTAAGTTTTTATAGATACCGTTTTCCAGTGCTATTAATTCCTGATGCGTTCCCTGTTCTGTAATTTCGCCTTTATCAAGAACCAGAATTTGATCGGCGCTGCGGATGGTAGAAAGACGGTGGGCAATGATAATACTTGTTCTGCCTTCCATCAAAATCTCTAAGGCTTCCTGAACCAGTTTTTCGCTCTCGCTGTCTAAAGACGAAGTGGCTTCGTCCAGAATTAATATACTTGGGTTTTTAAGTAAAGCACGGGCAATGGCGATGCGCTGTCTTTGACCTCCGGATAATTTGATTCCTCTTTCGCCTACAACAGTTTCAAATTTCTCAGGGAAACCTTCGATGAAATTAAAGGCATTGGCTTGTTTTGCCGCGGTTAAAATTTCTTCTTCGGTAGCATCGGGTTTTCCGTAAGCAATATTTTCTTTGATGGTTCCTCCAAATAAAATAACGTCTTGGGGAACAATGCTCATATTACCGCGAAGTGTCTCTAAATCAAAATCGTAAATGTTTTTCCCGTCTACCAATATTTCGCCTCCTTCTATGTCGTAAAAACGCAATAGCAAAGAAGCGATAGTCGATTTACCAACACCGCTGGGCCCCACAATGGCAATCTTTTGACCAAAATTAGCATTAAAATTGACGTTTTTAAGCACCTTAATCTCTTTTCGGGAAGGATAGCTGAAGGCTACATTCCTGAAGCTGACATTTCCTTGTATTTTTTCTATAGCAGCTGTGTTAGGACTTGCAGTGATTTTTTCTGGTTTTTCCTCCAATAGTTCAAAAACACGTTCAGTGGCACCAATTGCTTTTTGAACTTGGGCATATAACTCTGCAATTCCTCCCGAAGAAGCACCTACATAGCTAGAGTACAATATGAAGGTAAACAATTCGCCCACGGTGATTTCGCCTGCAATACTCAGCTGAACACCGTACCAAACCACTGCTACAATAGTTCCAAATAAACAAATGATTATAAAGGATGCAAAATAACCCCTGAGTTGTCCTCCTTTGATGGCAATCTTGACCACTTCTTTGATTTTTTCTCTATAACGCGCTATTTCGTACCATTCATTGGCGAAAGCCTTCACAATGCTGATGCCTTGCATGGTTTCCTCAACAACAACCTGGCTTTCGGCAACCTGATCTTGTACTTTTTTGGAATATTTTCTAATAAAACGGCCAAAAAACACGGCTGCAACCCCTACAAGTGGAACTACAGAAATCATCATAATGGTTAGCTTGACATTGATACTGGCCAGCATGATGAAACTTCCTATAATTAATATAAACTGTCTTAGAAACTCGGCTATTGTAGTGGTTAAGGTATCCTGGATCTGGGTGATGTCGTTGCTTATTCTGCTGTTTAGTTCGCCCACACGTTTTTGAGAAAAGAAAGTCATTGGTAGTTTTACCAGATTGGTATAGAGTGCTAATCGAACATTAGCCAGAGTGTTTTCGGTGAAATTCACAAACAGGGACAACCTGAAAAAAGAAAAAACCGATTGCAAAACCAGAACTAATCCCAGTCCCAACGCAATTTGATTTGCCAGCTGAGCGTCTTTTTTATTGACACAATCCACGAGCATTCCCATGAATTTAGGGAAAGCCAATGCGGTAACACTGGTGAGTAATAAAAAAATCAGACCTACATAGAATTTCCAACTATTATTGCCTGCATATCTAAAAATGATTTTTGCTTTATTGAGTGAACTTGCTGTAATTTTTGATTTTGGTAAATCGTTTTCTTTGAACCTTGCCATTATTTATTATTTATAATGCAAATGTACTACTATAAGCACGGATAACAAAAAACATTCTTAGGGAGTGTTTTCTTAAACGACTGTTAATGAGTGTTAAGAGTTTTTAGGGTGAAATTTTATTAATTTATTTTAATTTTTTGCTTGCAAATACCAAATCTAGCTGTATATTTGCACTCGCAATCACGAAATGATAGCAACCTAGTAAAATAGGGCGATTAGCTCAGCTGGTTCAGAGCACCTCGTTTACACCGAGGGGGTCGGGGGTTCGAACCCCTCATCGCCCACAGAAACTCCAATAGGAATATTGGGGTTTTTTTATTTCTATAAACTCATGGAATTCATTGTTTATATTCTGTTCAGCGAAAGCAAAAATAGATTCTATATTGGGTTCACATCCAATTTAGATGCAAGAGTTATTCGTCACAATCAAAAAAGTAAAGGTTTTACAGGAAGTGCAAACGACTGGAAAGTAGTTTATACAGAAAAATACGAGACTAAAGAGATTGCCCATAGGAGAGAATTGCAAATTAAGTCATGGAAAAGCAGGATTAAGATTCAAGAATTAATTCTGAATAAAGATTGACTCAGCTGGTTCAGAGCATTCCGATTTTTCATCGGAAGTGGTCGGGGGTTCGAACCTCCCGATTGTATCGGGACAAGCTATCATCGCCCACAGAAACTCCAATAGAAATATTGGAGTTTTTTTATTTCTATAAACTTATGGAATTCATTGTTTATATTCTGTTCAGCGAAAGCAAAAATAGATTCTATATAGGATTCACATCCAATTTAGATGCAAGAGTTATTCGTCACAATCAAAAAAGTAAAGGTTTTACAGGAAATACAAACGACTGGAAAGTAGTTTATACAGAAAAATACGAGACTAAAGAGATTGCTCGTAGAAGAGAATTGCAAATAAAGTCATGGAAAAGCAGGATTAAGATTCAAGAATTAATTTTGAATAAAGATTAACTCAGCTGATTCAGAGTATTCCGATTTTTCATCGGAAGTGGTCGGGGGTTCGAATCTCCCGATTATATCGGGACAAGCTATCATCGCCCACAGAAACTCCAATAGAAATATTGGAGTTTTTTTTTTATTTCTATAAACTCATGGAATTCATTGTTTATATTCTGTTCAGCGAAAGCAAAAATAGATTCTATATAGGGTTCACATCCAATTTAGAGGGGAGAGTTATTCGGCACAATCAAAAAAGTAAAGGTTTTACAGGAAATACAAACGACTGGAAAGTAGTTTATACAGAAAAATACGAGACTAAAGAGATTGCTCGTAGAAGAGAATTGCAAATAAAGTCATGGAAAAGCAGGATTAAGATTCAAGAATTAATTTTGAATAAAGATTAACTCAGCTGATTCAGAGCATTCCGATTTTTCATCGGAAGTGGTCGGGGGGGTTCGAAGCTCCCGATTATATCGGGACAAGCTATCATCGCCCACAAAATTTATAAAAACTCCAATAGAAATATTGGAGTTTTTTTTTGTTTTATACTTTAGCCTTTTTTTGGATCAATTCGAAAAGCTGTGAAATTTCAAAAATTATGCATAGATGGTAGTTAGCCTAAAAAGGAAAAATTCAATATTGCTCACTGCTCTGAATTAGGATCTGAATGCTTCTGTTTTTCTAAATAGTCCCAGTGGTTTTTTGTAGGAATTTGATAGGTTTTTTTTAGGGCTTTGTTTGGCTCTTTTTTAGTGTTTTAATGCTGCTTTCTAGTTTTGATACTATAGTCATACACTATCCATACACTATCCATGCTTTATCCATGCTTTATCCATACACTATCCGTTAGCTGATTTTATGTTGTTTTTTGACCTAAAAGATTAAATTTATATGTTTTTTCTTATGATTTAAGGTTTTCTGAAAGATTAGCTTATTGTGGCTTAGCAAGCTCAATTTGTCCTACAAAAATGGACAATTGATGGTGTCACTACCGATCAAATTCAAAAGTTATTGCGGGCTAAAAATCAAGCTTAAAAAGTAGTTGATCAGTAGCGGACGAAATTGAAGGCTTTGGAGGTGAACTCAGTTTGTTACTTTTCATTTGGTTTTGATGAATTCAAGCATTTGAGGGGTACACTTTGTTTATTCAATTTGCCAGTTTGGTCTTTTATTTTCCCAAGTTGTCTTTTTCAATTCAAACCAATCTGTTGGGTCGCCTTCGTAATCAAAAGTTTCTTGAAAGGCAAAGCCTAATTTAGTCAACAGCTTTTTTGAGTTTACATTTTTAGGATCAGTTATTGCAAAAATTCGGTTCGTGTTCAAATTTTTAAAGCCATAGTCTAGTATGGCGATAGCAGATTCAGTTGCAAAACCTTTTCCCCAATGTTTTTTCTTAAATCTATACCCAAGTTCGTAAAAATCAGTATGATTGTTTAAAGGCTGGTTAAAGTACTTCAATCCTGACCAACCAACACATTCATTTGTCAATTTGTCAACTACAGCCCAACGCGCAATTCCATTTTCTTTGTATTGGATTTTAAGCATTTCAATGACTTTTGTTATTTGGTCAATTGATTTTACAGGATTGTTTTCGATATACAAATGCACTTCTGGGTCAGAGTCCATTTCGAATAAATCATTTTGGTCTGTATATTCTAATTCTCTTAAAATAAGCCGTTCTGTTTCTATTACAATTCCCATTTGTCAGTCGTATTTTTGTTTATTTGTTTTGTTCTCTTAGTTCTTCCAATTAGGTTTAGTTCTTAGTTGTAATGCTGTAGCTTTTTAACCCCAAAAGCAACCCAACTTATCTTCTTCAACAATTTTTACAAATTCTTTTAGGTTGTTTACTTTTTCTTTCGGCTTATAGCTATGCCATTTCAAATCGGACATAAACCAAAAAATTTTCCATTGATTCTCTTTTTTAACGAATGTGGCTTTTGCAATATTGTACTCTCTTTTTTCTTGAGGATTTTTCCAATCTGGACGAATTTCAAAAAGAATGACACTTTGATCTTCCACTTTGTAGTTCATGTCGAGTTTACTTTTGATTTCTTCGGATGGTCGAATTTTGATCAGGAAACTTTCCATTATTTCAATAATCTCGATTTGGTTTTCAAATTGTAATGCCATTTGTAGTTAAATTCCAGTTTTTATTATTTTCTAGATGCTGCAATCGCTTACGGACAAGGTCAGTCTGTGAAAAAACCTTTGTTCTATTAATACCAAATATAGTAAAATAACGATGTAAAAAGAGGATTGCTCTTGTTTTAGGAAGGCAACAGCTCCGCTGAATTTCCCCGTGAACAAATACATTTCTCAAGTTTAAAAGACGCAATACCTCCGGACAATCCGGTTCGGTTTATAGGCGCTTTTGTAGCATATATAGATTTGACAAAACTAGGTTTTTCAGTTAAAATACTCAGAAAATAAGGTCTCCCGAGTTATAGAAGTCAAGTATTTCTCAAGATCTATTTATAGGGTTATCTCAAATGAGGATGCAACCACTTCATAGCTTTAAGACAACTGCTAGTAATTCGAGGTCAGGAGACTTCGGATAGCGGGGTGCAGTATTTTTAGTAACTTACTTTCTCTCCATTTCCGATGAAAACAAGAGCATCAAAATGTTTAAAATAATTAAACTCTGTATTTCCCATGCCAAACATACCAACAAATTTTGTGTTCTTTAATTCAGGATATTCTTTACTTATCAAACTTGAAAAAATTATAGAATTACCTGTTATGTCTGGTAATAAATTCAACAGATTGTTTTTCTGTTTTACTTGCGTTTCAATAAAGCTCATTTTTCGGTAAGGCATTTTTATTGGTGCGAAAGCAACATGAAAAGTTTTTCGATTAGTTTGTCCAAGAAATTCTGCCCCCATAATTTTGCCATCCATAAACTCCTCTTTCATTTTTGAAATATGAGCATTTGCGGCCCAAACAATGATTTTTTGTTTTTCTAATTTTTCTGCTACAAATTGTAGGTTGCTTGCCATCTGATTATCCCTAATTTCATATGCTTTCAATTTTGATGTGGTATCTTGTAATATGTTACTTTGAAAACTTTGCAGAAATTGATACCACAGTTTATTTTGCTTAACAATATCAGCTTGCAAAATAAGATTAATATTTTCAACTAGATATTTTATATCATTTTTTGAGAGTTCTTTTTCCAATTCGGGTCCACGCTTGCAAACAATATCTACAAAATCTTTAAATTTTTTTTCATAAGTAATATTGTTTTCATTCAGAAATGAAAAAAGTTGAGGCGAAAAATTATGGAAACTGTAACCCATACTAAATTGATTATCAAATCCCCAAATTGTAACTTTTTGATCTTTTAAAAAATTAAATAATGCTTTACATTGTTTTGATTTTGACCAAAACGGAAACAAAAAATTTTTATCGTTTGTATTGTATAAAGCAAAGAAATCTCCTTCAAACGCAATGTTTTTGTAACCATGTTCTAGTACCAAAAATTTCACAAATTCTGTTTTTGCTAGAAAATCAGAGCCAATGTGATGTTCCGATTCACCCAGAAAAACCATGTCTTTTTCGCCAATTTGTAATGATAGTTCATTTTTTGCATCCCGATTTAATAATGTATCAATCGGATTCAACATGACTATAGACTTTTGTCCAATCATCAAATTCGTAAAAACACATGTAACTAATAATAGGTAAATTTTCATCGTTTTGAGGTAATATTGCAGCCAACGTCAGTCCGTAAAACAACCTCCGTTACATTAGCCTCAAACATAACAAAATACCATTATAAAAACAAGATTATTCTTATTTTTAAGAATGCAACACATCATTGAAATTTCCCGCCAACAAATGCGTTTTTCAAGTTTAGAAGACGCAATAGTTACTGACAATGAAGCTCGGTTTATAACCGTTTTTGTAGCATAAATAGATTTTATATAACTGGGTTTCTCCGTTGAACTGCTCAGAAAAATAGGTCAACCGATTTATAGCAGCCTAGTATTTCTAAAAATTTAAACGTTTTTATCATAGAATGTGCTAGTGAATTGCTCGCCTATATTTTTGAGCCAACTAGCAAGTGTATCTTGTTCTAATGCTGTTATTTTGTGGAATCAATAACTGTTTATTCCTCTGTTTCATCTAGCTCAAAATTTAAGAGTAAACCACCTTCAATGATCAAACTATCTGATTCATGCGAATCAAGGGATGAATTTATATGCCGTCCCTCTGGGACTTTGTCACAAATCTTAAATACTTTTCTATAAATATTTCGCTCCGCTGGAGCTCATAATAAATAAAGGTGATACAATAAAGCTCCGTTAGGAGCGAAATAGCTATAGAAAGCATAGTTCAATTGATTCAAAGCTCCAGCGGAGCGACATATTTATGACAAATTAATTATCATAAACATAGCCTAGTTTTATAAGAGCTTATTATTTATTGGGAATTTTGGTTCGAATACCGTTAGCTTTTAATCATTGTTAAAAAGAGGTTAATGAAAATAGTACTGTTGAATTAGGGTTTGTTTTTTATAACTTTGCGAAATGCAAAACAAAATTAGACGTTCGGTTTCCGAGTTCAATAATGAATTAAAACTAAAAGGATTTAACGTCTTTCAAATCGAAAGCGATGCTAATGCAACACGCACCTACAGCCGAAAAGATTTTTATAAAATCTGTCTGACGACTGGAAAAAGCGTTATTCACTATGCCGATAAAAGTTTTGAGGCCGAAGGAACTGTTTTGTTCTTTGGTAATCCGCATATTCCTTATTCATGGGAAACGTTATCAACAAGTTATGTAGGTTATACCTGTTTGTTCTCGGAAGAGTTTTTAAAATCGGATCGTTCTGAGAGTTTGCAAAATTCTCCTTTATTTAAAATTGGCGGAACTCCCATTTTGAATATAACGGAACCGCAAAGAGAGTTCTTAAACAGGCTTTTTCAGAAAATGATGGAAGAGCAACAAACGGATTATGCTTACAAGGATGATTTAATTCGAAACTACATCAATTTGATAATCCACGAAGCATTAAAAATGCAACCTTCTGAAGATTATGCAACTAATAACAATGCGCAGTCCCGAATAACATCTGTTTTTTTAGAATTATTGGAAAGACAATTTCCAATTGAAACCAATGAAAAGCCTCTTGAATTAAAGACAGCGCAAGATTATTCTACTGTTTTGTCAATTCATGTTAATTATCTCAATCGTGCGGTGAAAAGTACCACAGGAAAATCGACCACAACTCATATTTCGGAACGTATTATTAGCGAAGCAAAAGCGCTTTTACAGCACACTGATTGGAATATAGCCGAGATAGCTTATGCTCTTGGTTTTGAATATCCCACTTATTTTAATAATTTTTTCAAGAAGAACACGGGGACAAATCCCAAAAATTTCCGTTTAGAAATGGTTTGAATTTCTTAACTATAGGTTTGAATCTTGTTAGCACATAGATCCAGTTTCGCTATAATTTTGGCTTTCAAATTAACGCAAAGAAATTATGGAGACAACAACTATTTTCACAAGAGATAAAGCAGGCGAAATTATTCCGCTTCATGATCCTGAATATCCACAATTATTTAAGGTTATTCAAAAGGCGATGCGTACCACTGCCAAGCTGAACAATCTTGTTACGGATGATATTCAAGAAATTAATGCTGTTTTTAGCGAATTAATAGGTAAAAAAGTAGATGATACTTTCTTTATGATTCCGCCTTTCTATTCTGATTTTGGTAAAAATATCAACATTGGTAAAAATGTGTTTGTAAACCACGCCTGTACTTTTATGGACAGAGGTGGTATTACACTAGAAGACAACGTACTTATTGGTCCGAAAGTAAATCTTATCACGACGAATCATCCGATAAATCCAAATGAAAGACGCGCTACCATTTCGCTACCTATTGTAATCAAAAAAGGCGCTTGGATTGGAGTAGGAGCGACCATTTTGCCGGGTGTAACTATTGGCGAGAACTCGATTGTGGCAGCGGGAGCAGTAGTGTTTAGAGATGTTGCTGATCACACGATTGTTGGCGGAGTTCCAGCCAAGTTTATAAAATCAATTGCTGACGAATCCATTTAGAAAGTAAAAGACTAAGAGGCTAACGTCATTTTATATTGCTTTTTTTAGAATGAAAGTTATGCCTACCATTGACGTTTTTATATGACAAGGGCTTCGACAGGCTCAGCCTGACAGGATTAAGGTTATTTTATATTGTTTTTTTTAGAATGAAAATTATGCCTACCATTAACGTTTTTATATGACAAGGGCTTCGACAGGCTCAGTCTGACAGGATTAATGTCATTTTATATTGTTTTTTTTAGAATGAAAATTATGCCTACCATTGACGTTTTTATATGACAAGGGCTTCGACAGGCTCAGCCTGACAGGATTAAGGTTATTTTATTTTGTTTTTTTTTAAATTAAACCTTGAACTGACGTTTTAAATAATTGTCCTCAACGGATTCAATACTAATAATTAATACAGCGGTTATAATTTCTGCTTGTAGTGCTAAAACAGAAAATAATATGGACACAACATCAATTTTTCCCCAAGGAGATAAATTATCAAACGATTGGTTTACGGGAAATGCTTTTTTAACAGCATTTGTAGCAAAAGATAAAAACAACGAATTTTCAGCAGGCAATGTCAGTTTTGAAGCCGTAGCAAGAACCCATTGGCACACACATCCAAAAGGTCAGGTTTTAATTGTACTGGAAGGTGAAGGATTCTATCAGGAAGAAGGCGCACCGGCTCAATCTATCAAAAGAGGAGATGTTGTAAATATTCCTGAAAATGTAAAACACTGGCACGGTGCTATTGCTAAAAGCGAAATGGCACATATTGCAATTACTAATTTTAAAGGTGAGCTTCAGGTCACTTGGTTAGAGCCTGTATCTGATCAAGATTATGCAGCAGTTAACAGCAAATAATTTCCAAAAATGAAGAAGAACAATAATAACGAAGGCAGAAGGAAATTTATTCAGCAAACTGCTTTAGCAAGTGCCGGTATGATGCTGATTAATCCTTTGGATGTATTTTCACAAACGAATAAATCATTAGATATGAATAAGAATATAAAATCAAGAGGATACGCAGGAAAAGACGAGCGAGGAACACTAGTAAAATGGGATTTTGAACGCAGAGCTGTAGGGGACAACGATGTTTTAATCGATATTAAATTTTCAGGAATTTGCCATTCTGATATTCATACGATTAAAGGACATTGGGGTGCACAAAAATATCCGCAAGTTCCCGGTCACGAAATTGCTGGAATTGTAGCGGCAGTTGGTAAAAATGTAACCAAGTTTAAAATTGGCGATCAAGCAGGCATTGGTTGTATGGTTGATAGTTGTATGCAATGTGATAGTTGTAAGAATGGCGAAGAGCATCATTGTGAAACTACTGGAATGACAGGAACTTATGGCTCGCCTGAAAAATCCTCGCCAACAGGAATTACGCAGGGCGGTTATTCCAACAATATAGTGGTTAGAGAACATTTTGCTATTAAAATTCCGAATACAATCGATTTGAAATATGCAGCGCCATTGCTATGTGCAGGAATTACGACCTATTCACCAATGATGAGAGTCAATTTCAAAAAAGGGGATAAAATTGGCGTCGTGGGAATTGGTGGTTTAGGGCATATGGCTGTAAAATTAGCCGTTTCAAAAGGTGCTGAAGTCTATGCTTTTACTACATCTGCTTCCAAAGTACAGGATATTAAAGGTTTTGGTGCCAAAGAAGTAATTGTTGTGAACGCTGCAGAAGATTTAAAACCTTTGAAAGGCAAGCTTGACTATATGATTTCGACCGTTCCTTATGCTTACGAAATGTCAAGTTATATTGACTGCGTAAAACCGTATGGCTTTTTTACGCAAGTTGGGCAACCTATTAATGGACAGTTAGAGATTAATAATTTTAATATGATTTTTAATCGTGTGAATTTCAATGGTTCATTAATTGGAGGAATTCCTGAAACCCAAGAAGTAATGGATTATTGTGCGGAAAATAAAATTTATCCGCAAATTGAAATTATCAAGGCAGAAGAAATCAACGATGCATGGGATAAAGTAGTTAGTAAAGAAGCGCGTTACCGCTATGTGATTGATGCGACAACGTTCTAATTAAATTCAATTATGCAACAAAAAATTTTAATTCTCTTTTTGATGTTTTCATTTGCTACTGTTTTTGCATTTTGCAATAAAAATAGCGAGACTTCTAACAATTCCAGCATAGAAAGCAATAATACAGCAAACAACAGTAAGGGTGAAAATTCTAACAATACTGACAATGAAAATATGAGTAATAAAATTAAAATAAAAATTGGTTCAAGCACTTTCAATGCCACCTTAGAAAACAATGCTACAGCGACTGCTTTTAAAGCTATGTTACCCATGAGAATCACTATGAATGAGTTGAATAATAATGAAAAGTATTTTGATTTTTCGAGTAGTTTACCTACTAAAGTTTCTAATCCTGGAACGATACAAACAGGAGATTTGATGCTTTATGGATCTAGGACATTCGTACTTTTTTATAAAACATTTTCAACTTCATACCGCTATACCAAACTAGGTCAAATTGATGACACAACAGGACTTTCAGCTGCATTAGGTATTGGAAATGTTATTGTTAGTTTTGAGTTGTGATGTAAGGAAGAAACTTCGTTTAAATATTTTTTTGATATTTTATCGAAATTTTCTTCAAATACTGCATGAAATGGTTCGTAAATAGTTCCGTAAGGATCACAAAAACTCCGATAGAAATATTGGAGTTTTTTTTTTGGACTAAATTCACCAATTTTATGGATTGTTAGATGTTGGTACTATTTTCAGCTTCATTTCCAGAATCCACGGGAAACAATGCACTGATTTCACTTAGCAGTTCAAATTCATCAATTGGGAATAATTGCAAGGCAATCCCCAGAATAAGCCCCACATCAATTGACCGTTCCTCTATTGTATCAGCAACTTCGGCACCATCTTGATCCAGAGCCACGATACATAATTTCATCAGGTTTCTAATAACTGCGGCGAGTTCATAATAATCATACACTCGTATTTTTGCGGTATGAATCCCGTTTTTACCTTCCACTGGCTTCAAAGTACTGAGGCAATTGGATGTTAATCGTTTAATAGTCTCTAACTTTTTAATATCATCTATTTTTTCCATGATCTTTATTTTTAAAACGGTTAATTAATGCATCAGTCTTGTTCATAATTTAATAATCCACCTTCAATGACTAAACTATCTAATTCAGTCATTAGTTTTTTAACCATGATGCTCATCTGATCAACCTTTTCTTTGTTTAGCTTTGATAACTTATGATCCAGCAGCCTATGTTTATTTAAATACGGAAAGCAATCTGTCCAGAACTGTTCCAGCAAATAGTTGTACTTTCGGATGTCGGGATCTGCATAGATGCATAATTGCCACAATGCCTGACTTGTCAGATTATTAGGCAGGTAATAGGTTTTTACAAAAATATAGGTTCTGCAAAAGGACAGAAAGAATTCTGAAAAGAGATAGTCTAAACCCTGGTAGTTTTGTTCAGGATTATTGGCTATATTGAAAAATTGCAAAGCCACATCTTTGGTTGGCTGATAGTAAAAATACAGATCAGCATGGTAGGGATTGTGAGGAAACTGCCAATGCAAGACCGGGTGGTAGGGGCTGGATGAATATATAAGCCGATCGGCTTGAATAATATCGGAAAAGAAACTTTGAAACTGATAGAGGTTTTCTTGTATCCATTTTCGGCTGTGGCTTATCATAACAACCTCATGATTATCAGTTGTTTTACTTTTTAGGAAATGAGTGATTAACCTTAATTTTTCATTAGTTCCACCGATGCCTATAAGCATCAGGTAATAGGTTGTTTTCTCTGCATAGGTAGTTTGGTGGAATAAGTAAATCTGCTCCACTGCAACCAACTTTACTATGGTTTCGACGGCAACGTCCAGAATGGTAGCTGCTGGTTTTTCATCCGTTTGACATGCAAGTTGTTGCTTATCAAATAATCCTTTTTTTATCTGCTTCTTTAATTCATCAAAGCGTTCTTCGATTAGACGGAAGAGATTTTGCTCAGTAATTCGAACTGCTTGATACATTTCATTTTTATAAATGTCATCATCATCGGCTGCGATTTCTTTTGCCTTTATAAACAAATCCGTAAGAACGTATTTGTCCGGACTGCTTCTCACAAAGTATTTCTGAATCTCAGGAACGTATGCTATAAGATTGTTGATTCTTTCGTCTAAAGGCAGCGAATTAAAGGTATTTACTACATACAGTTCTTCTAAATATTCCAAATCATATTCAATCCATCTGGCATAGGATGTAAAAACACTGTTTGAACAATCTTCCGAAATGAGATTTTGGACGTGTAGCTTATGGAGGTCGTGATCGTGATAAAAACGCTCTTCAAACACATGAAACTTCTTCTTGTATTGCTTCCAATCCCTTGTAATAATGAGTGGATTTAGAGCGGTTGGATTTTGGTAGATTAGAGCCGATGGCCGGCAGTAGCATTCCATAAAGGGATGCCCTAAAGAAAATCGATGATGAAGCCTTCCGGAATAAATGAAAATGACATCGATTTGGTAACGATTTCTAACTTTTTTCAGCCATTTTTGCTGTTGTAACTTTTCGGTATCACTATTTTTATCGATATGGATAATAAGATTTGAGAAAAGGGGAGAAGGCTGTTTGGTAAAGAACAGCTGAATGATATTGTGTTGGTTGATCAACTGTCTGAGGATGTTTTCCAGATATTCGTTTTCAAGTTTTGGAAATTTAAGTTTTTCTAGAGTTTTCATAATACTGTGTTTTAAAGATTAGATAAAGGATATTTTATTCCGTTGTAAGTTCAGCCTGAACAGTTTTCCGGATTCGCTGCAAGCCTCTTTCCCGCATAAGCTGGCTCGCATCCAACATTTTGATTAAATACAGATAGGGCGTCATCATATCAAAATCAAATTCTTCTGCAGAGGGAGATAATGAAAGATGTACGATTTCACATAGGAAGAATTCAAATTCGTCTGGAGTATTCTCAGCAAATGCTTTTTGAAATACAATAAAAGGATTATTGTACTCCTCCTTTGTCAAAGAAGCCAGATGAAGTATTGACTCACAATCTGCTGATTCTTTCACTTGCCATTTTTTGCTTTTTACTTTCAAGCAGTAACAAGCTTTTAGAAAAGAGCTCATAGCAGTATAGAAAACAAAAATTTGACCTGGGTGATCCTGCATATAGATTTTTCTCTTATGGCTGTAGATTATCGCTTCTCCCAAAGTGTGTTTGTAAAAATCGAGATGTGCGTAGTCATAAAAAGCATTAACCAATTCGAAAGGGCATTCAATTCTATCAGCTGCCCAAAAATAAGATTCAAAGGAAATTTTATTCTTTTTCATATATCTAAAATTTATTTGTTATCGTTCATATATGGTATGCTTTGCCAGCTCGGGTCGCCTTTTTATTTATTGGCGGTTACCTTATCGCTTGCTATTTTTTGGGTATTCGATGATTTTCAATTGCTTATGCAAACTTGTTGTTAATGGCAATTTCATAGGTAGATACTGTTAGTATTTATCCAAAAATTTGTATTTTTGATTAATACAGCTGCAAGTAAGCAATAGATGGCACCGTAGCGAACTAATCGAAATTGTATCGTACTAATTCAAACTTGTATTTTACCAATCTGAAAAGAATTAAAGAATTTTAAATATCTTTGACCTATGAGCACAGCAACAAAACCAAAACATATCGGCAGAAATATCAGCCGAATCAGAGAGTTAAGAGGGATGAAACAAGAAGCATTAGCTATCGCTATTGGTGTTAGTCAGCAGTCTGTTTCTAATATTGAAGGAAGCGAAACAGTTGAAGAAGAAAAACTACAGGCAATTGCTGAAGTATTAGGTGTTTCTGCTGAAGCGATTAAAAATTTTTCGGAAGAAGCAGTTTTAAACATTATTGGAAATACTTATCACGATAATGGTATTGTCAACGCTGGAACTAATTATAATTGTACATTTAATCCGCTTGATAAAGTTGTGGTGGAAAAACCGGTCAAATTGACCACCACTTTCCAGTGTAAATTGACCACCAGTTCCGGAGCAAACTGACCACCACTTTCCAGTTCAAATTGACCACCTAATTTTGGGGTAAATTGATTATTAAAAACTACTGACTTTTTCATGTTGTTAGCACCATACATTCGTTAAAAAAATACGGATTATGGCAAACAAAATAACAGACATGAGTAAAATTAGAAAAGTAATTAAATTCTATTGTGAAGGAAAGAGTAAGTTGTTTATAAGTAGCTACTTATCCCTTTCCAGGAATACGGTAAAGAAGTATATTTCTTTATTTGAAGTTCTCGGATTAAACTTTGAATTAATTGATAGAAAAACAGATACAGAACTAGAACTTTTGTTTTCACAGACTACTGTGGAATCCATTAGTCCCAAATTGCAGATCCTATACGATTTTTTCCCTAAAATGGAACGTGAACTAAAGAAAGTTGGCGTTACCGTACAACATATGTGGGAGCAATATATTGCCGTAAACCCCGATGGTTACAGGAGTTCGCAATTTGCTCATCATTACAAAGTATGGGGTAAACGAGTCAATCCTGTAATGCATATGAATCACAAAACCGGTGATAAAATGTATGTGGATTATGCCGGAAAAACACTCTCCATCATTGATAAAGATACCGGAGAAATCAAAGAAGTACAGTTTTTTGTAGCCATATTGGGAGCCAGCCAATATACCTATGCAGAAGCTTCCATGAGCCAACAAAAGGAAGATTTTGTTACTTCGGTAGAAAATGCCATGCGTTTTTTTGAAGGTACTCCTGCGGCAATTGTTCCCGATAATTTAAAATCTGCAGTGATAAAAAGCAGTCGTTTTGAGCCAACAATCAATGAAACCCTGGCTGATTTAGCGGAATATTATCAAACCACAATCTTACCTGCCAGGGCTTATAAACCAAGGGATAAATCATTGGTTGAAGGTGCGGTAAAGATATTGTACAGAAGGATTTACGTAACTCTAAAAGAAACCAAATTCTTTTCTCTAGAAGAATTAAACCAGCATATATGGGATTTATTAGATGCTCATAATAGTCGAAAACTCACAGGACGTCCTTACTCCCGTAAAGAATTGTTTTTAGAAGATGAGAAACAAAAACTACGCCCACTACCACAAGAACGCTTTGAAATCAAATACCAATCCTTTGCAACGGTGATGCAAAACGGACATGTCCAATTAAGTCAAGACAAAAATTACTATAGTGTTCCGTATCAATATGTAAAGAAAAAAGCGAAACTCTTGTATACCAAATCAACGGTAGAGATCTATTACAAATACAATCGAATAGCCATTCATCCGAGGAATTACAAACCTTATGTCTATACCACAACCCCAGAACATTTAGCCAGTACCCACCAATTTGTAGCCCAATGGAGCGCTGCCCGCTTCATTGATTGGGCCAGTAGTATTGATGAATCCGTAGGAGAATATATTTTGCAAATAATCGAAAGCAGAAACCACCCCGAACAAGCCTATAAAAGTTGTCTGGGAATACTAAACTTCGAGAAAAAGGTAGGCAAGCAGCGATTAATAAATGCCTGTAAACGGGCACTTGATTTTAAAATTTACAATTTTAAGACCATACAAAATATTTTAGAAAACAACCTAGACCATATTGATTTTGAACAAGAACCCGAGCAGGAACTCCCTGTTCACGGCAACATCAGAGGAAAACAGTATTATAATTAAATTAAAATCCAATAATCATGAATGAATCCACAGTAACAAAAATGAAACAAATGAAGCTTTATGGCATGCATAATGCTTTTAAAACGGCTATTGAAAGCGGAAAAACAGACCATTACACACTCGATGAGTTTGTATCGATGCTTATTGATGCCGAATGGGATGAAAGGCACAATCGGCGTATTGCACGCAGTATCACCAATGCCCGATTCCATTACAAATCAAACATTGAAACTATCAATTTTGACCAAACCCGTAATCTGGACCGAAACACTGTACTGCGTCTGGCAGAATGTGAATTTGTAGAAAAAAATGAAAACATTTTAATCACAGGAAGTACAGGTGTAGGCAAAAGTTATTTGGGTACTGCATTGGGTTACCAAGCCTGTATACAAGGTTTTAAAGTGAGTTATTTTAATACTTCGAAGTTGTTTGCTAAATTAAAAATGGCCAAAGCAGATGGTTCTTATCTGCGAGAATTGGCCAAAATAGAAAGGCAAGATGTCATTATATTGGACGATTTTGGACTCCAAGCATTAGATAGTCATAACCGAATTACCCTTTTAGAAATCATTGAAGACAGGCATAATAATGGTTCTATAATTGTAACATCACAAATCCCAGTGCAAGGCTGGTATGACATCATTGGAGAAAAAACCATAGCTGATGCCATTTTGGATAGACTCATACATCAATCCCATCGACTCGAATTACATGGAGAATCTATGAGAAAAAAAAGAGGGATAAACAAAGGCTAATATTTAAGTATATTTGAATACTAATTAACAGATGGAAAAAAATAGTTTTTAATGAAAAATGGAGGTGGTCATTTTGCTCCGGAATTAGGTGGTCATTTTGAATTGGAATCAGGTGCTCACTTTAAATTGGAATTGGGTGGTCAATATCACTGGAATTTGCAGTTGTGGAGCTTTATGAACGTTTAGTTCAGGCTGAAAAAGAAAAAATAGCTTATTTAGAGAAGTTGCTGAAAAAATAGAACTTGTAAATTTTTTATTATAAAAACAAAAAAGAAGGGACTGTAATAGGTCTCTTCTTTTGTGAGTTATTTGGGGAAGGGGGTTGGGGAACAATTACATTCAGAACGTCATTATTTTATTTATTTATCGTAATGGTCACAGTTTATAAATTTGCACTTTGGGGTTATTTTAATTTTTTTATAAAAGTACAACCTTTACAGGGAGTGAGGGCAATCTAAAATCAAGGAATAAAAGCTCTTTTTTATGTCCTTCATTTCCAAGACTAATATTCCATCTTTCTTCGATAAATGACAAAATCTTGAATCCTCGATCCAATACAGTATTATAGTCCCAAACTTCATAATCACTTGCTTCCTTTTCGTTTAATAAACCGAGACTTAATACACCCCTCATGTCATCAAAACAGGTATTAGTTGAATCAATAGATTTATGATTAACTAAAATAAAATTTCCTAAACTTCCACTTAAATATTTTTTTTCTCTTTTTGAATAAGAAGAAAAGTTATTCTTCCAGCAAACTTTGACTGGGTCAAATGGCATTACGTTTTGTACTGATAATCCATTATATGGGAATAAAGTATTTTCGTTTAATCCAGATTTATCTAAGGATAACTCATATTCATACAAAAGATATTTTAAATATTTCCAATCTGCATATCCACTTGTGGCATCCCTTTGAAATAAATCTTTTAAAAAATTAAAGAAATTATCACGATCAAAATAACCAGAAACTTCATCAGTTCCATATATCCAAAACTTTAAGTCATCAATGATCTCTTTTATTGTCAAATCTTTTTTATAGAGTTCATTAGCCTTAGCATTAAAGTGATAAGTTCCCGTATTAGATCTTCTTGCAGAAATGTTAAATATTAAAAAAACATAAGCTTCAGTATTTTTTACTAATTCAATTTTTAAATTATTATCATCTTCGCTTAATAAGGTCGCCATAATTAAAGGTTGAAAAGCTTTAAAGCCTACTATGTTTTGCTTTTTTAACCAATATAATAATTCTTTTGACTGTGTCAACTCTAATGCATGAGGATGTGATGGGTTAAATATAACAAACCATTGTTTGACAGCTTCAGCTATGCTATCAATATAAATTTTGATTTCCTTGTGTCCAATTTCTTTTCGAAATACTTGCTGGGATGTGAAAATTCTATCAAAAATATCATTTGCATAATATTCAGCTTCCCTTCTCTCATATCTGTAAAATACGATCCAATGATTTTGAAGAAAAGCATCATCATCTAATTTTCTTTCTTTGTTTAATCCTAAATATTTATATATTGTTTTCCAATTTTCATTAATGTCATTTCTAAGTTCTTTTTTTAGGGAAGTTTCTTCATCTATTAGTGTTGAAAGATAAATTAATCTGTTTTTTAATTTTTCAAGATTAGATAGAGGTTTACCTCTGTTGTTCATAGTCTCAAATACAATAAAAATGTCTAATTCTTTATCTAAAATTTTAAAGTCAAATTTCAACTGTTTGGTAACTTTATCAAATAAATTACTTTTATCCTGTAATGATAATGATTTTATTTTTTTTGTAAAAAAATCTTTTGTTGCGAATAAATTATTGGTATAAGTTGTCTCTTCAATATCTTTTATTTTCAAATCACCCTTTTGCTCAAATATTTCTCTTTTGAGAAACTCATAACTAGGATTGTCTTTATGATAACCAAATATGTAGGATTTTAAATTTTGCCCCTTATTTTCGGTAAAAATATATTTATCAATCAGTGTTTCTTTACTGACGAAACTTAATTGTTCATCTTCTTTTAGGCTATCTATTATAACCCATAATAATACAACAACTGTAGTCAGGCGCTGTTGTCCATCAACAATAAAATATGGTTTGTCATTTCGTCCTTCAATTACCCATTTATCATCTTTCCATTTACCATATTCATTTTTGTCAACTTCTTCTACGCTAATCATCCCTGTGTAATGCACCTTATCTTTTTGAAGATTAAAAATATCTTGCCAAAAATCATCAAGATGACTTTTTTCCCATGAATAACCTCTCTGATAATCAGGTATTCTAAAAATTCTATTTGAAAATATATCTCTAATACTATCCATTGATTTGTTGTTTATTATGAATTAAAAATTGGTGAACATCATTATGAAACTTAATTTTCATTGGCAGTATATCGAAAATATTGCTTTCATTTAATAAAATACTAGTGTTTACTTTTAAATATTTTTCGTTTTCTGGTAAACTCATATTAATAGTTCCTATCCGTTCATTTATTTGTGTCGCCATAGAATGAATATTGGAATGACATTTTGAGAAAAACCACAAATGAAATTTACCCCTTATATAATTTTTACTATCTTCTAATTTCCGTAGCTCAACAATATTTTGAAGAATCATTTTATATTTAATTTTTGTAAGATCTGCTTCGGTTTTTTTTATGAACTCTATTTTTTTTAGCTCTTTTAGTAGACTCTTTTCAAAATTTGGAAGATGTGACTGTCTGGTTTTTATGCAGATATCAGGCCTTCTATATTTAAAAGCATAAAGATTTAATTCCTTAATAATAAAAAAATCGTCCATCTTTAAATTTTCTAAAACCATATGGTCGTTGTTCTTTCTAAAAATCAAAATTATTGAAGTTAATACTATTAAGTGTTCTTCAAATTTTTTATAAC
Organism: Flavobacterium granuli; assembly: GCF_900129705.1. GTDB lineage: Bacteria > Bacteroidota > Bacteroidia > Flavobacteriales > Flavobacteriaceae > Flavobacterium > Flavobacterium granuli. Next base: position 182,401 of record NZ_FQWO01000005.1, on the reverse strand, counting down.
ATTCTTCAAATTTAAGCACAAGGTCATTAACAATAACATCATTTTTAATTTTAAAAATTTCTTCAAGAGTATATTTAAAAACATCTGTTGATGACAAATAATTTTCAATCGAATAATACTTAGTCACAAAAATATTCCTGTCTTTCTTGCTCGATTTACCAAGTAAATTTTCGTAATCTTTATCTACAAAAAATAATATTCTTGATTTATTATAAATAGTCCAGTCTAAGATGTCATATGAACTTAGAACATGTTTTTTTCCATTTTTAGGATAATGCTTAATCTGATAATCAGAATAAATAAACTCAATAGACTTACGATAAAATTCAAAATCATCGAGCGCCTCTACAAATATGTGTAAAGTCTTGGTATTAAAACTATAATGCTGTTTAATTTCAAAATGTGTTTTCCTATCTGAAATTCTTTCTCTCGCATCAAAAAAATGCTCAACTGAACTACTACTCATTTAATATAAATTCATTTATGCCATTAGTGAATCTTCTCAATGATTCATCTACAATAAAAGGCGAATGAGTCGCTACTATCATACCCATGCAATTTGAAATAATATCTTTAAGTATCATTTCTTGCCACGATATTGATAATGAAATTTCGGGCTCATCGATTATTATAAATGGCGGTTTTTCATCAAAAAACAAATGGCTAAAAATGGAAATTAATTGCTTTTCACCCGATGACAAATGTTCTAAACTATAATTTACATCTTTAATATTATCATATAAATAAAACTCACAAGATGAGTCGTCAAATATTATTTTTTTAGTATCATTTAAATATTTATTGATTAGTATTATAAACCGTTCCAATACAGAATTCTTTTCTGGACTTTCTTTAGGATTGAATTGATTAATTCTAAAATTAACATCAGACATTCCAAATTCTATCATTTCAAGATTTTCAAGATTTGATTTACTTTTTATCCATTTTTCATTGTTTCTTGAACTTATAATATTTGAAAAAATACTATCTAAATCTTTTTCTGTCTCACTATAATTATTTGTATCATCTCTAATTTCGCCATCGGCAGATTTCTTTTCAGAGCTTATCTTATCTGCTATTTCAGGAAATAATTGGAGTACATAACTAGTAACTCTTTTATCGATATCTCCATATAATGAAAAGTAATCTTTCTCTATTCGACGATAAGTTGGTAAATAAATTACATTAACTTCCCAATCAAAAAAAGCATTATCAAATTTTTCGGATTCCAATTTCTCAATCAGCGTTAAAATTAAACTTTTTGGGACATCAAATTGTTGTTCAACTTCATCAACTTTATATAAGTTAGCTTTTAAATCATCCACATCAAATTTTGAAAAATCATCTAAGATAAATTTTGAATAATTACTGTATTCGTTTGCCAATTTATCATAAAATTCTTTAGATATTTTATTGGATTTATAGGTGTTTTTATTAAAAATATATTTCTGATCATTAATATCTACGGTAATTTCTACAAAATCATATTCAGTTAATTTAGCCCATTGTTTGGTTAAAAAAAAATAGATTAGCCTTAATAATGTGGTCTTCCCTGAACCATTTTCTGCAATAACAATAAGTAAATTATCAAGTATCTTAATTTCATAATCTCTCTCAAATAATCCCAATACTTCAAATTTTTCTATCTTCATTATACTTAATTTTAATGTAAATATATATTATTATTTCTATCCAATCTTATAAAATGATTAAGTAGATAAGAATTGTATTCTGTGATGTAATCCCCCGTTTCGCATTTTATGATTTTACGATTTTTTTTAAGTTCTAAAAGTCGTAAATCTAGTTTGTAGCATTTGTTATTTTCCCAAATATATAAATTAATACCGAAAAAACTGATAAAAAACATTTAGTCTTAGATCAATTTTCAAAATTAACTTCTTTTGATTCAGGGATGTTAGGGGAAACCGTAAAGGCTGTTTTTTTAGTATACTCTTTATTGATTCCAATAGCTGCAGGGAGCCTTTGAATATGTAAGAGTGCTTTTTCTCGTAGGAGGAAAGTTGGCCAACAGCGAGCTCTTAATCAAGAAACAAAAAAAAACATACTAAACAATCATAAAATACACTTAAAAGTGTATTTTTGTTTGTAAAATGCTAGTAAAGTGAATATATTTGCTCTAGAAATATGGGATGATGAAGGTGCAAAGTGCACTTTTTACAGTGTGAGATATGATTATCTTCATACTAATGAAACCGATTTATTTTTCGAGAAGTATGATTCCTTAGCAGAGTACAAACAAGCCAATCAGGAATTATTGTCATTTATAATATATGCTATTGGAGAAGAACATGGGGCAATTAATGAATTGTTCAACAGAAATGAAAACGAAGTAAAAGGATTGCCGGTTCAAGGTAAAGTGGTACTCGGCGAAATCAGCTATCACTATCCCAATTTTCCCTTACGAATATATGCTTTAAAGGTCACAAATGATATTGTTATTCTTTTTAATGGAGGTGTTAAAGATGAACAAACAAATCAAAAAAGTTCACTACACTTGATCTGGAGAGAAGCATGTGAATTTGCCAAACGAATTCTCGAGGCTATTCGTAATGAAACAATTATTGTAGATAAAGAAAACAGAAAACTTACTAATTATGATGGTTCAGATGAAATCATCCTCTAAAAATCCAAAATTATGAGAAGCAAAGTAGCCCAAAGAATTTTAGCAGAAACAGCCGAAGAAACAAAAATCTTCGCTAAGTTATACGCTGACATTGTGGTACGTGTAAATCAGTTATTAAAAGAAAAAGGATTCAGCCAAAAAGATCTGGCTGAAAAATTAGAAAAAAGACCTTCGGAAGTGAATAAATGGTTAGTGGGAGAACACAATTTTACTTTGCGTTCGCTTGCAAAATTAGAAGCAGAATTAGGGGATACCATTATTACTGTTCCTCATAGAAAGCCGGTGTCCTCTTTGATAGGTGGTAAGAGGTATATTACTGTTTATAAGAATGCACATGTTACTACCAAAGATGTTGCTTACACCCATGTGTGGAAAAAATCAAAAACCAAACCTAAAACACCATTAGCCAATGTCAGCTAATATTTTACAGCCTGAAAAAATACAAATTGTAGATTTCAAAATCATTAAAGGACAAATCAACAGCCCTTTTGATTTTGAAAATGAAAAAGTGGTCGGCCATACTTTTAATGTTGATTTCGAATTGGGATTTAATCTTGGAGACAAATTGGTGCGAGCTGATTTTTCTGTGCATGTGGAGACTAAAAGCGATATTGACACTAGTGAGGAAGCCGTCGGAAATTTCAGTTTTGTCTATGTTTTTTATGTGGATAATCTAGAGGAACTGACCACTCTGGAAAAAGAGGAAACCATTACTGTTCATCCTGCTTTAGGAAACGCATTGGCTTCTATAACGTATTCCACATCAAGAGGGATTTTAATGACGCGTTTCCAAGGAACCGTTTTAAGTGATTTTATTCTGCCCGTTATTAATCCCAATGACTTATTGGAAAAAGGAAGCAAGTAAAACCCGATAGCGCGGATTTACTTCGTCCGTTCGCTATCGCTGGAGTGCAAGCAGTGCCCATAAAGAGTAGTCATTTCAATTTTATAAAAAAGCTATAGGAATCATTTTCTTGTAGCTTTTTGTGTGTCTTCACTTTATGGGGTATTGTTGCGGGCACGGATTGCAAATCCGCGCTATCGGGTACAAATTAGGAATTTACAAATGGGTATTAAAAAAAAAAATATGGAGTTGAGAACGGTAGGAGAGAGTCAATGCGAGGTGCCGAATAAATTCATTTTACTATGTCCGTTTCAATGATTTTTTAGGGTTTGCTTTTGATAGTGAGGTTGCTTCGTTCCTCGCAAGGACTTAGATTGAAGATTTGTATTGTTTGTTTTGCGTGTGTGGTGAGCCCGATATCACGGATTTACTTCGTCAGTTCGCTATCGCTGGAGTGCAAGCAGTGCCCATAAAGAGTAGTCATTTCAATTTTATAAAAAAGCTACAGGAATCATTCTCTTGTAGTTTTTTGCATATGTTCACTTTATGGGGTATTGTTGCGGGTACGGATTGCAAATCCGCGCTATCGGGTACAAATTAGGAATGTACAAATGGGTATTAAAAAAAAATATGGAGTTGAGAACGGTAGGAGAGAGTCAATGCGAGGTGCTGAATAAATTCATTTTACTATGTCCGTTTCAATGATTTTTTAGGGTTTGCTTTTGATAGTGAGGTTGCTTCGTTCCTCGCAAGGACTTAGATTGAAGATTTGTATTGTTTGCTTTGCGTGTGTGGTGAGTCCGATATCACGGATTTACTTCGTCAGTTGCTATCGGTCAGGTGTAAGCGATCCCCACAACGATTAGTCATTTCAATTTTATAAAAAAGCTGTTCACATTTTCTGAAAATTCACTTGAACTGAGGGGAAGCTTTAAAGTTAAATTTACTTAACGATTTTCAGTAAATCAAAATTAGTAGAAAAGAACCTAAATACATATCATTTAGTTTTTCATTGCAACCATAAGTCATACCACTCAAAAGTTTATTACATTAGTGCCTTCTTAAGGATTATTGATCCCTAATCTAAATAACGATTATTTTAAATGTCAGAAGAACAGAAAAAAATATTAGAGCAACAGCTTTGGAATATAGCAAATACTTTACGAGGAAAAATGAATGCGGATGAGTTCCGGGATTATATACTAGGTTTCATATTCTATAAATATTTGGCTGAAAAAATGGAGATTTTTGCCAACTCTATTTTAGAACAAGATAACATTCAATTCAGAAATATTACAGAAAACACAAAAGTAGGTCAAGAATATATAGAAGCAATCAAAGAAGAATCCCTTGAAAACTTGGGCTATTTTTTAAAACCAGCTGAACTTTTCGGCGAAATTGCAAAACGCGGAAACAGCGGTACCGATACATTTATATTGGAAGATTTGCAGAAAATATTGACCAACATTCAGTTGAGTACCATGGGAACTCAAAGTGAAGAAGACTTTGACAACTTGTTTGAAGACATGGATCTCAACAGTACAAAATTGGGAAAAACTGCGGAGGCAAGAAATGCCATTATTGTAAAAGTATTAGTACATCTTGACGAAATTGACTTTAAATTGGAGCATACGGAACTAGACGTACTAGGTGATGCTTACGAATATCTGATTGGTCAATTTGCCAGTGGCGCTGGTAAAAAAGCAGGAGAATTCTATACTCCTCAAGAAGTTTCCAAAATTCTGGCAAAAATTGTTACCACTGGGAAAAACAGACTAAAATCAGTTTATGATCCGACCTGTGGTTCGGGTTCTTTATTGTTGCGAGTTGCCCGAGAGGTAAAAGATGTCAATAATTTCTACGGACAAGAGATGAACCGTACCACCTACAATCTCGCCCGCATGAACATGATACTTCATGGGGTCCATTTTAGTAAGTTTGACATCAAGCAAGAAGACACTTTAGAACATCCACAACATATCGGTTTGCAGGCGGAAGCTATCGTGGCAAATCCGCCTTTTTCAGCCAATTGGAGCTCAAATCCTTTATTTTTAACTGATGACCGTTTTAGCCAATATGGGAAACTAGCTCCGGCAAGCAAAGCTGATTTTGCGTTTGTACAACACATGGTTAACCATCTGGCAGAGAGCGGAACAATGGCTGTTGTATTGCCACATGGTGTTTTGTTTCGTGGTGCAGCTGAATTGCACATTCGTAAATACCTTATCGAACAAAAAAACTACTTGGATGCTGTAATTGGATTACCGGCCAATATTTTCTACGGTACCAGTATTCCGACCTGTATTTTGGTGTTTAAAAAATGTAAAGAAGATCCGAACCATATTTTATTTATCGATGCCAGCAAAGAATTCGAAAAAGTAAAAAACCAGAATATGTTGCGGGAAGAACACATTGCTAAAATTGTGGAAACCTATCGTAGCCGTACCGCTATTGAAAAATACAGTCATTTGGCAACTTTGGAGGAAGTCGCTGAAAATGATTATAATTTGAACATTCCACGTTATGTGGACACTTTTGAAGAAGCGGAAGAAATTGACATTCAGGCTGTCATGGCGGAAATAAAAACTTTGGAAGCCAAACGTGCGGAACTGGATAAAGAGATTGATGTTTATTTCAAGGAATTGGGACTTGTTTTTTAGTTATGAGTTTAAATACTGAGAATTATGAAAGAAGAACAAAATATCATCATTTATAAAACCCCAGATGGCAAAACGGCTGTTTCACTTTATGCCAAAGACGGCTCGGTTTGGATGAATCAAAATCAGTTGGCAACACTTTTTGACACCTCTAAACAAAATATTAGCCTTCATATTATTAATATACTAGAGGAAAGCGAGTTAAGTACAGATTCAGTTGTCAAGGATTACTTGACAACTGCGTCAGATGGTAAAAATTACAATGTAACTTTTTACAGTTTAGATATGATTCTCGCCATTGGTTTTCGGGTAAGAAGCAAACGAGGCACACAGTTCCGCCAATGGGCAAATCGGAATTTGAAAGAGTATATGATCAAAGGATTTGTGATGGATGATGAACGTCTGAAAAATCCTGATGGTCGTCCTGATTATTTCGATGAATTATTGGCACGAATAAGAGATATACGTGCTTCTGAAAAACGATTTTATCAAAAAGTTCGTGATCTTTTCGCATTGAGTAATGATTATGATAAAACGGATAAAGCTACACAGATGTTTTTTGCTGAAACCCAAAACAAATTGCTCTATGCGATTACAGAAAAAACAGCTGCGGAAATAATAGTAGGTCGTGCTAATACTGATGAACCGAATATGGCATTGACTGCCTGGAAAGGTTCAATTGTAAGAAAGCAAGATATATTCACTGCTAAAAATTATTTAACCGAAGATGAAATTGATAGCTTAAATAGATTTGTAGTTGTTTTTTTAGAAACAGCCGAATTAAGAGCAAAGAATCGTCAAGACATTACTATGGATTTTTGGAGAGAAAATGTAGATAGAATTATCGAATTCAACGACAAAAAATTATTAAGCGGAAAAGGAAGTATCAGTAATGCACAAATGGAAAAAATGATAGTGAAAGCATATCAAACATTTGATGCAAAACGAAAATTAGAAGATGCAAAACAAGCTGATGCTGATGATTTACAAGAGTTGAAGTCTTTGGAGGAAGAACTAAAAACCAGAAAGAGGTAAATCCTTAATGCTCAAAAAATAAGAGAATTGTATGACCAAGATAAATAAAGAGAATAAAAGTATGAGTAAGGTTCCAAATTTGAGATTTCCTCAATTTACTGAAGAATGGAATAGAGAAAAAATAGGAAGTATTTTGACTATTGGTAGTGGGAAAGATTACAAGCATTTATCAAAAGGTACTATTCCAGTGTTTGGAACAGGAGGTTATATGACTTCAGTTAACGAATATTTATATGACGGCGAAAGTGTTTGTATAGGGAGAAAAGGTACAATCAACAAGCCTTCTTATGTAAATGGAAAGTTTTGGACGGTAGATACATTATTTTTTACCCATTCATTTCAAAAAGTAGTACCTAAATTTGTTTATTATGTTTTTGAGAAAGTAAATTGGTTAAAATATAACGAAGCATCAGGCGTTCCCAGTCTTTCTAAATCTACTATCGAACAAATTGAAATAAATATTTCATGTATTGAGGAACAACAAAAAATAGCGACTTTTCTATCTCTTTTAGATTCTCGTATTCAAACCCAAAACAAAATAATTGAGGAACTTAAGTTATTAAAAAATACGCTTATTAAAAAAATATTCTCACGTCAATTGAAATTTAAAGACAGTAACAGAAATGATTTTCCAGAGTGGGAAGTAAAGAAAATAAAAGAGGTTGGTAAATTTTCTGTAGGAGGTGATCTAAATAAATTAGATTATAAAAAAGAAAAGTTAGGAAAGTATACTTATCCAATTTATGCAAATGGTGAGGGCTTTGGGTTATATGGATATGCAAGTTCATTTCAATACCCAGAAAATTGTGTTACCGTTAGTGGTAGAGGAAATTTAGGCGTAGCAAATGTTCGATACGAAAAATTTTGCGCAATTGTAAGACTTATAGTTATTTATCCTGATTTTGACATTCATCCTAAATACTTACAAGAAATTATAAACACTGTAGATTTTGCTATTGAAAGTACGGGAGTTCCTCAATTGACAGTCCCTCAAATTTCAAATTATTCAATTGCTATTGCTTGTCTAGAAGAACAAACCAAAATCGCCAATTTTTTATTGTCTATCGACTCCAAGATAGATACTGAAATTCAGATTTTACAAAAATTAGAAGAACAAAAAAAATATCTGCTTCAAAACTTATTTGTTTAATTCTTGCCGTTATCGGCAAGAATTGATGAATTTTTATGCTTTTTTTTTGAAAGATTTTAAATAAACATATTTTGCAACAAGTACTTTTTCTGACTTTCGTATTTACTTAAAAGTTGAACTTCAATATCAATTTTTGAATCAATCGAGGACAGAAAATTAGCGATTATTATTTGTTCTGTTATTGAAGAAGGCATTATTAAAGGACAATTGAGTACATCATCTTTTTTAAGATTTGTTTGGCCAACTCCTGAATCAAATGCTAAATAATATTCATTGCGGTTTATTAAATAGTAAAGAAATGGATTATGGCAACTAACAGCTTTTAATGCACAAATACGCTGATTCAGGGTGTATTTATCATTTTTATTAATTAAAAAACATTTTGCTAATGCTTTGCCATTTGGCACATCACTCATAACCATTACAATTTCATCTTTGTATAAAGGCATATTACATTCATTGGAATATTTTCTAATATTTCCATTTTGAGAAATGAATTTGGAGTTTACTACAATATATTTGCCCTTCTCAACTATATGATTTTCATGAGCTTTTCCATTTCTAAATTCAACAACTTCCTCTAATGTCTTTTCTTCCCAATCAGGAAAATCACATCCATTCTCATCTTGAAATCGAAAATGCTGAGAAAATATTTTTTTTATTAGTGAAACTTTTAGTCTCTTCAATTCCTCAATTATTTTGTTTTGGGTGTGGATACGCTCATCCAACAAACTTAATAAAGCAGTTATTCTTTCTTGTTCTTTTACATCAGGAAACGATAATTCAATTTTTGAAATCCGTCCAACATTGATACTTAAAACTTTTGAACCTTGCGATTCTTTTTGAATTTGTGTTCTAACTTGATTGGATTTAAATAAATATCCATTAAAGCCCAAATAGAAAAGATTTTCTTTTGGTCGTGCCAATAAAGTATGTAATCCTGATAATAATTTTTCGCCATTGACATTTACAACTTCGATACTTTTACCAACATCATTCAAATCTTCGGAAGCATCTGCAAATATAATGTCTCCTTCTCTGCAATAATTTTCATCTGAAATTCTTAGAATATTTATTTCATCATTAATAAATGGAACTATTTCATTTGTAATATTAAATAGGGTTTGAAATTTAGTATGGATATCTCCATAATGGATATTCTTTACAGTTCCCAATTCATAATTCAAATTCTCACGAGAAAAGGAATTGGTTACTTTGAAGTCCATAACTTCTCCCAACTTCTTCATTTCCCAATTATTGCTAAACTCAGGAAACCTAAGATTAGGGATTTGTTTTGGGTTATTTGGAACATAAATTCCAAAACCGTTATTCGCTACATTGAGGAGATTTATGCTCCGCAATTCAAAAACTAACGCATTTTTTTGCATTTGACTTCCTTTGTGGCTTTTAATCTTAATTCAAATAAAATGAACAAAAAACAAATTTCAGAAGTAATCAGTCTGTGGAGAACGGATAAAAAACAGTACGTAAAAAAGTCCAGTTTTTCGGCTTATACGCTCTTGATTGAGAATCATTTGCTACCATCATTTGGTGACAAATATTCCGTTGAAGAAGCAGAAGTACAGGCATTTGTCTTTCAGAAGTTAGAATCTGGTTTAAGCCAAAAAACAATCAAGGATATTCTAATTGTTCTGAAAATGATTCTCAAATACGGAGCAAAGCATAAATGGCTGGATTATATACCATTCGATATTCAATACCCTACAGAAAGGGAAAAATACAAGGTTGAGGTATTGAGTCGTTCCGATCAGAAAAAAATAATGAACTATATACAGGAACATTTTACGTTCCGAAATCTAGGAGTTTATATCTGTCTGAGTGCAGGTATGCGCATTGGAGAAGTATGTGCGCTGACTTGGGAAGATATCGATACAGATAATGGCGTTATAAGTGTTAACAGAACGATCCAACGCATATATGTTATAGAAGATGGAAAGAGAAAAACGGAGCTCATTCTTGACACGCCTAAAACAAAAAATTCTATACGTGAAATTCCCATAAGCAAAGATTTATTAAGAATACTCAAACCATTTAAAAAAATTGTAAACCCATCGTTTTTTGTTTTAACCAATGATTGCAAGCCAACTGAGCCCAGAACCTACCGCAGCTATTATAAAAACCTAATGGAACATTTGAAGATGCCAGATCTGAAGTTTCATGGGCTGAGGCACAGTTTTGCAACCAGATGCATTGAAAGTAATTGCGATTACAAAACCGTTAGTGTTCTTTTGGGACATTCCAATATTAGCACGACCTTAAATCTCTATGTTCATCCCAATATGGAACAGAAAAAGAAAGCGATCGAACAAATGTTTAAAGCTTTGAGATAGTTGTCAGAATTAGGATTTGTAAGATTAAATGATGGCAGTTTTTTTTAATTTATTATCTTCGTCAAATGCCCTTATTAACACCAATGGACAAATACAAAAATAAATATAGAACAACATCGCGCCGATTACCTCATTGGGATTATTCATCAAATGCCCTTTATTTTCTGACTATTGTTACACAAAACAGGGAATTTATTTTGGGAGATGTAATCAATGCCGAAATGATATTGTCCGAAATCGGAAAAATTGTCAATGTCGAATTTTTGAAATCATTTGAGATTCGCGATGAATTGTTTTTGTGCGAATATGTCATTATGCCCAATCATATACATACCATTGTGGAAATATGCCATCCGCCTGTACAAACGCCTGACCCAAATAATGTAGAACTGCACGACCCGAATAATGTAGAACCGCACGGCCCGAATAATATAGAACCGCATGGCCCAAATAATGTAGAACCGCACGGCCCGAATAATGTAGAACCGCACGGCCCAAATAATGTAGAACCGCACGGCCCGAATAATATAGAACCGCATGGCCGTGCGGTTCTACATTTAAAATCGGAATCCAATTTCAACGATTTTTCCATTAAACGTAATCCGCCAATTCGATTACCAAAATCCATTTCATCATTTATGGCGGGATTCAAATCGGCGGTAAATACAAAAATTGATGATTATATTGACGAACATAATTTGTCAATTCCAAAATACAACAGAAACAATCATTTTTTTCAACCCAATTACCACGATCACATTATAAGGAATAATTTTGAATACCAAAGAATTACCAATTACATTATTCAAAATCCTACAAAATGGAATAGTGACAGATTAAATTCAGACAATTCATGAGCAAACAAAGCGAACAAATTTTAGAAGAACAACTTTTAGCCCAATTGCAAAAATTGGGTTATAAATATAGTGCTATTACGAATGAAAAAGAGTTGTTGAAAAACTTGAAAACGCAACTTGAAAAGCACAATAACATTCAATTTAGTGCGGCGGAATTTGAAAAAGTACTGAATATTGTCAACAAAGGATCAGTATTTGAAAAAGCCAAGATATTGCGTGAAACGAAGCATCACATCCTAAGAGATAACGGAGACAATCTCTATTTTGAATTTCTGAACGTAGAACATTGGTGTCAAAATGAATACCAGGTTAGCAATCAGATTACTCAGGAAGGGAAATATGAAAATCGTTATGATGTTACTTTACTGATTAATGGGCTGCCATTAGTCCAAATAGAACTGAAGCGTAGGGGTTTGGAAATGAAGGAAGCTTTCAACCAAATCAATCGTTATCAAAAGCATAGTTTTGGAGCAGGTAAAGGGCTATTTCATTTTGTACAACTGTTTATTATCAGCAATGGTGTAAATACCAAGTATTTCAGCAACTTTGGAACACATAAGCAGGAATATCTTCAAACTTTTCATTGGACAGACGAGAACAATAATCCTCTTAATAACATTCTGAATGGTTTTACCGATGCTTTCTTAGAACCATGTCATATCAGTAAAATGATATGTAAATACATTGTACTTAACGAAACTGATAAAAAGTTAATGGTTCTTCGTCCATATCAATATTATGCCGTGGAAAGTATTATAAAAAAAGTTACTGAAAACGAAATATTAAATGGTTATAATGTAGAGAAAAACGGATATATCTGGCATACCACAGGAAGTGGAAAAACCTTAACAAGTTTCAAAGCCAGCCAAATTTTATCAAAAATTCCAGCTATTAAGAAAGTGGTTTTTGTAGTAGACAGAAAGGATTTAGATTATCAAACCAATAAAGAATACGATAGTTTTAGCAAAGGCTCAGTAAGTTCAGCAACCAATACCGACGACCTTATCAGGAAATTCAATGATCCGAATGTAAAAATTATTGTTACCACTATCCAGAAGCTCAATAATGCTATTTCTGGCCGGAATCTAGCTAAAATGAAAGCCCTTAAAAACGAAAGAATGGTATTTATTTTTGATGAATGTCATCGTTCACAATTTGGAGATACACATCAAAACATTGTGGATTATTTTGCTAATATTCAATTGTTTGGTTTTACTGGTACACCAATTTTAGCAGAGAATGCCAATGGAGAAAAAACCACAGCCAGTTTATTTGGTAAATGCCTCCATAAATATGTAATAACTGATGCTATTAGAGATGAAAATGTTTTGAGATTCTCGATTGAATATATTCAGACTTTCAAGAAAAAGGAACATATTATTGATTTGAAAATAGAGCAAATCAACGAATCTGAAGTCTTTGAAGCGCCTGAGCGCAAGGAAGCAATTATTGATTACATCATTCAACACCATGATCAGAAAACACAATCTAAAAAATTCTGTGCGATGATGTGTGTTCAAGATATTGATGCCGTTATTGAATACTACGAAATTTTTAAACGTAAGAAACGGAGTGGCGAACATAATTTAAAAATAGCAACTATTTTCAGCTATGCTCAAAACGAGGAAGAAATAGAAGATGCTGTTTACTCACAATTAAATATAGCAGCTGAACCTCAAGCGGAATACGGATATAAGCCTCATCGTAGAGAACTGTTGGAAAATTATGTGCAAGATTTCAATGAATTATTTGGAACGGCAGAAAACATTAAGGACAGCGAGGGGTTTTACAATTATTACAATGCTGTTGCCAGAAAATCCAAACATCCTAAACACGAAACGGATATTTTATTAGTGGCTAATATGTTTTTAACGGGTTATGATAGTAAAAATCTGAATACATTGTATGTTGACAAGAACCTTCAATACCACGGTTTAATTCAAGCTTTTAGTCGTACCAATCGCACATTAGACAAAAACAAAACGCAGGGAAACATTGTGTGTTTTCGAAATCTTAAAGACAAAACAGATGAAGCAATTGCTTTATTTAGTAATAAAGAAGCGATTGACGAAATTATTGTTGAACCTTACGAAGTCTATGCAGAAAAATTCAATGAAGTAACTCAAAAGCTGCTAGAAATTGTTCCTGAGTTCAGTGCGGTAGATGATTTGTATACCGAGGAAGATAAGTTACAGTTCATTTTGACATTCAGAGCGCTCATACGGTTACACAAAAAAATGAGTCATTATTCAGAGTTTAGTTGGAATGATTTAGAAATGGAGGAACAGCTTTTTGCAGATTACACCAGTAAGTATTTGGATTTAAAGGATAAACTTAGTAGTAGTCCTTCGTTAGAAAAAACATCTATTCTTAACGATATTGACTTCGAATTGGAGTTGATTAGACGCGATACAATCAATGTTACTTACATCATCCAACTATTGATTAAGTTTAAATTAAAACACAGCGCGAAAGATAAAGAAAGTATTGATAAAGAGATTTCAAACTTGTTGAATACCGAGGTATCATTGAGAAGTAAAAGAGAATTGATTGAGAAATTTATTCAAGAAAGCCTACCTAACATTGACGATACCGATATTATTCCTGAGGAGTTTGAAAAATTCTGGAATGAAGAACAAGAAAAAGCACTCCAAGATTTAGTGAAAACTGAAAACCTTTCTGATGAAAAAACTGAAAAATTGATAGAAAATTATCTTTTTACTGAACGAGAACCTTTAAGAAAAGAAATTTTAGATCTTCGTATAGAAGGAAGACCTAGTGTTCTTAAATCTAAAGAAATCGGTGATCGAATATTGAATAAAATTTTAGATTTTGTAGATACTTTTGTTAATGGTATATCTGGAGTTTAATACCGAATAAAATTATAATGCCATTTCGCAGTAATTTTTTGCTGTATAAATCGAAGCATATTTAAGCATAAATCATGATCGGATAAAAAAATGGCCAAATAATTATGACAATTGAGGAATCGACAAAAATATGCGAAAGCTTCGTTTACCACCATGCAAGCTAAATTTGCAAGCGGTAGAGTAGAAGCCATCGTTTTTTCGGCTGTAAAAAATCAATTCCTGAAAGCCGAATACGATGGTTTAAAAAACAATCTTCAATTGCAATTCATCGATTTAAAAATCAGACTGTTGAAAAACAATGCTTTGTAGCATAGTCCCAATGTTTTCTATGCTAAATTATAAAATGAGGTCTAGTGTTATCGCACCCAATACCAAATGATGCCTGGATTAGGCATACATCCTTCCGTACCACAGCCTGAACTAATCCAAGGAGCTGGTGTCCAACCAGTTCCTGAAATTAAAGTTCCCCACCATGATCCGCCTGAGCAGTTCAAACTGGTGGTTACAAATCCTTCATTTCCACAATTGGAGTACCAAGGCATTCTTTGTTCAATCCCTCCATCATGGTATATCCAAGTACCAACACTTCCATTTAATCCAAATTTTGTATTTATGGTTACATCAGTTTGCGTATTAGTAGAATTTGTAAAAGAATAAGCAGCATTGGCTGTCCATATACCTCCATAGCTTCTCCTTGAATTTGCATCAATCATATATTGAAAACCACTACTGCTTTTTTTGATATAGTCTGCCCAGCCAATAATCGAATAATTAGAAGAGATACTTGGGGAAGATGTATTTAAAGAAATAGCATTGCCATAATTCCATCCTGCATTACTTGCATTACACATAATCAATGTCCATCCACCACCATCAGTTGTCATATCGGCATAAATTTGAAAAGGAGTTCCTCCATTAATATTGGAATTGCTTATCCAATACAATCCATCAGGAGACGATGGATAATCCTGTTTGATTTGATAAGCACTAATTGATGCGGTAGCTGCTGTCAATCCATTCTTTACTGACGAAATTACTTTTCCGTTTTGGGTCAATCCATTTCCATGACCTACATTTCCATTTTTATTTATGGATTGAGGAATATTGGCATCTATTTTTCCATATTTATCTATTGTTGGAATTTGTTTAAAAATGGCAATTTCATCAATACTACCCGATCTAATAAAAATATCAAATCGATCCATTGCTGGAGCAAAACCAATTGCTGAGGCAGATGGACTCGTTGGATTCAAATAATTAAAAGTGGATAAGTCAGGATTAATCCACATTTCTGTTTTATTCAAGTTATAGTCTATACGAACCACTACCAAATTTTGTGCACTTAAACTTCCTGAAGACGAACTCAAATTAGCAAGAGAAGACGCTAAAATAGACATATTCGAACCACTAGTCGAACCAATACCGCCAGTTTGTGTTGCTCCATTATAAAGCCTGATGGTAGGAGTTCCTCCTCCTGGAGAAGCTTCAAAAACGGATATAAATTGAAAATAAACAACCCCTTGATTTTGCAAAGGAAATGACCTTTTTAAAGATGCAATTTCATTACAGGCGCTATAACAAGTGGCATCAAATTCAGCTTTCAGACCGGTGGTTGTCAATCCAGCATAATTAAAACCTGTTGTTGAAGTTTTTAAATATCTACCTTGATAGGATTGTGACCAGTCAGTTGACCAACCACTACCACCGCTAGCATTTAATAATGATGAACCACTGGTATAATTAAAACCCTCATATGCAACAAGACTAAAACCAGAAGGTGTTTGCGCATTTCCTGAGTAAATAAAGGTTATTAAAATTAGCAACAAACAATTAATGTGATTGGAAAATTTATCTACCATAAACTTCAAATTAAATCTATTCATCTATTTGATTCTTTAAAGCATTGTTAGTTTAATAATAAAAATCAATTTGAATTCTATCTCCTGCTGTTAAATTATAATTACCATTATTAGATGGAATATATGTTAAAGTAGTCCCTGAAAAAGAACAAGCCGTATTGCTAATTCGAACTCCATTTACATACATTTTTATTATTCGACCTGTCAAAGGAGTTTGAGTTACTGTAAAATTAGTTTGACTAGCAGTGGCTGTAAATTCAGCATTCACTTCTCTCGGCCCAGAAGAAACTGTTCCGTCTGCCATTAAATACTGTATTGAAGTTCCTCCTGATTTAACAAAAGAAGATCCAGTTACCGCACTACTAAATGTTTTTGCCCCAGCAACAGTTTGAGTAGTGGACAAATCCACAAAGTTTTGAGTTGCTGAACCCGTACCTCCGTTAGCCAATGGCAAAACTCCACTATAAGCGTTTGCAGTTGTTGATGGAGTTGTCCAAGCTAAAGTTCCACTGCCAGTGGTTGACAAAACTTGACCGCTCGTACCATGGGAGTTTGGATAAGTCACTACTCCTGTTGTCAAGGTTCCGCTTGCAGTAACCGTTCCCGTGAAAGTCGGAGAAACCAAATCAGCTTTTAAATCTAATGCACTTTGAGTAGCTGTGGATATTGGTTTCAATAAATCCGTAGTATTGTCAACATTTCCTAATCCAACCATTGTTTTGGTAATTCCAGAAACCGTTCCCGTGAAAGTCGGTGAAGCCAAATCAGCTTTTAAATCTAATGCACTTTGAGTAGCTGTGGATATTGGTTTCAATAAATCCGTAGTATTGTCAACATTTCCTAATCCAACCATTGTTTTGGTAATTCCAGAAACCGTTCCCGTGAAAGTCGGTGAAGCCAAATCAGCTTTTAAATCTAATGCACTTTGAGTAGCTGTGGATATTGGTTTCAATAAATCCGTAGTATTGTCAACATTTCCTAATCCAACCATTGTTTTGGTAATTCCTGAAACTGTTCCCGTGAAAGTCGGAGAAGCTAATGGAGCATAAATACTCAAATCTTGATCACCAGTGTTTGTGCCAGTAATGGCAGCTAATTTTGTTTTTTCTGCACTCGAATAATCTTCAGTTGACAAACCTTTACCCGAAATTTTGTCCACTTTCAAAGCCAAGGAGGAAGTAAGCCCTGTTTCTGCTGCCGTGGCTCTTGAAATTTCAGCATTTAAATTAGTGGTCAAAGTAGCATCGCCTGTTGCTCTTGTGCTAGCTTCGTTGGCAATACTTGTTGTCAAAACGCCTTCGGCTGCCGTGGCTCTCAAAACTTCCGTTGCCAAGGCTGTCGAAGTAGTTGATACGCTTGCATCCACATAGGTTTTAACCGCTTTTTCTGTTGGGAATTTTACATCTGAATTTGAAGCGAAAGTACCATCGATACTTTTGTTGGCTGTGTTTTCTTTGGTAGCTTCTGCTGCATTGGCTCTGGTGATTTCTGCATTCAAATTCGTGGTCAAAGTAGCATCGGCTGTTCCTCTTGTGCTGGCTTCGTTGGCAATACTTGTTGTCAAAACGCCTTCGGCTACCGTGGCTCTCGCAACTTCTGCATTCAAATTCGTGGTCAAAGTAGCATCGGCTGTTCCTCTTGTGCTGGTTTCGTTGGCAATACTTGTAGTCAAAACGCCTTCTGCTGCCGTGGCTCTCGCAACTTCCGTTGCCAAGGCTGTCGAAGTAGTTGATACACTTGTATCCACATAGGTTTTTACCGCTTTTTCTGTCGGGAATTTTACATCTGAATTTGAAGCGAAAGTAACATCGATACTTTTGTTGTCTGTGTTTTCTTTGGTGGCTTCCGCTGCAGTGGCTCTGTTGGTTTCGGCTGTAATTGCGGTTGCATTGGCCAATTCTGCTGTTCTGGCTGTTGTTGCTTCTGCCGCAATTGCATTGGCATTGGCAGTTATTGCCGTAGTATTTGAAGCTATCGCATTGGAGTTGGCTAATTCTGCTGCTAAAGCTCTTGCTGTTTCTGCAGCCAGTCCTGCCAATCCTGTTGATGCGTTTGCGTCAATATAAGTTTTTACCGCTTGTACCGTTGGATATTTAACATTCGAATTAGCATCTATAATGAGATCTGTACTTTTGTTAGCGGAATCTTCTTTTAGATTTAATACTATTTGGGTGGCTGTACTGATTGGTTTACTCAAATCACTGGTGTTATCGACCTTTTCAAGAGCTAAATTCGTTTTCGCTCCCAAAACGGTAACAGCATTAGTACCACCGCTTTCAATGGATACGACGCCAGTAACATTTTCGGCGTTTTGTGCAGAAAAAGCAGAAGGTACCGAAGTAAAAAGTTGGTTGCTGATTTCTACAAAAGTGGAGCATTTTCCATTGATATCCATGGCCACTTTCAAGCTTTTTTGATCAGAAGTCCAATAGATATTTGAAAATGATGCTGCGTAGCCCGCTGATTGATTTCCCGATCCTATAATGGTATTTACCATTCCAAATGCATCTGTCGTTGTATTTATGGTTTCCTGGTATTCGGTTCTGGTGTCGCTGTCAATAATGGTGAATTGCAAACAGATGTTTTTATTGGCCAAAGGCTCATTGGTATTATTGATCCCGGGTACTTTTCCTCCATTTGGATTAAAAATAATGGCCTGATAGCTTATGCCGTTTTTCTGAGAATAAATTACCGATGAAACAAATAAGAATAAAAGTAAAGTTATCTTTTTCATAATTATTTTTTATTAATTGCAAAATGAATACCAAATAGAATTTGATTCGTATTAAAAGATAGTTTTTCTGCGGAAGTGTTAAATGGTTTTAAACTTTGTGAAAACGCATACCCAAGACTTAAATAGCCCAAATCATTTAGTTTATAGCGTGTTTGAACCCCAACGAAGGGCGAAAGTACTATTCCTGAAAATTCATCTTGTCTCATCAAATCATAAATAGCTCCATTACTATTTTGCTTGCCGTAAATGATTGTCGAAAGATTAACTCCTCCTTTTAAGGTCAATTGAAAATCATTGTAAACATCGAAATTATAAGTTGCCGCATTTTGAATACCAATATATTTGGTCTCCCATCTATAACTTTCAAACTGAGAACCCGCCACAGCGTTGTAATCATTTAATGTCAGGGCTATGTTATAATAAAATTTTTCTGTTTTCGTTGGTCTAGAAAATCCCACTTCATAGCTTGAACCAGTACCGCTTTGAAGTGGTGTGGCCATAGTTCCATTTGAACTTTTGAAAACATATTTGGTAAAATTACTCCCGGCCAAAAAATAGGCCTCTTGGGAAAACAATTGGAAAGACGTGATTAAAAAGGCAATTAGTAGGTAGTTTTTTATCATTGTTTGATAATTTTTGTATAGTAGTTGAGGTTGGTGGCATTCAATCGGACTAAATATTCTGAAGTGGGTAGTGATGCCAAGTCAATAGTCAGAATAGTATTGTTCAATTTTTTCTTTTGTTCGTAAATCAAGCGTCCCATTATATCAAAAATTGAAATGGATATAACATCCGTAACCGGTTTTGAAAATTGAAAATTAATGCTTGCAATAAATGGATTGGGATAGTTTGTGATTTTAATGCCTTCGATTGTAGCTATAGCGTTGGAGGCAATATATTTGCCCCATAGACCTTGCTGAAATCCTTGCATAACAACATAATCTTTATGGGTAGCAGTCGCTGCCAAACTTTGCTGACCAATGGTTTGTCTTATGATCAAACCATCAGCTGTTTTAGTTGACAATCCTTGAGAAGAAAGCATTTGATGGTGCAGGACTTGCCCTTGAAAAGTGATACTGAACAACAAAAGTAAATACTTCATGCGAATTTAATTTTGAGCAATAGTAAAACAAAAAAATCGATGTTTAACAACATAAAACCGATGAAATGCACAAATAAAGAAAAATAGTAAGCGTTTTTTAGTTTTTAGTAACTATTCAAGTCCGAAAATTCTGAAATAAAAAACAGTTTAGGAAGCAAAAAAAGAGATTGTTTTACTGTTGATTTAAAAACAAATTAGTTAATTTTTAATTTTTTTGTAACCCAAAAGATTGAATTACTACTAGATATATTTATATTTTTGCATTCTGGCAACTGGAATAAAAATTGCTTTTTAATTTCATTTCAAAAAATATAAATTTTGATTGTAAACTTACTTTTCATCATTACCGGCTTATTTGGTATTTTAACCGTAATCATAACGCTATCAAACTACAGGGTAAATAGAATGATGAATTTTTATTTAACTCTGATTTTTGTTTTAATGTCAATTCGTTTTTTATTAAACGGATTTTTCTCCTTTGGTTATTTAGGTTTTTTAAAAGAATATTATATTAATTACAACAAGTTTCTAATACTGATCATTCCCAGTTATTATTTGTATTTTAAAAATTTAATTGCCAATCAGAAGTTATTTATAAAGAAAGATCTTGTCCATTTTGTTTTTCCGATCGTGTTTTTGGTTATAAACATAGCCATCGTCAGTACAAATGATGAACTTCCTGCTTTTTTTTATTTCTCTACCTTTTTCGTATTATTTCTGTATAATATAAGCTATTGTTTTCTGGCTTACTACCTCTTAAATAAGAATGTTTGGACCCAAAAAGACAGCCCGATAATTAATGGTAAATACGCCAGCTTAATTAAAAAATGGACTCTTTTTTTGTTTATCATCCTATTACTGAATTCGATTAAACTTTTTATGACTCTCTTTTTAGAAGACAATAGACATGGTTTTGTTGCTGGCGAACGTTTTCAGTGGCTTGGTGCGATAGTATGGATATTGACCTTTTTTAAAGTTTTAATTTCTCCGGAAATACTTTATGGATATGCTATTTTTAATACTCCCATAAAAGAATCCGCTACCTTCAATCTGCCATTGGATACTGATTGGATTGTTGAATCTAACAAAGACCAAAAAAATCTTCAGGATAGCAAGCTAAAAGAAAAAATGGATCCCAATATTGCACGCTATATTAGTGAAATCGAGAAAATTGCTTTAGAATTTGAAGTGTTTAAAGATTCGAAATTTTCAATGAATGATTTAGCAATAAAATTAAATATCCCAAACAGCCATTTAAATTATCTGTATAAATACCATTCTAAAATTTCGTTTTCAGATTATAAAAAGAAAATCCGAATTCGTCGTTCGATTCTATTGATCGAATCAAACTATTTAAAAACAAATACGATAGAGTCCTTGGCAAAAGAAGTTGGCTTTGCCTCTTATAATCCTTTTTTTACCAGTTTTAAAAGTATTACAGGAATCTCGCCGCAAAAATATATAGTGTCTCTATAAATACCCCATTAGCAGCTCATGCATAGATTATTTTAAAAATTCGGTGTACAAAAACGTATAAAATATGGCTATCATCACTGAAATAAAATTCCCGATTAAATAAAAATCATTATAAGTTGATTCCTTTAGTTTATCTTTTTCATCTATTCTTTTTAATCTTGTTGCTAGTTTTAAGGCTCCAAATAAAGTTAAAGCATGGGGAAATCCATTGATTAATTAAACCGTTAAAAAAATTCTTTCTACAACCCCTTTTAATAAAGATTTGTGGTCGATGATTTTTGTAGACCGGATGGACTAGGGGTAATAAAATAATAGAATATTACCAAAAGGATTTCCATGCTGATGACTAATAGAAAGAAACGAAAGTAACTCATATTTATGTAATTAAGCTTATTGTTTGAATGATACTTTTGGCTGAATTATAACTATCAATATTTAAGGTTTTTTCTCTTTTCCATAACAATGATCGGTTCTTATTCATGATTTCAGAAACAATTTTATAATCATGGTATTGGATAAAATTGGATGCAATTTCATAGTCTTTCTCTACATTCCACTTTTCAACGATATGACTGTAAATTTTAAATGCATTAATCAGAATACTTTCTTGTAATTTGTTTTCTATGGCAATGACAAAACGTTCTTTAGTATTTTTCAATTCATTTAATCTGTATCTGGCGTTCGTTAAACCACTTCCAAGCATCTCATGAGCTATAATTTTATTTATTGGAGTCTCTATTTCTCCTTGATGTAAAATATACCTCAATTTAAAATTCAGCTTATTTTTTATAATAGTTTCTTCAATATTTAAAATGATAGCTATCGAAGTTGCCAAATTCTCAATAATACCCTGAAATTCGTCACCTAATGTTATGGTCAAGGGGGAAAGAATGCCTTTTTTATGATCGTTATTAACCTGTTGTATTAGAGATTTAAAATCGTGCATAAGCAGACTTTGATTCTTATCACCGCTTGCAATTATATCTCCCATTAGAATAAAATGTTTCATAGAAAATGAAATTATGTCTTGTATTTCTTTTTTTGTGAAACGTTTCTCAATTAGGCTCTTTTTTTCCATTAGGGTAGTTTTACTCAAAAACATGCTAAAGCACTTTCCTTTGTTAATTAGAAGGAAATAGAACTGATTTATTTAGTATCAGGTTTGTACAGTCATCTTTTGGTGAAAAAAAAATAGAATGGGAGGGGAGTAAATCAGCTTCTATTTTTTTAGCACTCTTTACTTCATCTGTGCGCTGTTGTTCGCCTGTTCGTTTGTTGGAGGCAACGAAAAATGAGCTGTTTGGCGGTCAGTTTTTTAGATAGTTTGATTTTCAGGAAATACAAATGCTATATTTATTTTTCCTGGAAATACTATTTTAAAATATTTTTAATTGCTATAGGATCGGAATTCCTATCCAATGTAATATAAGCATGATGACCGCTGTTATTCCGAAACTGCACAAAGTAAGAATACGCCAATAAGTAGAGCGTCCATTCCCAAATCTCCAAATTCTTTCACCAGCTTCTTTTCTGTTTGATTCTAAAGTAAATTTCGACAGTATGTATGTTATAACAATAAAAATCAAAATGGCAATTAACCAAAATTTCATCATAATTTAAATTTTTAAAATGTTGTTCAATTTAGATGTCAAGAGTAGCGCCTACGGCTGTTAGGGCATCGTTATTGTTATTCCGCCGGTTGCGT
The DNA here is from genome assembly GCF_900129705.1 of Flavobacterium granuli. Taxonomy (GTDB): domain Bacteria; phylum Bacteroidota; class Bacteroidia; order Flavobacteriales; family Flavobacteriaceae; genus Flavobacterium; species Flavobacterium granuli. The sequence continues at coordinate 159,117 of NZ_FQWO01000005.1, read as the reverse complement.
TGTTGGCAATTGAGTCATATCCATATAGAAAATCTCCCAAGTGTGTCCATCAAAATCTTCAATAGTTCGCTCCTGCATAAAGCCATGATCCCGCATTTCGGTAGGTTCTATTCCACCGGCTTTTAGTCCATTAGCCATGATAGTATTTACTTCGTCAATGCTGTCAGTCGAAAGTGAAAAAAGTCCAGCCAATTTAGATTTGGTGTCTGCAATAGGTTTAGAAGCAAAGCTTGCGAATTTTTCGTGCGTCAGCAGCATTACAAAAATAGTTTCGCTCCAAACCATACACTTTGCGGTCTCGTCTGAAAATTGAGGGTTATTTGTAAATCCTAATGCAGTATAAAAGTCCATAGATTTTTGCAGATCTTTTACTGCTAAATTGATAAAAATTTGTTTTGCCATTTTTTTAATATTTAATAGTTAAGAATAATTCGTTATTTTAAAGCTGTCGGTTTGTGTTTTTGTATAATCATCACCTACTGCTCTATAACTAAAAATCGCTAAACGGGGCTTTTTTTTATTAATTAGAAACTAATAGAGCTGATGTTTTCTCATAACCCAATTGAACTGCTTTGACTTTTATAGCTTTGTCATACATTTTGTGCAGTTGTTGCATAGCTTAAAATTAAGGTTTATTTTTTAATTTTTTCTAAGGACTACGTTAGTATGTCTGGTTTTTTTCTGATGGTTTTTAACCATATGCTTGTAAAATAAGTGTTTTACTATTTCTGCGCATAGAATATAGGTTGCGATTAATAAGAACATCCATAAATAAAACAGAAAAGGTAATTTTACAAAACTGAACCAAACGGATAATGGCGTAAAAGGCAATATAAGTACAAATAGGATGATTATTGCTGTTGCGATGGAGAGATATTTTCCGGGCAAACTCTTAAAAAAAGACAATTTTGTTCGCACAACGAGTACTATCAATGTTGCTGAAATGACCGATTCGATAAACCATGCCGTTTGGAATTCTTTTTCTTTGGCCTGAAAAACCAAAAGTAAAATGGCAAACATCAAGAAATCGAATACCGAACTTAATAGTCCAAAAACAATCATAAATTTTCGAATAAAGGAAAGATTCCAGCGTTGCGGTGATGCTATAGTCAGCGCATCAACCCGATCGGTTGCTATTGCCATTTCAGGAAAATCGGTTAAAAGGTTGGTAAGCAAAATTTGTTTGGGTAATAAGGGTAAAAAAGGAAGAAATAAAGAAGCACCAGCCATGCTGAACATATTTCCAAAATTGGCGCTGGTGGCCATAAAGATATATTTCATGGTATTGGTAAATGTTTTTCGACCTTCGATAATACCGTTTGTTAAAACATCCAAATCCTGACTTAATAAAACAATATCTGCCGCTTCTTTGGCAACATCTACAGCTGTATCTACCGAGATTCCTACATCGGCAGTATGCAAAGCTGGTGCGTCATTGATGCCGTCACCCATAAATCCCACAACATTGCCACTACTTTTTAAAAGGAAAATAAGCTGCTCTTTTTGATTGGGTTCTACTTCTGCAAAGATATCAGTAGCTAGAACCTGATGCATTAGTGCTGCTTTGGTCATTTTTTGTAGTGCTGCACCTGTCAGTATTTTAGGATCTTTAATGCCAACTTGTAAAGCTAAACTTTTTGCCACAAGGGCATTGTCTCCTGTAATAATTTTAAGTTTTACGCCTAGGGTATCCAGTTTAGTAATTATTGCTTCTACATTTGGTTTAGGGGGATCGAATAAAGTGACAAATCCTAAGAAAATCATTTGTTTTTCATCATCCCGAGTAAAATTACTTGCTTCGTTAACTGGTTTATAAGCCACGCCCAAGGTTCTAAAACCCGCTTCACTTAATTCTTCATATTGTTTGGTTATGGATGCGCTAGCTTCTGATATGGCTGTCAGTTTTCCTTCGGAAATCTCAACATGGGTGCAGATAGACAGTATCGCATTCAAAGCACCTTTGGTAATTGCCAGATTTGTTTTTTCTCCTTGTACTACTATTGTTAAGCGTTTGCGAATAAAATCATACGGAATTTCATTCTTTGCTGTATAAGTATCTGAGGTATCTTTATAAGCTAAACAAATTGCCTCATCGATAGGATTCCGAAATCCTCGCTGCAGCGAGGCATTTAGCCAGACATATTGCAATACTTTAGCATTGTGTTTTCCATCAATATCCAAAGTGTCTTTTAAGTTTACTTTTCCCTGAGTAATGGTCCCGGTTTTATCCGAACAAAGGATATTCATGCTCCCGATATTTTCAATAGAAGAAAGCCGTTTTACGATGACTTGTAATTTGGCCATTCTTTTTGCTCCTATAGAAAGATTGACGCTAATAATGGCAGGAAGTAATTGAGGTGTTAGTCCTACGGCAAGTGCAAGGGAGAACAAAAAAGAATCCAGAACTGGTTTATGCAAAAATACGTTGACACCAAAAATAATAATCACGAGTACCAGGGTAACTTCCATTAATAAATAGCCGAATTTGCGTATACCGGCTTCAAAATTGGTTTCGGGTACTCTTAATTGGAGATTAGCCGATATTTTTCCAAATTCTGTTTGTTTGGCTGTTGCCATAACTAGTGCTGTTGCTTTTCCGCTAATGACACTCGCTCCCATAAACAAAGTATTGCTTCTCTTAGAAAGTACTGTATTTGCAGCTAGGGGAGCTCCAGAACTCTTTTCTACGGGGAAAGTTTCGCCGGTAAATGCAGCTTCATCAACAAATAAATCTTTGGAATCTAAAATAAGACAGTCGCCAGGAATGATATCTCCAGCCGATAAAACGACTACATCGCCTGGAACCACTTCTTCAACGGCTATTTCTTTTGAAGTGCCGTTTCTAATTACTCTGCATTTTAACCGAACCATTTTTAGCAGTTCTTTTACTGCATTTTGAGCTCCTTTTTCCTGCCAAAAACCAAGAAAACTGCTTAGCAATATGATACAGAGAATAATTAATGTATCAGAAATATCCCCCAAACCTGCAGACAATAGAGCTGCAACGATAAGTAATAAGGTTATTGGACTTTTAAACTGTGCAATAAACAGAATAAACAGAGAGGAATTAGTGTTGCTTTTTATGGAATTAGGGCCATATTGTTTTAATCGATGAGCAGCTTCCAGATCATCAAGTCCATTTGCATTTGCAGCTACTTTATGATAGGCATCTTCGGGGCTTAAATTCCAAAAATTATTTTTAACATCAGATTTACTTTCCATGAATCATTTGTTAATGTGCAGTATAAAGATAATCAATAAGGGGCAATGGTATAATTTTTTTTACTATTCTCTTTTCGGGAAGGATCAATTTCTGCAACAGTTTGTAGAGGATTTTTAGCTGTGCTGCGGATTGTCGTTATGATTTTTAAGAGATGAAATAAAAACGGATAAAATGAAAAGAGAGTCGAGTGCTCTAACAAAAAGAGTATTCCTATACTTATTTGGCGTATCGGGTTGAGTGTGTCGAGCAAGCAAGAAGCTAAATCAATAGCTAGTCTTAGTTTTCACAATCATACTATCAATTTTGGCTTTTGCATAAAATAAACGGAACAAACAGGAAACAGTGTAATGACTTCCAAAGCACAGGGGAAAGAACAGGACACATTATTGTATAATTAATGGTGTTTCCTTCGTCGTTAAAATAAATAGCTCTTCAATTCAAATAAAGTCACTGTCAATACTAGTTTTGTTTTCATGTCAGACTGTTTTTAGTGTTTTTTGATTATTTCTGAGCATCAGAATTGCTTTTTCTGCTCTTGTTTGTCGTGTAGCTTCTTGTTTTGCCGAACCAACCCAGTCGCAATATCCTTGTTTGTAGGATTGGGATAAAGTATCGAAAAAGTCTTTCGCTTTTTTGTCCTTGTCAAGTAGATTTTGTAGCTCATTCGGAACTCCTTGAATGTGTTCTCCTTTTTTTAACATGTTGTTTTATTTTATCTTTTGTATGATGTCTGTTTTAATTTTGCCTATGGTTGCTTGGAGGATTAGGAAGCTGAAACTTTCGATGAAACACTGATTTAGCAAATAGACTACGTTGTTTTTCAGAAGATAAATATAGGTGATTTAGCTTACAATTTTATTCTTTTTGCAAAACGAGTTCATTTTATAACACATCACTGAAATTTCCCATTATCGGATCTGTTTCTCAAGTTTAAAAGTAGTGATCACTAGCCGGATAGCTGTTTCTAATAAATATAGAAATAGGTAACGCTAATCATCATACCACATGAAAGGATTGACTTCGCCCCATTTTATTTCGGGTGGGAGCAGGTGCAAAGACAAGTATAAAACAGGATCCTCAGCTCAAAGAGTAGGATACAAAAAAGAAAGAAGAATGGCAAATTGTAGTTAGAAAGTCGGGGCGACTTATGGAACGAATCAGTGCGTTTTTGATTCAATAAATGATGCAGTGATATTTGCATCGTTTGTAAATTCTATGAATAGAATTTACTGATTAACGGGTATCAAGCTCGTGTACCTTTTCGTTGGTCATAGATGGAAGCTTGGAAAACCTCTATGTTCTTGATGCCGTTTCGCCAAGCTGTCAAATCAGTAAAAACACTATTGGATTAAGCCTTCTCTAATTTTAACGCTAGGATTCGTCTTTTGTTGTGCGAACAAGGCTAATGCCTGAGATGAAGAATATAAGCCCCAGTACACCATAAATAATGAGCATTTTAATATCCCGTGTGCCGCCAGTAGTATCCATAAATAGTACAGCAGTATAAATAAGACTAGCTATTCCGAGAGCAGTAAGTAAGGCTCCAAAGATTCTTTTTAGATTCTTGATTTTTAGTTTTATGGATTAGTTGATGTATAACATTTAATTTTTATTAAGGAGTATTGTTTTTGAAGGCTGTTCAATTTAATACCTCATATTGTAATAATGCGACATGCCTTTTTTATACATGCATATTCATCAAATTATCGAAAAGGCCAAAAACCTTGAGGAGCCAAATAATTACAACAATCACAACCACAATGTTAAATATTTTTTTGATTGTGCCATCCATAGGGATATAGGTATTGACAAGCCAAAGAAGAACACCTACAACAATTAATACAAGTAATATAGTGATTAGTGACATAAAGAATGATTTAGAAGTTAATTAAAAGTATTCCGGCTCATTCCGGAAAGAATTACATAATTTTAAAAATGAGTCACATTATCCCCGTATTTAAAAGGAATAAATGTTATTTTGTTAATATCAAAACAAATAATAGTAAGCTAAACTGTCACGTTCTTTTTTTATATTTTTTTTAAATCAGAAATTGCGGGTCCGTTTATTACTTTGCCTTCATTGGTAAAACGGGAGCCGTGCATAGGACAATCGAATGTTTTTTCGTCGGCATTCCATTGCAGTATACCATTTAAGTGCGGACAAACTGCAGAGAAAGTATGAAGCTTACTCTGATGATCACGATAGGCAGCGATTTTTTTTAATCCGAATGAAACAATCCCACCTTCACCTAGTTTTAAGTCGTCTATTTTTTTTATATGTTCCGGACTAATCCAGTCTCCGTATTGGGCTAGCATGTTTCCCACTTCGTGTAAGTAATCAACAGTAGTTTTTAGTGTAATTCGGGAAGGGTCGTATATTTTAATCCAGGGATTTTCTTTGCCGGTAATTATGTCGGTGATAATCATTCCGCCAAGGGTTCCATGTGTCATACCGTTGCCCGAATCACCTGTTATAATGTAAATATTGTCTTCGCCCGGATTCCTACCAATATACGCCAATGAATCGACGGGTTCCAGTACCTGACCAGACCATTTGAATTCGATAGCCCCAATAGCTGGAAAATGTTTCTTTGTCCATTTCTCCAGTTTAGCATAACGATCTTCTTCTTTAATATTCTCATCATCAGCCTGTCCTGTACGATGGTCTTCTCCACCTGCAATCAATAGGTCGTATTTATAATCAAATTCTTCCAAACGAACGTAATGATAGGGCTTTACAATCCATTTTGAATTATGATCGCCGGTGTCCCACCACAAGGCATAAGGTAGTTTTTCTTTGGGTACTTTGGCAGCTATCACATAGGTGCGATAAGGCCATTGTTTAGTATGCATCATTAGCCAGTCATTGCCGGGCGTGTTAGTTGCAACTACAATATGATTTGCTTTTATCTTAAAACCGTTTGCATTAGCACCCGCGGTGCTAATATTTTCCGCCTTTGTTTCTGTATAGATTTCTCCTCCAAATTTTATAAACGCATGAGCTAATCCTTTAAGATAAAGAAGGACATGAAACTGGGCCTGATCAGCAAATTTAAGACAGCGTTTTCCTTTTTCAGATGCAATAGACGGAACTGAATTTAACATTTCAGTAATCAGTCCTGCACGCTTTGTAGCTTCGTATTCTTTTTCTAAAGTTCCCTTGGTATCAGAAGGGTCTAAAAACAAATAGCCATCGACTCTTTTAAAATGGCAATTAATTTTGTGGCGTTTTACGGTGTCTGCGATCCATTCAATAGCGGCCATGTGACTATTGGCGACTAATTGTGCAGTATGTTCGTCGAAAGTTTTTTCCAATTCAAAATAATGGTCGTCAAGCGCACAAGTAATATGAGTGGTAGTTCTTCCCGTTTCGCCACTTCCAATACATCCGTCTTCAACTAAAATGACCTTACGCCCTTCCTTTGCAAGACAATAAGCAGTGGTAAGTCCAGCGATACCCCCTCTTATAACTAAAATATCAGTATCACTATTCTGGTTTAATTTTTGAAAAGCAAGCGGTTTTATTGCCGATGAAAACCAATAAGAAAGATTTTCTCCAGAAGTTATCGTACCATTTTCAGATTCAGATGTATTATCAGGAGTTTTCATTTGAGACTTTTTTAGTGGAGGTTTTCGATTATGCTCGTTTTGGTTTTCCTTTGAGCACCTTGGGACATTAAATTTACGAAATAAATTTAATACTATCTCCTCCTTGGGAGGAATTAATTTCAATAAAAAAACGATTTCATATTTGTTAAAACACTGAAATTCAGTAAGTTTTAAACTTGGGTGCAACCGAACTATACCTTAGTGTTTCGTGTAGATAGAGAGTTTAAAATGACTAATATCTACTACCGGGAACGTAAACCTGCTTGTTATCAACAGCGCTCTGTCAAAAGCTTCGATTAGTTATCAAAATAAAAATCGCTCCATGAACTTTTAAAAAATACTGTTTTGAATTGTTTCAAAGTGTAGGGCAACATAGTTCATAGCCAATAATAGTATTTTAACGTGCATAAAAAAAATAACACATTGATAATCTGTAAATTACATAAATTTTTAATAAAGTTTTGAAACAATTTCAAATATAATAAATCGACCTTTATATTCCTGGAAGTAAAGACAATTCCAAAAGTCTCTACCTCCTGGCTAATTTTTTTTTAAAAGTAAACCGTTCAAAATAAGAAATCATGATAAAAGTTAAAAGAAAGCCTAATATCTTCTTGCATGTGTTGCATTAATGGACTTACAAAATCCGATAAAAAAATAGCTTGATAGCCTTAGCCATAGTTTAAACCCGAATGGAAAGCAGAGTAGTGGTAAGGGAGCGCTAAACAAGATAGGTTTATCTATTAATTTCGGACAAAAAAAAACCATTGTGCAGAAGATTATTTTAAAATTAAGAATCATTCAACAAACAGTCTAAAACCTATTATTTTGAACTTCTATTTAAAAAATGTTTTTGAAGATATCGGTAAAACAGTGCTTTTTACTGCGCGCTTTTTTAAAGAAATCTGGAGACCACCCTTTGAATTTAAAGAATTCTTTTGGCAATGCTACCTCATTGGTTATAAATCTTTGCCGCTTGTGAGCATTACCGGTTTTATCATGGGGCTCGTGCTCACTATTCAGTCGCGTCCAACATTGATAAAGTTTGGAGCGGAATCTTGGTTGCCAAGCATGGTGGGGCTCTCGCTATTAAGAGAGATTGTTCCGGTAATTACAGCATTGATTTGTGCAGGAAAAATCGCTTCGGGTATTGGAGCCGAATTGGGGTCTATGAAGGTGACAGAGCAGATTGATGCTATGGAAGCTGCGGCAATTAATCCTTATAAATACTTGGTAGTTACCCGCATTATGGCAACAATAATTATGATTCCGATTTTAGTGATTTATGCCGATTTTATTGGCATTTTTGGCGGTTATATTGGGTTCAATATTCATGAGGATATAAGCTTGTACCGCTATTTTTCGGATGTACTGGAAAATCTTGAATTTTTAGACATTATGCCCGCCACTATAAAAACTTTTTTCTTCGGATTCTGCATCGGATTAATTGGTTGCTATAAAGGATTTAATGCAGAAAGCGGAACCGAAAGTGTGGGTAAAGCAGCCAACTCGGCCGTAGTAACTGCTTCCTTAAGCATTTTTATTATTGATATGATTGCCGTGCAAATAACCGACTTATTTTACTAAGATTATGATAAAGGAAAGACCAATGAAGGAAAAAAAGCTTGAAAATCCGATAAGGCAAACAATCATAGAAATAAAGAATTTACGCAAATCTTTTGGTGATAATGATGTTTTAAAAGGGGTAAATCTATCCGTAAAAAAAGGAGAAGATTTGGTAATACTCGGCAGATCGGGTTCAGGAAAATCGATAACCATAAAATGTTTAGTAGGTTTAATTCGACCCGATGAAGGTGAAATAAATGTTTTTGGAACAGATATTACAAAACTCAATAACAAGGATCTAAATGAGACCAGAGCTAGGATAGGTTTTCTTTTTCAAAATGGAGCTTTATATGACTCCATGACTGTGAGACAAAATCTAGCTTTTACGCTAAAACGCCATTCTGGCTTTTTAAAATCCGACGAAATTGAGGAAGCCATTATTGAAGTTTTGCAAAATGTAGGTTTGGAAGAGGCTATCAATAAAATGCCGGCGGAATTATCCGGCGGAATGCGTAAAAGAATTGGACTAGCAAGAACCCTTATTGTAAAACCGGAAATTATTTTATATGATGAACCCACATCAGGCTTAGATGCCATAACTTCCAGAGAAATAAGTGGATTGATATTGTCAATTCAAAAAAAACACGATACATCATCCATTATTATCACCCATGATATGGCCTGTGCAAAACTTACTCGCAATCGAATCATGATTTTGAAAGATGGAGTGATCCATGCCGAAGGCTCTTATTCTGAATTAGAAAAAAGCAAAGACAAATGGGTGCGTTCTTTTTTTATATAATCATTAAAATATAGCAATCATGCATAAAGAATCAAGCTTCACATGGAAATTAGGAATGTTTGTCACAATAGGATTGGTGCTATTTATTGGGACTATTTATTTTATCGGAAAACAAAAGAATTTATTTGGTGCCACTTTTAACTTAAAGTCGCAATTCAAAACAGTAAGCGGCTTAAAAGTGGGGAACAATGTTCGTTTTTCGGGGATAAATGTGGGCACGGTAGATGGAATCGAACTAATCAATGACTCTTCTGTTGTGGTAAAATTGGTATTGAGAAAAGAGGTGCAACAGTTTATAAAAACAGATGCAAGAGCCGCTATTGGCTCTGATGGATTAATGGGAGACAAAGTACTTACGATCTATCCTGGAACACTATCAAAGAACACCATAAAGAATAATGGAACCATTGCGTCTAATAAAGCAATAGAAATGGAAGATATAATGAAAGGAGTCAAAACTACTCTTGATAACGCAACTATAATAACAGATCAGCTAGCTGAATTTAGTTACAAAATAAATAACGGAAAAGGTACTTTGTCAAAACTGCTGAGTGATGAAAAAATGGGGCAAAAACTAGATGCCAGCTTGTCGAATCTGGAATCTGGAACAAAAGGATTTAATCAGAATATGGAAGCCGCAAAACATAATTTTTTATTGAAAGGTTATTTTAATAAAAAGGAAAAAGCCGAAGCTAAAAAACAAAAACAAATACAGAAAGAACTGAAAAAAGAATCGAAATCCAACAATGAACAATAAACTTACTTTGATCATGCCGATTATAGGCGACCAAATTTTTTCAAGCCATTCGGTTTCTTTTTAATGTCTTTCATTTGTCTGCTAGGTTCATAGTTCTAAAGGTCTCAAAATTGGAGGTAAATTAACGCTACGGCAGCAACTGTCATAATAATTAATGCTGTAAATCCTAGAATATTTGTTAAGCTTCCATTTACGTTTTCTCCCATTATTTTTTTGTTATTCGAAATGTGTAAGATAATTGCAATTAGAACAGGAGCGGTTAGTCCATAGAGAATGGCTGTATAAATCAATGATTGAATGGGAGTAATACCGATGTAGTTTAGTGATAAGCCCAGTATCAACGAAATAGCAATGATGACATAAAATGCTTTGGCTTCATGGAATTTTTTATCAAGACCTTGTTCCCATCCAAATGTCTCTGTAATGATATAAGAAATAGAACCACTCAAAACAGGAATTGCAATAAGCCCCGTTCCGATGACACCAATAGCAAAAAGAAGATACGCTAAGTCACCGGCTAATGGTTTTAATGCCATTGCCGCTTGTTCTACAGTGTCAATTTGATGGATGCCGCCTTTAAATAAAACAGTTCCGGTAGTAAGAATGATAAAATACATAACAAATCCTGAAATGGTCATTCCAAAATCTACATCTTGGTTAATCTCATAAATTATTTTTTTATTTACAATCAAATGTTTCCTTTTGCTTTTCATTTCTTCAACCTCTACCGATGCTTGCCAAAAGAAAAGATAGGGGGAAATCGTTGTGCCAAGTATTCCCACTATAATAGCGATAAAATCTTTGTTAAATTTTATAGTTGGAATAAAAGTCGCTTTAAGAATTTCTGTGAAATCCTGTTGATACAAAAACGGAACGATGAAATATACCAACATTACAATGCACAAATATTTTAGAACAGATGCAATCTTTTGGTATGGCAGATAAATGATTAAACCAAGAAGTATAATCGTGAAAAGAACACTGAAATAATTAGCATCAATAGCTGGAAATAGCAGGTTACCCACAGCACCCATACCTGCAATATCAGCACCAATATTCATTACAATAGCAGGAAAGCTAAACAACAGCATTAAATATAAAATAGGTCTGGGATAGTGTTTTTTTAGCGTTCCTGTCAAGCCTTGTGAGGTTACTAACCCAATTCTCGCGCACATCTGCTGAATAGAAGCCATCAGGGGAAAAGCAACAATCGAAGTCCATAATGTTGCAAGTCCAAATGCTGCACCTGCTTGAGAATAAGTTGCAATTCCAGACGGGTCATCATCACTTGCACCTGTCACAAGACCTGGCCCAAGTTTTTTCCAACTGCTAAAAAGTTTTGATGAAAATGTTTTCTTTTTTTTCATTTTTTCAGTCGTTATTCTATGGTAGGCAAAAGCACAACCAAGAGGAGTAGTAAAGCAGCAGAGATATTTATTCTCATGAAAAGCTATGGATATGATAGGGTTAACGGGGTTCCTATAAGTTGCTTATAAGGTACTGAGGCTAGGCGGCAGTTGCGTAAAGTTATTACAAAATTTCCCAAGTACAAAAGGTTTTTAGGAATCCGTTAGGATTGTGACAGTTATATAAATATTGGCCATAAATAAACGCTCTTAATAGGTTGTCAAGCAAAGGCTATTTCTGTTTTTGAGAAATAGTTGTATATTTTCCAAACTTTATTCCCTTTTAAGGGTCTAATAAGAACAAATGATTTGTTTAATAATTATTTAAAATAAATTCTAAATTAATTAAATATTGGCTAACGAAGCAGATTTCATAAGTAAGTTAATTAGTAATAATCAAAAAGATAAAGCATTTAAACAATTACTTGAACTTTATCAAGTGAGGTTGTATTGGCATATTCGAAAATTAGTTATTACTCATGAAAATACAGATGACGTGCTGCAAAATACTTTTGTTAGAATTTACAAAAGCTTGCCTAATTTTTCGCAAGAAAGCTCTTTGTATACTTGGATGCATAAAATTGCCTATAATGAATCCCTTCGTTTTTTAGAACAAAACAAAAAAAAACACCATATTTCAATAGATGATGTAAATAGAAGATATCTGGACAATTTAGTAGAAGATTCTTTTTTTGAAGGAAATGATCTTCAGCTCAAATTGCAAACTGTTCTTTCGGAATTACCGGAAAAACAAAGGCAAATATTTAATATGAAATATTATGATGATTTAAAATTTCGGGAAATAGCAGCTATTTTGGGAATAAAAGAAGGGACAATAAAAACATCCTATTATAATTCTGTCAAGCATATTGAAAAGAACATTTCAAAAATTAAACTTTTACCATTAAAAAAGGTTTAATAAAAAAAAACTAAATTATTTAGCACTATCATGGAACGAAATATAAACAAAGATTTAAAATTGCGTCAGTTGGATGATGAAAAATTAACCAAAATTCATAAGGAAGATTTAGGTTTAAAAATACCGGAAGATTATTTTTCTCAATCTAAAAATGAAATTTTGAACAAGCTTACAAAAAAGAAAGAAACAAGAGGTTTTCATTTTTATAGAAAAAGAGCAGTATTGACAATAGCAGCTGCTATGGCTCTGTTTTTTAGCTTAAAGATTTATAAGCAATATTCTTATTCAAAAATGAATCAAATTCCAATGACTGTGTCCGATACTATTGATCGACTGGAAGGCGGAAGTTCTTTTTCAACACTCTCAGACACGAATTCAAAGGAGGGAGAAGACAATTTAAATACTAACAAGCTGATGATTAAGGAAGGCGATATTTTGGTAAAATCACTATTTATTGAAGATAGCGAAATTGATCAATTTATTATCAATTATATGTTAGAAGACCTGTAAAATTAAACTATTTTGCTAGAAGCTTAAAACTTTTTAAAAAAGTGAGGGTCTAACCAAATGAACGTTCAAAAAACAAATAAAAATCATTAAAAATAATTAAAGATGAAATCATTAAAAACAATTACAGCAGTCGCATTTATGCTTTTTCTAGGAATTTCTAATGTTGAAGCTCAAAAAAGTACTACAATCACTACTTTTACAACTGAACAACAAAAACTGGTGCAAGAACAACGCGATCTAATGACCGCAAACAGAGAAGCATTCAAAGCTTCCCTTACAGCAGAACAGCAAGCAATTTTAAATGATCCGTCTTTAAATAAGCAACAACAGCATGCGGCTTTAGTAAAGACATTTACAGAAGCTCAAAAAGCAATTTTGACAGAAAACAGAGAAAGTGCCAAGGCGCTTAAAAAAGAGTTCGTAAATGCATTGACAACCGAACAACGTCAACAAATACGTGCTCAAAATGGTACTAAAATCAGTGAAACAGCAAAAGAATCAAAAGGACGTAATGTAAGACGAAATTAAAACTGTTTTTTATTTTATAATATAGCCAAGTGGTTGAATTTTTTTCAATCACTTGCTTTTTAATTTTATTTCTTAATGAAAAAATTCCTTGTCCTACTTTTATGCCTTTCAGGAGTGTTTCTTTCTTTTTCGCAAGAGTTACCATCCAAAGAGCAAAAGACAAATGATGTAATTGATGATCTTTTTGAAAAAGATCAAATTATAGATGAAATCTTAGCCTCTTTAACGAAATATCAATTTTTATATCTTTCTGCAAATTATAATAACGACACTTATTTTTCAGGACGCGATATTGGGATTAAACAATACAATATAAACCCAAAAATAACCTACATCCATTTCTCCGGAATTTATGCAAACATTTCAGGGAATTACTATAGTGAGCTTAAACCAAAATGGGATTTAACTACTGCAAGCTTAGGTTATGGAAAAAGTTTTGGCAAAAAGAAGGCATTTAAATATTATGTGTCTTATTCAAGATATTTTTACAATAATGATCTTGATAATGCTTTCAGCAATGATGTAAGTATTGGAATTGGGATTCGAAATAATAAAAAAACTTTAGGCACGCAATTATCCGGCTCCTACTTGTTTGGTGATGAGCAGTCATTTCAGATAGCTTCAATTAGTTATGTTACATTTAAATTATTAAAAACAAAAAATACACAATTGGATTTCAAACCGCAAATAAGCATTATTGCTGGTGATCAAACTATTGAACTGGCAAGGAGTTACGTTCAAAATGGACAATTAATTACTGATATTACAAAAAACAATGTTTTTAGTCTCATAAATACACAACTGAGTTTGCCTTTAGAATTTAATGTTAATTCATTTGATTTTCAACTAGGGTATAATATCAATTTTCCTACTGCAATTGGGGATGAGCCCAAGCTAAAAAACACAAGTTTTTTTAATTTTTCAGTAGCTTATTTAATTGCTTTGTAGTAAAAGGAAAAATGGATGAATTAGAAAGTAAGTATAAAATTTGATCTACATTTCTTTTTTTTGCTATTTCCAATGCTCTGCACGCAATGAAGCTATGATATGTGTTTCATATCCATCATTCTATGTAGAATTCTAAGAATATCAATTTCTTTTACAGAAACTATGCGGTAAAAGATAATAGGTTCGCCAATTTTATAGCCAAGTACCTCTTTTTTCACAATTTCATATGGCTTACCTAAGTTTGGTTTATTGGCTAATTCCTGGCAAGAGTCTATGAGTAAGGAGTAATAAATCTCGGCTTGATTTTCTGAGCAAGTTTTTACTGTATAATCCCAAATTGTTTGTTATTAAATTTAATGCCCTGCAAATGCTGTCCCGAAAATTCCAACAGCGAGTTCCGCCCAAATTAGAAAAAGCACTATAAAAAGAGCGATACAAGCTGCTATTCTATATTTGGTAGTTTTTCCCTTTCTCAAAATAAGTTCAAGTGTCAGTCCTGCACCAAACAGTAGAATAGCTGCTGCAATAAAATCTAATGAAGTCCATTTTACTTCATTAGTAAATTGCATTGCGATTAGTGGTATAAGCAGCATAATTGTTGCACTAAGCATAATACCGACAAGTCTTTTATTCGATTTACTTGTTAACGTTTGATTCTTTTCCATTTTGTCTATTTTTTGTTTTAAACGTAGCTTTTACAAAAATGGTATCACTGATGCTAAATGTTTGTCTGTTCGCGATAATTTTTTTCTAAAAGTCTGCAGAGTGATTGTCCGCTCACCAAAAGCTGATAGAAACACTAGCGTTGAAATTTATGTCAAAGTCCGAAAGAAGTCCTTCAGCGGGAAGTCTACGGATGATTTCACAAACAATCGGCATTCTACGGTCTCTAACATTGCTGGCAAAGTCAATCTCTAAAAACCGCTATAACATTACCATCAAATATAGCAAAAAACTGATTTAAAAAGAAGATTATTTTTATATTTGAGAATGGGACAGTTCACCGTAATTTCAAGTCAACAAATGCGTTTTTCAAGTTTAGAAGACATACGTCCTTTATTTTAAAAATTAGCAATAGGAACGGGCTTTAGCCCGTTTTGGATATTGAATAAAAAATTGGATTAAGCCAGAATATAGATTAAGTTTTGGCTAAAGCCCCTTTAAGAATTCAATTTTAACATCGGGCTAAAGCCCGACACAATTGACAATAGTTTAAATTTTTGAAATTCAGCACATTACCAAAAAAAAAACTAACAATCAAACTCAACTTGTTTGTAATCCTCATTATAAATCATAAAAACACCCATGAGTTTTTCGCACGACTTGAATATATTGCGTGAATTAGATGTTTCAAACAACATTTACTATTATGGAAAAAGTTCAATTCGAACAGCTTATTTCTGTAGGATGCGGAATAGCGTTAGCAATTTTCACAGTCAACTTAAAAAGAATACTCAAATTAGAATATGTAATCTAATATCCATTTTGCTAAATGAACCTCTGTAAGTTTAAAACTGACTCATACAACCTACAATAAAAAACAGTTACAAAAAATAAAACGCTTATAAAGGATGTTTGCAATCCTGTTATAAGCGTTTTTTTATTCTCTAGAAAAACACACTAATCAAAATAAGAGAGGTTTTTCAGTGGCTTCGACTTAATCTCACCCGTTTTTTTATTTATTGTATTTTGTTGTATTTCTTTTTTTTCAACATATCTGAAGCCGTTTGATAAAAGGAAATTGTTTCATTAATCAAATCTTCTCTTTTTGTAGGCAAAAGTGTTTGCTCGTAATAGATTTGAAAATCAGTTTCGACACCTTCTTTGGGCACTAAAGTCAGTTGGAATTGTTTGACTTGTTGTTTAGGCGAAATAATGGTTAAAACATTATCTTTTATCATCCCTAAATCTTGATAAGTTGCTATTAAAGCTCTTGGCTTATATTCAGGTTTCAAAACGTCCTGACCAAAAAACTTACTTTGGTAGTTGAAATTCAAAAGTCCGAACAAGGTAGGCATAATGTCAATTTGTGACATTAGATTAGTATAGTGTTGTGGTTGAACAAAACCGGGACTGTAAATCATGGCCGGAATTCTGTATTTATCTACGGGAAGTTCTGTCTTTCCGGCGCTCGAAGCACAATGATCGGATACGATGACAAAAACAGTATTGGCAAACCAAGGTTGTTTTTTAGCCATAGTAAAGAATTTTTTTAAAGCATAATCCGTATATTTTACTCCTCCGTCACGTGACTTTGCATCACCAGGAATATCAATTTTGCCATTAGGGTAAGTAAAAGGTCTGTGGTTGCTTACTGTCATCCAATGATTGAAAAATGGTTTTCCTGACTTTGCTTCTTCGTTCATCACACTGATTGCTTTGTCAGCCATATCTTCGTCGCAAACTCCCCAGACATTAGAGAAGCTTATTTCATTTGGTTTTAATGTTTTCTTGTCCACAATGTCATAGCCATTGCCACTAAAAAAATCTTCCATATTGTCAAAAAAGGCATCTCCTCCATAAAGGTATTTTACATGATACCCTTTTTGTTTAAAAACACTTCCCGTTGTAAATTTATCTTTGTTGTCTTTACGTTTTACCACACTTTCACCAGCAGTAGGAGGTAAAGATAGGGTGACAGCCTCAAGACCACGTACAGTTCTGTTACCAGAAGCATAAAAATTAGTAAACACTAAACTTTGGCTAGCCAAACTATCTAAAAATGGAGTGATATTTCGATCATTTCCATACATTTTCATAAAATCTGCGCTATAACTTTCAATAGTAATTAAAACTACATTCTTGTGATTTTCTGCTGCCGCACTTTTTATCTCTCTTAATGTCGATTCCCCTGTAATTGAAGGTATTTGTGCAGCTAGCAGGGCATAAGCTTCTTTTTCGAGTAGAGTTTTGTAAAATTTAAAATAATCTAACTCACTATTCATAAAAGCCAAATAGAACTTATAAATTCCATTAGCCTGTAATTCATTTGAAAAAATGTTTTGAGAATTCTCTTTTGTGGCTAAATAAGGAATCGCTAATAATGACAATCCAAATAAAAGAAAATAAAGACCTGAAATTTTTATTTTCTCCACAAAGCTTGGAATGCTGTCAATATAGTTTCTGGAACCTTTGATAATAAAATAAGTAACAATAGCGGCAATTAGAAATAATCCCGTAAATAAAGGAATAACAGGATAGGATTCCATAATGTTTCCTATTACTTCATTGGTATAAACCAAATAATTAACAGCTATAAAATTATATTTTACTCCAAATTCATTCCAGAAAAAGTATTCGCTTATGGCGTTTTGCAAAATAAGAACAACAAATAAGAACAGAACAAATGAAAACAACCAAAACCTGATTTTGTCTCTATAGTTTGGTAAAAAAAGGAATAAGGCAAATAAAATGGTTTTTATGCCCACGAATATCAATCCTATTTCAGGTAATGCACCTCCGTACTCGTTGAGAATAGATTTTCCTGAAATAATATATAACAGTAAAGCAATAAGCAATCCTAATATTATGTAACCATAAGGTTTTAAATATTTAGCATTGGATATAAAGATAAGATACAACCAAAGAAATCCACTCGCCAGAATAAACACAAAAACATCAGAAACCAATCCGTAAGAGAAAATTTTCAGCGCATCTGTCCAGCTAAAGGAAGCTTGCGTTATGGGATGAAAAAGCAATACTATCCTTAAGATAAAACTTATTATAACGTAAAAAAGAATTAGGTTATAAAAAGGCGTTAATTTTTTTAAAAATGTCATATACGTTTAATTTTTTTGTAAAAATAAGTAATTTGAGACTACAAAGTTGCTAATTTTCGGTAGTATTATATTCTTAATTTTAGCTTAAGAATAAACACTTAAAATAATAACTACAGCATATTTGAGTTAAATTTGTGTAGGTTTTCAAATACCACAATACGTTCTTTATACAATTTTAAATAAATTTAAATGAAAAATAAAATCACCTTTCTATTATTATTCATTACTGCCATGGGGTATTCACAAGTTTGGAACACTAATTTCAATCTTGCCAAAGAAGATTCCCTTTCGAAAAACATACCCATTTTACTCGTTTTCTCTGGATCAGATTGGTGCGCTCCCTGCATAAAATTAGATACAAATATTTGGCAATCAGCTGAATTTAAAGCTTATGCTGCAGAAAAACTAATTTTAGTACGGGCTGATTTTCCTAAGAAAAAACAAAACCAATTGCAAGACCAGATCAAAAAACAGAATCAAGATCTTGCTGAGATCTACAATAAAGAAGGCATCTTTCCTTTGGTTCTGCTATTGGATAATACTGGAAAAATTTTAGGAGCCACTAGTTATAAAAATGTACCTCCAAAGGAATATATCAGCTTGTTAAATTCTTTTATAAAACCTTAACAATGCGACAACTAAGTATGTTTTTTTTCTTTTTAACAGCTATAGCTTCGGCTCAAGTCACTCAAAAAAGAACTTTATCGATGCTGGGAAGCCCATTTGAAATGATAGTAGTCGCCAAAGATATTCCTGAAGCCGACCATTATATCGATATGGCGGTGGCTGAAGTTTCAAGAATCGAATATTTAATTTCCGATTGGATTCCTACAACCCCAATATCAGAAGTAAATAGAAATGCAGGAATAAAACCAGTAAAAGTTCCTCAAGAAGTGTTTGATTTAGTGGGAAGAGCAATAAAAATATCCGAATTGACTTCCGGGGCATTTGATATCAGTTATGCCTCAATGGATAAGATTTGGAAATTTGACGGTAGCATGAAGCAGATGCCAACAGCTGAGGAAATTAAGAAATCAGTTTCTAAGGTGGGATATAAAAACATTCTATTAGATTCAAAAAATACCACGATATTTCTCAAAAATGAAGGGATGAAACTAGGATTAGGAGGCATAGGTCAAGGTTTTATTGCAGATAAGATTAAAAGCATGCTTGTGGAAAAAGGAGTGGTCGCAGGGATAGTAAATATTTCAGGAGATATCAATACTTGGGGAAAACAAATAAATGGAGAAAAGTGGAAAGTAGGCATAAAAAATCCTTTAAATAAGGATAAAATCTTCGCTACTTTTCCTTTGGAAGATAGTGCTGTTGAAACATCAGGAAGTTATGAAAAGTATGTTGTTTTCAACGGAAAACGCTATTCGCACATCATTGATACCAGAACAGGATACCCAGCCTCGGGGGTTATTAGCGTTTCTGTTTTTGCAAAGTCTACCGAATTAGCAGATGCTTTGGCAACCGGAATTTTTGTCCTTGGAGTCGATGTAGGCCTCGATTTAATAAATCAATTACCCGGAATAGGTTGCATTTTTGTAGAAGACAATGGCAAAATATCGGCTTCAAAAAATATTGACTTAAAAAAATATAAAGATGAATAAATGGCTCTTTTTCTTAGTTTTATTACTCGCTTTGCAATCTTGTGTAGCAGTAAAGGAATACGATAAATTATACATTAATGATCCTGATATGAAATTGGCAGCTAAACCAGCCGAAAAATATGAGACAACATTCCAAGTGTATCGAGAAGCTGCCGCTGGCGCAAATGGTGGAAAAACAGGTGGTGGTTGTGGATGTAATTAATCTAGCGAAGATGAAAAAAGTACTAATAACAGTAGTTGTTTTAATGAATCTAACTGCTTTTGCCCAAGAAAAAAATACTCCAACAGCTTTTAAAAAAAGAGTATTAGAAAATGCAGAAGTTGATTTTTTATTAAGTTATTACAATCAAGATGGAACACATTCTCCTGTTAGTGGAGGAATAGGCTCAGAGAAACTAACAGATATTGCTTCAAATATTGTGGTTGCAGTTCCTCTTAATGAGGATGATGTTTTAACAATTGATGTTGGTGTGTCATCCTATACTTCGGCTTCATCAAGTAATATAAACCCATTTGATAATGCCACTAGTAATGGAGTTTATGGGACACCTTGGCAATCGTCTTCCGGTGCTTCCAAGAGTGATCAATTGGCTTCGGTTTCGGCCAATTACAGCCATAGTTCGGATAATAGGAATACCCTATGGAACGCTGATGTTTCGTTTTCTAATGAATTTGATTATACTTCCATCGGTTTTGGAGGCGGTTTTACTAAATTATTTAATGAAAAAAATACAGAAATAAGCTTGAAAGCCAATGCTTACCTCGATCAATGGAGACCCATTTATCCAATAGAATTGCGCGAATATTCTATGTATGGCGCCAATTTTCAAAATAATGGTCTTTTCTCAGGAGTTCCTGTTTTAGATCAAAATGGCAATCAGTCAACAGACTATTCGCCTTCGGCATTTACTCCTTATACCAGTTCGAATCGAAATTCCTATTCGGCTTCGATCTCTTTCTCTCAAATTTTGACCAAGAAAATTCAAATGTCTGTATTTATGGATATTTTGAAACAAGAAGGTTTGTTAGGAACTCCTTACCAAAGAGTTTATTTTGCTGATAAAGCAAACTTTTATATTGGTCAATCCCAATACATTCCGGTTTATAATTCAGAAGCCAATAAAGGGGTTTATCATTTGGCTGACGACAAGGAAAGATTGCCTAATTCCCGTTTTAAAGTGCCTATTGGGGCGCGAATTAATTTTTACATCAATGAATATATGGTTGCAAAAACCTATTATAGATTTTATAAAGATGATTGGGGAATTCAGGCGCATACTGCATCAATTGAATTGCCTATTAAAATAAATTCTAAATTTACGGCTTATCCCATATATCGCTATTATACACAAACAGCATCGCAATATTTCGCTCCTTATGAACAACATATTTCTACAGAACAATATTATACTTCTGATTATGATTTGTCAAAATTTAACAGCAATCAATATGGTTTAGGCTTTACCTATACGGATATTTTTACCAAGGCAAAAGTCTTTATTTTAGGCTTAAAATCAATAGATTTCCGATTGAATCATTATCAAAGAAGTGATGGCTTATCAGCAAATATTGCTTCTTTTGGATTTAAATTTGAAGTACAATAAAAACAATTAGGTAAATGCATATTTTAATTGTCGAAGACGAATTGGGTATTGTTCAATTCCTACAGCAAGGCTTAGAGGAAGAAGGCTATCAAATCAGTACTGCAGCAGATGGAGCTCAAGGGTATGAATTAAGCCAAAACGAGCCTTTTGATTTGATTCTACTCGATTGGATGTTGCCTAAAATGACTGGCATAGAAGTATGCAAAGCCATACGGGAAAAAGATAAAATAACTCCAATAATTTTTTTGACAGCCAAAGATACGGTTCAAGAAACAATTGAGGGGCTAAAAGCGGGCGCCAATGATTACATCAAAAAACCGTTTAGCTTTGAAGAACTAGTGGAACGAATAAAAATTCACTTTAGAAATCAACAGCAAGACGAAATTTTAACTTTGGGTTCCATTGAAATCAATCTCGCCCAATATCTTGTTTTGGTAAACGAAGAGGAGGTTTCTTTGACCCACAGAGAATTTGAACTCTTATGCTATTTAGTCAAAAATAAAGGCAAGGTATGTACTCGAAATCAAATCATTGAAGATGTCTGGGACATCCATTTTGAATATGACACCGGTGTCATTGATGTTTTTATGAATGCCATTAGAAAAAAACTGAATTTAAAAATAGAACAAGACTATATTAAAACCGTTCGAGGTGTAGGTTACATCGCTAACGACTAACGCAATATGAAAGAACTTTCCTTTAAAAACAGAATTGCTTCTCATTACATTATCACTACCGCACTTTTGATTTTTGTGGTTTTCTTTGTGATTTATTCTATCGTAAAACTAAGTGTTTATAATCATGTGAACACTGATATTTCAAAAGAAGTCAATAGTCATTTAGAAGAAATCGAAATCAAAAACAACACTTTTCATCTTATTCACATGAAAGAATGGGAGGAAAGAGAGCACAACACTGTTGATGTCAATCCGGTATTTATTCAGTTTTTAAATAAGAAAGGGGAAGTTTTTGAAAAATCGCCAAACTTAAAAAATGAAACCTTATTTTTTGATAAAAGCATAGCCGACAATGTTTTGTTTGACACCAAGATTTTGAACAATAAAATTCGTCAAATTCAAGTTCCTATTTTTCAAAACGACCAGATTATAGGCTATTTGATGATCGCCATGTCGCTGGAAGGCGCTTCGATGGTGCTTCAAAATTTATCCGAAATATTAATTATCGCTTATCCTCTAATTCTTCTGATTTTGTTTCTCATTGCCCGATTTATTGCGGGAAGAAGTATAAAACCAATTAGCGCCATTATAGAAACTTCGAATATTATCACAAAGGATAATTTAAAATCCAGAATTCTGCTGCCGCAAAAACAGGATGAGTTATATGTTCTGTCCCAAACAATTAATAAGCTTTTGGATCGTATAGAAACAGCAGTAGAACGAGAAAGACAATTTACCTCAGAT
Source organism: Flavobacterium granuli (assembly GCF_900129705.1). Classification (GTDB taxonomy): domain Bacteria; phylum Bacteroidota; class Bacteroidia; order Flavobacteriales; family Flavobacteriaceae; genus Flavobacterium; species Flavobacterium granuli. The sequence goes on along the minus strand of NZ_FQWO01000005.1, from coordinate 136,429 downwards.
GCTTCCCATGAACTGAGAACGCCTTTAACGGTCATAAAAGGAACCTTGGAAGTTTTGGTTCGAAAACCCCGAAACCAAGAAGAATATCAGGACAAAATCAACTATTGTGTCAAGGAAGTGAATCGCTTGAATAATTTAGTTGATCAATTGCTCTTGTTGGCGCGATATGAAAATCAATCCGTGCAAATTGAAAATATATCGTTAGATACAATAGTATTGGATGTAATTTCGAGATTTTCGACTGCCATTCAGTCCAAAAATATTCAAGTGATTACTCAGTTTTCGAATGATGTCTATGTTAAAAGCGACCGTTATCTAGCCTCGACGATTATTGAGAATATTGTTTCAAATGCGATTAAGTATTCGAATGAAAAGGGGCAATTAATGATTCGCTTAACGGAATCCGGAGGGAGAATTTCATGTCATATTTCTGATACTGGAATTGGAATTCCAAAAGAAGATTTAGAAAAAATATTTCATCCTTTTTATCGTTCTAAATCGACCAATCATCCTGAAATTAAAGGAACGGGATTAGGCTTGTCCATTGTAAACCGTTTATGCAAGTTGTTGAATATTTCTATAGTAATTACAAGCGAGGAACATATAGGAACCCAAGTCGTATTGTATTTCGATTAAGCTCCATTTAAGCATTACTTAAGACAATCTTAAGTTAATTCCTATCTTTAAATTTTACTTTTGAACAATAAAATAAAATATAAATGTTAGAAAAAATTATAGCTTTTAGTTTAAAAAACAAACTTATCATTTTGTTGTTTACGCTTGGAATTTCAGGATTTGGAGTTTATTCTATTTTCAAAATTTCCATTGGTGCCATACCTGATGTGACTAATAATCAAGTTCAAGTTATCACCACTTCTCGCAATCTTTCTACTCAAGACATTGAGCAATACATTACCTATCCCGTAGAGATTGAAATGGCCAACTTGCCCGGTGTGACTGAAATTCGTTCTATCTCAAAATTTGGATTATCAGTAGTAACCATTGTTTTTGACGAAGAGTTAGGAACTTACTTACCGAGACAATTAATCGCCGAAAAAATAAAAGCCGCTTCAGAAAAAATACCGGAAGGTTTTGGAACTCCCGAAATGGGACCAATAACAACGGGACTTGGCGAAGTGTACCAATATACAATTGAAGTAAAACCCGAGTTCAAAAACTTATATTCGGTTACTGATTTAAGAACGATACAAGATTGGGTTGTAAAAAGACAATTATCCGGAATAAAAGGAGTTGTAGAAATTAACACCTGGGGCGGATTTTTAAAACAATACGAAATTGCCATAAATCCATCACAGCTAAAAGCGATGAATATTGCTACTACAGATGTTTTCACGGCGCTCGAAAAAAACAATAGCATTGCTGGAGGTGCTTATATTGAAAAAGTAAATCAAAGTTATTTTATTCGTGCTGAAGGAAAAGTAAAATCATTACAAGACATTGAAAATATAGTTGTTAAGAATACCAATGGAGTTCCTGTATATATTAAAAATGTAGCAGAAGTTCGTTTTGGTCATGCCAATCGTTTTGGCGCAATTACTGGAAATGGTGAAGGCGAGAAGGTTTTAGGTCAGGTGATGATGCTCAAAGGAGCCAATTCAAAACAAGTGATTAATGATGTAAAAGATAGAATTGCTTTAATTGAAAAGTCTTTGCCTGAAGGTGTTTATATCAATGGTTTTCTGGAACGCAGTGAGTTAGTGGGAAAAACAACTTTTACAGTCGCCGAAAACCTTATTTTAGGTTGTTTGATTGTCATTTTTGTAGTGGTTTTGCTATTAGGAAATTGGCGTTCAGGACTGGTTGTCGCTTCGGTGATTCCATTGTGTTTGCTGTTTGCTATTTCTTTGATGAATATTTTTAAAATTGATGCCAACTTAATGAGTCTCGGTGCCATTGATTTTGGAATTATAATTGATGGAGCGGTAATTATAGTCGAATTTATCGCCTTTCAAATCGCCAGTAAGTCGGCAAAATTGGGGCCGCTTTCTAAGAAAGAGCAACAACTAGAAATTGATAAAATTACCCATAAAAGCGCTTCCAAGATGATGAATTCGGCTATTTTTGGCCAGCTTATTATCCTGATTGTTTTCATACCTATTCTTTCCCTTTCTGGTGTCGAAGGCAAAATGTTCAAACCCATGGCCATGACTTTTAGTTTTGCCTTGGTAGGAGCCATGCTGTTTTGTTTTACCTATGTACCGGTAATTTCTTCTTTGTTTTTAAAACCAAAAGAAGAAAACCCAAATTCGTTATCGAGTAGATTAATTCAAAAACTGAATTCTTGGTACCTACCTATAATTAGTTGGGCTTTGGTGAATACTAAAAAAGTGTTGTATGCTGCTTTAGGATTGTTAGTTTCTGCTGTAGTTTTATTTGCTACAATGGGAGGAGAGTTTATACCAACACTTGACGAAGGTGATTTTGTAATTCAGCCTGTTTTAAAAACGGGGACTACATTGACTAAAACAATTGCTATTACGACCCAAATGGAAAAAATCATACTCAAAAACTTTCCGGAAGTAGAGCAGGTTGTCAGTAGAATTGGTGCTGCCGAAGTTCCTACAGATCCGATGAGTATGGAGGAAAGTGATGTAATTGTGAAATTGAAGCCCAAATCGGAATGGGTATCGGCATCGAGCAAAGATGAATTGGCCGATAAAATAAAGGCAGCCATTGAAAAACAAATTCCAAATATGGAAATTGAGTTTACCCAACCCATTGAAATGCGTTTCAACGAATTAATATCAGGTACAAGATCTGATGTGGCAGTTAAGGTTTTTGGCGAAGATTTGAATGTTTTGGCTCAAAAAGCGCATGAAATTAAAAAAGCAATAGAAAAAGTAGAAGGAGCCTCAGATGTTATCATCGAAAAAACTGAGGGTTTACCGCAAATGACGGTACAATACGACCGTTCAAAAATTGCACGCTACGGATTGAATATTTCAGATTTGAATGAAATGATCGCTCTTGGCTTTGCAGGAAAAACAGTTGGAAATGTGTTTGAAGGTGAAAAACGTTTTGATATGGTTATTCGTTTAGATCAAAACAATAGAACGGGAATTAATGACTTGAAAAATCTCTATATTTCCGCCCCATCAGGTCAGCAAATTCCATTGGAAGAATTAGCAACAATTGATTATACCGAAGGTCCTGCCAAGATTTCCAGAGACAACACCAATCGTAGGATTGTGGTGGGAATCAATGTTCGTAATAGAGATTTACAAAGTGTAGTTACCGATATTCAAAAAATCGTCGACAACCAGATCAAGTTACCCACTGGTTATTATGTACAATATGGTGGCCAGTTTGAGAACTTGGAAAGTGCCAAAGCACGTTTAATGATTGCTGTTCCTATTGCTTTATTATTGATTTTTATCTTATTGTATTTTGCCTTTGGTTCTATCAAAGAAGCCTTGATGGTTTATTCAGCGATACCACTTTCGGCTGTGGGAGGAATTTTGTTTTTGTGGATGCGAGACTTACCGTTTAGTATTTCTGCTGGAGTTGGCTTCATTGCCTTGTTTGGAATTGCAGTTTTAAACGGAATTGTATTGGTTGAACACTTTAAAGAATTGAAACATCAGGGAATGAATGATATTGATGAACTTATTTTGAAAGGAACTACAGATCGATTGCGACCTGTAATATTAACAGCAGCAGCGGCTGCATTAGGATTTTTACCTATGGCTATTTCATCATCGGCAGGAGCCGAAGTCCAAAGACCGTTGGCAACAGTAGTAATTGGAGGCCTGTTTACTGCTACCATTCTTACGATGATTGTATTGCCAATTTTGTATAAAATATTTGACACAAAAGAGTTCAAAAAACCAAAATTCAAGAAAAACAAAGGTGGTACCTATATGATGTTGCTTTTATTGAGTTCTTCATTTGCTTTCGCTCAAACGGCAAATTCTGAGTTGGATCAATTGATCGCAACCGGAATTCAAAATAATAAAGAGTTAAAAGCGCAGCAATTGCAGGTGGATAAATACGAAGCTAATATAAAAAGTGCCTACACCTTCGATAAAACAAACCTTTATTACAATAAGGATAATAATAATTTAGCTTTTAATAATCAACCTTTAAACGTTATTGGTATCCAACAAAGATTTGCATTTCCAACTGTTTACGGAGCACAAAAAAAAGTGTATACCGCTGAATACGAAAAAGAAAAAGCCAGTTTTGAAATACAAAAAAGCAAACTGTCTTTAGAAATTTCTAAGGTGTATCAGCAAATTGTCTATTTTCAGCACCAAGAGAAATTGTACGTCTATTTAGACAGTTTGTATCAAAATTTCTCTAAAGCCAGTGACAGACGTTTTGAATTAGGAGAAACAAACTATTTAGAAAAAATTACCGCTCAAGCTAAATTCAGACAAATAAAAACCAAGCTGAATCAAATTGAATCAGAAAAGAAAGCGCAGTATGCTGTTTTACATTCTTTGATACAAAGCGATGAAAAAATCGTCATTTCGGCCAGTGCAATCAGTCCATTATTCATTACAATGGATACAAGAAATGAATCAATTCAAAATACTTATTTAGAAAGTATTAGCACAAATTACAAAAACCAAATAAAACTACAAAAACAACATTGGTTACCCGATATTAATTTAGAATATTTTACGGGTTCCAATAAAGGATTATCCCAATCATTGAATGGTTTTCAGGTTGGAATAGCGCTTCCCATTTTGTTTTCGGGCAATATTTCCAAAACTAAAGTGGCACAACTCGAATGGCAAAGTTGGGAACAACAAAGGCAAAACCAAACCCAAAAAAGAAGTGAATTTATCAATCAAAAAAAGAATGAACTGGCCAAGTATCAAGAAGCGATTAATTACTATGCTCAAGTTGGAAAAAAATTATCCGATGAAATCATTAAAGTAGGGAATCTCAGCTACAAACATGGAGAAATTGATTTCTTTCAGTACATCCAAAGCTTAGAAAATGCTTCCACTATTCAAGTAGATTATCTCGATAATGTACTTCAATTTAATAAAACCCAACTTGACATTCAATACCTTAATTACTAAAATTGTTTTAAAAATGAAAAAATCACTTTATATACTTTCGCTATCCATTATCCTTTTCTCTTGTAAAGAAGCAAAAAAGGAGGAATCTACAGCTAAAGAGGAGAACCTGATTGAAATTACCACCACACAATTTAAGTCGGCTTCGATGGAAATTGCTCCGCCAACCGATCAAGATTTTGATGTAACCATTAAAACCTCCGGAAAAATTGACGTTCCACCACAAAACAGGGCTCAAATAACCAGTTTTATTGGAGGTTATGTCAAGTCGACAAAACTTTTAGTGGGCGATCAAGTCAAAAAAGGACAAGCTTTATTGACATTAGAGAACACGGAATTTTTGGATATTCAAAAAGAATATTTGGATGTTTCCGAACAAATAAATTATCTAAAATCAGAGTATTTACGTCAAAAAGCCTTATTTGATGAAAAAATAACTTCACAAAAAAATTACTTGAAAGCGGAAAGCGAATACAAAAGAGCCAAAGGAATGTATCAAAGCTTAAAAGCAAAACTGGCCATGCTCAATATAAGCCCTGCCAATGTTGAAAAAGGAAATTTGACCTCTGTAATTACGATTTTCGCTCCTATTTCTGGGGATATAGTGGTGATGAATGCTAATGTTGGAATGTATGTTGCGCCATCGGATGTAATACTTGATATTATTCAAACTTCTCATTTACATTTAGAATTGAATGTTTTTGAGAAAGATATTTTAAAAGTAAAACAAGGACAAAAAATAAATTTCACTATTCCTGAGGCTTCAAAAGAAACATTCAATGCCGAAGTACATTTAGTAGGGAAATCCATTGAAGGAAATGACAGAACAATCAATGTTCATGGACATTTGGATGAAAACATAAAACAAAAATTGATGACAGGTATGTTTGTCGAAGCGGAGATTGTAGTTGATTCCAAAAAAGGATTAGGGATTCCTGCGGAAGCATTAATCACCGAAAATAACAAAAATTTCGTACTTTTATTAACACAAACTAAAAACGATAGCTACTTCTTCAAAAAAGTGCTAGTGACAGTTGGACAGCGTTCCGAAAAATTTGTTGAAATTATTGCTGACAATCAGGTTAATGCAACTTCTAAAATTTTGGTAAAAGGTGTTTTTGACGTTGCTAATTAAAACAATAATTGGACTCTAATGAATTAAAAAAGAACAATACAATTTCTATTAATAACCAATAAAACAAGCCTATTATGAACGATGCTCATTTACACTTAATTGTCAATCATTTCCCAATAATTGGGACGATATTAGGATTCGGAATTTTAATTGTTGGCATGCTATTAAAAAACAATTCGGTCAAAAATACGGCCTATGTTTTATTTATAGTGGCGGCTATTTTTGCAGCGTTAAGTATGGCTACAGGAGAAGGCGCAGAAGAATTGGTGGAAGACATGCCAAGCATTGGAAAAAAAATTATCCATGAACATGAAGAGCTTGCCGAAAAACTAGCTATCGCATTGTATGTATTGGGTTCTGCTTCTTTGATTGCGCTCTTTTTGAGTGTCAAAAAGAATTCCAAAGAAAAATTAGTGTCTTATTTTATTTTAGGTTTGGCACTTGTAACAATTTATTTGACACAATTAGTTGGTACTTCCGGTGGTGAAATTCGCCATACTGAAATCAGGGAAAACCCTGTAGTTACTGAAGGTGCAGATCAAAATGCAATTCTAAATACTAGTGATAAAGAGGCAAATGAAAAATAGCATTTAACAATTTTATCTCATTAAGTTAAATTAAAAATTGCATTGCAAGTAAAATATCTATTATATTTGCAGAAGAAATTAAGCTAATAAAAGCACCAACAATATGTTTTCAATTCAATTCCATCATCATCATTTTCATTATTGCTCTCAAGCGATGTGTTAATGGTATGTGTGTAAATCATCATATTCTAAAACCCGTTTGAGTACATCAAACGGGTTTTTTAATTCTTATCCTTGTACTCAAACAAACTATTCTAACAAAAAAACATTTAAAATGAGTACATTAAAAATTGCAATTCAAAAATCAGGTCGTTTAAACGAAGACAGTATCCAAATTCTTAAGGATTGCGGTATTTCAATCAACAATGGAATCGACCAGCTAAAAGCCGAAGCTTCTAACTTTCCCCTTGAAGTTTTATACCTGAGAAATTCAGATATTCCCCAATATTTAATTGATGGCGTCGTGGATATTGCCATCGTAGGCGATAATTTATTAGTCGAAAAAGGAAAAGAAATACAGGTGATTCAGAAACTTGGTTTTTCTAAATGCAAGGTTTCTGTGGCCGTACCTAAAGGCTTTGAATACAATTCGATTCAAGATCTGGACGGAATGCGAATAGCCACTTCTTATCCGAATACCGTAAATGAATATTTCAATTCTTTCGGTGTAAGTGTAGACATTCACCAAATTTCAGGATCGGTAGAAATCGCTCCTAATATTGGCCTTGCAGATGCGATTGTGGATATTGTTTCCAGCGGAAGTACATTGTTCAAAAATAATTTAAAGGAAGTAGAGATTATTTTGAAAAGTGAAGCGGTTTTGGCTGTTTCTCCAAAAGTAACGCCTGAAGTTCAAAAGCTAATTGATACGTTGAAATTCAGAATCGAATCGGTTTTAAGAGCACGTAAATCAAAGTACATCTTGATGAACGTTCCTAATGAAAAGATTGATGCTATAGGTAAAATATTACCGGTTCTAAGAAGCTTAACTGTTTTGCCTTTGGCTCAGGAAGGTTGGAGCAGTGTACACTCGGTAATCGACAAAGATACTTTTTGGGACGTGATCGATCAATTGAAAGAGGCTGGAGCCGAAGGAATTTTGATTTGCCCAATCGAAAAGATGGTCCTTTAAAATCTATTGTTAAATATCATAAATTAGCTATTGAATTTTTTCAATCTTTTAATTTTTGTATCCTTAAATTAAATTAAAAATGAATAAAATATACAACCCAACCCCTGATACTTGGTCTACACTACTTGAAAGACCAACAAAAACAGTAGATGATATAGAGTTTACCGTAAAAGAAATATTCAAAGAAGTCCAAAAGAAAGGGGATCTTGCTGTTGCAAAATACACTTCCTTATTTGATGGCGTTTCTCTGGATAACTATGAAGTTTCACAAGAGGAAATAAACGAGGCAATTGGATTAATCGCTAACGAACTGAAAGAAGCGATTCAACTTGCTAAATCGAATATTGAAAAATTTCACGCTGCCCAAAAAACGGATCGTGTAATTATCGAAACTACCGAAGGTGTCAATTGTTGGCAGGAAAAAAGACCAATTCAAAAAATAGGATTGTACATTCCCGGAGGAACAGCACCTTTATTTTCGACGGTTTTGATGCTTGCTGTTCCCGCTAATATTGCTGGTTGTAATGAAATTGTTCTATGTTCACCTCCGGATAAAAACGGAAATATAAATCCAGCCATTTTATATGCCGCTAATTTATGTGGAGTAACCAAAATTTTGAAAGTGGGCGGAATCCAGGCGATTGCAGGAATGACTTTTGGTACAGAATCGATCCCCAAAGTATATAAAATATTTGGTCCCGGAAATCAGTTTGTAACCGTAGCCAAACAATTGGCAACTCAGTTTGGAGTAGCTATTGACATGCCCGCCGGACCATCTGAATTATTGGTCGTTGCTGATGATACAGCCGTTCCTGCTTTCGTAGCATCCGATTTATTATCGCAAGCAGAACATGGAACCGACAGTCAGGTACTATTAGTTTCAACTTCTAAAAACTTGATTGATGCCGTAGAAAAGGAAATCCAAATCCAACTGGACCTGTTGCCAAGGAAAGCCATTGCCGAAAAAGCCATTGCCAATTCTAAATTGATTTATGTCGAAAATGATAGTATTGCTTTGGAATTAATCAATGAATATGGTCCGGAACACTTTATAATCTGTACTGCAGCTGATGATTTTTATATTGATGGAATTGAAAACGCAGGATCTGTTTTTATAGGGAATTATACTCCTGAAAGTGCTGGAGATTATGCGTCAGGGACGAATCATACTTTACCAACCAATGGTTTTGCGAAGAATTATAGCGGTGTCAATTTGGATAGTTTTACCAAGTCAATGACTTTTCAAAAAATATCCAAAAAAGGAATTCAGAATATCGGTAAAGCCATTGAAATTATGGCCGAAGCCGAAGGTCTACAAGCCCACAAAAATGCGGTTACATTAAGATTAAAAACAATTGAAGATGAAAAATAATTTTGACATAAATAATTTAGTTCGTGAGAACGTCAAGACCATGAAGCCATATTCATCGGCTCGTGATGAATTTGAGGATTTTGATACAGCCGAAATGATTTTTTTGGATGCCAATGAAAATCCATTTGAAAACGGAGTCAATCGTTACCCTGACCCACAGCAAAGCAATGTAAAAGCAATTTTGGCGCAACAAAAAAGCCTAAAAGCCAATCAGATATTGCTTGGAAACGGAAGCGATGAAGTGTTGGATTTACTTTTTAGAGCATTTTGTGAACCCAAAGTGGACAATGTAATTACTTTACCGCCAACTTACGGAATGTATGCTGTCTTGGCTAATATTAATGCGGTGGAAAACCAAGAAGTCTTACTTTCTCAAGATTTTCAACCTGAAATTGACGCTATTTTAGCCGCTGTAAATCAAAATACAAAAATTATCTTTTTATGTTCGCCCAATAACCCAACAGGAAATTCCTTTTCTGATGAAAGTATTGTTACTTTATTACAAAATTTCAAAGGTTTAGTAGTGATTGATGAAGCCTATATCGATTTTTCGAAAAAGCAAAGTTGGATCAACGAATTAGATGAATATCCTAATTTGATTATTACACAAACTCTTTCAAAAGCGTATGGTTTAGCAGGAATCCGATTGGGGATTTGTTATGCTTCCAGTCAAGTAATTTCAGTTTTAAATAAAATAAAACCACCTTATAACGTCAATGAATTAACGCAAAAAAGAGCTATTGAACGTTTGAATCAAAAAGATAAAAGTGAACAGGAGATTAATTCAATTATAGCACAAAGAGAAGATTTACTTAAAGTATTAGATCAAGTTAAATTTGTTAGCAAAATTTACCCTACAGAAGCTAATTTTGTATTAATAAAAGTAGATGACGCCAATAAAAGATACGATCAATTAATAGCTAAAGGAATTGTTATCAGGAACAGAACGACGCAGCCGTTATGTGAAAATACGTTGCGTTTGACGATTGGAACAGCTGAAGAAAATAAAAAATTAATAGATGCATTATTAGCCATTAGCTAATGGTCAAAAGAAATAGAAAATGAAAAAAGTACTTTTTATCGATCGTGACGGAACGATTGTTTTAGAACCGGAAAATTATCAATTGGACAGTTTAGAAAAATTAGAATTTTATCCAAAAGCATTTCAGTATTTAGCAAAAATTGCAAAAGAATTAGACTATGAATTGGTGATGGTTACCAATCAAGACGGTTTGGGAACAGCTAGCTTTCCTGAAGATACGTTTTGGCCCACCCAAAATTTTATCCTAAGAGCTTTTGAAAATGAAGGTGTTCTTTTTGACGATATTTTTGTAGATCGTTCTTTTCCGGAAGACAATGCTCCAACCCGCAAACCAAGAACGGGAATGTTGACTAAATATATCGATAATCCGGCCTATGACCTTGAAAACTCTTTTGTTTTGGGCGATCGTTTGACCGATGTAGAATTGGCCAAAAATTTAGGAGCTAAAGCTATTTTCTTGAATACAACAGATGGACCCGGAAGTACTGAAATTGCTTCTAAAAAAGAAGAATTAGATTCGGTTATTAGCTTGCAAAGCACCGATTGGAAAGTAATTTATGAGTTTCTTAAACTCGAAGCACGTTCGGCTACGATTTCAAGAAAGACAAATGAAACCGATATTTACATCAATTTAAATTTAGACGGAACCGGAAAAAGCAAAATTGAAACAGGAATTGCCTTTTTTGACCACATGCTCGACCAAATTGCCCGCCATGGACAAATGGATTTGGAAATTCTGGTAAAAGGAGATTTAGAAGTCGATGAACACCACACCATCGAGGACACAGCGATTGCGCTTGGGGAAGTTTTTGCGAAGGCATTAGGAAATAAATTGGGGATTGAACGTTATGGTTTTTGTTTACCAATGGACGATTGTTTGGCACAAGTTGCTATAGATTTTGGAGGCAGAAACTGGCTGGTTTGGGAAACCGAATTCAAACGCGAAATGGTGGGGAAAATGCCAACAGAAATGTTCTTGCATTTCTTTAAATCTTTCTCTGATGGGGCTAAAGCCAATATCAATATCAAAGCCGAAGGACAAAACGAACACCACAAAATAGAAGCCATTTTTAAGGCTTTCGCCAAAGCGATAAAAGTGGCCGTGAAACGTGATACCGAAAAAATGATTTTGCCAAGTACGAAAGGGATGCTTTAAAAAAGTTGTTTCAAGTTTAAAGTTTCAGGTTATCACAATATAACTTTAAACTTTAAACTTGAAACTTGAAACAATTAAAAAATGAAAATAGTAATTATAAATTACGGAGCCGGAAATATTCAAAGCATCATGTTTGCCATCGAAAGACTGGGATTTACAGCTGTTTTAAGTAACAATCCTGCCGAAATTAAAGCCGCTGATAAAGTAATCTTTCCCGGAGTAGGCGAAGCGAGTTCGGCAATGAAAATGCTTTTAGAAAGCGGTTTGGATACTTTGATTCCCACACTCAAGCAACCTGTCTTGGGGATTTGTCTGGGCATGCAATTGATGTGCAACAAAACCGAAGAGGGAAATACAACAGGCTTGGGAATTTTTGATGTAGATGTAATTAAATTCTCTTCAAAAGTAAAAGTGCCACAAATGGGTTGGAACCAAATTTACAACCTAAAATCATCTTTATTTAAAGGAATTACTGAAAATGAGTACATGTATTTGGTACACAGTTATTATGCACCAAATTGCGCCGAAGCCATCGCAACCACTGATTATGAACTAGAATATGCTTCGGCTTTACAGAAAAATAATTTTTACGGAACCCAATTTCACCCAGAAAAAAGTGGCGATGTTGGGGAGAAAATTCTAAGGAATTTCCTTGAATTAAATAATTAAAAAGATTGAAAAATTTAAAGATTAGCTTCTTCATTGTTAATCTTTAAATTATTGAATCTTTAAATCTTTAAATTATATAAAAAAAAATGAGAATTATACCCGCAATAGATATTATAGACGGAAAATGTGTCCGCTTGTCCAAAGGGGATTACAATACCAAAATAATATACAATGAAAATCCATTGGAAGTAGCCAAAGAATTTGAGGCGCATGGAATCGAATATTTGCATTTGGTTGATTTAGACGGCGCCAAATCAAGCCAAATTGTCAATTATAAAATACTGGAACAAATTGCTACGAAAACAAAGTTAAAAATTGATTTTGGTGGCGGTTTAAAATCAGATTCCGACTTAAAAATTGCTTTTGAAAGTGGTGCCAATCAAATTACCGGTGGAAGCATTGCCGTGAAAAACAGAAGCATTTTCGAAAAATGGATTGCTGTATACGGATCTGACAAAATCATTTTGGGTGCCGATGCTAATAATGAAAAAGTAGCTGTTTCGGGCTGGCTGGAAGAGTCTGATGAGGATTTAGTTCCTTTTATTCAAGATTATCAAAATAAAGGAATTCAATACGTTATTTGTACTGATATTGCCAAAGACGGCATGCTCGAAGGACCTAGTTTTGATTTATATGCCAAAATCCTGAAACAAGCAGCAGGCGTAAAATTAATCGCTTCGGGAGGAATTTCAGCTTTTGATGAATTACCTAAATTGGCTGAATTGGGTTGTGAGGGAACCATTATCGGAAAAGCAATTTATGAAGGACGAATTTCATTGAAACAATTGGAAAATTATATATTAGAAAAATGTTAACAAAAAGAATTATTCCCTGTCTCGATATAAAAAACGGAAGAACGGTCAAAGGCGTTAATTTTGTAGATTTACGCGACGCTGGAGATCCGGTGGAACTGGCCAAAATATATTCGGATGAAGGGGCGGATGAACTGGTTTTTTTGGATATTTCGGCTACCGAAGAAAGAAGAAAAACCTTGGTCGATTTGGTTCGAAAAGTAGCTTCTACAATTAATATTCCGTTTACTGTGGGTGGTGGAATTTCGTCGGTATCAGATGTTGAGATTTTATTGCAAAATGGTGCTGACAAAGTTTCTATCAACTCATCCGCAGTCAAAAATCCACAGTTGATTAATGATTTGGCACAAAAATTCGGTAGCCAATGTGTGGTAGTGGCTATTGATGCCAAACAAATTGATGGAAAATGGATTGTTCATCTGGTAGGAGGTAAGGTTCCTACAGAATTAAACTTGTTTGACTGGGCAAAAGAAGTGGAAGAAAGAGGCGCGGGAGAAATTCTTTTCACTTCTATGGATAACGACGGAACCAAGAATGGTTTTGCCAATGAAGCTTTGGCAAAACTATCCCAATTGGTCAATATTCCTATAATTGCTTCTGGAGGAGCCGGAACTATTCAGCATTTTGTAGATTGTTTTAATGCCGGAAAAGCAGATGCAGCCTTGGCAGCAAGTGTATTTCATTTTAAAGAAATTGAAATAAAAACCTTGAAACAAGAGCTTAAAAATAATAATATTGAAGTTCGGATATAGAGTTAAGATTAAAGAAAATAGTTTCTATTCTTCAATCTTTTAATCATTAAATAAAAATTATGAAATTAGATTTTTCAAAAAATACGGATGGTTTAATTCCAGCCATTATTCAGGACAGTGAGACTAAAAAGGTTTTGATGCTGGGTTACATGAATTCAGAAGCCTATGATAAAACCATCGAAACCAGAAAAGTGACTTTCTACAGCAGATCTAAGGAAAGACTTTGGACCAAAGGAGAGGAAAGCGGCAATTTTTTACACTTGATAGAGGTCAAGAATGATTGTGACAACGATACCCTTTTGATACAAGCAAAACCAGAAGGTCCCACTTGTCACAAAGGAACGGATACCTGCTGGGGAGTCGAAAATAAAACGGATTATGGATTTATTTCAGACTTGGAAAATACCATTAAAGCAAGAAGAGAAAACGCCGATTCCGAAAAAAGTTATGTGGCTTCTTTGTTTAAATTAGGAATCAACAAAATAGCTCAAAAAGTAGGAGAAGAAGCCATCGAAGTAGTAATTGAAGCCAAAGACGAAAATGATGATTTGTTTTTGAGCGAAAGCGCCGATTTACTTTTTCATTATCTCATTTTATTGCAAGCCAAAGGATTTCAAATAAATGATGTTGTGAATGTATTGAAAAGCCGACAAAAATAGCAATTTCAATTTCCCGGAATTAAATTAAAACCCAATAGTATCATTATTAACTATTGGGTTTTCTTTTTTTTGAAACAGCAATCGACTATATTTACTATCTAATTTAAAACGACTTCAATTCAGCTTCAAAGCTGTATAGATCGAGATGAATTTCAAAAAAAGATACCTTAGCGTTGGATAAAATATATATTATGAAAACGAAGCAAATAGCTCATTTAGAAAATTATTCAGGAACTATTTTAATACCGGTTTTTGAAACAAATTTGAAAAGTATCATTCCGATAAAATTTGAAGATGTAGAGATTTCTTCTAAAGTTTTTTATGGAAAAAAAGACACTCACTATCTTGCCGAGCATAAAGGGAATACTTATATATTCATTGGTTTAGGAAAAGAGATTGATTACAAATCCATCAAGACCATTTTCAGGAGAATCGCGGCAAAAGAAGTAGAAAGCTTTGGGAAAAACGTAGTTTTATTCATTCCGGAACAATTTAATCCTGAATTAGTAGAGGCTACAATTTCAGGATTACTTCTGGGAACCTATGATTTAGGTCATTATAAAATTAAAGAAAAGCATCCTTTTCTTGGCGATCATTTTGAATTAGAAATTTTGTCGAATAATGACTATTCGATAACTATAAATAAAGCGATAAAAATTGCCCGAGCCCAACTGGAAACCTTAGGCCTCGTTGATTTGCCTCCAAATAAGGTTACCCCTAAATATTTGGCAAATTGGGCAGTTGATAAAGGTGCAAAATATGGTTTTGAGGTTGAAGTTTTAGGACTGGAAGCTTGCCAAATTCAGGGTTTAGGTGCATTTTTGGCCGTTGGAAAAGCAAGTCAAAACGAACCTCAGTTCATAATTATGAAATACGAACCTAAAGAAAGTGCAAATAATTTAAAGCATGTTGGATTCGTAGGGAAAGGAATCACCTTTGATACCGGAGGATTGAATATAAAAACGTCAGGTATGCTTCAGATGAAAAGTGATATGGCCGGAGGGGCCGCTGTTTTTGGGGCAATTCAGCTCATCGCCGATTTACAATTGCCTATAAAACTAACAGCTATTGTCCCTTGTGCCGAAAACTCGGTAGATAATAAATCTTTTCTTCCCAGCGATGTAATCAGCAGTTATAGTGGAAACACCATAGAAATCATCGATACCGATGCCGAAGGACGTTTGATTCTAGCTGATGGATTATCCTATTTGATTAAGAATTTTGATCCCGAATATATTATAGATATCGCCACTTTGACCGGAAGCAGCATGGGAACATTTGGCGATGAATGTGCCGCTCTATTTACCAATAATGAAGCTGTTTCAAAAAAAATACAAGAAACGGGGGATGCAATTGGTGAGCGATTGTGGCCATTACCGCTTTGGGATGCCTATAAACAAGACATCGAAAGCGATATTGCTGATGTGAAAAATTATAGTGGAAAACCGCTGGCCGGAGCCATCAGCGCTGCTAAATTTTTAGAATATTTTACTCAGAACCATTCCGCTTGGGCTCATTTGGACATTGCTGGTGTAGCATTTGGTGACGATGAATTTGCAAAAAGCAAACACGCCACGGCCTATGGAGTACATTTGTTAACCAAGTTTATTGAACAGTTGTAAACGGTACTGCTTTTAAAACTGCTATTTCAAGAAAAATTATAATACATATATTTACCGTTTTATTTAAAAGTTTCAGATCTATGATTCATTATTTTCGTTTTGCTTTTATCGCACTTTTGATTTCTAGTTCGGTAAGCGCCCAAGGTTTATTACAAAAGAACAATGAAGTTTTTACCAGACAAGATTCCTTGAGAGGAAGCATAACCAAAGAGAGAGCTTGGTGGGATGTAAAATACTACCATCTCAATATTAAAGTAAATCCTTCAGACAGCACTATTACAGGTTCTAACACAATCCGATATCAAGTATTAGATGCATACAATCGCATGCAGATTGATTTGCAAAATCCTATGAAAATTGATAAAGTAATTCAGGATGGGAAAGAGTTAAAATACAAGAGAGAAGGAAATGCTTTTTTTATAGAATTACTCGCTCCACAAATAAAAGGAGCAATAAAAGAACTGACGGTTTTCTCTAGCGGACAGCCAAAGGTTGCCGTAAATCCACCTTGGGATGGAGGAATTACTTGGAAGAAAGATCATAATGGTAAACCTTTTATTGCGTCTTCTTGTCAAGGATTGGGTGCCAGTGTTTGGTGGCCCAATAAAGATCATATGTATGACGAGGTAGAAAACATGTTAATTAGTGTCAACGTTCCAGGTGATTTAACAAATGTTTCCAATGGGCGTTTGCAAAGTGTCAAAAAATTAAAAGACGGTACAAGAACCTTCAATTGGTATGTGGCAAATCCCATCAATAATTATGGGGTAAATATAAATATTGGTGATTATGTTTCTTTTTCAGAAAAATATGCTGGGGAGAAAGGAAATTTAGATTGCAGCTATTATGTTCTAAGAGATAATTTGTCTAAAGCAAAAAAACAGTTCACAGAAGTTCCGCGCATGCTGAAAGCTCTTGAACATTGGTTTGGGCCTTATCCGTTTTATGAAGACAGTTATAAGCTGGTTGAAGCGCCTTATTTAGGCATGGAACACCAAAGTAGTGTTACTTATGGTAATGATTTTAAAAACGGTTACAAAGGGAGAGATTTAAGCGGAACAGGCTGGGGACTCAAATTTGATTTTATTATCATCCATGAATCCGGACATGAATGGTTTGCTAACAATATTACCTACAAGGACATTGCTGATATGTGGATTCATGAAAGTTTTACAAATTACTCCGAAAGTCTTTTTGTGGAATATTACTATGGCAAAGAGGCCGGTTTTGATTATGTAAAAGGAGTGAGAAAAAGCATTCTTAATGACAAACCAATTATTGGGCATTATGATGTGAATAGCGAAGGTTCGGGCGATATGTATTACAAAGGAGCCAATATGTTACATACATTACGTCAAATTGTAAATAATGATGAAAAATGGAGAACCATTTTAAGGGGCTTAAACAGTACTTTTTACCACCAAACAGTTACCACAAAACAAATTGAGGAGTATCTGAGCACTAATGTTGGACTGAATTTATCAACTTTCTTTAATCAATATTTAAGAGATACCAGAATTCCTACATTAGAATATTATTTCAAAGACAATAGCTTGACATTTCGTTGGACAAATTGTGTTGCCAATTTTAATATGCCCATTAAAGTAACTCTAAATGGTACCGAAAAGTGGCTAAAACCGGAAAAAAACTGGAAACAAGAAGCAGTTACATCTGAAAATAAAGAACTTAAAATTGACACTAATTTTTATATTGCAAATATCAATATCACAGATTAATATTTGCTAATTTTACTTAAAATAATAAAACAGATCAACTGATTTATTCTATCACTTTTATGAAAAATACAAATACAATTTTGTTCTGTTTGATCGTTTTTGGGGTTAGTGTAACAGCTCAAAAAAAAATCAATCCAGTTGTAAAGACCGTTCCAAAAGAAGTCATTCCTATAATGGATACTGCAACAGTGGCATTCGACAGTATTTCATTTTCTAAATCAAGTGAAATGCTTGATGAAGAACAATATTGGAACCTCATTGAAAGTTCCTTAAAAGAAAATACAGATCAGGAGGATCAAGAACTTTTTTTGGTTTCTGAACTTGAAAAATTGTCTCCAAAGGAAATAATAGGCTTTCGACTCAGAACAGATCAGCTGCTATTTGATTCATACAATCCTGAATTATGGTGCGCGGCCTATATCATGAATGGTGGTGTTTCAGATGGTGATTTTGAATATTTTAGATGCTGGTTAATCTCTAGAGGTAAAGACGTTTTTTATAAAGCAAAGGCTAATCCAGATTATTTAGTTGATCAAGTAATTCCTGACCGCAAATCCTATCAATTTGAAGGCTTTTGGTTTGTAGCGGTTTCAGCATTCAAAAACAAAACCAATCAGGAATTGTATCCTTATATTGATTATGAACAATTCACCACAACTGATGAAAATTACCCTTTGCTCAATTTTACATGGGACGCAGAAGATCCCAAGAGTATGGAATCCATTTGTCCTTTGTTGTTTACTAAACTTTGGAAATAGAATCTAAACTATTTTCAACAATAGATTATAAAGCTGTTTTTTCAAACAATTGTAGCTGACTTTTTAGTCTTTCAATAAGCATACTCATCATTCTTTTATTAAGGTTTGATGAGTTTTTTATATACAAAAGATATTCGTCTTGAGTAAATAATCCAATGATCATCCCTTTTAAGGCATTACGGAACTTGATGTCCTTTTGAATTGCATTTTCTATCGTTGCCAATTTTTTATCGACTGTTTGTGTATAAAAATCGCTCTTACATTTTGTAATATAATTATGGAAAGCAGCGATAAACAGTTCATTTTGCAGTTTTAGGATAGGGCGAAGGGTTTGATTTTGAAACCTTTCCTCCGAAGAAGATTGAGCACTTACACTACCTATGGTTTCTCCGCGAAATTCTCTTAAAAAAACATCTCTCTGATTCATATTTTTCTTTAAAAATAAAAAATTATATCCTAAGATGCGTTATTTTAGCCTTATAAAAATAAAAATTATGCGATTTCATACTAGAAAATGGGTAAAGCCCGAAGACTTGAATCCGAACGGAACTTTATTTGGCGGAAAATTGTTGGCCTGGATTGATGAAGAACTGGCTTTATACACGATAATTCAACTGGAAAATCCCAAAGTAGTTACCAAACATATGTCGGAAATAAATTTCAGAAGTTCAGCAAAACAAGGAGATATTATCGAAATTGGCATTGATGTGGTTAAATTTGGAAACAGCTCATTGACCTTAAAGTGTGAAGTTCGAAACATGATGACCCGTGAAACCATTATTTCCATTGACACTACCACTATGGTTAATTTAGGTGCTGACGGTAAGCCTAAAGCACATGGAAAAACACAAATTGAATACGTGAAAAATCGTTTGTCTTGATTAAATAGAGAAGGCTGATAAAAAAAGACCTTAAGTGTTTTGAAACACTTAAGGTCTTTTTTTTATAATTAAACCTAATTCAGAAACTCTTTTTCGGAGGGTAATTCGAAAATTTCTAAATCAAAATAAGCTACGGATGCAATTACATGATCAAAAATATCAGCCATTATGTACTCATAATTTTCCCATTTTTTATCTTTCGTAAATGCATAAATTTCTAAAGGAACTCCATTTGATGTCGATTGTAATTGACGACAAAGCATCATCATATCCTTGTTTAAAGCAGGGTGATGGTGCAGGTATTCTATGATGTATTTTCGAAACAATCCTAAATTAGTCATATTTCTACCATTGATTGCAATAGATTTGTTTATAGCATTTACACTGTTAAACTTGTCAATTTCTGCTTTTCGAGTATCAATATAACCACTGATTAATTGAATTTTTTTTAAATTATCAAACTCTGAATCATTCAAAAAACGAATACTACTTGTTTTAATCAGAATGTGTCTTTTAATACGTCTTCCATTGGATTTAAACATACCTCGCCAGTTGCGAAAAGAATCCGAACTCAAACTATAAGTAGGAATTGTGGTAGTGGTATTGTCAAAATTTCGCACTTTAACCGTAGTCAAATTGATTTCGATCACATCGCCATCAGCACCAAATTTGTCCATTGTGATCCAATCCCCAATTCGAACCATGTCATTTATGGAAACTTGCACACTGGCTACAAAACCCAAAATAATATCTCTGAAAATTAAAATAATCAAAGCAGATACAGCTCCTAAGGTCGTTATAAGTTGTTTAAATTCAAAATCAAATAATTTTGAAATAATGACTGTAATCCCCACCATCCAAAGCACAATCATGATTACTTGGATAAAACTATCAATAGGTTTGTCGCTATATCTTGGTTTTTGTTTTAGATAATCTCTTAAGGCATTAAATATGGTTCGTATGATCCATAAAATTAAAAAGACGATATAAATCCCTACCAGTTTTCCAAAAACATCTTCCCAATATTCGTATTTATCCAGAATTATTGGAACTGATTTATAAATAAAGAGCAACGGAATAAGGTGGGCAATATATTTTGCAGTCTTATTGGATACTAATAAATCGTCAAAATTTGTTTTTGTTTTTTTAGCCACAAATACCAAAATGGTGACTAAAACGAGTCGGAATACTACATAGATAGCGTAGGCCAAAAAGCACAACAACGCAATGTTTATAAATAAACTTAAATAAGAGGCCAAATTATACCCTAATCCCCATTTTCGAAAAATGGGGTAGAGGAAGGTGAAAATTTGCTCTATAATTTTATACATTATTCAAATATTTCTTATCGATATAAAAAGTTCCAAAAGGTACAAGGGAAGCAAATAGAATAATGCCTAAGTTTTTAAAATCCCAATTTTGAACGTTTTTTAATAAAACAGCTAGCAAAACATAACCAATAAAAAGCACTCCGTGCCCCATTCCTATTGGATACAGCAAGGTTTTGTACAAATCAAGGTGTGCAGGCTTGATAAAAAGCATATTAGCAAATAAAACCAAATAGGATATTCCTTCTAGAATCGCAGTAATCTTGAAAATCTTAAGCATTTAATTTATTTTTAGTAATAATCGACAAAATTAGGCAATAACATTGATTTTTGAAGTATTCTATTCAAAACTAATTCATAAGAAAGGTTAAATTTTGAAGTCAAATATTATGATTTAAAAAAGAGAAAACCAACCCTCAAGTTGGTCTTCATTTTATTTGCAAATCCGGAATATTATGAAATCAAAAGTTTACTAACATATTGACAGCTTGTTTTTACTGATTCTATCGGATTAGGAACATAATTGGTTTCCTGTTCAACAAAAAAATGTTTTACACCTGAAAGTTTTGCTTCGGCAAAAATCGATTTAAAATCAATGCTTCCGTTGCCAATTTCGGTATTTTTATCGGGATTATTTTTATCGGGATTATTTTGATCCATGTCTTTTACATGCCACATCGTGAAACGCCCCGGATTTTTCTTAAACAATTGCAAAGGATCATTTCCGGATCGCACAACCCAATACAAATCCAGTTCAAAATCAACTAATTTCTTGTCCGTTTCGCCGAGAAGAATATCATAACCAGTCGTGCCTTCAAATGAGGTAAACTCAAAAGCATGATTGTGATACGCCAATTTTAAACCAGATTCTTTACAAATCTCAGCCACTTCATTTATTTTGAAAGCGATTCTTTTGTAATCATCTGCCGTTTTTCTAAGCGATTCCTCTAGCCAGGGAATGGTAATGTATTGACTTCCCAAAATATTGGCTGCTTCTATTGCTTTTTTAAAAAAATCTGAATTTCCATCTTTAATATAAGAACCAAAATCATAATGACCGCTTGGCGACTTCAAACCATTATCGGCTAAAATGCTCTTAAAATCACTAATCGAAGTACCAAAAAAGCCGTTTTTGGCTGAAAAACCATAGGTTTCGACTTCTTTGTAACCGGCCTTGGCTACTTGTTCCAAAACTAGTTTTACATTGGTAGGGAAAGCCTCCCGTAAAGAGTACAATTGGAGTCCAATATTTTTATTTTTAATGCTGAATGCCAATGAAGGTGCCAATGCTATTGCGCCCAGAGCCAAACCGCTATTTATTAAAAAAGTTCTTCTTTTTATCATGAATCGTAATATTTGTTGTTAAATATCGCAAATTGCTATTGCTTTTCTTAAAGAGTCAATTTTATTCGGATTCTTAGGAATAAATTCTTGAGCAACATAACCTGTAAAACCTGTTTGTGCAATAGCTTTCATAATAGCCAGATAGTTCAATTCCTGTGTTTCGTCAATTTCATTTCGACCGGGAACACCTGCCGTATGGTAATGTCCTATATATTTATGATTTTCTCTAATCGTGCGTATTACATCACCTTCATCAATTTGCATGTGATAAATATCGTAGAGCAACTTAAAATGTTCTGTATTGAGTCTTTTTGCCAATTCCACGCCCCATTTTGTGGTGTCGCATTGGTAATCTTTATGATCTATTTTACTGTTTAGTAATTCCATCACCAAAACCACATTGTGTTTCTCTGCCAAGGGAATTAATTGCTTCAGTCCTTTTACACAGTTATTCCAGCCTTCTTCGTCAGTTTTTCCTCTTTTATTTCCGCTAAAGCAAATGAGATTCTTGTAACCCGCTTGGGCTACCAGCGGAATCATTTCGCTGTAGTTTTTGATTAGAGTTTCATGAAACTGAGGATCATTAAAACCGTCTACTAAATTGATTTCGGCCCCGTTGCACATGGCTGACATCAGTCCGTGTTTCTTTAAAATAGGCCAATCTTTTGGCCCCACTAAATCAATAGCTGAGATTCCAATTTTTTTGGCTTCAATACATAAAGTCTCCAGTTCGATGCTACTGAAACACCATCGACAAACGGAGTGATTTATATTTCCTTTTAACATTCCTAATGGTGTTATTACTTCTTCATTTGGTGTAGCCATAGCTGAAAATCCAGACGGAATTCCCAAAGCCGCCGTTCCGGCTAAAATTCCTTTTATTACTGTTCTTCTATTTAAGTTGGTACTCATTTTCTTGTATTTTTATGATTACTGGAATTTCCTCTTTTGTTTTATTTTTTTCCTTAAAGAAAAGGGCAAAAAGGAAAAATACCGCTAGCGAAATACAGGCAGGAATTATCCATACCATTTCCCAATTGGTCGCTCCGTCGAGCATTTTAAAATTATCTGTGATCCATCCGGCAACTCCAAATCCTATCAACATACCAAAGCCATAAGTAGCCAATGTTATTAGGCCTTGGGCTGCACTTTTATATTTTTCACCAGCTTTAGAATTAGTATAAATTTGTCCTGATACAAAAAAGAAATCATAACAAATACCATGTAAAGCAATTCCAATAATAAGCATAAAACTTAAATCACCGGCGTTGCCATAAGCAAATAAAGCATAGCGCATCGCCCAAGCCAACATACCAACCAAAATGGTTTTCTTAAATCCGAAACGAACCAAGAACATTGGAATTAACAATAAAAATAGAGCCTCGGATATTTGACCAATCGCCATTTTTCCTGTTGGATTTTCGATTCCTGCCTGACTTAAAAAAGGATGGGCATTTTGATAATAAAAAGCCAATGGAATACAGATCAGAATCGATGAAAGGAAAAATACTGCAAAATTTTTATCTTTCAATAATTTCAAAGCATCAAAACCCAGTAAATCGCCTATTTTAATTTTGTCTACAGCAGTGATTTTAGGCGGTGTTTTGGGTAAAAGAAAACTGAATATTCCCAAAATAAAGGCCGCAATTCCGGATAGAAGAAAGGTATTTTTAAGTAATCCCTGTGAAACCGCTGTTGCTGCATCCCAATGAAATAGAAAGCTAATCGACAATCCGGCTAAAATCCATCCTATAGTTCCCCAAACGCGTATAGTAGCAAATTCTTTTTCAGGATCTTGCATCTGATTAAAAGCTACTGAATTGACTAAAGCCAATGTAGGCATATATAAAATCATATAACTCAAAACATAGATATAAAACTGTCCAATTTCATCAGACTGATACATTTGATACATCAAAAAAGCTCCAGCCAGATGGAGAATTCCCAGGATTTTTTCGGCATTAAAATAACGGTCGGCAATTAATCCAATAACAAAAGGAGCAAGGATAGCCCCCCAGGATTGTGTTGAAAAAACGGAGGCTATTTCTGATCCCGAAGCTTGTAAATTGTTGCCTAAAAAAGTCCCAAGGGTTACAAACCAGGCTCCCCAGATAAAAAATTCCAGAAACATCATCAAGGATAGTTTGAGTCTAGTGGTTATGTTCATGCGTTTTTGGTTTATGGTTGGTGAATAAGAATTAATTTCAGGTTTTATTCATGCGTTATACTACATCCCGTTTTCACATCCTGTGGTTATGTCCATGGTATTCCATTCTTTAATCTTAATATTTCTATACCATACGTGATCTCCATGATCCTGTAAGGCAATTTTTCCTGTTTTAAAAGTCCCAAAATCTTTCCATGTAGCGAATTTACTTCCTGCCAACAGCGATTTATAATTATCATCCCAAAGAGTAGTTTCGACTACAAATACACCGTTTAAAACTAAGGTTAGCTTACCGAATTTACAAACTACCTCGGCAGTATTCCATTCTCCCACGGGTTTAGCTGCAGCAGAAGAGCTCTTGATTAAATCGTATAAATCACCTGCGGCATGTTTGGTTATTTTCCCGTCAGGGTGCCCGTCATTATCCAAAACCTGCATTTCTAAACCTGTAGAATAAGTATTAGGATATTTATTCAAATCTTCATTTACATAAAAAATTATCCCGCTATTGGCTTTTGGAGCTACTTTCCATTCTAATTTCAAATGGAAATTGGTGTACTCTTGATCGGTTACAAGATCTCCACCTTGGCCATTTTTGGCTGCAGTTGGATCAAAATGTAAAACTCCATCGGCTTCTACTTTCCAAGCATTTCCAACGGTGGTTTTCCCGTAAGTATGCCATCCGGTGGTGGTTGTTCCGTCAAATAATGGTTTAAATCCTTTTTGAGCGTTGGCTGTTTGTAGTAAAGCCACTAACATTAATGTGGTGCAAATATTTTTAATCATTTTTATACGTTTAAATTATCAAATGGTATGGTTGTGTTTATAAAGTAAGATTTGCCCATCCTTCGCGATAGTTGCGTTTCACAAACTGGTTGACATCATCAAAATTGGTAATTTTCATGTTTTCATTATCCCAAAGCAATTTTGCCGATCGGCCTGGATAAACATCTTCACCCAGTATTTCTTTGTGGATATCATATCCTCTAATGGCCAAATTTGCCATTAATAAAGCTTCGGTCAAAGGACCCGCAATTTCAAAAGGTGAACTTACTTCCAGCTTGCCATAGCCCGCAATAGAAGCTTCTACCCACTGATTGTAATGGCCTTCTGCACCATCTTTTACACGTGGATATTTTTGAGCTACTTTGAGGTTTTCATTTCGACTTAAGGGAAGTAATCGAGGATTTAGACCGTAGGTGTCACACATCATTTTACCTTTGGTTCCAATAAATAAAGTTCCATTGCCACCGTCACCAAAAATTTCATTTGGTTCCAATTCTGAGGGACGCTCGGGCTGTATACCGCCATCCATCCAATGCAATGTTACATCGCCTTTAGTTTTATCCGTTTTGGGAAAAGTCAAAGTCACATGGCTCGATGGAGGACAACTATCCGGGAAATAGCCTCTTTTAAATTCATCAACATATACTGATCCCACACTGCACTGTACATCCTTGGCATACTTCAAATTTAATATGCTAAATGGGGTTTCGATCAAATGACATCCCATGTCCCCAAGAGCGCCAGTACCATAATCCCACCATCCGCGCCAGTTGAACGGAACCAATTTATCTACATAATTCTTTTGAGGAGCAGTTCCTAACCATAAATCCCAGTCTAATTCTTTAGGAATTTCTGCTGCTTTTGTAGGCCAAGGAATCCCTTGTGGCCAAACCGGACGATCTGTCCAAGCTTTAACAGTATGAACATCGCCTATCAAGCCTGCTTCGTACCATTCTTTCATGATTCGGGTACCATCATTCGAGGAACCTTGGTTTCCCATTTGGGTAACCACCTTGTATTTTTTGGCTGCCTGAGTCAAAATACGAGCCTCATAAATATCATGTGTAAGTGGTTTTTGAACATAAACATGTTTCCCTAATTGCATGGCTGCCAATGTTTGAATAGCATGATTATGATCTGGAGTCGAAACCGAAACGGCATCAAAATTTTTATGCTCTTTATCTAACATTTCTCGCCAATCTTTGTAAAATTTTGCTTTCGGAAACGCATTTACACTTCTTACTGCTCTGCGGCTATCTACATCACATAAAAAAGCAATGTCAGCTTTTCCACTTTTTGCAAACATAGCAATATCAGACTGACCTTTTCCTCCAACACCAATACCAGCGATCAGTAAGCGATCACTTGGTGCCACAAAACCTCTTCCCAAAACATGACGGGGAACAATCATAAATGCTGCAGCAGCAATAGCTGTTGTTTTTATAAAATCACGGCGGTTATTTGTCTCTTTAGTAATTTTCTCTTCTTTATTCATTGATGGTTTCAGAGTTTGGTTAGTCATATAATTAATGCAACTATGGAATCAGATGGATTATTTTTTTAAGGACATAATGTATTGTACGATTGTTTTAGCTTCGTCTTTTTTCATCGACGCATGTGCTCCCATAGGGATTGTTCCCCAAACCCCTGAACCGCCTTTGATGATTTTATCAGACAAATAAGAAACAGTTTTCTCATTTGCAGGATATTTATTAGCAATTTCTAAATAGGAGGGGCCTATGAGTTTTTTATCCAATTTATGACAACCAACGCAATCGGATTTAGCGATTAACTTTTCTCCAGGAGAAGTTTGCATGTTGGTCGATACTGTTTCAACTTTGGTATATTTTACTTCTGGTGTCATTATCGTAAAAGAGCTCAAACCAATCATTACAATTCCTAATACTAAATATTTCATTTTAAAATGGGTTTAAAATTATATTCCTAAATTCTTCTTATTAAAATTCTGATTCACTTCAATAGCCGCAAAATCGTCAAAGGCCTTGTCGGTGACTTTTATAATATGTTTCTTTATAAATTCGGCACCTTCCCGCGCACCATCTTCTTGATTTTTCAGACAACATTCCCATTCCATTACGGCCCAACCTTTATAATTATATTGTGCCAGTTTACTGAAAATAGTTTTAAAATCAACCTGTCCGTCACCAGGAGAACGATAACGCCCGGCGCGATTAAGCCAACTTTGGTATCCTCCAAAAGTACCTTGCTTACCTGTTGGATTAAACTCGGCATCCTTAACATGGAATGCTCTAATTCGTTCATGATAAAAATCAATGTATTGGATATAATCCAGTTGTTGCAAGACGAAATGGGAGGGATCATACAAAATACAAGCCCTTGAATGATTGTTGACAGCTTTCAAAAACATTTCATAGGTTTCTCCGTCAAACAGATCTTCACCAGGGTGAATTTCATAACAAAGATCAACTCCGGAATCATCAAATTCGTTCAAAATAGGCAACCAACGTTTTGCCAGTTCTGCAAATCCATCTTCAATCAAACCGGGAGGTCGCTGTGGCCAAGGATGAAAATATTGCCAAAGTAAAGAACCGCTAAATGTGGCATGCGCATTCAACCCTAAATTATGAGATGCTTTGGCCGCATATTTTAATTGTTGTACTGCCCATTCCTGTCTCGCTTTTGGATTCCCTTGAACTTCTTTTGGAGCAAAGGCGTCAAAAAAATCATTATAAGTAGGATGAACCGCCACTAACTGACCTTGCAAATGAGTAGATAATTCAGTGATTTTTAGTCCAAAAGAATCCACAATGCCAGTCAGTTCGTCAGCATAAGTCTTGCTCTGAGCTGCTTTTTGCAAATCAATAAAACGGGTATCCAAGGTTGGCATTTGAATCCCTTTGAAACCTAAATCAGCAGCCCATTTACATATTCCTTCCAATGAATTGAAAGGCGGTTTTTCATCTATAAACTGCGCTAAAAAAACCGCTGGTCCTTGTATTGTTGTCATTTTTAGTATTTAAATTTTAAAATCAAACCATTTTTGATCTGATTTACCTGAAGCAATTACATGCTCTATAAAAGCCATTCCCCGAACGCCATCGTCAACCGAGGGAAAATCGAGCATTTCTTCCGTTGGCGTTTTTCCTTGTAATAAAGATGACAAGGTCAAAGCAAAATTTCGATATAAATTAGCGAAGGCTTCTAAATAACCTTCGGGATGACCGCTTGGTATTCTTGTATTAAAACGGGCTACATTCGATAAATAATCATTTCCGGTTCTGTAAATTTGCGCTGGAGCATCAGGCCATTTTACTAAAAGACTATTGGGCTCCATCTGATGCCATTCTAAGCCTCCTTTTTCACCGTAAATTCTAATTTTTAAGCTATTTTCTTCTCCGGTGGCTATTTGCGTGGCTACCAAAACCCCGTTGGCTCCATTATTAAATTTCAATAATACATTTCCGTCATCATCTAATTGCCGCCCTTCAACCACAATATTGATATCAGCACATAATTTCGAAATCTTTAAACCCGACATATACTCTGCCAATTGGGCAGCATGAGTTCCTATGTCTCCCATACAGCCACTAATTCCACTTTTTGTTGGGTCAGTTCGCCAGAGAGCCTGTTTATTGCCTTCACTTTCATATAAACGACTTAACCAGCCTTGCGGATATTCGACCATGACTTTTCTAATTTTTCCTAAGGCATTGTCCGCTATCATTTTTCGGGCTTGCTTTACCATCGGATAAGCAGAGTAGGTATGTGTGAGACACAAAATAAGTCCTGTTTCTTTTACTTTTTGTTGCAATTGTTTGGCTTGGTCAAGGCTTAAGGTCATGGGTTTGTCAATCACAACATGAAAACCATTGTTTAAAGCCAGCATGGTGGGAGCGAAATGTGCAAAATTTGGAGTAACAATAGTCAAAAAATCCATTCGCTGTTGTTGTGGAAGTTTACTCTCGGTCAAAATCATCTCTTCAAAAGAGCCATAACATTTCTCCATTGGAAGGAATAATTCTCTACCGGATTCTTTGGAGAGTTCAGGATTCGAGCTAAAAGCCCCACAATGCAATTCGATTAAGCCGTCAATGTTGGCAGCAATGCGATGAACGGAACCTATAAAAGCATTTTTACCTCCGCCAATCATGCCCATCTTCAATTTTCTCATCTCTTTTGGGCGTTAAATAGTTCCTTTTTTTAATTCTTTTACAGCATAATCACAAGCTCTTGCCGTTAAAGCCATAAAAGTCAACGAAGGATTTTGACAAGCGATTGAAGGCATACAGGAACCATCTGTAACAAATACATTACTGACTTCATGCATTTGATTCCATTTGTTTAAAACAGAATCTTTGGGATCATTTCCCATCCTTGCCGTTCCCATTTCATGTATGGCCATTCCCGGATAACAATCATTATCATAGGTTCTTACGTTTTTTATTCCAGCGGCTTCCAGCATTTCTGCAGCATCATACATCATATCTTCACGCATCTTTGCTTCGTTTTCTTTGTATTCGCAATCAATTGCCAATACAGGCTGACCCCATTTATCTTTTTTGCTGTGGTCGATGTAAACTCTGTTTTCATAATAAGGCAGCATTTCTCCAAAACCACCCAATCCCATACTCCAGCTGTTAGCCGGAAGTGACAAGGTCTCTTTGAAATTTTCTCCAAAAGCCAATTCAGCAACTTCTTTATGCCAAGCGCCTCTGCTGGCACCTCCTTGATAACCAAAACCTCTCAAATAATCTCTTTTATCACTGCCCACATTCTGATACCTTGGAATATAAATTCCGTTGGCTCGTCTGCCATAAGTATATTTATCTTCAAAACCTTCAGCAGTTCCTTCGGCTCCACAACGGAAATGATGATCCATTAAATTATGTCCCAATTGACCGCTTGCATTTCCTAAGCCATTAGGATGCGCATCGGATGTCGAGTTCAATAATATAAAGGTCGAGCCTAAAGTAGAACCGTTTACAAAAACGATTTTAGCATAAAATTCCATTGTTTCATTCGTTTCAGCATCAATAACCATGACTCCTTTTGCCTTTTTTGTGTCTTTATCGTAAATGATGTGATTTACAATAGAATAAGGTCTTACCGTTAGTCTTTTGGTTGCCATAGCAGCGGGTAAAGTCGCCGACTGTGTACTGAAATAAGCGCCAAAGGGACAACCGCGACTGCATAAATTTCTGTACTGGCAACTACCTCTTCCATTATGAGGTACAGTTAAATTTGCCGTACGGCCAATAGTCATTAAACGGGTATTGTTATAATGTTTTTCTAATCGTTCTTTCACTGATTTTTCAACGCAGTTCATCTCCATAGGGGGCAAGAATTTACCGTCAGGTAACAGAGGCCAATTTTCAACTTGTCCGCTGATTCCAGCAAATTTCTCAACATAATCGTACCAAGGAGCAATGTCTTTATAGCGAATAGGCCAATCATTTCCATGACCGTCTTTGGCATTATCTTCAAAATTATGTTCGCTGAAGCGGTAACTTTGACGTCCCCACATTAATGATTTTCCTCCTACATGAAAACCTCGGTACCAGTCAAAACGTTTGTCCTCGGTATAAGGGCATTCTAAGTCATTTACCCACCATTTTTCAGTAGCTTCATTATACGGATAATCTCTACTCTGAACGGGGTGTGTTCTTTTTTGTTCCTGCGTTAGTCTTCCTGCATGTTCAATCTCCCAAGGAGCTTTCATTGCTGAATCATAGTCTTTTATATGCTCTATATTCATTCCTCTTTCGAGCATCAAAACCTTTAAACCTTTTTCGGTGAGTTCCTTTGCTGCCCAACCACCACTTATTCCTGAGCCAACGACAATAGCATCGTAGGTATTTTGTTTTTTTAAATTAGAGTTTATATTCACTTTTGTTTCATTTAAAGGTTCGTAATAAAAATTAGCAATTGGATCTTAAATTATTAAGTAGCCCAAGCTTTTTGCCCTGGCTTATAATCTACATTTCCATCATACTTTCCTGGAATAGGAAGGTATTCACGGGCTTGAGTACAACCAATTTCAGAGGAAAAATACCCCAATAAAGTTAAGTCTCTGGCAATCATAAAAAAGGAAGGCTTCTTGCCACCAGCAATTGCCTCAGCAGTTAAATCAGTCATCAGTTTGTGACGCTCTTCGCCAGACAGAGAAAGAAAATCCTTATTGAAATCTTTTTGGCATTTTGACAACATTTCTTTCATCCCTGAAGCAAAAAGAAGTTGCAAATTGGCAGGATAACAATCCCTAACCATCATTGGAATAAAATCACCCACACCGGCGGCTTTTGCTCCCAGCGAAGATTTTGTCGTTGGAATAATAATATCTGCAAATTCGGCTAGAATTTCTTCCTCCTTAGCAGAAAAAGAAATTTGATTTTTTTCTCCTTCATAGGTTCCAAAATTTTCAAACAAAACCCCGATTGTACTCGAAGAAATTGCAGTTCCTAGCAAAAAGGCTACGTTTTTAAGTGCTTTACGTCTATCCATTACTTATTTTATTAATAATATCAACTAAAAATGAATATTTAATAATTATTATATCATTACAATAATAAATAAAAACAAACAATTATTTAATTTTAGTGTTAAAATGAAATGTTAATTGAATATTATATATTTATTAAAGAATATATTGTATAAATTGCAATAGTTACCGTCGAATGTCATTCAAAATAATAGTTAATGCAATTACATTGATTCAATTAAAATGACAATAATGATTTTTTTATCAGTTTTTAGCTATAATAAAACGTTTTAGTAAAACTTATTTGCAACAAAAAGCTATAAAAACAACTGTTTTAAAAAATATTAGCAGGTAATTTTAAAACATTCCTGCAAAAACTAATTTACTTTTGCATCCTTTACATTTAAATTATGAGCAAGAGGGATTTAAAAAAATACGTCAAGGAACTCAGTAAAGAACAACTCGAAGAACAAATCATCGAATTGTATGAAAAATTCAGTCCTGTAAAAGTATTTTATGACTTTGTATTTAATCCTAAGGAAAATACTCTTTTATTAGAATCTAAAATCAAGATTTCAAATGAATATTTTCCTTTAAAAACCAGTGGTAGAGCTAAAAAGCCAAAGATGCGTCGATCTGTTGCTCAAAAGTATATCAAGCATTTCATGGTTTTGGGTGTAGACCCATTTGTAATTGCTGATTTGATGCTTTACAATATCGAAATTGCACAAACTTTCTCTGCCGGACATGCGATAAAACAGGACTTATTTTTTAAAAGCATGCTGAATTCTTTCGAACAGGCAACTCAATATTTAGTTGCCAATGGCATTTTATCCGATTTTAAATCCAGGTTAAAATCTATTCAAAATGAAGCTTTTGAACAAAAATGGAAGAACGAATCCGAGTTTAAAACAATAGTAGAACGACTCGAATACTAAACCGCTATAATTCAATTTTATTTAATCGCTCCCGATATTTTAAACTAATTATGACGGAATAACTGTTTTTTAGGTGTATTTTTGCAAAAATCCAACAAAAAACAATGTTTGAAAATACTATAGAAATAGAAAAAGAAGACAGAAAAGAACTTTATGCTTATCAACAAGGAGACATTGATGCGATATTTGAACGCATAGATAATGCTCCGCAAAATCATCATCTGCTTTACCAATTGCCTACAGGCGGAGGGAAAACAGTGATATTTTCAGAAATCGTACGCCGTTATTTGTCACAACACGACAAGAAGGTGGTTGTTTTGACGCACAGAATTGAGTTATGCAAACAAACCTCTAAGATGTTGAAAGGTTTTGGCGTAAAGAATAAAATAATCAACAGTAAAGTCAAAGAATTTCCCGATCAAAATGAATATTCTTGCTTTGTGGCGATGGTTGAAACATTAAAAAACCGTATCAATGATGATAAACTGCAATTAGACAATGTAGGTTTAGTTATTATAGATGAGGCACATTACAATTCTTTTAGAAAATTATTAAGCTCATTTGCTAATTCATTTATCCTGGGCGTTACAGCAACTCCTCTGAGCTCTAATATCAAGTTACCGATGAATGAAAGCTACAATGAATTAATTGTAGGCGACACCATCAGTTCTTTGATTGAAAACGGATTTTTGGCCAAGGCAACTACTTATAGTTATGATGTAGGTCTAACTTCGCTTAAAGTGGGAATAAATGGTGATTATACTGTAAAATCTTCGGATGATTTGTATACCAATATGGCCATGCAAGAGAAATTATTGCATGCCTACACTGAAAAATCATTGGGCAAGAAAACATTGATTTTCAATAACGGAATCAATACTTCTTTATATGTTTATGAAACTTTTAGAGAAGCAGGTTATGCTATTCGACATTTAGACAACACCAGCAGTAACGAAGAACGAAAAGATATTTTACATTGGTTCAAACATACGCCTGATGCTATTTTAACCTCAGTTGGGATTTTGACAACTGGTTTTGATGAACCTACTGTAGAAACCATTATTTTGAATAGAGCTACAAAATCGTTGACGCTATACTATCAAATGATTGGCCGCGGTTCGAGAAAACTACCTAATAAAGACCATTTTACTGTGATTGATTTAGGGAATAATGCTGCGCGTTTTGGATTGTGGAGTGAACCTGTAAACTGGCAGCACATTTTCAAATCGCCTGAATTCTATTTAGAAAACTTGCGTGATGATACTGAGATTGAAATGTATTTTAAATACAGTATGCCTCCTGAATTGCGAGCCAAATTCAGTAAAACAGCCGATGTAACCTTTGATGTAGACGAAGAACACAAGCTAATCATTAAACAAAACTTGCGTTCCAAAGTAGTTTTGGATAAATCATTAGAACAACACGCTGCCATGTGTGTTGACAATACTGAAACTTTGCAGGAAGCTAAATCCTTGTCCAAGGAATTAGACAACGACATTGATTGTCGTATTAAGCGCTATTCTAAATGTTTGAGCCAATGCAGTAAAAACTACCGCGAATGGCTTATTGATGATTACAAATTAAAAATGACCTTGCTAATTGGGAAAAAGTATCGTGAGAAAATCATGAACGAACCTGATGAGGAATAATATAAAATGCTAATCCTGATAATTTTGAGAGCAATCGGAATCATCAGGATTAAAAAATCGCAATGCAAAACAACTATTTTTATAAAATAATAAATCCAAAACATGTCAAAACAATTCACTGATTTAGGAATTTCGGCACCCATACTAAAAGCGATTACCGAATTGGAAATTGTTGTGCCAACAGAAATCCAACAAAAGACAATCCCGCTACTTTTAGCTAATACTACTGATTTAGTAGGTCTTGCCAAAACAGGAACTGGAAAAACGGCTGCTTTTGGATTACCTATTTTACAATTAATAGACACTACATTACCTACAGTTCAAGCTGTAATACTGGTTCCTACACGAGAACTGGGACATCAAATTTTTAGAAATCTGGAAGATTTTGCAAAATACCTTCCTGAAGTTTCTATAGCAGCTACTTGCGGTGGAATCCCAATAAAACCGCAAATAGAACGCTTGACATCTCCAACTCATATTGTGGTAGCTACTCCGGGACGTTTGATTGATTTAATCCAGCGCAAAGCAATTAATCTAAAGGAAACTAAATTCCTCGTGCTCGATGAAGCCGATGAAATGGTAACTATCCTAAAAGAAAGCTTGGATGAAATTGTTGCCGAATTGCCTAAGGAACACAAAACATTATTGTTTTCGGCTACTATGCCAGGAGCCATAAAACAATTGGTTCAAAATTACTTACATAAAAACGTGGTACAAGTTAGTGCCAGCATGGAAACCATAGGGAATCAAGGAATTGACCATGAATATATTGTGGTGGATCCTATTGAAAAACTGGACGTTTTGATGCATTTTCTGAATTCAAAAGAAGGCGAACGCGGAATTATTTTTTGCAAGACCAAAGCTGCGGTTAATAAACTGGCTAAAAATCTGGCCATTAACCGTTTTTCTTCCGGTGCCTTGCACGGAAGTTTATCACAGGGAATCAGAGACCGCATCATGGAACAATTCCGAGAGGGACATATCAATATATTAGTAGCTACTGATTTGGCTGCAAGAGGAATTGATGTAAAAGAAATTTCTTATGTAGTGAATTACCATTTACCCGATGTGTACGAAGCCTATGTTCATCGTAGCGGAAGAACGGCAAGAGCGGGAGCAAAGGGCCTTTCGTTGACTGTATTACAGCCGGAAGAAGTGGTAGAAATTGCTGATTTTGAAAAAGAGCTGGGAATTCAATTCACTGAATTCAAAAAACCAAGCGCCTTGAGTATCGAAGAAAATAATACTCTTTTATGGGCCAAACAAATATTCAAAACCAAACCCAACCATGAGGTGGATGTGGAATTGAAAACTAAAATAAAAACCGTTTTTCATCATTTGACTAAAGAGGAATTGATTGAAAAATTGCTAGCTAATTATTTGTTGCAAAACAAAAATGAACCTGTAGAAAAAACGATTAAAAGACAAAAAAAGAAGTAAAGCCATTTTTGGATTACAAACGATAAAACATTGCAAACGCTTGAAAAAGTAAAGCAATGTTTTTTTTATTTCAAATTCAAAAAAAAAGATCAAACACTTCAATAAGCGAAAGTTTAACCCTTTTTTAATAGTTCTTTTTTTTTAGTGGTTCTTATAAATTTTGTAAGTTTATGGAGGCTATTTTTTTATTAAAATTATTAAATAACATTATATGAATATTGTAATCATTGGAGGTGGATTTGCTGGACTTAATCTTGCTAAAGAGTTGTTAAACCAAGAAGGAATCCAGGTTACACTGGTTGATAAAAATAATTATAATTTCTTTCCGCCACTAATATATCAAGTTGCTACCGCTTTTTTAGAACCGTCGAGCATCAGCTATCCCTTTCGTAAATTTTTTGCAGGTAAAAAAAACCTTCAATTCCGTTTGGGTGAAGTGCTAAAAGTTATCCCGTCTGAGAATAAAGTGGTGCTCAATAACGGAGAATTAGATTACGATTATTTGGTTTTTGCCACGGGAGCCGAAACCAGTTATTTCGGTATGGAAAACGTAAAGGAAAATGCGATTCCCATGAAAACGCTCAATGATGCCATTGAGATGCGCAATACCGTATTGAAAAATTTAGAGAAAGCTTCCATTTGTAAGAATACCCGAAAACGCAGAAAACTGCTAACTATTGTTGTTGTTGGCGGTGGTCCAACAGGTGTTGAAGTTTCAGGTATGTTTGCCGAAATGAGAAAAAACATATTCCGTAAAGAATATCCTGAACTCAGTACCACAGCCAGCAATATTTATTTAATTGATGGTTCTGACGCTTTGTTGTCCCCAATGAGTAAAGCCTCACAAGAAGATACATTGGAAGCGCTAACGAAACTAGGTGTTGTAGTGAAATTGAACAGTAGAGTAGTGGATTATGTAGATGACACTGTTTTCATGTCAAACGGCGAAAGTATACAAACTAAAAATCTAATTTGGGCA
The DNA here is from genome assembly GCF_900129705.1 of Flavobacterium granuli. Taxonomy (GTDB): domain Bacteria; phylum Bacteroidota; class Bacteroidia; order Flavobacteriales; family Flavobacteriaceae; genus Flavobacterium; species Flavobacterium granuli. The sequence continues at coordinate 99,974 of NZ_FQWO01000005.1, read as the reverse complement.
GCAGGGGTTTCTGCTAAAACATTTGAAGGAATTCCAAGCGAGAGCTATGGTCGAGGAAAAAGAATGGCTACCGATGCTTTCAATAAGATTAATGGAACCGAAAATATTTATGCCATTGGGGATACTTGTATTCAGCTTACCGATAAAAATTTCCCTGAAGGACATCCGCAGGTGGCTCAAGTAGCAATTCAGCAAGGAATAAATCTCGCTAAAAACTTTAAGGCTATCAATAAAAATAGTCCTTTGAGCCCTTTTAAATATCATGACAAAGGTGCAATGGCTATCATTGGAAAAAAGAAAGCGGTTGTCGACTTACCTAAACCCAATTGGCACTTCAAAGGCCTTTTGGCTTGGATGATTTGGCTATTTGTTCATTTGGTTTCATTAATAACCTACCGCAACAGATTGCAAACACTCTACAATTGGACAATTGCCTATTTTTCAAAAGATCAATCGTTACGAATGATTATTAGACCGGACAGCAAACAAAGTTTAACAGACAAAGAAACCCTTTGTTAATTTCAAAATAATAGCATGGCTACTCTATAGAAAAATAAAATTTCTATGGAGTAGCTTATTTTATTTGAAAAATAGATTCAAAGTCTAGTATTTAATTTTAATGCGACGCCTGCCAATATTCAAAACAATAAAAGCCAAAACAGTTGACACCATCATGATTACGGTCATAGGGATCATAGAATCTTCCAGAAAAATCCCTACTGCAAATGATGCCGTAGCACCCAATCCAAGTTGAATAGCTCCCATTAAAGACGAAGCACTTCCGGCATTTTTGGAAAAAGGAGCAAGAGTAAGCCCAGCAGTATTTGGATTAGCAACTCCTAAACAAGACAGAAATAAAAATAGCATTCCAATTGTTTCATATAAGCCTAATACATCATTCAAAGACAAAATAAGGAAAATAACACTAATTACTGATTGTGTAATCAATGCGCCAAAAATCATCTGTTCACTACTAAATTTCCTTAACAATAAAGAATTAAGCTGGCTACCGCTTATTAAACTCAAAGACATAAAGGCAAAAATCCAACCATAAGTTTTTGCATCTACTTCAAAAATATGCATAAATAAAATAGGTGAAGCCGCAACATAAGTAAACAGGCCTGAAAATGAGATTGCTCCGGTTAAAGCATAGGTAAAGAACTGAGGTTCTTTGATAACACTCCAAAAATTAAGAATAATAGGCTTTGGTTTTAGCGAAATTGAAGTATCGGGTTTGTGAGTGTGTGGTAAACCAAAATGAGCCGCTAAAAGAATCAGAATTCCAATGCACATTAAAATAAAAAAAACAGCATGCCAACCAAAAGCTTCGGTAATATAACCGCCAACTGTTGGCGCTAACATTGGCGAAAGCCCAACGACAAGCATTAAATACGACATAACTTTTGGAATATCTCGTACCGGAAATAGATCTCGAACCATAGAAATGGATGCTACAGTTGCCGCGCAACTACCTACTGCTTGTATAAATCGTAAACCTATAAAAGTATCAATGTCATTGACAAATATGCAACCCAAAGAAGCCAATATATAAACCAATAATCCAATAAATAAAGGTTTTTTTCTGCCAAAACGGTCTAACAATGGACCGTAAAGCAATTGTCCTGCAGAAATTCCTATAAAATAGCTAGACAAAGTCATGGCAACTTCGGCAACTGTGGTGTTTAAATCCGTAGCAATTCCTGAAAATCCCGGTAAATACATATCGATTGAAAATGGTCCCAGAGCTGTTAGAGAACCTAGAATCAGGATTAGTTTAAAATATCTAGATTTGCTTATATTATTGTTTGTATTCAAAATTATTTTATTTTTTTTGCAAAGGTAGATATTTAAGATGCCAATCTAAATGATTTGTCAAGCAATACAAGATAAAAAACACTGATGCCTTTTTCTATGTTTTCAAATAGCGTTCTAAATATTTATTAAGTAACTCTCTTTGTATGTTTTTTGGTAAACATCTTTACTAAACATAAAGAGTTGCGAAGGTCTTTTTGAAACGCCAACTTGCTTTTCATCAAGAGCAATAATATACTTTTTAGTTAGCAGTTTTCTCCTGAAATTACGATTATCCATTTCATTTCCCAGTATAGATTCATAAGTATCCTGCAATTCATTAAAAGTGAATTTATCTGGTAAAAGCTCAAAAATAATAGGTTTGTACAACGCTTTTTCTTTTAAATCAGCATAGGCTTCATTGATAATATCCCTATGGTCAAAACCTAATTCTGGCAAGTCATTTACTGGGAACCATTGTGGATGATGGATATTATTTTCTAAATCAACTTCATGTGTTTTTACCAAAAAATAATAAGCAATTGTTATGGTTCGCTGATTAAAATTTTCGTTTTGGGCCCAAATAATATCTTTTTCATTCATCAAACGATTTGGATCTCCAAAAACTTTAAATTGTTTTTTATAGACATTATCAAGTCCTGTTAATTCCTTCAAAACTCTGGTAGCAGTTTCATCTATAGTTTCCTGCTCAAATGTATGGTAGCCCGTAAGAACATAATCATTAACCAACGGTTCGTCATCATCCTCAGATTCTAAATAGCGTTTTATTAATAATACGTTAAGTGATTTTGTATTGGTGTCAAACCCAAAAACGACACAGTCTACAGATATATTTGGAATTATTTTAGACATAATAAAGAGTGAGAATATAAATAATTTTTGAAAGAGGTAATGTTATGCAGGATCTTTTCCTACTACAAAACTAATGATTTATTTATAATTATATATTTTCGAAATACGGTTTATTTTCATAATTAAATGTCATTATTACGTTATATGTTATTTACAATAAATTAATACTTATTTATTAAAAAAGTATACAAACATGCTGATATTTGTTAAATATAGATAATTATCAAGTTTTTTTTATTGCTAATTAAAAAAAAAATAATACATTTGAAAAATAATATTCAAAATGACGCTTAATATTAAAAAGCTATAATACTATTTGTAAAACCAAATTTTAGACCTGAAATCCATTTGAGTATTTGATATATTAAGAGCAAAAAAAAAACAAAATTTAATTATATAAAGTTACCGTTCATAAGATATAAAACCACCAAAAACTTATTTGAGCCTTTTTTAAAATAAAACTTCTATGCAAAAAGCACTTTTTATATTCTTATTTTCAATACTGTTCATACCAATTTATTCACAGGTGGTTATAACTAATTCTAATTTTTCATTAGGGTCAACGGGGCGAATCGGGGTTGGGCTTTCGCCAAATGGTGAAGGAAACATGTGGAAACCTTTGAATCTTTCCGGTCAAGGATCATTAGGCGGACGTTTAGAACAAACAGACTATATCGATATATTACCTGCAATACACTTTTCTCCAAAAATTGACGGTAAAGACAGTACAAACGTAACGTTCCAAATGCGTTTGGGAATGTATTCTGCCAATGGTCAGTTTGTGGGAAATGTAAGTTCCCGTTCTAATAATGGGCTGACATTTATTCTTCCCGAAGCTTATATTGAAGCCAGAAATATCATGGGAAGTAAATGGTCTGCGTGGGCAGGGTCTCGTTTTCGTCGCTATGATGACATTCATATCAGTGATTATTTTTATTTTGACGATCATTCCGCGCAAGGTTTTGGCGTAAGCCATAAAAATACAGAACTGACGATGTTGATGCCCGCTTCTGCTGATTCAACAAATGTCTATCCTTATAATTATGAAGTAACAGTTGCAGGCGCAACAAATCCTGCTATTCGCCAACGCATGGTTTGGATTGGAGAGCACAGTTTGCACTTGAAAAACGATAATGTAATCAAACTTTTGGGTGAGTTTCATTATGTTTCTACCAATTCAAAAAATGCTTCTAAAAATTATCCATCCGATAACGGCTGGGTCGCTGGAATTAAATACAATAATCAGTTCAAAACTGCTTTACCAGGTTCATTCAATCAACTTTCTGTTCGATACGGCTCCGGAATTGCAAATGGAGGCGATAACGGAAACACTTTTACTTGGGCAACTTATGGAGCGCCAGATTCTGAAGGAAAATATACAAATGCGTATTCCTTTACCATGGTGGAACATTTTCTGCTAAATCTCTCGCAAAAATTCAGTATCAACGTATATGGCGTTTTCACAAAAAGCAAAGGTGGTTCTGCCAATACAAATAAGGACGAATATTTCAACGGAAATCAGTTGTACAATCAAAAAACAGATTTCGTAGTTGGTTTCAGAAGTTTCTATTATGTAACGAAGTGGTTGCACTTGATTGAAGAAGTGCATTATGCCGTACGAAAAGATGGTGATAATCCAGAAGCCAATATGTGGAAATTTTCTTTTGTTCCCACCATTGTTCCATTAGGAAAAAAAGATCCTTGGAGCCGTCCTCACATTCGCCTTGTTTGCACGTTAGCACACTATAATGATTACGCTAAAAATAATAACTATTCGCCTTTTTTACAAGTGAATCAAAAACGTTGGGGCTCTTTTATTGGAGTAAAAACAGAATGGTGGCTATTTTAAACCAACTCGTTCAATCACAAATAAATTCTTAAATTATATAGATATGCCAATTTTTGGAACAACAATTTTGTCATTTATCCCCGGATGGAGTTCCGAAGGAGGACAATATGCAATAGAAAAAACTGCTGAATATGGTTTTGATATGCTTGAAATTATCTTGCCAAGTTCATTAGATTTCGATGCAAAAACAACAAAAAAACTACTAGCCGATAATGGTATTGCAGCTCGTTGTTCGCTGAATTTACCCGCAAACTGTCACATTCCTTTATATCCTGAACAAGCCACATCAATAATAAAATCAGCTCTTGATAAAGTAGCTGAAATGGAAGGTGATTTTTTAGGAGGGGTCTTACATTCTGCCATTGGAACATTTACCGGAAATCCATGTACCAAAGAAGAAAGGATAATCATTCAACAAGTATTTACCGAAGTTGCTGATTACGCCAATAAACTTAATATCATCATTGCTCCTGAACCTATTAATCGGTACGAAAGTTATGTATTCACGGCAGCTGATGAAGTTTTGGATATGATTGAATCTATTGGAAAACCTAACATAGGATTACATCTGGATACTTTCCACATGAATATTGAAGAACTAAATTTCTATGATCCCATTATTCGTGCAGGAAATCGTTTGAAACATGTACATATAACGGAAAGTGATCGCGGTATGACCGGCGAAGGAAATGTTCATTGGGATGATTTTTTCAAAGCTTTGGCAGCCATTAACTATCAAGGTCCGCTAGTTTTGGAGAATTTTTCTTCCGAAATCACAGCATTAGTTGGCCCAACTTCCTTGTGGAGACTTTCTAAATACAACTCGGAAGATCTTGCTAAAGGCAGTCTTGCTTTTATGAGGAAGATGGTCGAAAAATGGTATACTAATCAACTATAATTAAACCTAAAAAAAGTAATTATTCAATGCTTTTTTTACAAAATCACAAAAAAATGAAAAAGAAATTAAACGGTGTTTGTTTTGGAGAAATCCTTTTTGATGTTTTCTTGGAACACAAAAAAATTGGTGGAGCGCCACTAAATGTAGCTTCAAGATTAAATTCGCTAGGAGCAGAGGTTGCTATGATAAGTGCTGTAGGAAATGATGCTAACGGAAAAATATTGGTTGATTATTTAAAAAAAGCAGATATTAAAACGGATGCTATTCAGGTAAAGGATATTTATCCTACAGGTTTAGTGAACGTTATTTTGAATGAAAAAGGAAATGCATCGTATGACATCAATTATCCTTCGGCTTGGGACAAAATTGAAACTTCAAACGAGAATATTTCAATTGTTGAAAAAGCAGATTTTTTTGTCTACGGAAGTTTGTCTTCAAGAGATTCAGTTTCCAGAAATACATTGGAGCAACTTTTAGCTGTTGCAAAATATAAAATATTTGATGTGAATTTAAGAGTGCCACATTATACCAAGAAAAATGTTTTGGATTTATTGCAAGCAGCTGATTTTATTAAGTTTAATGACGATGAGTTAAATGAAATTTGCGAGGATTTAAATTCGAATAAAAAGTCATTGGAGCAAAATATTAAATTCATTGCAAAGGAAACCAATACTGATACGGTTTGTGTTACTTTAGGATCTCATGGAGCAGTTTTATATTGTAATGATACTTTTTATCATAATTGCGGATTCAAAGTAAATGTTGTTGATACCGTGGGTTCCGGGGATTCTTTTTTGGCTTCCTTAATTATAATGTTACTGAACGGAGAAGACCCACAATACGCGATTAATTTTGCCAGTGCCGTTGGGGCAATTGTCGCCCAAAATGAAGGAGCAAACCCAGTTATTTCTCCATCTGAAATAGATGATTTTTTATCCGGATTTGACAAAATAGAACCTAAAATCAAGGAATCAGTAACTATTCAAAACTAATTAAACCAAGCTAACAATGAATCTATCCAAAAAAATACCTGTAGTCAGTAAAGAATACGTTTTTCAATTTATAATAATAACTATATTATTTGCTCTTTGGGGAATTGCCAATGAATTAACGGCACCAATGGTATCTACTTTTAAAAAGGTAATGCCGGAACTTTCCAATTTACAAGCATCATTTGTTCAGATGGCGTTTTATTTCGGTTACTTTTTTATGGCTTTTCCAGCGGCATTATTCATTAGAAAATACAGCTACAAATCAGGAATTATATTAGGCCTTATTTTGTATGCGACAGGAGCTTTTTTGTTTTATCCAGCAGCTCATTATCAAAATTATACTTTTTTTCTTGTATCACTTTGGGTAATTACTTGTGGTTTAGCTTTTCTTGAAACAACATCAAATCCTTTGATTCTATTCTTAGGTGATAACAAAACAGCAACGCAACGTTTAAATTTAGCACAAGCATTTAACCCAATTGGAGCCATAACAGGATTAGTTTTAGCACAGCAATTGATTATCGGAACCATAAAATCAAACAGTTATACGCCAGAAGCATTCAAAGCCTTGTCATCGGATAAATTAGCATCGATTAGAGAACACGATTTAAATATTATTAGTATTCCTTATATCGGATTAGGAATTTTTGTATTAGCCATATTGATTATTATCATTTTTACAAAAATGCCAAAAACAGTTTATGAAGAAAAAATGTCGCTATCTGAATCATTCAAAAAATTATTGGCCAACAAAAATTATAAAAATGGAGTTATTGCCCAAGCATTTTACGTAGGTGCTCAAATCTTGTGTTGGACTTTTATGTACCAATATGTTGATAATATCAATCATACCTATGGGCTAAATATCACTGCAACAAACTATAATATTGCAGCAATGTTATTGTTTTTAACAGGAAGATGGATTGGTACAGCGATGATGAAAACTATTAATCCTTCAAAAATGCTAGTATATTTTGGTATTGGAGGAATGCTTTGTACAGCTGGAGCGATAGTATTACAAGGAATTCCTGGTTTAATTTCCTTAATTTCGATTTCAATTTTTATGTCTATTATGTTCCCAACCATTTACGGAATTGCTTTAAAAGATATGGGAGATGAAGCTAAAATTGGTTCTTCAGGTTTGGTTATGGCTATTGTAGGTGGTGCATTAATGCCATTGTTGCAAGCAAGTGTTTTGGATTGGGGCGGACCTGGATTTTCAGATTTAAAAATTTTCGGATTTATTCCTGAAGTGAATTTTTCGTTTATTTTGCCGTTAATCTGTTTAGCAATAGTTACACTTTATGGATATACTTCATACCATCATTCTAAAAACTAATCATTATTTTATAAAAGCAGTTCTTATTTAAAATTTAAGTTAAAAATCCAATTATAAAATCAACTAATAAAATCAACTAATAAAATCAACTAATAAAAAATGAACTATAATTTATATTATGTAAAATAGGATTTATTAAAAAACACTTATTTGCTATTTCATTGTTCATGTCCATAAATGGCTTCTATTCTGAATCAAGGCTTTGTATTATATTAAAAGGATCTAAAAATCATTACAGAAAAAAATAGAAAAAACCTTTTTTATAAAACAACAATTTTACAACAAATAGTAATGAATTATAAATGTTTAATTCCTTAATTTTGTTTTGTAAATTAAGAAAAACCTATGAATACAATTGCGGAACACATTGCTGATTTTTTAAAAGAATACGCTCCATTTGATCAATTGACATTTCAAGAACTTTCTGAAATTGCAGCGAATATTCGTGTATTAAATTTAGAAAAAAACAAGACCTTGTTCCAAATCAATGATCCTTTGCATGATTGTTTTTATATGGTAAACTCAGGACTTATCAACTTGTACGCCATTGCAGATGCCGAAGAAACTATTTTGAGTAAATGCCACGAAGGTGCTATTTTTGGCTTGCGTCCGTTTTTTGCTAAGAATAACTATATGATGACCGCAAAAGCGCGCGAAGAAAGTATTGTTTATGCTATTCCAATTGCTGTATTTAGACCATTTGTAGCAAATAACGCTGCTGTTTTGGATTTTCTATTGGAGAATTTTGCAGCAAACTCACAACAAACTAAAACCAGCCAAAACCTGGGTAAAAGTATTATTTCGGATACGGTATTTTACTCTGATCAAAAGGCAGAAATGCAGTTTTTTCAAGCTTTAAGCTATAATAGCAATCCAATAGTGGTTACTGCAGACGCAATTGTTAAAGATGTTGCCCAGTTAATGGCCGAAACTTTATTGAATAGCGCGATTGTCTGCGAAAACAATATGCCTATTGGGATGGTTACTCACACTGATATGTCTTCAAAAATTGCTACTGGAAGATACACAAATACCGTCTCTGTAGATACAATCATGTCAACACCAATAATAACGGTTATTGAAAATGTTTCATTGGCGGAAGCCCAATTGCTTATGCTCAAAAATAACGTGACCCATTTGTGTGTTACCCAAGATGGGACAAATAAATCTGTTATCAAAGGAGTAATTTCTGAGCATGATTTGGTGATCGCCCAAGCCAACAATCCTGGAGTTTTGATTAAAGAAATAAAACGCTCCCAAAGTTCAAAAGAACTGAAGCAAATTCGTTTGCGATTGGCTGATTTAATCCAAAATTCAATATTTAAAAATATACCGCTTACCCATATCAATAATATTGCAAGTGAGATAAACTTTGCCATAATAAAGCGAGCAGTCGAGCTCTCCATTTTAGATTTAGGCTCACCTCCTGCTCGATTTGCTTGGTTAAGCATTGGAAGTCAAGGAAGAAAAGAACAATTATTGCTTACAGACCAAGATAGTATCTTGATTTTTGAAGATGTTGCCGCCGAAAAATATAGAGAAGTAAAGGATTATTTCCTTAAATTAGGGAAAAAGACAACTTTAACTCTTGAAAAAGTAGGCTATGAATTGTGTCCAAACGGACATATGGGAAGCAATATGCTTTGGTGTAAATCCCTGACAGATTGGGTAAAACAATACGATGCCTGGATGAATACTCCAGGTGAAAACAGCAATGAACTCAGCAGTATTTTCTTTGATTATGAGCTTGTCATTGGAGAACAAAAAATTGAAGATGCAATTACTAATGTTGTTTTCAGAAATGCTAAAAACAATACTCTGTTTTTTGATTTTTTAGGAAATGATGCGTTAAGAAAGAATTCTCCTTTGAGCTTTTTTAAGAAATTTATTGTTGAAGAAGAAGGTATTTACAAAGACTTCTTTGATATAAAAACACGCGCTTTAATGCCTCTGGTAGATAGTGCCCGTTTATTTGCTTTAAGCTATGACTTAATTGGAATCAACAATACTTATCTTCGATTTAAACAATTAGCAATAACGGATCCAAAGCATTCCGAAATTTATCTCAATTGTGCCGAAGCGTTTCTAACTTTATCAAAATTTAGAACATTGGAAGGATTGAAAAATGATGATTCTGGTCAATATATCAATCTGGAAGAAATGTCAAAAATTGACAAGGAAAAATTGAAAAATGCGCTTGCCCCAATGAAGGAATTGGAAGAATTAATAAAGAATAAATTTCAATTGACTCAATTTTCATAATTATGTTGGACTGGTTAAAACACATCAACAAGGAACATCCAGAATTTTGGAAAACTTACATATCCAAGTTTGGTTCTAAATCAAAGCGCTATGTCATTTTATCCACTGAAAAGACGGGCTTAAACCCTCACAACGATGTTCTTCTCTCCATTTCAGCCTTTGCGGTTGTTAATGACAGTATTCTTATTAGCGATAGTTTTGAAGCCGTTTTATTACAATACAAATACCTTCATGACAACCAGCTCTCTAATGAATTTATTATCGAAAGTAAGCTGCCAAAATTGAGTGAGCCCGAAGCCATAAAAGCCTTCATTGAATTCATCGAAAATGCTGTATTAGTTGGCCATCATGTTGATTTTGATGTTGAAATGTTCAATGCCGCTCTAGAACGACTAGGATGTGGCCGATTAAAAAATGAAGCTTTGGATATTGATATCATGCATCGAAAATTACATGATATTACGGATAAGCAATTTTCACTGGATGAATTATCCCAAATTTACAAAATACCTATAAGCGATCGGAATTCTTCTTCTGAAGATGCTTATAGAACAGCCTTGTTATTCTTGAAATTAAAATCAAGATTAGGTATTAAATAATTTATGTATAGCGATACAAGCACTATAACGTCCATGATGGCTGATAGAAACTGGCCTCAAAATAGTCCCTGAACGATCAACCAAAAAAGGGATTCCGTTTATTTTTTGGATATTTTTGATGGGACTAATTAGCTGAATTTGGTTAAAAAATTCCTTTTTAAGAACCGCTATGCTGTGTATTTTGTCATTCAAAATACTAGTTCTGGTAGGATAAGTTTTTCCTTGACAAACCACCCAACCCAAAGAATCATTTTCATAAAAACACGTCAACTCAAGTGGCATAAATGCCCTAATTCCAGTCTCCCGATTGTAGATTTTATAAGCTGCTTCTTTCCTGCTCCAGAGATTCCAAACCATAATTTCTGGATTTTCGGCTTCTAAAATTAACTGCTGTTCATAGTCTGTGAAAATTTTTTCCAGGAAACGAGGTCGTTGCCAGTTACTTTCTTTTCGGGCTGAGGCCAAATCTACAATATCATTCCCAATCATCTTTCGGATAGTTTTAATGCAATTATAGCTAGAGTCGATTTTACATCGATCATTTTTTCCATGGATTCATTATCAATTTGAATTCCAAAAACATCTTCAACATCCAAAATCACATCAACTAAATTAGCCGAATTGATATTCAAATCTGTAATAAAATCCGTGCTTTCTGTAAAATTATCCAAAGCTTCTTGATTGTTTACAAAAGGTTTTACAATGTTCTTTAATTTTTCTAAAATTTCTTCTTGATTCATATCATTTATTTTAGTCGGTATATTTTTTAAAAACGACACAGCCGTTGACATCACCAAAACCAAAACTGGCTTTAACAATAATATTGGATTCCTTTTCGATCAATTGTCTCGGGATTCTGGATTCATCGATAGTATTTGTGATTTCAGGATGCAAATCCTCAGCATTAATATTGGGGAAAATAAATCCCTGATGCAACTGCAATATTGAAGCGACACTTTCAACACTTCCGGCTGCTGACAAACAATGCCCTACCATCGATTTTAAAGAATTAATATAAGGAAAATGAATTCCATTTCTATTTAAAGCTTTACTCCAGTTTTCTATCTCTAAACTATCTTTAGATGTAGCTGTTAAATGTCCGTTTATTACATCTACTGCATCCGGATGAATCTTCGCATTTACCAAGGCATCTTTGATGCATTTTTGAACCGCAATCGGATTTGGAGCCGTCATCGTTCCCAAACCGCGTTGACCTCCTGAATTTATATTTCCACCTAAAATTTCGCCATAAATTCTAGCTCCACGCGCCAAAGCACTTTCTAAGTCTTCTAAAACCAATGCGCCCGCACCACTTCCCGGTACAAATCCGGATGCGCTCGCACTCATGGGTCTGGATCCTTTTTCTGGTGATTCATTATGCTTGAAAGTACATACTCGCATAGCGTCAAAACCACCCCAAATATAAGGGCCCGAATCGCTGGTGCTTCCCGCCAAAATCCGTTTTGCCTGACCTGATTTAATTCTTTCAAAAGCCATTAAAATACTTTCGGTACCTGTGGTACAGGCAGAGGAATTTGATGAGACCTGATTTCCCAAACCTAATTTTCCACCTAAATAAGCGCTAACACCGCTATTCATCGTTTGTGCTACGGCTGTACTTCCTAGCCTGCGGGTTTGAAAATCATCAATTTTATAGATGCTTTCACGAAATTTTTCGATTCCTGAAGTTCCAGTCCCAAAAATAGTTCCGCTGTCCCAGTCAGGTTCTTCATTGATTTCCGTACTTAATCCGGCATCTTTCCAAGCATCTATTCCTGCGATAACTCCGTATAAAATCCCTGTCGAATTGAAACCTCTTAATTCTAATTCAGAAAAATATTGCAATGTCAATTCGTCTGTAATTACAGGCTTTCCCGAAATCTGACAGGAAAACTGCAAACGTTCCAGTTCAGGATCCCGTTTGATTCCTGAAATTCCATTCTTGATGGCATGCGTAAACGCATCGAGCCCTACTCCATTTGGCGCTACAATTCCAAGTCCCGTTATTACCACTCTTCTTCCCATTTATATATTTTGAACCAGAAAAATATTTTTTAAATACGCTCTATAATTCTATATTCTTTGCTTTCTGTTCTTATTTCAACTCTTTTCCTCAAATAATCATTCCGGCTATTGTTCCCTTACAGACTTCGATTCCCTGTTCATTTTTCATCAGTACTTTGCATTTTAACTTTCCAAATCTGAAGTATATTTTTTCCGAAATAACAAATACTTTTTCATTGGGAAAAACTGAATTTATAAATTCAATATCAGTTGATGTTAAGGCAATTGAGGTGTTTTTATTAAAGTTATCATTCGATAAAAAAATCCCCAAACAAACCAAGCCTATTTGCGCCATGACTTCGATCAATAGTACACCTGGTGTAATCGGTTTATCTTTGAAATGCCCTTTGTAAAAATCTGAATTTTCATCAAAAGTATAACTCCCTACTACTCTATTTTCATTGATTTCAATTATTTCGTCGACGAACAAAAAGGGTTTAGAATACGGTAGTTTTGATATAATTTCTTCGCTTTTCATACTTACATTGGACTAAAATTGCAATAATACTCTTTGAGCCGAAAATCCTGGACCAAAACTCAACATGAGGCCTTTTTCTCCTTTTGGAGGTAATTTATCCATAAATCGTTCCAGTACATACAATACCGTTGCACTCGACATGTTTCCGTACAATCGCAATACTTCTTTGGTATCATCGATGTTTTTGTCCAAATCTTGAAATAATGCTTCTACAGTTTGTACAATTTTTTTTCCACCGGGATGAAAAATCAAATGGTCAATATTGCTAATTTCTATATTGTTCTTTTTTAAAAAAGGATGAATAATATCCGGAAAATGGAAAGCGATTGTATCAGGAACTTCAATATCCAAAATCATTTGCAAACCAGAATCTGTCAATTTAAAACCCATCATGTGTTCGTTATCATAAAAATGATACATTTCTTCATCGAGAATTTCCGGTCCATCATCTGATTCATCAGAAGAAAGCAAGACGCAGGCCGCTCCATCTCCAAATATCGCCGCACTTACAATATTAGCCATCGAAAAATCATTGAGCTGAAAGGTCGCAGTAGGACTTTCAACGGCAATGACAGCTGCTCGCTTTCCAGGATTGGCTTTGAGGAAATTTTTAGCATAAATAATCCCCGAAATTCCCGCAGCACAGCCCATTTCGGTTACAGGAAGGCGTACAATATCCTGACGCAATTGCAGCTTATTGATTAAGTAAGCGTCTAAGGAAGGAATCATAATTCCGGTACAGCTCACCGTAATAATATAATCCAAATCTTCAGGTTTCCATTGGGATTTCTGCAGTGCTTTTTTCAGTACTTTTTCACCCAAATCGATGACTTCGCGAACATAAATAGCATTTCTTTCTTCGAATGAAATTGGGGTAAAAACTGCTATCGGGTCCATGATAGAATAGCGTTTATCAACCGCAGCACCTTCAAAAATTTTCCTGACTTTTCTGATAAAACGTTCGTCTTGTCCTATAAGCCAAGCATCCAGAAAAGGAATAATTTCTTCAGTACTCCTCGAATATTGAGGCAACTGCTTGCTTACTGCTTTTATTTTTACACTCATATTTTTGAAATTATCCATTGGTACCTGAAAGCCCATTTCCATTGAATGCTATACTTTTTAAAATTATTTTTTTTCGAAAAACAAAGTAAGTCTTCTTTTTTAAATCCTCTTAATATAGAAGTCAAGCCATCTTCTCTGGAAATAGTATTCAGTTTAAAAACAAAACAAAGCGCCTGAAACAAACGATAAGCGACACTACTTCGATGCAAATCATTAATAACCACACCAAGGCTAGCATTTTTATAAAAAGTGTTCGTCAAACTCAAAATTTCTTCTTCTTTAAAATGATGTAAAGTCAAGGTACATAACACAATATCAGATCTTAATTCTTGAAAGACTTTATCAAAAATATTAAGACATCGATAACTTATATTTGGATACTGTTGTGATAAATCAATGGCGTGACTAATGGTAAACTTATTCGCATCAATACCGATTAAAACAAAATATAAATTGTTTTGTCTACCATAATCTGCCAATACGCGCAACATATCACCATTTCCACAGCCCACGTCTACAATGGTGATTTCAGCAGTATTCAAATTATTCGAAATCAGTTTTTTCACCCCAGATAAAGTTAACTTATTTCCTCCTAAAAGTTGATTGATTCTGGCAATTTTATCCAAAGCTTCTCGCAAAACTTCGCCTTCCATAGTAAAATCATCTATGATTTCCTGTCGGTCTATTCGATGTTTAGTGTTTAGTAGCATTTATTTCTTTTCTAAAGGATGGATTTACCATGTGTTTTTCGAATAATCACAGACAACAAAAATGGAAACAAAACCAATAATTGCATGACAAATGCGGTCAGTTTTGGTCTTTGCAAAATCTTGGTCAAAAAGCGAGCTGTTTTTAATCTTTCTTCAAAATTAGTATTCCAAACTGCATTGTAGCGTTGTTCCAATTCACTTCTTGAACCAATTTTAGCATTAAAATAATCTCCTATCAATTCCGAAACGATTTTAGCACCATGAATAGCCATAGCCATACCGTTACCGCACAAAGGATGAATCAAACCCGCGCTGTCGCCAATCATCAATATGTGGTTTTCGACGGCATTTTTCTTTTCGAAAGAAATTTGACTTATTGTTAAAGGTTTTTCAAAAAGCATTTTACCCTGTTGAAAAATAAGCTTTAAATGCGGATTTCCAGAAACTACTTTTTGCTGATACTCGTCAATATTTCGGTATTTTTTAAAAGTATCATAATTCGCCAAATAACACACATTAACCCTATTATTCTCTACTTTTGAAATCCCGCAATAACCGCCTTCAAAAGTATGTAAACCCACTACATCATCAGGAAAATCGAATCTGTAATGCGCCTTGACGGCTAACCATGGTGATTTTTTATGAATAAATTTTCTGCTTAACTTTTGATCAATGTTAGATCGTTTTCCAAAAGCCCCCAGCACGATTTCAGATTCAAAAATGCCGCTATTTGAAGTACTAACTTTAAATTGATTTTCGCTAAAAACTACGCTTTCAACATTATCTTGTATGATCTGACAACCTGCAGTTATGGCTTTCTTATACAAAAATTCATCTAAAGTATACCGACTTACCCCAAAACCACCGAGGGGTAATTTACAATTAATCATTTGACCATTTTCAATTGAAAAGTGCAGCTTACTAATGGAAACTGGTCTCAATTCTTGAATATCTATGTCTAACCATTTGAAATAAGGCGAAACTTCATTAGAAATGTATTCTCCGCAAACTTTGTGTTTTGGAAATTCATTTTTTTCTATCAAAATTACTTCTATACCAGTTTTCAATAAATGAATAGCCGCTGTGAGACCAGCTAAACCTCCACCAACGATAATTACAGAAGCTTTTGTTTTCATAGCTCTGCTAATTTAATCTATTTCTTGCAAAAAAAGGAGTTTAAATAAAAAAACTGCTCCGTTTTGAGGAGCAGTTTTCAGTTGGTTAATTATTCTTTGGTTTTTATTTTCGTTCGTTTTTAATTTCGTCTACAATCTCTGGATTCAACAAAGTAGAGGTATCACCAAAATTAGAGAAATCACCTTCAGCAATTTTACGCAAAATTCTACGCATAATTTTTCCGGAACGGGTTTTTGGCAAACCGGAAACAAACTGAATCTTATCCAGTTTTGCAATTGGCCCAATATGATCTGAAATTTGTTGATTGATCTCTTTAGTAAGATTCTCTCTGTCTCGGTATTCTCCAGTTTCTTTCAAAATTACGAAACCGTACAATGCATTTCCTTTTATGTCATGTGGAAAACCTACAATGGCACTTTCGGCTACTGCAGGATGCTCATTTATGGCATCTTCGATTGGCGCTGTTCCTAAATTATGACCAGAAACAATTACCACATCATCTACACGACCAGTAATTCTGTAATAACCTACTTCATCGCGTAAAGCACCGTCTCCGGTGAAGTATTTACCCGGAAAAGCACTGAAATAAGTGTCTTTATATCGTTGATGATCGCCCCAAATGGTTCTGGCGATTCCAGGCCAAGGAAATTTAATACAAAGACTTCCCGTAACCTGATTGCCTTCAATCTCATTGCGTTTTTCATCCATAAGAACAGGCTGAATTCCCGGTAATGGTAAGGAAGCATAGGTAGGTTTTGTTGGAGTTACAAACGCAATTGGGGAAATCATAATTCCACCAGTTTCTGTCTGCCACCAAGTATCAACAACAGGACATCGCTTTCCTCCTACGTGGTCATTATACCAATGCCATGCTTCTTCGTTAATTGGTTCTCCAACAGATCCGATTACTTTTAGAGACTTCAAAGGATATTTTTGTACATAATCTAGGCTTTCTTTTGCCAAAGCTCTGATGGCTGTAGGAGCAGTATAAAATTGCGTTATTTTATGTTTTTCGATAGTTTCCCAAAAACGACTAAAATCAGGATAAGACGGTACTCCTTCAAAAATTACCGTTGTGGCTCCATTTAATAAAGGTCCGTAAAGAATATAAGAATGTCCTGTGATCCAACCAATATCAGCGGTACACCAAAAGATGTCATTTTCTTCATAATTGAAAACATTTTTGAATGTATAAGCGGTATAAACCATATAGCCTGCCGTGGTGTGCACCATCCCTTTTGGTTTTCCGGTAGAGCCGGAAGTATAAAGGATAAACAAAGGATCTTCGGCATCCATAATTTCGGCTACATTATTATCTGAAGCTTCATCAAAAAGCGGTTGCAACCATTGGTCACGACCCGGTTTCATATTTATATCCGTATTTGTTCTTTTGACAACCAATACGTTTTCGACAGAAGGGCAATTTACCAATGCCTCGTCAACAATTCCTTTTAAATCAATTGTTTTATTGCCACGATAACCACCGTCTGATGTGATCACCATTTTGCATTCGCTGTCAATAATCCTGCTGGCGATGGCCGAAGCCGAAAATCCGGCAAAAACAACTGAATGTATAGCTCCAATCCTAGCGCAAGCCAAAATAGAAACGGCCAGCTCAGGAATCATAGGTAAATAGATACAAACACGATCTCCTTTTTTTATCCCTTGTTCGCGTAAAACATTAGCCATTTTAGAAACACGCTGATGCAATTCATTATAACTGATATGCAATGCCTCTTCATCCGGGTTGTTAGGCTCAAAAATAATAGCAGTTTTATCCCCTCTTTTATTCAGATGTCTGTCTATACAGTTTTTTGTAATATTTACTTTTGCTTCGGTAAACCATTTTACTTCTGCTTCACCCATATTAAAATCTACGACTTTATCCCACAATTGGTACCAAGTGAAATTTTCTTCGGCTATTTTGCCCCAAAATTTTCTAGGCTCACGAACTGATTTATTATAGTGTTTAAAGTATTGTTCTAAATTTTCAATTTTATAATAACTCATGCTTTTTAATTTTTTATAAATGTATTAAATCCCTCTCTATTCCTAAAACAATTTAAATCATTAATTATATTAAAAAAAAACATATTTAACATTAAAATAATCGATTAAATGTATTTTATCTAAAATTAGCTTATTTTAGCGGAATTCTCATATATCAAAAAAGGCGCAGTAGATTTCCTACCCGCCTTTTTTCATTAACAACAATTTCAACATTAAGATATGCAGTAAAACGCACCAAAATCCAACTACCTAAAATAATTTGGATGCTAAATACACTATTACCTGCTATAATATAAGAATATAGTCCCTCTAATAGTGTCACTTTATTAAAGGAATCACCTCACTTAGTTTACAACTCCTTTGCAAACTAAGTGATGCAATAAGCAACCATATTCATTTTTGAAATTTTAATAAATTGTTTAACTAATTCAAAATATTGTAAAAATAAATGATACAGTGCTAATTCCAACACATAAGTGTCGTAACTCCTAAATTGAATCTCTATATTTTTTTCATAGCCGTCATGGATGCTCTCAACCATTCTCCAATTTCTTCAATTGGATGTTGACGAATACTTTTATTCACCGCAATAAGAACCGTATTGTCAGTACCATTTGTAGTTGCAAAAGGTTTTCCTATTACATTAGTGTCGATTGATTTCATAAAATCTGTCAATAATGGCTTACAAGCATGGTCAAATAAATAGCAACCATATTCAGCAGTATCCGAAATAATTCTATTCATTTCATATAATTTTTTTCTAGCTACCGTATTAGCAATCAATGGCAATTCGTGTAAAGACTCATAATAAGCTGATTCTTCAATGATTCCGGTTTGAGTCATCGTTTCAAAAGCCAATTCCACACCCGCTTTTACCATGGCAATCATTAATACACCGTTGTCAAAATATTCTTGTTCAGAAATTGGAGCTTCGGTTGGAGCTGTTTTTTCAAAGTTAGTTTCAGCTGTAGCTGCTCTCCAAGTCAATAAATTGATATCATCATTAGCCCAGTCAATCATCATGTTTCTTGAAAATTCTCCAGAAATAATGTCATCCATATGTTTTTGAAACAAAGGACGCATAATGTCTTTTAATTCGTCAGCCAATCTGTAAGCTTCAATTTTTGAAGGATTGTTTAAACGATCCATCATATTTGTAATTCCACCGTGCTTCAAGGCTTCAGTAACTGTTTCCCAACCGTATTGGATTAATTTTGAAGCATATGCCGGTTCAATTCCTTTTTCAACCATTTTGTCGAAACACAAGATAGAACCTGTTTGCAGCATTCCGCAAAGAATAGTCTGCTCTCCCATCAAATCCGATTTTACTTCAGCTACAAAAGAAGAGTTCAAAACTCCTGCTCTATGACCTCCAGTAGCTACAGCATAGGCTTTTGCTTGAGCAAATCCAACTCCATTAGGATCATTTTCCGGGTGAACCGCAATTAAGGTTGGTACACCAAAACCTCTTTTATACTCTTCACGTACTTCAGATCCAGGACATTTTGGAGCACACATAATTACAGTGATGTCTTTACGAATTTGCATTCCTTCTTCCACAATATTAAAACCGTGAGAATAAGCCAAAGTTGAACCATTTTTCATTAATGGCATTATCGCTGTAACTACAGCTGTATGCTGTTTATCTGGAGTAAGGTTACAAACCAAGTCAGCCGTTGGAATTAATTCTTCATAAGTTCCCACTTTGAAACCATTATCAGCAGCGTTCATATAAGAAGCTCTTTTTTGAGCAATAGCCTCAGCGCGCAACGCATAAGAAATATCTAAACCTGAATCTCTCATGTTTAAACCTTGATTCAAACCTTGAGCTCCGCAACCTACGATAACTACTTTTTTTCCTTTTAATGCTTCGATGCCATCAGCAAATTCAGATTGATCCATGAATTCGCAAACGCCTAATTGTTCTAATTGTAATCTAAGTGGTAATGTATTGAAATAATTTGCCATTGTTTTATATTTATTGATTTAATTCTTCTAATAATGTTGAAATTTCCATTTTTTCCTTCGAAACGGATATTCTTCCTGAGCGCACAAACTGCATGATTCCGAAAGGCTTTAATTTTGCGTATAATTCTTCTATATCTGAACGTCTTCCTGATTTTGAAATCACAAAAAAATCTCTCGATACGGTAACTATTTCCGAATGACTTTCTTTTATAATATTTTGAATTTTTCTTTCGTCAAACAATAAGTTGGATTGTATTTTGAACAAAGCGCTTTCCAAGAATATAGTTTCTTCATCAATATGATAAAAAGCTTTAATTACATCAATCTGCTTTTCGATCTGACCTACAATATTCTGTACCCATTTTTCGGTAGTATTGACTACAATGATAAATCTAGAAACTTTTTCAATTTCTGATTCTGAAACATTTAAGCTCAGTATATTAATGTGACGCTTTAAGAAAATACCTGATATTCTATTTAATAAGCCCACATTGTTTTCTGAATAAACAGAAATGGTGAATGTTTTATTTTCCATAATATTAACTTAATCTAATGTCTGAAACCGAAGCACCTGTTGGAATCATTGGGAATACATTGTTTTCTTTTTCTACCATAACCTCAAGGAAATAAGACTCTTTTGAAGCCATCATTTCGGCAACAGCCGCATCCAAATCTTCTCTTTTTGTCACTTTTTTGGCTTTGATATAATAGCCTTCGGCAATTGCGATAAAGTTTGGATTAATCATCTCGGTCGAGGCATATCTTTTGTCAAAAAACAATTGTTGCCATTGACGTACCATTCCAAGAAACTCATTGTTGAGTATTACAATTTTCACGGGAACTTTCGTTTGAAAAATAGTTCCTAACTCCTGAATAGTCATCTGAAAACCTCCATCACCAATAATAGCGACCACTTCTCGATCGGGTCTTCCCATTTTAGCACCGATGGCCGCAGGTAAAGCAAATCCCATCGTACCTAAACCGCCAGAAGTGACATTACTTTTAGTAGAATTAAATTTAGCGTAACGACAAGTAAACATCTGGTGTTGTCCCACATCCGAAACCATAATGGCATCCCCTTTAGAGTGCTTGTTAATCATTTCTATCGTTTCTCCCATCGAAATTCCCTCTTTCTTTGGCTTTAACTCGTCATTGATTACGGTCTCCAGTTCTGTTTTGTGTCTTTCCTTAAATTCATTGTGCCAAGATTCGTGTTTTTTCTCTTCAATCAAAGGCAATAAAGCAGTCAAGGCTTCTTTGACATCTGCCAAAACGGCTACTTCTGTTTTTACATTTTTATCGACTTCGGCTGGATCAATTTCAAAATGGATTACTTTGGCCTGTTTGGCATAAGTCGCTAAATTTCCTGTAACGCGGTCGTCAAAACGCATTCCAAGTGCAATTAAAACGTCGCATTCATTAGTCAGAACATTCGGCCCGTAATTTCCGTGCATACCTACCATTCCTACGTTTAAAGGATGATCAGTAGGCAAAGCAGAAAGACCCAAAATTGTCCAAGCCGCCGGAATTCCAGATTTTTCAACCAAGGCTTTCAGTTCAGCTTCGGCTTCGCCAAGGATAATTCCCTGACCAAATATGATGTAAGGTTTCTTAGCATTATTTATTAACTGCGCTGCTTCCTTTACTTTTTCAAGATTCAAAGTCGGTTTTGGGTTGTAACTTCTAATGCCTGTACACTTTTTATAGCTGAATTCGAATTCATCAAATTGAGCATTTTTAGTAATATCAATCAAAACAGGTCCCGGACGTCCTGATCTAGCGATATAAAATGCTTTGGCAATGATTTCTGGAATCTCAGAAGCTTCAGTGATTTGATAATTCCACTTTGTCACCGGAGTCGAAATTCCGATGATGTCTGTTTCCTGAAAAGCATCAGAACCCAATAGATGTTTTCCAACCTGACCTGTAATACAAACCATCGGTGTAGAATCGATTTGCGCATCCGCGATACCGGTTACCAGATTTGTAGCGCCGGGACCCGAAGTCGCTATCGCAACACCCACTTTTCCAGTCGCCCTCGCAAATCCTTGCGCTGCATGTGTCGCTCCTTGTTCGTGACGTACCAGAACATGATGCAATTGATCTTTAAATTTATATAATTCGTCATAAACAGGCATTATCGCCCCTCCGGGATAACCATAAACCAAGTCTACTCCTTCTTCTAATAAGCATCTGATAATGGCTTCGGCGCCTGATATTTTATTTGTTTTCATTTTGTATTGATGTTTCAATTATTATTGAAATTGCTTTTTTGAAATTGACATTGTTTTATTTGTCAGTAACGCATCCCTCAGAAGCACTGGATACTGAACGCATATATTTAAGTAAAACTCCTTGTTTAATTGGTGATTCTGGCTGTTTCCAATTGGCTTTACGTTTAGCGAATTCTTCGTCAGAAATTTTCATATTAATAGTGTTTTTCACTGCATCTATGGTTATCACGTCGCCATTTTCGATTAAAGCAATTCCTCCACCTTCATAAGCTTCTGGAGTAACGTGTCCTACTACAAAACCGTGAGAACCTCCAGAGAAACGTCCGTCAGTGATTAAAGCTACTGTACTACCTAAACCAGCTCCCATAATAGCAGAGGTTGGCTTTAACATTTCGGACATTCCAGGACCACCTTTTGGGCCGCAATAGCGGATAATGACGACATTACCTGGTTTTACTTCACCGGCTTGGATTCCTCTGATTACATCTTTTTCACCTTCAAAAACTACAGCTGTACCTTCAAAAAACTCTCCTTCTTTTCCACTAATCTTTGCTACACAACCTTCTGAAGCAATATTTCCGTAAAGAATTTGAATATTTCCAGTTGGTTTTAATGCTTTTTGGATTTCATGAATTACTTCTTGTCCATCCTGTAAATCAGGAACTGAAGCTAAATTCTCTGCAATTGTTTTTCCTGTTACTGTCAAACAATCACCGTGTAATAAACCTTCTTTTAATAAATATTTCATTACTGCTGGAACACCACCTACATTATGTAAATCTTCCATTAAGTATTTACCACTTGGTTTCAAGTCGGCTAATAATGGTGTTTTATCACTAATATCTTGGAAATCTTTTAATGTTAATTCAACACCAACCGAATGAGCCATAGCAATTAAGTGCATCACGGCATTTGTAGAACCTCCTAAAACAGCTACCATTGTAATAGCATTTTCGAAAGCTTTACGAGTCATAATGTCTCTAGGTTTAATATCTTTTTCCAGCAATATTCTAATCGCTTTTCCAGCATCAACACATTCTTGTTTTTTTTCTGGGCTTAAAGCAGGATTAGATGAACTGTACGGCAAACTCATTCCTAGTGCTTCAATTGCTGATGACATAGTATTTGCAGTGTACATTCCGCCGCAGGCACCTGCACCCGGGCAAGCATTTTGTATTACACCTTTAAAATCTTCTGGCGTAATTGTGTTGCTGATTTTTTTTCCTAAAGCTTCAAATGCAGAAACAATATTTAAATCTTCCCCTTTCCATTTTCCTGGATGAATAGATCCTCCATAAACCATAATAGAGGGACGATTTACTCTCCCCATAGCCATTAAGGCGCCCGGCATATTTTTATCACAACCTGGAACAGCAATCAAACCATCATACCATTGTGCTCCCATAACAGTTTCAATAGAATCAGCAATTACATCACGAGAAACTAAAGAAAAACGCATTCCGTCATTTCCATTAGAAATACCATCACTTACACCAATGGTATTAAAAATCAAACCAACCAAATCTTCTTTCCAGACACCAGTTTTAATATCCTTTGCTAAATCGTTTAAGTGCATGTTACACGGATTTCCATCGTATCCCATACTCACAATTCCTACCTGTGCTTTTTTCAGATCTTCTTCAGTTAATCCAATTCCATAAAACATAGCTTGGGAAGCTGGTTGAGTTTCATCTTGTGTGATTGTCTTACTGTATTTATTTAATTCCATTTTTTATTGTTGTTTGTGTATTTTAAATTTATTGCAAAAAAAAACCTCCCAAATAGATGGGAGGCCTTAAATATCTTTTTACTTATATCTATACCATTCCCTCTGCATATGTGATAATCACAATGACATTAATAATTGAAGGAATAATAACAAATAGTTTCATTTATCTTTTTTAGATGTGCCAAATGTATAAAAACAAATGAAACAAAAAAATATATCCACTAAAAATTATATCAA
This sequence comes from Flavobacterium granuli, assembly GCF_900129705.1. Classification (GTDB taxonomy): domain Bacteria; phylum Bacteroidota; class Bacteroidia; order Flavobacteriales; family Flavobacteriaceae; genus Flavobacterium; species Flavobacterium granuli. The sequence continues at coordinate 75,739 of NZ_FQWO01000005.1, read as the reverse complement.
TCCAGATTATTTAATGCCTTTTTGACTATTGTCTGCTAGACAATTGTCGATTGTCCTATATGGACATTGTTTCTATTGAAATACAATAAGTCATCCTTATTCAGAATAAAATTAGAAACAAACTCCCCAACTTCATTCGTCCCAAATGTCGATCCCGGATTTAAATCAATGGTCACCACTTGGTATTCAATAGATTTTTTTACTCCTTCATAAACATTTTTAGCTTCCTCAAAAAGGCCAAAATGCTCCAGTAATAAAGCAGCAGATAATATAGAAGCAATCGGATTTGCAATGTTTTTTCCGGCTGCTTGCGGATAAGAACCATGAATAGGTTCAAAAAGCGCATTTGTTTTTCCCAAAGAAGCCGAGGCTAATAATCCTATTGAACCGGTGATTACACTTGCTTCATCTGATAAAATATCACCAAATAAATTCTCGGTCAAAATGACATCAAATTGCTTTGGATTTAAAATAATCTGCATCGCGGCATTATCCACAAATAAGAAATCCAATGCTACATCGGGATAAGCTGCGCTGACATTTTTAACTACTTTTCTCCACAAACGCGAAGTTTCAAGCACATTTGCCTTATCGACCAAAGTGACTTTGTTTCTTCTGTTTTGTGCTGATTTGAAAGCCAAATGTGCAATTCTGGCGATTTCTTCTTCTGAATACTCGCATAAATCAGAGGCTAATGTTCCTGCTTCGTTTAATTTTTTTTCTCCAAAATAAACTCCACCTGTTAATTCTCTAAAAATAGTAAAATCAGTACCTTCAATATATTCTCTTTTCAATGGAGAAGCATCCAGTAATGATTTGTATGGTTTTATAGGTCTAATGTTCGCAAAAAGACCAAGTTCTTTTCTTAATCTTAATAATCCTTGTTCCGGACGCACTTTTGCATCGGGATTGTTATCATATTTAGGATCGCCAATGGCTCCAAACAAAACGGCATCTGTATTCAAACACAAATTAAGGGTTTGTTCCGGAAGCGGATTCCCCGTTTTATCGATAGCCACAGCTCCCATAAGTGCATCTTCAAAAACAAATTCATGATTATATACTGAACCAACTGCATATAAAACTTTTTTGGCCTGTAAAATTACTTCAGGACCTATTCCGTCTCCCGCTAGTACCGCTATTTTTAAATTCATGGCTTAATTTTTTTTATGAATCCTAATTTCTAACTAAATCACTTTGTATTTTGCAGGCTGCAATGATTTGATGAATATCTTCATCCAAAACTTCTTTTTTAATATCTGCAAATTTTAAAAACTCAACATATACAATATCCAACTGCACTTTGGTCAATTCATAACCCACTTTTTTAGCTCTGTAAGCCAAAGCTGCTCTACCGCTTCTGGCTGTAAGAACGATCGAAGACTCATTGACTCCAACATCCAAAGGATCCATGATTTCATAAGTAGCTCTGTTTTTAATCACTCCGTCCTGGTGAATTCCCGAACTGTGTGCAAAAGCATTGGCTCCCACAATAGCCTTGTTAGGCTGCACCATCATTCCCATGCTTTCAGAAACCAAACGACTCATTTCGTTCAATTGCTTGGAATTGATATCAGTGTATAAATTCAAATAAGGATGTTGTTTAAAAATCATTACCACTTCCTCAAGTGCCGTATTTCCGGCTCTTTCTCCAATTCCGTTTATAGTACACTCAATTTGTCGGGCTCCGTTAATGGCTCCTGCAATCGAATTAGCGGTAGCCATTCCTAAATCATTATGACAATGACAAGAAAGAATAACGTTTTCAATACCTTTTACATTTTCTCTCAGGTATTTAATTTTTGCCCCATATTCTTCCGGCAAACAATAACCTGTTGTATCAGGAATATTCAAAACCGTGGCACCTGATTTTATAACTTCCTCACAAACTCTTGCCAAAAAATCATTATCGGTTCTCCCCGCATCTTCAGCATAGAATTCAACATCTTCCACATAGGACTTGGCATGTGCAACAGCAAACTTTGCTCTGGCGATAATATCCTCTCTGGTGGTTTGAAGTTTATGAATTATATGTGAATCTGATGTTCCTATACCGGTGTGGATACGCGGTTTTTTGGCAAACTTCAATGCTGAAGCAGCAACATCAATATCATTTTTTACGGCTCTTGTCAAACCGCAAACTGTGGCGTTTTTAACAATTTTACTTATTTCGGAAACAGACAAAAAATCTCCCGGACTAGAAACAGGAAAACCGGCTTCAATAATATCGACACCCATTTCATCCAATCGATTTGCTATTACGAGTTTTTGATTGGTATCTAATTTACATCCCGGGACCTGTTCTCCATCTCGCAAAGTGGTATCAAAAATTTGAACTTTCTCTCTATTCATTTTCGTTTATTTAATGTAATTTCACATCTCGATAACAAAAATAGATTTCATTAACGCTAACATAAAACAAGTTTTGATGGAATATACTACTTATAAAACAAACAAAAACAACGTAAACACCCTGAAATCAACGTTTTAATACATTATAATTTACAATGGCTAACCATCAAAAAGATTTTTTATTTGTATTAATAAAGTCTTTGTCAAAATCTGAAAAGAGACAATTTAAGATTTTTGCAAGCCGACTGGAGACCAGTTCTAATACAAAGTTTATTGAATTATTCAATATTTTGGACAAATCAGAAGCTTATGATGAAAAACTTATTCTAAAAAGCGGCATCATCAAAAAAGTACAATTATCCAACTTGAAGTCCTATTTATACAAACAAATTCTCGTGAGTATTCGATTGAATATTCCCAGTCAAAATATTCGTTCCCAACTAAGGGAGCAAATTGATTTTGCCACAATTCTATACAACAAAGCGCTATACAGACAAAGTTTAAAAATCTTGGATAAAACAAAAATTCAAGCATTGGAGCATGACGAAAAAAACATTGCTTATGAGATTGTAGAATTTGAAAAACTGATTGAATCCCAGTACATCACCCGAAGTATCCAGGGACGCGCCGACGAACTGGTCGTTCAGGCCAAAGAATTGAATTATCAAAATACGATTTCCAGCAAATTGTCTAATTTATCTTTGCAATTGTATGGAATTATGCTCAAAACGGGCTATGTGAAGAATGACGAAGAATACAAGTATATAGACAATTATTTTAAGAAACACATTTCAAAATTAAATGAAGCTAAATTTGGTTTCAGAGAAAAATACTGGTTTTACAATGCCAATCTTTGGCGTAGTTTTTTAGTTCAGGACTTTCTTGGTTGTTATAAATATGCCAATAAATGGGTTACTCTATTTTATGACAACAAAAATATGATTTATCTGAATCCCGTGTTTTTCTTAAAGGGAAATCATTATTTATTGGAATCTTTGTTCATGTTAAAATACAAATCAAAATTCAAAAACTATTTGGAATTGCTGGAAGAAACTATCAATGACCCACATTTTCCGGTGAATGATAATGTGGCTTCCTTATCCTTTTTGTATTTGTATAACAACAAATTAAATTTTCATATTCTGGAAGGGACTTTTGCCGAAAGTGAATATTTAATCCCTGTCATCTTAGACAAAATAAAACTGCACAGCGAGCATCTTGATGAACATCACGAAATGTTGTTTTATTACAAGTTTGCTTCTATATATTTTGGTGTCGAAAAATATGAGGAATCTATCTATTATTTAGAGAAAATCATCAACAACAAAAACCTCTCTATGCGGGAAGATTTAATGTGTTTTTCCCGAATCCTTTGTTTGATTGCTCATTATGAATTAGGCAAGGATTATTACTTGGAAACCCAATTGAAAAACACCTATAAATTTTTGATTAAAATGAATGACTTGCATGAAGTGCAAAAAGAAATCATTCGCTTTTTGAAAAACTTAAACTCGATTTATCCGAGTGACATCAAAAAAGAGTTTATAAAAATGAGAGCACGGTTTATAGAATTGGAAAAAAACACCTATGAAAAGAGGGCTTTTCTATATTTGGATATTATTTCTTGGCTCGAAAGCAAAATTGAGAACCGAAAAATAAGCGATATTATTAAGGAAAAAGCAAAACTGATTAACCGTTAGCTTATAAAAGTAAAAAGGAGGCCATAATAGACCTCCTTTTTACTTTTATTCCAATTTATTTTTTGTCCTCTTTCAGCATCAATTCTTTGATATATTTTACCGGAGCGCTGCCGTAGCTGAGGAATTTTTCATGAAATTCTTTCAAATTGAATTTTGCTCCCTCCTCTTTTTTCAGCATTTCCCTTAAATCATAAATTTCAGTATAACCCGTAAAATAGGATGACAATTGCACTTGCGATAAGGTAACACGCTTCCATTTCCCATCTGCTTCCGCTTGTTGTTGAAATGCTTCTTTGATCAATAAATCCAAAGCGGCTTCCTTACTCATGTTTTTGACATGAACACTGTAATCCAAGATGGCATTACAAGTCGTTCTTAAATTCCATTTGTAATACATCAGCCACATCTCATCAGAGTTTTTGTATCCGCTTTCGAGCATCATTAGTTCGGCATAAACGGCCCAACCTTCAACCATAGCGCCATTGCCTAGAATCGCTTTGATAATACTTGGCGATTGATTGCTATAAACCAGTTGGGTATAATGTCCAGGAATTGCTTCGTGGATATTCAATATTTGTAAGATGTAATCGTTGTATTCCCTTAAATAACTTTCTGCATTCTCAGCTGACCAGCCTGCCATACTTCCTACATTATAATAAGTGTTCGCATTCTTGTCATAAGGTCCCGGAGCCGAAATAGATGCACCAGCCACGCCAGCCATATAAGCCGGTTCTTTGCGCACCACAAGTGGTTTTGAAGGATCAATGTACAGTAAATCTTTGGACTTTACATAGGCTACCAGCTCAGGAATTTGTTTCTCTATTTCCGATTGGAATTTTTCCGGTGTAGTATGCTGCAACGAAATCTTATCGATTACCATTTTGATCAGTTCTAATTTATCTGTTGGTTTTGGAGTAGATTTCAAATACTTTGGCCACAATTTATCCGCCAAAGCAAACATTTTTTCGTGCAATTCTTTTTTATGATTGACTGCTTTTTGAAAAATTTCGTCAGCACTGTAACTGGATTGAATGTCGAGATCAAATTTCTCATTATATAAAGCTGAGCCTAATCGGAACGAGCGAGGACTTTTGTTATCTAATATCTTTAACCAATTAACATAAGATGTAATCGCTTCAACGGCAATTTTAGCTTTCTCCCGAATCGTTTTCTTTTCAGATTCCGGCAATCTGCTTTTGCTTAAAGCTTCTTGTAAATCTTTTTCAAAAACGGATATTCCTCCCAAATTTTGATCGATTGCTAAAGCTGTGTGCTCCAAAGTTGGATTTTTGATATTCTTTTTAGCAGCTTCATAATAAGCCGGAATTGCATTCATTTTGATATTGAAATTCTGCAAACGATTGTCTAAAGCATCATAATTCCCATTCAAAATCTCTGCAAATGAACCGCAAACATTATATTCGGCAGGATTCCATTCATAAGATTTCAATTTATCCAAACTAAAAACAGTACTCTTTAATTGATTCTGAATTATATAAAGATTCGTTTTATTGTTATCAGTGAGATCTTCTATAGTATACTGCTGCAGGGAATCCAATTGGGCGTGCGCAAAATCCAGCTGTCTTTTTTTATAGGCCAAATCCGGAACTTCTAAAACGCTATCTAATTTATGATAGCCTTGGCTTGCGGCCCAGTCCGGATACAAAGACCATAGATTGGTTACAAAACCTTCTTTGTATTTATCGAATTTTTCATTTAAAGCTTTCGCATCCACTTTTTCCGCTTTTTTATTGCAGGAAAACAGTAGAACCAAACTCACTAAACAGAGGAGTGTTTTTTTCATGTGTTTTATTTTTGAGATCTTAAAGGTATAAAAATCCGTATAAAATTCTTATAATTCTTTTCGCCCTCTCAGGATGTCTTCAAAAGTGGCGCATTTTACAAACTCTTCTTCCCCGTCAATACGCATTGGCAGATGAACAAATTCCACTTCAGAAAGATCTTCTTTTAAATAAAAAGCCATATCCTCCAGCTTATAAAACCATTCGGTATCATATTGTACTTTATTGATTGTTGCGTCTTTTATCAGTAGTTTTTCTTTTAAAGGCTTCATCAGAATTTCATCTTTTTTTAGAATGCTAATTTTTTTTCAAAATTAGATTATGAATCCATACAACCCAAATTATGATATACTTCTTTTGCCTTTGATAAAACGACTAATTCAAAAATAGCTTTGTCAAATGCTTGTGATATGATTTAATGTCATTGGCTACATCTGCATTCTTTTCAATATCATGAAAATGTATACTTTGCAATGATTCCATGCCCGTAAAAGCATTCATTCGATGAAAACCAAATAAAGGGCCTTCGTCAACGCTGTGTTGGTCAAAAAATTCTCCCGGCAACGTAAAAGCCTCTTTTGGCGCATTCCAGGAAGTAGTTACCATATATTTTTTGCCGTGAAGCATTCCGCCGGTTCCGTAATTAATCGTTGGATTTTCTGAAGATCGGCCATCACTCTTGTAGATACCTTTGGCATGACCTTCGGTAAAAACCACGTCAATATATTTTTTAAATCCATGAGGCAGTTGAAACCACCATATGGGTGTGTGATATATAATAACATCAGCCCAAACAAACTTTTTAACTTCTGAAGCCGGATCATAATCCTCATTTATATTGGTCGTTTTTATTTCAAAATCGCTATTTTCTTTGAAGAAATTTAAAGTCTCGTTCGAAATCGTTTCATTAAATCTTCCACCTGAATGGCCAAACTTTTGTCCGCCGTTGATAATAAATATTTTTGTCATCATTTATATTTTAATTTGATGGTGCAAAGTTAGAATCAGAAAACCTATTATTAAAATAACTTAATTCATACCTTTGTATCATAATTATAATAGCTATGGTGAATTTAGAATGGTATAGGAGTTTTAAAGCGGTTTATAAAACAGGAACATTAACCAGTGCGGCTGAATTATTGTTTATTTCCCAACCGGGTGTGAGTTTGCATTTGAGTTCATTGGAAAATTATGTCGGTTATAAATTGTTTGATCGTACAGGCCGAAAAATGGTTCCGACAGAAAAAGGGAAAGTACTTTATAATTTTATAATTGAAGCCTTAGGCAAGCTGGAAGAAGCAGAGAAAAATTTTCAAAGAAGCACCGAAAAAAATACGCCAACGATAAGTGTGGGTATGTGTTTTGAAACTTTTCAAATTACACTGGAACAATACATTTCGAGCTTGCCATTTAATGTTATTATTCAATTTGGCGAATATCCGGAAATGGTAGAAAGTTTAGAAAAAGGCATTTTGGATCTCATCATTACTCCTCAGATGGTAGTTAAAAATGGGATTGAATATCAGGCATTTTCTTCAGAAACGATTGTACTTGTTGGCGGTAGCGAAATTGACCATTTGCAATTCGAAGCCATTGAAAAAAAGGGCAGCGTTCAAGAAACTGAACTTTGGTTAAAGCAACAAAAATGGTACGGAACTACCGGCGATATGGAACATTTACGCCGTTTTTGGCAATTGAATTTTAATAAATATCCGGATTTCAGACCCAATTACATCGTTCCGAATCTAAATTCCATTGTGCGTTGTCTGAGTAGCGGCAAGGGACTGGCTGTTGTGCCTGATTTTCTTTGTCGAAAAGAAATAGATAATGGTTCCATAAAACTGATTTGGGAAGGAAATAATCCACTGAAAAACACGCTTTATTTCGCCACCAGAAAGAAAACAATGTATCAGGAAGAAATTGCCTTGATCAAGAAAATATTTTTGGAGGCACTATAAATGATGAAGTTCAGCAAGAAACAGCCCAACTTCTTGTTTCAAAAAAGCTGTTTTAGAACTTAAAATTCCAAAACAGCATAAATTAATAGGCCAATAATTCTTTTAATTCCTTTTCAAATCTGCCTTTCGGCAAATATTGATTTTCCAAGGCTTTTGTAAACGGAATTGGGCTGTCTAAACTCGCCACACGCTTCACCGGCGCGTCGAGATATTGGAAACAGTTTTCCATTATCAGTGAAGAAATGTCGCTGGCAACTCCGCCAAACATCGAATCTTCCTGATAAATAATTGCCCGTCCCGTTTTCTTGACCGAGGCGTAAATCGCTTCAGAATCCAAGGGTTGAATTGTCCTTAAATCCAATAAATCAGCTGAAATCTCCGGGTTTTTCGCCAAAGTATCCAAAGCCCAATGTACGGCCGCTCCAAAAGAAATAATTGTAACATCATTTCCTTCTTTCAACAATGAAGCTTTTCCTAAAGGAATCGTATAATAATCTTTTGGAACGTCTTGGTAAACGCTTCGATACAATTGCTTGTGTTCGAAAAACATAACAGGATTAGGATCATTGATCGAAGTATTCAATAAACCCTTCGCATCATAGGGAAAAGCAGGATATACCACTTTTAAACCCGGAGTTTTGGTAAACCAGGCTTCATTGGTCTGTGAATGAAAAGGTCCTGCCTGGGTTCCGCCGCCGCAAGGCATGCGCACCACTACATCGGCATTTTCCAGCCAACGGTAATGCGATTTGGCTAACAAATTGACAATGGGGTTGAATCCCGTAGAAACGAAATCAGCAAATTGCATCTCCACAATAGCTTTATATCCATTGATAGACAATCCCATGGCTGCCGAAACTACCGCGCTTTCGCAGATAGGCGTATTCCGAACCCGTTCTTTGCCAAATTGAGCCACAAAGCCATCGGTGATTTTGAAAGCACCGCCGTATTCAGCAATGTCTTGTCCCATGATAACCGAGTTCTGGTGCCGTTCCATAGATTGTCTCAAACTTTCTGATATAGCATCAATAAAACGGATATTTTCTACTTCCTTTGATGGGGTAACTCCTTCATATACATAATCTTTGTATACATCATTTAACTCTTCTGTATAAGTCGCTTTAATTTCGGGTTCTGCATTAACTAATGCCCAACCTTCCTCAATTTCCTTCTTTATTTCATCTTGTAGAGCGGCGTCATAATCGGCTGTAAGGATTCCGTTTTCAAGCAAATACTTTCTATAATTGTCCACAGGATCTTTTTCGGCCCATAAATTCATTAATTCCTGAGGAACGTACTTGGTCCCGCTCGCCTCTTCATGTCCGCGCATTCTGAAAGTTTTAAACTCCAATAATATCGGGCGCGGATTTTCTTTCATCGAAGCTTTTAATTCAGACAACAAATTATAAACTTCCAGAATATTATTTCCGTCTACAATATGACTTTCCATACCGTATCCTATTCCTTTGTCGGCCAGATTTTCGCAGCGGTATTGCTCATTTGTTGGTGTTGAGAGTCCGTAGCCATTGTTCTCAATAATAAACAAAACGGGCAATTCCCAAACCGAAGCAATATTCAAAGCTTCATGAAAATCACCTTCGCTGGTAGCGCCTTCACCGGTAAAAACGGCGGTAAGCTTTCCGTTTTTCTTCAATTTATTAGCCAAAGCGATTCCGTCGGCCACTCCCAATTGGGGGCCAAGATGCGAAATCATACCAATAATTTTATATTGCTGGGTTCCAAAATGAAAACTGCGATCACGTCCTTTAGTAAAACCATTGGCCTTTCCTTGCCATTGCGAAAAAAGTCGATGCAAAGGAATATCTCTTCCGGTAAAAACACCTAAATTTCGATGCATCGGCAAGATATATTCATCTGAATCCAAAACTGCGGTTACGCCTACGGCTATGGCTTCCTGCCCTATACCGGAAAACCATTTGCTTACTTTTCCCTGACGAATGAGAATCAACATTTTTTCTTCTACCAGCCTCGGTTTTAATATTCTTTTATATAAGTCTAATAATAGATCGTTGGTTAGTTTTTTTTTGTCAAAATTCATTTTTTGGCGTTTTAGATATATCAAAAATAAATAAAATACAACAGTAGCGCTTAAATTTGTTAAATATTTTTATTTTGTTTTCACTTTTAAAATTCAAATTTAAAATTAATCAATACATTTGTAGTATCAAGGGTTTAAAGCCTTGTAAGTTATTAAAAAATATGTAATAGTATGCAAAACATTCCTAGTGTTGACTTGCGTGATTTCCTTTCGGACGACCCGAAACGTAAACAAAAATTTGTAAATGAAATCGGAAGTGCATTTGAAGATATTGGCTTCGTAGCACTAAAAGGTCATTTTTTAGATGATCAATTGGTAGAAGAATTGTACAGCGAAATAAGGAATTTTTTCGCTTTACCTTTAGAAACCAAGCGCAGTTATGAGATTCCTGGTATTGGCGGTCAAAGAGGCTATGTGTCTTTTGGAGCAGAACATGCTAAAGGTAGAAAAGAAGGTGACTTAAAGGAGTTTTGGCATTTTGGCCAGTATGTTAGCGAAGGTTCAAAATACGCTAAGGAATATCCTGAAAATGTTCAGGTTAAAGAATTGCCGCGTTTTAATGCTGTAGGTAAAGAAGCCTACCAAATGCTCGAGAAAACAGGTGTTTATGTTTTGAGAGCTTTAGCATTGGGATTGGGGCTGGACGAATTCTATTTTGACAATTATATCAAAGACGGAAATTCGATTTTGAGACCGATTCATTATCCTCCTATTACATCAGAGCCAGCCAATGCACTACGTGCTGCTGCCCATGGTGACATCAACTTGATTACTTTATTGATGGGCGCTCAAGGCAAAGGATTACAGGTTCAAAACCACAATGGCGAATGGATTGATGCCATTGCTGAACCAGATGAATTAGTGATCAATGTGGGTGATATGTTATCGCGTCATACGAATAATAAATTGAAATCGACTATTCATCAAGTGGTCAATCCACCAAGAGAATTGTGGGGAACATCCCGTTATTCTGTTCCGTTTTTCATGCATCCGGTAAGTGATATGCCATTAAATTGTCTGGAAAACTGCATTGATGCAGAACACCCAAAACAATTTGAAGACATAACTGCGGGAGAATATTTATACGAACGCTTAGTAGATTTAGGATTGATTAAAAAATAATCCTTAATTTTACTTCTAGTAATAAAAAGACATTGAGTTTACTTAATGTCTTTTTTATTTTTGTTCAACATTGTAATACCAGAGAATTCCGTTTTGAGTTTAAAAAAAATTAGAACACGGATCAATAAAACATAAAATATGGATTTAAAAGACCAATTAAAAAACCTTTTTCCGGATCACCAACCCTTAGCGGAAGAACCAATTGAAGAAGTAGCCCACGAATTATACGTGCAAAAGGAACCTATGATTTGCAAATTCGAAAAACGAAAAGGAAAAGCCACCACCATCATTGAAGGTTATGAAGGAAGTGATGAAGATTTTAAAATTTTAGCCAAAGAAATAAAAACTAAGCTGAGTGTAGGCGGTACTTTCAAAGATGATTCCATTATCATTCAAGGAGATTATCGCGATAAAATCATGGAAATCCTTAAAATAAAAGGCTTTAAAGTAAAACGTGTGGGAGGTTAAGTTTTTAGATCTAAAACAATAATAGAAAGCAAATAAAAAAACATTGTGAACTTTGCGAGAAACCTAACAAAATGACAATAAAATCATCTGAATTAATATTAAACCCAGACGGAAGCGTATACCATCTTAATTTGAAACCGGAACATATTGCCCAAGACATCATCTTTGTAGGCGATCAAAACCGAGTGGAAAAAATTACCCAATTCTTTGACAGTATTGAATTTTCGATGCAAAAGAGAGAATTTAAAACGCAGACCGGGATTTTCAAGGGAAAACGAATTAGCGTCATGTCTACCGGAATTGGGCCTGACAATATCGATATTGTCATGAACGAATTGGACGCCTTAGTCAACATCGATTTAGAAACCAGAAAGCCAAAAGAAAAACTTACATCATTGAATATCATCCGAATTGGGACTTCCGGTTCTTTGCAGGCCGATATTCCGGTTGACAGTTTTGTGATGTCAAAATTCGGTTTAGGTTTGGACAACATGCTTCGCTCCTATTTGATTGACGAAGTTTCCAATACCGCAATCGAAGAAGCTTTTATAGCTCACACCAATTGGGATTTGCGCAAAGGAAGACCTTATGTGATTTCCTGCTCAGAAATGCTGGAAAAACGTATTGAAAGTGATCGTATGCATAAAGGAATTACGGCAACTGCCGGTGGTTTTTATGGTCCTCAAGGCCGTGTTTTGCGTTTGAATATTCAGGATGAATCTTTGAATTCCAAAATGGATAATTTCAATTTTGAAGACAATAGAATAACAAATCTCGAAATGGAAACTGCTGCCATCTATGGTCTTTCGGCTCTATTAGGACATAATGCTCTTTCTTTGAATGCTATTATTGCTAATCGGGCATCGGGAATTTTTAGCGAAGATCCGTATAAAGCGGTTGATGAATTGATTGCTTATACTTTGGAAAAAATAGCAGCTAATTAGAATATGGAATCATCATTTATGTTATTTCTCTAATTATTAAATTCTCTAAATTTTACAATCATGGACTTAGTTCTTGAAACCGAACGACTGATTCTTCGCGAAATGTTGCCCTCTGATGCTCCAGATTTATTTGAAATGGATTGCAATCCGAACGTTCATAAATATTTATGGAACAAGCCTCTGACTTCTATCGATGAAGTATACCAGTATATTGAAATGGTTAGAAATCAATACTTGACTAACAACATAGGACGATTTGTTGTTGTTTTAAAAGAAAGCAATACACTGATAGGTTGGGCCGGACTAAAATACAACACCGAAGAGGTAAACAATAAAAACCATTTTTATGATATTGGCTATCGCTTGAATGAAAAGTTTTGGGGAAAAGGTTATGCTACCGAAGCTTCATTTGCCTGGCTGGATTATGGCTTTAAAACCATGAAAATTGAAACCATGATGGCTGCCGCACATACGGACAACAAAGCTTCTAATATAATTTTACAAAAAATAGGTTTACAGCTGACCGAGCAGTATCTTGAAGATGCTATTTCTTGGAACTGGTATGAACTAAAAAATCCAAATATATAATGACAACCCTAAAAATAGCCGGCGTACCGGAACATTTCAATTTGCCTTGGCATTTAGCCATTGAAAACGGCGCATTCGAAAAAGAAAATATTGATTTACAATGGACTGATGTTCCTGAAGGTACCGGAAAAATGTGCCAGATGCTTCGCTCCGGCGAAACCGATGTAGCGGTAATTCTAACAGAAGGAATCGTAAAAGATATTGTAGCCGGCAATCCCAGTAAAATTGTTCAGGTTTACGTTGAATCCCCTTTGATATGGGGAATTCACGTTGCGGCAAATTCTAATTATAAAACATTAGCCGATTTGGAAAACAAAAAAGTGGCGATTTCGCGTTTGGGTTCCGGATCACAGTTGATGGCTTACGTTAATGCACATAATCAGGCTTGGGAAACGGATAAATTACAATTTGAAATTGTGAATACGATAGATGGCGCGGTTACAGCATTGACTAATGGAACTGCCGATTATTTTATGTGGGAACGCTTCATGACCAAACCTTTGGTAGATCAGGGAATTTTTAGAAAAGTAGCTGATTGTCCAACTCCTTGGCCCTGTTTTGTAATTGCTGTTCGCGATAAAGTTTTAGAACAAAATCCTGAAATTATTTCGAAGCTACTACACACCATTAATCAAACAACAAAAGGTTTTAAAGCGATAACAGCTATCGATAAAACTTTGGCTTCTAATTACAATCAGAAAATAGAAGACATTCAGGAATGGTTATCCTTGACCGAGTGGTCCCAAAAACAATTATCACAAAAAACACTAAATGATGTCCAAAATCATTTATTTGAGCTAAAAATTATCGAGAAAATAGGTACTTTTGATGAAATTGTAAGAACAGTCTAGATTACTGTTTTTATTCTCCTTATGATAAAAATAAAACAAATTTCTTTTCAGGGTTTTAAACAACGCTTTCAGGTGAAAAAGCCCTGGGATGATGTCATTATCTTTGTTTTAAACATTCTGATTGCCATTCCTGTTTTTATTATAGCACACCAAAATTTAGTTGAATTTAACTGGGCTTTGAATCTTGACCGAATATTGCTTTTTCTGCTAATTATCGTCATTATTCAATTAATACTGCGTTTGTTGCGAACCATCATAATCATTTGCATTATTTTGTATGTTTTGGTGTTGTTTTATGGAACTGTTTTTGGCAATTACGGATTTGAAAGTGTTTTTGAGGATTATAATTCGATGATGTACACCATGTCGGATAATCCGAATCCGCAGGATATTATCATTGCTAAGTTGCTTCCTTTTCCCAATAAATCAAAGATTGTTAGCGCCATTGAATATAAGAATCCTAAAGTAAGAAATTTTGCGATCATGGCCACGTCAAAGAATTTCAAGAACGTCAAAGGCTATTCGGATTACAGAACTATTATTCAATGTTTTGCTGTTTTTAAGGAGATCAACCGCCGTTGGAATTATGTCAGCGATCCCAAAGATGGGGATTATATTGCCACTGCCAGTGAATCTTTGGATTATTTTTCGGGAGATTGCGATGATCATTCCATCCTGATGGCCGCAGCTGTTAGAGCCATTGGCGGGACGCCAAGATTGATTCATACCAAAGGACACATTTACCCTGAAATATTGATAGGAACGTTGAACGACCTTGAAACCGTCAATTATCTGATTAAAAACGTTTTATTTGTAAAAGAAAGTCATCAAAAACAATTGCATTATCATATCGATGAACGCGGTCAGGTATGGCTTAATCTGGATTATACGGCTAAGTATCCCGGAGGTCCCTTTTTATCTGAAGAAATTCTGGGCGCATTGACTCTCAACTAAATTGAATCCATTAAAGGAGGCCGTTTTTTAATTGTCCCAAAATTTCATACGAATGTAGTCTTGCTTCATGCTCATAAACGGCAGTGGCAACCATTAGTTCGTCCACTTTAGTTTGCTCCAGGAATTGCTCCAATTCTTTTTTTAGTTTCTCTGGTCCGCCTATGAAGGTGTAAGCGATCATTTGTTGTAGCGCTGCTTCTTCCATTGGATCCATGAAATTGTCATCCGGATCCACCGGTTCTTTGAGCTGTTGTCTGTTTCCGGTTATGATTCCAAGGAATAACTTTTTGAACGAAGTGGCCAGTCTCTGTGCTTCCTGGTCTGTATCGGCGGCAATGACATTCACACAAGCGATAACATAAGGTTGTTTTAACTGGTCTGAAGGTTTAAAATTATTGCGGTATATGGCTATTGCCGTATGCAGCTGCGAAGGTGCAAAATGACTGGCAAAAGCATAAGGCAGTCCCAAAGAAGCGGCTAAATAAGCGCTATCGGTGCTGGAGCCTAAAATCCATATTGGGATGTTTAAGCCTTCTCCCGGAATGGCGCGTACTCGTCCATTTTTATTCCCTTCTGATAAATAAAGTTGTAATTCTTGTACATTGGCAGGGAATTCCATCGCGGCATGTTCGTCCCTTCTCAAGGCCGAAGCGGTAAACTGATCGGTTCCTGGGGCACGTCCCAAGCCTAAATCGATGCGGTTTGGAAAAAGGGTAGCCAAAGTACCAAACTGTTCCGCAATAATTAAAGGCGTATGATTAGGAAGCATAATTCCTCCAGATCCTACTCTTAAAGTTGTGGTGGCAGCCGCAATATGAGCTATCAGTATCGAGGTGGCGCTACTGGCAATTCCGGGCATATTGTGATGTTCGGCCAACCAGAATCTATAATAGCCCCATTTTTCGAGCTGTTGGGCAAGATCGACGCTATTTTTAAAAGTTTCAGATGGCGTTCCTCCATCCCTCACTATTGCAAGGTCCAGCACCGATATTCTTGTTTGAGACAGTTTGTTTGTATTCATCTTAAAGGCGATTGCATTTTAGAACTGCAAAAATAAGGATTGTATTTTTGGTTTTGGCCTTATCAAATACTAATAGGAAGTTAAAAATGAGACCAGCACCACTGATTCCTATTTCATCCATTATCCATACACTATCTATAGACTATCTATAGACTATCTATGGACTATCTATGGACTATCCATACATTATCTATGCTATGTTAGTACTATATCTATGCTATATCAGTGCTATATCCAATCCTGATCTGCAAATAAAAAAACTGTCATTTAAAGATGAAACACTATTCAGGTCCTTAATTTTCATTTTTTACTTCTATATCCATTGCTGTCCTGCGGCAGTGTTTAGAAAATACTAATTTCCTGTTTTTTGTTTTCATAATTTTCAAAAAAACATATAATACCTTCATAATAAGTCCTATGCTGCTTATTTCTTCGCTGTTTTTCCATATAAAAGTCATTAATTATAATTAACTTTATATCAATAATCTAAGAAAAAGGACCATGAAAACATACAAGCTGTTTACGCCAGAAAAAGTGGGTTCTCTCCCATTGAAAAATCGAATTGTCATGGCACCTATGACCAGATGCAGGGCGATTGACAACGTTCCCAATGAACTTATGGCAGCCTATTACACACAGCGTTCCAGTGAGGGATTGATTATAACTGAGGGAACATCGCCATCACCTAATGGTCTTGGATATGCCCGAATTCCCGGAATATTCAGTGAACTTCAAGTTAAAGCCTGGAAAAAAGTAACCGAGGCGGTTCATAAAAATGGAGGGAAAATATTTGTTCAGTTGATGCATTCCGGCAGAATCAGTCATCCGCTTAATATGCACGAAAACGCCCATATCCTTGCTCCTTCAGCCGTAAAAGCAGCCGGACAAATATGGACAGACCAGAAGGGTTTACAAGATTTTGTTGTTCCAAAAGAAATGAGCCCACAAGAAATTTTACACGCCAGAACAGAATATGTAGCCGCTTCGGAAAATGCTTTATTTGCAGGATTTGATGGAGTCGAATTGCATGCGGCTAACGGTTATTTATTAGAAGAATTTCTTTCGCCTGTAAGCAATACCCGAACAGATACTTATGGCGGGACTATTGAGAACCGATGCCGTTTTGTTATTGAAGTGGCTGCAGCTGTTGCCAATGCTATTGGGAAAGAAAAAACTGCTATTCGTTTATCACCCTATGGAGTAGCGAGTGACATGCCCCATTATCCTGAAATTGAAGCCACTTACGATTACTTATCTAAAGAACTTAATAAACTGGATATTGCCTACATTCATTTGGTGGATCATTCTGCCATGGGAGCGCCTCCAGTTCCTTTGGAAATTAAAAAAACCATACGCAACAATTTCAAAAACACCCTAATCCTTTGCGGTGGCTACAACAAAGAGAGTGCCGAAGCGGAACTAGAAAGCGGTCTTGCGGATCTGATTGCTTTTGGTCGTCCTTTTATTAATAATCCGGATCTGGTGGAACGATTTAAAAACAATTTAGCGCTATCGCAGGATCTCAATATGGATTTATTTTATACGGCCGATGAGAAAGGCTATACCGATTATCCTGTGTATAAAAAATAAAGGTTGCGGCTAAACATTGTTTTAAAAATCCATTTAAATCAAAGTTCAAATGAAAGATATATCCCAATTATTAGCTTTATTAGGTGACGAAAAAGATTTTTTATTGAATCATCGCTGTAAAACCATTCCGAAAGATCAACTTCATTTAGCCCATTCCTCTACTATTGATTCCGTTTTTTTGCCCAGTAATCGAAACAGCCAAACGATACGAAGCCTAGCGCAACTGTATCAGCATGGCAGGCTTTCGGATACGGGTTATCTTTCTATTTTACCCGTGGATCAAGGAATTGAACATACAGCCGGAAGTGCGTTTGCCCCCAATCCTATTTATTTTGATCCTGAGAATATTGTCAAACTAGCCCTTGAAGCGGGTTGTAATGCCGTTGCCTCCACCATGGGCGGGCTCGCCCTGTTGGCCCGAAAATATGCCCATAAAATCCCGTTTGTCGTAAAGATCAATCATAACGAACTGATGACTTATCCTAACAAATACGATCAGATTCTATTTGCAAGTGTGCGTGATGCCTGGAATATGGGTGCTGTGGCTGTAGGAGCGACGATTTACTTTGGCTCAGCCGAATCGGATCGGCAGATTGTAGAAATAGCAAAGGCTTTTGAAGAAGCACATCATTTAGGCCTGGCGACCGTTCTTTGGTGTTATTGCAGAAACAATGCTTTTATAAAAAACGGCATCGATTACAATACGGCCGCCGATATAAGCGGGCAGGCCAATTATTTGGGCGTTTCCATTCAGGCAGATATTATTAAACAAAAATTGCCAACGAATAACGGTGGTTTTGCGGCGATAGGATTTGCCAAAAACAATCCTGAGATGTACACTAAATTGGCCAGCGCGCATCCCATCGATTTGTGCCGATATCAGGTGCTGAACTGTTATGCGGGACGCATAGGCATGATTAATTCCGGTGGCGAGTCAAAAGGAGAAACTGATTTGGCGGAAGCCATAAAAACGGCTGTTATCAACAAGCGTGCCGGTGGAGCCGGTATGATTATGGGTAGAAAAGCTTTTCAACGTCCTTTTAGTGAAGGCGTAAAACTTATTCATGCGGTTCAGGAAATTTATTTGTCGAAAGCAATTAGCATTGCTTAATTCCATTTTGAAAACGATTCCCCTTTGGATACAAAATAACAGCACGATAGCTTCCCCCTATTTTTAAAATGAAAACAATCGCAAAGAAATATTTATTTTCAAAAAGAATGGATTCCTATCTGGAAGGTTATTACAAGGGCTATCGTTTTTGCCTTCGTTTTTTTAAAGAAGCCTTTATACCGCCTTTCCACTGGCGTGAAATTATAAATCAGTGTTTCGAGGTGGGATTAAAATCACTATCCTTAATTACCTTGACCGGATTTATTGTAGGTATCGTTTTTACTAAACAATCCCGTCCCTCTTTAGAGACTTTCGGTGCCGTTTCCTGGTTGCCTTCGTTAATAGGGATTGCCATCGTCAGGGCTTTGGGCCCCTTGGTAACGGCCCTTATTTGTGCCGGAAAAGTAGGTTCCAGTATTAGTGCCGAATTGGGTTCGATGAAAGTAACCGAACAAATTGAGGCCATGGAAGTATCAGCCATCAATCCTTTTAAGTATTTAGTTGTTAGCCGCGTATTGGCCACCACTATCAGCGTTCCTATTTTGGCTTTATATTGCAGTTTTATAGGACTCTTGGGTTCTTACTACAATGTTTATTCGGAAGAAGCCACCAGCCTGGCCATTTTCTACAAAAATGCTTTTTCGAACATTTCTTTTCTGGATATTTTTTCCTCGTCAGTAAAATCTATTGTTTACGGGTTTACCATTGGAATTATTGGTTGTTACAAAGGATATTATGCCAGCCAAGGAACTCGTGGCGTAGGCAAGGCAACCAATCAAGCTGTTGTTCTTTCGATGTTTCTGATCTTTTTTGAAGAAGTGGTTATTGTACAAATAGTGAACTGGATTCGATATTTTTAAAAGATGAAAAATAAGCCCATTGAACATATTATCAACAGAGAAGAAACGGTTATAGCGATTCATGGATTATACAAATCATTTGGTGAATTAAACGTTTTAAATGGTATAGACTTAAGGCTGTACAGAGGTGAAAATATAGCGGTTCTGGGCAAATCAGGTTCTGGTAAATCGGTATTAATAAAGATTATTGCAGGACTATTAAAACCTGATCAGGGAGAAGTAATCGTTTTGGGGAAACAAGTGGACCAATTGCAAGGAAAAGAAATGGATGCGTTGCGATTGCATATTGGATTTTCATTTCAGAATAGTGCCTTATATGACAGTATGAACGTGTATCAGAATCTGGCCTTTCCGTTGACTATGAATATCAAAAATCTCAGCCGCAAACAAGTCGATTATGCGGTAGAAGAAGCCTTGGATGCCGTGGGCTTAAAAGATAAAATCAAAGAACTTCCGGCAGAACTTTCCGGAGGCCAACGCAAGAGAATAGGCATTGCCCGAACACTGATTTTGAAACCCGAAATCATGTTGTATGATGAACCCACAGCGGGGCTCGACCCTATTAGCTGTGCCGAAATTAACGCTCTCATTATTGAAGTACAACAACGGTATAAAACCAGTTCCGTTATTATTACCCATGATCTTACTTGTGCCAAAAACACCTGTGACCGCATTGCGATGCTGATTGATGGGAAATTTTTTAAAGTCGGAAAATTTGATGAGATTTTCAGTTCCGATAATAAGCAAGTAAAAGATTTTTTTACCTATAATTTTATACAATAGATCATGAACGAATCACCCAATAAACGAGCCATAATTGTCGGTCTTTTTATTTTCTTAGGATTGGTTTTCTTACTCTTGGGCATTCTTATGGTAGGAAATCTACATGAAACTTTCAAAAATAAAATGCAGTTAGTCAGCCTATTTGATAATGTAAACGGCTTGCAAAAAGGGGACAATGTTTGGTTTTCCGGCGTAAAAATTGGAACGGTGGGCGATATCAGTATCCATGATAAGACACATGTTTTGGTAAGTTTGAAGGTTGAAAAAAAAGCGCAAAATTATATCAGTAAAGATGCCAAGGTCAAAATAAGTACTGACGGACTTATTGGGAATAAAGTTATTGTTATTTATGGCGGCACTACACACTATGATGCAGTACAGGAGGGCGACACCCTGGCTGTTGAACATTCACTTTCAACAGAAAACATTCTGAATACCTTACAGAAAAATAATGAAAATATTTTGGCCATCACCACCGATTTTAAAGCAATCAGTAAAAAACTAACTACAAAAGAAGGAAGCATTGGCAAATTACTCCATGATGATGCTTTGTACAACCATATCAATTTGGCTAGCGTAAGCCTTACGAATGCTGCAGTAAAAGCCAAAGAACTCCTCAGTTCTTTGAATGATTTTAGTCAGAAACTCCATAAAAAAGGAACTCTTGCCAATGAATTAGCTACAGATACCCTCGTTTTTAACTCGATAAAAAATTCGGCTTTACAATTGCATCAAATGACGCAAACGGCCAATTCTTTAGTCAACAGCCTCAAAGAAGCGGGCAATAATCCCAAAACTACTATTGGTATTTTATTGCATGATGAAGAAACGGGTGCCAGTTTGAAAAAAACCATTCAGAATTTAGAAAGTAGTTCTCAAAAATTAAATGAAGATCTCGAAGCGGTCCGACACAATTTTTTATTGAAAGGATACTTTAAAAAGAAAGATAAAGAAGCTTTAAAAAATGCTGCTGAAAAATAAATAATTCTAACAGAAAAAATATTATTAAAAACACTTCTAGCTAAAGCTCTGTTCGTCGCGATAGTTCGGGACTCGGGTCGATACATTTTTTGTTCCGTTTTACTACTCAAAAAACACTACCATTGACGTTTTTTACATTAAAGCCTCTCGACTCCGCTCGAGGTGACACTGTAGATGTCATATCATATTGCTTTTTTTGTAAAAAAATTATGCCTCGAACTGATGTTTTTAATAATTACAGCCAACGGGTTCGTATAGCTCCAAACAAAAGTGTGATTTCATTGTTTCGCTTTAGCCGAAAAGGGATTCTTTGGGTTAGTCCTTGTTACAGATTATATAAATTAGTACGCCTAATCCCCTATCAACTGTCACTATATAATCCGATTGCGACCAAGGTTGCCATCGGATTGTATATGAATATGCTAGAAATAATCTATTCATTGGTTTTTCTTTTTAAAATAGAACCTATGCCTTTGCTTATTTTTTGCACTGCTTCAATTCCCTTGTTCAAAGGTTCTCCTGAAAAGTCACTGTATTTTTCATTAGTCATGTTGTCGGCATATTGCTGCGGGTAAATTAAAATCCTGCTATTGGCTGCAAAGTGTTTTTCAAGTTTAACCGGCAAGTTATCGAGTATTCCCAGATATGAGGTCGCTCCTTTTCGTGCAGAAACCAGTACGAATAAATCTTCTTGATGAATATTTCTTGAGAGGACCAAAAAATCCTCCCATTCAGAAAAGAAGACCACTGAGTAGGATGCGGTCAATTTGGCTTTTTTGAACAATTTTTCCACTGCTTTCTCCGTTGCTTCATTGCAATAAATCCGAATTGGAATGCTTAGCTCCTGGGCCAGTTTTGCCATTTTTGTAAGCCATAAGGCAAATCCGTTTTCATGTTCTGTCAGTGGTGGTGCGGCTATAACAATTCTTTTGTGCAAAACCAACGGCTTCTCTAAAGAGCAAATAAAAGTAGTCTTGTCTGTGTTACTCAAAATACTGTCTACTTTTTCGCCAATTAATTTATCAATAAAGCCTGTGCGTTGGGGCCAACCTAAAACGATGATATTGGCCATAATTTCTCTCGAGATTCGAACGATTCCGCTTGCTGCATTGTGATCTATGGTTGTTATGATGTTTGCTTTTGTTTCGGATGCGGAAGCTTGTTTGACGAATTCCTCCAGCATATTTCTTGTTTTCAGAATGTTGATTTCGGCTTCATTATTATTCGAAACTACTGAAAGGATTGATACCGGATTTGCAGATCTATTGTCTTTAATAAAAATAGCCAATTCCAAAAGTTTCTCAATATTGGAAACATTTTGAATTGGTAAAAGAATATGTTCACTGTAGACACCATTTGCTTTTATAAGTCCGTCCGTATCATCCTGAGATTCAATAGCGATCTTTTTTGCAGCTTTTTCTGTTGCAAAAGAGGCTACTATACAAGTCACCAAGATCAGTATAATGGTTCCGTTGAGGATATTCTCGTCGAGAATTTCGGCTTTATATCCTACTAAAATTACCGCCAGTGTTGCGGCCGCATGCGCACTGCTAAGTCCGAAAATAAGTTGCCTTTGGGCTTTAGAATATTTGAAAATAAGCTGGGTAAACAGTGCTGCAAACCATTTTCCAAAGAGCGCTACCACCGACAGTGTTGCTGCGACAATAAGAGCCATGGGACCGCTTAAAATCACACTCACATCAACCAACATGCCTACACTTATAAGGAAAAAAGGTATGAATAAAGAATTTCCAATAAACTCAATTCGGTTCATTAATGCTGATGAATGTGGAATTAATTTGTTTAAGGCAAGACCTGCGACGAAGGCACCAATTATGGGTTCAACGCCTGCCACTTCAGCCAGAAATGCGGCAAAGAATACCACCGCTAGAACAAAAATATAATGCGAATGTTTTTCGCTCTCCAGTTTTCGAAAAAACCATTTGGCAATTTTTGGGATTATAAAAAACATAATAGCGGAAAAAATCGCTAATGAAATTCCCAATCGTATCCAAAATTCCTGATTTAAATTGCCCTGACTATTACTCATAATTACAGCCAGAATAATAAGCACTGCCGTATCGGTTAAGATTGTACCGCCTACGGTAATGGCCACTGCCTGATTTTTTGAAACCCCTAATTTGCTGACTATAGGATAAGCTACAAGGGTATGTGTTGCGAACATACTAGCGGTCAGAAAACTTGCATTGAAATCATATTCAAGAAAATAAAAGCAAACAGGGAATCCAATTCCCAGCGGGATTATAAATGTAAAAAAACCAAACAAAAGGCTTTTGTTTCGGTTTGTTTTAAATTCATTCATGTCTAATTCCAGTCCCGCAATGAACATAATATAAAGAAGTCCGATAGTTGAAAAAAGATCGACTGCTGAATTTTTCTCAAGAATATTGAATCCATGAGGACCAATAGCTACACCGGCAATAATTAAACCAATAATTCCCGGAATATTTAATCTTTTCAGCAAGATTGGCGATAACAAAATAATTAATAAAATCAAGGAAAATATCAGTACCGGATTTCCCAGTGGCAATTCAAATTCGTGTATTAAATGTTTAAAAAAATCGGTCATATATTTATTTTAACTGTTTTATTGATTTGCAATATACTTACTTTTTTTGGAGGCTTAGCAAAAAACAGCGCTCTTTTGGCTATTTTTTTTGACTTTAAATGTTGGTAAAAGAGTTGGATTTGGATTTAGTATCGGTATTTTAGTATGCGGTTTTGGACCAACTAATTAGAAAGGTTTTACAATTAGTCCATCGTTATTGCTAAAATCAAAATCATTTCAGGCATCAGAATAGCTGCTATTTATTTGCTGTTATTAAGTAGAGTTTAGCAAACAGCGTTAAGATCTATCGGGACGAACAGAACTTTAGCTAGAACCGTTTTTAATGATAATTTTTCTGTTCTCGATACGATTTTCTATCGAAAATCACTCGAACTGACGAAAAATTATCATTAAAAACTAATTATACCTAAGGCGTTATTTGAATTTATTCTACCCTGTTCTCGATACGATTTTCTATCGAAAATCACTCGAACTGACGAAAAATTATCATTAAAAACTAATTATACCTAAGGCGTTATTTGAATTTATTCTACCCTGTTCTCGATACGATTTTCTATCGAAAATCACTCGAACTGACGAAAAATTATCATTAAAAACTAATTATACCCAAGGCGTTATTTGAATTTATTCTACCCTGTTCTCGATACGATTTTCTATCGAAAATCACTACCATTGCCGTTTTTTACATTGAAGCCTCTCGACTCCGCTCGAGGTGACACTGTGGATGTCCTATCATATTGCTTTTTTGTAAAAAAATTATGCCTCGAACTGACGAAAAATTATCATTAAAAACTAATTTCAGCCAAGGCGTTATTTGAATTTATTCTACCTTGTTCTCGATACGATTTTCTATCGAAAATCAGTACCATTGACGTTTTTATTAAAAGAAAATAATTACGCTTACTAATTTTCTTTTTTGCTTGATCAAAAAAGAAACAAAAAAATATTCATGGTTTGTTATTGTTTTTTGGTATTCATGAATCTTCGATTTCAAGTCTGAGCTCCCTCGTCGGTCAAATTAGTTTTCGAATACTAAAAGAAAAGAACTCTCCGCCGCGGCGGATCAAACAGCTTTTCTTTTTACGTATTCTTCAAACATTTGACGCTCGACTGCGGAAGCTAAGGACAATTGAAGTGAGTTGTGAGTCGTGAGATGGTTGAGTGCTTTGAAGGCTGCGCTCGGGTCGATACAAACTTTCTGAAAAAGCTGTTCGCATTTTCTGAAAATTCACTCGAACTGACGAAAAATCATCATTAAAAACTAATTACAGCCAAGGCGTTATTTGAATTTATTCTAGCAGGACTGTTCCATCTTCTTTAAAAGTAACACTTTTTTTCTCTGAGCCTTTTTTAAGATCCGTTTCGTATAATTTTCCCTGCTCAGCAGTTTCTTTTTCTTCGGCTTCTTTTAATTTCCATCCCGGAAATTCCAGCCTGATTGCAGCAAGAACTGATTGAGGCAGAGCTCTGGGTTTTATATCTTTTTCCGTTTCTAACCAGGTTCCGTCTTGTTTGAATTCTGCTGAAATTTTACTTCCTTTCCACTTAAATTCGGCTTCCCATTCCTGGGGGTCTTCCTTTTCCCAACTCACTTTTGTGGCATTGGGGAATTTTTTCTCCAATGCATCGATAACTGTCTTTGGTGGCGCTTGAGCAAATGTATAACCAGCTATCAGCGTAGCTGCTATCAACATACTATTCTTTTTCATTTTTTTAGCTTTAAAATATTGAAATATAAAGTTAGAAATTATCCTGTTTTTTTCAGTCCTGAATCCTTTTTAAACAGCAAAAAAAATAAGATCCCATAAACCAACTTATTCTTTTTAAAGTGATCGCTTCTTATTTCAATCCCATCTCCCTTATAAGCCATTGACATCAAAAAAAACAGAAATTCCCGTAAGCCAATTATCATTATCTTTAGCTATGGGGACGAAGTTACAAAAATTGGCATTCAGGTTATTTCAAAAAACCTGGAAATTATAATGACTTTTGCAGGTTTTATTCTGATAAAAGCCCGAGGTATTTCAGTTGAAAATGTGATTAATTACTGATTGTAGTGCTCTGTATCCTTACTGCTGCGCTTCAGAAAGTTTATTTAAAAAAAAAACATGGCTCTGACTATTGGAAGTAAACTCTTTAAAAAACAGTATCTTAGTACAATACTAGACTTTAGAATTATGAAATTTTTACGCTTTTTTATCCTACTCTTGACCGTAGCCTCCTGCGCCACAAAAAAGTATATCGATAAGCAAGGACTGGCTAAAGGAATAAAATCTGCGACCGAAGAAACTTATGTCGTAGTCGACGATCAGAAAAGGCTTGTACATCAAAAGCAAATGATTTTTACCCGAAATGGTCGCATCAAATATTCTAAAACTGTTGATGCTTCAGGCCATCTCGTGCAAGAAACCAAAAAGAAATTATGGTTTGTTGTGGAAATCTATCCCGACAAAGAAGCTTATTATTGTAAAACACGCTGGAAGCCTAAGCAAAGAGAACGTATCAGTTGCTATACTAAGAAACGATACAAACAAAATGAATCCGTCTATCATTATAATACCGATGGAACTATTGCTAAAATAGTTGATCATTTTGCCCCTTTCCACAAAGCGTATTTCTATTATACTAACAAAGAACGCTCTAAAATTGTCATCAGAGATAAAAATGAGGCCCTTATTGACGAGGTACTACTATACTGTGTGACCAAAGATGAGAAAGGCAACTGTTTAAAAGAAATACGGATTTCGACTAAAACAAACCGTACAGAGGAAACAATATTGAAACTTCATTATCACTAGTTTAGTCTGTTTTTGCCTGTGTAGGTAAATTTGAAGTAAGATTTTAAATCTGTACTGTCCTTTTATCATAGGCAGTAGCTGTTGGCTTCCGTGTTTTATAATCACTGCTTTTTAAAAATAACTATTTGGTGAAATAGAAAACAACACTGCATTTTTATAAAATACCAAACTTATTCATTATCAATTGATTAACTTTGTTATCAGGAGTGATTTTTTTTTTACTGATCTTAATTTTATTTTAATGTTTGCATCGTATTGACAGGTCTACGGGTATTTTTTAATGCGCTTTTGGGCAAACAGCCTTTAATACTATCGTTTTGAATTTTGGATAAATATAAGTGCGTTTGCCCCTTGGTAAGTATTGAAAAAAACATAAAAAATATAAAAATGATAGCAGTAGAAAAACACGGTATCATCTTAAGTCCCAGCCACCATAATTTTGAAAGTTTGGCGGTGTTAAATCCGGGAATTTTTCAAGATGGGGATACAGTTCATCTCTTTTACAGGGCTGTGGAGAGTGGAAACTATTCGACCATTGGATATGCAAAAACCGAGGGGCCTGTTAAAATTATCGACAGAGAGGAGCGGCCATTGATTATCCGAGATTTTGAGTATGAAAAACATGGTGTGGAAGATCCCCGTATTGTCAAGATTGAGGGCCTCTATTACATGACTTATACCGCTTATAATGGAGTAAATGCCATGGGTGCCCTTGCGGTATCAAAGGATTTGCGACATTTTGAAAAGAAAGGGATTATTACTCCGAGTGTTAATTATAAGCAATACAAACATTTTGTTCAATCCTGTGAAAAAAGCAAACTAAATCCCAAGTACCATCATTATTACAACTTGTTCGATAAAATTGGTTTGATTGAGGATGAGGAGCGACTTCTTAGAGACAAAGATGTGGTACTCTTTCCACGCAAAATAAATGGAAAATTTGCGATGCTACACCGAATCTGGCCCGGTATTCAGATAGTTTACTTTGAGCATTGGGATGAGTTAACCCCCGCCTTTTGGGAAGACTATTTAATGCATCTTGATCAGCATATTGTTTTGGATCCAAAGCATTATTTTGAAGCGAATTATATCGGAGCCGGATGTCCTCCTATTGAAACGGATTGCGGTTGGCTATTAATTTATCATGGGGTCGAAGAAACGCCAACAGGAAAAATTTACCATGCCAGTGCTGCTCTTTTTCATATTGATAAGCCTGAATTAGAAATATCACGGTTGTCCACCCCTCTTTTTTCACCTACCAAAGAGTGGGAAAAAGTAGGGATAGTTGATCATGTTGTTTTTCCTACAGGAACTGCTCTGTTTGGAAAGGAATTGTACATTTATTACGGAGCTGCTGATAAACATGTTGCTGTGGTAAGTTTGAATATTGACGAATTATTGCATGAACTAAAACAACAACCCTAAGCGTATGAAACCAGTTTCCAGCCCTCCGAAAATGCTAATAGTAAGCTCCTATCCTCCAGTAGAATGTGGGATAGCTACTTTTACACGTGATTTGATTCATGCGATTGCCAAAACCTTTGGCTCTTCATTGCCAATAGAAATATGTGCCTTAGAGAGTTCTGTTTTGCCTGACAGGAACTATGAGAAAGAGGTGTCTTATATTTTAAATACGTCAAAAATCGGGGACTATCGGTTAATGGCTCATGTTATTAATGAGCGTGATGATATTGGAACTGTTTGTATTCAACATGAGTTTGGTTTATTTGACGGGGTTTATGGTGATGCTTTACTTTCGTTTATGCTTGCCTTGAACACCCCTATTGTTACCGTCTTTCATACGGTTTTGCCCCATCCTGATGAAAAGCTAAAACGAGTAGTAGATGCCATTTGTGATCTTTCGGAAAAAATTATCGTCCAAAATCAATGCTCCTTTAAAACTCTGATTGCTGATTATAATTGTCCCCCAAAAATGGTGAAGGTAATTGCTCACGGGACACATATTATGCTTTGGAAAGATAAAGAATACCTGAAAAATAAATACGATTATAATCAGAATTTAGTATTGTCCAGTTTTGGTTTACTGAGTCAGAATAAAAATATAGAAACCGTACTCTATGCACTTCCTGAAGTAGTAGCCCGATATCCTAACATCCGCTATCTTGTATTAGGTAAAACACATCCGGAATTGGTTAAGCGAGAGGGCGAAAGTTATCGCGAAAGTCTTATCAATATTACCAGACAGCTACAATTGGAAAATCATGTGATTTTTGTTAATAAATTTCTGGAATTAGGTGAATTACTTGAATATCTGAATCTGTCGGATATCTATCTTTTTTCTTCCAAAGATCCAAATCAGGCCGTCAGCGGTACTTTTGTTTACGCCAGCAGTGCAGGATGTCCGGTTATTTCGACACCGATTCCCCCTGCCATCGAAATTATTGATGCCGGCACGGGTATATTACTCGATGAATTTGAACAGCCGGAGGCTTTCAAGAGGGCGATTTTGCATCTGATTGATGACAAAGAAAAGAGAATTGCATTAGGCAAAAATGCTTTTTCTAAGATGCGACACTCCAGTTGGGAAAATGCGGCTATTGCCTATGGAGGTGTTTTTGCTGAATTGAATAATAAAGCAGAGCGTTTAATTTTTGAGTTGCCTCCAGTCAATCTTACCCATATATGGGAAATGACAACTGATTTTGGCATGTTGCAATTTTCGCAATTCTGCCAACCGGATCCTGATTCAGGATACACCCTTGATGATAATGCCCGGGCATTAATAGGTGCTGTTATGCATTATGATTTATACAAAGAGGAATTGGTCTTAAAACAGATGCAAATCTATCTTGACTTTATCGGATTTGTCCAACTGGATAACGGTTCTTTTAAAAACTATGTGGATTTTGACCGAAGATTTACCGATCAAAATGAGAAAGTAAACCTGGAAGACTCCAATGGCAGGGCTTTATGGGCATTGGGTTATCTGCTGTCAAAGACCGAATCACTTCCTTTGACACTAAGCAATCAAGCCTTAAAGTATTGGAACAAGGCCTTCCCTCTTCTGGATAATTTTACTTCACCAAGAGCCATTGGATTTGTGATAAAAGGTCTTTATTATAATTTTCTTTTCAGTAAAGATGAGACAAACGTACTATTAACAGAAAAACTAGCGGAACGCTTGTTACATTATTATAATTTAAAATCGGATGCTAAATGGAAATGGTACGAAGATTATATGACCTATGCCAATAGCATTTTGCCAGAGGCTATGATGTATGCTTTTCTGATGACGGCCAAACCGCGATATAATCAAATAGCCGAAATAACTTTTGATTTTCTGTTATCGCATTATTTTATGAAAGGAAAGATAAAAGTAATATCAAATAACGGATGGTTTAACAAACGAAATAAGCGCAATTTTTTTGGGGAGCAGCCTATCGAGGTTGCTTATATCATCTTTAGCTTGGACTTATTTTATCAATTTACCCAAAAAAGCAAATACAAAAACCAACTCGAAACAGCTTTCAGTTGGTTTACAGGCAATAATCACCTTAATCAGATCATGTACAATCCTGCAAACGGAGCTTGTTATGACGGCTTAGAAAAGTATCATATTAATATTAATCAGGGAGCAGAATCTGCAGTATGTTACCTTATGGCCAGACTGGTAATGGAGAAATATACGGTTTCACAAGCTCTTTCCCCAAAAACTAAGGTATTGACCGGGGTTTCTTTATGAGGGTTGTGAGTTGTGAGTTGTGGGTTGTGAGTCGTGAGTTGTGAGTCGTGGGTTGTGGGTTGTGAGACGTGAGATGTGGGTTGTGAGACGTAAGTTGTGAGACGTGAGTTGTGGGTTTTGGGTTTTGGGTTGTCAGTTTGCAATCTTTCTTTTTTGTTTGATGAATCACTTCAATGGGTGTTTTTTAACTTATCCAAGTCCGATAAAGTATAAAATTTCATATCGTTGCGTTGGATATATTTACATATCCACTCTAAAGTCTCCATTTTTACCTGGTAATTTCCGGTCAAATTCTGAACCGGTTTATGTCCGCATAAAATCAAAATTTTGTTTTTTTTCTTGGCATAATCTAATAATTGCAACAGATAAGGCGTACTAAAATGGATATGATTATTGTCAATATCAAAAGCATAGACCTTTTTTGAATTTCTAAAATAACATCCTTCCTTTTCAGGGATTTCGTCGCAAAAAGCTCTTCCCCGTATTATTTTAAACTTGGGCGCTAAAGCTTTGTCAAGGGCATCCGATCGTTCTCCGTAAGGATAGGCAAATGAAGTAACATTGAAACCCCATCTTTTCATTGAAGTCCTCATAGGATCTATTTCCTGTTTCATATAAGCATCCATCGTATTGGTTTTTAGGAATTTTATCGCATTGTAATGATGGTATCCATGGCCTGCAATTTCATGGCCTTTATTTTGCAATTGCTGTAGTTTTTTGATTTGGGGAGCTCCAATAGAATCTATTCTGCAAACACAGAAAGTAGCTTTCCAATCGTATTTTTTCAAGAGTCTGTCGGCCTCAAACCATTCGTCTATGTAGGCATCATCAAAAGAAATAACGACTCCTGCCTTATTTTGTTTCGGCTTTGAGAGCTTAGTTTCATAAGAACCTAATGCTATTACTGATACTATTACTACTATTTTAAGACAAGATCGCTTCATTTGTACTTTCGTTTGTTAAAAAACCGCCTCTTATTTCAAATATAGCGCTTTATTTTTCTTTTTGCAGACAATTTTATTGATTGAAATCTTTGGAACCTCAATAAAAAAACAATGACCGAGATTGGTTGTATTTTATTAAATTGCTGGTCTTTAATGAGAAGTACGATGAAATTATCTAAAGAAGAAAAAAAATTCTGGCAACGCCATTATCGGATCGAAAAAGCAGAGGATATTCCTGAGCGATGGGTTGTTTTTAAAGAAGTTGATTCTGATTGCGATGATGAATTTTTCTATTTTTTTAGTTTGAGGGTTAAATCAATAGTAGAATTTCATCTCAAAGAATCTTTGGTCACTGATGAAGGCGTAAAATACATTTGTGGTTTTAAAGAATTAAGCTCTCTTTATTTAAGAAATCATGATGGCATAACGAAAGCCAGTATTCCGTATTTTAATCAAATGAAAGATTTGAAAAGTTTAAACATCACTAAAACAAAAATCACGCTATCTGATTTGTGTGAAAATTTAAACAATCAAAATCTTAGAGAACTCTTTCTGAGTTCCGAAGAAACAGAAGAAAATATACTGGAAAAAGGCTTCCTTATGAAGGAGCGCATGCCTAATTGTAATATTTATTTGGATACTTCCTTTACTACTGATGTATCTGGTAAAGCTATTAAACCCATTTTTGATTGAATAAATCTCGGTAGGCTTTAGTTTTAATGGCATCGTTGTAGTGATTTAAATAAAAAACTGCACTTAAGTCAATTTTTTGTTCTTTACTTAAATGCACTCTAGGGAAGCATCTCCAAACTCGATTAATTGTTTTGACGATTATTCATAATTCTCATCAATCATGTGAAGAATGCAATCCGGACAATTAGAACTCCATCAGGATCCAGAATCATAGTTTCCTTAATGTCTGTTTTGTGAAGGGTCAAATCGCCGGCAATCATTTTATTCCCATCTTATATTCAGCAAAATAACCCGCTGGAAAAGCATAAGCTCCATTTGGTAGAAATACCCTTGTTTTATTCTGAAATCCCCAAGAAATTACTTTTTGTTTCAGAATGTGGGTGTTAAAAGTTTTTCTAAAGAGAAATGTCATAATATCTTTTTTATTTTTAAACGATATAAAGTGTAAAATTGCTATTTGTCAATAGGATTAAAATTCGCTATCGGCTTGTTTTATCCATAATGGTAAATCGAATGATTCATCCAATTCTACAAAAACTATTTTTTCTTTTGCCCAATCATAAGCTCCAAATCTACCATCTAATTGAACTTGAATTTGACTTTTATGCAAATGATTTATTCTGTCATATATTGGAGGTAAGATTATATTTCCTTGATTATCAATAACACCAAACTTCCCATTTAATTTTATTTTTGAATATCTGAATCTAGAGTCTGAACCTCTCTCAAAATATATAAAAGTACGAATATCATCATATACTAGAGGCAGCACTACATTTCCATTCCTATGAATCATCCCGCTTTTATTATTTAATTGCACATATGTCAACAAATTTTCATTAAACCTTCTCATTTTATCATAAATGGGATAAACCAGCTCATTTCCCTTATGATCAATTAGCCCCCATTTATCATTAAGCCCCACATGAAATACGCGCCCCTTTGTATATCCAAATCCTAATTTATCATATTTTAAAGCTTTTTTTTCTTTACCTTTCTTATCAATTACACTAACTTTCTTATTTACACTAACAATACTATAGTCTTCAATAAATGGCATAGCATCATCATATTGACATGGAATTATTATTTTTCCGGTTATGTCAATATAACCGTATTTATTATTCAACTGTACTGATGCCAATCCATCAGAAAAACTAAATGATCTATCATATACACACGGAATGATGGCTTTTCCAGCTTTATCAATATAGCCGTACTTTTTATTTAGGGCTACGCAGGCGAATCCATCAGAAAAATCAATTCGAGAATCATAAATACATTCAATGATAATTTTTCCGTTTTTATCAATAAGACCATGTTTATCGTTTAGCTCTATATTAGCAACTCCTTCGGAAAAATAACCTGCGTAATCATAAATACATGGAATTATTATTTTTCCGGTTATATCAATAAAACCGTATTTGTTATTTAACTCTATCCTAGCTAATCCATCAGGAAAATCGGTAGTATATTTATAATCGGCAGGAATAACAAGATCGCCAGCATTATTTTTGAAACCAATCTTTCCATCAACATCAAATCGGATAAGATTTTGTGCTTTTGCAGTAAATACAATTGAGATCAGGAAGCAAAGTAGCAGTAGTTTTTTCATAATATTATTTTTTCTTTTTGTTGGTTATTTTTTTCTCTCAAATTCACTGGAAATTTCTTCATATCGATAATTCAAAAACAATAATTTATCCGTTTCGGCATCATATTTCACAATATAACTGTAAGATCCAACATACTGTTTTATAGTAATAAGATACTCTTTAAAATCAGGTTTATAAATAATTTTTTCTTTTAGTTTCTTACCATCAGTTGCCCAAAAGAAATCTTCTTCTTTTGTGATTGTTAATTTTAATTTATCCTCTTCTTCAGGAATAATATAATAACTATGAGTATACTTTTTTGGATCAAGGGTTTTATACCCTTTTGTATACGCTTTCCAGTCTTTGTTTAATTCATCTCTTCCACTATCTAAAGTATCTGTACGAACACATTTAGTTTCCACCCAATTGCCCACAATTTTATCAATTTGAGCAAATGCATTGCCTGGAATAAAAAGGATAAGGTAAACTATTATGTATCTTCTCATTTTAAAAAAAATGTTAATGAATCTTTAGAATTATTTACGGCTAAGACAAATTTGATTCAGTTTTTCAAAATAGTGCAATGTTTTCCAATTTTCAGTTTCTAATGGAATAAGCTGCGTTTTTACGTGAATTAGTTTTCCGTCTGGATATTCTTTTATAATACTTTTTCCTTTGGTCGTAAAAGTAATGACGTAATATCCTTCTTTGTTTTTGGTCATTGTAATTTTAGAAATCCCAGGAAAAAATATTCTAACCGTAAATCGTTCTGTCTTGTTCCCGTTTTTTTTGAAAATGGGATAACTCATTGTGCAATCATTAAACTCAATCTGGTAGATGTTTATTTGTGAATCCTTCCCAAATGATTTATACTTTATATGTTGATAGCTCAAGGTGTTTTTGATTTGTTTTTCGAGCACAGCTTTTGATTGCGCCTGACTAATGCACGGGAGTGTTAAAAACATATAAAGTAGAAAGCGTTTCATCATATTTTAAACTTTTAACTGGTCAAGAAATAGAGAGATCCGTTTATTGTTTAGTTGTTGTTTTTTTTGCACAAAGTGGTCAGTTTGTTAAACTGTTCTCTTAGCTTCTCTAAATCAGTTTTTTTTAAACCAATAAATCGACCATATATTTCATTGTTTTTATCTTTTAGATCAGCATAAGGGAAATGAATGTCCCATTTTTTTATAGCAAACAAATCCAGCGTTCTGGAGTTTTTTCGAGGACAGCAATCAGAAATAAGCATGGTTTTTTGTGGAACTTCGGTTGTGATTTCTGGTTCAGGAATGCTGTCAGTAAAGCTCAGGATCCCTTGTTCAGATGCGTTTATTTTTGTTATATGCCCATCGTATTGTTTATTGGATATATAATAAGCCAGCGGATTTGCTTTGATAATCGCATTGATGTTATCGACCGTTTTGTGAAAGTCGGATTTTGGGGATTGGGCATTGGTAGAAGCAATACCTATCAATAAAAACCAATAAAATGTGAATTGTTTTTTCATTGCAAAATTGATTCGTGGCATTTATTGTCTGGATTTTTCTATATAATAAAATTATTGAAATTATTTATTTAAAAATATTTAGGTGCAACTGATTAAAATTGCACCTAGTTAATTGTTACCAATATTTTTGAGTCATAATTGAATAGCTAACGTTGGATCCTCCCCACATATTTTTATGTTTGATAGCCCTGTTTAAAGCATCAGTTTCTGTTGTTCCAAAATGAACTGAAACTACATCATAAGAACAATTAGTAGTGCCTCCTTTCCATTTAATGACACACATATTTGATGCTGTAGCTCCAAAATCATACTTAGAAGACCCCATTTTAATTCTCTTTGCGTTCGGATATTCGCTTTTTAGATATGCTTCTAAATCTTTCTGTTCTTGATAATAATTATTTACATCGACAAGTTTTGAAGAGAAAAACTCATAAGCGTCTGAATTGCATTGATTGCTATAAACCAATCCATAGATTATCACTTGATTTGTAATCGATTTGGGTTTTATAATAAAGCTACTCATTGTTATTACTAATACTATAGCCGTTAGTAAAAGATTCCTTTTAGTATTCATTTTTTTTAATTTAAATTAAACTGTTGAGATATACAATCATCTGCCTTCATTTCAAATGTTGTTTCAATGAAAACGAATTTAGTATCGAAATCTTGAAGTTTTAATTTATGTTTGCCTGATGAAACAAAGGTTAAAATTCTCACATTGTCCAAATTCGCAGCATGAACAAGATCGTTACAAAGAGAACTGTAATTACCCTGTTGTCCTGCCATAACAAAAAATATCCCTTGTGATTGACCATCCAGAACTACTTCCATTTGTATCTTTTTACTGCTGGCATTACTAACACCAATGATGTAATTGCCATACCCACTTGTATCTGCTTCACAAGAAGAAATTAAAATTGGAATTAGTAATACAAAAAGTAAACGTTTTATTAAATTTGTTTTCATAAATAAAAGAATTAAAAAGGGTTAAGTATTTAGGTTATATAAAAAAATGTTTTTTTGCTGTCTTAATGTTATTTAAAGAGTATTGATTACTTCTCAGGAAAAAAATTGAAACTTAATCCTGCCACATATTCGGGATACTTTAGATTCATGAATGATATTCCTCCATTAATAGCGATTCGTCGCCCCAGTTTTATAATTATTCCTGCATCAGTAGAGCCGCCAAGAAAAGATTCATCCATTTTAACAGTTTCTACTTTATTGTATGTGTCTACTTTTTTCTGGTAAGAAAAAGTATTTACAGTTCCAAATCCAACACCCGCATAAATAAATAAAGGTTTGAATATATGATAACTTGAACCTAAAGAAAGCGTATATCTTCCCTGTTCGTTCTTAGTTGCTTCACTTATGAATGTGTAAGTATTTCCTTGAGTATCTGTAAATGTAGATCTATTATTTGGCCCTTTTTTCTCCCTTGAGGGGTCTCCAAACGATTTTTTAATAGACGCTCTAAAACTCATAACAAAACCAAAATTATTGGTTGTTTCTATAAAACTTATACCTGCAGGAGAAACTTCTCCAGATTGAATACCTATAAACAAACCTTTCGCACTATTATTTTCTAAGCGTTTTTCCTTTTTAAAAACAGAAGCATTGCCCGTAGAATAAGCTAATCTTCTATAATACCTAGCGTCTTTTGGAAATGAATATTCATAAGCTAAATAAATATCATAGTAACTCTGGTCATCTCCATTCTTGGCTTGTTCAATCTTCTGTTCCAATGATTTGCCTAACACTGCTTTGTGTTCTATTTTTCGTAAATATTCTTGTGATTTTCTTTCTGATTCTTCTGCTGAAGGCGTAAATAGATCTACTACACCAGTAACTGCATTTTCAAGTGCTTTTTGTTCATTGTATTTTCGTATATTTTCTTTTACAAACATATTATTGTAAATAGAAGTATCACTGGTTGTTGTTTCTGCACTACTACTACTACTACTACTACTACTACTACTACTACTACTACTACTACTACTACTACTTGATGAAGTATTACTATTCGAGTCAGTATTAGAATTAGTACTTGATGGCATAGTTATAAAAACTTCTGTTACTTTATTCCTTTCTGCTTGCTCAGCTAGTTCTTTTTTTCGTGCTATTTCCCGTGCTTTTTTATCGGCTTCTGCTTTGGCATAGGCGGCATCTAATCGACGTTTATCTTCAGCGGCTTTAGCTTCTTTTTCTTTCTTTAATTTTACTTGACAAGCAGGACATGAAATGCCTCCCAGTCCATTCCCACTGTTCGGTACCAATAAACATTTATAATCTCCCTTAGAAATATGTGCTTGCGCATTTACTGAAAATATAGCTGCCATAAAAAAGCAAATAGTAATTAGTTTTTTCATCGTTTAATTTTTAGTTGTTCTTATTTTTAAATTTCTCTTCTGCCGCTTTCGCCGCTTCAATCCTTTTTTTATCCGGTGGTTTAGGATTGTGTATTTCCCGTTGCATTTCGGCTTTTGCTTTGATGAAATCTGCAGTTTTTTGGTCGGGTTCAAAATCCAATCCGTATAATAGCCCATCGTTTTTAGAAATCAGCCAAATTGTTCTGTTGTCTAATTCAACTTGGTGGGGATTCCAACGGGTCAAATCAATTTTTCGGAGGAGTTTTTTCTTCGCAAAATCGTAATGTATTAAATAGTTTTGGTAGCAAAACCACGCACTTTCGGTACGAGTTTCTAGAATTGAACTGTAGGCATCATAGGCAAAATTATCGGTAGGAAATGCTGTTTCCAGATCCAATTGCAGTACTTTCTTTCTGTTGTTGCCCAATACTAAAAGTTGATTTTCGGCGAGTATAAAAGTGTGGCTGTCGCTGGTTCTGGTTTGATATTCAGCATTGGCCAACTGGTTTTTGGTTAAAAAATCCTGGGTGATTTCTCTGCCGTCATGAGTCAGGAATTTATAGTTTCTTACAAAAAACTGTGTGCTATCGATAGAAGTGCGTTTTTTAGATCTTGTTTCGAGGAAGTTTCCGTTGTAGTCGATGGCAAACCAATTGTCGTCCTCGGCATTGGCAATGATCTTGTCTTTTAAATACGCAGGCTGAAAATCGACTCCTTGTCCTATGTTTTTTTGCCAGATTATTTTATTATCCTCCAGATGGTAAGCGACCAGTTTACCGCCATCGGTAACTGCTGTACAATACATAGTATTGTTTGCAAAATAAGGTTTTGAATTGATGGTTTTTAAAGAGAGGTTTTTAATTATTTCGCCTGTATCCAAGTCGTATTGTGCTATCGTCGTCGTTCCTTTTTCATAATTCGAATAAATGAAAGTGTTTTTATGCAGGTAAGGCGGTGCATTCGATTTCGAGACTATGTCCGTTTCCCAAATAGGTTTTAGGCTGTCTTTGGCAATAGCATAGATCTTGTAATTTCCGGCGTTGAAAAGGATTTTGTTGCCCGAAATAAGTAACGAACCGTAAGGTTCCTGAACCTGAAAATCTTTAAAAACGAAATTGGACTTGTAAACTGCTGTTTGAGCAAAAACAGTGAGGCTAACTAAAAGAAAGCAACAATGCAAAGGGAAGAAAGAGAGACTTTTTTTGACCATGCCATTCCTTTTAGATTGATTCTGTCCTTTAATTCTGAACAAAAATAACATAAATATAAATCAAAAGAATACCCCAAAAGGAGTATTTATTGCTCAAAAAAACTAGATCAATCCCTGAAAAATACAATTTTTTATCAGTTGGGCTGTATTTTTAGAATTGGATTTGGTCAGAATGTTATTGCGGTGTTTCTTTACTGTTAAGGGACTGATAAATAGTTTCTCTGCGATTTCGACATTGTTCAAGCCATTGCTGATCAGTTTAATAATATCAATTTCTCTTTTGGAAAATTCTATTAAATCCTGATTTTCTTCATCGAGACTTAAAGTCATGAAAGAAGGTTCTCCGTTTAGACCGATAAGCGATATTTTGTACGTATTCGAATTACTGAGATGATCGATACGGGTGTTGATATTCAAGGACTTTCCATATCCGCCATGGTCATCGATAGAAAGCATTACAGCCTGATGGTTGAATAAGGCGTATTTTCCATTTTTTAAGCGGGCTCTGTAGCTGTAACTAATTTTATAGCTTAACAATTTTTCGCGACTTATTTTTTCCGAAAAGAAATGGGTTAAAAAGGCCTCGGCTTTTACAACAAAGTCTATGTCTTCGGGGTGGATGGCTCCCAATATATCATTAAAGGATATGGTCTCCGGATCAAAGCCGTGTATCTCATAAAAAGAAGGACTGATATGCGAAAGCGACATGTCAAAAAAATCGATAATAAAAAAGGAAAATGCCCCCGTACTAATAATCGAATTGGTCAAATCATCAAAAGATATTTGAGCCGGGGAAGTCGTAATGGCCGTTCTATTAGAAAGCCAAACATCATAAAGTTTTTGTATTTGAGAAGTCATAGACAGGATTTAATCAACAAATTAACATAAAAAAATGTTAAACACAAATTATACGAAATCCTTTTTATTTTTTTTATAGATAATTTGAAGTCTGAATCCATTTTCAATTATACAAGATCGAGATGTGGGGTTGTGAGTCGTGAGTTGTGAGTCGTGAGTTGTGAGTCGTGAGATGTGAGTCGTGAGATGTGAGTCGTGAGATGTGAGTCGTGAGTCGTGAGTCGTGAGTCGTGAGATGTGAGTTGTCGGTTATGAGTTGTGGGTTGTGAGTTGTGGGGTTTCGTGGTCGGACAACGGTCAATGGAGGGCGGGCTTTTCTTTTAAAATCAGCAGCCAGCCTTGTTTGCTTTTTACTGAAATGACATCATTTAGTTTAAAAGTTTTTCCTTCCTGAAAGTCTTTGATTTCGGGCGCTTCGATGGTAACTTTTGTTGGATCTAAAGCTAAAGCCTTCCAATCAAAAGAAAGCTTAATCTGCTGATCTTGATCTCCAAAATTGCCAATGGAAACAAGCGTTTGTTTCGCTTTTACATAGGTTGTTGCTTTTACATTTTTGTGATTCGTTTGAACGGGACATTCTTTGTCCCAATAGCCTATCATTTTAGCGTCGGTTATTCCAAAGTTTTTCCAAAGATTCCAAACCGGGCGTGGCGAAAACTCGCCATAAGCATCGCGTGCGGTTTCGCCATAAAGCATTCCCAGATAGCGGTTCCCCCCATCTTGAAGCATCTCGGCCATTTGCCCAAAAGGAATTCCGGAAGCGGTAACAAACCACTCCTCGGGAGTCATCTTGTTATACCAAAAATGCTCGCCAAGCCACAAACGATCTATATAAGGAAAGAAGCCCGCATATTGGTTGGCTGGTCCTTTCGAGTAATCCGTATTGGAATGTAAATCAATCAAAGCGCCGGGGCGGTATTGCTCCATAATATTGCGCATCCGTTTCATTACCGGCCTGTCAAATGACACATCGTCCATATAGATGCCGTCGATTTTATAATTTTCGAGCATCCAGCGCAAGCCTTCCAAATAGTAATTGACCCAACGCGAGGCACCCACTAATACTAAAGCTGCATCTGAATTTTGATTTGGTAATTCAGTGTACCATGCCGGCTGATAGCCGTCAATCAGATGCTCTGTCTCCCAAGGAAGACCATAGCCTACACCATTTGTAAAAATCTGGTTTTTCAAACTCATCAAGGCATAGATTTCGGTACAATGCGTGGTTAATTCGCGAACGGTATAATACAGTTTAACTTTTCGATTGGCTTTATGCTGGTCTTCGATGTGCTTAATAAGCGAATCCTGTACAATAAATGGATAATTTATATAAGGATTAAGTTCGCGCGCATGATGAATATTCTCAATATTTGCGCCTCCCTCTTCGGCCGCTTTTGTAAAATCTTTCGGGTCGGAATGATAGTAGCGTTCAGAGAAATGTTTGGCCGTATTTATTGGGCGAACTGGTGTTATCAATAATTGCAAGCCGTATTGTATGGGTTCTTTGGTGATGGTAATTGCAGCTGTAGCAGCAATCAAAGTGGCCTGCTGTCCCAGGCTTCCCGTTTCGGTAATTCTCCCTTTTCCTTCATTCGACCAATTTTTTGGCGGTCCAGGCTTATAGTCGGCGATAAGCGGGCCGTGATATACATCACCAGTAAACTCGACATGCAAGCCTGATTTATCACTTCCGATCCAGTAGCTGTCATAAGGCCCTTTCCAATCCCAGCTGTGATTTTCGGGACGCTGGCCTCCACCAAATCCAGCTCCCATAAAATAGTCCGAGGATTCAGCTGCATAAACCGTATTTAAGCGAACATCCAGCACAGCCACATCTTTGTCAGTTGCTGCTAATTGAATGTTGTATGTTATATTTCCATCGTATTCCATAGCGGCATCACAGGAAAATTTCAAACCGCTCTGCACCGACGAAGCGGTCCATGTTATTTTACCGCTTGATTCCTGTAGTATTTTCAGGTTATCAGCAGTAAATACTATGGTCTCCGTTGCAGTTAGCACTTCAAAACTTATTGGCTTTGCCAAGACTTGACGGTCGTTTATTTTTATAAGCTCTGGTAGTCCGTTTTTACTAAGCACAAGCGTCTTTCCAGATGCTAAGATGCTGTTTCCTGCCATTTTCATATCGCTGTATGGCGTAACAGGCTTGTCGTTTAGGCCAATAGTAGAGTTTAACCAACGCAGGCGAGAGTGTCGCCATGTTTCGCTGTCACCTTTATCAGCTAAAATGGTGTCATCCACATGGATTGTTATTTTTATTTCTTTAGGTTTCTCGCCTTCAGCGGTCAAAGTGGCTGTTCCGGTGTATTCTCCTTTTTTTGCATTTTGCGGAATTTGTATGCCACACCACAAGGCCTGCACATTTCCTTTTGGCACATTCACCTCAAAACTGATGGGTTTTCCGTCCCAATTTGTCCCTCCCTGATTAAAGCAAGTAATGGAGTCTTTGCTAATTCTGCTTTTTCCAGATGTAAAATCGCTGAATGTCAGCTTAACATTTTTGAGATCGGTCTTCACCGCCCAAAGTCCAATTTGCCAAGTGTAATACTCATTTTTTGCCGCTTGGCCTTCGAAGGACAAGGCCGGTGTTTTTTTTGCCCAAGATGCAGGAATAGTATAAGGCAAGCGGATGGGAAATGCCCTGTCCTCGGTATAAACCAAGTAATTGTCCTTG
Source organism: Flavobacterium granuli (assembly GCF_900129705.1). Lineage (GTDB taxonomy): Bacteria > Bacteroidota > Bacteroidia > Flavobacteriales > Flavobacteriaceae > Flavobacterium > Flavobacterium granuli. The sequence goes on along the minus strand of NZ_FQWO01000005.1, from coordinate 33,636 downwards.
TGTTTTTCCAGGATTGAGGCCTTCTCCTTTGCCGTAGCAATCAGGCCCATCGAGCTAAAGGCATCAAAATCAGAACGACTTTCGATGCGTTCTACTTTAGCCTCCGGAAGTGTGGTTTTGTTCTTTTCTACCGATGCTAACCAGCTTGGGTCGGCATTATAGATTGGAGCCAGATAGTCGTTCCATGGTTGGCCATAGCGGGCATCATCCCAGCCTTTTCGGAATTTATACGGCAGATAATAAACGTAATAATCGGTTTCGCCGGCTTGCGGTTGAAAAGCGATTTTGCCATTTTCAGATGAGAATTCCAATACTTTCACATTCAGCACTTCCTTGCCCGTTTGGACACCGTAAACCACCACTTTTTTGGTTTCAGGACGCAGGTCTGGACGGCGCCAGGGAATGCTTGCCACTACGGCATCCAAATCTGATTTACTGATCTTCACGACAGCGCGGTGATTTCCTTTGCTGTCAGGCATAAATGCGGAGTCGGCAACGACAAATGGAATACCGTCCGGAGCAAAAGCTTTGAAGGCTGTTTGTCCATTAGGCTTTTTAGAGGAACATCCCAGTGCTAGCATTGCAGCTATTAACAGCAAATATTTTTTCATTTTTTATGAATTTTAAAACGTACAAAGTTCTTTTATCAGATGGAAGCTACTCCATCAAAGCGATATCGGCAGCTGCGCCTTTTATTGTTAATTCGATGATCAGATCATTTTCATTCTTGTAATTTGCCGGAACGGCGAAAATGAATTTGCCATTTTCTTTTTTAAATTTCACTTTCGCTGCCGTTTGGAATATTTTTGCCGAAAGGATTTTGTTGTCAAAGGCAGGAAGAGTGATCGATGTCTGTCCGCTTAAAAGATGCAGGTATATTTTATTATTTTTTCGTGTGCTCACAAAGTCTCCTTTTAGCGGCAGATAAGGACCGCCTTCGGTTTGATAAATCGTTTCGCCATAGGTTTTCATCCAATCCCCAATTTCACTGAATAATCTTTTCTGTGTATCATCGACACTGCCATCGGGTCTTGGCGCCATATCCAATAAATAGTTCCCGTTTCGCCCGGCTATTTTAACCATGGTTTGAATTAATTCTTTGGCGGTTTTAAATTTCATATTCGAATTATAGGAATAATTAGGATAAGCAACGCTGGAGCAAAATTCCCAAGGCCCTTTGTAATACAAGTTTTCCCATTCTTTTCCTCCGTGGTCTTCACGGCTGTGATAGTCTCCAACATTCTTCTCAAAATCCCAACCGTCATCCCATTGACCGCCAACGGGTTTAGAAGGCATTTGTAGGCGTGACATGATTATATTGGCATCTAAACTTTTTAAATAATCCGAAAGTTCTTTTCGGTATTTTGGATTATCATACCATTCGGAATGCCAGAAACCATCGAACCAAAAATTCTTGGTATGGTATTTTTGAATCAACTCAGCGCATTGTTTTTTTACGAATTCAAGATAGGCATCCATCCCTCCTTTTACAGGTTCAAAAACGGTATCTTCGACCCAGCACATTTTTGACCATTCATTTTGGTGAAGATCAGCAATGGAATAATAGGTGCAAAAGATTATCCCCTGCTTTTCACAGGCTTCGGATAACTGTTTGCAAACATCCTGAGCATAAGGAGTGTTCATGATATTAAAATCGGTTGCTTTTGTATCCCAAAGGGAAAAGCCATCGTGATGTTTTGGCACAAAAACGATATATTTCATACCGGCATTCTTGGCGATACGCACCCATTCGTCGGCATCAAACTTGGTGGGATTCCATTCTTTGCACATTTTTTGATAGTCGGCTGCAGCAAGCTCACGCCCCCAAGACCATCCAATTTCCTGGTTGACTGCGCCCAATGGGGTCCAATGGATAAACATTCCGAATCGTGCATCTGTAAACCATTTTACCTCATTTTTCACTTTGAGGTTCCTCTCTTTTTTTTGTGCCAAAGCAATTGAAAGGTTTGCAAAAAGAAGTAAAGTCAGCATTAGTGATTTTAAAAGATTCGAAAGAAAATTATTTGTCTTATTTTTTTGTTGTGTTTTCATTTGTATTATTTGGTTAGTATTTGTAGCAGCGGCTATTATTAATTGAGTTGAACATTGACAGCTAAAAAAAATCAAGTCGATTCTCTCAAAATTATTTCCCCTTCTATTGTTCTCTTTTCAAAGTGAGAGCTGCTTCCCTTTATCTGATTCATCAAAAGCTCAAAACAGCCCAGAGTCAATTTTAAAATTGGCTGGCTGACGACTGTTAGCTCCGGATCGCAGGCAATACACATTGGCCCGTTATCAAAGCCTACTACCGAAATATCTTCGGGAATACGGATCATCCTCTTTTTCAAATACTTGATTACACCAATGGCAGCATCATCTGATACGGCTAATATCCCATCAGGAGTTTCTGCTAAGTCCATTAGTTTTTCTGCTGCCTCATATCCATCGTCCATACAATGGCTGGGTTGTTCTATAAAAAGCGCTTCATCAAAAATCAGATGATTGTCCTCTAATGCCTGTTTATATCCTTTCAATCGGTCTCGGAACACATTAATATGGCTTGAAGTTGAAATCAGAGCAATTCGTTTTTTGCCCTTCCTGATCATCAGATTTACGGCATCGTAAGCGCCCTGGAAATTATTGACTACTACTTGGGAGGATGCGATATCTTCTGGGATTCGGTCGAAAAAGACCAAGGGGATGTCTCTTTCTTTCAGCAAATTAAAATGCTCGCCATTTCTTGTTTCTTTTGATATGGAACAGATGAGTCCTGCAAGCCGATAATTTATTAAAATGTTGACAATTTCCTTTTCAATTTCATAGTTGTCACTGGATTGAAAAACCATCACTGAATATCCGGATTGATGGGCTAGATTAGAAAATTCAGATATGAATTTAGAGAACAAATAGTGTTGTAAATCCGGAACCAAGATTCCTATGGTATTACTGCTGTTATTTCTGAATCCCTGGGCAATAAGATTCGGTTTATAGCCCAATTCGGTAGCTTTTTCCCAGATTAAATCATTAGTTTTCTTACTGACCGATGCACTGTTTCGCAAAGCACGCGAAACGGTTGTATGATGTATGTTAAGTTCTTTAGCAATATCTTTTATGGTAACGTATTTTTTCATTTGCCGCTTTTTTTGAAATCCAAATATATAAAACTCACGTGAGCATTTTGAGTAAAAACAAGAAATATTTTAGAGTGAGTTGTGAGTCGTGAGTTGTGAGTCGTGAGTTGTGAGTCGTGAGTTGTGAGTCGTGAGTCGTGAATCGTGAATCGTGAGTTGTGAGTTGTGAGTTGTGAGTTGTGAATCGTGAGTCGTGAGTTGTGGTTTATCGAGACACGTATCCGGAAAACAGCTTGATGATTCATAAAAAAAAAAACAACCCGAAGATTGTTTTTTTTATGAATCAGACACTAATAAAGGTTTATAAAACAGCATTTTATAATTTTATAAAATACATACCAACAGCAGCTAGATTAGTTTTTTATATTCCATCAAGTTTATAAATCAAAACCTATAGAAAACTGCCAAACTCTGTTGTGTGCTTTCCCCTGATCATATAAATCTCCTAAACCCAGATGGTATCTAACTCCTAAGCTGATTCCCGAATCTGTTTTAAATCCACCACCAAAGTTCATTCCCCAATCGAAATTATTAGGGTCGTATTCTTGTGAACTACTAAAAAGGCCATCGTATTCTTCTTTATGCGAAACTGCTAATCCAATCTGTGGACCCGCTTCCAAAAAGAAATTTTTAGAAGGATAGGCTTTAAGCATGAATGGCAAGTTTATGTAATCTAATTTTTGCGTAAAAGTCCCACTGCTATTTGTTATTTCGTATCCTTGCTGTGAATACATTAATTCAGGTTGAATAGAAAAGCTTTCGCTAATAAAAGACTCGCCATAAACTCCTATATGAAAACCATGTCGTTGTCCCGTTTCCCCATCTCCGTCAAAACTTACGGCTGCTAAATTATAACCTCCTTTTATCCCTCCACTCGATTTGGGAATCGCATTGTCCTGCGCATTCATCGTTGCTATTATACCAAAGAATAAAGCTATTGTTATTTGTTTTATTTTCATCTTTTTTGTTTTTGATTATTAAAATTATATTTTTATTTTCCTCCATTGGCACGAAGATCTGCAATACATTGCGCGTCTAATTGTGGGGCTGCGCCAGCTGAAACCATATTCGAAATACCGCCTCCTGTTTCTGAAGACCAATACATTAAACAGCTTTTCTCAACACAATGTTTTGGATGTGCTGCATCTTCGTGATTGCTTTGCAAGACTGTACCAAGGTTTGTCAATCCAAGAATATGTCCAAATTCATGGGTAATTACAGTTGTTTCCAATAAACTTCTGTTGGGTTCAAAAGGACTGTCGCTTAAAGCTTGAAGCGTTTGTTCGAAAATAACAAAAGAAGTATTTCTATAAGCCGTTCCAAGAATAACTGAGGTATCCGTGTCTTTTGAAGATTTCCCATCTGCAAAAAATGCCCAAACTGCTATTTGATCCGAAGTGTTGTATTTTGTTCTGTTTGCATCTTCAATACTTACAATCTCCTCATTGGTATAAGGAGAATTTCCCGGAGATGGTATAGAACGTTTTATAACACTAATGCCATTTGGTTTGTATGTTCTTGCTGTAAGAAAGTTTACAAAATTATTAATAGCTGTGCTGCTTGGTTCAAAACCGGCTACATACACGATTTCAATAAGTATGCTCTTGAACTTTTTATCCGATAATAAATCGTTCGCAGAACTTCCTGTTTGCTGTTTATTCGTATTCGGATTTACTGCAACTGAGTTGTCTATGGGATCCTCTTCTTTTGAACAGGAAGTTACTAGGAGTAACAAAGCAATCGCCAGTATAGAAAGTATTTTTTTCATTATTATCTTTATTATTAGGTTCATTTAGATAAGAACAGCTACACTGTTTTTGAGCAACTGTTCTTAGTAATCAACCCACTTAAATCCAGCTATATTTGTTTGAATACTAATGTTACTGCCGCATTAGTAGAACTTTGCAATGTGATTGTCGAAGCGGTAAAACTTGTTACTTTCCAAGTATTATTCAATAAAGCAAACGAAGCATTCCCTGAAAAGTTTAGTTTTAGAAAAACATCTACTTCCGAGCTTAGCGCATAAGTTCCGTTTACAGTTGTATTCAATAGATTTACGGCAGTTATCGATAAATTATTTGCAAAATCTAGCGTGAAATCTTTGTAATTTGTCGCTGAGTTTACTCCTGCACTTATATAAGAATCTACTTTAAACTTTCCGTTAACCAAGATCGTTTCTAATTTTTTTCTGTTTTCAACTGCTGCTGCTATCGCTGCTTCTGTTTTTAATGATGCAGTAATAGCTGCTTGTAATTCAGCATCACTGGAAACTGTCATTTTTGTTCCGTCCGCAATTGTCACTGAAATCGGATAGTTTACTGAATATAATTCCGTGCTGCTTACATTAGACATATACGCATATAATTGTTGTTTGGATGTGATAACAATACTTCCTGTTTGTTGTAAACTTAAATTATAGGTTAAAATTGTAATGGGAAAGCTGATATTTACCGAAGAAATAGCATTTTGACTGGAAGCTTCCGCTGATGAACAGGCATTAAGAATTGCATTATATTCGGTTTGATTGTTAACTGTAACCTCCGTATAATTACTTAATTTAACTTTGAAAGGAAATTGCAATACAGCGGTATCCTGGTCATTATTAAACTGTCCAAAAATAGAAAGGACCTGTTGGTAATCCAATTGACTAAAAAGTGTAAGCTTTGTCCCGTTGACCGTTGCTGTTGCTGGTAATACAATAGATGAACAAGAGGCTCCATCCAAGAAATCATCAAATGAACCATCGTACATTGACGTACGTTTCAGATTAGTTGTTGTCGTTGAATTAGCTGAATTTGTATTTGGATTTTCTCCTTGTACGTCATCAACTTCACTTTGGCATGATGTAAAACCTAAGATAGCCATCAATGCAATTCCGGTAACGATTTTTAATTTTTTCATAATTTTCAAATTTAATGTATTTTTATATTTACAAGCGATATTTTTAGCGCCTTTCTATTAGTAAGACAACTAGGCTTATTTTTACCCTACGGAAATTTTAAAAAAAATATAAAATTTTACAAATGAATTTGTAAAATACTATAAATCAATATATTAAAATTTTAAATATTTTTCTTGAAAAAGCAATTATTAGTAAGCTAATTGCTTTTTGAAAAAATAATTTACATTTACAACCTACAAAAAATGAATTAATACTCCATGAGCGACGAAAAAAGTACCCTTTGCGACGAAACTCACTTTAGAGACTTTTACTTAAAGCAGCTGCAATCAGCCACTAACTTTGCGTATTACAAATGTGGTGATGATGAAGCTGCATTGGATTTGGTGCAAGATGCGTTTACCAAAATTTGGGAGAATTGTTCCAAAATTGACTTTAGTAAAGTCAAAACCTATTTGTTTGCCAGCATTACTAATTTATTCCTGAATAACATAAAGCATCAAAAAGTGGTATTGAAGTATGCTAAAGATGCGCCTAACTTAGATACTACTAATCAAAGTCCCGAATATCAATTTGAAGAAGAAGAATTCAAACAAAAACTCACCAAAGCAATCGCATCATTGAGCGAAGCACAGCGGGAAGTATTTTTATTGAATAGAATAGATGGAAAAAAGTATCGGGAAATAGCTGAGTTACTCGATATTTCTCAAAAAACGGTAGAAAAAAGAATGTCCGGAGCGCTGCAAATTTTAAAAGCCCAAATAGAAAACATATAATTAGTCATTTAGCTGTAGGGTAATTTAAGAGTTAGTTGTCTTATAAACATAGCCATATAAAATGAAAAACGAGAAAGAGATATTAAAATGGTTCAATAATGAACTTTCAAGTAAAGAAATAGAAGTTTTGAAACAATCTGAAGATTTGCAAACACTTGAAAAGATTGCTCATTATGCATCACAACTGGAAACTCCAAAAGTAGATGCCCATGCTGCTTTGGAAGCTTTTACAGCCAGAAACCATTCTAAAAAGAAAACAAAAGTCAGAACTTTAAACTTTAAGACATTCTATAGGGTTGCCGCTATTCTGGTTGTTCTGTTAAGCTCTGCTTATTTCTTGTTTTTTAATAACATTAGCTCTTTTGAAACTCAAATAGCGCAAACAAAAACAGTTAGACTTCCGGATAATTCTAAAGTGATATTAAACTCCGCCTCGAAATTAAGTTTTAACGAAAAAAAATGGGCTGATAAAAGAGCTTTGACCTTAGAAGGAGAAGCTTTTTTCAAAGTGCAGAAAGGTCAAACCTTTAGTGTAAACACCGCCGCAGGAGTCGTTCGCGTTTTAGGAACGCAATTTAACGTAAAAGAACGCAAAAACTATTTTGAAGTTAATTGTTATGAAGGTTTGGTGAGCGTGACTTATAATAACAAAACTATTAAATTAGCTCCAGGAAAAAGCTTCCGGGTTATCAATGGCATTATCGAAAATGTTGAAGATTTTTATGCCCAAAACCCTTCGTGGCTTCAACAGGAATCGAGCTTTAATAAGATTCCTTTGGATCAGGTTATTGCAGAATTAGAGCGTCAATACGATATAAAAATTAAGGCGGAAGGCGTGGACACTTCAAAACTCTTTACGGGAAGTTTTACACATACTAACAAAGAAATAGCGCTTCAGGCGGTTACAATTCCGCTTCAATTAAGCTACAGGATTCAAGGCAAAACCATTATATTTTACAACTATGGAGTTCAATAAATGGCTGATTTGTCTGTTAGTTTGTATTGGCAGTATTTGTTATGGACAAAATACAACTAAAAAAACAGCTTTAAGTGAGCTTATTATTTCCCTCGAAAAACAATTCAATATTAAGTTTTCGTATGCCGTTGAAGATGTAGCCAGCATTACAATTGACAAACCGAATGCCTCTTTTACATTACAAGAAACAATTGCTTATCTGAACTCGAAAACGCTTTTAAATTTCAAGGCTTTAGACGATCGCTATGTTACCGTTTCGTTGCTAAACAAAACAATATCGGTTTGTGGCATTGTTTTATCCGATGAGAAAAAATCTCGTTTAGTTGGCGCTTCAGTCCTTGTAAATGATATTGGAAGAAGTACCATCACAGATAAAAATGGTAAATTTAGCTTAACAAATATTCCAATCAATGCCAGGCTTACTGTTTCTTATGTGGGCTTTGAGTCCAGACAGTTTTCGGCTAACGAATTGTTTTCTGCACAAAATAATTGCAAGGAAATCATTCTTTCCACAAAAAACGAAGAGTTGAATCAGGTTTTGATCGATGTATATTTGACGCCCGGATTACAAAAATACCTGGATGGAAGCACTGTTTTAAACACTAAAAAATTCGGTATTCTTCCCGGATTAATAGAACCTGACATTTTGCAATCTGTTCAAGCGCTTCCCGGTGTGGAAAGTACCAATGAAAGCATCGCTAATATCAACGTACGCGGCGGAACTAACGATCAGAATTTAGTGCTTTGGGATAATATTAAAATGTATCATTCCGGTCATTTTTTTGGGTTAATATCGGCATACAATCCCAATCTTACCGATAAGGTTATCGTCAGTAAAAACGGAACAAGTGCTGAATACAGCGATGGCGTTTCCAGTACGATTAATATGTACACGAAAGATTTGGTGACCAATAACTTTTCCGGTGGCGCAGGAATTAACTCCATCAGCGCCGATGCTTTTTTAGAAATTCCAATAACTAAAAAATTAGAACTTCATATTTCGGGACGCCGTTCCGTTACTGATTTGTTCAAATCTCCTAGCTACAGTAAATATTTTGACCGTAGTTTTCAGGACACTGAAATCAATTCTGATAGCGACCAGCATGATACATCATCTGATTTTTACTTTTATGATTATACCGCTAAATTACTTTTTGATTTGAATGAAAAACATCAATTCAGAGCGACTATTATTGGCATCAATAACGCTTTGGATTATTCAGAAAGCCGCATTACAAATTCAAATGAAACCCAATCTAAAAGCAGTGCTTTATCCCAGAAAAACATGGGTTACGGAGGAAATTGGAAAGCGCAATGGAATCCGAAATTAAGTTCAAACTTCATCACTTACTTTTCCAGATACAATATTGATGCTAACGATTACAGAGTGGAAACGGATCAGCGCTTGACCGAAGCCAATGAGGTGCTGGAAACCGGAGTTAAATTCAATACCCATTACAAAACGAATGACCACTTAAATTTCTTGTTTGGGTACCAATTCAATGAAACGGGGATGTTGAACCAAACCACCGTTAGTGCTCCGTTTTACTCCAGTACCAAAAAAGATGTTTTGTTGAACCATGCCTTATTTTCTGAGGTGGAATACAATAAAAACAATAGCTATTTGAGAGTGGGAATGCGTTTGAATTATTTTCAAAAATTCGAAAAGCTTTTGGTCGAGCCAAGAATAAACATCAGACAGAAATTATCAGATCAATTTGCTTTAAAATTAGAAGGGGAATTCAAAAATCAATCTAGTACTCAAATAGTAGATTTTGAAGATGATTTCTTAGGTGTCGAAAAAAGACGTTGGGTTTTAGTAACCGATAAAGACATACCTATTGCAACGAGCAAACAAGGCTCTTTTGGTGTCGAATTCAATAAAGACAAACTAAATATTGAGGCTACGGCTTTTTATAAAATTGTTGATGGCATTACAGCTTCTAATCAGGGTTTCTATAACAGTTTTCAGTATACTAACGCCAATGGAAGTTACACTGCCCGAGGTTTAGAATTTCTGGCCAATAAAACCGCGCGTCAATATAGCGTTTGGGTCAGTTATACGTTTAGTAGAAACGACTATGAATTTGAAACGTTCATCCCTCCTACTTTTCCAAATAATGCAGATATTAGGCATTCTGTTTCTGTTGGTTTTTATTTCAATATTCTAAAAAATCTAAAAATAGCTGTTGGTGGCATTTGGAGAAATGGTCAGCCGTATACAAAACCAATTGAAGCTAAGGAAACCATACAAAACGGAAATAATACCTTGGTAAACTATGATTTGCCAAACCATGAAAATCTGGACAGTTTCATGCGTTTAGATGCTTCTTTAAATTATAATTTCAATCTGTCGGAATCTATTAAAGCTTCGTTTACTGCCGGTGTAATTAATCTTAGCAATCAAGATAATGTTATCAATAGGTATTACAAAGTGAATCCAAATGACAGGAATGATGCTATTCAGGTAGATAACAAATCGCTTGGCTTAACGCCAAATATAAGTTTTAGAGTGAATTTTTAATATTTACGGTCTTCGCTTTGATGTGAGATGTGAATCGTGAATCGTGAGTCGTGAGTTGTGAATCGTGAGATGTGAGTTGTCGGTTGTGAGTTGTGGGATGTGAGTCGTGAGACGTGAATCGTGAGACGTGAATCGTGAGATGTGAGTTGTGAGATGTGAGTTGTGAGATGTGAGTTGTCTGTTGTGAGTTGTCTGTTGTGAGTTGTCTGTTGTGAGTTGTCTGTTGTGAGTTGTGAGATGTGAATCGTGAATCGTGAAACGTGAGTTGTGGGATGTGAGCCCTGTAAGATGATGATTGAGAGCACTCCCCTTTTAAGCTTCCATTAGCTGTTAGATTGCGCCCAGAATTATTATAATTCATATATCACTCTAAAGAAGGAGCTAAATTTCTCTTCACTTTTAGTTAAGGGAAATCCTAATACAAGTCCCAAGGCCAAAACATGATTAATCTGTATTTTGCTCTGCGGACGCATTGTCATTTCAAATTTACCATCGACTAATGCTTTGTTGAATTCAATTCCTACAAAATGCGATGTATTAGGAATAGCATAAGCAAGGGATGTATTAAACTGCCAATTCACATTTGTATATTCTGTATGAAAAGTGTGTTTTAATAGAGGCCCTGCCAAGATTAAAGTGTGGAAATTACTTCCCCAGCGTTTGGCAGCAACAAAAAACGGACTGTATATTGTACCGGTGATCAGTTGCTGGCGGTCATAATTTTTGAAATCCGTAAATTCAAAAACTTGTGTGTAACCAATAGCCAGAGTTGTACTGTATTTTGTTGAAACGTAAAATGAGTATTGGGCAGATAATCTAAGATTGTCCAGTTTGTTTTTTGGTATATCTTTTACATCGCTTATTTGTTTATAGAACGAAAAATCAGTTTCAATTTCGAGTCCCAAGCGGTTGATGGGTGCAAATTCGTATTCAGCTAAAACCGCATATTCACTATAGGTCTTAGAATTGATAAAATCTCCTGCAACATTAAGTTCTTTCTCGCCTTTTCGGGCTCCAAGGTCTCTAACTAAATCTATATAAAGCGGCTCAATATGTTTGACTTTTTCCAGCTTAATTGGCGTAGGTTTGGTCTGCGCCTGAACAATGGACGTCAATACTATTGCTATTATAATGATTATTTGGCGATTCAATGATGTGATTTTTTTCATCTTATGTAGGCTGTGAGTCGTGAGTTGTGAGTCGTGAGTTGTGGGTTTTGGAGCACTTAGGCATCCGGAATTTGGGGTTCCACTAATTTTGCCAATTTCTCTAATGATTCCTGCCAACCTAAATAACACATTTCTGTTGGTATAGCCGAAGGGATTCCTTCTTGAGTAATTTTAAGTTCAGTACCGCAAGACAGCTTTTTGAGCCAAACTGAAGTGATCATTTCGCCAGGCAAATTCGGGTCATCAAATTTGTCTGTATATTTAATAAATTCATTTGGCTTCAATTCCCTATATGTTCCGCCAAAGGAGTGTCCATTTCCTGTAGAAAAATTAATAAAAGACATGCTGTAGTTCCCTCCTATTTTTACATCCATACTGTGAACAACACATAAAAAGCCATAAGGGGGAATCCATGATGCCATCGCATTTGCATCAGTAAACGCACGATAAATTTTCTCGGGTTCGGCTTTAAGTACTCGGTGTAATGAAACGCTATTATTTTCCATATTATTGATTTTGGATTAGTGATTATTCATTAATGAGGCTTACTTGAAACATTAAAGATAAAAAATAATATTGAATGTTTTGTCGGTTGTCGGTTATGGGTTGTGGGTTGTCGGTTATCGGTTTTGGGTTTTGGGGATCGGTAGACGGTGGACGGACAACGATTAATGGTTATTATGCAGATAATCCCTTTTTGACTACTAATACTCCCGATTTGACACTTTTGGGGTTGTGGGTTGTGAGACGTGAGTTGTGAGACGTGAGTTGTGAGACGTGAGACGTGAGTTGTGAGACGTGAGATGTGGGTTGTCGGTTGTCGGTTATCGGTTGTGGGTTATCAGTTATGGGTTTTGGGTTTTGGGTTTTGGGTTTTGGGTTTTGGGTTTTGGGTTTTGGGTTTTGGGTTTTGGGGATCGGTGGACGGACAACGATTGATGGTGATTATCTGCAAAACGGTTAATAATAGCAAAATACTCCCGATTGGATAAGTAATACTCCCGATTGGATAACTATGCTCATGATTTGACATCTTTATATTTAGTATTTTTATCGGTGTTGTGAGACGTGAATCGTGAGTTGTGAATCGTGAGACGTGAGACGTGAGATGTCGGTTGTGGGTTGTGGGTTGTGGGTTGTGGGTTGTGGGTTGTGGGTTGTGGGTTGTGGGTTCTGGGTTGTGGGTTGTGGGTTGTGGGTTGTGTCCTTCGGCAAGCTCAGGATGACTGTGGGTTGTGGGCCCCGATAGTTATCGGGATGAGTTGTGGGTTATCAGTTATCAGTTTTCGGTGAACGGTGGACGGTGGACGATGGACTGACAACGGTGGACGGTCAATGGACTATACTGTATTGCTATGGAATAATGAATTTCTCAGTTTATATCAAATGGAAAATCAACAAACACAAGGGCGTATAAGGATTATTTACCAGATGCTATTTCAAATGGCATCCGGTAATCTGGTATTTCGGATTGTGGAAAGCGGCGAAGGGGACGAAATAGAAAAGATTGAAAAAAAACTGAATAAGATTGCCACCAAAATTCAGGCTGTGGTTTTGGGGACAGCTCATTTTGGCTCCCATCATCAATTCCGCACTATGTGTCATCCGGTATTTGTTCTGAGCGAGAGCCATGTCCTGCAAGGCTTCAATGAATATGTAGTACAGCTTTTAAAATACAAGCCTGAAGAACTTGTTGACACCAAGTTTAAAAAACTGATTGCCTCCCAATCTATGAGCAGCTGGAAAGATTTAAAGCGGCGACTGAGATCAGACCGCGTTCTTGACGCCAGATCACAGCTGCTATTTCTAAACCGAGAACAACAGCTGCTTCCCTCCTTCTGCATCGTTTCAAGACTGCATCATAGCAATATCATCGTGATTACTTCCATAGCCATTTCACCGGAAGAGCCCGAGTATTTCAACAGTGAACAGCTGGCTCACACTATAAAGAATGAGAGCGAAATGCTGGCCCTACAAAAACTGCACAGCTATATTTTGGACCATTTGGATGAGCCGCTTCCGAGCCTGAAAAATTTGGCAGTCCTCTTAGCCTCTGAAGAGTACAAGCTCAAGACGGGCTTTCGAAAATATTACAATACAAGCGTCTACAGCTTCTACAATATGGAGCGGCTTAAAAAATCCCAATTCCTCATTCAGCAAACAAGAATCCCTCTGAAGGAAATTGCTTTTATGTGTGGCTTCAGCCTATACCACAACTTTTACAGGGCATTTAAAAAGCATTTTGGATATGCCCCAAGTGATTTAAGCCGTCCATCAGAGTAAAAAATGACTTTTTTTACGACCTCTTCCTTTTTGTATAGTTAAAATACTGATTTGTATACTAATAGCATTTTATATTATAGAATTTTGTACTATAAAATCTAAGGAAATGAAAATCAAGACGAACATAAGACAAAACTACATCGACATTATAAGCTATTTGTTTATTGTGCTATTTACCTATGCCGCAGTGAATAAACTGCTGGATTTTGAAAATTTTCAGGTGCAGCTGGGACAATCACCTTTGTTGAGTGCGTTTGCCGGATGGGTATCCTGGGGAGTGCCCATGACGGAGTTATTGATTTCCTTATTATTAATTTTCCCAAAATACCGTCTTGCAGGACTCTTTGCCTCTTTTAGTTTGATGGTTATGTTTACAGCCTACATCTACATCATCCTAAATTATAGTTCCTTTGTGCCTTGTTCTTGTGGAGGTGTACTTGAAAAAATGAGTTGGAACCAACACCTAATTTTTAATATCGTCTTTATTGTCTTCGCTCTGTTAGGTATTTTTATAGCGAGTAAACCCCATCAGCATCCAAAAAAAACTGCTATACAAGTCTGCTTGCTTGCAGTGGTGGGAATTGTCCTAGTCATAGTCTTATTCCGTTTATCTGAAAACAAAATGCATCACAACAACGGCTTCAGCCGTCGTATTCCACATAGTCCCGTTAAAATGCTAAAAGGGATTTCACTAGAACACAATTCCTTTTATCTTGCCGGCTATACCAACGGAAAAATATACCTGGGCAATAATTCAGCACCAAAACACATTTTGGAAGTAGATACTAATCTAACCCATCAAAACGCATATCGTTTAAATCAAGACAATCACAACTTCAAGTTTGCCACGGCTCAAGTTCGGGTAAAAGACGGCTATTATTATTTTGCAGACGGCACCATAGCTGTTATCTACAGAGGCTCGACCAAAGATTGGAAAGGCGTACCTATTTACAATGGCACAACTAAATTTTCAACCTATGAAGTGATTGACAGCTCTAATTTTACGGTTCGTGCGCTCCATCCTAAAACTGGAGAAAATTATTTAGCCTTGATTGATATCCACAACAATACGTTAGTACAAAAAGCTACTGATATTCTTGAAAAGCAAATCGATGGCGTGTTTGATACCGATGGGGTTTTAAGCTACAACCCAAAATTGAAAACTACCTTATATACCTATTATTACCGAAATCAATACCTGTTAACCAAACCAACATTAGACAGTATTGTAAAAGGAAAAACTATAGATACACTTCAACAAGTGGATTTAAAATTTGCTTATCTAAATGAAGGTCGGGAAAAGAAATTTGCAACACAACCTGAAAAAATCAACACCTACGCTACAACAGCCGGAAATTATCTCTACATCAAATCAAAGCGATTAGGAAAATACGACCGTGCACAAATGCTAAAAGACGCTTCTATCATTGATGTGTATCAACTGAATAACAACAGCTACCAATTTAGTTTTTACTTCTATAATTACAAAGGCGAAGAAATCAAAAGCTTTAAAGTATATGATGATATAATTGTCGGTTTAACCAAAAAGTATCTCGTGGTGGGAAGATTTAGAAAAGAAAGGTTTAACCCTTTAGAATATAAATAAAACTGATATCGGCCGGTATCGCAGGGGAAGATCGAAAACCTGTACAATAGAGTAGATCATCACTTTAATTTTTTTAATCATGAAAACAATGAATTTAAAATCCGTTTTGCCGTTATTGCTAATGGTTGTTGCAATAACGAGTGCATTTGCCTTTCAAAATGAAGGTAAAGCGACTTCTGCTGTTGCAGAGATTGGATGGGTTGACCATCCGCTACCTTGTCAAATTGAAGAGACCTGTGAAAATCTTGGAGGAGAAATCTGTACAATAATGGATGGAACCGTTGAACGTCAAGTAAAAGGAAAGTACAATCCTTCTGATTTTACATGTGACAAGACGCTAACTCGAACACCAAACTAAAAAATGAAGGGGGCTTTAAATGCCCCCTTTTTTTCAGTCGCACCACTTAGGTTTGATTGATGCCTTTAAATAATAATCAAACCACTCCATTATCTTTAAAGTTAGATCTTTTTGATTGGATGGGTCTTCCAAAACATGTCCTTCCTTATCATAGAGCAGTAAGGTACTCTCTTTTTTCAATCGCCACAAAGCAAGTTGCATGCTGACACTGTTTTTCCAATTTACCCGCAAATCGTTTGTACCGCTCCACAACAACAAGGGAGTATTAATTTGATAAGCATGCATAACAGGAGAATTATCCCAAAAGGTTTTAGTAAAATATGGTTCTGTAATACGTAATTGTTGGGTATCAAAACGCCAGATATTTGAACTATTTGAATCATCTGTACCCAAATAGGTTCCTACTAGATCATGCCAACCTGAACCAGAAACTATTGTTTTAAATCGTTGGGTTTTCGCAGCGATATAACTTACTTCAAACCCCCCAAACGAATGTCCAAAAAGTCCGATGTTATCCTTATCAACCGATACGGTTGCAAGCGTCTTGTCCACCGCCGCCAATACACACTCCAAAGCCGATTGACCTGGCTTATTAACGGTATACGCAATATCCGGCATCAATACAAAATAACCTGCCGTCGTATAATTTGTGACATTAAAACCAATGTAATTGTGTAGTGATGGAGCAACATATTTACGAAGTAATGAAGAATTCCTTTCATAAATATTTACAATCATCGGATAAGTTGTCTCACTTTGATAATTTGCTGGATAGAATAATGCTCCCTTGAGAGGAACACCGTTAATCGTATAGTGAATTAATTCGGACTTACCCCAATGATACTCCTTTTGTAGTTCATTAGTACTTTGAATCACGTCAGCTTTATTTTGATTGGCGTGCTGAATCATGAGTTCAGCTGATTTATCAAAATCACTCAAGACAAACAAATAAGTACTATTTTTTTTAGAAATGGAATTAATTCGATCAGCAGAATAAAAGATTCGCTTAACCGCTTTATCCTGTTGATAGAAACTAAAACCTTCCTCAAGTGTATAGGTATTCACGTCTTTAAAGATCAGCCCTTTTTCAAAAGGATAAGTTCTAGTAGTGTAAAGGAGAAAATAAGCTCTCGCATTTTTAGTTAATTGTTGATCAAACAACCTATACTTGGACTTAGAAAGATGCCCTTCGGTTAACCGTTTACTAATCTTACCATCAGCTGAAAACATCCATAAATCATAATAGTCACTTAATAAAAGGTATTGATCGTTTGTAGACCAATAGGGCTTATCATTGGGATACTGATCACCTGGATAATCATGTTCCATGTTTTCAAAATTGGAAGAGATAGAACAGGTTAAACAGCGTTTTTTATCTGTCGCAATATCATAAAGCCACCAGTTGTTGTTTGTAAACCATGTGATGTATTTCCCATGTGGAGAAACAATAATGTGATTTTTTTGATGGCTTATTTTTTTAACAATTAATTTTTTTCTACCCGTTTGTAAATCCAGAACATAAAGATCAGCATAGATACCGTTATGCTCAAAATGAGGTAAATAAGGAGACTTTTCAACCATCAAAGCATGTTTTCCTGTCGTGGTTGGAACAGTAATCGAATGGGCTTCCTTATTCATTAAAATAGAGCGATTGGTTTTCAAATGCCAACACATCAAATACGGATGAACCAAACCGCTTTCAGCAGAAGAAGGCAACACTTTAGCACCGTAAGACCATACCACGGCACTACCTTTTTTTGTATCTAATGGCTTACGGATTTGCTTTACATCAAAAAATAATTGTTCATCATCCCTCGAAAAAAACAATCGCGAAAAAGGAAGCTCATACCCATCCGTAACTTGTTCACTATTTAGCTGGTCAACCTTTGGTAACTGTTTCGTTTTAAACTGCAAATAATGCACCCGGTGTGCAGTGTCACTGCTCTCTGATGGTGGAACAGTTTCAAAAAAAGCTACCCCATTCCCTTTGTAATTCCACGTGAGTCCCGAAATATTTTCGCTAAACGAAGCCACTTCATACACCACTTTGGATCTGGTAAAAGGAAAAATACTTAATATCCTTTGCCCATCCTTATGTAATACCAAAGCTAGTTGTGTGCTATCCGGCGAAAGTATATATGTTTCAACCGACGAAATCACCTGTAGCTTCTTGCTCGCCAAATGAAACAAAGTCAGTTCCCTTTCTTTTTTTCGTTCACCAATCAAATAGGCACCTCCCTTCGAGAATAAAAAGGAATCTACCCCTTCAATAGAATCGTGAATTCCAGTTTTTAACTGCTGATAACACAACTGCTGATTGCGAAGAAAAACAAACCAATCCGATTTTGGTGCAAAACTGCCTTGTGTACCGCCTACTATAATTTGCTTACTAGCAGTATCAACGTTGTGTAATACAAGTGTATCTTTGCCTTTAGGATGATGCATGCTATAATTCACCCACTTTTCATCAGAAGATAAAGTGTATTGATAAAGGTGATACCAACGTTCATAATCAGAAGCGGTCAAAGTTTTTTTATCCTGTGCAAAGGCATGCTGAACCAAAAAGAAAACCGAAACCCATACGAGCTGCTTAAATTTTGTATTATAATTAATGCCCATCATTTTGTGGTAACAAATTAGGGTTCAATAACAATTCATTTTCAGGCAAAGGAAACAAAACATCTGATGTATTCCATCCCGGTTTTACACCAGACAAAACCGAATCCAAGCCCCCCCTGCGTTTTAAATCAAAAAAGCGATGCCCTAATTCAGTAAAAAACTCCAATTGACGTTCTTTTAAAATCGCAGTCAATAGTTCATCTTTGGTTAAGGCTGTAGTGTTTGCCAATCCCGCTTTGTTTCGAATGCTATTTAAATCTGCAGCACTTAAATCCAATAGATTCAATTCGGCATTGGCTTCCGCACGAATCAAATACATTTCTTCCAAACGAAACTGTATTGAATATTCCATCGAAGTACTAGTGTCGTTATTCAATTTATATTTAAAAGCGTGGTAAAAAGTACGCGAGCTATTCGAAACACTCTTCACCCAATTAATTCCCCGCAAGTCGTTAATCTCAAATTTATTTACCAATCCTTCTTGCAACGCTCTTGAAGGAGGAGGAACTGTCTTAAAGATAAAACTCTTTGCATCCAAGGTGTTTTTACCTTCAGGAGCCGACATCAGTTGCCAAATTGTTCCAGGACTGTTTCGTAAAAAAACAGCATTTATATCCATCACCAACGAATATAAAACCGAATTGTTAATCACCATACTAGCCTTTTGTTTGGCTAATTCCCATTTCTCATGATACAAATACAATCGCGCTTGTAATGCTAATACTGTACTCTTATTTGGTCTGACGCGATGAATACCTGTATAGTTGTCCGTCAGTAAACTTTCCGAACGAAGTAAATCATCTTCTAAGAGTGAAAATAATGCTTCATTCGTTTGTTTTCCAATACTTGTGTTTATCCGATAATCAGTAGATGTTACATAGGGTATTTCTCCAAAAAGTTCATTTAAATAAAAATGTAGATATGCGCGAACAAATAATGCTTCCCCCAGTAAACGGTCTCTATCATGCTGTTTAAGTGATACAGAATTTTCAACCCCCTCAATCACGGTATTTAATGAATAAATCAAATTATACGTGTTGCGCCATAGCGATTGAATCGTTGGATTTATAGTTGCCAATTCGTTTTGATAAAACATTAATTCTGGAATATTTAAACCATAGCACTTTAATTCGTCAGTATAATTACCTAGTAAAACAGAAATGCCATTGCCGTCACCGCACACCATTACATTATTATTCATTTTTGTATAAACATTTAGCAATACAGCTTCCGCTGTTTTGTAATCTTCAAAAACAATTTCTCCAGACAATTGCGAGCCGGGTACCTCTACGGAAACAAATTCTTCGCATGAACTGAGGCTAACAACAAAACAAAATAATAGATAATATATTTTAGTATTTTTCATAAGTGTATTTTTTAAAAAGTTAATTGGGTACCTAGTGTAAGTACGCGTAATGGAGGAATACGTACACCCGAGTAATTTTCAGGATCTAGTCCTTTATATTTAGTGAAGGTTAATATATTTTGTCCCTGTAAATAAAGTTTACAGTCCCATCCAGAAAGGGTTGGCAAGGTATAAGTCAACGCAATGTTTTTTAACCGAACAAAAGACGCATCACCAAAAGCAGCATCACTGTTTCTATAAAATGAATACGCATTTGAGGCTTGTGAATTAAATCCTGCACTAAATGGTTGAGATTCGTTCAAAACATCCACCGATTGATTCACCGAGAGTCCTGGCATTGATTTAAAATTATTAAAGTTAGGTGCAATTTGTTTTACAAACTGTAATAGAAAATCGAACTGCCAGTTTTTATATGTAAAGCTATTTTGCAGACCACCAAAAAATTCGGGTGTAGTGTTTATTAGCATTTTTCGGTCCTCAGCAGAACGAATTAGACCATCTTTATTGTAATCTTCAAATTCATATAGACCAGTCTGAGTATTCATTCCTGTGTAGTGATACACCATCCTTATGCTTAATGGTTCGCCTACAACATATTGATTTGCATAAGTAGAACCGGCTAAATCAGGAAAAGAGACCAATTTATTTTTAGGAAAAGTAAGGTTAAAGGAAGTGTTCCATGAAAAATTGGTCTTGGCAATAATCTTAGAATGCCATTCCAATTCAATACCTTTATTTTCTACTTCCGCAGGAAAATTAGATTGAATTGATGCAAATCCTGTAGTGCCCGGTAGTGGAATACCAACTAATTGATTGTCCGATTTATTTTTAAAATAAGCCGTGGTGAGCATAACGCGATCGTTAAAAAAGCCTAGTTCTAAAGCGGCTTCAAACTTTGTATTGCGTTCCCAACTAAAATTTGGATTAAACAAACGAGTGGGTTGCAGGCCAATAATGCCCTGATATGGCAAACCAGTAGAACTGAAGGTATCCAAAAATTGGTAATCCCCAATTTGATCACTTCCAGTGCTCCCATAACTGCTCCGCAATTTGCCAAAACTCAACGATGGTAAAAGTTGCTCTACAAGTGTCTCTTTCCCAAACAACCAAGCCATACCCACAGCACCAAAATTGGCAAATTGCTTACCAGGACCAAAACGGCTTGAGCCATCGCGTCGTCCAGTTAAATTAATAATGTACTTATTGCGATAGGTATAGTTAACACGTCCAAAAACAGCATTGTATCTATACACACTATTGTCATTATTAAAAATCGTGATCGTGTTGGCGGCAGCCATATTATAGATCAATCTGTTGTTAGCAAAACCGAACGCTCGTAAGGCTTGTGTTCCAAATGTACGCTCCTGAAAAGTTGCACCAACCAAAACATTTAATGTGCTATTGACAAATGCTTTATTCCAATGTAATTGAGGTTCTAAACTCCAAGATTGCTGATAGCCTTTGTTTTGAAGTAAAAAAGAAAAGGAACTGTTATCTAACCCTAATGCAGGATTATACATTGTAGAAGGTGCTATTTTGGTCTCCAGCAATCGACTATCTGTAAAACCTGCCATAGTTTTGAATTCAAGACTTGGAAAAAAACGATAAGCAAAAGAACCTCCCGCATTTAAAAAATCAGTTTTTGCTAAGTATTCTTCTTTTATTTTTTGTATTGGATTCACAAAAGTCGAGTTTTCCCAATTCAAATTGCCTCCATTATCATACAGAGCCGGAGCATTAGGAGCCAGATTAATGGCGTCCAACGTTAAATCTGAACCAGGTAAATCATTTTGATCCAATACATATTGCATCGAAAGGTCTAACTGAAACTTTTGATTCTCCGAACGGTGATTGCCTGAAAACTGAAAAGCTGTTTTTTTATATTCAAAATCACCATGAAATACTGATATTTCGTTATAGTTTGTCATCTTCAACAGTAACTTTGTCGATTCCGAACCACCTTGTAAGCCCACATCAATTTGCCGATGCCGAGAGGTGTTGCCAATCAATTCCTTTTGCCAATCGGTGTAACGATTTTGATCCCAATTACCATTAATGTCATGAACATTAGCTGGATAAGTTGTTACCCCATCATTTTTAAAAGCTTGTCTTCGCATGTTTAAGTATTGCTCTGTATTCAACAGCTTTAATCGTCGAGCAATTTGTCCTACGCCCGAAAAAGTATTGGTGGTAAAGGTCGTTTTACCTCCCTTTGCTTTTTTAGTCGTTATCAACACCACTCCATTGGCTCCTCTTGAACCGTAAATAGCTGTGGCATCGGCATCTTTCAATACTTCAATGCTTTCTATATCGGCAGGATTCAAGGAGCTCAACGTATTTACTCCTGCGCCAGGCAAGATGGAACCAGACAGGAAAGAGCTATTCCCTAGGCTCTCTGTACCCAACGGCATCCCATCTACAATATATAAAGGACTGTTTCCATCGGTACGTAAACTGTTTCTCCCACGAATTTGTATCTCGAAACCGCTTCCCGGCACACCACTGGTTTGCGTAATATTCACCCCCGCCATCCTGCCTTGCATAGCGGCAAGCACATTAGTGACTGGTTGCTTTTCAATATCCTTAGCCGTGATGCGGGCGATACTTCCGGTGCGCTCTTTTTCTTTGACGGAATAGTAGCCGGCATTGATGCGGACTTCCTGTAAGGAGGTGATGTCTTCCTGCAATTGGATGTGGATGTTTTTGCGGTAGTTTATGGGGATTATGGCTGTTTTATAGCCTATGTAGCTCACGACTAAGGTATCATTGGCTTTGGCTATGAGGCTGTATTTGCCATCAAAGTCGGATAGGACGGCGTAGTTGATCCGGTTTTTTATGGCGATGGTGACGCCCGGCAAGGGGGTTCTGCCATCGGTTATGATACCGCTTATTTGGTTTTGCTGTCGTTCAGACAGCTGTGGCCTCAGGCGTTTCTTTGCTAAGGCTGGGGTGCTACTTAGGATAATCCCGATAAGGATTAGATGCCAAAGTGCTCCCAATTTCTTGTTTAATGAATAATTTTGCATAATATTGGTTTAGTTTAATGAAACGTTAGTTTTGTTTTGCGATAGTCCTCTATTCAAGTTTTCCCGACGTGGTAGAGGGCTTTTTTTTTAATCTTAAAGTCTTAAGTAATGGCTTTTTATTCTGTCATAGGCGTCTTTTTTAGTTGTTAGTCCCATATTATTGGGATGTTTTGTTTGATTTTTTTCTTTTGCCTTGATGCAAAAGAAACAAAAGATCAAGCCTGACTATTTTCATCCTGAAAATCTTCGAACGGCTTTTGCTATCGCGACCCCAGCCGCTCGTGCTATGCACTCGACTCGGGGGTCACTCCCTTCGGCCAAGGCTTAAATCCATTCTTCGATTTTCTGGGATAAAAATAGAAGGGCGGTTTTTACGAGAGCGTATTTTGATGAAACTTTGGTTCTACATTCTTATTTCTCATTAGATATCAAATTACTATCGTTTCCGAGATTCAATTGTCCTTAGCTTCCGTAGTCATAAAGCCAAAGGCATATCAATGTTATAAATGCTAGTATTAATAAGGCTTGTATTTGTCTGTAATATTTCATGTTATTTAGTAGGTTATTAGTTATCGGTTGTCCGTTTTCGGTTATCGGTTGTCTGTTTTCGGTTGTCTGTTTTCGGTTATCACGATGAGTTATGGTTGTTCGTCCATCGTATTTCGTCCATCGTCTATCTTACTTCTATACTCTATATTCTCACATCTCATCGTTATCTTGAGCTGAGCCGGTCCTGAGCTTTTGTCGAAGGACACATCTCACTTCTCACGACTCACATCTCACGATAAAAAACATCCTGCACCATTAATAAATTCAAATTAAATTAATGAGATCTTTTGCTCAAAGGATCGTGCGGTGCAGGTGTTTATTAGTTAGCTGTTATCGGTTTTCAGTTATCGGTTGTCAGTTGTCGGTTGTCGGTTGATTTCCGTCACTTCGAGTGATTTTATAAAATAGCGATAGCATTTTTATAAAATTGTATCGAGAAGTTGGCATAGGGATTCCTGACCGGTTCAGAAAAGGGTGATTTTCTGACTGGGAATATGTGGTTTAGCGATAGTAACCACGGTTAACGCAAGGCGTTGGTTTTTTTAGGGGGGCTTTGTTATTTTATTCATGGGTTTTTATAGTTAATGGTTAATAGTGAGTAGTTCATCGTTTAAAGTTGGCATAGGTATTGCTGACCAGTATAGAAAAGGTGGTTTTTAAGACTGGGATTGTTGTGGTTTAGTGACAGTAACCACGGTTAACACTACGGCGTTGGTTTTTTAAGGAGGTAGCTTTATTTTGTTCATAGGCGTGGTTGTTTTAGCGGTTAGTTTACTGCGAGACTATGAAAATGATGAAGAGGCGCTGAGAATGAAGTTGAGTAATGCCAAAATAGTGAGCATAAAAAATGGCATGGAACTCAGCTTATATCGACCTAAGGTACTGGTATACCTGTACACGAATAAGTGAGCCCACGCCATGGACGTGAGCATCGTACTTATCATCCCGTGTACAAAAATTACCAGTTTTTAGGTCGGGATTCAAAGCGAATGCTTCAAATATTTTAATTGAAGAAACGCAAATATATGTATTCAATGACAAACTTACTAAAAAAATATCAAACTGTCACTATCGTGACACTAAATATCAATAATAATATATTCTTTTGTCTAAATGGCTAGTAAAACAAATAATAAATCTTCAGACACTAAGAAAGAGGCAGTTGTATTTCTGCTAGACCAATTCATTTGTGATTACATAAGGAATGAATGGTTACAAGTCAATGAGCCAGTTCTACCTCAAGCCCAAGAATTAGGAGTACATCGACACATTATAAAAAAAATAATAGAGGACCGACCCTATAGAGTACCGATCTCAACATTAGCAATCATTTGTTTTTACAAAAAAATTGCTTTATCAGATTTTTTTAAATTAATAGAAGCAAAATATGGTTCTAGAATAAATGATGATTTCATATTAAAAACAAAAAAAGATGCCTAGGCATCTTTTTTTATGGGCTATAATCTGGTTTTACTAGTAGTGAGACTACCGAAATTTACACCCATGTAAGCAGCAGCTCTTTAAAAAAGATAATCAATCCCTTTGATATGTAAGAAATACTTTTAAATTTGTAAGATATTGATGAAAAATAATGCGAATAAAAACAGCCTCAAACTTGCGCCTATCTTGCTGTTTTGGAATAAAACAGGTCGAGTTTATTCGCCTATATACTAGTTAGTGGCAACCTTAGTGAACATAGTAAACAACAACATAGACAGTAAAAATGGCAGGACTTGACGACCTAATAAAATCTACCCAATGGGCTCAAAATATTAATAAATCATTAGGAGTAAGTTCTCAAATTTCAGAAATCCTAAAAACGCAAGAAAGAATGAAAAGTAGTCTCGGAGGACTTAATACTATTACCCAACTTGCTAAAAGTATTCAACAGCAAGAAAAGTATACAAAAAATTGGGGAAGCACAAGTATGCTGGTTAACCTTGCCAAAAGTATGCAACAACAAATGGCTTCAAACTCTTCTTTGTCGGCAATTGACGCACTAACAAAATCAATGCGATTTGCTATTCCACAAACAACACTTGACGCCATAATATCCATAAACAGGCATCACAACCAACTTTTCGGAAATCTAAGAAGTATAACAGAGGCATTTACTAAAAGTCAATCCGCATTTTCTCAAATTAATAATTTGCAGTTTGCGGTTAGTGGTATTTCAGGACAATTAGCTTCAATTGCAGCCACTCAAAGAAAATGGAATTTAATAGACGACTTTGAAGAAATCACTGAAGAAGCCGTTTCTCTAAATGAAAGAATATTTGACGAGAACGGAGTAACGAACCAAGGATTAAATGAACTTAAAGAGTTTTTTCAAAGAATTGAAATCAAGGTTGACAAAATTGATGCAGATGCCAATGCTCTGTTTTGGAAACTATTGGCATTATTAAGTTTTATTCTTGCGGTAACGGGAGAAGCGAGAAATTGGTTGCCTAAACCTGAATATGCGACAAAGGAAGAAGTCGAAACATTAATTAAAGAACAATTCGGCATTTACGAAAAGAAATTAAAAAAAGATAAAGAGTTCCGAATTACCAAGAGAATTTGCAAAGTAATGTCAAAGCCACGATTCAAGTCATTTGAAATTGAAAAACTGCCAGTTGACTTTGAAGTTACTGTTTTACAACTTAATCATAAGTGGATTTATGTAAGCTACTTTAGTCCAAGCGATAACTTACCACAGACAGGTTGGATAATGAAAAAATATTTAGATAAACCAAAAAAATAACAAAGAAAGGTAGCCACTAACCGCTATTAAGCGATAGTCGGGAATTTAGCTTAATTAAAAAATAGTTTTGTATTCGTAAAATTGTGATTAACTGAAACATTACGCTTACTTAACCCCGACCATTGCCTACTATCAAAACGTTAGGCACAATAATACCCAAAAAATTATGAGAAAATACGTTGACTATATAAATGAACAACGTCAAACAGAAAATTCTGAACAAAGACATTTTGAAGAACTTCGATATAAAAGATATAAACTTAAGCAACAAAGAAAACTTACAGGAATAATATTTTTTTTGACAGGTGTCATATCATATTTTTTAATAAAATATTTATTTGAATTACCCAACGTATATTCTATTTTAATAGGATTATTATTTAGTACGTTAGGTTTAGGATTATATTTAATTAACTATCTCCAAACTGATATTTATATCAATGATGAAAAATTACCAGGATTCAGTAACAACATATTAGTTGAACTTGATGAACTTAGATTTGAATTTCAAAAATTCAAAAAAAAAGCGGGAATAATTGAAGATAGTGAACAATTAAATCAATTGATAAATAATATTATCAATGGTACGCTAAATAAAGAATTTATTCAAAATAAAATTGAATCTACCTTTAGTAATAATGCTTTAAATAGTTATAGACACGATAATTTATTTAGCGAATTCGAAAAAACTGCATACAGAATAAATGAAGAATTAATTAGATTAAGAAAAAGCGCAAACATTAACCTCGTAATTGGTTCTCTATCTACTACAATTGCAATTTTTGCCTTAACTTATGAAGTGTTTTTTTCAGAAGTTAATTTTAAAGTCACTGTTGACTTACTTTCTCACTATATTCCAAGAATTTCTCTTGTAATATTTATTGAAATATTCGCATTTTTCTTTCTAAAACTTTATAAATCAACTCTTTTAGAAATTAAATATTTTAATAACGAAAAAACAAACATTGATTTTAAACTTATTTCATTAAAAACTGCCCTCTTTCAAGATGATAAAAAAATGATAAAATTATGCTTAATAGAATTAATAAAAACTGAAAGAAACTTTATTTTAAAAAAGGAAGATACAACTGTAGAACTAGAAAAATTTAAAGCTGATAAAAATGACAACCAAATACTGGCTAGTTTATTAGAAAAACTATTGGCTAAAAAATAATTACTGTGCCTAACAGATAAGGGTTCGTTGTGTCTGAAAGACGAACAATGAACCCGAGGTTGAACGGAACTGGTAGTTGTGCAAAGGGGTGCAATTTTCGGTTTACCCCTTCCCTAAAGGGAGCCGAAAATAAGGACGTATGTCGTCTAAACTTGAAGAACGTATTTGCTGACTGGGAATACCTGTGATGTTTTGTACTCTTAAAAATAAGAATAATCTTCTTTTTATAGAGGTATTTTGTTATATTTGAGGATAATGTCATGCAGGTTTTCAGAGGCTGACCTTACCACACATTTTACCAAAAAATCGCAAAAAATAAAAATTGGATAAATTAATTCTCGAACAAACAGCTAATATAATAATTGACAACAAAAATTTACTAAAAACAGCAATTCGCCAAAGAGCAAAATTTGAAGGATGGTTAAAATTTGAACTTGCACATCGAATTGAAAAACTCGGATTAAATGAAGTTGAACTTGAAACAAAATTAGACCGAAAAAGAGCAAGACCAGATATTTCATTCTATAAAGATTTTGACTTTTATCAGATTGAACTAAAAACTTGCAATACAAATTGGAATGTAAAAGGAATTCCGAATAAAAATAAGCCGATTTCAAATAATATAGATGGAATTATTAGCGACGCTAAAAAATTAAATTCTAATTATGGAATTGTAGCTTTTGTAATGTTTCCAATTCCTAAAAATGATATTCGTTGGAGAGTGTACATCGAGCGAATAAAGAATGAAACTAAAATTGAAATAGATTACGACAAAAATTGCAAAATATTGGAAATGGAAATTGACGAATCTAATACTTGCGAAATTTTAGTTTGTGCATTTATGTCGAGAGTATTTAGCAATTGGTAATAAAAAAAAACGTGTGATAACAGATAAGGCTTCCTTGGGCTTGAAAAGCCAACAATGATCCGCCGCGGCGGAGAACGGAACCGCATGAGTTTTACTAAGTCATCGGTTTTGATACCGGAATAATATTATGGATGGAAAAGATGCTGAGGTGTTTTTTTTTATGGCCTATAATCAGGTATTACAAGTGGTTAAACTGCTGAAATATTTATTCCTATAAGTACGAAAAGCCTGCAGTGAATTAAAAGCTCAGTTGATGATTTGTAAGAAAAATTGAATATATTTGAAATATAATAATGTAAGACGCTTGTCACTACAATCTAGCCAAAATTAGGTGTATAATAGCGACTACGTCATTACTATAGACTAGTTAGCTGTAATTATAAAAAAAAACTAAAATAAGCATGATAAATATTGATAATTATACAGAAAGTGATGTAGAAATGAAAATAATTTTACCACTTTTAAAAGACAAAATGCCTGAAGGTCTACAATTAGAAGATTATCATATTCAAACAAAATCAAGTTTAAAAAAAATACTTATTGACAAAGGAACTTCGCAAAAATTGTATTATCCTGATTTTGCTATTACCATTTTGGGTGTTCCACTATTAATTGTTGAAGCTAAAAAACCAAATGAAGATTTAGATGAAGCCTATAGACAAGCCTGTTTATATGCAAACGAAATTAATAGAGAGTTTCCCAAAAACATAAATCCTTGCCAATTAGTAATTGCATCTGATGGAATATATATATATGCAGGAAATAGTGATACAAATATTCCTGAATTTAAAATAGAACGTTCAAATTGGATAAACACAAACGTTGAATTCGATAGTTTTCTAAATAAATTTAGTTTTAATAAATTAGAAAATACTGCACGTAATTTTAGAGCAAAAATTGGAACTGGTGCAAGATTTAAAAATCCTATAAATTTATTAGGTGGCAAAAAGATTAGAAATTTAGAATCAAGTAATTCTTTTGGAGAAAACATATCCATTCAATACAGACATTTATTTAATCCTAATCTAGAAGTTGAAAAAAATGATATTGTAAAAAATGCTTATGTAAAATTAAACAAAGTTGAATCACATATTTTACCTATTGATAATATCTTTAATAAAAGGTTATTTGATAATGAAGGAACTCTAATATACGACTTTGAAAATCCTACGGAAATTACAAGTAAATTTGAAAATCCAAAAAACTTAAACAATCAAGTTTTATTATTAATTGGTAGTGTTGGTTCCGGAAAATCTACTTTTACAACTTATTTAAAAGAAGTAGCCTTACAAGAAAACATAAGAGAATCAACACATTGGATAAATTTAAATCTTAACGATGCTCCTGTTAATAAAGAAGAAATTTACAAATGGACAAAAAAGACAATTATTAATAATATAAAAATCAAATTCAATGATATTGAGTTTGATTCACTATCTTTTATTTTAGAATTATATAAAGAGGAAATTATTTCATTAAAAAAAGGTGTACTTTCATTATTTGATGAAAGTGAAATTAAATATAAAGAGTTATTGGCTGAAAATATTTTGAAATATCAAAATGATATTGATTTAACGCTTGATAAATATATTTTAAGATTAATAAATGAAAAAAAGAAAGAACTTGTTATTGTATTAGACAATTGTGACAAAAGAAATGTAGAAGAACAATTATTAATGTTCGAAGTTGCAAATTGGCTAAAAGACAATATCAAAACGATTGTTTTTTTACCAATAAGAGATACTACTTATGAAAATCACAAATATGACAAACCATTAGACACGGTTGTAAAAGATTTAATATTTAAAATAAATCCACCAAATTTAGAACAAGTCTTAGCTTCTAGAATTGGTTACATATCTAAATTATCAAACAATAACAAAGATGGATTTTATCTCTTAGACAATGGTATCAAAGTAAAATATCCTTCGAAGGATGAAGAAAAATATTTAAAAAGTATTCTTAATTCACTTTTCAATAATAATTTTTTCAAGAAACTAATATCTGGATTTGCTGGTAGAAATATTCGTAATGGTATTGAAATTTTTCTAGATTTTTGTAAAAGCGGACATATTAATGAAGCTGAAATAACGAAAATAATTAAATCAAATAGTGAATATATACTACCAAACCATTTAATTAGTAAAGTGTTTATTAGAGGCAATAAAGTATATTATACAGATTCAAATTCAAGAATTAAAAATTTATTTTACAGTGTTCCAAGCGATGAAATACCAGACCCTTTTGTTCGTGTTTCTATATTAAAATATCTATTTGATAATAGATATACTACTGATGCACATAAAAGTTTGACTGGGTATATAAAAACTGATTTATTACTTAAGTTTTTGAATTCATTAGGACATGACGAAAATAGAACTATTGAAGAATTAAAATTATTCTTGAGATTAAATTTAATTGAAAATGAGTCTTTAAATCCTGATTTTTTTAATACTCAAGATTTGATAAAAATAACTTCGATTGGATTAGCAAATTATGAAATAATAAGAAACATTGATTATTTGGCTTCTGTTGCGGAGGACATGTGGTACAAAGATAATATCTTAGCAGAAGAGATTACATCAAATCTTTCAGGTAATGGTGAATATGCGCATTTATCCATCCAATCTGTTTCCTTGCATTCTAGACAGTTGCTTAACTACTTAGAAAACTATTATAAGACCAATTTTTCTTTTATTAATGGTAAAATTATTGATACAGATTTTGCACCAATAGATTTTAATTTATTAAATTCTGACATTAATGATTTCAATAAAAATATAAAAACAGATTCAAAACCTAATCTATCAAAAGAAAAGATATATGAAGCGTCAGTTTTAAATATTCAGCATTATGGTATGATTTGCGAAATAGTTGACACCTCTTTTTTTGGTTTAATTCATGTAAGTGAATTGCCTGAAGATTTCCTCGAAAAATATTCTTTAGGAAATACATTAAAAATAAAGGTAAAAGAATTTAAGACTGCACATAACAAATATAACTTAGTATTAGCCAAATAACTACAGCTAATATGGAGAGTTCCTATGTAAAGCAGACTTAAGTTATTAACATTTTTTTTAACTGAGTAATATGTTGATGTTTTTCGAATAAAAAATGCCATTCCAGCTGCTTGTTGGAAAAGTTGGAAACAACTTTTTGTCCGTAATAGGCTTAGGCAAGCAGCAGAGATTTTTTTATAGACTGACGTTTGCGGTAATGGCAGAACTAAACAATAAATAAGAAATATGATAGAATTATTATCAAAACATTATCAATGGTTATTTTCAGGAATTGGAGTTATTGCCTTTACTACTATATTTAATCTTTTCACAAAAAAAACTACAGAGTCAGAAAAAATAAAAGATTCGAATATCTTTAATGTTAGCAATAGTGCAAATCCGAGTATTCAAGTTGCGACCAACTTAACTAACAATTATTATCAGACAGAGAAGGAAAGAAAAATAGATAATTTAAATGTTTCAGATTTTGATGCAATTCAAATTAGAAAAGAAATTGAAAATGGAGCGCTATTTCAAAAGTCACAAATTGCTGAAAATTATTATGGGATTCGAATTAAATGGGAAGTTAGCTTACAAGCAGTTCAACAACCGGTTGAAAATTCATTGTATGTTATGACTTTTTATAAAAAAACATATCCTTGGGTAAATTTTACAATTGACATGGAAAAATATCCTGTTTTTAAAGTTAGTAAGAAAGGAAAAAAATTCATTATTACGGGGAAAATTATCAAATATGAATCAAACACATTTATAATTGATCTCGAAGAAATATTATCAATATAACAACTACCGCTAATATCCAGAGTTCGTTGGGCTTGAAAAGCCAACGATGATCCGCCGCGGCGGAGAACGGAACCGGAGGTAGTTAAAAGGAATATAATTATAAGTTAAATCAGCTATACTTACTTTCTGATTAACAAAATAAAATTCGTTTGAAGGTTTTTAGTCCGATAGCTATCGGACGTACTGACGTTAGCGCTAATGGTTGGAAATCGGTTCGAACAGACAAACAAGACTGAAAAAACATAAATTTATAGCATATAGAAATAAAAATGGACAAACGATTTACGGACATCATTCAACTTATTAAGCAATCTCGGACGAATGCTATTAGAGCCGTAAATGCCGAACTGATTAACCTCTATTGGAACATAGGAGAATATATCAGTAAGAAGATTGAACAGTCGCAATGGGGCGGCTCTGTGGTAACAGAGTTGGCTAAATACATTCAACAAAATGAGCCTGAAATAAAAGGCTTCTCCGATAAGAATATTTGGAGAATGAAACAGTTTTACGAGACTTACAAGGACTTTTCAAAACTCTCAACGCTGTTGAGAGAAATTAGTTGGTCTCATAATTTGGCAATATTTTCAAGGTGCAAAACTGCTGAAGAAAGAGAATTTTATTTGAAACTATCCAAACAAGAACGTTACAGTGTCAGAGAACTCGACCGACAAATTTCGGTTAGCCTTTTCGAGCGTACAATGATAGGCGATTCAAAACTCTCGACAGCGTTGAGAGAAAGTAATAACGAACTAACAAACACTTTCAAAGACAGTTATGTGTTTGAGTTTTTGGGTTTACCTGAGACACACAGCGAAAATGATTTACAACGAGGACTGGTAAGACAAATGAAGAATTTCATACTTGAACTTGGAAAAGACTTCTTATTCATCGGTGAAGAATACAAGTTGCAAGTTGGTAACAGCGATTTTTTCATCGACCTACTTTTCTATCACCGTGGATTACAATGCTTAGTTGCATTTGAACTCAAAGCAGACAATTTTAAGCCAGACCATTTGGGACAACTGAACTTCTACTTGGAAGCATTAGACCGAGACATAAAGAAACCAAATGAAAATCCGAGTATAGGAGTTTTATTGTGTAAGGACAAAGATAGTGAAGTTGTCGAGTATGCTTTAAGCAGAAGCCTCTCTCCAACAATGGTTTCAGAGTATAAAACACAACTTCCTGACAAAAAAATATTGCAACAAAAATTACACGAGCTGTTCGACAATGAAACAGATGAAAAATAAAACCACTACTGCTAATAGCCAGAGTTCGTTGGGCTTGAAAAGCCAACACCCGAGCGCAGCGAACGGACGAAGTAATGAAACTCCTGTTGAACGGAACCAGAAGTTGTGAGCCCCGATAGTTATCGGGATGAGAAGTGAGAAGTGAATGGTGAGTGGGATTTTCGGTTTACCCCTTTCCGCCGCGGCGGAAGCCGAAAATGAGGGTGTAATTGTTTTTTAAGCCGCCCTTATATTTTTATCCTATAAAATCAGGGCAAGGATTTGAGCGTTGGCCTATGGGAGTGACCCCCGAGTCGAGTGTGCAACACGAGCGGCTGGGGTCGCGATAGGGAAACCGAAACGCAGTGAGGTTCATCGAACACCAATAACAGTAAGGGATTAGTGAGATAAATACTGCCGAGATTTTCAGCCCCGATAGCTCCTATGTTTGCGTTGCAAAAATAATTTGATCTCGAAGATGTATATTTGGATGTAATAAAGTGAAAAGAATGAGAGCATACCGATGGCTAAATA
>NZ_FQWO01000009.1 GCF_900129705.1 Flavobacterium granuli | reverse complement strand
AATATCAATGTGGGTACAGCCAATGCGAGCTATACTTACCCAGGTGATGCGAACCATTTTGGCAGTGATGACAACAAGGATTTTGCCATCGGCAAAGCCAATGCTTTAATCTCAGTTACGCCATATAGCGTCACCTATGATGGTCTTGCCCACACGGCAACAGGAACTGCAACGGGTGTGCTAGGTGAGACATTGCTAGGACTTAACTTGAGCGGTACGATGCATACCAATGCAGCTGTGTACAGCGATGCTTGGACATTTACGGATGCTACAGGAAATTATAATAATGCTAGCGGAACAGTAAATGATGTTATTACTAAGGCAATGCTAACCATAAAAGCAGATAATAAAATGAAATATTGCGGACAGACGAATCCAACCTTTACGATGCAAATTACTGGATTTATGAATGGCGAAACAGCAGCAGTTTTAGATGCTCATCCATTAGCAACTATATTAGGAGATAATCAGACTATAACCGTATCTGGTGGTGCAGATAATAATTATAGCTTTAATTATGTAAATGGTCTTTTAACAACCATTGGTATAAACATTGATGCCTCTGCAAGTAGTACACCTATTCCTGTAAATTCATTGGCTAAATTGAAAGCGACTGTAACAGCTTCGCCGGTGATTCCAGGCTTATCATTAGCGGGTATTCCGGTATTGTTTACGTTGGATAATGGCAATGGAGGTATAACTACCTATAACGCCACTACAGACGCTACAGGCTTAGCTATTACATCAGATATTAGTCTGCCGGTAGAAATGTATCAGCTAAATGTTACAGCTGGTTCTTGCGCTTCATCAATGGCTTATTTGCCAGTATACGATCCAGATGGTGGATTTGTTACTGGTGGAGGATGGATTAATTCTCCTGTAGGTGCTTATGTTGCAAATCCTTCATTAATTGGTAAAGCAAATTTTGGTTTTGTGGCGAAATATAAAAAAGGAAGTACCCAGGTTGATGGAAATACAGAATTTCAATTTAATACGGCTAATTTAAACTTCAAAAGTTCAAGCCATGAAGCCATGACATTGGTGATTTCTGGCGCAAAAGCAACATATAAAGGGGTGGGAACTGTTAATGGCGTAGGAAACTTTGGATTTATGGTAACCGCAACTGATGGTCAAATTAATGGTGGCGGAGGAATTGATAAATTCAGAATTAAAATTTGGAATAAGAATAACGGAAACACTGTTGTTTACGATAATCAGAATGGGGCTGCTGATAATGCAGATGCAACAACAGAGCTAGGCGGCGGTTCCATTGTGATACATGAAGTGAAGAAAAAGAATGCTAAGATGGAAGTGTTGGAGGCTAAACCGGAAATAGTTGCTTTTAGCATCACTGCTTATCCTAATCCTTCAAGTCAATATTTTAACTTGGAACTGGCGGGAATCAGTAATGAAAAGGTTGAAATTTCAGTATTTGATGTATTGGGCCGAATGGTGAAACATATTGAGAATAGCAACAACAAGCTAATTAAGTTTGGTGAAGACTTCCCATCGGGTGCTTATTTGGTAGTAGTGCGTCAGGGAACTGATCAAAAGACAATCAGATTAATAAAACAATAGGATTCACTTTGTTGATAGAATTTAAAAAACTCCATTTCAATTTTAATTGAGATGGAGTTTTTTTGTTTATTGACAATGGATTCCCCTAAAAAAAAACGTATCCTCTAAGCTTGTCAAAGAGCCAAAACCGAAAATGGATACTCCCAACATACTTGCAACATACTTGCGACATGCTTGCAAGCTTACCGCAACAAACTGCAATAAAAAATATGCTGAAAATGAATTTTCAGACTGTCTTTAAATGGGGTGCTAAAATGATTTATAAATATTCTCCGTGCTGCGAAAGATCCAAACCTAATTCTTCTCTATCTTCACTGACTCTCAAAGGAGTGATTTTGTTCACTATAAAGAAAAGGAAATAAGAGGCTGTAAAAGCAAAAACAGAAACGATAACTAAAGCAATTAATTGGTTGAAGAACAATGTTGTTTCTCCAAAGAGAAGGCCTTGATCTACTACTGCTGGGTTTACCGCTTTTGAAGCAAAAACACCAGTCAAGAGCATTCCCGTCATACCGCCTACGCCGTGGCAAGCAAATACGTCTAAAGCATCGTCAATCTTGCCTTTATGAAATTTACTCACCATGAGGTTACTTACAATACTGCTGAATACCCCTATGAAAATGGCGTGAGGAATACTGACAAATCCTGCAGCAGGCGTTATTGCGACTAAACCCACTACGGTTCCAATACAGGCTCCCATAGCCGACAGTTTGTGTCCAAGGATTTTATCAAAGAAGACCCAAGCCATTCCGGCAGCAGCAGCAGCCACAGTGGTGGTTCCGAGTGCTTGAACGGCCAATCCATTTGCCCCTAAAGCTGAACCAGCATTAAAACCAAACCATCCAAACCATAATAAACCGGTTCCTAATAATACATAGGTAATTCGTGCTGGATTTACTTTTTGGTTTTTTCTTTTTCCTAAAAATATGGCTCCAGCCAATGCTGCCCAACCTGCGCTCATATGGACAACGGTTCCTCCTGCAAAGTCCAATACACCCATTTTGAAGAAAAGGCCTTCAGGATGCCAAGTCATATGGCACAGAGGGGTGTAAATAAACAAAATGAATAAGACCATGAATAAGAGATAGGCCCAAAAACGGATTCTTTCGGCAAAAGCCCCTGTGATTAATGCAGGTGTAATAATGGCAAATTTAGCTTGGAATAAAGCAAACAACAGGAATGGAATAGTAGGGGCTAAACTCCAGGATGATGTTGTGTTCACATTTTGAAAAAACAAATAAGGAGAAGGATTTCCAATTATTCCTCCTATCGATGGGCCAAATGATAGACCAAAAGCGATGATAACCCAAAGAAGTGTTACTATTATCATGGCCATAAAGCTTTGAAGCATAGTGCTAATAACGTTTTTTTTACCAACCATTCCTCCATAAAAAAAACCTAAGCCAGGAGTCATTAATAGGACAAGCGCAGTAGCAACAATCATCCAAGCCATATCTCCGGTGTCAAATGCAACCGCTTGAGTAGGTATTGGGTTATCAGATAATAAAAAACTCGAAAATAGGGTTAAAATCAGAATGGTGATTAGGATCACACTTAGAATAATTTTTCGCATTGTTTTTAGTTTTAGTTTTTGTAAAAATATAAAATCAATCAATACCCCTGTTTTAAATGGGGTTAGTATTGGTTATTTTTATCAAAATTTAAATTTACCCTCTTTTAAATTACGGCTATATCTTTATTTTTATTTGTTTTTAGTGAATTGTTAATCTTTTTTTTAAAATATGGGATTTTGAATTGAGGCTAAGAAGTGTTTTTTGACTTTAATTGGGGGATAAAATAAAAAAAGTGCCAATCACAA
The DNA here is from genome assembly GCF_900129705.1 of Flavobacterium granuli. Classification (GTDB taxonomy): domain Bacteria; phylum Bacteroidota; class Bacteroidia; order Flavobacteriales; family Flavobacteriaceae; genus Flavobacterium; species Flavobacterium granuli. The sequence goes on along the minus strand of NZ_FQWO01000009.1, from coordinate 164,066 downwards.
GAGTTGCGATTGGCACTTTTCTAGGAGTAATAAAAAGTAGTTCTTCTGATTGTTCAGCCTACTGTTATTTTTTTAAACTTATTGTTGACCGAATTTCTCTTTGTAGATCTTGTTAAGTTGACTCTGATGATTTTCTAAGTTTATCGTTCTTCCTTGGATAAATGCTTTAGAAATTTTATTGGTTCTCATATCTAAGGCATCTCCATCCGAAATGAATAAAGTAGCATCTTTTCCTTCTTCGAGTGTACCGCATAGATTGTCAATTCCTAATAATTTAGCGGTATTAGAAGTAATCAACTGCAAGGCTTGTTCTTTGTCTAAGCCGTAAGCCGCACAAGTTCCGGCAAGAAAAGGTAAATTTCTTGTATTCATACGCTCCATGTTTCCGCTGTTTTCTAACCCTACTACAATTCCTTTATCGGTTAGGATTTTTGCCATTTTATAAGGCAAATTCACATCTTGATCGTCATTTTCAGGCATATCGTGTACTCTTTTCAATAATACGCCTATATTGTTCTTTTTAAGAAGATCAGCTGCTTTATAAGCTTCAAAACCACCTACAATCACTATTTTTTTGATTCCGTTTTCTAAGGCTAGGTTTACAGCATCAATGATTTGCAGCTCTTTATCGGCATGGATGAATAAAGTTTGTGTTCCGTCAAACAATCCTTTTACCGATTCAAAGATTAAATTTCTCTCCTTTGCGGTATCCGCCAGATACGATTTAGCATTAGTCAAAAAACGGGTTATTTCTCCCACTTGTTTAGAGTAATCCTTGTTAAGGGATGATGCCGCTGGCTCAGCCCACCAGCCATTTTGTCTAAATGAGGATGGAAAATTTAAATGTATTCCATCATCTTCTTTCATCAAGCCATCTTGCCAGTTCCAGGAATCCAATTGTACGATAGAAGAAGTTCCTGAAATTCTCCCGCCGCGAGGGGTGATTTGAGCTATTAATATTCCATTTGGCCGTACTGTTTCGATTACTTTCGATTCGGCATTATAGGCAATGATGCTTCGAACATTAGGATTGAAAACCCCAATTTCGCTTTCGTCATCAGATGATTTTATGGCATCAATTTCAACTAATCCCAAAGTCGAATTTGGAGCAATAAATCCCGGATAAACTTCTTTTCCCGTAGCGTCTATAGTTTCGTCATAGGCATCTTTGGCTAATCGAATTTGTGTAGCATCGGCCACGAGCGTTATTTTTCCGTCTTTGAATCCAATGGCGCTGTTTTGAATTATTTTTCCGTTTCCTAAATGTGCAATTGCATTTAGGATTAATATGGACTTTGTTTGTTTTTTTGCAGGAGCATGTTGAGCTGCCATGGATATACTAAGTATAAACAGTACTAAATATCTTTTTTTAAGTATCATTTTATATTTTTTTTCAATTAATGAATCGCTCTTTTTAGTCTTCCAAAGTATCACAATGGTATTCGACTTTAATTCGTTTTTTAGGTTCTTGAGTATTCATTCCTTTGTTTTTTTCCTCTAGCATCTGACCTATAATTTCGTTTCTCTCTTTATCAATAGCCACTCTTTTTGCTTCATCTTTTTTGGCATCATAGTAAACAGTTCCTTCAATAACTGTTTTTTCGGCTTGGGCATAAACCGATAGAGGATTAGTGCTCCACAATACGATATCGGCATCTTTACCTACTTTGATACTTCCTACTTTATTGTCGATGTGTAATAATTTTGCAGGATTTAAAGTCACAAATTTCCAAGCTTCTTCTTCTGAAATGTTTCCGTATTTTACGGCTTTTGCGGCTTCTTGATTTAGTCTTCGAGACATTTCGGCATCATCAGAGTTGTATGCTACTACTACGCCTGCATTGTGCATTATTGGTCCATTATAAGGGATTGCATCATTTACTTCAAATTTATAAGCCCACCAATCAGAAAAAGTAGAGGCACCCACACCGTGTTCCTTCATTTTATCGGCTACTTTGTATCCTTCAAGAATGTGTGTAAAAGTGTTGACTCTAAAATTAAATTTTTCGGCTACCTGCATTAACATCAAAATTTCGGATTGCACATAAGAGTGACAGCTTATAAATCGCTCCTGATTTAAAATTTCGGTTATAGTTTGTAATTCGATGTCTGTTCTTGGCATTTTGCCTTTGTTTTTCTTTGAAGCTGCATTGTATTTTTTCCAAGTGGCTTCATATTCTTTGGCGCGTTGAAAATAATCAGTAAAAACTTGTTCGACACCCATTCTTGTTTGTGGGAAACGGGTTGGGTTGTTAATTCCCCAGTTGGCTTGTTTTACATTTTCTCCCAAAGCAAATTTGATAAATTTAGGTTGGTCTTTATAAAGCATTTCATCAGGAGCTGCTCCCCATTTCCATTTTACGATTGCTGATCTCCCGCCAATAGGGTTTGCTGATCCGTGCAATAACTGGGAAGTGGTCACGCCGCCGGCTAATTCTCTATAGATATTAATATCATCAGAGTTAACAACGTCTTCAATCGTAACCTCTGCGCTGGAATTATGTCCACCTTCATTGACGCCATTTGAAATGGCGATATGAGAGTGCTCGTCAATGATACCACTTGTTAGGTGTTTTCCTTTGGCATCGATTACAGTTGCTGCTGCCTCATTAAGATTATTACCAATAGCGGCAATTTTACCATTTTTTACCAGAACATCAGTTTCTGTTAAGATGCCTTCTTTTTCATTGGTCCAAACTGTGGCATTCTTGAATAATAGGGTTTCTTGTTTTGGTTTTTCGGCATTTCCAAAAGCAATATTAGGATAGCTAACCGGGATTATGGTATTATTTTTTGCTTCATCTTTGCCTTTGTCCTTCGGTTTTTCGTTTTCGAAAGCGGCTGTTTTTACCGCAGACCAATTTGATTCTTTACCATCAAAGAATATTACTTTCCCGTTCAGATTTGGTGAGTTTTCAATATACCCGGTAAGTCTGTTGAAATTAGTTTTTACAGAGTCTTTGCTTTTTACAATTAAAGAAATCCAATTGTTTGCAAGGCTAATTTTAGAGTTTACCTTAGTTGAGTCTAATGTTTTGATTTCAGATTCTGGAGCTGTAATTTCACCTTTGATGACTAATTTATAAGGAGTATTGTCAACGGTTAAATCATAGCTTCCACGAATGTCTTTTGCCGTGATGTCTTTGATAACGTACTTGCTGCCTCCAACCCAGTTTTCATAGATGGTTGTTTTTTTATCAAAAATCTCACCAGATGTAATTAAGAAATTAGCCAAGCTTCCGTTTTTCAAAGAGCCTATTTCATTGCTTTTCCCCAATAAAGAGGCAGGAATAGTTGTTAGGGCTTCTAAGGCTTTGGTTTTGTCAAAACCATATTGGATTGCTTTTAAAAGATTAGTTCTGAAATCATCCATCTTTTTGAGCTTATCAGTAGTTAAAGCAAATATGATTCCGTTATCTGATAACACTTTTAAGTTAGTTGGAGATTGATTCCATAAACGCAAATCGGCAAAATCCAATTGACTTGCCAGATAGGGATTGCTTACGTCAAAGGCTTCCGGAAAATTGATTGGGATAATATAAGAAGCATTTGTTTTTTTTATTTCCTCAATTCTTTCAAATTCATTTCCAGCTCCCTTAAAGATGTAATTCAATCCAAATTCTTTCGCAATTTTAGCGGCTCTAAGGCTGTTCAATTTGTCTTCGGCAGCAAAAATCTGAACCAATTTCTGATTGTTTATCATGGCTTCCAATGATAAGTCGGTGGTGGTTGAATTCCCGTTTTTGTACCAATCTAAATCAAAATACATTTGGCGCAATAAAGCAATCATTCCCATTAATGAACTGGGATAGGCTTGGTTTGTGGTGGAGCTTTTGGTAAAACTGAAATGATTGGTTATTTTATTAGCCAAAAGTCTTTTGCTGTTGTCTTCATTGTTTAAGGCAATCAAAATTCCGCTTCCTTGTGCAATTCCATCGGCAACATGGCTTCCTACCACACCAAAACCAGCTTTCAAAAGCTCTTCGGCTTTGGTATTATCGTATTGAAAGTTTTGGAAAGCATCCGTTTCGGGTTTGATATGTTCGTTCCAATAGTATCCTTCTTTCTTAGTATCGTATAAAGGGTTCTGACGACCGCCTTCGCCTCTTTTGGGTTTTTCGATCCCAAAAGTGGTGTACATATCGATAAAAGAAGGGTAAATTGATTTTCCCTCAAGATTTACTACAATCGTATTTTTGGGAATTACTACGGTTTTGCCTGCATTGATTACTTTTCCGTTTTGAATAAGCAAAGTTCCTTTGTCGATTACTTGAGTTGGAGTGACAAAAATTTTGGCATTTGTAAATGCAGTGTAATTGTTGTTCTTGTTTTGGACACTTTCATTATTGGGAAAGTATTCCTGAGCATCAATTTTTGGGATAAAAATTAATAATAAAAGGAGGGAAAAAAATCTTTTCATAGGGTTAAGGTTAATTTTTTCTAAAAGTAAAAAATCAATTCTTAATTATATGAAGAAATATAGAAAAAACCTGACTATTATCTTTTTTGATGGTATTTAATAGTAGGTAAGTACAAAAAAGGAAGATAACTCAATGATATCTTCCTTTCTTTTTGACAAGGCTAAGTGTTTCGCTAACCAATGGTTTTTTCGATATAATCAGAGCTTAAAAGATAGAGTATAGGTATCTTATTCGAAGGCTGTGAAATCATTCACCAGGATGATAGCTACGTTCGGCATTTTTTTCTACCTCTTCTTTATAAAATAAAACATCTTTGAATTTCCCTTGTTGATACATTTCTGCCTGATCATCAAAGTGTTTTGACCCAGGGTTACCACTGTTACCTCCAGCCAGCAATGACTTAGCTTTTATTTTGGGACCAAATTCGACAGCACAAACAAAGCTATTCCCGTTATAGCCGTATCTTTTTTGGGTACCTTCTTGATAATTACTTTTAAAAGCTGGTAGGGAACCCCAAAGTGCAGGTCCAAAACCAATAGGCAAGCTTTTTGATTTGTCGTCATATTTAAGATCAATAGCACCAGATAATCTTTGGAAGCGATTGATTTCTCCCCAAGGGATTTGCCATTTTCCAAATTTGGTTGTTAATTCATTTACAACCAAAAGTAATTGGGGTAGTAACTGATCTGCTGTAGCATTTTGTACAAATTTTTTTGTATTTTCAATTTGATCACTTTCTCCTTGATCGATGTAAAGTTTTTGTAATATCGGGTCTAGTTTTGTAGCCCATTCTATAGCTAAGGTAGAGGCAATAGATGTTTCGGAAGAATGATAATCCCAGTTTTTAAGGATATTTATGGGTTCAATTAGATCCTTGTATTGTGTATTTTTGAGGCTTGTTTGTTTTTCAAAAGTTGAAATTAATGCAGGGATAAGTAATTCAAAAGCAGATAGTTTCGTATTGTAACCATCGGCTATAACTTTGTCCAAAGTATAATTTTCTCCCTTGCTTAAAAGACGAACCGCATTCAAGCCCCTAAAATTTTCTCCGTCCGGAGCCATGTAGGAAAGATAATTTTCTTTTTTTGGACTTTGATTACCCGCTGCCGAAAAAGGGGTGGAATTGCAGTTTTGCAGCCAGCCATTTACAGGATTGTAAATATGAACCGTTTCAGAAACTTGATGTAAGCCCTTCCATTGGGTAGCAGAAGTTGTTCCGTCAACCACCTTGGACCAGTTGATGTTTTTGTCTCTGATAGGGATGAAATTCCCATGCCAATAAGCAATATTTCCTTTTGAATCAGCATAAACCGTATTGTTTGAGGTGTTGGCTTTTAAATCCATTGCCGTTTTGTAATCCTCAAAATTTTTGGATTTGGTTCTTAGCCAGCTTTGTTCTAAACTTTTCATGGAACGATTATTGGATTTTAAACTAATCCATTTTCCTTCTCTTTGAGCCATGATTGGACCATGATTGGTTGAATAGGTATTGAATTCTTTACTTTCCAGTTTGCCGTTTTCTAAATATTTTATAGTGATGGATTTTTCTTTGATTGGCACTAATTGATTGTCATATTCGTAAAATCTCTTGTTGTTTTTAAGCACAACTTTTTCGGCATACAAATCAGCAACGTCTACATTGGAGGAGGTATGCATCCAACCGCAGTTTTCGTTAAATCCTTGATAAATAAAAAACTGACCCCAGGTGACCGCACCATAGGTATTTAGTCCTTCTTCACTGCTGATTTGCACTTCGGGTCTGAAATAAAAACTAGTGTGTGGATTGATATATAAAATGGCATTTCCGGAGGCCGTTTTTGAAGGAGCCAAAGCAAATCCGTTTGAACCCGAATGAACATCCCTTTTTCGTTCTATATAAGATACTTTATCGAAATTACCAGAATAAAAAGCCTTCAATTCTCCGGTAGTGAGATCTCCCGTGCTAATTGCGCCGATGCTGCCGTCTGTCCAAAGCAGCGGATACCAAGGTTCAAAATGTTTTAATAAAGCAGGTTTTACATCTGGATTTTTATACAAATAGTAGTTGATTCCGTCAGCATAGGCATTCAATAATTTTTTTAACCAAGGCTTTGCTTTTTCATAATCACTTTTGGCTTCTTTTTCATCTATTAGCAGTCTTATTTCTAAATCATTGTATAAAACCGATTGTCCTTTGATTTCTGATAATCGACCTAGTTTTTCTATGTAATTCATTTCTACGCGAGTAAAATCATCTTCGCATTGGGCATACAATAAGCCAAAAACAGCATCGGCATCTGTTTTTCCGTATATGTGAGGAATCCCCCAATTGTCTCTAATGATAGTTACTTGTTTCGCTGCTTTTTCAAGTCTTTTACTTTCTTTAGTGCTGAGACTTTGAGAAAACACTGCGGAATTTATAAACAGAATGAGAAAGCCTGTTTTAAGAAGTTTTTTATAATTGAACATTAGCATTAAATTTTAAATTTTTGACCACTTTTGTAAATGCTCATTTCAAGACTTTCTATGGAAATGAGGTTATTCTTGTCAAATTTTTGAATTCCTTTCGGTTTTTTGACTACTATGACTTCGCTTTCTCCTGTTATTTCAATATTTTTATTGCGAACAATAATAGCTGTACTTTCATCTATGCCAATCCCGACATGAGTAGGAAATTCAACTAAAGCTGATAGCAATCGATTGTAGCGGCTTCTTTTTAGAAAATGCTGATCAATAATTACATCCTTTATTAAACCCAATCCCTCAGTAATTTCGAGATTATTATGTCTAATATTGTCAAAAGTAGCTGAATATATGCTGTCTAATTTTTGATTTCCCGTAATCATATTTTCGCACATCACCGCTGCACCGGCACTTGTCCCTGAAATTGTACTTCCGTTTTGATAAGCCTGATGAATTGCCGTTTTTATGGGAGTGTTTTTTACGACATTCATGAATCGGGTTTGATCGCCACCACTTATAAAAATGAGTTTTGCGTTTCGGAGAGAATCAGTCCACTTTTGATTGTTGGCGGTCTTTTTATCGAAATTGAGCATGACTATCGGATTTGAAGTTAATCTTTTCATTTGATCCTTGAAATAGATAAAAGCACTGTCAGGTTCTTCGCTAGACATGGGTAACACCACAATATAATCTTTTGCTTGTAATTTAGAAATAGACAGCAAATGTGTCATTAGGGTATCGGACCTGTTTCCGCCACCAATAATAAATAATTTTCCTTTTGGAGATTGAGCCTGAATAGAGGCAAAGGATAAAACGAGACCAATAATAAAATAGGTTTTAGAAAGGAAAAATGATTTACTCATGTTTTTTAGATTTTATTAAATTAGTTTGACAGTTTATAATTTATTGGATAAAAATCCTTATTTTATGTAGGATTAACTTTAGTATTTAGCCAAAATACAATTTATTTTTGGAACAATGCTTTCAATTAAAACCTAGGTCGGTTTTTGATTTTATTGAATGAAACTCAAACAATTTATATTAGGGTTGTTTTGCAAAGTATGCAGGATCTTTTTTGATTAAAAAAATAATAAAAAAGCTAATTTAAAAATTTTTGTAAGAAAATCTATTTTTAAGTTTATTTTTGAAAAATAACTAACCTTTAGATCGATATGAAAAAAACATTGTTTTATTTACTGTTTCTTTTGTTAACTGTAGTATCAGTAAGTGCTCAGTTAAAAAGTCCCTCAGAATTTTTACCTAATTATGGAAAACAAGTTAGCTACTATCATCAAGTTGAAGCTTATTTTAACCAGTTAACGGAGCAATCAACCTCAATTAAAAAACAAAAATACGGTCAAACCTCAGAAGAACGAGATTTGAATGTCTATTATATTTCAACTCCCGAGAATCTTGCCAATTTAGATCAAATTAGAAATAATAATTTGGCAGCTATAGGATTATCAGATAAAAAAACAAAAGTGATAGAGGATAAACTGATTGTTTGGTTGAGTTTTAGTGTTCATGGGAATGAAATTGCAGGAACTGAAAGCGCAATGACAGTTGCTTATGAACTATTAAATCCAGCAAATCCGGAATCTAAAAGTTGGTTAGAAAACACGATAGTTATTTTAGATCCATGTTTAAATCCTGATGGTTATTCAAGGTATGGAAATTGGTTAAGGGAGATTTCAGGTAAAAAAACTCATCCAGAATTAATGGATAGAGAGCATATGGAAGTGTGGCCTGGAGGCAGATACAATCATTATTTGTTTGATATGAACAGAGACTGGGCATGGCAAACTCAAATTGAGACGCAGCAAAGGTTAGCATTATACAATGATTGGTTGCCACAGGTACATGTAGATGTGCATGAAATGGGCTATAATTCGCCTTATTTTTTCCCACCCTCGGCTGAACCTTGGCATGAATATATTGAAAAATTTCAAAAAAAATTTCATAACATTTTAGGAGAAAAAATTTCTAAGAAATTTGACCAAGAAAAGTGGTTATACAATACAAGGGAACGTTTTGATATGTTTTATCCAAGTTACGGAGATACTTATCCTACTTACAATGGAGCTGTAGGAATGACTTTTGAACAAGGAGGAATAGGAGCCGGAAGAGAAGTTTTGTTAGAAAACGGCTCTCTTCTAACTATTCAGGAACGGTTGACTCATCACGCTAAAGCCGTTTTAACTACTGTTGGTGCTGCCGCATCTGAAGCAGATAATTTAATTCAGGGTTTCAGAGGGTTTATGACTAATTCCCGAAAAACAATTAAGGGAAATTATAAAACCTACGTTTTAAAAAATAATCCAAAACTAGAACAGATGGCGGATTTATTGAAAAAAAACCGTATCGAATTTGCTTATGCAGATGGCAATCAAAAAGCTTCTGGATTTAATTACCAAACCCAAAAAGATAAAAGCTTTTCTATTGAGCCCAATGATTTAATCATAAAAGTAGATCAACCGAAGGCTATTTTGACACAAGTTCTATTTGAACCGTATCATAAGTTAAACGATAGCTTGTCTTATGATATTACCGCTTGGGCATTGCCATTGGCTTTTGGTGTTGAAGGATATGCTTTAAAAACCAATCTGAATCTAAAAACAAAAACCACTATTGAAGCTAATATTCAAAATATTCCTGAAAACGTATATGCTTTTCATATTCCTTGGAACAATCGAATTTCGGCACAAGTTCTGGCTTTATTGCATCAAAAAGATATTAGAGTAAGATCTGCAATAAAAAAAGGAGTTTTTGGACAAATAACTGTTGAAGCAGGAGGTTTAATTGTTTCTAAAGCCGATAATCCGAAAGTGATTGATTTTGAAAAAACAGTTTCGGAGATCATAAAAATAAAAAAAGATTATAATTTCTTAACAACAGGCTATTCTGTAAATGGAAATGATTTAGGAAGCGAAAATTTTAGTTTGTTGAAAGCTCCAAAAATAGCATTGTTATCTGGAAAAGGAGTGGGCTCTACCGAATTTGGTTCTGTTTGGTTTTATTTAGACGAAGTTGCAGGATATCCGGTGAGTATCGTTGAAGTTAGTGATTTTAATAGATTTAAATTAGAAACTTATAACACGCTAATTTTAGCCGATGGTCAATATGATTTTTCTAATGATCAACAAAAACAAATTGGAGATTGGATTAAAAATGGAGGCAAATTGATTGCAATGAATAATGCTTTAAGTGTTTTTACTGATAAGGAGGGGTATGCGTTAAGTCTTTTTGAATCTGAAGAGGATAAAAAAGCGTCCGAAAAGGAAATTACTGAGAAGGAATTAAAAACGCGTTTTCTGGATTATCTAAGTACCGAACGAAGAGCTATATCAGCATCTATTCCAGGTGCAGTAATTGAAAATGTGTTAGATGTAACGCATCCAATGTCTTTTGGTTTAGGTGACAAATATTTCAGCATAAAAACAGATGAAAGACGTTATCCATTGCTTAAAAAAGCTTTGAATGTGGCTTATGTTCCTAATGACTATAAAAGTTACGGCTTTGTAGGGCATGATATTAGAAATAAATTGAGCAAAACGGTAAGTTTCGCAATTGAAGCCAAAGGAAAAGGAAAAGTGATTTATATGATTGACAATCCTTTATTCAGAGGTTTTTGGGAAAACGGGAACTTATTGTTTAGCAATGCTTTATTTTTAGTTAACTAATTTCTAAATCACATTTCTTTACTGTTTTAATAGAAAAAAATCGGTCTAAAAAATACTTTTTAGACCGATTTTTTTTGCGTTAATAACGATTTAAAAATTAAAAGGCGGCTGTAAAATTGCATTTAATGATGCAACAAATTGACTTTTATCTCTTGTTGATTTGATAAATAGATGTATAAATTGTAGATTTTTTTTAAGTATTTAAGTTTAATTTTTTAAATGCATTCTTTATTAAAAACACCAAAAGTAAAAGTTTACTTTTCATAGATTTTAAATTGAGTTAGTTAATAATTAATTGTAACGAGTTAATATTTTCTTAACTATTTTCATTATGTTTGTTAAAATTGTAACAAATTTCAATGAGTATTAACTAACTTAATTATTATTTATGAAAAATAGTCTACTTAAAGGCTTGACGCTATTTCTAATGATACTTTGTACTAGTTTGACCTATTCGCAAGAGGTTTCTGGTGTAGTATCGGATTCTAATGGTCCGCTTCCAGGAGCCACTGTTTTAGTAAAAGGAACGACCAATGGAGCACAAACTGATATGGATGGTAAGTTTAGGGTCAAAAATGTTGGCTCAAATGCCGTTTTGATTTTTAGTTACATCGGGCTTAAAACTCAGGAATTAAATGTTGCTGGTAAAAGTATCGTTAATGTAATTTTAAAGGAAGATTCTGCAGAGCTAAAAGAAGTTCTTGTAATTGGTTTTGGTAAACAATCCAAGCGCAAAGTAACGGATAATATTGCGTCTATTTCTGCGGATCAAATTGGTGAAATTCCAGTGCCAAGTTTGCAAAGCGCTCTTACAGCTAAAGCTGCAGGTGTTCAAATAACTCAAATAAATGGAAAAGTAGAAGGCGGTGTAAAAGTAAGAATTAGAGGAGTTTCCAGTATTTCTTCTTCTCAGGAGCCTTTATATGTAATAGATGGATTGCCATTGATAAATGATAACGAGAGCGTATCGGCGGCCCCAATTAATCCATTAATTTCATTAAATCCTAATGATATTGAATCCATACAAATATTAAAAGACGCTTCTTCGGCCGCTATTTATGGTGCCCGCGGAACAAATGGAGTTGTTTTAATTACCACTAAGCAAGGAAAATCAGGAAAAACAAAAATTTCCTTAAATACTTCTACAGGATGGAGCCAAGCCACCCATAAAATGAGCTGGTTAAATGCAGCACAATATGCAGAACTTTACACCGAAGCATCTGCTTATAGATATGGAGCAGATGACTTATGGCTGACTGAGCCAGGAGGAGTATTTGATGGTTATGCTAATGGAAAAGATTGGAGAACTGGACAAGTAGATACTGACTGGCAGGATTTGGCCTTGATAAAAGGTTCTGTTCAAGATCATAACTTTTCTGTATCAGGAGGGGATAGCAAAACCGTATTTTTTCTTTCTGGAGGTTACAATAATACAGAGGGAATTGTTAGAGGGAACAATATGGATCGCTATTCTTATAGAGGAAACTTAGATCATAAAGTTTCTGATAAATTAAGAGTGGGGCTAAATACCAGTTTGAGTAAAACAAGAATAACAAGAATAGGTTCAGATAATTCTTTCGCAACCCCTTTACAGGCAGTTGCACAAACTCCATTAGCTCCCGCTTATCTTGATGATGGAGTTACACCAAATAATGAAACTACTTTATATTATAATTTTTTAATGCAACAATTTAATGGAAATTGGGATGCAAATATTTTTAGAACTTTAATGAATTCTTATGTGGAATTAAAAATTTTACCAGAATTGAGTTTTAGATCAGAACTAGGATACGATAACAATAATCAAACAGAAGAATATTTCGCAGGTAGTTTAACAGAATCCGCTTCTACTAATGGTTATGCAGATGCGAATGCAATTCAGTCAGATAAATATAGTATTAATAATTATTTCACTTTTAGTAAAAATTTTAAGGAGGATTATAATTTAGAATTTGTTGGAGGAATGAGTTTTGAAGAAAGTGCTCGAAAAAGGCAATTTGTAGCTGGAATAGGTTTTCCATCAGATGAGCTGCAAACTGTAGAAAGTGCCTCCGAAATTACTGAAGGATCTTCGAGCAGAACTAAATATAATTTCCTTTCCTATTTTGGAAGAGCTACTTTTTCCATTATGGACAAATACCTCTTAAAAGGAAGTTTGCGTTATGATGGTTCTTCCCGATTTGGAGCCTCAAACCGATATGGTGTATTCCCGGCAGCTTCTGTGGGCTGGATCATTTCGCAAGAAGATTTTTTAAAGGATAACGAAGTTGTTAGCTTATTAAAATTGAGAGGAAGTTTTGGAGTTACAGGAAATGCAGGTATAGGAAACTTTGCAAGTTTAGGTCTTTTTGGCGGATCATCTTATAACAAACAATCTGCTATAAATCCTTCTCAATTGGTTAATCAAGATTTAAAATGGGAAAAAACAAATCAATTTGATGCCGGTATCGATTTTGGATTTTTAGACAACAGAATAACTGGTGAAATTGATTATTATATTAAAAAAACAAACGATCTTTTATTGAATGAGCCTTTGCCAGGTACTTCCGGCTGGAGTTCTTTAACCCGTAACGTAGGATCTTTGACCAATAAAGGTTTTGAATTTGTATTAAATACAACCAATATTAAAACAGCTAACCTAAGTTGGAAAACATCATTAAATCTGTCTACTTTAGACAATAAAGTGACATCCTTGCCTGGAGGTGATATAGTCGCCGGACAAAATATTGTTAGAGTAGGAGAAACTATTTCATCTTTTTACTTAGTAGAGTATGCAGGTGTTAATCCGGCAAATGGAGATGCTTTATTTTATAAAAATACTTTACAAGCAGATGGTTCTTTAGATAAAACAACTACAAAAAACTACAGCGAAGCGCAAAGAATCATTACGGGAAGTCCTTATCCTACGCTTATGACAGGAATGACGAATACGCTAATGTTTAAGAATTTTGATTTTTCTTTTACTTTTCAAGGAGAATGGGGAGCTTCTATCTACAATGAAGCGGGTAAATTTCAATCGAGCAATGCCCGATACAAAGATAACCAAACTACAGATCAGATGGACAGATGGCAAAAACCAGGTGATATCACTAATGTTCCTCAAGCCAGATGGGGACGTAGCAATGGCGAGCAAGCATCGACACGTTATTTAGATAAAACTGATTTTGTTCGTTTAAGAAATTTATCTTTAGGATATACACTTCCTAAAACAGTAACTCAAAAATTATCTGTAGATAGAGCTCGTTTATATTTAACAGGAGTTAACCTTCTTACATTTACGAATTATAAGGGCTACGATCCAGAATCATCATACGACAATAATGGAGATTCAAATATTCGAAAAGGGATCGCATTTTATTCTGCACCTCCTGCCAAAACGATAATTATTGGATTAAACATTGACCTTTAATAAAATCAGACATGAAAAAATTTAACTATAAAATTATTTTAATTTCCTTGCTTACTTTTTCTTTTGTAAGCTGTGATGATAATTTAGATATTAAACCTGAACAAGCCATTACAACCGATATAGCTATCAAAACGCCATCAAATCTTAAGAAGATTTTGAATAATGCCTATGGAGATGCCAGATCCAGTGCACTCTATGGCGGAGGAATTGCTTTAGCTTCTGAATTAATTGCTAACGATGGAGATCTTTACTGGGATGGAACTTATATTCAGCCAGACCAATACGACGAAAAAGCTATATTGACCGATAATAGTTTTGTTGAAAGTATGTGGTTAAGAGCCTATAAAATTAGCAATCAAGCTAATATCATACTTGATAATTTAGCTGTATTTACTGATGCTGCTGATAAGGATATAACCCAAGGAGAAGCAAAATTTCTTAGAGGTTTAGTCTATTTTGATTTAGCAAGACTATTCGCTAAGCCCTATGTTTCGGGTTCAGTAAACAACCAACTTGGAGTTCCTATTATGTTGCAACCTATTTTAGACCCTCACAAAATTACACTGCCTTCAAGGAACACTTTAGAGGAAGTTTACAAGCAGGTAATTCTTGATTTAACGGATGCCTATACTTTGCTGCCGGAAACAAATGGTATCTATGCAACAAAATATAGTGCGGCGGCACTACTTGCCAGAGTTTATTTGCAAAAAGGGGATTACAGCAATGCTCGAAATATGGCCAATATCGTAATTAATAATAGTGACGCAACTTTAACATCAACTTTTGCAAAAGCATTTAATAATCCAGAAAATTCAACCGAAGATTTATTTGCTTGGCAAGTAAACAGTCAGGATGCGAGCGCAAATGATTTTAATGTATTTTGGGCCGGTGAAGATTTTGGAGGACGCTCAGGAAATCCGGATATTAGTATTGAATCCCAGCATTGGGATATTTATGATGATCCTGATGACCAGAGAGCTGGTTTTTTCTATGAAGCCGATTATTGGTGTACAACAAAGTGGAAAAATCAATTTGCTAATATTCCTTTTCTGCGCTTAGCCGAAATGTATTTGATACGCGCAGAATCTAATTTTAGACTAGGAACTCTTATAGGGCTTTCGCCTGTAGATGACATTAATATGTTGCGCGCGCGTTCTGGTGCAACTTTACTTGCTAGCGTTGATTTGGCCACTATATTAATGGAAAGAAAAAGAGAATTATCTTTTGAAGGATTTGCTTTATTTGATGCAAAACGATTAAAACAAAATATTGGAACGATTCCTTATGATGCTAATAATTTAGTTTTGCCTATTCCGTTAAGAGAAATGGATGTAAATAAAAACTTAGTTCAAAATGATGGCTATAAATAGATTCATTCCGTTTAATTTTTAATAAAAAGGAGTTATATGTAAAAATATAGCTCCTTTTTATTTTAAAAATCAAAATTAACAAAGTAATAATAAATAGATTTCGGGTATTCGACTGATATTAAATAAGTTGCGATACCTGTTGTTCGAGTGCGAATTTTCATTATTTTTAAGAAAAATATCTGCCATGCTAGTAAAAGTTTTCGGAAGTGCCGTTTTTGGTGTAGAGGCTACAACAATTACGGTTGAAGTAAATATTGATAAAGGAATTGGCTACCATTTGGTTGGGCTGCCCGATAATGCTATCAAAGAAAGCAGTTATAGAATTGCGGCTGCCCTAAAGAATAATGGTTATGCAATGCCGGGCAAAAAGATAACAATTAACATGGCTCCTGCCGATTTGCGCAAAGAGGGATCAGCTTATGATTTGACTCTGGCAATTGGTATTTTGGTGGCTTCAGGACAGATTAATGCCATTGAAATTGATAAATATATAATTATGGGAGAGCTTTCGCTTGACGGTAGTTTGCAACCCATTCGCGGTGCTTTGCCCATTGCGATCAAGGCAAAAGAGGAGGGATTCAAAGGATTTTTTCTCCCTAAACAGAACGTGAAAGAAGCCGCAATAGTTGCCGGTTTAGAGGTTTATGGTGTAGAAAATGTACAAGAAGTGATTGATTTTATGGAAGGAAAAGGGACTCTTGAGCCCACTGTGATTGATACCAGAGCCGAGTTTTATAAAGATTTAGATTTCGCTGAATTTGATTTTTCGGACGTAAAAGGGCAGGAGAGCATCAAGCGTTGTATGGAAATTGCCGCCGCCGGAGGACATAATATTATCCTTATTGGTCCGCCGGGAGCTGGAAAAACGATGCTTGCCAAACGGTTACCCAGTATATTGCCACCCATGACTTTGCGGGAAGCCTTAGAAACTACTAAAATTCATAGCGTAGCTGGAAAGCTCAAAGAAGTAGGTTTAATGAACCAACGTCCATTTCGTAGTCCACACCATACGATTTCTAACGTGGCGCTTGTTGGAGGCGGAAGCTACCCACAGCCTGGTGAAATTTCTATGGCGCATAACGGCGTTTTGTTTTTGGATGAATTGCCTGAATTCAAACGGGATGTTCTCGAAGTGATGCGACAGCCCTTGGAAGATCGTGAAGTGACGATTTCCAGATCCAAGTTTACGGTGACTTATCCCTCGTCTTTCATGCTCGTGGCGAGTATGAATCCAAGTCCGATTGGTTTTTTTAATGATCCCGATTCGCCTCAAACTTCTTCTCCGCATGAAATGCAACGCTATTTGAGTAAAATTTCAGGACCTTTATTGGACCGGATTGACATTCACATTGAAGTTACGCCGGTTCCTTTCGAAAAGTTGTCAGAAGACAGAAAAGCGGAGAGCAGCATTGATATTAGAAAAAGGGTTACTAGCGCGCGTGAAATCCAGTCGGAACGATTTGAGCAAATGGAAAACATACATTATAATGCCCAAATGAATACCAAACATATCCGTGAATATTGTGCTCTTGATGATGGTTCCAAAGAATTATTAAAAACGGCTATGGAAAGGCTTAATCTTTCGGCTAGGGCTTACGATCGTATTTTGAAGGTAGCACGCACAATCGCCGACCTTGATGCAGCACCTAAAGTAATTTCGTCTCATATTGCCGAAGCGATTCAATACAGAAGTTTGGATCGTGATGGGTGGTTGGGATAATTTTTTAGTATTCCGTTTTCAGATAACAGCAAGCAGAAAATTAGAATATCTATTTTCTGCTCGCTGCTTTTCTAATTTTAGCTTTTATCTATTAGTACGCCTATCATTATTTTGACTCGGACGTCTTGGACCAAAACTGTTGCTGCTGCTACGGTTTGCAGTGTCTGTTTTTGGTTTTTTAGGAGTCGAATTGCGCTGTGGTCTTCCTTGACCTTGTTTGATAGGTTCTTTTGAAGCGTTAGGATCTGGCTCGAAACCTTTTATGTTTTCTTTAGGCAATTTCAAGCCAACTAATTTTTCAATGTCTCGTAAAAAAACCGTTTCGTCTGGACTAAATAAAGAAATAGCTTCTCCACTTGCTCCGGCTCTTCCCGTTCTACCTATGCGGTGCACGTAATCTTCAGGGATATTAGGCAATTCGAAATTAATAACATGGGGTAATAACGGGATGTCTAAACCTCGGGCAGCAATATCTGTCGCGACAAGGGCGGTCAGGCTTCCGTCTTTAAAACCGGCTAGGGCTTTGGTTCTGGCACCTTGACCTTTATTACCGTGAATGGCAGCTGCCTTAATTCCGGCGCTAATCATGCTTTCAGTCAGTTTGTTGGCGCCTTGTTTAGTACGTGTAAAAACCAAAATTTGTTTCCAGTTGCCTTCCGTAATCAGTTTAATGATTAGTTCTGTTTTTTTCTCTTTGGCGACAGGATATATTTTTTGAATAATAGCATCGACTGTTGTGTTCTCTGGCGTTGCTTCTACCTGAACGGGTTTGTGCAAAATGCCCATGGCCAATTTTTTGATATCTTTGGAAAAAGTTGCCGAGAACAATAAGTTTTGCCTTTTAGAAGGTAATACTTTCAGGATACGTTCGATATCACGTAAAAAACCCATGTCGAGCATGCGGTCTGCTTCGTCTAAAACCAAAATTTCCACTTTTGAAAGTGATATTAAACCTTGATTTTGCAAATCGATTAATCGACCAGGAGTGGCGACTAAAATATCGACACCTTGACGCAATTGACTTACTTGTGGATTTTGGTTTACGCCTCCAAAAATAACGGCGCTGCGTAAATCTAAAAACTCACTGTATTCTTTGATATTGGCCAATATCTGAGCGGCCAATTCTCGTGTTGGAGTTAAAATCAAGGCACGAATGGGTCTTTGTCTTAGGTGTTGTCCTTGCGATAATAATTGTAATATGGGTAGCGTAAAACCAGCTGTTTTTCCTGTTCCTGTTTGTGCGGATGCTAATACATCTTTGCCTTCTAAAATGGGTGGAATTGCTTTTTGTTGTATTGGAGAAGGAGTAGAATACCCTTTTTTGCTGATGGCTTTTAATAAAGCATCAGATAAACCTAATGAGTTAAATGACATAAATGGTGTTTATGAAGTAAACCCAATTATTTAGTTTACTTCTTTAAGTGGACGCAAAGGTACAGCTAATTTTCCCGATCTGGTTTTGATTGCTTGATATTGTTTCAATATAGTTGTGTACTTCGTTTTGGTTGTTACAAAATAGCAGCATTTAAGTTTTACGATTGAAATTGGATTTAGCTATTATTTAATTTCGGCAAAAGTGTTTCCTTGAGTGATATCTCCGGTTTTATATCCTTTCATGAACCAATATTTTCGCTGTGCGGAAGTTCCGTGAGTAAACGATTCCGGTACAATATGACCTTGTATCTTAGCTTGAATGGCATCATCACCTACTGCCTGCGCCGCGCTTAAAGCTTCGTCTATGTCGCCTTCTTCAAGTATATTATTCATTTTTTGGTTGTAATGGGTCCAAATTCCGGCATAGAAATCTGCCTGTAACTCTAATGCTACAGATAATTTATTGGCCTCAGCCTTCGTTTTTCCTTGTTGCAGTTGTCTCATTTTATCAGAAGTTCCCAGTAAGGTTTGAACGTGATGGCCTATCTCGTGCGCAATAACATAGGCAGTGGCAAAATCACCGCCTTGGGCACCAAATCGTGTTTTTAGCTCTTCAAAGAATGCTAAGTCCATGTACACTTTTTGATCGCCGGGACAATAAAAAGGGCCAGAATCAGAAGTGGCATTTCCACAAGCCGTTTCTACCGCACCTTCAAATAAAACAAGTTTAGGCTTTTTATACGTTAAATTGTTTTCCTGAAATATCTTAGTCCAAACATCTTCATTGTCAACTAATAGTGCATTTACAAAATCTTGTTCCTCAAGTTCTTTGGCTGTAAGATCTCTTTGTTCAGTAGGAGCACCTTGACCTTGATTGATCTGTTCTAAAACTGGGGTGAGCATTTGAGCATTTTCTCCGCCAAATACATTTAACAGCAAAATAATGATTCCTATAATTCCTCCACCAACAATGGTTTTTCCTCCTGAGGACATTCCTCTTCTATCGTCTAAATTTTCACTTTTTCTTCTGCCTTGCCATTTCATAATATTCCATTTTTTTATTCTGTTGTACTAAAGTAAAAAATAAT
Organism: Flavobacterium granuli; assembly: GCF_900129705.1. GTDB lineage: Bacteria > Bacteroidota > Bacteroidia > Flavobacteriales > Flavobacteriaceae > Flavobacterium > Flavobacterium granuli. The sequence continues at coordinate 144,562 of NZ_FQWO01000009.1, read as the reverse complement.
TTGAAGTAAAGCATCTATTTTTTAATAGATTAGCGAATCCATTTATTTAGGGTAGTTTCAATGATTCCTTTTATGATTGGTTTTGAAATATAATCATTCATTCCGGCTTCGAGACATTTGTTTTTTTCTTCTTTTTCGACACCGGCGGTTATGGCTATAATAGGGGTTTTTTGACCGGATTCTAAATTTCGTATTTCTCTAGTGGCTTCATAACCATTCATTATAGGCATTTGAATGTCCATAAAAATGATGTCGGGCTTTATGGTTTCAAATTGGTCAACTGCATCCTTTCCATTTTGAATTTCTGAAATTGTAGCTTCTGAAAACAGGTTTTTGATGATTGTTTTTAGCAATAGCATATTGATTTTGTTATCCTCAACAAGCATTATTTTAAGTTGTTTTGAGATTAGTTCTTCTTTGATTTGAACTGTATCATAAATCATTGGAGTATTCGTAGGGGCAGTATCTTCAACAACTTGATTGCTGATTTTTAAGTCTAGATCAAAATAAAAAGTACTCCCTTTATTGATGGTGCTTTTTAGTTGTAAATGGCTGTCCATTAAAGCTAATAATTGGTTTGAAATGGTTAATCCTAGTCCGGTTCCGCCATATTTTCGGGTTGTGGAGTTGTCTTCTTGAGAAAAAGCTTTGAATATTTTTGTCTGGTTTTCTTCAAGAATACCAATACCGGAATCAATTACGGCAAAGCGAATGGTTGCTTGGGAATTATCAATTCTCTTTAAAATTGATACTTTTAGTTCGATAGAGCCTTTATCGGTAAATTTGATGGCATTAGTCAAAAGGTTGATTAGAATTTGCTTTAGGCGAACAATATCAGCCCAAACATAAATAGGGACTTCAGGGCTTATATTTATTTCTAAACGCAGATTTTTTTGGATTGAAGCAAATAACACCAGATCCATGGATTGGTTTACGATTTCCTTGATTTCCTGTTTTTCGATATTTAAATCTAGTTTTCCGGCTTCAATTTTGGAGAAATCCAGAATATCATTTAGTATTTCTAAAAGAGATTGGGCCGATTGATTGACCGTCAGCATATGCTTTTTCTGAATTTCTTCTAGCTTGGTTTTCATCAATAAGTCCGTAAACCCGATGATTCCGTTTAGTGGAGTTCTAATTTCGTGACTCATATTGGCCAAGAATTCTGATTTGGCTTTATTGGCCGCTTCGGCATATTCTTTTTCTTTTATGGCGTTTTCTGTCTTTTTTCTAGTTGTAATATCGATGTAAATTCCTTCAAGATATGCAATTTCCCCGTTTTTATAGATCACTTCGCCAAATTCTTCTACCCAGGCAATTTCCTGATCCTTACGCCTAATTCGATATATGGAATGTATTGTTCTGCCATTTTCTATGGCATTAATTTGATCTCGAATAATTTCGTCGCGCTCTTCCGGAAGAATTAAGTCCATAAATCTCAATTCTTTGGAAAGGAAAGCTGATTTTGGGTAGCCGGTGAGTTTTTCAATTTCATCATTAATATAAATTTTAGTGGCATCCGCATCATATTTTGCTAAATAAACGGTTCCTGGAATGTTGTTGGCCAACAATCTAAATTTCTCTTCACTTTCATAAATAGCTGTTTCATTTTCAATTCGTTCTATTGAAGAAGCTATGTTTCGAGCCAAAGTTTGTAAAATATTGATTTCATCTTCGGACCAATTTCTTTGTTCAGTTGAATCATCAAAACCTAAAAAGCCATGAAATTCTTTTTTGACAAAAACCGGGAAAAGAATTAGTGATTTGACATTTAAGTCTACAAGTTTTTTTCTTAAGGATTTATTTTTTATTTCGGATACGCTGGCTTTGTAGATTTCATTATTTAGTAAGGGATGTAGGAGTTCTTCAAAATAGGCATAGGGTATATTTTGAAGCGTTGGATTTTTCTCTGTTAATGTATCTTCACCACAAAACCATCTGTATTTTTGACTGATGAGTTTTTCATCGATTTCTTTTTGATAATAATAAACCCGTTTGGATTTAGTAGCCTTTCCCATGATGATTAGCACATCTGAGAGAATCGCACTTATGTCTTTATTGTTCAAGAATTTTTCAGTACAAACTGTCATAGCTGACAATAGTTCACTTTTGTATTTTAGCTTTTTCTCGGTTTTATATCTCATATTGGTTATTATGGTCATCGATATGATATCAGAAACGGATCTGGAAAAATTGATGTCCTCATTGTCCCAGTGTTTTATTTTATCAATAACTTCAAAACAAATGATTCCTTTTAATTCTCCATTAATAAGTATTGGGTTTTCTAAAATTGAGCATATTTTATTCTTGACGATAAAGTCATTGTAAAATTTTTGGGAGTATAATTTTTGTGAAATCCGATTTGTATTAATATCTGTAGTTACAAGTTGAGTTTTATTTTCAAGGGTAATAAAGTAGTCAGGATATTCTTTTTGGGTTATTTCATAGCCTTTTTCAAATTGTTTCTTTTTTAAATTATATAATTGCTTACAATAAATTTTTTCAGGAGAATATTCCCAATAACTTACCTGATCAACACCAATTGTTTTTGTGGAAATTTCTATAATAGTTTTCAATTTGGTCTCCAAAGTTTCATCATGAGAATAGCTTTTTTCTGTGAAACCTTTTAAAGCCTTAGTGTATTTTATGTTTTTTAGCTCCCGTTCTGTTTTTTCTTTTTCGGAGTTTTTTATGTAAGTAATGTCTCTGGCAATCCCTGAATAACCAATTATTTTCCCCAAATCGTTTCTGCGAATCATTACTTTTTGAGAAATCCATATCGTTTCACGATTTTTTTTCAAGATAGGAACTTCAACCATAGGATATTCAAAATCAATTTCCTGCGAATTGTTGTATAATGGTAACACTTTATTTAAATAGTTCTTTTTTATGAAAAAGGAAAAATGTTTAGTTAAAATCTCATTTTTTTTATACCCCAAGGTTTTTATGATGAAGTCATTGACAAATGTGATATTGCCTTGACAATCGGTTTCATAGATAAAATCAGTTGCGGTTTGAATTAAATTTTTATATTGATTGTGAATGTGAATTTCATTGGTTACATCTTGTCCAATTCCTAAAATTAAGTCATCAGAAAATTTTTTATAATTCCATTGGATGAACTTATATTCTCCGTTTTTACACTTAAGCTTCTTAGTAGTTACATTAGCCTCATGGAGATTTTGAGCACGTTCACTGTCTTGCTCTTTAGAATCTTCGGTTAATTTCCAAAAGCTTGATCCTAATACTTCTTCTACAGAATATCCCAAAATGGGTTTTATAGTTTCACTGCAAAAAACAATGTCCCGATTTTTATTTGTAGCCATCACCAGTGAATTCCCTTCATGAATGATTTGATTGTTAAAAAGAAATTTATTCTTAATACCCATTCGGGTCATGTGCCTGATGTAATTAATGCCTAAAATAATTAAGGAATAATTGAATATGATTGTGATCGTATTAATAGAAACCGATTGTAATAACGAAATGATAATCAAATAAGTATAAACTCCTGTAATAAAAGTCCAATACAGTTTGATGGGTTTGAAAATATTATAAGAAAAGAAAATTAACAACAGAAAAGCGATAATAGGTATTCCGTCTGTTGGGTGGATGACTAGATTTCGAGATACATAAGCAAAAAAAATCAGGAAAATAAAGCGAAATATTTTTTGGATATTATCAAAAACAAAGGAAGATTTTCTACTGATAAAATAGATAGAGATTAAAACAATGGCAATAGTGGAATTGCTTAGAAATAAACTTTTTGGTCTTACGTTAAAAATTTCAAAAGTAGCTTCTAAGACTAGGATTATTAACCCTATTAATAAAAAGTAAAGTTGATATTCTTTGTTTTTTGATTTCTCATCTAAATGATTTTCTACAAACTGATTGTTTATAGTATACTTGATTTTATAAAATTTTAAAACCAAAATAAAAATAAAAAAATAGACAAAAGGGATTATTGAGCTAAAGAGATTCCGACTAATTGAAAATTCATCAATTAATTGATAGGATTTAGTGATTAAAATAGGACCATCGAGACTAAAACCATTAAAACTTGTATCCAAAGTCAATAAAAAGTCATCGCTTAATTGCATAAAAAAATGCTTAGGTTAAAAAGGGTTGATTTGGAGATCATAACTTTGTTAAAAACATCAGAAAATTAACGTTTTTTTTTATATAAAAAAAGTCTTAATGTGATATATTAAGACTTTAGTTGTTTTTTTATGGAAAAAAGAATAGCTACTTTTGAAATTAATTTCAATAAAGGTTTTTAAAGGACTAATTCTGAGTCTGATTCATATCCAATAATTTCGTTGTATACCGTATAATACATAGAATAAAGAAAAGGAATCGTGAAAAAGATACCAATACAGCATCCGATAAAACCGACTAAGGCACCAATGATTGCAATAATTACTAATGCAAGAAGTGTCAAAGGTTTTTTGTATATAATTATAAAACTGGACTTAATTGCTGCAATAGCTCCTAATTTTCCAAAAACAATAAGTGGTACCGTCAAAAAGCTGAAAAAGGAAATCAAAGCCCCGATAATAGCTCCTATAATCGCATATCCGTTTGTTTCAAACAACATTGATAAGCCGGAATTAAATAATAAAAGGACAAATGTTGCTAGACATATTTCCATGAGGTAGGGAGATTTGTAGTATTCAAACATAGTCGAAACATGAAATTCGATATCTTTTTTAGCGCAATCGGCCATTTTATAAAAACCGGAAAGAAAAGGCGCTATTAGAACAGAAACGAATATATTGATGGCCATATAAATCAATAAAGGAATTCCGGTTAAATTCTCAGGACTGTACTGCTTAATGTTTTCCGGATTTAAATTATCAATTCCTACAAATGAAATTAGCGCTGTAGAGGCAATTAAGCCAAAGAATACCATAAATACAAATAGCATTAAGCCGGCATAGAGCGCAATTTTTTTATAGTTTTCAAATGCACTATTTATTACGGCATCAAAATTTAGTTGATATCCATTACTTTTTATTTCTTCAATTCGGTTTGCTACTGATTTCATTTTTAGTTTGATAAAATGTTATTGGTTGAGTTTTTATTTCATACTGGTTTCCTTGAAAAGCAGTCAGGTGTTTTTTTGTCAGACTTAAGGCTAGTTTACAGCCATTTCAATATTCTTTGGATAGGCTTTAGTTTGTCCTTATATGGTGCATATCGCATCGGTAAATCGAGCCAGTTTGCTTTTTTGACAATTCCTTTTTGATGAGAAAAAATATCAAAACTTAAACGACCGTGATAAGCGCCTATTCCGCTATGGCCTACGCCTCCAAAAGGCAGTCTCTTATTCGAAAAATGAATCACAGTATCATTAATGCAACCTCCGCCAAAGGAATGATTTAGTATCATTTTATCGGCAAATGCTTTGTTTTCGGTAAAAACATACAAAGAAAGTGGCTTTTCATATTTGGAAATAATAGGATTGATGTCGGCCTCAGTTTCATAACTTATTATAGGTAATAACGGACCAAAAATTTCGTCTTTCATGATCAGGCTGTCAAGTTGAGGTTCATCAATCAGAGTAGGAGCAATATAAAGGTCTTCAGCATCTGTTTTTCCGCCAAAGAGGACTTTTTCAGGTTCAATTTGTCGAACTAATCGTTCCCAGTTTTTAAGATTGATAATTCGGGCAAAGTCTGGAGATTCTTGAGGATTTTTGCCATAAGCCAATGTTATTTCTTCTTTCAAATAGTCGATGAATTTTGTTTTCATGTCTTTTTGAATCAAGAGATAATCAGGGGCGATACAGGTTTGACCTGCATTGATAAATTTGCCCCAAACAATTCGTTTGGCGGCCAGTTTTAAATTGGCAGTTTCATCAATGATACAGGGATTTTTGCCTCCAAGTTCTAAGGTAACAGGTGTCAGGTTTTCGGCAGCGGATTTGGCAACTATTTTACCCACGGGCACACTTCCGGTAAAGAAAATATAATCCCAACGTTGCGAAAGCAATTTCTGGGATATTTCTGCGTCGCCTTGAATCACTTCAACATGGTTTACATGGAAAGTTTCTTCTATAATTTGGGCAATTATTGTAGCAGTTTTAGGAGTGAGTTCGGAGGGTTTTAGCACCACTTGGTTTCCAGCAGCCACAGCTGATATTAAAGGACAAAGCGCCAGTTGAAACGGATAATTCCAAGGGGCGATAATCAGTACTTTTCCATAAGGTTCTTTGTAAATAAAATCTTTTGAAGGAAAATTGAGAATAGAGGGCAAAACTTTTTTTGGTTTTGCCCATTTATTCAAGTTCTTGATAGTATCTTTTAGTTCGCTGATTACGTAATTAGTCTCAGTCAAAACGGCTTCAAAAGCCGGTTTTTTGAAGTCTTCATACAAAGCTTTTACAATATCATTTTCATGAATTATGATCTGGTTCAGAAGCTTTATTAAAGTTTCTTTTCGGTATTTTAAATCGGTCCTATAATTCATGTTTTTTTGTTTTTAGAGGTTTATCTCAATCTCAATCGGTAGCCTAAATAAACATCCGCTTGTTTTGTATCGCTGGTCAAGGCGGTTACAATAGAGCTTGATCCAAGGTAGAAACCATAAATTCTAAATCCAAATCCACCTGTTGTTCCGGAAATTTCATTTTTGGCCCAAGAGGAATAAATTTCATAGTTTTTCAGCGAAAATCGTGGAGTCAGCGATACAATATTTTGAGTTGTAATTTGATCGTTTGCTGCATCACTATTCAATTTTTGTTGGGTATAGACCGATACGAAAAACTTTGGAACTATTTTTAAATCAATATAAGCTGAAAAAAGAGTAGGTAGCTTCACTTTAATTTCTGATTTTGATTCGTTTTTGGTCAAATAGCCGCTGTTTAACAAAAGAGTTTCTGCATCTTGAAGACTTTCTACATTTTGAAAATCATTCAGGTTAAGTCCAGGATTGATAACTGTTCCCGTAGGAATATTTAAAGCATAGTTTGTCGAGGAATTACCGGAGTCTTTAAACGTCATTCCACCGATATTTTTAACTGCTAAGCCTGCATTAAGTCTGTAATTGTCTTTGTCTTTCAATTGATAGTTTACACCAAAATCTGCTGCAAGTCCGTTTAGATTTCCAAAAAGAGATTTGGAATAATCTCCAAAATCAGTAAAACCACCCGTTAAATTTCCGGAGTAAGCAATGTTTAAGGAAGCATTAGTATCATTCAAATAGGCTTCATTGAGAACATTGTCAATTTTTCCCTGGAATTTATCTGCACCAAAATTGGTATAAGAACCAGGAAATAATAATTTTAATGTCGCACCGGCATTAAACTTATGCGTTTCATTTTCGAATAAATTTCGTGAAACAGAAAGACCAAGTTCTCCCCAGGAAGTGCCGTTCAACCGCTGATTGTAATTATTGCTTATTAAAGAGGTTCCAATAACGGAGCCCAATGTTCCGTCATTTATGGATTTACCTAATGTTGGGTCAATGTCAACCAAGTTTAATTTAGCATAGGCTTTTGTACTGATTCCAAAGGCCCATTTGTTCAATTTCATTGCAAAACCGGGTCCGTATATCTCGGCGTCGATACGCATGTTTACTGGTTTATCCCCTTGAAAAATCAAGTCTTCTATATTATCGGAGTTGATGATGTCATTAAATCCCACTTTATTATTGGAAGCGTTAATGCTCAACGAAAAAACATTAACATCATATTTTGAACTTAAATTAGAAAGTTCGGCAGGATTTACTGTAGAACTTAGGATTCCAACACCGTTTGAATTTTTTATTCCCGAGAAATGGTCCTGTGCAGCCATTGAAAGAGAAAATAAAGTAAGAAAAAGAGGTAATGTTTTTTTCATAAAATTAAATTTGAATCTGTTAGGGTTAAAATTAAAAAAAAAGTACTATTTCTAAACAGCATTCCATATCACATCATCAGGAACTGGCGCTATGATTTCGATGCTTTCTTTTGAAACGGGATGAATAAAAACCAATTTTCGGGCGTGCAGATGAATACCACCGTCGGGATTGCTTCGGTCAAAACCATATTTAAGATCACCTTTTATTGGGGAACCAATTGCCGAAAGTTGCGCCCTAATTTGATGATGACGACCGGTATGCAGATTGATTTCTAAAGCGAAATAATTATTGAGTTCCTTGATTATTTTATAATCCAGACTGGCTGATTTACTGTCAGGGACTTCTTTAAGATGCGCTTTAGAGGTATTATTTTTCTCATTTCTTTTCAAAAAATGGATCAACTTGTCCTCAGTTTTGGGCGGTTTGTTCTTTACCACTGCCCAATATGTTTTTTGGGTTTCCCTATTTTTAAACAATTCGTTTAATCGGGTTAAGGCTTTTGAGGTTCTTGCAAAAACTACGATTCCGGTTGTGGGTCTGTCTAATCTGTGGACAACGCCAAGAAAAACTTCCCCCGGTTTATTGTATTTCTCTTTAAGGTATTCTTTGACAACTTCGCTCAGCGGTTTGTCACCTGTTTTATCGCCTTGTACAAGATCACCAACACGCTTATTAACCACAATGATGTGATTGTCTTCATGGAGGATTTGCAGGTTTGTTTTATTAGATATAATCTTCATTTTCAAATTTTCGAATAGTTACATTTTCAAATTAGAAAATTAATATTGCTCTTTTTCATTTGGGAAATCACTGGATTTCACATCGGCAACATATTGACCAATGGCTGAAGTCATGTCTTCGTAAAGGTTCATATAGCGGCGTAAAAAGCGTGGGCTAAATTCATTATTCATTCCCAGCATATCGTGAATGACAAGTACTTGACCGTCAACTCCGCCACCGGCTCCAATTCCAATTACCGGAATCGAAATGCTTTTGGCTACTTTTTCGGCTAAATCAGCAGGGATTTTTTCTAAAACCAGTGCAAAACAGCCCAGTCTTTCCAGTAGTTTGGCATCTTCAATCAATTTATCGGCTTCTTCTTCTTCTTTGGCACGAACGGTATAAGTTCCGAATTTATAGATGGATTGAGGTGTTAAACCTAAATGTCCCATCACAGGAATTCCGGCGTTTAATATCTTTTTGATCGATTCCTTAATTTCTTTTCCGCCTTCCAGTTTTACGGCATGTCCACCACTTTCTTTCATAATTCTGATCGAAGAACGCAAAGCTTCTTTAGGGTCTGATTGATAACTGCCAAAAGGCAAATCAACCACCACTAAAGCTCTCTCTATTGCCCGAACCACCGAGGAAGCGTGGTAGATCATTTGGTCTAATGTAATGGGCAAAGTCGTTTCGTGACCTGCCATAACATTCGAGGCCGAATCCCCAACAAGGATAACATCGATACCGGCGGTATCCACAATTTTGGCCATTGTATAATCATAAGCCGTCAACATAGAGATTTTCTCGCCATGGGCTTTCATCTCGATTAGCGACTTTGTGGTAATTCTTTTGTAATCTTTTTTTGCTACAGACATTCTGTTCTTTTTTTAGGAGTTGTAAAAGTAATAAAACAAATTTGGATGCAACAAAAAAAGGATTCGACTTTTGTGGAATCCCTTTCTTTAAATTGAAGTTGTTTTTCAGAGCTTAACACTGCTGTTAGCGATGACAAACGCTGCTTTGTTTTAACAATCGGCGAGGTTGACAGCAATTGCCAGTCCTCCCTCGGAAGTTTCTTTGTATTTATTGTTCATATCCTTAGCTGTTTGCCACATGGTATCGACTACTTTGTCTAAGGGAACTTTGGCATTTTTAGGGTCGGTTTCTAAGGCTAATTCGGCTGCATTGATGGCTTTTATGGCGCCCATAGTGTTGCGCTCGATACAAGGAATTTGAACCAAACCGCCAATAGGATCACAGGTTAATCCCAGATGATGCTCCATTGCGATTTCGGCAGCCATCAGTACTTGCTCAGGGGTTCCGCCCATCAATTCGCATAAAGCGGCCGCTGCCATAGAAGAGGAAACGCCAATTTCGGCTTGACAACCACCCATTGCGGCTGATATAGTAGAACCTTTTTTGAAAATACTGCCTATTTCTCCGGCAACCAAAAGGAATTGTTTGATTTCTTTTTCTCCCGCTTGATGGTTTTCGATTACCAGATAGTACATCAATACAGCAGGAATTACTCCCGCGCTTCCGTTTGTAGGAGCGGTAACAATTCGTCCTAAGGCCGCATTGACTTCATTTACTGCCAATGCAAAACAGCTTACCCATTTCAGGATTTGACGGAATTTTACTTCTGTAAGTCGGATTTGTTCCAGCCAGCTTTGAGGAGAATCATAGTTGGATAAACCAATGAGGTTTTGGTGCATATCGAATGCTCGTCGGCGCACGTTCAATCCTCCGGGAAGAATTCCTTCAGAATGACAGCCAATATACATGCATTCGAGCATGGTGCTCCAGATGCGCATGAGTTCGTGATGAATCACTTCTTCTGATCGCATGGATTTCTCGTTTTGATAAACGATTTCCGATATTTTTTTGTTTTCGGTTTTGCAATAAGTTAAAAGCTCGGCCGCTTTATCAATTGGAAAAGGAAAAGAACATTCTATTTCGAGATTCTTTTTGGCATTTTCTCGTTCTTCTTTGACTACAAATCCGCCACCTATAGAATAAAAGGTAGAAGAGTATTCCTTTTCATCCGCTAAATAAGCGGTAAATGTCAAGCCATTGGCATGGAAAGGCAGGAATTCTTTATTGAAGGCAATATCCTGTAGAAAATAGAAAGGAATCGTAAACTCGTTTGCGAGTCGGATTTCGTTTTTATCTTCAATAATTTTTATTATTCCAGCAATATTTTCCACCGGAATGTATTCAGGATCCTGACCGCTTAAGCCCAACATAACGGCTAAGTCAGTGGCATGTCCTTTTCCGGTTAGCGAAAGTGAACCGTATAAATCTACTTTGACTCTGTTAATTTTATGTAATAAATTTTCATCCCGAAGTTCAGCCAAAAAACGTTCGGCGGCACGCCAAGGACCAAGGGTATGTGAACTTGAAGGACCAACACCAATTTTTAACATATCGAAAACAGAAATACATTCTTTCATGACTAAACAAGGTTTTAAAAGACAAATATATATCAAAGAAATATAGAAATCTTAAGAAAAACGCTTTCAAATGTTGTTTTTAATAATTAATATCCCTGTTTTTAATTAATCAGATAGTAAACGCCTTAAAAGGGATTATTTTGCTTTTAAAGAGCATGGATTTTACCAAATTTGAAGAAGTTGAGAGAATTATGATTCTAATAATCAAGTTTTGTAAGTTGGAATTTCATTAAATTCTTGAGCTTGTTTTTCTTTCAACAGAAAATCTTTTAGAGCAATCAACATCGCTTTATTGGAAGTAAATAATTCTCTGTTGAAGTTGATTACCGTTGTAATATCAATATTTTGGATAGGAGCATTTTGTGCTTCAGCATAGAAATTGTTAAGAGCCTCGGTGTAGTTTTGCTGTATCGAATCAAAAAGGGATTGAAGATTCTTGAAACTGGCTTCTTTTTCCAAAGTAAGAAGGGCGTCCAATTGTAGATAGAGTGTTTCAGTTTCTTTTTTATGGTGAATAAAGAAATTATATTTTATTTCCTTCGAAGAATTTCTTAGATCACTAATGTTGGTTCCGATGTCTTTTATGCTTTTTACGGAATGCATGGAGCTGCGAACGGCCGAAATTAATTGATTTAATTCAGAATATTGTTTTGATTCTAATTTGGGCCTTAGATTCAAATAAAACGCTTGTAATTCGCCTTGGAGTTGTTTTAGAAAATCGTATTTTTCTACTGTGCTTTTTGTAAAGTATTTTCGTTTTTCATTGATGGTTTTGAAGTCTAAATTTCCTTGGATTTTTTGGCTGTCAATTTTAAATAGTTCCAAATTAAAAAGCATGGAGTTATGGATAAAATAGTTGGTTTCTCGTCTAAATAAATCCAACGCAGTCAATGGCTCGGCAGCGGTTGCATTACCTATGAAGGCTGTAATGGTTCCATCTGTATCTTTGAAAAAGCGTTCCAGAAATTGAGTAAAATAATCCAATATGGGTAAGAAAATAATAATCGAAAATAGATTGATTAGACTCGAAAAAGTAACAAGTCCTATTAAGGAATCTTTGATGTTAAAAATATCGGTTATTAGATAAAGAATAGGTTTTAACAATATAAAAGCAAATAAGGTTATAAATACATTGAAGAGAAAATTACCAAGAGCTACTCTTTTTTTGGAAGCGTTTCCGCCAATAGCTCCCAAAACAATTTTGATGGTAGTGCCAGTTTCAGAACCCAATACAGTAGCAGCTGCTATGGGGAAACTAATGGCTCCTACATGAAGAGCGCTCAGCGTAAGTGCCATGGTTACTGAACTCGATTGTACGAGCATGGTGATTATGAAACCAATAAGGAGAAAAACAATCAGAGGCATTTCGGCATATTTCGAAAAATCAAAAATCTTTACCTGTGCTTCCATAGCTGTCCTCATAAAGGCAAGGCCAATAAAAAGCAAGCCAAAGCCAAAAAGAAAAAATGAAAGATATTTAAAGGTTTTTCGGCTTCCAAAAAGAATGAGAAGCAAACCACCCATACATAAAGCTGGATAGGCTACTATTTCAATATCCATTTTAAAGCCAAGAGTAGCTACGAGCCAGCTGTTAAGCGTGGTTCCAAGATTGGCTCCTAAAATAATGCCCATGGCGTTTTTCATCGTAAATACGCCAGCACCCACAAAAGCCAAAACCATAAAGGAAACCATAGAGCTACTTTGAAGAACTGCCGTGACAATGGCGCCGCCACTTATTGCTCCAATTTTATTTTTGGTAATGCGTTGCAAAAAAAGCTTAAAACTTCTGCCGGAAAGATTTTTTATCGATTCTTCCAGTAAGTACATGGCAAAAAGAAACAGGCCGATGCCAGCCAGAAGCCTAAAAATATGATCCAATGTTTCCATGATAAAAAATATACTTAAAGATAGAGATAAAATAATTTATCCGCTCTGATTAAGGAAAACTTCTTTATAGATCAAAAAAAGGAATTGGTTTCTTAAAAAGGAAAGATCTTAATGTGTTCTTTTTAATTCAATTAAAATAGAACATCATTCGACAACAAAACACTTTTGAGTCAATTCGATATTAATAGGTTTGTCTTCTGAGATTTCGATGAAATAGTCTTGTTGCCATTGCTGTGTTTTTTGAGCTTGCTTGTTTAAATCCAGATCCCAAGGAGGATAAACACGTATGGCTCGTTTTCCTTCTTTGAAATTATCTGAAAGTATAGCTTTGTGCTGCAATACAGTTTTTGGAAAAACAAATTGGCCAAAATTATTTTCTTTTCGACAACTGATGATAAAAAAATCAATCTTGTCTTCAATATGAAAAGGGGCAATAGGACCATCGGGGCTTCTTTTCCATAAAGTCACAAATTGCCCTGTTTTAGTAGGTGTTATTTTGGCTAAGCGATAACAGATTATATGTTTGTTGAGGCTAAAAGTGTGTGCTTGGTATTCTTTGCTTTCTTTTTCTGCAAGCGGTTCGCTACAGACAAACCCACAAGGATTATAAATTAGTTCCTTGGCTAGGAGCAGTTCTTTTGGAATCATTTAAAAATTTAAAGCTGAATTTTTTCGATCAGAATAGGAGCATCTGTAGCATCCATATAAGTACAAGTCATCTCGATGATGTCTATGCGCCACTTGGCAATACCACATTGAGCTGCCTGTTTGCAAAAAGTAAGGTAATCTGTTTGACCGTCCTGATGCATCACTAGAAATTCAATAAAACGTTCCTTGTTAGCAATAGGTGCGATTTTTATTTCGTCATATTTTTCATCGGAGTTTACTTTGTAATTGTTGTCGCCATAATAGGAGGTGTCACCGTTATGGACAAAAGTGTCGTAGCCTTTTACGCCTAAATTGATGAGGTCTTGAATATAATTAGGAAAATCAGCGCCGGATTTAACTTTGGAATGCGCTTCTTTTATTTGAGCAATTGTAAACATGATTGGAATGTTGTTTGGGTTAATTAGAGTGCAATGAAATCCTCACTTTTAGGGAAAATAGCCAAGGCTTTTAGGGCGATTTCTGGAACTGGATCGATTAATTTGCGCAACTTGGTGTCCATCCAAGCGCCGTCGACAGTGATTGTAGCGCATAGCAAATCTTCTTCATTTCGGAACTCATGAACTATGGACCAGCGTGAGGCATCAGCTTTCATTTTAGATACTTTTGTATGCATGAAAATGCTATCGGAAAGTTTTATTTCTTTTCTGAAAACACATTCTTCCCTAAAAAGAATAGGGCCAAAATGCTGTTTTTGAAAGGTTTTCATGGTCAAGCCAAGGCTTTCCAGAATCTCGATACGATGTTGAGCGCCAAAATCATAATAAGCACTGTGGCGTACGTGAAAATTAGGGTCGAGATCTGACCAGCGAAAGGAAAGTTGTTTGCTAAATGTAGCCATTTTTAAAAGTTTTTTTGTGGATCAAAATTACAAATATAAGCCCGATCATAAGTAATTATTTTAAAAAAAAGCAGGTTTCAGGAATAATGAAAAGCTACTTGAGTTAATGTTATAATAACAATAAGGAGAATAAAAAGAAACATTATTACTAAATACGAACTTTTTGGGGATTCAATTATTGGCATGTTATCTCTATATAAATCCATCACAACGCCATTTGCGCCATAGCCTAAAATTAGTTTGCAATCTACTTTGCGGTCGTTTTCAATTATTTTAAAATTATGTTTAGCTCCTGTTATAGAATTTTTTTCAGATACAATTTCTCCGTTTAATTTTATAGTTTCTTTGCCCAGAAACGAATTAAATATTTCTATTTTATTATTGCCTAAGTGAATTGTTGAATATTTCATATCGTTTTTTTTATCAAATATAAGTAAATGATTACAAAGTATTTCACGCTTCGCTCAAAAGCTTTCAATTGAAAACAATTGTGCTGATGATTGCATTGCCCTAGCCCCGATAGCAGCGGCATCCTTTATGTTCTTTCTTGAAGAACATAAAGATAGAGCGGATAGCGGGAATGGCTCCTAAATTGTATTTTACTCCTGATGACAGTGGGAATTGATTCTTTTCTGGGTCTGTCAGTTTGCCTGAAATGTCAGTTTGTCATATTAAATTACGACAATTTTAACAATTCCTGACAATTTCAAGAAGCCTCTGGCATTGGCACAATGATTGACTTATGCACCTTGAGTTATTAAAATAAGTGTATATTAAAATTTAAATATAATAAAAATGGGTAAAATAATCGGAATTGATTTAGGTACGACCAACTCTTGTGTTTCTGTAATGGAAGGTAATGAAGCAGTTGTTATTCCTAATGCAGAAGGAAAAAGAACAACGCCATCTATCATCGCTTTTGTAGAAGGTGGAGAAATTAAAGTGGGAGATCCTGCAAAAAGACAAGCAGTAACCAATCCTACCAAAACAATTGCTTCTATTAAACGTTTTATGGGGCATTCTTTTAGCGAAGTTTCGGCTGAGATGAAAAGAGTTTCTTACAAAGTAGTAAAAGGAGACAACAATACTCCACGTGTGGATATTGACGGTCGTTTATACACTGCTCAAGAATTGTCAGCTATGACACTTCAAAAAATGAAAAAAACAGCTGAAGACTATTTAGGTCAAACAGTTACTGAAGCAGTTATCACTGTTCCAGCTTACTTTAATGATGCACAACGTCAGGCTACAAAAGAAGCTGGTGAAATTGCAGGTCTTAAAGTAATGCGTATTATCAACGAGCCTACTGCTGCTGCTTTGGCTTACGGTTTGGATAAAAAAGGTAAAGATCAAAAAATTGCTGTTTACGATTTAGGTGGAGGTACATTTGATATTTCTGTTCTTGAATTAGGAGACGGAGTTTTTGAAGTATTGTCTACAAATGGAGATACTCACTTAGGTGGAGATGATTTTGACCACGAAATTATTGACTGGTTAGCTGACGAATTTAAAGCTGAGGAAGGTATTGACTTGCGTTTAGATCCAATGTCTTTGCAACGTTTGAAAGAAGCTGCTGAGAAAGCAAAAATTGAATTGTCTTCTTCTGCTGAAACTGAAATCAACTTACCTTACGTTACAGCTACGGCTTCAGGACCAAAACACTTAGTTAAAAAATTAACTAGAGCTCAGTTTGAAAAATTAACTGATTCATTAGTTAAACGTTCTATGACACCAGTTGCTAAATCATTGAAAGATGCAGGTTTAACTGTTGCTGATATTGACGAAGTAATCTTAGTTGGAGGTTCTACTCGTATCCCTAAAATTGTGGAAGAAGTAGAGAAATTCTTTGGTAAAAAAGCGTCTAAAGGAGTTAACCCTGATGAGGTTGTTGCAATTGGAGCAGCTATTCAAGGTGGAGTTCTTTCTGGAGATGTAAAAGATGTATTGTTACTTGACGTTACACCTTTATCTTTAGGTATCGAAACTATGGGTGGTGTTATGACAACTCTTATCGAGTCTAATACAACTATCCCAACTAAAAAATCGCAAGTATTCTCTACTGCTGCAGATTCTCAACCAACAGTTGAAATCCACGTATTGCAAGGAGCTAGAGCAATGGCTGCGGATAACAAAACTATTGGTCGTTTCCATTTAGATGGTATTCCACCAGCACCAAGAGGTGTTCCACAAATTGAAGTAACTTTTGACATTGATGCCAATGGTATCATCAAAGTTTCGGCAACTGACAAAGGAACTGGAAAATCTCATGACATTCGTATCGAAGCTTCTTCTGGATTAACAGCTGAAGAAATCGAGAAAATGAAAAAAGATGCTGAAGCTAACGCTGAATCAGATAAAATTGCAAGAGAAAGAGCTGAGAAATTGAACGAAGCAGACGGAATGATCTTCCAAACTGAATCTCAATTGAAAGAGTTAGGTGATAAATTATCTGACGAAAACAAAGTAGCTGTAGAATATGCATTAACTGAATTGAGAATGGCTCACCAATCTCAAGACATTCCTGCAATTCAAACTGCATTAGATAATATCAATGCTGCTTGGAAAACTGCTACTGAAGCAATGTACGCTCAAGGAGAGCAAGGTCAAGCTGCTGCACAGCCACAAACTGAAGCAGAAGGTGACAATGTTCAAGACGTAGATTACGAAGAAGTAAAATAATTATTTCTGTAGAGACGCACTGCTGTGCGTCTTTACGTCATAAAGAAAAACCCGAGCTGGAAACAGCTCGGGTTTTTTGTACAATAATATTAAAAATCCGCCTTGATAATTTTTATCTTGGCGGATTTGTAGTTTTATTTTGGATCTAAAGCTTTTTCTATGCGAACGGCTAAATCCTGTAAATGCAATTTGGTCATTCTGTCGGTTGTTTTTAAAGCAGCCGCTTTTAATGCCGCTTTCAAACTGATTAGCTGTCCTCTGGCAATAGATGGCAGATCCGTTTCGTTTAGATTAACTGTTTTCGAGTTAAAACCATAAGTCACTCCCACAGGTATGTTTCTTACTGTTGTAGTTCCTGGTGCCAACAAAGCACAAACTTTACTTACGTATAATTTTTGCATGTTTCTTCTATAGATGTCTATAGCAGCATTGGTTTTTAGTTCTGAAAATATACCGTTTTTAAGATCTGCCAACAATTCATCTACTGAATAGTAGTTTTTACCAGCAGAAGAGGCCTCAAGTAAACGCACCATTCTGTCTCCAGACAATAAGCTAGTCAAGGTTGAATTTTGCATTGCTTTTATCGCTTCAACGCCATTTTCAGGGCTGATTTTCGAAAGAATATTTGGATCCATCAACCATTTTGGAGTTGAGAATAATTGAGCATTTAAAAAACTTACAGCCTCTTTTTGAATTTCTTTTGGAACGATTTCAAATTGATTTCCTCCCATATCATAGGTTGTAGGAGTATCGTAAACACCGCCAACGTTTTTAGTGACATGGCCCATATATCTTCTAAATTGTCCGGTAAGGGCGTCATACAATTGATCAAGTTCGGCATAACTTTCCCCTTTTTCTTTACTCCATTCCAATAGATTAGGAAGGATTCTTTTCAGGTTTTTAATACCATAAGCCGAAGCTTTCATTGCATTGTCTCCGATGTCTTCTGTTTGGTATCTTGGATCATAAGGGCTTGTTTCTGTTCCAAACCACAGACGACGGTCTTTATAAGCCTCTTTGGTCATTTCATTAAGAATGGCTTTTTCTTCTTTTTCATCTTTGGCTTCCGGAAAATAAGAATAACCCCATTTTATGGCCCATTTGTCATAATCTCCAATTCTTGGGAAAAGGCTCGTAACTCCGTCTTCCGGTTGTGCTACGTAGTTGAAACGCGCATAATCCATAATGGAAGAAGTATGTCCAAATTTTTCCTGATAGGCTGCATCTCTCAGTTTTTCAACAGGAGTGGCTGAACTGGCTCCCATATTATGACGAAGTCCTAAAGTGTGTCCCACTTCATGAGAAGAAACGAAACGAATTAATTGTCCCATTAATTCATCATCAAATTGTTTTTTTCTGGCCGCAGGATCTACTGCTGCAGTTTGAATTAGGTACC
Source organism: Flavobacterium granuli (assembly GCF_900129705.1). Classification (GTDB taxonomy): domain Bacteria; phylum Bacteroidota; class Bacteroidia; order Flavobacteriales; family Flavobacteriaceae; genus Flavobacterium; species Flavobacterium granuli. Next base: position 126,075 of record NZ_FQWO01000009.1, on the reverse strand, counting down.
AGTTTCTTAATAAACTCATTATATTATGGTACCATCCGATGTGACTTTCTAAAATTTCACCGGTTCTTGGGTCATGAACATTTGGACCGTAAGCATTTTGGATTTCGGCGGCAAAATAACGCAATACTGAAAAACGGGCATCTTCTAGACTCATTGTAGGATCATTTTCCGGCCAATATTCACCGCGAATGGCATTTTTCCAGCCCGCATGCTCAAAAGCAACTTGCCAGTCGTCAATTCCCTGTTTGATGTGTTTTTTCCATTTTTCGGGTGTAGCCGGATCAATATAATAAACAATTGGTTTCTCAGGTTCTATCAATTCGCCTCTTTTTTGTTTTTCAGCGTCTTCCTTTGATTTTGGTTCTAGGCGCCATCTAACGGCAAAAATTTCCTTATCAGATTTCTGGGAATCTTCTTCAAACAAACCATATTGATTGGCAAAATATCCCACACGTGCATCAAAGGTTCTTTTGCGCATTGGTTTTTTGGGTAAAGCAATCATCGAAGTGTTTAGTTCTACCGTAAGTACTCCAGAATCTAGGGCTGCAGGTAAATTAGCACCTATTCTTGGCGCTGGACTCAACGAAATCAAATTTGGAACAGTCGAAAAGGTTTTAACTGTTCTGATTTCGGTATTAATAGGATAACTGCTTATTTTTTGGATAAAAGAGCGATCCTTTTGGAAAGCTTGAATGCTAAGAGTTTGTTTTTTTACAGGATCCAAAGAAAAAGTCTGTATATCAGCTTCAAAAGTAGGAGTCATGTCAATAACATAGGAAGCTTCTGTTTTTTCTTTGTCATTTTTCTTGATGGCCAAAATATCATAGCTCGCAATTATAGGATTTGCCGAGGAATTATTAACGGCTTGCGCTAGCGGTTTATCTTCAGCTGATGACATGATAACATAAGTAATGGAACGCAATAAGATAGTATTATTGATTCCTTTTTCAAATTGAATTACCTGTTTGTTTACTTCTTCTCCGCCAAAAATACCTCCTCCGGCAGGAGTTTTAGAAAAGCGGGTGATGGTCATGATTTCAGTACCTAAAAGATCAGCAGGAATTTCAAAAAGATATTTATTATCCATTTTATGGATGTCAATAAGTCCTTTTTGAGTTACAGCAGTAGAGTCAATAACCTTATTGTACGGTTTTGGACCTTTTTTCTCTTCCGGTTTTTTGGCGGCTGGTGCTGAAACAGAATTGGTTTGTTTGTCCTTTTTTTTCTTGCTTTGAGCTAATGTTCCCTGATGGAGACCTAAGAGTAGGCAGGTACTGATTAAAATTACTTTTTTTTGCATTTAGTTAAAAGATTAAAATTATTTAAAGAATAGTCATCAATTGATGAAATTTGTTACATATAATAGATTATTTTTTTTGCTTTTTTCAAAGATAACATTATTTGTAAGGATTCTTCCGTATAAAAGAAATTTGGCAGTACCATTAAATTTTTAGAACATGATTTTTCTCATAGAAAGAACCAGTACTTCAAATTACTTTTGACTTTTAAATAGCGAAGACAATGAGAGTAAGGATTATTTATACAATTTCAAAAATGTTAAGGAGCTGTTCATTGACAAAAGTTTTTCGTAATATTACTCTATAAATAATTTTGCATGAGAAAAATTAAATACAAGAAAGGAAGAAAACTGCAGCCCTATGTCCTTGAATATACCGGCATTCATAAGAGTAAGGAATCAGAAATGCAGCTGTTTGTGTATGATAATTTTGATCTTGCAGAATATGAGGATTTTAAGGATCAGGATTTAGATAAATACATCGATTTAAAAAAAACAAACTGGCTTAATATTCATGGTTTAAATAATGTTGAACTGGTAAAAACAATTGGGAGCTATTTTGAAATTGATAATTTCATGCTCGCCGATATTTTGAATACGACTAAAAGAACCAAGTTAGAAGAGCTTCCGGAAATGCTTTTTTTTAATATCAAATCGCTTTTACCGGTAGAAGATTCAGATAATATAAAGGTAGAGCAGATTAGTTTTTTGATGAAGGAGGGCGTCTTGATTTCGTTTCAGGAAAAACGTTCTGATTTTTTTGCGCACATTCGGGAACGGATCCGTTTGCATTCGGGACTTGTAAGAATCAAAAAAGCCGATTATTTGTTGTATATTTTGCTCGATGCTATTATGGAAAATTTCTATATCACCATCGAAAATGAAGAGGATAAGATAGAAGAACTGATTAATCTTTCAAAGAACAGTGCCGACCCGATTATTTTGGAAAAAATAGAAAAACACCGGGATAATTTTAATTTTCTAAAGCGTTCTATTATTCCGTTGCGGGATTCTTTATATGATATTAAAAGTATTAAAGAGGATAATTTATTTAATGTGATGGAAGCCGACAGTTTTATTTTTTTTACGCGACTGCATCAAAAGAGTTTAGAGCTTCTCGAGCAGATAGAATCTGATATGGGTTCGCTGGAAAGCGCTTCGAATTTCTTTTTCTCAGCCCAGACGCACAAGATGAATGAGATCATGAAAACACTTACGATAGTATCGGCAATATTTATTCCGCTGACATTTATTGTGGGGGTTTATGGGATGAATTTTGAATACATGCCTGAACTGAAATATGAAAATGGCTATTATACCATTATTGGTATCATGGTTTTTATAGGGATAATGATGGTGTTTTATTTTAAAAAAAGAAAGTGGTTTTGATAGGAATGAAAAGTTAGAAGTTAAAAGTTATGAGTGTCAAAATAGACAAAAAAAAGAGTGTAGAAAAAGAAAGATTAATATTTAAACCAAATTGGGAATATATTCTGGAAAAGGCTTATGAAACCTTTATTTATTTAGGCTGGACAATTGCGACTATAGCGGTAATACTAAATCCGAAAAACGCAATAAATCATACCGCGACACTAATAGTAATTTTGATAAATATTTTACTTTTAATTTCCTGGTATTATATTTATAAACTTCTTAAAATAAACATTTCTAAGCCGGAAAGAGATAGAAAATTATTTGTTGAAATTCTTAAAAACAGATTCCCGGAATTGATAATTAATGATAATGGTTTACACATGTTGAGAAGTAAAAAGAATACTGGTTCATTAAGTTGGGGAAAATTATTGACGGTCATCTTTGATGAAAATTACCTGTTCATAAACTTGGCAACTTTGGGTAGATATGGAAATAAATCTCCATTTCATGCCATATCAAATTACCTAAAACTGAAAAGTATTGAAAAAGAATTTAATAACAGGATAGTCATCAGTGATAAATCCGTTGCCACTGATTAAATCTGGCGGAGAGTTGGATTTGAATAATAATTGAATATTTTGTTTTGGCGTATAAAAAATAAAAAGAAATACCATGAATAAGGCGATATATATTGCAACAAGCGAACATAATAGCGGAAAATCGATAGTTACTCTTGGTTTAATGAGTATCCTTATTGGGAAAACTGCCAAAGTGGGCTATTTTAGACCTATAATAGAAGATTTTGAAGATGGTAAGCTGGATAATCACATCGAAACCGTGATTTCTCATTTTGGATTGGATATTGAGTTTGAAGACGCCTTTGCCATAACCAAAAGCAAGTTGATCAAAAAGAAGAATCAAGGGAAAATAGGTGAGGTTCTGGATCTTATTATCGATAAATACAAAAGGCTGGAAGAGCAGTTTGATTTTGTTTTGGTGGAAGGCACCAGTTTTAGCGGTGAAGGTACAGTAATCGAATTGGACATGAATGTGCTGATAGCCAAAAATCTGGGGATTCCTACTATAATTGTGGGTTCCGGAGTTGGGAAAACACTGGAAGAATTGATAGACAGCCTTTATCTGGCTTATGATTCGTTCAAAGTTAAAGAGGTAGAGGTATTGGCTGTAATCGCCAACAAAGTCCAACCGGAGAATATCAAGCTGGTCACAGATGGTTTGAAAGCGAGCTTGCCAGAGGAGGTTTTGGTCAACGCAATCCCAATTGTTTCCAGTTTAAACAATCCTACGATTAAAGAAATTGTAGATGTTTTGGGAGCCAAAGTCTTGTTTGGAGAAGAATTTTTAAACAATCAGGTTGGTAATTTTAGTGTGGGTGCCATGCAGTTGCGCAACTATTTATTGCATCTGAAAAAAAATGCCCTTGTGATCACGCCCGGCGACAGAGCCGATATTATCCTTGGGGCATTGCAAGCCAATGAATCAGCTAATTACCCAACTATTTCAGGGATTGTTTTAACGGGAAACATTTTGCCAGAGGATAGCATCATAAAATTAATTGAGGGATTAACGACTATTGTGCCCATAATTGCTGTGGCGGGAGGAACCTATGAAATTACCAATAAGCTTGGTAGTATAAAGTCTAAAATTTACGCCGATAATAAACAGAAGATAGAAACCTCTATAAGCGCTTTCGAAAAATACGTCGATTTAGATAGTTTATCCAAAAAACTGAGTTCTTTTGAAGCCGAAGGAATGACGCCCAAAATGTTTCAGTATAATTTGGTAAAAAGAGCCAAACAGCACAGAAAACACATCGTTTTGCCTGAAGGCAATGACGAAAGAATTATAATAGCTGCCTCAAGATTATTGGCTATGGATGTCGTAGATATATCCCTTATTGGAAATAAAAAACAGATTGAAAGTAAAGTGGCTGAATTAGGTATTGCTTTTGATTTTTCGAAAGTGAAAATCATAAACCCAATAGAGTCCGAAAAATATGAGGATTACGTAAAAACCTATTATGAGCTAAGAAAAAACAAGAATGTTTCTATGGCTATGGCCAAAGATTTAATGGAAGACGTTTCTTATTTTGGAACCATGATGGTCTATAAAGGCGATGCTGACGGAATGGTTTCCGGAGCGGCTCATACGACGCAACACACCATTTTACCGGCATTGCAATTCATAAAAACCAAGCCGGATACCTGCATCGTTTCTTCGATATTTTTCATGTGCTTGGAAGATCGGGTTTCTGTTTTTGGCGACTGCGCCATTAATCCAAATCCAACGGCGGAACAATTGGCCGAAATTGCCATTTCCTCAGCCGATTCGAGTTTGGCATTTGGCATAGAGCCCAAAATTGCGATGCTTTCCTATTCTTCCGGCGCATCAGGAAAAGGAGATGAAGTGGATAAAGTGAGAACTGCAACGGAAATAGTAAGAAAAAAACGCCCCGATTTGAAAATTGAAGGACCTATTCAATACGATGCCGCTGTAGATATGGAAGTGGGGAAAAGTAAAATGCCAAATTCGGAAGTTGCAGGACAAGCGAGTGTGCTTATTTTTCCAGATTTGAATACGGGAAATAATACGTATAAAGCGGTGCAAAGAGAAACAGGAGCATTGGCTATTGGACCAATGTTGCAAGGATTGAACAAACCTGTCAATGATTTGAGTCGTGGTTGTACGGTAGATGATATTATAAATACAGTGGTGATTACGGCAATACAAGCACAAGGACTTTAAAAAGTTTAAGGTTTTAAAAAATAATAATAAAGACAAAGTATATCCGTCCGGTCTTCCGAAGCTTTGGGAAGAGAGAGGATCAATAAATCGTTTTACATGAAAATAGTAATAATAAATTCGGGAAGTTCTTCCATAAAATATCAATTAATCAAGATGCCGGCCAATGAGGTCATTTGCAGTGGGCTGATTGACAGAATAGGTTTAGAAACATCTAACCTTAGTTATGAAACCAAAGAGAATCGTATTGAAGAAATAATGTCTATCCCAAATCATAAAGAGGGACTAAAGAAGGTTGCTCAATTATTACTCGATGAGAAAGTGGGGGTAATTAAAAGCACTTCGGAGATTGAAGCTGTGGGACATCGTGTGGTGCATGGCGGGAGCACTTTTACCCATACTGTTATCATTAATAAAGAGGTCAAAGAAAAGATAGAAAAACTTTTTGATTTGGCTCCTTTGCATAATCCGGCCAATTTAGAAGGAATAAATGTTGCCGAGGAAATTTTTGAAAATGCCAAGCAGATTGCTGTTTTTGATACTGCTTTCCATCAAACCATACCCGTTGTAGCGCATAAATATGCTATTCCTAATAAATTGTTGACAGAGAACAAGATTCGAGTTTATGGTTTTCACGGGACCAGTCATAAGTACGTTTCGGAACAGGCAATCCTATATTTGAGAGATAATCTAAAAATAAAAGCATCTAAAATCATAAGCATTCATTTAGGAAATGGCTGCAGTATGACGGCGGTGAAAGACGGAAAAAGCATTGATCATACGCTGGGATTTGCTCCTATGAATGGTTTAATTATGGGAACCCGATGTGGCGATATTGACCAATCCATAATCTTTTATATGGTCAATTCATTAGGCTATACGCTCGATGAGGTCAATACCTTACTCCAAAAACAAAGTGGTATGCTAGGCCTTACCGGATTTAGTGATTTGAGAGATATAGAAGCCAATGCAGAGAAAGGAAATAAAGACTGCCAACTGGCTTTAGCAATGAATGCCTATCGAATCAAGAAATATATAGGTTCTTACGCAGCGGCTTTAAATGGTCTGGATGCGATTGTTTTTACGGCCGGAATCGGAGAGAATTCCTCTTATATCAGAAAATTAGTTTGTACCGATATGGATTATTTTGGAATCGAATTAGACGATGCAAAAAATAATATTCGATCCAAAACGATCAGAGAAATCAATACAAAGAATTCGAAAACAAAAATCCTGATAATCCCTACTAATGAGGAAGAGGAAATAGCTAAACAAGTTCATGAATTGCTATTGAGTTAAAAGAAAAACATTAAAAAGCTTCTCTGTTGAGAGGCTTTTTTGTTCTTTTACAAAAAATAATCTGCTTCGAGTTAGATTCAGATTTCGGGCATAATTTGTTTTTCCGGTTTGGGCTAAATGACTTTTATTTCTTTACCGATTGTAAAGATTAGTAAATTTGGCTGTGAATCAGTTTTGTAATTTAAAAATTAACCTATTAAACCTATGAAAAAAAACACTTTTTTAGCTTTGCTTCTTTTTAACGGATCGCTGATTTTTGCACAAACAAATGAGGAACAAACAATCAAGAAAATTTACAATTCCGCTTTGACCAATTCCAAATGTTATTCCTGGTTGGATCATTTGTCTAATCAAATAGGAGGGCGTTTATCCGGTTCGGCTAATGCTGAAAAAGCCGTTCAATATACAAAGGCACAGTTGGAAACCCTTGGTTTAGATAGAGTGTATTTGCAGGAAGTGATGGTGCCTAAATGGGTTCGTGGTGAGAAAGAAACGGCATACATTCAAGACGGAAAAAATAAAACTTCAGTAGCTATCTGTGCTTTGGGAGGATCTGTAGCCACGCCAAAAAATGGTTTGACAGCCGAAGTGGTTGAAGTGCACAGTATTGAAGAATTAGCCATTTTAGGCGACAAATTAAAAGGAAAAATCGTTTTCTATAATAGACCTATGGAGCCGGAAAATATTGAGACATTCATCTCTTATGGAGGCTGTGTAGATCAAAGATATGCTGGAGCGGCTGCGGCTTCAAAGTTTGGTGCGGTTGGGACTATTGTACGCTCGGTGAATTTGCGATTGGATGATTTTCCGCATACGGGAGCACAAAGCTATGACGGAATTCCTAAATCACAATACATACCTACGGCGGCCATCAGTACCAATGGTGCAGAATTGTTGAGTAAAGCCTTAACGAGCAATCCAAAATTGAAATTTCATTTTAAAATGTCATGCCAGCAAATGGACGATGTTTTGTCCTATAATGTCATTGGCGAAATAAAAGGAAGCGAGCATCCGGAGAATATAATGGTTGTGGGCGGACACCTTGATTCTTGGGACTTAGCCGACGGTTCGCATGATGATGGTGCCGGAGTAGTACAAAGTATGGAAGTGATAAACATTTTCAAAAATCTAGGTTATAAGCCTAAAAACACCCTTCGGGTGGTGTTATTCATGAATGAGGAAAATGGAGGCAGAGGAGGACAGAAATACGAAGAATTGGCGCAAGCCAACAATGAGAAGCACATTTTTGCTTTAGAGAGTGATTCTGGCGGTTTCAGCCCAAGAGGATTTTCTTTAGAAACAGATCAGGCCAATTTTAATCAAATATTGAGTTGGAAAGATTTATTCGAACCTTATTTAGTGCATAGCTTTACAAAAGGACACAGTGGTTCCGATATTGCTCCACTGACTTCTAAACCCTTAGTGAAAGCAGGCTTAAAGCCAGATTCACAACGTTATTTTGATTACCATCATGCGGCCAATGATACTTTTGATGCCATCAACAAAAGAGAATTGGAACTGGGAGCGGCAACTATGGCTTCTTTGATGTACTTAATTGATCAAAAAGGAATTGTGAAGTAAAGAAAATACATTTCTTTCGAATATAAAATAACAAACCACAAGTATTATTCTTGTGGTTTTTTTATTTCTCCATCGCCAAGTAGTACGGATAAAGTTTTTAGACGTTCGGAACGATCTGCAATTAATTTAAGGATACTGACAAACGGAATAAATAAAATCATTCCCGCCGCACCCCATAAAATACCTCCGGCAGTAATCATAATAATGATAACGAGAGTGTTGATTTTTAAACGGCTGCCTACAGCAAAGGGGAAAATAATATAAGCTTCTAAAATTTGAACAACGGCAAAAACAAGAATGACAGCCAAAGGATACCAGATTGAATTGAAAGTGATCCAGGAAACTGCTATGGGTAAAAGAGCAGAAATCATAATTCCGATATAGGGAATAAAGGTAAGAATTGACGCAATAAAGCCAAATACAAATGGATGGGGCACACCAATAATGGCAAGTCCAATACTATTTAATACACCCACAATAAGATACACGACAAGCATTCCTTTGATAAAATTATAATAAGCATGTATGGTTTCGATGAGGATTTCGTAAATTATTTTTCTTTTCTCTGATGGGAAAATTTGATACAAAACATTCACCAGAATGTGGCGATGGAAAAGGATCAGGGCCGAAAAAACCGGAATGATTAAAAGGAAAAAAAAGATTTCTGAAAAGGAATAGGCCATGCTTTGCAACATCGAGAAAAGCTGTGTGCCAGAGTTATCAACTGAGTTTTTAAAAAAAAGTTGCTGTTCAGCAGCGCTTATTTCAAATCGCTGACTGATAAAAAGACTTATTTTATTTAAGGCTTCCAACAGTTTTAGTCTGAATAGCTCCCATTCGTTCGCAAATTCTTGGATTTGTAAAAAAAGAAGGTATAATAGCGCTCCAGCCAGTAAAACGATAATGGATAAACATAGAAAAATAGCTAGGGTCTTACTGATTCCATTTTTTTCCATCCATTTACAAACCGGATAGAGGATAAAGCTAATCAATAATGAAAAACTGAGCGGTATAAATAATGTTTTTCCAAAGTAAAGCAACAGAGAAATTAGTACAATATATTGAAGGATTTCAAGAGCGGAGTATTTTTTAGGCATTTTGGAAATTTGCATCATGAGAATTTAAATCTTTAAAAAAAATGTTTTTTTATTTTGATCTTGTTCCACTTTCTGATGCGATTTAAAAAACAGCTAGCAAAGACTTATCAATCCTTAAATGTAATGATAAATTTTGTTCCTTCGTTTACTTTACTTTCCACACTGATATGACCACCTAAATTAACAACATGATTGTACACTAAATACAGCCCAATTCCGCTACTGTCAATATGATTATGGAATTTTTGATGTAATTTAAAAATTTTGTCTTTCACTTTTTCCATATCAAAACCAATACCGTTGTCAGAAATGATTAATTGCTTCTTACCGGATTTATTATCACTATGAATAGAAATTGTAGGCAAACAATTTGGCTTGACATATTTAATCGAATTGGTTATTAAATTTAAAAAGATGCTTTTTAAATAGGCTTTATTAAAATTAACCGTATCAAGTTGTGAAAAGTCAACGTCAATTGTGGTATGTGAATTTTGGATCAAGGAGTTTATCGAAAGCAGGACTTCATCTAAGGATTCTCTCAAATTGAGCTTTTCAATAGGAGCCGCGTTTTCGTTCTTTTTGTTCAAAATCGTCACATATTCATTTAAAGTTTGTTTCAAACTTTCACTGGTAGATTTAAGAATGGATAGGTATTCCTGTGTTTCTGAATCTTCTATTTTAGAAGTGTCCAAGAGTTCAAATACGGAAAGCAAATTATTCACCGGAGATCGTAAATCATGTAGAGTGGTATAGGTCAGTTCCTTTAGATCGTTACTCATTTTAGTGAGCTCAGCCAAGTGCAAATTGCGTTCCTCTTCCAGCTCTTTTTTATAGGTTATGTTTTTGGCAATTGCATATACGTGTTCGTCATTTTCTACAGGAAAGGACGTCCATAATAACCATACTATATCTCCGCTTTTTGTTAAATAACGGTTTTCAAAATCAAATAAGGGGACTCTTTTTCTAAGTTCGTTTCTGGCAGAGGCAGTATTGTTTTTATCAGCATAAAATACAAACTCATTAATGGGCTTAGACATTAATTCCTCGGCAGAATAACCTAATAATTTACACACTGCTGGGTTTATTCTTTTAAAGTAACCATCAAATCCGGCTACACATAGCAAGTCAGGAGATAGATCGAAAAATTTTTCGAATTTATTGAAGCTATCTAAATGACTTTGAATAGCGTTCGATTCAGCTCGTATCATCTTTGTCATTTTAAACTACTTGTAATTAGTATCTTTTTGTAGGTTTTAAATTAAACAATGTTTTAACAAGCATGAATTTGGGACTAATGCTAGTACTAAAATAGCGATAAAATATGACATTGCGCTAATAACAATGAAAAAACTGATTTAAATTTCGAACTAAAAAGAAGGAGGCTGCATATAAAATACAGCCTCCTCATTTTTAGATTGTTCCATTTTGTTAGTTAACTTAGATTCTAAAGATTCCGCCAAAAGCAATTATTCTTTGGAAAAAGAAGAAATCTTGGGAAGCACTATCATCATTACTTTGTGTTGTTCGGATATCTGGCATATTGATGTACCCGCCTTTAAGTTCTCCTTGAATATAGAAGTGTTTAAAGAAGGTAATGTTCAGACCCGTTTTCAACGAGGCTCCATAACCCGAGATATGAAAATCATCATGACGCTCTTTTCCTAAAAGTGTAGTATTTGTTTTGGGGTACAATACACCAAATCCAACTCCTTCAGTCAGGTTTATTTGAATTTTGTCGGTGTTTTCAATTTTAAACAGTGAAGAAATATCATCATGTCTTGAAAATTCAGTATTCACATAGTTCAAGCCATCCGTGTGCTCATACATTAAAAAATCAGCTGTCATCACGGTAGGAGTATGGTTGTAAATTCCATCAAAAGAACTTCCGGTATTAATTGTACCAGTGACATTTGCCGTTTGGTTTTGAGTCATCACATATTTCATGTGATCTACGCCAATAGCAATGCTATAATGGTCGTTAATGAAATAGCCCATTCTAAAATTGGTTTGGGGAATAGTCATTCTAGCAGGATTTACATAGTCGATATGCCATCCCTTCGGTTTGTCTTGTGCCATCATGTTTTCTACGGTAAAATTATAATCTTTACCCTTGAAAGTTACATCCGACTTAGAATAGCTTTCTCTGTTTCCTCCCCATGAAACAAAGAATTTTCCTTTATTGTGAGCGGTATATTTCTCTTGTATTTTGATTTCTTCTTGGGCATTGGCTCCATTGGAAAAAAGCAACACCAAGAATGCGGAATATAAAAGTATATTTTTCAATGAACGGGATATAAAAATTAAAAAGAATTTACTGTTTTTCTAATGGCAACCAGTTTAGTCATTAAAGCTTCAAAGTAATCCAAGTGTAGCATATTAGCTCCATCACTTTTTGCATTAGCAGGGTCAAAATGGGTTTCTATGAAAATTCCATCAACGCCCACGGCAATACCAGCTTTGGCGATGGTTTCAATCATATCAGGTCTACCACCGGTGACACCAGCAGTTTGATTAGGTTGCTGCAAAGAGTGCGTAACATCAAGTACCGTACTTGCATATTGTTGCATAGTAGGAATTCCTCTAAAGTCAACAATCATGTCTTGGTATCCAAACATTGTTCCGCGATCGGTAACCATCACATTTTGATTATTGCAATCCAAAACTTTTTGAACAGCATGTTTCATGCTTTCCGGACTCATAAATTGGCCTTTTTTCAGGTTAACTGTTTTTCCGGTATTGGCTGCTGCTACAACTAAATCGGTTTGACGAACCAGAAATGCAGGAATTTGTAAAATGTCTACATATTGGGCTGCCATAGCCGCATCTTCATTAGTGTGGATATCAGTTACGGTAGGAACCCCAAAGGTTTCCGAAACTTTTCTTAAAATTTTCAGCGCTTTTTCGTCTCCAATTCCAGAGAAACTGTCTATTCTAGAACGATTGGCTTTCTTAAATGAACCTTTGAAAACAAATGGAATTTGTAGATTGTCAGTGATGCCAACCAGTTTTTCAGCAATACGCATCGCCATTTCTTCACCTTCTATTGCGCAAGGTCCTGCTAGTAAAAAGAAGTTACCGCTATCGGTATGTTTAATTTGTGGAATATCGTGTATGTTCATAATAGTATTTTATTGAATTGGCAAAGTTAAGAATGAATTACGACTTTGGAATGATGATTTAGGATTTATTTAAGCAATTTCCTTGCTTCCCGGCAACGGTCAGGACGCTAACTGCTTTTTCTTTATTAAGGAAAAAAAAGATTTTACAGCTATCAGGGATAAGGTATTGGGCTTCAATTTATATTTTTTTCAAACTTAGCCCCATTGGCACCATCAAAAGACCTTTTTCGTAAATATTCATGTAGAGTAATAGAGGCTTTTTTTGTCCTTCCCATTTTATTTCATAGACATCGAGAAATCCGGCACCCAGTTCGGTTTTCTTAGTAGGAAAAGGACAACAGCTTTCTAATTTTTTGAAAGTGATTTTTTCGCCATTAGGTCCTGCCAAAGCATTTAAAAAGCGTTCTTGATTTATGGATTCATCTCGGGTATTTTGATAAAAGACATTGATAGGATAATCCTTGTCATAACCGTATTTCTTGTCCTTGCTGTATGCTGTAATCACAAAGGTATTGTCCTTGGTGAGTTTAGGAATTGGTGCATTATCATCAATATTCATAATAGTAGACTTGGTACTCACGCAGGAAACGCTAACAAATACTAAGGCAATACAAGCAATAATTTTTTTCATATTTTCAGTTGATTTTGAACGATTCAATACAGGATATTGATGGGCTTGATTTTAATTACAAATATAATCAGAACTTTAAAGCGGTTCACTATACTAACTTACTTTTTGTTGTAGCAATTATGGCTCTTTTGTTTTGAAATAGATTCTTATTGAAGGTTTTTTGAAACTTTTGTCCTGGATTTAGCTCTGATTACAGGGGTTTAAATACTAATTTCAAACATTATTCCGTCTTTTTCTGAAGTATTTAGTAATTTTGGGCGCTTAAATATTCGAATAAAAAAAATAGTAGTGTAATTTCCTGCTAAAAAAGCAGAATTGTATTGGTTCGCAAAGATCAAAAACAATCCGTAAATCTCAGTTGATGGTTATCAGGAAACTGTCAAAGGACCATAAAAATCCAATTATGAAAAAGAAAATAGAAATCCTTGCTCCAGCCAAAAATTTGGTTCAGGGAATTGCCGCTATCAATGCGGGTGCAGATGCCGTTTATATTGGAGCACCACAATTTGGAGCGCGTACTAATGCAACTAATTCTGTTGAAGATATTGCAGAAATGGTTAAATATGCACACTTGTTCAAAGCGCAAGTTTTTGTGGTTATTAACACCATTTTGTATGACAATGAATTAGAGGCTTGTAAGAAATTAATCTATCAGTTATACGATATTGGAGTTGATGCGCTTATTGTGCAAGACATGGCCATTATGGAAATGGATTTGCCTCCAATAGTGATTCACGCGAGTACACAAGCAAACAACCGTGATCCTAAACACGTTAAATTCTTGAAGGATATCGGGATGCAACGCGTGGTTTTGGCCAGAGAATTGAATTTAGACCAAGTAAGAGATATTGCCGCAGCTACTGATGTAGAATTAGAATTCTTTGTTTCAGGAGCACTTTGTGTGTCTTTTAGTGGAAACTGCTATATGAGTATTGCAGGAGGGGAACGCAGTGCCAACAGAGGTTCATGTGCCCAAAACTGCCGTTTGCCCTACAACTTGATTGATGGTAACGGAACCACCTTATTGACCGAAAGTCATTTGCTTTCGATAAAAGATTTGGATTTAAGTGACCAATTACCGAGTTTGATCGAGGCTGGAATTACTTCATTCAAAATTGAAGGTCGATTAAAAGATATTGTTTATGTAAAAAATAATACTTCTTTTCTAAGAAAGAAACTAGATGCTTTTTTAGAAAATAATGATAGTTTCCAGAAAGCGTCTTCGGGTAGAACCTTTTATAATTTCGAACCAGAAATGGACAGAAGCTTCAACAGAGGCTACACTGATTATTTTGTAAACCAACGTAAGGAGAAAATAGGAAACTGGGAAAGTCCAAAATCCCAAGGACAGTTAATAGGTAAAATAACCGAAATCAAGGCCAATGGTTATGTGATAGAAAATCACGATAAATTGAACAATGGAGATGGTTTGTATTTTATCAACGAAGAAGGTGTTGCTGATGGCGTTCAAATCAATATTATTGTAAATGATATTGTGGTGCCAAATACCTTTAAAAATATTGCGGTAGGAACGGTTATTTATCGAAATTCGGATGCAGAATTCAACCGAATTGTAGAAAAAGAAAACGCTGCGGTTCGAAAAATTGGTGTAAGTCTTCAATTTACGGAAATTCAGGATGGGTTTCAGTTAACTGCTATTGATGAAGACGGACACCGAAGTATATCAACTTTGATTACTGAAAAAGAGGCAGCTAAAAGTGAAGAATCTGTAATTCCAAATATCACCAAGAATTTGGCTAAAACAGGTAACACACCGTTTATTGTAGATGACATTCAAGTGGAATTTACTAACAATTGGTTTTTGCCAATTTCTAAAGTAAACGAAGTACGAAGAACGGTCTTAGAACAGTTGATTGACATTCGAATCCAGGAGTACCATAGGGAAGAATTTCAAATCACAAAATCAGATATTCCTTATCCTACGGAGAAATTAGATTTCACCTTCAATGTTTCGAACAAATTAGCCCGAGCTTTTTATAAAAGACATGGCGTAACCGAGATCGAAAAAGCATTTGAACTGCAATGGGATCCGGGGAAAGCTAGGGTAATGACCACCAAATATTGTGTGAAATACGAATTGGGTAAATGTGCCCGATTCCAGAGAGCGACTATGGGTGAAAAAGTGGTTGAACCCTTGACACTAAAGCACGGTGAAAACGAGTACAAACTGAAATTCAACTGTAAACCCTGCGAAATGGAAATTTGGGAAAAAGATGCCGAATTAGAGTTTGAAGACGAAGACGAACAACTGGGTTTGGTCAAAAAAAGATAAGATCACTACACTAAAATATTTATAAAAAGAGGCTGTCCGAAAAAGGGCAGCCTCTTTAGTTTGGTATGTATAATATGACTAAACTTAGTCTTTTATATTCAGTTTTTTCAGGATGTCTTCCAGCAAGCACCATTTGGTAATGGAGGATTGGAATAAATTGACACCTACAAAGGCGGTCATCCACAGCCAATTTTGGTCTACATAAACGGCCAAAAGCAAGCTGATCATTATAAATATTCCGGCTACTGCTCTTACAATTCTATTTTTCATAATTTCTATTTATTTATTCTTGATTGGTTTGATCTTCTTGGGTTGTTGTTGCCCATTTTTTTCGTTCGCTGATGTAATAAATCAGAGGCACTACTAGCAAAGTCAATAAGGTAGAAACGATAGCTCCAAATACCAGAGAAATGGCTAATCCTTGAAATAAAGGATCAAAAAGGATAATCGATGCTCCAATAACCACAGCTCCGGTAGTCAATAGAATGGGAGAGGTTCTCACTGCTCCAGCCTCAATAATGGCTTGTTTTATAGGAATGCCATCCTGAAGGCGGATTTCTATAAAGTCAATCAGCAAGACCGAGTTTCGGACCATTACACCCGCCAAAGCGATCATCCCAATAAATGAGGTTGCGGTGAAATAAGCACCCAATAACCAGTGTCCAAACACAATTCCAATGAGTGATAACGGAATCGCCAGCATCATTACAATTGGTGTTTTGAAGTTTTGAAACCAACCCACAATCAGCATATAAATAATCACGATTGCCACCATAAAGGCAACACCTAAATCACGAAATACCTCTAGGGTTATCTGCCATTCACCGTCCCATTTTACGGTAAAATTGCTTTCGTCTGTGGGTTGCTCCATATAAAGTTCGTTTACTTTATAGCCTTTTGGCACTTTCATCTTATCCAGTTTTTCGCTCATTCCCAGAATCGCATATACAGGGCTTTCTAATGCACCAGCCATATCGGCGGTTACATAAACCACGCGTTTTTGGTCTTTTCGGTAAATGGTTTTCTGCAAAGTATCCTGTTTTACTTTGACCAAATCACTCACAGGGAGCATGTTGCCCTGACTTCCTTTAATTTTTAAATTCTGAATGTCCTGCAAACTGGTTTTGTCTTTGTCGTCAAGCGAAAGCACAATTCCCACATTGTCAGTTGAATTTTCGTCATACAAGTTAGAAATCGGATATTCTTTCAGCAAATAAGTCAAATTCCCCACCACTTGTTGAGGTGCAATTCCGTTAAGCATTGCTTTTTCTTTGTCAATTTCCAGTTTGTATTCCGTTTGATGGTCTTCAACCATCCAATCGATATCGACTACATCTGAGGTTGTTTCTAAGATGGTTTTTATCTGTTTGGCCACTTTTATCTGTTCGTTGTAATCAGGACCATAAACTTCGGCAACTAGCGTAGAAAGTACCGGTGGTCCAGGTGGCACTTCAATCAGTTTTACATTTGCCCCGTATTTCTTAGCAATCTTTTGAACTTCGGGACGCAGGGCTTTGGCAATCGCATGACTTTGAATGTCACGGTCTTCCTTGTGTTGCAAATTTACCTGAATATCTGCCATATTGCTCCCGCCTCGCATATCATAATGACGCACCAGGCCGTTGAAAGTAATAGGTGCTGAGGTTCCAATGTAATTTTGGTAATTGACTACTTCGGGCTGTACCGACAGGTATTGTGCAATTTCTTTGGTTACGGCAGCTGTTCGTTCTAAGGTTGTTCCTTCAGGCATATCGATAACTACTTGAAATTCATTTTTATTATCAAAAGGCAGCATTTTTACCACCACTGTTTTGTTGAAAAACATCAAAACAGAACCAAGTAATAATAAAACGGTCACCGCCAGAAGGGCTCTTCTTTTGGAACTGCTTTCCAAAAACGGACGCTCCAGTTTATTGTATATTCTATAAATAAGGCTAGTTTCCAGTCCTTCGGCTTCTTTGTGTTGTTGCTCGTCTTTTTCTTGAAGCAAATGATAACCCAAATAAGGGGTCACGGTCAATGCCACAAACAATGATAACAGCATCGCAATCGAAGCCCCAATAGGCATCGGACTCATATACGGCCCCATCATTCCGGATACGAAGGCCATAGGCAGTATCGCTGCGATTACGGTAAAAGTGGCTAGTATCGTTGGGTTTCCCACTTCGTTTATGGCATAAATAGCCGCTTGCTTGAAAGGCAGTCGTTTCATCTTGAAATGACGGTGCATGTTTTCGGCAATGATAATACTGTCATCGACCACAATTCCCACCACAAAAACCAAGGCAAAAAGTGTAATCCTGTTTAAGGTGTAGTCCAATAAATAATAACTAAACAAGGTAAGTGCAAATGTCAGCGGTACGGAGAAAAACACTACTAATCCACCACGCCATCCCATGGCAAGCATCACCAGAATGGTAACAGCTATTATGGCAACGCCCAAATGTAACAGTAATTCTCCCACCTTATCCGAGGCTGTTTCGCCATAATTTCGGGTTACTTCAACATGAACATCTGTTGGAATTAAATTCTTTTTTAGCTGCTCAATCTTAGTGATGATTTTTTCCGAGATTTTCATCGCATCAGCTCCTTTTACTTTACCTACGGCAATAGTCACGGCAGGATATTCTGATTTTGCGGTTTCAAATTTTTCGTTGGCTTTGCCATATCCAAAAGAAACATAACTTCTGGCTGTTGCAGGACCGTCCTGTACTTTGGCTACTTGTTTTAAGTAAACCGGAAGGTTTTTATTGATACCCACGACTAAGTTCTCGACATCTTCAGCATTCGATAAAAATTGGCCTGTTGTCACTAAATATTCTTGGTCATTTTGTACAAAACTCCCAGATTGCGAACTGCCGTTGTTGGCTTGAATCATTTGCATAATTCCCAAGGCATCGATAGCATTTTCGGCCATTTTGTCCTTGTCTAAGATTACCTTCAGCTCGCGAGTGCTGCCACCAATTTCTTTAGTAATAGCCACATCTTTCACCTTTTCGATTTCTGATGTTACTTCTTCGGCAATTTGTCGCAATTGGAAATCATCTTGCGTTTCGCTCCAAAGTGTAATTCCCAGCATGGGTACATCATCTATAGAACGGGTTTTAACAATGGGTTTGTAAACACCTTTTGGAAACATATCTTCGTGTTTCGCCAGCTCGTCATATAATTTTACGTACGAACGCTCCACATCCTGACCTACATAGAACTGGACAATCAGCATTGCCTGACCGTTCATTGCCATGGTATGCACGTGTTCTACGCCTTTGATATTCGAAATGATTTTTTCCAAAGGTTTGGCTACGCGACTTTCAACTTCTGTGGGACTTGCTCCCGGATAACCCACCAGCACATCGGCCATAGGGACATTAATTTGCGGTTCTTCCTCTCTGGGAATCAGAAACGAACTGTATACACCAATGATCATCAAAGCAGCCATCAATAAAATGGTAAGTTTCGAATTGATGAAAAAATGGGCTATTTTACCTGAAATACCTTCTTGCATAATTTTATTTTTTAAGTTTTAAAGTCTCAGGTTATCCCCCAAAACCGCACACTATTTACTGATCACTTAATACTAACTAAAGCGCCATTGTATAACTTCCCTTCAGCCGAAACGATATAATTTTCGTTAGCCGATAAACCCGATAGTATTTCGACTTGATTGCCGATGTTTTTTCCGGTACGTAACCATCTTAAAATAGCAGTATTTCCTGTTCCGATGGTATAGATTCCAGTGAGCTGCCCTTGTTTGATTAATGCCGATTGCGGAACCCAAACCATTTCATTTGTTGGTGTTGTTGCTTTATTGGTAACGGGAAACTGCACGTTTACAAACATTCCTGATAATACCGTACTATCCGTTTTATCCAGATTGATTTTTACCAAATATTGTCCGCCTGTATTGGTGGCCGAAAGGCTCAGTTCGCTCACTTTTCCAGTTAGTTTTGTATTAGAAGATTTTACCAAAATATTTACCGGCATTCCTTTTTGTATCGAAGCAATATCATTTTCTGAAACCATTGCTGTTACCTGTAATTTTGAAGCAGCTTCGATGCTTAACAATGGCATTCCGGGATTAGCCATATCGCCTTCTTTTACAAAAGTATTGGTCACCACTCCTGAGAAAGGTGCCGTAATATTCGAATAAGAGAATTGGGCAGCTATTTCATTTCGCATTTGTCTGGCACCTTCAAGTCCGGCTTTGGCCATTTCATAACGAGCGGTCATGTCGTCGAGTTCTTTTTGGGATGCACTTTGTTGTTTGAATAAATTGACAAAACGCTCATAATCTTTTTTGGCATTAGTATAAGCAGCTGTGGCTTGTAGAATGCTGGCATCGACTTGTGCTTTTTTGGCTAACAAATCGGTGTTGTTGATGCTGACTAATAATTGTCCCGCAGTCACTTTTTGCCCCAGTTGCACCGGGATTTTAGTAACATAACCCATCATTCGTGTACTGATAGTAGCACTGTTTTCGGCCGTTATTTTTCCGCTGGCCGTTACAAATTGGCTGTCGTTGTTTTGAGTTGTCCCACTTACTTTTACGGGGATAGCAACTTCCTTAGCAGAGGCTTCTTTTTTTTCTCCATTACAGGAAGATAAAAAGGCAAGGGCTACAGCTAGGATTGGGATAAATATTTTTTTCATTTTTGTTGTTTTAAGGTTTTTCTTTAAAATCAGCTAACTTTTTTATGAGCTCGCAGTTATATTAGATTAAGAAATGGAATAACTATTTGGTTAAAAACTGTAAATATTCTTTGGTGAAATTGTATTCGAAAACGGCTTGCAGGAATTCCAATTCTTTTTGGGACATTTGGGTTTCAGATTGCAATAGATCTGTTGTTTTTTCGAGTCCTTGAGTAAATCGATTGCTTCGTATTCTATAGGCTTCCTGTGATTGTTCCAAAGCCAGTTTAGACAAATTCACTTTGTTTTCGGCATCTTTTAGCTGGCGATTGGTTTTACTCAGCTCCAGTTGGCTTTTGGCTTTGTATTCTTGGTTTTCAAGTGTTGCTTTCTGGAAATCGGCTTTGGCCTTTTCCATTTTCCCAATGGATTTGTAGCCATCAAAGACATTCCATGACAATTGGGCTCCTACTAAATAGCCTTTGGCATTGGTTCCAAATAAAGTATGATCATACAATTCATAACTTCCAAAAGCATTCAATCTGGGTAAGAAATTCATTTTGGTCGATTGCAACATTTTTCTGTAAGCTTCGGATGATTTATCCATTGCCTGAATGTCCTTTCTGTTATTCGAAAGCAGGGTAGGGGCATTTTCAATAGCAATTGTGTTTTCTAATGATTCGACTGGTTTATAGATTTTGTTACTCATTTCTTCATTCAAAAGAAATCCCAAATAATCCGAGGCATTTTGAACATTACTTTTGGCATATTGCCATTGATTTTTAATTTCATTGACACGAAGTTGCATCGAAAGCAGGTCTGTTTTTTGGAGAATTCCCTGCTCGAAATAATTTTTAATCAGTTTCATGTTGGCATCGGCTGTAGCAGAGGCTTTTTCTAAAACACTCACTGCTTTATAAGCCAATTGCAGTTCCATGAAAGCTTTGTTGACTTCGAGTTCCAGGTATTCTTTGCTGCGTTCCGTTCGCAAAGCAAAAGCATCCATTTTGGCTTTGGCAGCCTGACGTGCGTAGAATCCGTCCATATTGATTAAGGGCTGTAATACCTCAATTTTAGTGGCAAAATTTTGCGTTTTCACAGGATTGTTCAATAAGGCTGGATTAAAATCGGAAGCTGTCAGGATTTCCTGATTCAGTTTAGACCCAAAAGCCATCAACGGATTGGTGGTTGAAATTGCGGTATGAGATGCTGTAATATTGGGTAAGAATAATGAATTGGACTGGCGGTAATCCGCCTGAGCCGATTTGTAATCCTGTTGAGCCATTTTAATTTGTCTGTTTCTTTCGGAAGCTTTTTGCCAAATTTCTTTTTTAGAAATCGGTAAAGTATCCTGACCAAAGCCAAGGATGGGAAAAGAAAGCGTTCCCAGTAGCAGTATAAAATTTAGTTTCTTCATAATTTTTCTAATTGATGAAGCAAAGGTAGACGGACACAAAAGCATACACAGTAACATATGTCACACTCGAAGTATATTCTGAATTTTGATTTTTTTTTGAAGTGTTTAGATGTTTTCTAGGGTTAAGATTGTGATGGATTTTTCTCATTTTAGAGAAGACATAACAGGACTAAGTCCCCAAAGAACCAAGGATTGTTTAAAAAGGTTCTTATATTTGCCCCAAAAAATATGTAATATGGATTTTATTTTTCAAACATGGGCATGGTATGTCTCTGGTTTTTTGATTGGCGTAATTATGCTATCATTGATTTATTTTGGTAAGACCTTCGGGATGTCCTCTAATTTGCGATCACTATGTTCTATGGCAGGATTAGGGAAAAGAGTAGGTTTTTTTGATTTTGATTGGAAAGCGCAACGCTGGAACTTGGTAGTGGTTTTAGGAGCGATGTTAGGTGGTTTTGTGGCTGTTCATTTTATGGCAGATGCTTCAAATGTTAGCATTAACCCTAAAACAATTGAGCAGCTAGCCCAATTGGGAATTGATGCGCCAAATGGTAAATTAATGCCGGATGCCCTTTTTGGAAGTCAGATTTTTGAGTCGCCAAAACATATCATTCTCTTACTTATTGGAGGAATTTTAATTGGTTTTGGTTCTCGTTATGCCGGTGGCTGTACTTCGGGACATGCTATTTCAGGCTTGAGTAATTTGCAAATTCCTTCTTTGAAAGCCGTAATTGGTTTTTTTATCGGCGGCTTGATTATGGCTCATTTTTTATTACCCTTAATTTTTTAAAACATGAAAGTATTAAAATATTTACTAGTTGGTTTTGTTTTTGGAGTTGTACTTACAAAATCTGAAGCGGTTTCTTGGTATCGAATTTATGAAATGTTCCAGTTTCAGTCCTTCCACATGTATGGAATCATTATGGTTGCCATTCTTACGGGAGTTATTGGAATCCAAATTATAAAAAGGAAAAATATAAAAGATATTGACGGTGCTCCTATTGAGATCCAGGATAAAGAAAAAGGTTCTGCTCGTTATTGGATCGGTGGATTGTTTTTTGGATTAGGCTGGGCGTTGGTTGGTTCTTGTCCAGGACCAATTTTCATATTGCTGGGTGCCGGTTTTTGGAGTGTAGGCATAGTGCTTTTGGGCGCTTTAGTAGGAACTTTTATTTATGGATTATTCCAAAATAAATTGCCACATTAAAAAGCATAAAAAATTAAAATTACAAATAGCATTTTCTAAAAAAGAGAATGCTATTTTTTTTGATTTAATTTTAAAATACCGTTCACAATTAAAAATTGGGCTGCGAGATAAGTAACCATAATCAGGAACGAACTCATAGCAATAGGCTCATGGAACTTATCAAATGCCAGTATGCTATCAGAACTTACAAAAATAATAGCGCCCAGTAAAACGTAACTATTTGCGGGTTTTGTCCAGCTTAGAAAACCTTTGAAGGCAAACAATAACATCGTAGAAAGCACTATGGCATAAACCAAAACGGGAAGCTGTAAATCTCCAAGACTTGGTAATAAAATGGTAAGCATCACAAACAAATAGACAATAATTAAGGTCACGCCAATCCAATAAAAGGCTTTGTTTCTTTTGTTTTTTTCTTTTAGTTGCTTGTTAAATAAAAGAATGTAAACAATATGTGAAATCAAAAATGCAATTAATCCTGATATGAAAAACAATTCATCACGCTCTGCAAAAAGTAAAATAATATCTCCAATCCAAGAAAAGAACAAGGCTGTTAATAAGAATTTTTTGGATAAAAAATCATTATAAAAATAGACTGCAAACAGTAAAAACGGAATCAAAAACGGTTTTAAAAACCAGGCAACATCTTCCATTCCTATGAGAATGATAAGTAGGTAAATGAAACCAAAACCGATATAACTGAGTAAAAAAGTATTCGTTTTCATAGGTGCGAAATTGATGATTTTTTAGAAAGGATTTTAGGAATTGACAAGCATTTCTTTTTTAGTTTTAAATTCGAAAACAACAAAATAGACAGTCATTAGCAATGACATTAAAAGATAACTAGCAATGACGTAATTGACAGCTGGAAAGTGGTCGTTAAGCCCAAACCAATTGCCATAATGGTAAAGAATACCCATTCCAAAAAGGAATCGAAGGCTTTCCCAAAAAAGAGAAAAATTTCGGCAATCCATCAGTTCTGAATAGCTGTAGATGGTAATGAAAAGAAACAATCCATAAATAAATATATCCGGCAGACCAATTGCCGCGATATTGTTGAATAAAAAGCTGACAAATAATAAGGTAATCAAAACTTGGGCTACAGACCAAGATATTAATTTGGTTGAATTTTCAGTACCGTATTTATTAAAATTATATACATCTGTGATCTTATTTACGGGATATTTTTCTTCAAAATTTTCAGGACGCCAGCCTGTTGGTTTAAACCAAATAGTAAATTTATCCTTCCAGTTTTCTGCCCGCCATGCATCAGAAATTAATAAGCTCAAATGCTGAAAATTGATTCGGATGGGATTCCAGGTCTGGGCCGGTCTCGTAATTCCAAAAACGGCTGGTGCAGTCTCTAATTCTTCCTGAAAAGTACCAAACCATTTGTCCCAAAAAATAAATATCTGGGAATGATTTTTATCAATGTATTCCGGATTGATGGCGTGATGGACTCTATGATGCGATGGTGTAACCAAAATATGTTCCAGAAAACCCATTTTTTTAATGTGTTTGGTATGATACCAAAACTGCAAAAACAATTGGATAGGAAGCGTAATGGCAATGACTACTGCCGGAACGCCAAGAATGGCTGCCGGAATAAGTAAAAAGGTAAACAGATTTACAAAACTGGAAACCGTCTGCCTCAGAGCACAAGCCAGATTGAATTCTTCGCTGCTATGATGAATGGCGTGTTTATTCCAGAAAAAATTGATTTGATGTGCTAATCGATGGGTCCAATAGCCATAAAAATCAATGATAATAAAAGCAACCAGATAAGTAAAGATGCTGGTTTCCATATGAAAAACGGCTACTTTAGAAAGCATCCATTCATAGGAAATAAAAGTCAGACTGAGTCCCAAAACATCTTTTACGGCATTAGTCATTCCTGAGCTGATGCTGGAAACACTATCCATCAATGGCACATTATCTTCTTTAATGTAGATTCCATATGCTTTTTCTATCACTATTAGTAACAGAAAAATGGGCATAGCGATAATTAGTATTTTACCATATTCTTCCATAAAAAAACATTCTATTTATTCAAATATAGAATAAAATAGAATGTTTTGTGAATTATTTGGAATAAAAAATAATTTGTAAAGTGCGTTTTTGCGGATTAAATAATCTCAGCACTCAATCCTGCTTCGAGCAATTGGATGCATTGCGGTTTCAATTTGTCCAAAGGACCGGTTTTCACCGTACATTTCCCGTTGTAATGTACAATTAACGAGCATTGTTCCGCTTGCTCAGGAGTATGATCGCATACCCGCATTAAGGTGTCAATTACATGGTCAAAAGTATTCACATCATCATTGTAAACTATGATTTCGTTGTTTATAGATGTTACTTCTTTTACGCTGACTCTCTCTCTTATTTTTACTTTAGTGCTCATTTTTAATTAATTTTGGGGTTAAATAAAAATACAGTTGACTCTTCGTTTTTTAAAAATACAAAACACAAACTTTTGTATTGATTCAAAAGGGAATTTATGGTCTTCATTAATGCATTTAATTTTTCGAAAGTAACTAGGATTGTCTTTTAAGGTCTTTCTTGTTGATTTGTAATTGCTTACAATAGTGATACTAATTTACGAATTTTAAGGAAACCCAGTTATTCCTTTCAAATTTTTTAACATAAGTTAAGCCTTTTTCAACACAAGAAGCTTCGATAAATGGAATATCTTCTACATAAAAACCGCTTAAAAGCAGAATTCCTTTTGGATTCAAGCAATCGACATAACTTTGCATATCATTCAACAAAATGTTTCTGTTGATGTTGGCAATAATCAAATCGTATTTTTTGTCTTTCAATAAAGAAGCTTCGCCTTCATAAACGCTAATGTGCTTGCAGTTGTTGCGCTCAGCATTCTCAATCGAATTCAGATAACACCAGTTGTCGATATCAATGGCATCAATAGGTTGAGCTCCTTTCATTTCGGCAAGAATAGCCAAAATTGCCGTTCCGCATCCCATATCGAGTGTTTTCATGCCTCGAACATCGATTTCCAATAAATGCTGGATCATCATGTGAGTGGTCTCGTGGTGTCCTGTTCCAAAACTCATTTTAGGCTCGATTACGATATCGAATTCTGCATCAGTTTTAGGGTGAAAAGGAGCACGAACATGACAGTTTCCATCTACATCGATAGGTTCAAAATTCTTCTCCCATTCCTCATTCCAGTTGACTTGATCGATTTCTTCGAAAGTATAATCAATTTTAAATTCTTCGGATTTCAAAATATGGATGTTTTCCAAAATGGCTTCGTCCCACAAATCTTTTTGAACAAAAGCCGAAATACCGGTTTCAGTTTCTGTAAAACTTTCAAAAGCGGTTTCGCCTAATTCGGCTATTAATATCTCTGAACCCAGTTCTTTTGGTTCTATGTTGAAATGATAACCAATATAAATATTTGACATGTTTATTTTTTTTGCAAAGGTAGTATTTCTCTTTTATGGAATATTATAAAAATAAAAAAAGCGGTAAATACTATTTTACCGCTTTTTTATATATTTATTCGGATTGTTAGATTGCATTGACAATAGCGGCAAAATCATCTGCTTTTAGGGCAGCACCACCAATAAGACCACCGTCTACATCAGCTTTAGAGAAAATTTCTTTGGCATTTTCCGGTTTTACGCTTCCACCATAAAGGATTGATACTTCTTCAGCCACTTCTTTACCATAGTTTTTACGTACAATTTCTCTGATGAATTCATGCATTTCTTGAGCTTGTTCAGGAGAAGCAGTTTCTCCCGTTCCAATTGCCCAAACTGGTTCGTAGGCCAAAACAATATTTCCCCAGTCAGATTCTTTAGTATGAAATAATCCGTCTTTTAATTGGTTTTCCACTACATTGAAATGATTGGCAGATTGACGGTCTTTCAATTCTTCTCCAAAACAAAAAATAACAGTCATGTCATGTTCTAAGGCGGTATCTACTTTACTGGCAATTAAAGCATCAGTTTCATTGAAAATAGCTCTGCGTTCTGAATGTCCAAGGATTACAGTGTTTACACCTACATTTTGTAACATGTCAGCCGAAATTTCGCCAGTATAAGCACCTGCTTCTGCTTGATGCATATTTTGGGCAGCAACGTTTATGTTTGTGAATTCTAAGTGCGCTACCGCTGAGGCCAAATTAACGAAAGTAGGAGCTACGATTACTTGTGTTTCTGTATCTGTAGGTATTTTGGCTATCAATTCGTTCAATAAATCTTCAGTTTGTTCCGCATTTTTATGCATTTTCCAGTTTCCTGCTACTATCTTTTTTCTCATTTTCAGTTCGGTTATATTTAGATATTCTTTATTAGTTTTTTATTTTAATTTAGATAGGGTCTCATTGATTTTGTCAAAATCAGTTTCTATGGCGCGGTAAAGCACAATTTTACCTTTTTTGTCTACAATGATGTATCTCGGAATCCAATCGACATCGATAGCCTTGGCAAATACGCCTTTCATTTGGTCGTTTGCCATAAAATGATCTCCTTCGATCTGGTATTTTTCGATTCCTGCTCTCCATTTGTCAGCCGTTTTATCCATAGAGATAAATAAATAAGAGACATCAGGATTATTAGCTTGCAGTTCTTTTACTTTCGGCATTGCTTTTACACAATCACCACACCAGGAAGCCCAAACTTCGATCACTAAAGTTTTTCCTTTGTATTTTTTTAATATATCTTTAAATGCAACTTGACCATTATCAAGGGCTAATAATTTTTCGGACAATGCTTCTTTAGAAAAAGCAGTTTTTTGAGCATTTGTGTTGGAACAAGAAAATGTTGTTAAAACGACCAGTAAAGCGATTAATTTTTTCATTTTTAGTATAATTTCAGTAAAGTTAAACAAACAAATGGAATGGGATAAAGCTATTTAATGATTTTTGAAAGCAGAATTTGAAAATCAAAAAATGATAACGTTATAGTTAATAAATTAAGGAGTGTGTTTTGATTTTGGAACTGTTTTATGTCTTTTGGGATTCAGATAGCATTTAGATAAAAGAAAGATCTTTTCCCTTTTTTGTTTCTAAAAAAAGGTTTCAAGTTTCAACTATTTCGAAACTTGAAACCTTTTCTGTTTTTACAATTTCAAATCTTTGATGTCGTTGTAATGCACTTTTTGTTTTATGGTTCCTTTTTCAAGAAGTACAATGCTAGGATTGGATCTTTCAATTGTTTTTAAAGTGATGGCATCGCAGCTGTAGAAATCAAATGTAAGACCGTATTTTTTCTTTGTTTTTTCAATTTCTTCTTCTGAGGAATTGGTCATACCTATTACTTTATATCCTTTGGCCTTGGCTTCTTGGTTTAATTTTTCCATTTTCGACATACCGTCTTTTTCGGAAAGTGTCAAATCATAAGCGACTACCATTAATAATTTAGGTTCCAATAATAACTCGTCTTTATAATCAGAACCGTCTTTTACCATTGTGAAATCATGAATGGGAGGAACGTAGCCTTCGCTAATGACTTTGTCTTTACGGTCTACAAAGGTGGCTCCTTCAGGAATATTCATTAAATCTTTTTCAGAAAATTCTTTGTTTACTCCGTTCACATTGTAAATAAAGAGCATTTCCACGACCGATTTTGGCGCGCCTTCAGGAATTTCCATTCCTTTTTGGATATTGGAACCTACTTTATACGGTCTGAAATCAATTAGAGGCAAATGATTAAGAACCCAAACGGCCATAAACATGCATAAAATGATGGTTATGTAAGCGATTAGATTTTGAACCTTATTTTGAAATAATGGTTTTACCAATTTTTGATTAAGGAATAAAATAATAATGAAGAACAATAGAATAATATCCTTAGTAAAGGATTGCCAAGGAGTTAATTTCAAGGCGTCACCAAAACAACCGCAGTCTTTTACCACATCAAAGTAAGCGGAATAGAAGGTCAAAAAGGTGAACAGAACAATTAAAATTAATAAGCTCCATATTGTAATTTTAGACTTGTAACCAATTAATAACATAACCCCTAAAACCACTTCCAGAATCACTAAAAACAAGGCTAAAGCCAAAGAAAACGGAACTAAAAACGGCAGGTTGAAAACGGGTTCACTAAAATATTCGGCCAGTTTATAGGAGAATCCTACCGGATCATTTAGTTTTATTAATCCCGAAATAATAAACAGTAATCCAACGAACAATCGCGAAAATTGGGTAATTATATTTTTCATGTTTATTTTAAATTTTTATTTAGTAAATCCCATTAATATCAATGCAAAAATGGAGTAATTAATCATGTCTTGGTAATTGGCATCTATGCCTTCAGAAACGATTGTTTTTCCTTTATTGTCTTCTATTTGTTTGACACGAAGCAGTTTTTGCAGAATCAGATCAGTTAGAGAACTTACGCGCATTTCGCGCCAAGCTTCGCCATAATCATGATTTTTGGCTTCCATCAAGTCTTTGGTCAGCTTTATTTTGGCATCATACAATTCAGTTGCTTTTTCGACGTTCAAATCCGGTTGATCTGCTACGCCAAGTTCCAATTGAATCAAAGCCATAATCGAATAGTTGATGATTCCAATGAATTCGCCAGACTCGTCTTCGTCTACTTTTCTGATTTCATTTTCTTGAAGGCTTCTGATTCTTTGTGCTTTTATGAAAATTTGATCCGTCAGCGAAGGCAATCTCAATATGCGCCAAGCACTGCCATAATCTTTCATTTTATTGATAAAAAGGGAACGACAAGTCGTTATTACATTATCATATTCTTGAGAAGTATTATTCATTATTGATGTATATTTGTCTAAAATTTCTTCAAAAATAGCATATTTTTTTTGGAAAGAAAGTGGAAGTTCAAAGATTGTTGAATATAGCCGTTTTCGAGCTTACAGCGTTTAGAAAACGATTGCTGATCAAGAAACGATAAATAAGCCTAAAGAATAAAAAAGAATGACAATTAACTGCAAAGGACAATTAATCAATTTGTCAATTCCTAAAATAATGGGAATTTTGAATGTGACGCCCAACTCCTTTTTTGATGGAGGGAAATACAATCTCGAGAATGAAATCTTAGCCCGAGTAGAAAAAATGTTAGCCGAGGGCGCTACTTTTATAGATATAGGCGCTTATTCGAGCAAACCCAGCGCTGAGTTTGTTTCTGAAAAAGAAGAAATAGAGCGGATTGTTCCTGTGGTTCAATTGATCTTGAAAAATTTTCCCGAAGCCTTGCTGTCAATTGATACTTTTAGGAGCGAAGTGGCCAAAGCCTGCATTGAAAATGGAGCAGCGTTAATTAACGATATTGCGGCAGGAAATCTGGATGACAAGATGTTTGAAGTGATTGCCAAGTACAATGTTCCTTACATTATGATGCACATGCGCGGTACTCCGCAAACAATGCAAAGCATGACTCATTATGATGATATCATCAAAGAAATGCTTTTTTATTTTTCTGAAAAAATCAATAAAGCAAGAAGTCTTGGCATTAATGATTTGATTATCGATCCCGGTTTTGGTTTTGCCAAAACTCTAGAACAGAATTTTGAAGTGATGCAAAAAATGGAATTGTTTCAAATGTTGGAATTACCCTTGCTGGTTGGAATATCAAGAAAATCGATGATATATAAAGTTTTAAATTCCAATCCCGAAGAAGCCTTGAACGGGACAACTTTTTTAAATACTATTGCTTTGACTAAAGGTGCATCAATTCTTAGAGTTCACGATGTGAAAGAAGCGGTGGAATGTGTTCAATTGTGGAATAAAATGAATGTGTAAAATGAAATATTTAAGTTTAGCGATTGTTTTTTTATTGTTTTCTTGCGGAAATAAAGAGGATATATTATTAGCAAAATCCGATAGAACTGTTGTCAGTGAGGTGGTGGATCATTCGCCAATCTATATTTTTTTCAGAACAAAAGACAAAGATACCTTGGCAGAAGTCAACAGGAATAACAGCATCATTACAACCAATTGGATTCTAAATATTGATAAGCGTCTGCCTTTGCGAATCGTGATTCCTGAAGTCATTAAATTGCAAGAGAAAAAGCGAAAAGAGAAAGCCCATAAAAATGAAAAGGCCGAAAATTATTATGCCTATGCTGATAGTATTGGAAAGAATCTGGCCTTCATTCCTTTTACGAATGTGTATTATAAAACGGGAAAACCGAAGTTCGGAGTAGTTATCTTTTTTGATAAAAACAATGAAATTTTGGTAAATAATATTTCAGTAAAAAGAGAAAAAATTCAAAATTATTTAGACAGCTTATCAACTGACAAATCAAATAAATTCTTTTTTTGCTTTGCTGAAAATTTGCCCTACGAAAATTATATTCAAGATAAAATTTTAATCGAAACTTTAAAATTTCCGATGCCGGAATTGAATTTGACTAACGAAGAATTTATCTATTAAGAGATAGTTTTGTATTTCGCAATGACTGAATACTGCTCCCGAAAGCTTTCGGGACTGAACGCTGAACACTTTTTTACTGATGATGATACGGTTCATTTCTTAAAATGGTAAACCCGCGATACAATTGTTCGATAAAAAACAATCGCACCATTTGGTGGGAGAATGTCATCAGCGAAAGTGAAATTTTTCCTTGTGCTTTGGCGTAAACCGTATCCGAGAATCCATAAGGGCCGCCAATAACAAATACGAGGGTTTTGATTCCTGAATTCATCTTCTTTTGTAATTCTTCGGAGAAACCTACGCTGGAGAAATTTTTGCCGTTTTCGTCCAATAAAATAAGTTGGTCGGTAGGCGTTATTTTTGCTAAAATCAATTCGCCTTCTTTTTCTTTTTGTTGGCTTTCGGATAAGTTTTTTACATTCTTGATGTCAGGAATAATTTCCAAATCAAATTTGATATAAAAAGACAAGCGTTTGGTATAATCATCTATTAACGACTGCAGTGCTTTATTGTCGGTTTTGCCTATGGCGATGAGCTTGATGTTCATTGGATTATTTTAAAGGGAAATTAGCTTCAAAAGTCTTAAAACGGGAATCCAAATCTTTCAATAGTTGTTTTTTGACTGATTTGTCTTTGATAAAACTATAGTTGATGCTGTTGTAAACGTATTTTTTGATCTCTTCATAAGTTACGTCTTTGTATCTCTTGGCCAATAAAACATATTGTTCGGTCATGTTAGTTCTTAATATTCCGGCATCATCGGTACTGATGACAATAGGAACATTAAAAGCTCTGTACAAAGAGATAGGGTGACGGTTTTCTTTTACCTTCAAAATGAATTCATTGCTGACCAAATTAATTTCTACCGGAATGTCATTCTTTGCCATATGGCGCAACAATTCGTAAGATTTATTTTCGTAAGCGATATCTACTCCGTGACCAATGCGGTTTGCGCCGGCCGTATGAACCGCTTCATGAATGTGCCAAGTTAAATCTTCGGGCTGTACCAGTCCCAAGGTTAGTTCGCCGGCATGCATCGCATATTTTACATTTGGAAAACGACCGCTGCAGTATTTAAACATCAGCATGTGCAACCAATAATCTTTCATCGAAGTTTCGCCATCTTCCGGAGACACGATATTTACGCCTGCCATAAGCGGACTGGTATCGGCCGAGATGAAGGCAATCATTAAGTTTTTAAATAAATCTACCGGTTCCATAAATCGCAACACAAAATTTTGATAACGCATCGTAAAACGGGCGTCGTCAATCTTTAGTTCCTGATGCATTTTGCTAACAAAATTGTCATTAAAATCTTCGGCGTATTTTGCGGCTTCTCTTTTCAATAAAGTGGCGTAAAGAGAATCAAGAAGCGCTTTGATGCCTTTTTCATCTTTTTTAGCGGCTAATTCTCTTAATTTTATATTGAAGTCAGATAAGTCAGTAGTATTAATGTCGCAAGGAATTGTCGATAGTTGGGTTTCAATATAGCTCAGATTTTCGCTAATAGCCCTGTTTTTTAGTTCCAATAATCCTTCTCCAAAATGCCCTTCAATTGCGGGACTAAATTTTCCAAAAGATTCAAAAAACAATTTGTCTGAAGGATAGCTCACATGATTGTAATCTTTCACAGACCATTTTTCCATTATTTGCTGTTTGTAAAAATCAAGTTGACCTTTATTTCGCAGGCTGGAAAAAAGCTCCCAGTTTCCGCTCGATGGTTTTTCCTTGAGCACTTCCATAGTTGCGGTATTCAGGTAAAAATCGTCATTGATGGCATCTTGCAAGATAGGTTCGGCATAGATGGAACCGCTAAAATGATGGTGTAAGTCGCCACCTTTTGGCATTTGCGAAAAAAAAGCCGTCAGAGCTGCTTCGTTGTCTCTGATTTTTTCCAAATATAGGCTGGGAGATTGGGCGTAACCCAGATGCAGTACTGCTGAAAAAAGAAGCGTATAAATTATTCTCATAATGTCTTTTTTATCAAAAAGGTATTTTTCAAAGCGGTTTCAACTTTTCAATTGGGTTGCTGTTTTCAGTAAACAAAATCTGAAATAATTCTTCAAAAGTTGGCATTTGAATTAAATTGGGAGTAAATGTAATAGAAAATACAGACTAAAAAAAATCTTGATTTGGGATAAAAAAAAGCAAGCTCATCAGAACGAGCTTGCTTTTAAGGTTTAAAGAACAAAGTGTGTAAGTTCCTTTATTTATGTGATGATTTTTTTAAATGGTCACTCAATTAATTCTCCATGATAACTAAATCATCTAAAACAAAGTCAGATTGTTCACCGTTCAGTTTTTCGATTCCGAACCATGAATTTCCACTTTCAGATCCCAGGAAACTGAAAGAAGTTTGGGTTGGCGTGTTTGCTGCATTGATAGCAACAGCTATTTTGCTAACGGTTCCGTCACCCATTACTAAGGCATAATCGGCACCGGATGCTTCATAGTTAAAAGTTACAGTATAGGTTTTACCGGCT
This sequence comes from Flavobacterium granuli, assembly GCF_900129705.1. Taxonomy (GTDB): domain Bacteria; phylum Bacteroidota; class Bacteroidia; order Flavobacteriales; family Flavobacteriaceae; genus Flavobacterium; species Flavobacterium granuli. The sequence goes on along the minus strand of NZ_FQWO01000009.1, from coordinate 92,519 downwards.
TTGAATCGAACGGTTTGCGGAATCGTTTGAAGCAAAAGTCCCTGTTCTTCGCCGTGGGCTTTCAGTGACCATTTTCCGTTGATTACATCGTCAATTGGTTTTTCATTCCATCCTTTTTGGGTATAAGGAGCATGCAATTCGGCTAAATGGGTTCTAGGGTCATTTACGCCTCCCGAAGGCCCTTTGATAAAAGGATACAATCCGTCAGGAATATTTTCAAAGTTTTCCGCAAAAAATACATTTGCCGGTTTAGCAGTTTGGGATATCGGAGCCACACGAATATCGTCAAACAGAACTTGTGAAGTCCCTGCTTCTGCACGAAGGAATAAATTCGCAGTGGTTTGTCCTTGAGGAACTTTAAAAAATACATACATACGTTGCATGTTGGTATCGTGCTTCGAATCGGCTGAAATATAGTTTTTCCACAAAGAGTTGTTGGCATAAGTGCTTACTTCCTGTCCTCCGTAATTGTTAACGCCCAGATAGGCTCTTCGGTCAGAACTTGTGGAAACATATACAGAAGCATAGTAAGTACCGGCCGTTAATCCGCTAATGGTTTGACTTATCGTTACCGGAGTTGTACCGTTAATTTCAAGTTCGTATTGACCAATTTTACTGCGAACCACAGCGGCTCCGTTGCCATCTACTTTCCAGTTTTTTAAGTTTCCGCTGTTGAACCCCGGATCTTTTATAAAAGTTCCTTCTCCAAAATTGGCCACGATATTGGAAGCAGTTTTCTTTTTGTATAAAACATAAGGTGTTTTTGGATCAGCTTCTATTATAAGTTGACCGTTTTTTAACTCAATTTCCTGTACAAATTCTCTTCCTTGATCGTTGAGTTTATACAATTGAACCGTTTTTAAATTCCCCCAACTTTTTGGTAATTCCCAAGTGGTTGTTCCTCCGGCTTTATTCCAATGATATAATTTTTCTTCGGTATAAGGATTCCAAGGTAAAAGGTAGCTATCGCCATTTAGTACCGTTCTGCCGTCTTTGTTAATGGTTCTTTTGCCTGAAATTAAACTTACGTTTACATTTTTGTCAAGAGAAATGGCGTTTTCTTCCCATTTAAGGATTGGAAAATGTTGCAAATATTTTGTTGGTAATCCAGTGCCGAAAGTCATTTCGATGGTATTATCGATATTGTTTCTTCCTTGCCAACCTTCAAAGTCATCCATTTCAGTCCCGCCTAACAAAGGATGTCTGGCAATCCAAGTGTCTTTTTGGTGATTGCGAATGAATCGCACAATTTGACTGTTGAATCCTTTGATGTCTTTTCCTCCGTAATTGTAATCAACGGCCCAGTGATTCCAAATAGCGTCGTACTCGTGATCATTAGGGAATTCGGTTGTCAATGTCAAGCCCAAAGAATGTATTTCTCGGCCTAATTTTCGGCTGTCCCAACTTCCTTTGGCATACCAAACATCGCAATAGATAAAAGCCAATGAAGGCACCTGATCCTTTAGTGATTTAAGTCTAAGCATCCTGTTATTGGAACTGGCATCATAGCGTTTGTTGATATAATAGGAAGGATCAAGCCAATCCCAACCTTTTTTTGTTTTGTCTATCAATGAGTCGTTAAAAGCCTCGGCTTCAGGATAGGATTCCGTTGCGTTGATATGTACGCCCATAAAAGCATTGTACTTAATGGCTTGCTTGCAAAGCATCTCCATGTCTTTGGCGCCGCCTTGCCTTTTTCCAATGTCTCCATAATCAGGATGTTTGGAGTCATGTCCTTCGGATCCGTATCCTTTTAGGATTACATATTGGCCTAAACCATCGGTGTTGAGAAAAATCCTTTTGGTTTCGTCCAATGTTTTGGTAAAAGGATTGGTTGCCTGGCTGCCAAAGTTCATTGGAATGCGCTGTACAACCCAATCTTTGATTTTATCACTGCCCAAAGGGTTGTTCATGATAGTTCTAAAAGCGATTGCTCCGTCCTGCCAGTCTACTTTTTGGTCTCCGTTTGCGTCATTAGTAATAACAATTTTGGCCACAGGAAGCGGATCTGTAGTTTTCATTCCTTTGGCACGGTAAATCCAGGAACCACTCCATATTCCGGTGCGGGCATAGTCTTTTGTTACAACAGTCTGTTTTTGAACTCTAGTGTCATCGTTTTTTTCGGTAACGGAATTGCTCCAGATACTTGCCGCTAATTGCGCTGTGTTGACAATACCATATAAATAATTTTTTGCGATGCTGTCTTTCGCCATTGCCGCTTTAAGCGGTAAAAATTCGTCTCCGGTTCCTTTTACGGCGGTGAACATTTTTGCCCCGGCAAAAGAAGCCTCTGCCTGAGAACTCCTTACAGAAACCAGATTATGGTTTGGGATTTCAAAAGTACTGACTTTGAAAGTGCCGTTTTCTGTGATTTGGGTTACATTAAATTCAACGATATTGGCAAGTACTTTAATCTGAATTTTTACCGAAACTTTGATTTCAGGAATTTCCAAGACATAGTTTGCCGTGTTTTTTTCTAGAGAAAATGTCGTTTTCGGCTTGTAAAGTGTCCCGTTAATGAGCACTTGTGATAATTGATCTTCTTGTCCGTAAAGAACGGCTCCGTTTGCAATCCAATTGTATTGAATTATTCTTGGAAAGGAAGAATCCAGAGTTACTTTAATCGTTTTTGACGCTATAGTTGGCTCCGCATTGCCGTTGTCGGCTCCCTTTTTGTTTGCCATGGCATGGGTTTGTAACGAAAGCAGCTGTAAAGTCAAAATTAAAAAAGCATGGCGAAAGAGTAATTTCATTTTAAAATAATTGATTTATGATTGGTTATTAGTTTTCGGATTGAATTTCTAATTTTTATGTTGGTATAACTAAAAACAAAAAGTCGAAAATAGAATATATTTTTCGAATAACAGGATAGTACCTACCAGTTTATGTTTTAAAAAAAATAAAAACCGATAGCTGAAAAATTAGCAGAGTCAGAGCCAGACAAAATAACTATTTCCCCAATCGATAAAGAAACAAATTTTCAATTCCACAAAATATGTGCTACTTTAGCGCTATATAAATTTCCTATAAAAATGATTAGTGAAGCACAATTTCAAAACGAATTAAAGATACTTATAGCAAATGCCATCCGTGAAGATGTGGGTGATGGCGATCATAGTTCGTTGGCTTGTATACCGATTTCGGCACAAGGAAAGGCAAAACTTTTAGTTAAAGACGAAGGGATTATTGCCGGTGTCGAATTTGCCAAAATGATATTCCATTATGTAGACCCAGATTTAATCATCGAAACTTTTATAGCAGACGGCAGTCCTGTAAAATTTGGCGATGTGGTGTTTCATGTATCGGGCAGTTCGCAGTCCATTCTTAAAGCGGAGCGCATGGTGTTGAACTCGATGCAGCGCATGTCGGCTATTGCTACTAAAACGAATAGTTATGTAAAATTGCTTGAAGGAACTCAAACTAAAATTTTGGATACCCGTAAAACAACTCCTGGTTTTCGCGTTGCCGAGAAATGGGCAGTGAAACTGGGCGGAGGGGAGAATCATCGCTTTGCCTTGTATGATATGGTAATGCTCAAAGACAATCATATCGATTTTGCCGGCGGAATCACTTTGGCCATCGCTAAAACCAAAGCTTATCTAAAAGAAAATAATCGGGATTTGAAAATTATCGTGGAAGCCAGAAATATGGATGAAGTCAAAGAAATTGTTGGCTGTGGCGGAGTGTACAGAATCCTGTTGGATAATTTTGATTATGAAATGACCAGAGAAGCCGTGGCTTTTATTGGTGACAAATCCTTAACGGAATCTTCGGGTAACATCAATGAAGAAACTCTGCGGAAGTATGCGGAATGTGGGGTGAATTACATATCATCGGGTGCTTTGACGCATTCAATTTATAACATGGATTTGAGTTTGAAAGCAATTTAGTCTACAACGGTACTATTTATGAGCCAAGAAATAGAGCAAAGAATAGAGAAAATCCCAATATTGCGTAGTTTAGTCCGTTTTTTAAAAAGGGTTAAATTAAGTTGGTTAGAGGGTTTGTCTCTCTATGATTTGTTAGAATTGTATGTTATCGGTATTGCCGAAGGAGCTTTGTCAAACCGGGCAGGAGCTATTGCTTTCAGTTTTTTTATGGCGTTATTTCCTTTTGCACTTTTTATTTTGAATCTGATTCCTTATATTCCCATAGAAGGCTTTCAGCAGGATTTTTTAAAATTTGTTTCCGAAGGAGTACCGCCTAATACGTATTATGCCATTGAGAATATTATCAATGATATTCTGCATAACAGTCATTCCGGTTTGCTTTCGTCCGGTTTTTTGCTGTCTATTTTTTTAATGGCTAACGGATTGAACTCCATTTTGGGAGGTTTTGAGACTTCACGGCACGTACTTGTGAAAAGAGGCTTTTTTCATCAATATTTTGTAGCAGTAGGTATGTCTCTGGTATTGTCTTTCTTACTGATTCTTACCGTAGCTATCATTGTTGTATTTGAGGTTTTTATCCAAAAATTAACTGCTCATGAGTTGCTCAGTGAACAAATTCCATTGATTGTTTTGAGTCGCTACGGCTTTCTAATTTTAATGATTTTAATCACTACATCGGTTCTTTTTAAGTTTGGAACCAAACACGATAAAAGCAGGTCTTTCATTTCAATAGGTTCCGTTTTTTCAACAATTTTCACTCTGATTATTTCCTATTTTTTTGGAATCTGGGTCATACGGTTTTCGCAATACAACCAGCTTTACGGTTCCATTGGGACATTGTTGATTGTTATGTTTTATATCTGGATCAATTGTATGATTTTATTACTGGGTTTTGAATTGAACGCCACGATAAACAACTTGAAAAGAAAAAAAAAGAATATTTGATAAAATTGAAAAGTTCTATATTTTTTATATTAAATTTGATAAAAATAAGGAGCTGTTAAGCTTCGCTGAATCTTGTATTTCCGGCTATATGTTGGTAGCTGTACTAAAGTTAGAGATGCTACTTAATAGAAGGTTTAAAAAAAAATAAAACCATGAAAAAAATCATTACCGTTGGATTGTTGTTAGTTACAACGCTATTTTATGCGCAAAATAAAAGTGTTCTCGGAAAGTGGAAAACTATTGATGACGAAACCGGTAAAGCCAAATCTATCGTAGAGATTTACGAAAAATCAGGAAAAATTTACGGTAAAGTGATTGATATTCTGGATTCAGAACATAAGAATGATCTTTGTAAAGATTGTCCTGGAGAAGATGCTAAGAAGCCTATACTTGGAATTACAGTTATAAAAGGATTATCTAAAGATGGCGCTGAATACGGCGGAGGGAAGATTTTGGATCCTAAGAACGGTAAAATGTACAAATGTTTTATTGCTCTTGAAGGCAATGATAAACTTAAAGTTAGAGGATATATTGGCTTTTCATTATTAGGAAGAACACAATACTGGTACAGACTAAAGAGCTAGTATTTGATGTTTGGAGTTCTTAGTTTTAGATTTGGGATCTGTATCCTAATTTGCCATTTAATCCAGCTGGCTAATGTGCTAGTTGCAACCTAAAGTTTATAATGCATTTTGTCGAAGTAATTTTACCTCTTTCTCTTGCCAAAACATTTACTTATAGTATTTCTGAAACAGAGTACTATTATATCAAAAAAGGAATGCGTCTTGCAGTTCCTTTTGGTAAAAGTAAAATCTATACCGCATTAGTAATTGAAGTTCATCAAAACAAGCCTACTTTATATGAAGCTAGGGAAATTCATCAGATTCTGGATGAAACACCCATTGTAACCGAAATTCAAATTGCCCACTGGCAATGGATTGCTTCCTATTATATGTGCGCCATTGGAGATGTATATCGCGGTGCAATGCCTAGTACGTTATTGTTGGAAAATGAAACTTTAATTTCTCAAAAAGCAGATGTTTTTGTGGATGAAAGTCTGCTTTCTGATGATGAATATCTGATTTATCAAGCCTTACAACTCCAGACTTCACTGAAAGTTCAGGAGATTATTTCTATTTTAAACAAGAAAAATATTTTTCCGGTTATCCAAAAACTGATAGACAAAAACATATTGGTTTTACAGGAAGAAATGCAAGAAAGCTATAAGCCAAAATTAGTACGATACGTCCGTTTGTATTCTAAATACCAATCAGATCAAGGGTTAGGAGAATTATTGGAAACACTTAAAAGCGCCAACAAGCAAAAGGAAATTGTGTTGTCTTATTTTCAATTAAGGGCTACAGATAAGAAGCCAGTTACAGTGAAAAAATTGGTAGAAGCTGCAAATTCGTCTTCGGCAATCGTAAGAGCATTAATAGATAAAGAAATATTTGAAGAATATTTTGTACAGCATGATCGAGTTGATTTTTCAGGAAAAAAAGGGGAAAAACAATTGCTATTGAGTGAAGCACAGCAACTAGCTTTTATGGAAATTAAAAATAGTTTTGCGCAAAAAGAGGTTTGTCTTTTACATGGAGTGACTTCGAGTGGGAAAACCGAGATTTACATCAAGTTGATAGAAGAATATCTCGCTACGGGAAAACAAGTTTTGTATCTGTTGCCTGAAATTGCGCTGACGACTCAATTAGTGGGGAGATTGAGTGCTTATTTTGGGAACAAAGTGGCTGTTTTCCACTCGAAATATAATAATAACGAACGAATTGAAGTCTGGAATCAGGTTTTGAAAAATTCCGAAAAGGCTCAAATTGTTATTGGAGCGCGATCAGCCTTGTTTTTGCCTTTTTCTAATTTAGGATTGCTAATTGTTGATGAGGAACACGAGCAAACTTTCAAACAAGTGGATCCTGCGCCACGCTATCATGCCCGAGATGCAGCGATTGTGTTGGCTAATTTCTATAAAGCAAAAGTTTTGTTGGGGTCCGCAACGCCAAGTATTGAGACTTTTTTTAACGCTAAATCTGAAAAGTACGGACTGGTTGAAATCACCAAGCGCTATGGTAATGTGATGATGCCGGAAATTGAATTGGTAGACTTAAAAGATAAGTATTTCCGAAAAAAAATGACCGGACATTTTAGTGATGTTTTAATAGAAGAAATCGGTAGTGCTTTGTCTTTGGGCGAACAAGTGATTTTATTTCAAAATAGGAGGGGTTATTCGCCTTTGTTAGAATGTATGACTTGTGGTCATGTTCCGCAATGCCAGCAATGTGATGTGAGTTTGACGTATCACAAACATAAAAATCAATTGCGTTGCCATTATTGTGGGTATTCTATTGCAAAACCTACGCATTGCCATAGTTGTTCAAGTGTTGATTTGACAACTAAAGGCTTTGGGACGGAACAGATTCAACAAGAATTAGTTACGCTTTTTCCTGCTCATAAAATAGGGAGAATGGATCAGGATACCACACGTGGTAAATTTGGTTTTGAAAAAATTATTGATAGTTTTAAAAATAAGGAAATCGATATTTTAGTGGGAACCCAAATGTTGGCCAAAGGATTGGATTTTGATAATGTAAGTTTAGTAGGTATAATGAATGCTGATAATATGTTGTTTCATCCGGATTTTAGGGCTTTTGAAAGAAGCTTTCAAATGATGACACAGGTCTCTGGGCGGTCTGGACGTTCGGAAAAAAGAGGAAAGGTAATTATACAAACGTATAATCCAAATCATAATACGATTCAGCAAGTTACGAATAACGATTATTTGGGAATGTATAAGGAACAGTTGTATGACAGGCAAATTTATAAATACCCGCCTTATTTCAGGATAATAAAAGTAACCTTAAAGCATCGTGATTTTGAAAAGCTTAAAGAAGGCGCTACTTGGTTGTACCAGGTGATGAGTCAAAATTTGAATATTCCGGTATTGGGGCCTGAGGAACCGGGGATCAATAGAATTAGGAATGAATACATAAGAACGATATTGATAAAAATTCCGCAAAGTTCTTCGGTGGCAGGTACAAAAAAAACTATTCAGAAAATGTTGAATAGTTTTGATGCTGTAGCTCAATATAGAGCTATAAAAGTTTCTGTAAATGTTGATTTTTATTAAAAAGTAGTTTTTTTACCCATAAGAAAGTGCTTTTACTAAATCTTCTTTTTTGTTTCTGCTTAATGGAATTTTAGTGATTCCTATTTCTGCAAATTTACTGTTGAAACGTTCCACTTTGTCAATATTAATTATATAAGACTTGTGTACTCTCACAAATTTCTTTTTTGATAAATCATTTTCAAATGATTTCATCGTAGAAAGAACCAGATTGCTATCGTCCTCAGTAACTACTCTTACGTAATCTCCAAAAGCTTCAATCCATTTGATTTTAGAAGTAAATACTTTTAATTTTTTCAAATTACTTTTGATAAAAATGTGTTCGCCTTCTTCTTCTCGATTGTCATTTTTATATAGGTATTGATCTACTGCTCTTCTGACAGAAGCATTGAATCGATCCAGAGCAATCGGTTTTTGAAGATAGTCTGTGGCATCATAATCAAAAGCTTTAAGGGCATACTCAGCTTTTGATGTAACAAAAATAATTTGGGGTTTGACTTTTAAACCATCCAAAAAATCAAAACCACTGATAACGGGCATTTCAATATCTAAGAAAATCAAATCGACAGTATGAATAGACATACAACTTTTTGCTTCAATAGCATTGGAAAAATCACCTATTAGATGTAAGTTTGGATGATTATTAACTAACTTTGCAATGATCATCCTTTGAATGGAACTGTCATCTACAACAACACAATTTAGTTTCATAATTACTACATTTAAGGATTTGGTAAAGTAAATATAGGGTGTAATTTTGAAAAAAACTAATTTTCATCGGTTTTTTTTGTTGTACAACGAATAAAGTGAGATTCTGCTTGCTAGTTCGGAAAAATTGCTTACTTTTGCAGCCAAAATAACAAATAAATACATATTTATGAATCATTATGAAACTGTTTTCATTTTAAATCCCGTTTTATCTGATGTTCAGGTGAAGGAAACAGTAAGCAAATTTGAAGATTTTCTTACTAGTAGAGGAGCAGAAATGGTATCGAAAGAGGATTGGGGTCTGAAAAAAATGGCTTACGAAATCCAAAACAAAAAATCTGGTTTTTACCATTTGTTCGAATTCAAAGTATCAGGAGAAGTTTTAATTGCTTTTGAAACTGAATTTAGACGTGACGAAAGAGTTATGCGTTTCTTAACTGTAAGTCTTGACAAACATGCTATCTCTTGGGCTGAAAGAAGAAGAGCGAAACTTAAATCTCAAAAAGCTTAATTATCATGGCAACATTACAACAATCTGCTTCAGGAAAAAAAGACGGAGATATCAGATATCTTACTCCTTTAAACATAGAAACTAACAAAACTAAAAAGTACTGTCGTTTCAAAAAATCAGGTATCAAATATATTGATTATAAAGATGCTGATTTCTTATTGAAATTTGTAAATGAACAAGGAAAGATTCTTCCTCGTCGTTTAACAGGAACTTCATTGAAATACCAAAGAAAAGTTTCAGTTGCTGTTAAAAGAGCTCGTCACTTAGCTTTAATGCCTTATGTGGCCGATTTATTAAAATAATTAAAAATTAACAGTTGTTGGTTTTCTGAAACATGAAACCTAACTTCTATTACAAAGGACAACAACATGGAATTGATTTTAAAACAAGACGTTCAAAATTTAGGTTTTAAAGACGATGTAGTAACTGTGAAAAACGGATACGGTCGTAATTACTTAATCCCACAAGGATTTGCTCAATTAGCTACTTCTTCTGCAAAGAAAGTATTAGCTGAAAACCTAAAGCAAAGAGCTCATAAAGAAGCTAAAGTGGTTGCAGATGCAAAAGCATTGGCAGAAGCTTTGAAAGCTATCGAGATTAAAATTGCTGCAAAAGCAGGTGGAGAGAAATTATTCGGTTCAATCACGAATATTGATATCGCTGAAGCTTTGGCAAAAGGTGGTCAAGTAATTGACAGAAAATTTATTACTTCTGGAATCGTTAAACGTACAGGAAAATATTCTGCAAGCGTGAGATTACACAGAGATGTAATAGTTGAATTAGCTTACGAGATTATCGCTGAATAATTGTAATTATTCGCAATTTTTAATAATAAAAAAGGCTGTCTCAAAAGGGACGGCCTTTTTTCTTTAAAAAAAAACAAAACCAATTTGATGCTATTGATTTTTCAAATAGGATAAGAAATACGAATAATGAACTATTGGGTTTTAAAATAATTCAATCCGAATTCCAAAACAGTAAAGTAATATGAAATACAGCAGATTAACAAAAGAACAATTTGAGGAATTAAGCCCTGAATTTACTAACTTTTTGGCTACTCAGGCTATTGATAAAGCGGAGTGGGATAAAATAAAAGCTGAGAAACCTGAGGTTGCAGAGCAAGAATTAGATGTTTTTTCCGATTTAATTTGGGAAGGCGTATTGTCAAGAGCGGAATATTTAGAACATTTTTCTAAAAACCATATTTTTTTGTTTCAAAGCTTTGATACGCATGTTCATTCTATAGTTTTGAAATCATTGGTTCCTGAGGTCGATTTTTTGACCAAAGAAGGCTTGCAATGGCTTAGTGATAATATGTTTACCGAAACTATCGAAATGAAGACCGGAAAAAAAATGTTTACCGAGGAACGGAATAGTTCTATTTTCGAATTGATACAGCAAGGGGCTTTTTTAAGTGACGGGCAATTATACAAACAAATAAATTCAATTATTGAATCTTAATTTCAATGATATTTATTTTAAATTGGCTATTTTAGTACTCTTTTTTAAATACTAAAGTAGCCAATTTATTTTTATGGATATTCAAAATACCATCCAAACATTAAGGGAAGAACTCAATCTTCATAATTATAATTATTACGTTTTGGATCATCCTGTTATATCAGATTATGAGTTTGATATAAAATTGAAACAACTTCAAGATTTAGAAAGTAAGTACCCAGAATATTTTGATTCTAACTCGCCTACCCAACGTGTGGGAGGAACAATTACAAAGAATTTTAAAACAATTCCTCATGAATATCGCATGTATTCATTGGATAATTCCTATTCTAAGGAAGATTTGGTAGAGTGGGAAAAACGCATTCAGAAAGTGTTGGGAGAAGTTCCCTTGGAATATACTTGCGAATTAAAATACGACGGTGCTTCAATCAGTATTACTTATGAGAACGGGAAATTAGTTCGCGCCATTACTCGTGGTGATGGTTTTCAAGGGGATGATGTGACTACTAATATCAAAACGATACGGTCAATTCCGTTGCAATTAAAAGGTAGTTTTCCCGATAAATTTGATGCTCGTGGCGAAATCATTTTGCCTTTTGCCGGTTTCGAAAAAATGAATCAGGAATTGATCGAAATTGGCGAAACGCCCTATTCTAATCCGAGGAATACAGCTTCAGGGAGTTTGAAGTTGCAAGATAGTGCTGAAGTGGCTAAAAGGCCTTTGGATTGTCTTTTGTATTTTTTGATAGGGAATAAATTGCCTTTTACTTCTCAATTTGAAGGATTAGAAGTAGCTAGAAAATGGGGCTTTAAGGTTCCTATTGAGGCTAAACTTGCTCATAATTTGCAGGAAGTCTTTGAATTTATAGACTATTGGGATGTTCATCGTCATGAATTGCCTTATGAAACAGATGGAGTGGTGGTAAAAGTGAATCGTTTGCAATATCAGGATGAATTGGGGTATACGGCTAAATCGCCTCGTTGGGCAATGGCTTATAAATTCAAATCAGAACAGGTTTCTACCAGGTTGAATTCGATTTCTTATCAGGTGGGAAGAACCGGAGCGATTACTCCGGTGGCTAATCTGGAAGCGGTGCAATTGGCTGGAACTATTGTAAAGCGGGCTTCTTTGCATAATGCTGACCAAATAGAAAAATTAGATATTCGTGTTGGGGATACTGTGTTTGTAGAAAAAGGTGGCGAGATCATTCCTAAAATCATAGCTGTTGATTTGACCAAGCGTCCAGAAGACTCAGAACCTACAAAATATATTACGCATTGTCCGGAATGTCATACTTTGTTGGTTCGTAACGAAGGTGAAGCCAATCATTACTGTCCTAATTTTTATGGTTGTCCGCCTCAGATTATCGGAAGAATTCAGCATTTTATTTCCAGAAAAGCTATGGATATCGAAGGGCTTGGCGGAGAAACAGTAGCTTTACTTTATAATAATCATTTGGTTCAGAATTATGCCGATTTATATGATTTGACTGTAGATCAAATACGGCCTTTGGAAAGAATGGCGCAAAAATCAGCCGAAAATTTAGTTAAAGGAGTCGAAAATTCGAAGAAAATTCCTTTTGAGCGCGTTTTGTATGCACTTGGAATCCGATATGTGGGTGAAACAGTTGCTAAGAAATTGGCTAAACATTATAAAAATATCGATGCATTGAGTCAGGCTACACTGATGGATTTAGTTCTGGTTGATGAAATTGGTGAACGAATTGCTCAAAGTGTAATTGAGTTTTTTGAAAATCAAGAAAACAGAAATATTATTGATAGATTGAAAGCATATGGTGTTCAATTTGAGATTGTGGAAAAGATCAATCCAAATGCAACAGATAGACTCGCTGGAAAAGTTTTTGTAGTTTCCGGTGTTTTTGAAAAATTCTCAAGGGATGATTTGAAAAAAGCTATCGAAGATAATGGTGGAAAGATAGGGAGTTCAATTTCTGCCAAAACAGATTATGTAGTAGCAGGTGATAATATGGGACCGGCAAAATTAGAAAAAGCAAGTAAACTTAATATTCCTATTATTTCTGAAATTGAATTTATGAAGTTACTGGAGTGAGTATAAAACCGTTGAATATGGTAATTAAGGATAAGACTAATTTAGGAAAATGGCTTACTGCGATGTTTTTTATCATTGTAGCGGTGGAACTTACTGCAGAGTTTTTTTCAAGTAGAGAATTGGTGTTTATTTTCAAGCCTTTATTGTCAATAGGGGTGATGGTGCTTTACTGGAATGCATCCAGAGTAAGAGAATCTATGTTTTTTCTAGTGCTTTGCTTGTCATTAATAACAAATCTCTTTTTTATTCCCAATACGGAAAGTTTTTTATTTATCGGATTAATCGTTTTTTTGGTGCATCGAATATTTTTAATTGCCTATGTTGTTCGGTTAATAAAGCTTAAAGATTTTATTCCCTTATTTATTGCTATTGTTCCTTTTTTGTTTGTTTTTTTCTATTTATTATCTATTTCCAATGGAATACAGCAGGAGAGTTATTGGGTTTTGATCATTCAAAACATATTAATTTCAATAATTGGAGGATTGGCTTTATCTGAATATGTGATGAATTATAATAGGATGAATTTCTGGCTATTAATTTTTGGATTGCTTTCTGTTACTCAATATTTTATTGTTTTTATCGAGAAATATTACCTTTCAAATTTAGCGCCAATAGCTTTTAGGCCATTGGCGATGGTATTGAATGCGGCTGTTTATTATGCTTTTTACCGCTTTGTTGTTGATGCCGAAAAAGCAAATGCTAACGAAGAAGTTGTACTAAACGACAATTGATCTTCCTTGGTGTGTTTTATTTTTATCAGAATCAAAAAACACATCGATTCTCCCCAAATTAATGCCATAGCATCCTACTTGATTTACTAGAACTTCTCTGTTGTCAAGGTTCTTAACTACCGTTGGTTTATCCAGAAAAGTATGGGTGTGTCCACCAATAATCATGTCTATGTCTTTGGTTGTTGCTGCCAATTTCAAGTCGCAAATTTTATTGGGTTCATTTTTATAGTTGTAACCAAGGTGCGAAAGACAAATTATTAGGTCGCATTTCTCTTCTTTTTTCAATATACGAACCATATCTTGAGCGGTTTCCACGGGATCATTGTATACTGTTTCCTCGTACATTTTCTTGTCGACTAATCCGTTAAGTTCTACTCCTAGACCAAATACGCCAACTTTAATTCCGTTTTTATTGAAAATTTTATAGGGTTTTACAAACGGAGCTAAAATGGTATTTTTGAAATCATAATTGGCCGAAATAAAATCAAAGCTGGCATGGGGTAGTTGTGCATGCAATCCTTGAAGACCATTGTCAAAGTCATGGTTTCCTATCGTTGAAGCATCATAGCCCATCATACTCATTAGTTTGAACTCCAGTTCTCCACCATAATAGTTAAAATAAGGAGTACCTTGAAAAATATCGCCGGCATCAAGCAGTAATATATTTGAGTTTTCTTTTCGAATAGCTTCAATTAATTGAGCTCTTTTTACAACACCTCCCATGTTCGGATTTCTGGGATGATCGGCTGGAAAAGGATCAATATAGCTATGGACGTCATTTGTGTGTAAAATAGTGAGTTGTTTTGTATCCAAAGATTTGAAACTACTCATTGATAAGCCCAGACCTACTAAAGTGGTTCCGGCTGCTGTTTTTTCTATAAAATCTCTTCTTTTCATCTTGTGTCTTTTTTATCCAATTTACTGTTGTGATTGACAAAGTATTAGGGAGCTATTTTTGCTTTTTTTTTTACAAATGAAATTCAGTAAAATCTTTTTTGAATTAAATTTTGCAAAAAGAAAGTTTTCATTGCTGCTCAGGCGAGTTGTTTTTTTTAAACTATTCTACTATGATTCTAATATCATTCGGTGCTGGAATGGTGTCTACCTCTTTGAAGTAATCAATAAGAATATCTCGAAGTTTGTAATTTAGATCAAATTTCTGCACTCCTTTGGCAAAGAAAGTCATATTATCTCCTCCATTAGATAAATAGTCATTAGTTGCTACATAGTATATTTTCTCTTTGTCAAGTGCTTTTCCTTGTATCATGATGCTTTTGGCGGCATTATTTTTATCAATGGTAAAGCTCATACCGGATAGGGGATGTGGTTTTTTTTCGGCAATAAAATAATCAACCAGTTCTTTAATTTGTTCCCCTTTCAAAGCAATAACTACTAGGCTGTTTTCAAAAGGCATAATTTCAAAAGCATTACGGGCAGTTATATTTCCTTTTGGAAGTACAGAGCGAATTCCGCCACTATTTAGTAGGCAAATGTCAATATTTTTATTTTCTCTACTTTTGAATACGCGATTTCCTAAATCGAGCGTTACATCAGAAAGGAGATTACCAATTTTAGTTTGCCATGTTCCTGTTCTTTTGTCAAGCGTTTCGGGACAATAGGCTAGTACGCTATTTAGATCTTTATTGATGTGTTCTCGGTATGGTTTGATAAAATTCTCAATTTCAGAAGGTTGTTGTAAGGTGTCGCTAATAGGAATAAGCTTACCTTCAATCTGGCTAACATGAAGAATTTGTTTGTTACAGGAAAGAGCAAAAAAAAGTGTTAAGAATATAACAAAAAGTTTTAAAAAACCGCTATACTTTTTTAGATTTACCATTTATAATGAGACTTTATTAATTAATTTTGTTAACCGGTAAAATTAGTATGTTTTTAAATTATATAAAAGGTTTTTTCTTAAAAAGAAAATTAAAAAATATTTTTTATGATGTAAAAAGTACTAGACTTGTCAGTGCCATAAAAACCGTGGGATTACTGGTTGATGAAAGCTATTTTTTGAAGAGAGAAGCTTTGGTAAAAGAGTTGGTAAGCAATGGGATTATAGAGGAAAATATTAAGATAATAATTTACAAAGATAAGTTAAGTAAAAGTCAAAAAGATTCGGGAGTTTTTTTTAGCTCCAAAGAGTTAACTTGGAATGCAGAGATAACAAGTGTTGCGGTAAATGATTTTATCAAAGAAGAATTTGATTTGTTGATTAGTTATTATGAGGTTCAGAAGCCGATATTAAAGTTAATTACCCATCGTTCTAATGCAAAATTCAAAGCGGGTTTTGCGACCATAGATAAAAGATTGAATCATTTGATTATTAGTGCTCACACGGAAGATTACCGCGTTTTTACTAGTGAATTGTTCCGGTATTTAAAGAAAATTAAACAAAATAGATAATAAACATGCAATCATTAATTGGTACGGGTGTTGCTTTGGTAACGCCATTTAAAAAAGATTTTTCAATAGATACCGAAGCCTTAGAGAGGATCATTAATTATTCTGTCGATGGTGGAATTGAATATCTTGTAGTTCTTGGCACAACAGCAGAGAATGCTACTTTGTCGCAAGAGGAAAAAGAATTGGTTATCAAAACGGTAATCGATGTCAATAAAGGAAGGTTGCCATTAGTGTTGGGAGTTGGAGGGAATAATACTCTTAAGGTTGTTGAGGAACTTAAAACAAGAGATTTATCTCAGTTTGTTGCTATTCTTTCAGTTTCTCCATATTATAATAAGCCTACGCAGGAGGGAATTTATCAGCATTTTAAAGCGGTAGCAGAAGCTTCGCCTATTCCGGTAATTTTATATAATGTTCCAGGAAGAACATCCAGTAATATGTTGCCAAAAACGGTTTTACGCTTGGCTAATGATTTTAAAAATGTCGTTGCAATCAAAGAAGCGGCGGGCGATATCGTTCAAGCGATGCAATTGTTGAAAGACAAGCCTGAAGGATTTCTAGTGATTTCTGGCGATGATATGATTGCTTTGCCAATGGTTTTGGCAGGAGGGGCAGGTGTTATATCAGTAATTGGGCAAGGTTTTCCAAAGGAATTTTCTGAAATGATCCGATTAGGCTTGAATAGAAAAGTAGATGAAGCATTTAAAACACAATACTTATTAGCTGATAGTATTGATATGATTTTTGAGCAAGGTAATCCGGCAGGAATTAAAGAGGTTTTTCAATCGCTAGGAATTGCCGATAATACCGTGCGTTTGCCTTTAGTTAGTGTAGATGAATCTTTGTCTTCCAGAATTCATGAATTTGTTAAAAAAATCAACAAATTTGCATAAAATTATAGGTCTTTTTTTAACTAAAGAAATATTTTGTAGTAGCTGAATTAATAACTAAATTTGCCACCGAAACTTCGGTATGATTTTTTGTAGGTTATCAGTAACCCGTAGATCAAGAAAATAAATAAATATGAAAAAAATTATATCTCTATTGCTTGTTTTGGTTGTTTTTGTGTCTTGTGGTGAATATCAAAAAGCATTGAAAAACGAAGATGTTGCCGCTAAATTTCAGATGGGAACCTCATTATATGAAGCAGGGAAGTATTCAAAGGCAATTCGCCTTTTTGAACAAATAGCTCCAGCTTATAGAGGAAAACCTCAGGCAGAAAAGTTGTTTTATATGTTTGCACAATCCTATTATAAGACCAAACAATATTATTTAGCAGGTTATCAGTTTGAAAGTTTTGTGTCAGGATATCCTAAAAGTGAGAAAATAGAAGAAGCAGCCTATCTTGGTGCCAAAAGTTATTCTATGCTTTCTCCAGTATATAGCTTAGATCAAACGGATACTTTTAAAGGGATAGAAAAATTGCAGTCTTTTATTGATAGATTTCCTAATTCTCAATACTTGGCTGAAGCGAATGAAGCGGTAAAAGTATTGTCGCAAAAAATCGAGAAAAAGGTTTTTGAAAATGCCAAAGGATACCATACCATTTCTGATTATAAAGCAGCCTTGGTTGCTTTAGATAATTTTATTGCAGATTATCCGGGAACACCATACAAAGAAGAAGCCTTGTTTTATAGATTTGATTCGGCTTATTTACTAGCCATTAATAGTATTCCTTCTAAAATGGAAGAACGATTGAATGTTGCTAAAACGGCATATTCAAATTTGATAAAGTTTGATGCCAATACAAAATACAAAGAGAAAGCGGACGAAATGTTAGTTCGTGTTGAAAAAGATTTACAAAATTTTACTAAATAAATAAAGTCATGGATTTAAAAAAGACGAATGCTCCAGTAAATACAATAACTTACAATAAAACAGTTATTGAAGAGCCTACTGGTAATGTATATGAAGCGATAACCATTATGGCTAAAAGAGCAAACCAAATTAACTCTGAAATCAAAAAAGAATTGACTGAGAAATTGGAAGAATTTGCTACATACAATGACAGTCTTGAAGAAGTTTTTGAAAATAAAGAACAGATAGAAGTTTCAAAGTTTTATGAAAAATTGCCAAAACCACATGCGTTAGCAGTTCAAGAATGGTTAGACGGTAAAATCTATCATAGAGATTCAAACAAATAATACTACAATGTCAGTTTTAAGCGGTAAGAAAATTTTGCTGGGAATTTCTGGCGGAATTGCCGCCTATAAAACAGCCTCATTAGTACGACTTTTCATAAAAGCAGGTGCACATGTCCAAGTGATCATGACACCTGCTTCTAAGGATTTTGTAACGCCACTTACCTTATCTACCCTTTCTAAAAATCCGGTACATTCTACTTTTTTCAATCAAGATGAAGAGAATGAACAATGGAACAACCATGTCGAGCTAGGGCTTTGGGCTGATATGATGATTATCGCACCCGCTACGGCAAATACCCTGTCTAAAATGGCAAACGGTAATTGCGACAACCTTCTTATAGCAACTTATTTATCGGCTAAATGTCCTGTCTATTTTGCTCCGGCAATGGATTTGGACATGTATAAACATCCTTCTACAATAGCAAGTTTTAAAGCTTTACAAGAATTTGGAAATACCATAATTCCGGCTGAAAGCGGTGAATTGGCCAGCGGTCTTTCCGGCGAAGGAAGAATGGCTGAACCCGAAAATATAATTGCTTTTTTGGAAGCTGATTTAGAAAGTAAATTACCTCTAAAAGGAAAAAAAATATTAATTACTGCCGGTCCCACATACGAAGCAATAGATCCTGTGCGTTTTATAGGAAATCATTCTTCGGGTAAGATGGGCTTTGATATTGCAATTAGTGCGGCAAACTTAGGCGCCAAGGTAATCTTGGTGGCTGGGCCTACAAGTTTAAAAGTAAGTCACTCTTTGATCGAAGTTATTAATGTGGTTTCGGCTCAGGAAATGTTTGAAGCTTGTCATCAGTATTTTGACGAAGTTGATGTAGCAATTGCAGCAGCAGCGGTTGCTGATTATAGACCCAAGAATGTGGCGGCTCAAAAAATTAAAAAAGCGGCTGATAATTTTGTTATTGAGCTCGAAAAAACCAAAGATATCTTGGCTTCGTTGGGGGAAAAGAAGAAAAATCAGTTTTTAATTGGGTTTGCTTTGGAGACAGAGAATGAAATTGAGAATGCTAAGGCTAAAATCCAGAAAAAAAACTTAGATTTGATAGTTTTAAATTCTTTACAGGATGAAGGTGCGGGTTTTGGAAAACTTACAAATAAGGTTACCTTTATTGACAAGGATTTTAATATTGAACCTAAGGAACTAAAATCTAAAGAAGCGGTTGCTGATGATATTTTAAATAAAGTAATAGCCCATTTTAATGAATAAGATATTTACCTTTTTATTACTATTTGTAATTGGACTTACACAAGCCCAGCAACTAAATTGTACAGTAACGGTAAATTCTCAAAAATTAAGTAATGCCAATCAACAAGTATTTAAAACCTTAGAAACTTCGTTGAATGAATTCGTCAATAAAACGGCTTGGACTAATCAAAGTTATAGTCAAAACGAAAAGATAAATTGCTCGATGTATATCACCATTTTATCAAATAGTTCAGATCAATTTTCGGCTTCTATTCAGGTACAATCTTCAAGGCCTATTTATAATTCTTCTTATGCTACGCCTGTATTGAATTACAATGACAAAGATTTTAATTTTCGATATACTGAATTCGAGAATTTAGTTTTTAATCCTACTGTTTTTGAATCTAATCTTGTTTCGGTAATTTCTTTCTATAGCTATATTATTTTAGGTATGGATGAAGATACGTTTACGCTTGAAGGAGGAGATCCAAATTTTGAAATAGCACAAAATATTGCCAATGTGGCTCAGCAAGGTGGTTCTAAAGGTTGGAGTCAGATTGATGGAAACCAAAACCGTTATTTCCTTATCAACGACATGCTTTCTCCTACTTTTTCTGCCGTACGTAAAACTACATTTGATTATCATTCCGGTTTAGATGCCATGTCCAAAGACTTAAAAGGAGCTAAAGAGAAAATCAAAACTTCTTTGTTGAATTTAGGTAAACTGAATTCTTCAAAGCCTAACGCTTTTTTAACTCGTGTCTTTTTGGATGCCAAATCAGACGAAATTCTTTCCATCTTTTCAGGAGGACCCAGTATTACCGTTTCGGATTTAATAGATAGTTTGAATAAAACATCTCCTCTGAATTCCAGTAAATGGGAATTGATTAAATATTAAATTAATCTACTGGTTTTTTCAATAAATTTACATCTTCATAATAAACATACAATAAATGATAACCACTCTATCGATAAAAAACTATGCCTTAATAGAAAAATTAAGCATAGATTTCTCAAAAGGATTTTCAATTATTACAGGAGAAACCGGTGCTGGAAAATCAATTATTTTAGGAGCTTTAGGATTGGTTTTGGGAAAAAGAGCCGACTTGACTTCCCTAAAAAATAAAGAAGAAAAGTGTATCATCGAAGCACAGTTTGAAATTTCCAAATATAATTTAGAAGCATTTTTTGAAGCAAATGATTTAGATTACGAAGAGGATACTATCATTAGACGGGAAATTCTTCCTTCCGGAAAATCGAGAGCTTTTATTAATGATAGTCCTGTAAATCTTCAGGAACTTCAGGAGTTAGGACTTTTTCTGATTGATATTCATTCGCAACAGCAAACACAAGAGCTTTCTGATGAAAATGTACAGTTTGAAATTATAGATGCTATCGCTGATGTGCAAGGAGATATGGTAGCTTATCAATCGGTTTTAAAAAGTTATAAATCAGATAAAACCAAATTGAATTCCTTAATTAAAAAGCAAAGTGAATCTGCAAAAGAGCAGGAGTACAACACTTTTGTCTTAAATGAATTGATTGAAGCGCAATTGAAATCCGGTGAACAGGAAATTCTGGAAGCTGATTTTGAGAAATTGAATAATGTTGAGATCATCAAAGAAGCTATTGATAAATCTTTGGCTATTGCCAATGAAGAACAGATAGGGGTTTCGCACAATCTAAAAGAGATTAAAGCAGCCTTGCAAAAGATTGCTTCGTTTTCGCCGGAATATTCCTCTCAATTAGAAAGAATAACGAGTTTACAAATTGAATTTGAAGATATTGCCGATGAGTTAAATCGATGTTCAGAGAAGCTGATCAATGATCCGGAGCAATTGGATTTAATTAGTCAAAAGCTACAGCTTATTTTTAATTTACAGAAAAAGCATCAGGTTTCGTCTGTTGATGAATTATTGGAAATTCAAGCCAAATTAGAAGATTCGGTTTTTGAATTGGGTAATTTAGATGACGAAATTGCAGAATTGACTACTTCCATTGAGCAAAAATCCGAACAATTAGATGGATTGGCAGATGCAATTCATAAAAAGAGATTGGATTCGATTCCAATATTATCTCAAAAACTGATTAGTATCTTAGAAACCTTAGGAATGCCTAATGTTCGTTTTAATATTGAAGTTAAAAAGACAGCAACTTATTTTGCAAATGGAAAAGATGAATTGCAATTCTTGTTTTCGGCTAATAAAGGAACTGATTTTGGATTGCTTAAAAAGGTGGCTTCTGGCGGAGAAATGTCCAGAATCATGTTGGCCGTTAAAGCAATATTAGCACAATATTCTAAATTACCGACTTTGATTTTTGACGAAATCGACACGGGAGTTTCAGGTGAAATTGCCATTAAAATGGGAGAAATCATGAAGGAGATGAGCCAGAAAATGCAAATTTTTGCTATTACGCATTTACCTCAAATTGCAGCCAAGGGTGATGCTCATTTTAAAGTCTTTAAATCCACTGTTGGGGAAGATACTCAATCGGAATTGAAATTATTATCAGAGGAAGAAAGAGTTGTCGAAATTGCTCAAATGCTGTCGGGAACTATCGTTTCTGATTCGGCCTTAAATCACGCAAAAGCCTTGTTGAACTAAAAAAATGCCCTATATTTGTCCATTGAAATGATAGATTTTACTTTATAAAAACAATTGTTTTTTTACTTTTTTACATTAAAAAAAATATAAAATATTTTTAGATTATGATCATAGAACCTAGAATGAGAGGATTTATTTGTTTGACAGCCCACCCAAAAGGATGCGAACAAAATGTTAAAAATCAAATTGAATATATAAAATCCAAAGGCGCTATTGAAGGTGCTAAAAAGGTATTAGTAATTGGAGCTTCAACCGGATTTGGTTTGGCATCCAGAATAACGAGTGCTTTTGGTTCAGGTGCAGCAACTATTGGTGTATTTTTTGAAAAACCACCTTTGGAGGGTAAAACAGCTTCACCGGGATGGTACAATTCTGCTGCTTTTGAAAATGAAGCGCATAAAGCAGGTTTGTATGCTAAGAGTATCAATGGAGATGCTTTTTCAAATGAAGTGAAGCAACAAACATTAGATCTTATTAAAAAAGACTTAGGTCAAGTAGATTTGGTAATCTATAGTTTGGCTTCTCCTGTGCGTTTACACCCAGTTACTGGAGTTTTGCATCGTTCAGTGTTGAAACCTATTGGTAGTACTTTTACAAATAAAACAGTAGATTTTCATTCGGGAAAAGTTTCAGAAGTTTCTATTGAACCTTGCAGTGGTGACGATATTGAAAACACGATTGCAGTAATGGGCGGTGAAGATTGGGCTATGTGGATTGATGCTTTGAAAGCAGAGAATTTATTAGCTCCTGGAGCTACAACAGTTGCTTATTCTTATATTGGGCCATCATTGACTGAGGCAGTTTATAGAAAAGGAACTATCGGTCGCGCCAAAGACCATCTGGAAGCGACTGC
Source organism: Flavobacterium granuli (assembly GCF_900129705.1). Classification (GTDB taxonomy): domain Bacteria; phylum Bacteroidota; class Bacteroidia; order Flavobacteriales; family Flavobacteriaceae; genus Flavobacterium; species Flavobacterium granuli. Next base: position 69,862 of record NZ_FQWO01000009.1, on the reverse strand, counting down.
TTTTACTATCACGGATAGCTTAGAAGATATTAATGGTAAAGCCTATGTTTCTGTAAATAAAGCATTAGTAACGCAAGCAAGTTCGGCTATTCCGGTTATTCCATTGTATATTTCTTTATTGTATAAAATCATGAAGGAAGAAGGAATTCACGAGGGATGTATTGAGCAAATCCAGCGTTTATACCAACAAAGATTGTACACCGGTTCTGATGTTCCTACAGATGAAAAAGGTAGAATTCGTATTGATGATTGGGAAATGCGCGCCGATGTTCAGGAAAAAGTGGCTAAATTATGGGAGCAGGCTGTTACTGAAAATTTAGAAGAAATTGGAGATTTAGAAGGTTACAGAAAAGATTTTTACAACCTTTTTGGTTTTGATTTCGAAGGAGTAGATTATAAAGCGGATACTAATGAAATGGTAAATGTTTCCAGTATTGCTTAAGTCAAAAAAGTAATAAAATAAATACTGAAATAATTCAAATATTTCTTAAAACCACCAACTATTTATTGGTGGTTTTTTTGTGGATTAAAGTTTATCTTTGTTAAAATTTCGTCCTTAATCGTATAATTAATACCTCATTCAAGAATATGTTTTTTTCTTTGATTATCCCAGTTTATAACCGTCCCGATGAAGTGGATGAGCTTTTAGAAAGTCTTTCAAAATCAGATTATAAAGAAAATTTTGAAATTGTAATTGTAGAGGATGGTTCCTCTGTCAAATGTGAGGACGTGGTGCGGAAATATGAAAGTAAATTGTCTATTTCGTATTATTTCAAAGAGAATTCCGGTCCGGGAGATTCCAGAAATTTTGGGATGAAAAAAGCCAAAGGGGATTACTTTATTATTTTCGATTCTGATTGTATCATTCCTTCGCAATATTTGACGGAAGTTGATAAGGCGTTAAAAGAGAATTATGTAGATTGTTTTGGAGGGCCTGATAAGGCTTTGGATAGCTTTTCGGATATTCAAAAAGCAATCAATTTTGCAATGACGTCTTTCTTGACTACAGGTGGAATTCGAGGTGGTTCTGAAAAAATTGACAAGTTTCAGCCTCGAAGTTTTAATATGGGAATTTCCAGAAAAGCTTTTGAAGCTTCAAACGGTTTTGGTAATATCCATCCTGGAGAAGATCCTGATTTATCAATTCGATTATGGAACTTAGGTTTTGAAACGAAGCTTTTTTCAAAAGCATTTGTATATCATAAAAGGAGAATTGACTGGGATAAATTTTCGATTCAGGTAAATAAATTTGGCAAAGCAAGACCAATATTGAATAGTTGGTACCCCAAATACAATAAACTAACTTTCTTTTTTCCATCATTTTTTATATTGGGATTTGCTCTAGCGGTATTATTATTGGTTTTCACCATTGATTTCTTATTAAAATGCTATTTAATCTACTTTTTGGTACTGTTTTTGGTGTCTTCTTATCAGAACAAGAGTGTTAAAATTGGTTATCTGTCTGTGATTGCAGTTTGGAAACAATTTTATGGTTATGGAACCGGTTTTATGGAATCATTTGTTAAAATTATTATTTTGAAGCAAAAACCTCAAACCGCGTTTCCGGAATTATTTTTCAAAATTTAATATGACTAAAATTATTGGCTTAACAGGTGGTATCGGAAGTGGGAAAACCACAATTGCAAATCATTTTAAATCTTTGGGTATCCCAGTCTATATAGCAGATGAGGAAGCAAGAAAGCTGATGCAGTCAGATGAAATTGTCAAGGCAATCAAAGAAACATTTGGATCTGATTTTTTTGAAAAAGATGTGTTAAATAGAGCAAAACTTGCCGAAGCGGTTTTTAATGATCCAGATAAGTTAAAAGAATTGAATGCGATTGTTCATCCAGCGGTAAAAAAACATTTTAAGCAATGGCTTTTGGAACATAATAATTTTCCAGCTGTGATTTATGAAGCGGCTATTTTATTCGAAAGTGGGAGCTACAAGGATTTTGATCTTATAATTACTGTTACGGCGCCAATAGAAACAAGGATACAAAGGGTTATAGCAAGAGATAAAACCTCGCGTGAGCAGGTTTTAAAAAGAATGGAAGCCCAATGGACTGATGAACAACGTATTTCTAAGAGTCATTTTGTTATTGAAAATGACAGTATTGAAAATAGTATTAAAGAAATAGAAAGAATTCTTAAAATTTTGAAGATTAGACAAAACGAGTCTTAAATGTTAATCTTTGGTTAATATATTATCATTCATACTGTTAAAATGTTAATTTTGTCCTGATGAATAATTTTTTTTTTAGATTACTTGTTTTATTGATGAGCCTTTCTTTGATAGGTATAATTCTTGTGCAGGTATATTGGTTTGATTCTTCATTTAAAAATAATGACGAACAATTTAAATTTCATGTAAAACAGGTTATAGGAAATGTAGCCGATAAGCTTCAAAAGAAAGAGGCTTATAGTTTTTATGATAAGTATAATAAACTAAAAGACAGTACAGGAAAAGATCCTAAAAAAGAGGATTTGCTGGAGTTTTATTATGTTCAAAGGAATACTAAAACAAATAAAACGATTGTATATTCTAACAGTATTATCGCTGAAGATTATGATATTTCGTCTTCATTGTTTAATAAAAAATTTAACAATGAAAGGTTTAAAAATTTTAGTTCTAAGAGAGTAACCGAAATTTATAACAACAACACGATTGATAAATCTAATCTGCAACAAAGTTTACTGCCTGATATTACAATAGAAAAATCAGGAAATTTAGATGTTTTAGACAAAGTTCAGTATGAAATTTCGTATAAGGATATTGCCTCCGCGACCCCTCTTGAAGATAGGGTTTCAAATGAAGTCCTGCAAAAGTTGTTAAAGAATGAGCTGGAGGAATATGGAGTTAAAACGAAGTTTGAATTTGCAGTGTATAGCAATGGTTTAGCAACAAAAATTAAATCGAAAGATTTTGTTTATGATAAAGAAGCAACTTATCCCATTCAGATTTTTGCAGATAATGAGGGGAACAGTAAGTACCAGTTATTAGTAACATTTCCGCACAAAAAAAAGTTCTTATTGTCGGAATTAGTGAGCATAACGGTTCTTTCAATTATTTTCACGTTAATTATTATCATTGCCTATTCAAGTGCTTTAAATCAATTGATACGACAACGGCATATTTCTGAAATTAAAAACGATTTCATAAATAATATGACCCATGAGTTTAAAACGCCTATTGCCACAATAAATTTAGCATTGGACGCGATAAAAAACCCAAAAATAATTGAAGATAAGGAAAAGGTGTTTAAGTACTTGCAGATGATTCGAGACGAAAATAAACGAATGCATGCTCAGGTTGAAAATGTTTTAAGAATTTCGAAATTAGAGAAAAAAGAGCTTGATATAGATAAGGAATCAAGTGACTTAGAAGAAATAATCAATGATGCTATTGAGCATGTTAATTTAATTTTAGAGGACAGACAAGGTAGAATTACAACTCATTTTAATGCAGCCAGAACTACGGTTTTGATAAATGAAGTGCATTTTACAAATGTTATTGTGAATGTCTTAGAAAATGCTATTAAATATTCTCCTGATGTTCCACAAATTGATGTTTATACTGAAAATATTAAGGATATGATCCTTATTAAAGTGAAAGATCAAGGTTTAGGAATGAGTAAAGTAGCTCAAAAAAGAGTGTTTGAGAAATTCTACAGGGAGCATACCGGTGATTTACATAATGTGAAAGGACATGGTTTAGGTTTAGCTTATGTAAAAAGAATTGTAGAAGACCACAATGGTCAAGTATATGTAGAAAGTGAAAAAGGAAAGGGAAGTACCTTCATAATTAAAATACCACTAATAAATTAGAATATGGAAAATTTAAATAAAAAAATACTTTTAGTAGAGGATGATCTGAATTTTGGCGCTGTGCTAAAAGATTATTTAATGTTAAATGATTTTGATGTCACTCTTGCCAAAAATGGTATGGAAGGTTTTGAGAAATTCAAAAAAGATTCATACGATTTATGTATTTTGGATGTGATGATGCCGTATAAAGATGGATATACTTTAGCGAAAGAAATAAGAGAGAAAAATAGCGAAGTACCTATTATCTTTTTGACTGCAAAATCGATGAAAGAGGATGTTTTAAAAGGATATAAAGCGGGTGCCGATGATTATTTGAACAAGCCTTTTGATTCAGAAGTTTTGCTGATGAAAATTAAAGCCATTATTCAAAGAAAATCTTCGGATTCTAAAACCGAACAGGTACAACACGAATTTAATATTGGTAAGTTTCACCTAAACTCAAAATTGAGATTCCTTTCTTTTGATGGTCAGGAACCAATTAAGTTATCTCCAAAAGAGAATGAATTATTGAAAATGTTAATTCTACACGAGAATGATTTAATGCCAAGAGAATTAGCTTTGACAAAAATATGGAGAGATGATAACTATTTTACTTCCAGAAGTATGGATGTGTATATCGCCAAACTTAGAAAATACCTAAAACTGGATGAGGATGTAGAAATCCTTAACATTCATGGTGAAGGTTTCAGATTAGTAGTTAAGAATAAAGTATAAGAATAATAAAAAGGCTCCGAGAAATCGGAGCCTTTTTTATAGTTTTTATTTCCAATTGAGTTGCAAAGCAAAACAGTTTTTATCGTCCTTGGTAATGCTAAATACAGCCGATTCTTCGGAAATATTTTCATGTAACACCACTTTATCTTGTAACGAAAGTTCCTTCATAAAATTCATTTCAAAACTTTTCAGTTTTTGTGCCAAAATCATCTTTGGATGCACATGATCCATACACCATTCCAGGTATTTTACATTATTAACATGATTTACGATATCCAAATCGGATAAAAAAACTGTTTTTTCAAAAACAATTTCTTTTTCGGGATTTATTGTTATTTTTGAAAAACTTTCTTGCGTCGCTTTAGTATCAGGATATAATTTAAAATGCTGATAAGGCAAAGCCAAGGGTTCCGGACGACGTTTTTTAGTATTGAAAACAGCCCAAAATGTTTCGGAGCCTACTATTTTATCACCATTGAGATACATTTCCAAAGCACGTACCGAGCGGGAATTTTCTAAACTGATAATCCAGGTTTTTACCGTTACGATATCTCGCCATTTTGGTAATGCAGTAATTTCTACTCGCATTCTACTCAAAACCCAAGCCTGGTCAAACTCCTGCATATCTGTAAAACTGATTCCACCCAGATCAGAATGTGCTGCAGCAGTCAATTGTAAAATGTTACATAGATCAGTGTATTTTAAGTAGCCATTTGGCATACATTGTGTAAAATTGATTTCCCAATCTTTGCTTAAAATAGAGGTGAAATTTGAAGCTATAGGCATGGTGAATTTTGAATTAGAATTAACGATTTTAGCTTTAGAATTGGGCCTGTTTTTTTGAATTAATATACGATATGATTTCCTCATAAGGAGTTTCAAAATCAAACCATTTTGTGTTTTCATCTCTTTTGAACCAAGTGAGCTGGCGTTTGGCAAAACGTCGGGTATTTTTCTTGATTTCTTCGATGGCAAATTCCAAAGAGAATTCACCGTTAAAATAGCTGAATAATTCTCTGTAGCCCACGGTTTGCAGAGCGTTTAGCTCTTTATTTGGAAATAGAGTTTTGGCTTCATTGAGTAAACCTTCATTGAACATGATTTCCACACGTTGGTTTATTCTATTGTACATGATGCTTCTTTCGGCTTCCAGGCCAATAAGGATAGGAATGAAGCTACGTTCATTCTTTTTTTGGTTCAAAAAAGAGGAATAAGGCTTGCCTGAGCCAAGGCAAACTTCTACAAATCGCATCATTCGTTGCGGATTTTGCAAGGTTTGTGGATTTTCGAGTTTTATTTTTTCGAAATAATCAGAATCCAACGTTTCTAATTGCTCTTGTAAATAAGTAATTCCGAGTTTTTCATAATTGGCATTTACAAGTTCACGAACTGACGGGTTTATTTCCGGGAATTCATCAAATCCTTTCAAAACGGCATTTACATACAAGCCGGAGCCTCCTACCAGAACAACATAATCATTGGTCAAGAATAATTCCTCGATTTTAGCGATGGCTTCTTTTTCGAAATCACCAACAGTATAGTTTTCAAGAATGGATTTATTTTGTATAAAATGATGTGGAACGGCCGCTAATTCGGCAGAACTGGGAACCGCAGTACCAATGGTCATCTCCTTGAAAAATTGTCTGCTGTCGCAAGATACAATCTCACAATTATAATGCTTGGCCAATAGGATACTCAGCGAAGTTTTTCCAATAGCCGTTGGTCCGATTACAGTAATTAGGTATTTCATTTTATTTTTTTTCTAATGAATGTCCACAATGGTGACAAAAATTGGCATTATCAGGATAATCTTCTGCACCACATTCGTTGCATGGATTATGGTTGCTTGACGATTGATGGTTTACTCTTTTTGCGATTTCGGCCGTAACAATCCCAGTTGGAACAGCTATGATTCCGTATCCTAATATCATAACAAAAGATGCAATAAATTGCCCTAGCGGTGTTTGAGGCGAAATGTCTCCATAGCCTACTGTGGTTAGAGTTACAATTGTCCAATAGATTGCGGCCGGGATACTGGTAAAACCATTTTCTTTACCTTCTACAACATACATTATCGATCCAATAATTATCGTACTGATAAGGACAAAATAGATAAAAACTACAATTTTGCCTTTACTGGCCTCAATGGCTTGTTTTAATTGCAAGGACTGGCTTGTAAACTGCGGATGGTTTAATATTTTGAATAATCGCAACAATCGCAAAGATCGAATAACCGCCAGAATACTGGTTCCCATGACGAAAATTGACAAATACATAGGGAGAATCGCCAGTAAATCAATAATACCGTAAAAACTGGTGATGTATCTCCAGGGTTTGTTGATGGAAATTATTCTTAAAATATATTCTATAGTAAATAAACCGGTAATGATCCATTCCAGAAATAGTAGATAATGATGATACTTTTGGTCAAATTCTGCAACAGTTTCCAACATTATCAAAAGGACACTCAATAAAATAATCCCCAGAAGGATTAAATCGAATAATCGCCCCGCTTTGGTACTTGTTCCATAGATTACTATGTTTACTTTTTGCCTAAAACTGGCATATTTTGATTTTAATTCAGGCATGAGCAATGGAGATTTTTTAGATGTCCTATTAGAAATTTATAATTTTAAAACCTTTATTTTTTCTAAGATAAGCTTGAATTGTTTTACGAGTGTCGCGGCTATTTTGCATCGGAATAATGATGTTTTTCAAGATTTCTATCTGATGTATTTGATAATTTAAATCAAAGAAAGCATATCCTTTGTATTCGCCATTTTCCACTAGAATTGCACTTCGTTCATTTATGTTTCGGCCTCGATCAACGATAACCATGCTTTTATTTTCAAAACTGTTTTTAGAAATAAAGTCGGTTACTCTAAGATTGTACTCTGTTGGGGATACCGAACCTACGCAAGCGCCGTCACATTCGTTAATACTATATTGAAAGCAATGGGTTTTGGTTTCATATAATCCGGTTAGTTTTTGGCATAATTTGAAATCAGAAGAAATATGAGATAAGGCATTTTTACCTTCCTGCAGGGTAAGATAAGAGGTGATTTCCTTTTTTCTACCGTCTGCTTTTTGAAGTTTTAGAGTCAAATAGCCTTCGGTATTTTTTTCAGAATAGATGGCCCAGGAATAATTATTCTTACGCGACATCCTGTTGTAAATGGGTCTATTAATTTTTATTTCCTCCATTTCTTTCAGTACGCCTATTAATTCACTACCTGTTTCTTCATAGGTTACGGTAAAGACTTCGGTTTGGATTTTTTTGGCACTGTGGGTGATTCCTGTAAAATGCTGATTGACCCTTTTTTTTATGTTTTTGCTTTTGCCAATAAAAATGATTTTACCTTCTTGGTTATGAATGTAATACACTCCTGTTTTTGAAGGAAGGTTTTCAATGATACTAAATAATTTTGGCGCAATTCCTTTTTGAACTTCTGTTTTAATGAGTTCTTTAACGATCTCTTTTTCGAGGTCTTTGTCCAGAAGCATCTTGAATAGTTTTACCGTTGCCATAGCATCACCGCTGGCACGATGCCTGTCAGCCATAGGAATTCCCAAGGCACGTACTAGTTTTCCTAAACTATGAGAAGCTTGTTCTGGTAATAATTTTTTAGACAATTCAACCGTACAAAGCGTTTTTAGATTAAAATCATAGCCTAGGCGTCTAAATTCTGTTCTTAAAATACGATAATCAAAATCGGCATTATGCGCCACAAGCACGCAGTCATTTGTGATCTCGATGATGCGCTTGGCCACCTCAAAAAATTTAGGTGCCGATCGGAGCATGGCATTATTTATACCAGTCAATTTAACAACAAAAGGCTGAATTGGAATTTCTGGATTGACTAAACTGATAAATTGGTCCACGATTTCATGACCATCAAATTTATAAATGGCAATTTCGGTAATCCCTTCTTCATTGAATTGACCTCCCGTGGTTTCTATGTCTAATATTGCGTACAAGTTTCTTGTTTAAAGTTAGGTTGTGGAACAGTAGAAATCATCATTGATCATAAATCAATCACATTCCTTAGTTTTTTATCTTGTTCCAAAGATACTACTTCCTATGCGAACCATCGTACTGCCACATTCAATAGCAATTTGATAATCTCCGGACATTCCCATGGATAATATAGAGAAGCCTTGCAATGTCTCTCTATCGCGTAATTTATCAAAAATAGATTTCAGATGCGAAAATTCTTTTTTAATTTGTTCCTTATTATCTGTAAAAGTAGCCATTCCCATTAATCCTACAATTCGAATGTTTTTCATTTGCTGAAATTCATTGGAAGCAAGCAGAACATCTAACTCATTTTCGTCAAGGCCAAATTTCGTTTCCTCTTCAGCAATATGTATTTGTAGCAAGCAGTCAATAACTCGGCTGTTTTTCAGGGCTTGTTTATTGATTTCTTGTAATAATTTCAAACTGTCTACACCGTGAATCAGGCTCACAAATTGTGCCATAAATTTGACCTTATTGGTTTGAACATGGCCTATCATGTGCCATTGGATATCTTTTGGCATCAGTTCCCATTTCTCAGCCATTTCTTGGATTTTGTTTTCACCAAAAATACGTTGACCTGCATCATAGGCTTCCATCAAATCAGGAATGGGTTTAGTTTTAGAAACGGCAACGAGTGTCACATTTTCTGCCAAAGAGGATTGTATTGTGTTTAAATTTGTTGCTATTGACATGCTGTTTTTTTTTAGATCTTTTAGTGGGATTTAAAATTCATAAATAACGATTCCACTTCGGAATTTTGGTTCAATATAAGTGCTTTTTGGTGGCATAATTAAATTGGCATCAGCCAAAGCTTTTATCTCTTCTATATTAGAAGGAAAAAGAAAAAAGCCAACTTCAAATTCGCCTTCGTCAACAATCGTTTTTAGTTCCAGAATCGATTGCTTGCCGGACATGTATTCTATGCGCTCATCATTGCGTAAATCTTTGATGGACAGCAGTGGTGAAAGTATGGTTTTGTATAAAATTTGCGCGTCAAGACTCTCTAATACGGTTTTGAAATCCTGTTTTTCATTCCTTAAAACTAAACTATAAAATTCATTGTCAAGATACATTCCGAATTGATGCTTCTCAGTAGGTTGAAAAGGCAGTTGTTTTTTGTTTTCTATTAGGTAATTGACGCTTACTTCTTTCAAAAAAGCCTCCTTTGTCATACCGTTCAAATCTTTTATCAAACGATTGTATTCGTACACTTTTACGTTGTTTTCGGAAATCAGATAGCTCAGTAAATAATCCTGACTGGTATTTTTGGTATTTTCGTTTTCTTGGGCTAATAATTGAACCGCTTCAGATCGATGATGACCGTCAGCGATATAAAGATTTTCTGTTTTTAAAATATTTTGAATCCAGTCTATTTCTATTGCATCATCAATTTTCCATAAATAATTGATTTCTTTCTTAGTGGTCGAAAATTCAAAATCAGCTAATTTTTGGGTACGTTCAAAGATCCAGTTCTCAATATTTTTATTGTTGGCATAAGTCATCAAAACAGGCTCTGTATTGAATTCAGAATATTGCATGTATTCTTTGAGTACTCGAACTCTAAAAGCCAATGTTTCCTCGTGTTTTTTGATGATGTTATTGCGGTAATCATCAATGCTGGTGCCCACAATAATTCCTGTAAAAGATTGGTTTTTAGTAACTATTTTATGAATGTAAATAGCTGGTTTTTCATCTTTTACTAAAATGTTCTCAGACTTGAAATCTTGGTATTTTTGATGTACTTGTCGGTATCTTTTTTCAAAGGAAACTTTTTCCTGATTAGTGTATGCTGGTTTTATAACATGTAAAAACGACAACGGATTGAAATCCAGTTGGGCCGCTAACTCAGCAGGAGCATATTCCTCGTAAGAGCGGCAAGTGACAAGGCAAACTTTATCTCGAGTAGGGCGAACAGCTTTGAAAGGGATTATTTTTGCCATGGTTGAGTTAAATTTCAAAAAATTAAAAAGTCAAATGACTAAAGAAGATTCTTTAGTCATTTGACTTTAAAAAAGAAAACTATATAAATTGTTTAGAAACTTTTTCTGCTTTTTTGCTTTCGGAATAGTCATAGAAACCTTCGCCAGATTTCACACCTAATTTTCCAGCACGGACCATATTTACTAATAGGGGACAAGGGGCATATTTGGGGTTTTTGAAACCGTCATACATCACGTTTAGTATCGCTAAACATACATCAAGACCAATAAAATCAGCCAGTTGTAAAGGACCCATCGGGTGACCCATTCCTAATTTCATCACGGTGTCAATTTCATATACACCCGCCACGCCGTTATATAGAGTTTCGATCGCCTCATTGATCATGGGCATCAAAATCCTATTGGCAACAAAACCGGGATAATCATTCACTTCAACAGGCGTTTTACCTAATTTTTCGGATAAGTTCATGATGATTTTCGTCACTTCATCACTGGTGTTATAACCGCGAATGATTTCGACCAATTTCATGATAGGCACCGGATTCATAAAGTGCATTCCAATAACGCGTTCCGGATGTGAAACAACTGCTCCTATTTGTGTGATAGAAATAGAAGAAGTATTGGTGGCAAGGATGGTGTTATGATCACAAGCATCATTTAATTGCTTGAAAATACTCAGTTTCAAATCTACGTTTTCAGTTGCCGCTTCGACCACTAAATCAGCTCCTACAACGCCATCTTTGATGTCAGTGTAAGTGATGATATTTGTAATGGTTTTCATTTTATCGTCCTCGTTGATGCTTCCTTTTGCGACCATTCGGTCTAAATTGGCGGCAATAGTTGCCATTCCTTTGTCTAAAGACTTTTCGGAAACATCAATTAATTTTACGGTAAAACCACTCTGGGCAAAAGTATGGGCAATTCCGTTCCCCATTGTTCCTGCACCTATTACTGCAATTATTTTCATTTAGTTTATTATTTTAATTTTAAAGTTGTCTCGTTTAACTTTTAAATACGGAAATTGTTTTATTTCTTAAAACAATCAATGATTTGATAGGCAACTTTCAATGCTTCTGTTGCTTGTTCTAAAGTCACAATTGGAGTGGTATTGTTGTTGATTGCATCGGCAAAGGTGTCTAATTCTTCCAAGATGGCGTTGTTTTGCTCCACCTCAGGATTAGAGAAATAGATTTGTTTTTTTACACCTTCGGCATTCTGTAAAATCATGTCAAAATCACCTGGAATTTCAGGAGCATCTTTCATTTTTACCACTTCACATTTTTTCTCCAAAAAGTCAACCGATATGTAAGCATCTCTTTGAAAAAAACGTGTTTTGCGCATGTTTTTCATCGAAATTCGGCTGGCGGTCAAATTAGCCACACAGCCATTTTCAAATTCGATTCGGGCATTGGCAATATCCGGAGTTTCACTAATAACTGACACACCACTTGCGCTTACGTTTTTTACTTTTGATTTTACTACGCTAAGAATAACATCAATGTCATGAATCATTAGGTCTAAAACTACGGGAACATCCGTTCCGCGTGGGTTGAATTCAGCCAAACGATGGGTTTCTATAAACATGGGATTTTCGATCATGTTTTTGGTAGCTATAAAGGCAGGATTAAATCTTTCAACATGGCCTACTTGCCCTTTTACATTGTATTCATTGGCCAAAGCAATAATTTCTTCGGCTTCTTCTAAGGTATTCGAAATGGGTTTTTCAATAAAAACGTGTTTCCCTGATTTGATAGCAACTTTGGCACATTTATAATGGGAAAGTGTTGGGGTAACGATATCTATGACATCTACAGCATGGATTAGAGTCGCTATTGTACTAAAATGTTTGTAACCAAATTCTTTAGAAACCTTCTCAGCATTTTCTTGATTAGGGTCGTAAAAACCAACTAATTCATATTTTTCAGATTGTTGTAATAAACGCAAATGTATTTTTCCTAGGTGACCGGCACCTAATACTCCAATTTTTAGCATAATGATGTAATTTCTACAAAAATAACAATAAATACCAAATACCAATTAAAATTAATGACTTTTGAAGTTGAATTTTGCATTTGGAAAATGATGTTTTAACCTCTATTTTTACCAAAATTAAATAAACAAATTTTGAAAGATACAGCCAAACATCAAGGACTTCGGAATCAATTAGTAAACGTTTTACAGCAAAAAGGGATTACCGATATAAATGTTTTGGAAGCGATCAAAAAAATCCCCAGACACCTTTTTTTGAACTCCAGTTTTGAAGATTATGCCTATCAGGACAAGGCATTTCCTATAGGTGCTGGTCAAACTATTTCGCAGCCTTATACCGTTGCTTTTCAATCGCAATTATTGGAAGTAAAGAAAGAACATAAAGTTTTGGAAATAGGAACGGGTTCGGGTTATCAAACTGCAGTTTTGTGCTTGATGGGGGCCAAAGTGTATAGTGTGGAGCGTCAAAATGAGCTTTTTAAACAAACATCTACTTTGTTGCCTAAGTTGGGAATTCGTCCCAAACATCTTTCTTTTGGTGACGGTTATAAAGGATTACCGGGTTATGCGCCTTTTGACAGTATTATTGTAACTGCTGGTGCACCATTTATACCTAAGCCTTTAATGGCACAGTTAAAAATAGGAGGGAGACTTGTAATTCCTCTTGGGGAAGATGTGCAGGAAATGACATTGCTGATTCGTAAGAATGAAACCCAATTTGAAAAACATGAACTCGGGGAATTCCGATTTGTGCCTTTATTAGAGGATAAAAATTAAACAAAACCATTCACGACAGAATGGTTTTTTATTGACTGCTACTTTCAAGACACTTTTCTAGGTTTGCTTTTTCATTTTGGGCAACAAATACTATAAAATTTTCTTTGTTTTCTCTTGTCAAAGAAGCTTTTAAGGTTTGGTAATAAAGCATTCGTTCGTTTTCGTTCGCTTTTATATTGGCTATTTGGTAGCCATGCTGTAAAAGAATCAAATTCATAATTAACCTCGATACTTTTCCATTTCCATTTATAAAAGGATGTATGGTCATGAGTCGTTCTTTTACTGTGGCTGCCAAAATAATCGGATGTATGCTATTCTTATTGGATTCATACCAATTAAAAAGAGCATCTATTTCTTTTGAAATAGTTGGGGGTTCAGCAGGAATAAAGCTATTGTCTTTTATCGAAATGGAAATATTACGATAGTGTCCCGCTTCTTTTGGTACTATTCCTCTTAGGATAATACTGTGAAGAGAGAGGAGTTCTTTTTCACCAAAAGGAGTGTTTTTCTGAATCACACTTTTGATAAAAGCGAGGGCTTCCTGATGATTTATGGCCTCCAAGTGCTCCCGCATGCTTTTGCCTTCAATTGTTTGTCCTTCATTTACTACCAAGTCGGTTTCGGTCAAAGTAAGTGTGTTTCCTTCAATCCAATTGCTGCTATGGGTGAATTCTAACTCAATAATTTGCTGGAGTGTGCTGTTTTCCAATGGTCGAAAAGGATGCAGTTTTGCCTTTAAAAGGTCGATTTCATCCAAAAGTTTTTGAAGTAAAGCAGAAACTTTTTTAACCGAAGATTCTCGGTTCGATTTAATTTCTTCCTTGGCAGCTTTTAGGGCTTGTAAGGCAAATTCCTCATGGCCTATTTCTTGAATGATTTTTTCTTTCAACCAAATAATCATAAGAGGTTCAAGATCAATTTCTAGTAAAGCGGCAAGTTTGATGAGTTGTTCTCTGGTAGGTTTTCTGGTGCCGGTCTCAAATTTACTGATTAAAGCCTGATCGATACTTAAAATTTGAGCAACTTCTCTGGTTTTGAGTCCTTTTTGTTCTCTGGCAGTTTTGAGTAATGTTTTCATTTTTAAGACAGTTTTTTATTAGTCTTGACAAGAAAAGTCATCAACTTAAGCTATAAAAAAGGGTAATGAACTACCCTTTTTATTATTTGTATGCTTTTTTGATTCGGTCTAAATCGCGTTTGGTGTCTTGTTCTTTTAGTGATTCGCGTTTGTCATAAGTTTTTTTACCTCGACAAAGTCCTATTTCTAGCTTAGCCATTCCTTTTTCGTTTGTGAACAGTTTTAAAGGAACTATGGTTAAACCCTTGGATTGTACACTTCGGGCCAAACTTTTCAGTTCGCGTTTATTGAGTAAAAGTTTTCTTTCACTTCGGGCTTTATGGTTGAATTGATTCCCAAAAGCATATTCTTCGATATAGGTATTGATTGCAAAAAGTTCAGTGCCGCTAAACTCGCAGAAACTCTCGGTAATATTAGCTTTTCCTAAACGGATGGATTTTATTTCAGTTCCGGCCAAAACGATTCCTGCGGTGAACTTTTCGATTATTTCGTAATCAAATCGGGCTCTTTTATTAAGTATGTTGACTGTTTTTAGCATAGGTTTACAAATGTAGGAACAAATCAATGAAACGGCAATTTTTTTTATAAAATTGGCATAAATTTGCAATATGGAAAACTTGAAATCAAAAGACCCTCTTCACGGGATTACATTAAAAACCATTTTGGAAAAACTGGTGGAGTACTACGGATTTGACACTTTAGGGGAACTAATTAAAATTAAATGTTTTAATGATAATCCAAGTATTAAATCGAGTCTCACCTTTTTAAGAAAAACAGATTGGGCTAGAAAACAAGTCGAAGAGTTGTATGTTAAAACCGTTAATAAATTAGCTAAATAAAATTAGTTCAATTTATACGAAACCATAACGCCTCCTCGGTAAGGAAACCATTCTCCGCTTTTGTTATAATGTTGAGCTGATTCATAACGTTCTCCTGTACTTATAAGGTAGCCCTTGTAGAAACCTTGATGCCAGCCACCACCTAGAAAGCAATCTAGCATGAACTTCTCATTTAATTTTACTTGATATCCTATTGTGGCCCCCATAAAGTAACCGAATCCTTTTTCATACATGTCCGTATTCAAATAATTCCATTTTTGAAAATTAAATCTACTGGCACCAACATTTGCACCAATATAAAAACCATTGTAATTTTCATTAAAATGATAACGATATTCAGATGTGAAGGTGTAAAACTGACGCGGTTTACCATTAACTGATTTCCAAGGTGAAGCCAAAACATCAAATTGTAAAGTTGAATTTTTCCCTATGCTCGTTTCAAGCCCTAAATTAGGAATAGTCAATAAAGTAGTAAAAGCATTTGCTTTGATGTAGGTTTGACTCTGAGTCTGAATTGAAACTAAAAGGACAATAAATAAAAGTTTTTTCATAATAAAATGGGGCAATATTATAGTTTATTGTCCGTTTTGGGTACAAATATAAGTTCTGACTGTTGTAATTGCAATATATTTATTACAATTAATTGAAGTCGAGGATTATTGTTGTTTGTTTAATTTGGAGTAAATAACACTGTCCCAAAAACGGCCCTCAAAGAATTCATTTTCTTTTAAATGGGCTTCTTTTACGAACTGTAATTTCTCCAAAACTCGAGCTGAACCATCATTTTCAGGATCAATAACAGCTTCAATAGAATGGAGTTGCATTATTTCAAAGCCATATTTGACAGCCTCCTCAACTGCTTCAGTAATAATACCTTTACCGCTGTATTCTGGTAACAACATGTACCCAATTTCTGCGCGATAATGCTCAGGTTTGATTCGATAATGTCCAATTATTCCAATCAATTTAGAATTACCTTTTAATGTAATTGCCCAATTGATTCCTTCGTTACTGTCTATCCTGGCATCAATCGTTGCTATGTGTTCCAATGCTTCTTCAATAGTTGTGAGTAAAGGTCTTGGGATGTATTTCATCGTTTCAGGATTAGATCGCAATTCGAAAATTTCGTTCACATCAGTATTGTCAACACGTCTTAATAATAAACGTTCGGTTTCTAAATTTGGAAAAGGAGTGAAATTGATGCTTAGCATAATCAGATGGTTTTTATAAAATTTCAATACTGAATTTTGGTTGAAAGTTTTCATTGGGGTTCAAAACTTGGATCCCTTCTTTTGCAAAAAGATCACCGCTACTATTTGTTGTGTCCGAGTAGCCACACCAAGGTTCTATGCAAATAAAAGGGGCATTTGCTACAGTCCAGATTCCTAAATTAGGAAAATCTTCGAATCGGACTCTTAGTATTGGATTTTGATTTTCTAAGATAGTTAGTGCTTTAGATTCTGTTTTTTTGAAAACCAAGGCGTCATTTTCAAACAATTGGTACGTCAAAGGAATACTCTTGTTTTGAAGCCTGTGTTTTATTGTTTTATCAGAAATTAATCCGTCTTCCAAAAGATGATATTCTAAAATCTCCTCTTTTTCAAATTCAAGGGAGTAGTCCTCAAAGTTAGCAGTCAAAGCAAAGGCGGGATGCGCTCCAATAGAAAACGGCATCTTGGACTTGCCTCTATTAATGACATTGTATTGTATATCAATGCCATTATCCTGTAGTGAATAAGTGATATGTAGTTCAAAATCAAAAGGATAAGTCTTTAGGGTCTCAGTTGATGATGTAACTGAAAAAGTAGCGCTATTTTCTTTTTGTTCAATTAAATCGAATTGCATTTCTCGAGCAAAACCGTGTCTGGATAGGGAATACGCTGTATTGTTAAATTGATAGCTATTGTTTTTAAGAGTTCCCACAATTGGGAATAAAACAGGGGAGTGCTTACCCCAAAACTCGGGATTACCTTCCCAAATATATTCGGTTGTGTTTTTTTTTAAAGAAATTAATTCGGCCCCTTTGTGGTTTATTGTAGCAGATAAATCGGCTAGTTTAATTGTTGTTTGCACTATAAATATAAGTTTGTGTTTTTTTTTTGGTTTGTAAATATATTTCATTAAATTCACTAAGGCAAATGCTGGTCGTAAACTGTAAAAATAAATAGTTATGATGACAAATTTTCAACTGATAGAAAAAGAGGATGTTCATGTTTTAAAATTTCCTCCAGAAGAGATTCTCGAAGATTCAGATGCTATTATACAAAGGCGTATTGATTTAGAGCGTGCGCAATCTTTAGGAAATTTAGAGCATACAAAAATTAAAATTTTCTTTGAGGATGAACAATCCAAAAAAGTTGTCGAAACTACGGTTTGGGCAGTAACTGATTATAGTGTTGTCCTTAAAAAAGGAGTGGGGATTCCCATAAACAGAATTATTAAAATAATATAGGTTTATTTAAAAATCAACGCTCTAGTTGATTTTTTTTTATCTTAATTTTTTAATAAAAAGTCTCCTTCAATTATGATATTCTTAAAATTTGGCTAAATTCGTTGTTTAAATTTAAAGAAAGATATTTAGATTGGGTACTTACAAGTACAGGTCTAAAATTTTACTTATCAAAAAACACATCTTTATGAAAATCAATTGTTTTAAAAGCCTGTTTCAGTTGGCTTTGTTATTGGCAATTTCTTCCCTATGGGCACAGCAAGCTCCTGCTGTTTCAGGGAATGGCCCAGTGTCAAATTATAATTATCACGACGCCTTTGCTCCGTTTTTTTATTCGAAAAATGGTACAACTACGCGTTCAGCGAGTGGACAGCCGGGTGCTGAATATTGGCAGAATAGAGCTGATTATCAATTGACAGCAAGTTTAAATGAAGAAAAGAACGAAATTAGTGGAAACGCAATAATAAGCTACACTAATAATAGTCCTGATAAAATGTCTTTTTTGTGGATGCATTTGGATCAAAATTTATTCAAAGCCGATTCACGCGGTAATGCTGTTGTGCCTTTGACAGGAAGTCGCAACGGTGCTCAAGGACAAGTATTTGACGGAGGACATAAAATAAAATCGGTAAAAGTTGTCACTACTGTTAAAGGTAAAAGCAGTGAAACAGACGTTAAATATTTAATTACCGATACCAGAATGCAAGTTTTTCTTCCGCAGGAATTGAAAGCCAAAGGAGGAAATGTAAAAATTAAGATTGACTTTTCTTATATTTCACCAGAAGAAGGTTCAGACCGAACAGGTGTTCTTGAAACTAAAAATGGTAAAATTTTCACCATTGCGCAATGGTACCCGCGTATGTGTGTATACGATGACGTAAGAGGTTGGAATACGCATCCGTATTTGGGAGCTTCTGAGTTTTATTTAGAATATGGAGACTTTGATGTGAAAATTACTGCACCTTCAAATCATATTGTGGTTTGTTCCGGAGAATTAGTGAATCCAACATCTGTATATTCTACATTAGAGCAAAACAGATTGGCGCAAGCAAAGAAAAGCGATAAAACAGTTTTTATACGTACTGCCGATGAAGTGGATGCTTTGGTTAAAAAAGATCGAACTACGGCTACAAAAACCTGGCATTATAAAATGAAGAATTCTCGTGACGTTTCTTGGGCTTCTTCTGCAGCATTTATTTTAGATGGTGCCAAAATTAATTTACCAAGTGGCAAAAAATCACTGGCTCTTTCTGTTTATCCTGTAGAAAGTGCAGGCAATGATGCTTGGGGACGTTCTACAGAATATACGAAAGCATCAATTGAAAACTATTCTAAAAGATGGTTGGAATATCCTTATCCGGAGGCTGTAAACGTAGCAGGAAATGAAGGTGGAATGGAATATCCTGGAATTGTTTTTTGCAGTTGGGAATCAAAAGGAGAGGATTTATGGGGAGTAACGGATCATGAATTTGGTCATATTTGGTTTCCTATGATTGTGGGATCGAATGAGCGTTTATTTGGATGGATGGACGAAGGATTCAATACTTTTATCAATTCATTGAGTACAGCTGAATTCAATAACGGGGAGTATAAAGCACCGCCAACTGATTTGCATAAAATGGCAGAAACATTTACGAGCCCTAGTTTAGAAACCATCATGAGTTCTCCTGATAACATGAAGGAAGCAAATATTGGCATGCTGTGTTATTTTAAACCAAGTTCTGGTTTGATTATTTTACGTGAACAAATTTTAGGTGAAGAGCGTTTCGACAAAGCTTTCCGAACGTATATGGATCGTTGGGCTTACAAACATCCTACTCCAGACGATTTTTTCAGAACGATGGAGAATGTAGCTGGGGAAGATTTAAGTTGGTTTTGGAGAGGTTGGTTCCAATACAACTGGCGTTTTGATCAAGGAATTAAGGCGATAAAATATGTAAAAAACGACCCAAAACAGGGAGTTGTGATTACCGTTGAAAATTTCGAAAAAATGCCAATGCCGGTGATTTTGGAATTGAAAACAAAAAGTGGAAAAGTTGAAAGAGTAAAATTGCCGGTTGAAGTTTGGCAAAGAAACAACGTTTGGTCGTTTAAACACAATTCTACCGAGGAAATAGAAAGCATTACTTTAGACCCGGATCACGTTTTTCCAGACAGTAATGAAGGGAATAATATTTGGACAGCTAATAAAGGTGTCCTTGAAAAAGATATAATTTTAGACGGTTATTTAGGAAGTTATTCCAATCCAAAAGCGCCTATGAAAATTGTTTTTACGGAAAAAAACAGCGTGCTTAATGTAGAAATAACCGACTATCCAAAATTTTCTGTTGAGCCAATAGCTAAAGACCTTTTTGAATCTAAAAGAGCGGGGCTTCAATTTCAATTTAATGAAAGCCAAACCGGATTTGACATGATCATTATCGATAATGGTCAAAAAATACCTTTTACAAAAAACAATTAGATCATTTATAGTTTAAACAAAAAACACCAGCAATTGCTGGTGTTTTTTTATACAAGAATATTTCGAATTGTTCTGTTAAGCAGGAATTTGCTGACTTAAGCAATGTAAGGTTCCAAATCCCCATATCAAATCAATGGCACTGATTCCGATAATTTCTCTATCTGGAAAACATTCAGCAAGAATGTTAAGGGCTTTGCGGTCATTTGGATCATTAAACGTAGGAACCAATACGCATTTGTTCAAAATCAAGAAATTGGCATAACTGGCCGGCAATCTCAAATCTTCAAAATCGATTCGCTTTGGCATTGGTAATACTACAATTTTTGGTGATTGGCCGTTTTCTAATTTGGCATTTTGCAAACGCTTTAAATTGTCTTGCAAAGGGGCATAGTTGCTGTCATTTGGATCCGTTTCTACAATGGTGACAATTGTATCTTCATTGACAAAACGACATAAATCGTCTATGTGACCGTGGGTATCATCCCCTTCAACACCGTCGCCTAACCAAATCACATTAGTAATTCCTAGGTATTCCTTGAAAACCGCTTCGTAATCCGCTTTGGTGAAATTTGGGTTTCTTACCTGAATATCGGGATGCATTAAGCATTCTTCCGAAGTCAATAAAGTTCCTTTTCCGTTTGAGTCGATAGCGCCACCTTCAACAATTACGGGTTTTCCTTTATACATGACCTGTGTAAGCGGAATATTTAAAACATCGGCTACTTTTGCAGGGACATGTTTGTCTAACTGGTAATTTTTATATTTGGCCCAGCCGTTAAAGTTGAAGTTCAATGCTTCTCTTTCGGATCCGTTTTCAACAATTATTGGTCCGGAATCACGCATCCAGCTTCTGTTGGTTTTTTGGATGATAAAAGAAATATTTTCAAGATTCACTCTTGCCATTTCCAGCATTTCGTTGACTTTCTCTTTTAATTTTTCATCGGCAACCATCAAAAAAACGGTCTCGTATGTGGCTACTTTTTTTATAAATTCGACAAAAGCCCATTGAATGGCTTCGTATTTTCCGGGCCAGTCTTTTCCGTTATGTGGAAAACAAAGTAAAATGCCTTGTTGATTTTCCCATTCTGCAGGAAATCTTCTGTTATTTTCAGTCATGATTAATTTCGATTATAAAGGACAAAGGTAAACATTAAGGAGCAATTTTTAAATTGTTTTTGAATGCTTCGAACCAAATAAACTGAGTCATTTTAAATTTTTTAAGCAGAGTAGTTTTGTTAATCATTCGATAATATTGTTTTAATCTAGCTTCGATGCGATCTCTTTATTTTTGGAAAAACTAAAAATAGAATTATGAAAAACTATGGATTAGCCTTATTTGTATCAATTTTTTTATTGACAGCTTGTGCAAATGAAAATACTAATGAGAATGAAATACCGGAAGGAACGATAAATGAAAATCCTTCTACTTTTAAAGAAATTGGTTCGATAACTATAGGAGGCGAAGGAGCTGCAGAAATAAGTGCATACGATGAAGTTTCTAAGAAACTTTTTACCGTAAATAATAGCGGTAATAATAAAATTGATGTGATTGATTTGACCGATCCAACCAATCCAAAACCTATTGCAAGCATTGATTTGTCAGTTTATAACGGAGCTTCAAACAGTGTGGCTACATACAATGGCAAGCTTGCTGTAGCTTTAGAATCGACTATTGATAAGCAAGCCAATGGCAAAGTAGTTGTTTTTAATACCACTGATTATAGTTTGATTAAAGAAATTGAGGTAGGCGCTTTGCCGGACATGGTTGTCTTTTCGCCTGACGGGAAATTTATTATGACAGCCAATGAAGGAGAACCGAATGCCGATTATTCGATTGATCCCGATGGTTCTGTTTCTATAATTGATGTTTCTAATAATTATGCGGTGACTACATTGAATTTTGCTGGTTTCGAAAGTCAATTGAGTGCCTTAAAATCAAAAGGATTCAGGTTTTCTAAAACCGCAAAAAGTTTTGCAGCCGATATTGAACCGGAATATATTACTATTTCAGCCGACTCGAAAACGGCTTGGGTTACTTTACAAGAAAATAATGGCGTTGCCAAAGTGGATTTGACAAACAAAAGCATTTCGTCCATTTTTGGCTTGGGGTATAAAGATTTCAATAATGCAGAAAACGGAATTGATATTAGCGATAAAGACGGAGCAGTTGTATTCAAACCTTGGAAAGTAAAAGGGATGTTTATGCCGGATGCGATTGCGAGTTATACTGTAAATGGAACACCTTATTTTATCACCGCCAATGAAGGAGATGCTAGAGAATACGGCAGTTATGCCGATGTAAAAAGATTGGCCAAAATGACTTTTGATGCGACAGTTTTTCCTGATGCAGCCACTTTTAAAGCGGATGCTGTAATGGGGCGTTTGAATTTAATTTCGACAGAAGGTGATACCGATAATGACGGTGATTCAGACGAATTGATAAGTTTTGGGGCCCGTTCATTTACTATTTGGAATGGAAATTCAGGAAGCTTGGTTTTTGACAGTAAGAATGACTTAGACAAGCGTTCGAATGATTTTGGAACTTATGATGACGGTCGAAGTGATGATAAAGGTTCGGAACCAGAATCAGTAGTAGTTGCCAAAATGGGAAATAAAAACATCCTATTTGTAGGATTAGAAAGAACCGATGCGGTTATGATTTATGATATTACAAATCCATCGGCTCCACAATACTTACAAAGTATCAAAACGGGTGATGCCCCAGAGGGATTGCTTTTTATCCCTGCTTCAAAAAGTCCAACGAAAAAAAGTTTGCTTGCAGTAAGCAGCGAAGGGGATGGAACTGTTAAGTTTTTTCAACCAGATTTGAATTAAGGATTCAATTTGTTTTTCTATAAAAAAAAGCTACCAAATTGGTAGCTTTTTTTTAGTATTTATATAAATTGAAATTAGTCGATCGCTCTTTTTGTAATATCACCAAAAGCATCAATTCGTCTGTCTCTAAAGAAAGGCCAGTTTTGACGTACATTTTCCTGTAAGTCTAAGTCTACTTCGGCAATCAGAATTTCTTCCTTGTCGTGTGAGGCTTGTGCCAAAATTTCACCTTGAGGTCCCGCAATAAAAGAAGCTCCCCAGAATTCAATTCCGGCTGTATCCGGCAAGTATTGTTCTAATCCGATTCTATTGGCGGCAGCCACATACACACCATTGGCTACGGCATGTCCTTTCATTACATTCATCCAGGCGCCATATTGGTTTGCACCGTATTCGTCTTTTTCTCCAGGATGCCAACCAATTGCTGTTGGGTAAAATAAAACTTCAGCACCTTGTAGAGCAGTCAATCGAGCTGCTTCAGGATACCATTGGTCCCAACAGATTAAAGTTCCGATTTTTCCTTTTTGAGTAGGAATCGTTTTGAAACCCAAATCTCCCGGCGTAAAATAGAATTTTTCATAGAAATGAGGATCATCCGGAATGTGCATTTTACGGTACAATCCCGCTTCTGATCCGTCTGTATCAATAATATAAGCACTATTGTGGTAAATTCCGGCCATTCTTTTTTCGAAGAAAGGAACAATAATAACCACACCTAATTCTTTTGCCAAAGCGCTAAAAGCAATAAATGAAGTGCTGTAAAGGGGTTCTGCCAAGGCAAAATTGTCTACATCTTCACTTTGACAAAAATAATGACTGCTGTATAATTCCGGTAACGAGATCACTTCGGCACCAAGCTTAGCTGCATCACGAACCCAGCTTAAACATTTTTTCAGATTGTTTTCGGCAACGTCATTTAGGTTCAATTGAATAACTGCTATTTTGTATTTCTTGTTTGGCATGACTAAAATTTTAGATTGCAAAAATAGGTAATTTTATAATGAGTAGAAAATGGGGGCTAGGGAAAAATTTTGTTCTTTTATATTGATGATTTTCGTATGCATCTTTTATTAAATCCATCGATTGGTTTTTAGTAAAAATCTATGTTATGTCCCTAAAAAAAAACACCAGCCTTTCGACTGGTGTTTTCTATCTAATGCTACTATTTATTTTGTTATTTCCGTCTGGTTTCTAAAGACCAATTCTCCATCAAAAGCATCTAACAGAATAATGCTATCTGTGGCGATATTACCTGCTAGAATTTCTTTAGACAATTTATTTAACACGTCTCTTTGTATCACTCTTTTTACTGGTCTGGCTCCAAATTGAGGATCAAATCCTTTTTCGGATAAGTATGCAATGGCTTCTGGAGTAGCATCCATGGTTATACCTTGCAAAGCCAACATTTTAGTGACGCTTTTCAATTGCAGACTCACAATTTTAGTAATATTTTCACTGCTTAAAGGTGTGAACATTACGATTTCATCGATACGATTGATGAATTCAGGACGCACCGTTTGTTTCAATAAGCTTAGGACTTCAACTTTCGCTGCTTCTGTAGCTGCTTCCATGCTTCCTTTTAGGTTCTCGAATTTATCCTGAATAATCTGGCTTCCCATATTAGAAGTCATGATGATAATCGTGTTTTTAAAGTCAGCCAAACGCCCTTTGTTATCGGTCAAACGTCCTTCATCCAAGACCTGTAAAAGGATATTAAAGGTGTCCGGATGCGCTTTTTCAATCTCATCCAATAAGATTACAGAATAGGGTTTTCTTCGAACGGCTTCGGTCAATTGCCCACCTTCATCATAACCTACATATCCCGGAGGTGCACCAACCAATCGGCTCACGCTGTGGCGTTCCTGATATTCACTCATATCGATACGGGTCATGGCATTTTCATCGTCAAATAAATATTCGGCGAGTGCTTTGGCCAATTCGGTTTTTCCTACTCCTGTTGTTCCAAGGAATAGAAAAGTTCCCACCGGTTTTTTCATATCCTGTAATCCCGCTCGGCTTCTGCGAACGGCATCACTTACCGCCTCGATGGCTTCTTCCTGACCTACAACACGGCGGTGCAGCTCTTCTTCCAGATGCAAGAGTTTTTCGCGTTCTCCCTGTAGCATTTTCATTACCGGTATTCCGGTCCATTTGGCTACCACTTCGGCAATGTCTTCGCGGGTTACTTCTTCTTTTATCAGAGAGGTTCCGGATTGGTTTTCCTGTAATTGCTTTGTTAAAGTATCCAAACGTTCTTGGGCTTCTTTGATTTTTCCGTAACGGATTTCGGCTACTTTTCCATAGTCTCCGTCACGCTCGGCGCGTTCTGCCTCGTATTTGAAATCCTCTATTTCCGTTTTTACCGCTTGAATATTATCGACTACGTCTTTCTCGGACTTCCATTTGGCGAATATTTTGTTTCGGTCTTCTTTCAGATTGGCCAAATCCATTCCCAAAATTTTTAGCTTACTTTCGTCTTTTTCTCTTTTGATGGCTTCGATTTCAATTTCCAGTTGCATCACTTTTCGATCCAAAACATCCAATTCTTCGGGTTTTGAATTGATTTCCATACGAATTTTAGAAGCGGCCTCATCCATTAAATCAATCGCTTTATCCGGTAAAAAACGGTTGCTTATATAGCGTTGGGAAAGTTCTACCGCAGCAATAATAGCTTCATCTTTTATTTGTACTTTATGGTGTGTTTCGTATTTTTCCTTAATACCACGCAGGATCGAAATGGCACTTTCAGTATCGGGTTCTTCGATCATTATTTTTTGGAAACGGCGTTCAAGTGCCTTGTCTTTTTCGAAATATTTTTGGTATTCGTCCAAGGTGGTTGCACCAATGGCTCTCAACTCTCCACGAGCCAGGGCCGGTTTCAAGATATTTGCCGCATCCATAGCGCCTTCGCCACCTCCAGCACCCACAAGGGTGTGAATTTCGTCAATAAACAGTACAATATCACCTTCGGCAGCAGTAACTTCTTTGACTACGGCTTTTAGTCTTTCCTCAAATTCCCCTTTGTATTTGGCACCAGCAATTAATGCGCCCATGTCTAGAGAGAAAACAATTTTATTTTTTAAGTTTTCAGGGACGTCTCCGTCTACGATTCGATGCGCCAAGCCTTCCGCAATGGCGGTTTTACCCACTCCGGGTTCTCCCACGAGCATCGGGTTGTTTTTTGTTCTTCGGGTCAGGATTTGTAACACCCTTCTAATTTCCTCATCACGGCCAATTACGGGATCGAGTTTTCCTGATTTGGCTAATTCATTGAGGTTTTTGGCATATTTGTTTAGTGAATTATAAGTTTCTTCTGCAGAGGCAGAGGTAACTCTTTCTCCTTTTCGCAATTCTTCAATAGCGGCTTTCAGGCCTTTTGATGTAACTCCTTGGTCTTTTAATATTTGGGCTACTTTACTTTTCGAATCAAAAATAGCCAATATTAAATGTTCGATAGAAACATACTCATCATTCATTTTTTTGGCAATAATTTCAGCCTCATTCAAAGCCGAATTTGCCGATCTTGACAACATAATTTCGCCTCCGGAAACTTTAGGAAAGCTTTGAATAGTGCTATCTAAAATCTGAAGGAATAAAGGCACATTTACGTTGAGTTTTTTCAAAATAAAAGGCGCTACATTTTCATCGACTTCAAATATCGATTTGAAAACGTGTTCATTCTCTATTTGCTGTTGTCCTAGACTTTGAGCCAGTTGTTGGGATGCCTGGATTGCCTCTTGTGACTTAATGGTAAATTTATTTATATTCATGATTTTATATTGTTTGTGTTATTTAGCTAACTTTGCGAATCAATATTCAATATATATTCCATATCAAAATTACGGACAAAATGTCTTCTTTTATATGATTTTTATCATTAAATCAAGACAAAATGACTTAAATCAAGACAATTATGAGTTTTTTTAAAAATATTTTCAGCGGATCAGAAAACCAAAATGAGGCTACATCAAATATCAATTGGAATAATCTGACTGATTTGGGACAGCTAAACGAAATTATAACTTTATCAAATGAGAAACCAGTTGCTATTTTCAAACACAGTACTCGTTGCAGCGTGAGTAGAATGGCTTTGAGACAATTTGAAAATGAGTTTGATTTATCAGATAAAGTTACTGCTTATTTTTTAGATTTAATAGCGTATCGAGATGTTTCTAATGAAATTGCTCATCGTTTTGGAGTGCAGCATCAATCGCCTCAATTGATTTTAATTAAGAACGGAATAGCAGTTTATAATGCTTCTCATAGCGATATTGATGCTGAGGAATTGAGAACAAGAATCTAGATGTAACAAAAAAATATATTGGTCAATCCTGATAGTATCTAGGATTTTTTAGGAAAGAATTATTGATAAAAAATGACAAAAGCTGAAATTGACAACTATTCTTCTATTTTGTTGCTCATCAGTACGGAACGATGTTCCGTTTGCGTAGCATTAGACCAGCGTCTGAAACCTTGGATTCAGGAAAAGTTTCCCAATTTGGAGTATCGAAAAATAAAATTAGAAGATTTTCCAATTCTTAGAGGAGATCTGATGGTTTTTTCTGCTCCCGTAATTTTACTTTTTCAAAACGGAAGAGAGGTTTTCAGGAAAGCAGGTGTTTTTTCGCTAGAACAAACTTTTGAAGAAATAAATCGTTCAATGATGGGCTGAAATGGTTTCCATGAAGTATAATGAAAAAGTCATAAAACTAAAACAAATCGTAGAAAATGGGGTGTTTGAGACCGAAAAGAGCGCTATGAACCGAATAAAAGCAGAAAAAGCCACTAATTTATGAATTAGCGGCTTTTTTATTTGAAGAGAATTCGCTTAAAAAGCTTGATTCATCTTTTCTTTAATTTCAGCTAAACAAAGGTTGTTAATACTTCCTTCATGGGTGTGTTTGGTCTCTTTTGGAGATTTATAAGTACCGTTTTCTAATTGTTCGGCTACCGCTTTATATGCATCTCTAAAAGGCATTCCTGCCGCCACCATTTCATTCAGGGTATCTACCGTAAACAGATAGTTGTATTTTTTATCTGCCAGAATGTTATCCTTTACGTTGATGTCTTTGATCGAAAAAATAGCGATATCCAGACAGGCTTTTAAGTTTTGAATCGCTGGAAATAATCCTTCTTTCAATAATTGTAAATCTCTGTGGTAGCCACTTGGAAGATTGTTGGTAATTAAGGTGATTTCGTAAGGTAAGGCTTGAATCTTATTGCATTTTCCACGAATTAACTCAAAAACATCTGGGTTTTTCTTGTGTGGCATGATACTCGAGCCGGTCGTAAGATGTGCAGGTAAACTGATGAAGTCAAAATTTTGACTCATGTACAAACACACATCCATAGAAAACTTAGCCAAGGTAGCTGCCACGCTACTCATCGCAAAAGCAACTGTTTTTTCTGATTTTCCACGGCTCATTTGCGCTGCCACAGCATTGTATTTTAAGGTTTCGAAGCCCAACTCTTTTGTGGTGAAAGTCCTATTGATAGGGAACGAACTTCCGTAACCCGCAGCAGAACCTAAAGGGTTTTGGTCTACAATTTTCAAAGCGGCATTCAGCATCGTGATATCGTCAATTAAGGTTTCAGCATAAGCAGAGAACCACATGCCGAAAGAAGATGGCATCGCAATTTGTAAATGCGTATAGCCCGGTAATAGTACGTTTTGGTGTTTCTCTGCCGATTCCATCATTAGGTCGAAAAGGATTTTGACCTGTGCTTTAAAGTCTTTTACAACGTCTTTGAGGTATAAATTGACATCGACTAATACTTGGTCATTGCGAGAACGTGCAGTATGGATTTTTTTGCCGGCATCACCTAGTTTTGCCGTCAGTAAATATTCAATTTTAGAATGAACGTCTTCAAAGCTGTCTTCAATCTCAAATTTACCTTTCTCGATATCAGAAATAATGTCTTCCAAGGCCAAAACCAATGAAATGGTTTCCGAATCGGTTAGAAGGCCGATTTGTCCCAGCATTTTGGCGTGAGCAATGGAACCCAGTGCATCGTATTTTGCCAATACCAAATCTAATTCTCTGTCATTTCCTACGGTGAATTGCTCAATTTGCTTATCGGTAGGTATTCCTTTTTCCCAAAGTTTCATATCTTGATGTTTTGTGAAATGTTTCCATTTCTATTTTTAGCCCCGATAGCAGCGGCATCCTCTTGTGGCGGAGTTCGCCACAAGAGATATAGCGGATAGCGGGATTAGCTCCTAATTATTTTATTGTTTGAAAAAATCAGTCAGTATTTTGATATACAATTGGATTCCTTCTTCGATTTCATTTAAAAATATAAATTCGTCAGCCGAGTGCGACCGCAGGGTTTCACCAGGTCCTAATTTTAAGGATTGACAGCTCAAAACCGATTGGTCTGAAAGGGTAGGTGAGCCATAGGTTGTTCTTCCCAAGGCAATTCCGGCTTGAACCAAACCATGTGTTGCAGGAATGGAAGAGGCGTTTAAGTGCATGGAACGTGGTGTTATCTCGGCTGCTACATGTTTTTTGACTATGGCTAAAATTTCCGGATTTGAATAACAATCATTCACTCGAATGTCAATTACCAAATCACATTCTGATGGAACTACATTGTGTTGTTTTCCGGCATTGATCTGGGTTACAGTCATTTTTACGGGACCTAATTGCTCTGATATTTTATCAAATTCAAAGGTTTTGAACCATTGTATCACCGGGATGGTATTGTATATTGAGTTGTCATCGTTTTGATGTGCGGCGTGACTGGCGGTTCCTTTTACTTTTACGTCCAATACCAACAGCCCTTTTTCGGCTATGGCCAATTGCATCAAAGTGGGTTCGCCCACGATAGCACAATCTAAAACCGGTAAGTGTTTCAACACGCTGTTTAGCCCGTTTTTTCCACTGCTTTCTTCTTCGGCTGAAGCTACAATTACAATATTGTAAGGCAGGTTTTCATGAGCATAGAAATGAACAAAAGTAGCCAATAAGGAAACCAGACAACCTCCGGCATCATTGCTTCCGAGTCCGAATAATTTGCCGTCTCTTACAATCGCCTTAAAAGGATCATTGGTGTACGCTTGATTGGGTTTAACGGTATCGTGGTGAGAATTGAGTAAAAGTGTAGGTTTAGCCTTGTCGAAATGTTTATTGAAAGCCCAAACATTATTGTTTTCTCTGTGGAATGGAATTTCGTTTTGATGGAACCAATTTTCGATCAAAAGAGCCGTCTGGTCTTCTTCGCTTGAAAAGGAAGGGGTTTCAATCAGCGCTTTTAATAGCGAAATGGCTTCTTGGGTAAGGATTTCTATGTTTTTCATTTGCTCTACCATGAAGGTATAATTATTTGTCAGTGTCTTTATGAATAGTAAATGGTATCAAAATCAAAAATACTATTTTCTTTTTGAACCATTAAGAAATGAGGCTGAATCAACGTAATTTCTCAGAGCTCAAAATAAAGGAATAAATTCTAAACAGTTTCAATTTTTACAATTGAATTGTAGTACAAACAGAATTTGGGTTTTCTAACATCCGATGATGGCCTATTCGTATTTTTTGAACTCCTTGGGAAAGGCTGTTAAAACAGTTGTCCAGTTTTGGAATCATTCCGGAGTGAATGGCTTTCTCGGCTTTCAATTTTGAATACAAGACAGTGTCAATTGTTGCAATTACTGAAGAATCATCTTCTGAATCGAATAAAACTCCGGGTTTTTCGAAACAGTAGTTCAAAGTCACTTCAAAAACGGTCGATAGCGCTATTGCTAATTCACTGGCAATGGTGTCTGCATTGGTGTTTAATAACTGCCCTTGTTTGTCGTGCGTAATGGCGCAAAATACAGGGACAATTCCATTTGAGACTAATGTTTTCAGAAGGCTGGTATTTATTTTCTTTACATCGCCTACAAAGCCATAATCAATGCTGGGATGGTTTCTTTTGACTGATTGGATTAAATTCCCGTCTGCACCTGAAAATCCCATCGCATTCGTATCCTGAGCCTGTAATTGAGCAACAATATTTTTGTTGATTTGACCGGCATAAATCATCACCGCTACATCCAGCATGGCGGCATCGGTAATGCGGCGTCCATCAATCATTTGCGGAGTCAATCCAATACTTTGGGCCATTTTGGTCGCTGACTTTCCTCCGCCGTGAACCAATATTTTATGCCCTTCAATTTGTGAAAAATCACTTAAAAATTGTTTCAATTCGGCAGGATTGTCAATGATGTTTCCGCCAATTTTTATGATAGAGATGGCTTGTAGCTTTTGGCTTTTGGCTTCTGAATTCATTTATTTGTCTTTTTTAGCTTTCGACTTGCTCTTTTCTTTTGAGGCTGAACCGTTTTTTAATATTTTTTGCAATACCAATTGAGCGGCATAGGTTCTGTTGTTCGCTTGTTGAATGACGATCGAGTTTTCGCTGTCAATAACTTCGTCGGTAACAATTACATTACGTCTTACGGGCAAACAATGCATGAACTTGGCGTTATTGGTCAGCTTCATTTTATCGGCTGTGACCGTCCAATTGGAATCGGAATTAGTGACTTGGCCGTAATCAGTGTAGTTGCTCCAATTTTTGACATAAATAAAATCGGCATTTTCAAAGGCTTTGTCTTGGTCGTATTCTATTTTGGAATCTTTTGTAATTTCAGGATTGAGTTCGTAGCCTTTTGGATGCGTGATCACAAAGTCAGCATCTTGTAACTGCATCATTTCCACAAAGGAATTAGCCACTGCCTGCGGTAAAGCTTTAGGGTGTGGTGCCCAGGAAAGGACTACTTTTGGCTTGTGTTCTGTTTTGAATTCTTCCATGGTTATGGCGTCGGCAAGGGATTGTAACGGATGACCGGTAGCGCCTTCCATATTAACGATAGGCACGGTAGCGTGTTTTAGAAAACCAGCCAATACCGTTTCGGCATTGTCTTTTTCTTTGTCCACTAATCCGGCAAAAGCCCTGATAGCGATAATATCGCAGTATTGCGAAACGACTTCGGCAGCTTCTTTGATGTGCTCAGAAGCGCCTTGATTCATAATGGCTCCGTCTGCAAACTCAAGAGTCCATCCTTCGCTGGTAAAGTTCATTACCATAACGTTCATCCCTAAATTCAAAGCGGCCTTTTGCGTACTTAAACGGGTTCTTAAACTGGGGTTGAAAAACAACATTCCCAGCGTTTTGTTTTTTCCCAGTTTATGGTTTTTAAGCGGTTTGTTTTTGATTTTTAGCGCTTGTTTCACCCATTTCTGGAGTGAATCGATGTCTTTTATTGATGTGTAGTTCATTGTTTTGTTGTTTAATCGGTTATTTACTCCGTCAGTTAGCTTTGCTTGCGCATTGAATCGATTAACCGGATTAACGATTAACCGCATCAACATTTATACAATCTTTGTAAACGGAATTTCGTTTTTTAATGCTTTCAAAATAAACTTATCTTCTAATCCGTTGATAATCCAGGTTTCTATATTGGCTTCTTTCGCTATAGCCGAAGCTTCTATCTTAGATTGCATGCCGCCGGTTCCATGCGACGACTTAGAATCACTAATTTCTTTTTGTAAAGAGCTTAAATCATTTACCAGAGTGATTGTTTCAGGTGTTTTGTCGTTAATGGTCGATTTGGTGTAAATTCCATTGGTATTAGTCGCAATAATCAATAGGTCTACATTCAATAAAACAGCTGTTAAAGCGGCCAATTTGTCGTTGTCACCAAACTGGATTTCGTCCGTTGCCACCGTATCATTTTCATTAATAATTGGGATATAATTATTTTTGACCAATACATTAATCGTATTTACAATGTTGATTTTGGATTGTTCTTTTTCAAAATCAGAATAGGACAATAGGCATTGCGAAGTGAGTAAGCCCAAATCACTGAAATTCTCTTGATAAATCCGCATCAATTGGGGTTGGCCAATAGATGCCAGCGCTTGTTTAACAAAAACTTCCTTGTCCTGACTTTCCAGTTTTACAAATTGTTTTGCCGCTGCAATAGCGCCGGAGCTTACAATTATGAACTCATAGTCGTCTTTGAGCGCTGCTATTTGGATACCGATATCTTCGATTTTTCCTCTCGAAATAAAATTAGTTTCCTTGGTCAGCGTATTGCTTCCCAGCTTTAATAATATTCTTTTTTTACTCATTTTATGCTTTCTTTTTAACCGCAAAGGGCGCAAAGTTTTTTATAATAGAAACGTTTAAAAACGTAAATTTCGTAGAGCTTTGTCTTAATATTTAAATCTTTACTATTTATTTTCTTTAAATATGAAATCAAAAATCATTAATTTGTTCTCGACTGCAATCGAACTGACAACTGACAACTGAACACTGCCAATTGCTATCTAACCTGTCCATTTCCGTAAATATACCACTTATTTGTAACTAAATGTTGGAGTCCTATAGGTCCTCTTTGATGTAATTTGTCTGTGCTTATCGCTAATTCGCCGCCTAAACCAAATTGTCCGCCATCTGTAAAGCGGGTAGAGGCATTTTGATAAACGGCTGCCGTATCCACATTCTCCATGAATTCTTGTGCCACAGCATTGTTTTTTGTGATGATGGAAGCCGAATGTCCGCCACAATATTTATTTATTTTGTCAATGGCTTCTTGGTTAGAATTGACTGTTCCAATGACAATTTTATAATCTAAAAATTCTTCGTACCAAATTAAGTCCGACTCAATCTGCGGGACACTAGTTGCTTTTGAAATGCTTTCATCGCCTAAAACAGTGACCTTTTTTTGTTGTAATTCGCTCACAATTTTGCTGGCAAAAGCTTCCCAGTTAGGTAAATTAACATCAATTAAAACTTTATCCAAAGCATTGCAAACTGATATGTTTGAGGTTTTTCCGTTGATAATAACAGCAAGGGCTTGGTCTAAATCGGCTTCCGGATGTACGTACACAAAGTTGTTTCCTCGTCCGCTTACAATTACAGGACAGCTGGCGTGTTTTTTTACAAAAGCAATTAGATTTTCACCGCCACGAGGAACGATTAAATCTACTTTTTGTGTTGGTTTTTCCAAAAAAGCCTGCGTTTCAGCTCTGTCATAATTCAAGTATTCTACCCAGGAACTTGAAATTCCATTATCAGTCAAGGCTTGATGCCACAAACTCACAATTTTTAGATTCGAAAGCAATGATTCTTTACCGCCTTTCAAAAGGATCTTATTTCCTGATTTGAATGCAATTCCGCCTGCTTCTACAGTGACATCGGGTCTGGATTCATAAATGATCAAAACAGTGCCAAAAGCCGCCGTTTTATTGTGGATTTTCATTCCGTTTTCATGTGTAAAATCAAAACGCAGTTTCCCCACAGGATCTTCCTGACTGCTTAATTGCTGTAAGGAGAGTATCATCGCGTCAATCTTGGCGTCATCAACTAACAATCGTTTTTCCATAGCCAGATCATCACCTGAATAGTTGGAAAGGTCTTGCTGGTTGATAGCTTGAATGCTTTTTCTTTCTTGTTCCAAAAGAAAAGCCATTCGGTTCAGGACAGCGTTTCGTTTTTCTATTGGTAATAAGTGGTTCATTGCTTTTGTTTTACTATTATTAGAAAATAAATCTAAATATATAAGTCATGTAAGTTTTTGTTTAGGGTTGATTTTTAGCTATTAAAAATCAGCTTTGAAAAGGATATATAAGTTTTTAACTCATTTCTTCTTAAACTTAAATGACTTATATTTTTGAAAAAAATCATTTCAATTCCACTAAGCTTTCTTTTAAAGCAATGATAAAAGTATCAATACCTTCTTTATTGATAGTCAGTGGTGGAAGTATTCTTAATAGATTTTTGTTATTGGCACTTCCGGTAAAAATATGCTTCTCGATAATCATCTTTTTTCTAAGCGCGGCAACATCAAAATCAAATTCAACTCCCAGCATCAGCCCTTTTCCTTTTACCTTTCTGATTTCCGGAATTTGTTTGATGGCTTCAAAAAAGTAGGCCGAAACCGTATTTACATTGTCGATTAATTTTTGATTTTCGATCACATCCAAAACAGCAATTCCTGCTGCACAAGCTAAGTGGCTTCCGCCAAAAGTAGTTCCTAATAAGCCGTAGCTGGCTACAAATTTTGGAGAAATCAAAACCCCACCAATCGGGAAACCATTCCCCATACCTTTGGCAGTGGTAATGATATCAGGATTGATTCCATGATGTTGAAAAGCAAAGAATTTTCCGCTTCTACCGTATCCGGATTGAACTTCGTCCAAGATTAAAACAGCTTCATAAGTTTTACAAACTTTTTCTAAAGCCTGAAAGAATGCTGTTGTTCCTTCATCAAGTCCGCCAACACCTTGAATTCCTTCGATGATAACACAGCAAACATCTCCTTTTTCTAACTCGGCTTCTACCAATTCAATTTGGTTTAACGGCAAAAAAGTGACCGCTTGTTGGGCATTTAGTGGCGCAACGATTTTTTTATTATCTGTTGCTGCAACTGCTGCTGATGTTCTTCCGTGGAAAGAATTGTCAAAAGCAATAATTCTGGATTTATTGGTATGAAAAGATGCCAGTTTTAATGCATTTTCATTGGCTTCAGCTCCAGAACTGCATAGGAATAGGCTGTAATCTTCCAGACCGGAAAGTTTGCCTAGTTTTTGAGCTAATTCTACTTGTAGTGGATTCTGGATCGCATTCGAATAGAAACTCAATTGGTCTAATTGATTTTTAATTTTTGCCACATAATCCGGCTGTGTGTGTCCTATAGAAATTACCCCGTGTCCGGAATATAAGTCTAAATAGTCAATTCCTTTATCGTCTGTAATGGTGCAATCTACTGCTTTTACAGGCGTGATATTGTATAATGGGTAAACGTCAAATAAGTTCATTTTTCTTTATTATTTAAAGATTTAATAATTTAATAATTGAAAGATTTGCTTGTATTACGGAATTATTTTTAAACTTAAAGGATTTCATAATCTTTAAATTCTTCAATCTTTCAATCTTTCAATTTTTTTCTAAAATCCGCTTGGTTTTAAATGCAATCCTGTGGTTTCTTCGAGTCCAAACATCAAATTCATGTTTTGAACGGCTTGGCCCGAAGCACCTTTTACCAGATTGTCAATGATTGAAGTAATCAAAATCCGATTTCCTTTTTTCATTAAACTGATGATGCATTTATTAGTTTGTACTACCTGCTTCATATTGATATTGGTAGTGGTAACGGTTACAAATGGTTGATCTTTATAATAAGTCTCATATTTTGCAACAATATCTTCCAGACTTTCATCGCTGCTCGTGTATAAGGTAGCAAAAATTCCTCTGGCAAAATCGCCTCTATTGGGTACAAAAATCAATTCGTCTGTATAATTCGCCTGCAATTGATTGATGCTTTGATTGATTTCGCCCAAATGTTGGTGATCGAAAGCTTTGTAATGCGACATATTGTTAGATCTCCAACTGAAATGGGTCGTTTCTGAAGGAGAAACTCCGGCGCCGGTACTTCCTGTGGTCGCATTGATATGGACATCAGTATTCAAATTTCCATTTGCGGCAAGCGGTAACAAGGCCAATTGAATAGCTGTTGCAAAACAACCGGGATTGGCAATGTATTGGGCTTTTTTTATGCTGGATTTATTCAGTTCAGGCAAACCGTAAACAAATGATTTTCCGTTGAATTCTTTGTCTTTGATCAAACGGAAATCATTTCCTAAATCGATGATTTTTGTAGTGTCAGAAAAAGAATTGATTTCTAAAAACGAAATTGATTTTCCGTGTCCTAAACACAAGAAGACCACATCTACGTTAGGATTCACTGTATCGGTAAAATTCATCTCGATATCACCCATTAAATCATGGTGCGCTATTGAGAGTGGCTTTCCTGCGTTAGTTGTGCTGTACACAAAGTCTAATTTTGCATTAGGATGAAACATTAGAATCCTAATTAATTCTCCCGCAGTATATCCTGAACCTCCAATTATTCCTACTTTAATCATAGTTTTTTATTTTTAAGATTCTGTAAAAAATCTTCGTTTTTTATAAATCCGCAAGAACGAATTCAGCGGAAACAAATTTTATTGACTTTATAGTTCCTAATGTTGGATTAAGTGCTGATTCAACATCATAACTAGCGGTATAGTAGGAGTTTGCTCCAATTTTTTCATAAGGATCGTCGTTGGGTACTTTTCTGATAGGAGTTAAAATAAGTCCATCAGCGTCATATGTTATCTTATAATTTCCTTTTACGGCAACATTATTAGGATTAGTAAACTTTATCTCATAGCGTAACCTAGATGTGTTATTACCAGTATCAGGTGTATATTCAAATAGTAAGACTTCATAAGTAATACTTTTTAATGTTTCTTTTTCGGGTGTTATTCCATCGTTATCGTTAGAACATCCAAAAAGGAGTAGAAACAAGGGCAGTAATAGAGCAAATTTAACTTTCATAATAGCTATTAAAATTTCGGTTTCTTAATCAATAAAAGCTCAATTGTTTTAAATCTTGGCCTTCTATTACAAGTATTTATATTTTTATAAAAAATAAAGTTTATAATGCCAAGTATTTTCGACTTTCGACTTTTGACTGTTACTGTTTTACTCGTAAGTCTCCTTGTTTACAGATGAAAATATGTTTTGGGCATTACCCAGAATTTTGATAAATCCTTTGGCATCGTCAGATGTCCAAGCATTGTTCATCTCTCCATATTGACCAAAACCAGTATTCATTAAATCATTTTCAGATGTTATTCCGTCCAATGAAAAATGGTATGGTTTTAACGATACTGTTACGGTTCCGTTTACTGTTTTTTGAGTGTCTTCCAGGAAAGTCTCGATATTTCTCATCACCGGATCCAAGAACTGTCCTTCGTGGAATAACATTCCATACCAGTTTCCTAGTTGTTCCTTCCAGTATTGTTGCCATTTTCCAAGAGTGTGTTTCTCTAGTAAATGGTGCGCTTTGATGATGATAATGGGTGCTGCAGCTTCAAAACCAACTCTTCCTTTAATCCCGATAATCGTGTCACCCACGTGAATGTCTCTGCCAATAGCATAAGCACTGGCTAATTTTTCTAAAGCAACAATATTATTGGATGGTTTGTCCGTAACACCGTTTACGGCTACTAATTCTCCTTTTTTGAATTCCAAAGTCACTTTTTCTTCGCCTTCCTTTGTTAATTGTGAAGGGTAGGCCTCGCTTGGTAATGGCTGGCTGGAAGTTAAAGTTTCTTTACCACCAACACTGGTCCCCCAAAGTCCTTTGTTAATCGAATATTGTGCTTTTTCCCAAGAATAGTGTACGCCGTTTTTAGACAAATAATCTACTTCTTCCTGTCTGGATAATTTCAAGTCACGGATGGGAGTGATGATTTCAATTTCGGGAGCAATGGTTTGAAAAATCAAATCAAAACGAATTTGATCGTTTCCGGCACCGGTACTTCCGTGAGCAATAGCGCTGGCACCAACAGATTTGGCATATTTTATAGCTTCAATAGCCTGAAAAACACGTTCGGCACTTACAGATAATGGGTAAGTGTTGTTTTTTAATACATTGCCATAAATCAAATATTTGATGGCTTTGTCGTAATATTTGTCAACAATAGTCAGATTGGCATGTTGAGCACTTCCTAATTCATAAGCTCTGTCTTCTATTGCTTTTAATTCTTCATCATCAAATCCTCCAGTATTGATTAATACAGTATGAACTTCATACCCTTTTTCATTTTTCAAATATTTAAGGCAATAGGAGGTGTCTAAACCTCCACTATATGCTAATACTACTTTTTTCATTTTGAGATTTTTTATGGCTAATTACTATTCGACTTCTGCTGATTAGTTTTTAGCGAATTGTGTTATTTGTTATTTTGTTGGCTTTATTATTTTTCTAAGAAAAGAGCCTGTTTGATCTTTTTTAATCGGTTCCATATCCGGACATTAAAAGGATGCTTCGGAGGTGTTTTTGGTTTTTCTTTAGGATCATAAAGCATCCCGGTACACAAACACATCTTATTGTCTTTGCTTTTCAGAATTTCATAATTGGTACAGGTTTGACATCCTTTCCAAAAACTCGGGTCGCTGGTAAGTTCAGAAAACGGAACAGGCTTGTATCCCAGTTCCGAATTTATTTTCATCACTGCCAGACCGGTCGTGATCCCGAATACTTTGGCATTTGGATACTTTTTCAAAGAGTAATCAAATACTTTAGATTTAATTTGCTTAGCCAGGCCTAAATTTCTGTAATCAGGATGTACTATTAGTCCTGAATGGGCTACATAATTACTGTCTTGCCAACTTTCGATATAACAAAAACCGGCAAATTTTCCGTTATCCAATGCTATAATGGCATCCTGATTTTCCATCTTTTTCTGGATGTATTCAGGAGTTCTTTTAGCAATTCCGGTTCCTCTCAATAGGGCAGATGTTTCTATAGTGTCACAAATAATTTGTGCATACTTAAAATGTTCTTCCTGAGCTATAATAATAGAGATATTCATTTCAAGAACTGAATTTTGAGTTAAAAAGTAAGTGATATAATAAGATGCTTGAAAAGCTAAAGTTACTCCAATTAAATGAAAAAAACATCTTGTAAGTTGTTGTAAAACAGCTCAATGTGTTTGATTTTAAATAATACTGAATACTGCTTTTAGGATAAGTTAATCCAAAGGATAACAATTGAAATTTCAAAATAAGAAAAATGAAAAATGAATAAAATAGAACAAATCACAATTTGGGTACTATACAAATAGTATCCGTACCTCGGGTGAGGTACATACTGTGTTTTTCCGTGAGATAGAAGTTATATGTAAACTTGTATTATTCATTGGTGCAAAAGTACACATATTTTTGAAACCCAATACAGTTTTTTTGGTTTGTAACA
Organism: Flavobacterium granuli; assembly: GCF_900129705.1. Lineage (GTDB taxonomy): Bacteria > Bacteroidota > Bacteroidia > Flavobacteriales > Flavobacteriaceae > Flavobacterium > Flavobacterium granuli. Next base: position 30,139 of record NZ_FQWO01000009.1, on the reverse strand, counting down.
AAAAATTAATGTTTTGTTGCAATTTTATTGTTGTAACAATTGAATTCTCTTAGAGATTTGCCTCTCTTTATTTACTCTACTAACTGCAATCAGAATAGTCTGGCTTATGTTTTCTAATGCCTTAAACAACACACTTCCCGTGTTTTGGATAGAGGTTTTTGATATTGCTTTTCTCGATAATCTTTGAATTCAAAGAGATGAGAAGGCTAGAGAGGTGTATGATAGGTAGTTGTTTTATTGGTGGAAAAACTAAATATTTATGATTAGTAGCATACAAAATTTTAGAACAAAACAAATATTATTATCTTTAAAACAGGGCTCTTTCACATGTTTAAAAAACATATTTGAAATATTTTCTATTATAAGAAACTTATTCAATAATAACGTTTTGCATTTTGAGGACTACCAAAAAAAGCGCGAATTATCTAAAAGCACACCAATACTTAATCTTCCTTCATCTCAATAAAAATTGATTTATGTGCTTACAGTTTGTACTTTTGCTCTTATGAATGATAACTTTATAAATGAATATTTTGGGATAGGGATACAAAATGGTAAAACGCCTGAAAATTTAGGTGTTTTATGGCGAACGGCTCAAAACTTAGGGGCTACTTTTATATTTACCATAGGCAATCGATATGCCAAACAAGCCTGCGATACGCATAATGCAGTAAAAGCCATTCCATATTTTCACTATGAAACTTTTGAAGCTTTTTTTGAAAACTTACCCAAAGGAGCGCGATTGGTTGGTGTTGAATTAAATGAAAAAGCATCAGATTTAGAGAGCTTTGAACATCCAAGACGCTGTGTTTATTTATTGGGAGCAGAAGATCATGGCCTGTCCATAAAAGCAATGGATAAATGCCACCATTTAGTAAAATTTAAATCAGAAAAAAGCTTAAACGTGGCTGTGGCAGGCAGTATTATTATGTATGACAGGAACTTGCCTAAACCACGTTCTTAAAATATAATGGTGTATTGAAGTTGCCTATAAAATATTCTCCGCAAAAAATGCGGTGATTAAGTAGATTATTCACCGCATTTTTTATTCTAAAATAGATTTTTTGAAAAAAAGGGGGCAGTCAGCACTGCCTGTGATGTTTACTTATTAGTTATTTAGAGTTTATTCTCCATTGTCCTTTTCGTAGCATTGATTTTATTTATAAATTTCCCTAGTTCTTCAATTATTGCTTCAAACGAAATTGCCATTCATCATTCAATTTCACATAGTTTCCTTATTGCTTCTCTGGTTTGTTTTGTTATTTCAGTTCTACGTTCTATTTCCAAATCTTTTTTAAATTTTTCACAACAGCTTTTTATACTTATTGATTCGTTGTTTATTACTCTTATTATAGCCTGTTGGCCGTGGATTTTACATTTTTTGGATTCCAGAAGGTCAACAATTCTTTTTACAACTTTCATTTTCGGGCTTTGATTCTTTGTGTACTAATTTAAATAGCCTGAAAAGTAAAGATATGATTTTGGATAGCAGTCAGACGGAACCAAACTTTAAGAAAATAGGTAGTTTTACAGCAAAAAATGTTAATTTTTTGTACCCTGATTGCTTAGAATATGATCTCTATGGTTGTGCCCTTTTCTGAATTGGAACTAATTTTAAGTTCTCCATTTAATGCCTCAGTTCTGCTTTTAATATTCTTAAGTCCAATTCCCTGTTTCACTTTTTCGGGATTAAATCCAATTCCATTATCCCAAATGCGAATGCTTATTTTATCGGCAGTTTTTAATAGCATTATATAACATCTTTCGGCTTTTGAATATTTGTTGACATTCTGCAAGGCCTCTTGAATAATGCGATAGATATGTATTTTGTTGGCACTTGCAATCTTCGACCAATCAATATATTTATCTATTGATACATCAAAGCGTGTATTGCATTGGTTTTGTTGGGATTCAACTAATGTTGTTATAATCTCGGGCAAACTTTTATCTTCAAAAAGTAGGTTTTCAGTCAAATCATGAGAAACGCGTCTTATTTCATTTTCCGCTTTTTCCAGTTCTTTTACCAATTGCTCTTTTTTATCTGCTGCATTTGGATCTAATTGAATTAAGTTAAAACGAGTCGTGAAAATACTGTTTACTATGCCATCGTGTAATTCCATAGCTATACGATTCCTTTCCTCTTTGCGGGCTTGTTCGGTTTCCGATTGCTGCTTTAGCATCAATTGATAGATCTTTTCATTAGTTTCTTGCTGCTCCTGAATAAAAAGAAGTTCTTTATTTCTTGATTTTAGACGGTATATGATAAAAAAGCCTGTTAAAAAAAGAATAACAATTCCGGATCCAATAATGATAGTGCTATTCCTTTTAGATAAAAGGTCATTTTTCTCTTCTATCTGTTCGGTTTCATAGGCTATTCTTGCAAATTTATTGCGGGTTGCCCGTTCCGCATTTTGAAAACTGTCAGTAACCTTAATGTATAGCTTTGTGTAATGCGTCTTGTTTTTAATATCATTTTCAGTCAATAATTTCAATGATTGAATAACATCATAACTGCTGTTTATTTTTTTAGATAGCACGAATCCTTCTTTGAAGTAAGTCAATGCTTTAGTAGTATCTTTTTGATGAATAAAGTACTCTCCGATTGCTATTTTGCTCGTGACAATACCTGGTTTAATATCAAGACTATCACGAATTCTTAACGATTCAAAAAATTTCTCCCTAATCCCATTACTATTACCGGATTTCATTTGAGCATAAGCCAAATTATTCAATAACATGGCATATAATTTAGGATGATCTTGTTTTAGTCTATTGGTCTGCAAACCCTTTTTATATAATCGAATTGCTTCTTTTTGATTTTCCATTTTGTCATAAACCCTACCCATATTATTATTAATAGAGGCTCTGGATTTAATGATCCTTTCTTTAATATAACCTTCACTTTCTAGTTTATCCAGCTGTTTTAGGGCTAACTCAAAATATTCCAAAGATTTTTTATGATTGTTTATTTCCTTTAATGAAAGCGCCATTAAATTGTAACTCTCATAAATTAATCTTGTATTATTAGTTTTGTTCAATAGTCTCAAAGCAGCAACCAGTTCGATTTCACTTTCGGTAAAGTTTCCGGCATCATATAAAATCCCAGCTTTATATAGGGCTGTTTTGCCCGTATTTGAGGTGTCTTTAATACTCTTATACAACTTTTCGGATTTTGCATAATAATAGAACGCACTATCCAATACCGTTTTTTCTTCAAAATAATCCCCTAAATAATAAAGAGACTTTGCAATATGAACTGTATCTTTTTTCTTGATTGCCAATTCCAGAACTTTTTTTGTTACAAAAAGATAATTGTCGTATTGATTTAAATCATAATACTTATTGGCTACTTTAAAGAATAAGTTTCTGTTTATGGAATCATTTTCATGCCTCTGTAGATATAGAAAGAGGGTATCTAGTGTTTTTATCTTACTAGTATCTTGCAGTACTGAAGAGTTAAGATTATTTAAAAGATGCGTTACTCCATTTTTATATTCAATATCATCCTTTTTTTTCTGGCATGCAGTAATCAACAAAAAGAGATTAACTAGCAATACTATGCTATATTTTGTTTTCAATTATTTGATAAAATGTTTAAGTTTTTACCAAAAATAAAAATTAAAAACCAGACAATGGGTCTTTAGACAGATTGTATGCTTTAATATTTTGACTATTATGTTTCGGTTTTTTGCTTATCGCTTCGGCATTACTTGCCAAGGTTAATTTTATAAAAGGAAGTATCTCTTTAATGTCGGCTGAAAGGGCTTTATTTTTATAATTTGATTTATTGCAGTTTGTTTATCTTTGACAAAGCCGGTACAAAAATGAAGTAGCGCGCAAGCTAGAGAAAAATACATTTTTTTTATGCAGAAAAACGGCCTATTTTGTTAAAGTTATATATCTAAATTAATGAATGTATTTTTGGTAGATGATCATCCATTGACTGTAGAAGGCTATAATAGCGCTCTACTAGGAGAGCCTTTTGGTAGGCATCACCCCATTTTCACTAAAGCGTATAATTGTGAAGAGGCTTATTTTGAGCTTGAGCGAGCTATTTCAAAAAAGGGAAGCTTTGACATTGCCATCATTGACAAAGGTCTACCTGCTTATAAGGAAAAATCTATTTTGTCAGGAAGCGACCTTACTGTTCTGATAAGGCAAAAAATGTCGGACTGTAAAATTATAATGATTACTGCCCATACTGAAGTTATCGTTGTTTATGATATAGCCAAGAAGATACGCCCGGAAGGACTTATCATAAAAAATGACATTAGCCCTGAGAAATTGCAGTTAGCCGTAATGCAGGTATTGCAAGGCAACCAATACCAGAGTCCTATGGTAAAGAATTGTATCAATGAAATATGGAAGAAAGAACTAATGATTGAAGATTACAATCGTCAAATTCTATTATATTTATCCAAAGGATTCAAAATAAAAGAGTTGGAAGGAATCATCTGCCTCACAACCAGTGCCATCCAAAAGCGAGTTGGCCGTATGAAAAAAGCCTTTGATGCCACTGACGATACGGGTCTGGTAAAAGAAGCCATTAAGCAGGGCTTTATCTAATATTACTCTCAAAATTTTAACATTCTTTACTTAAAAACGGCCTTCTTTGTTAAAATTTGTTGTAGTTATATAAACAATCTATTTTTTTCTTTATAGTTTAGGAGCTCAATTTTCGTATATTATCTTTTTAATAATACTATGTGATCAAAAAAAGACAGTTAAATTGTTTAGTTAAAATGAGAAAATATCAGTTATTAATTTTAGTTATTTTAATCGGATTAAAATCCAACAGCCAGAATAGTATACCAGATATTTCCGCAAGAGTAGATACCTCAAAAGTTGTCATTAAAGAGATATATCATTTATATAAAAATTATCTTAATTCAAAACCTGACAGTATTTATCAAAATCCAAATTGGAATGATACGGAAGCTAAATATTATCTTAAAAGCAAGATGGTAAGAGTTGACAGAGCTGCCAATTTGATGTTTGTTTATTCCAATTCAAAAAATTATTTTACTTACTATGTCTCTAAAGTATTACAAATAGATAGTGTTTCCATAAATAGATACCAAATCAAAACTATTTTTGCAGCTAAATGTTCGGAGAAAGAATATGAAAAATTTACTCCTGATTATATAACGAAGTTATATGCTGTAAGGGATATCCAGTAATGATAGGAAATGCATTAGTAACCTACAATTTAAGCTCAATTATTACTTCAAGATATCAAAGTAAAAAAAAATCTATAGGCCCGGCTATCAGAAGAAGATCGAAAACCTGAGATAGAGTAGATATAATTATTATCTTTTTTATCATGAAATCTAATTTTTTTCGCATCCTACTTGGTAGTAGTTGCATTTGCCATTTTTGGAGCAGCAAGTACTGACCCCATAGCTAAGGAAGCTAGCCTTGTACCAGATGAATAGGAATGGTATCATTTGTACCCTACAGATCCTTGTATCGCTTCTACTATATGTAATGCACTAGGTACAGAAGTGTGTACAGTTAACGATGAACCAGGACAACTATTGTTTCGTAAAACCGCAAATAAGTCTTGTGAAATTACGTTGTATAGCCCCATTGATTAGTTGTTTTTAACTTTCAAAAATAATGCAGTTCTCTTACGAGAACTGCATTATCATTTTCATTTTTCACCTTTTTTACTGCTCAGCCATAAAGTTAAGAGCCATCCACGGTTTGTATTCACCGTCTTTTAGATGGTAATCAAACCATTGACTTATTCTGGTGCTTAGGTCGACTTGGTTTTTGGGATTTTGTATTACATGTCTTTCGTTCGGATAAACGAGCATTACATTGTCTTTCTGCAATCGGCGGAGGGCCATGTGGAATTTGTAACTGTGGTCAACATCCACATGACGATCTTCTGCACCTGTCCATAAAAGTAACGGTATAGATACGCCTTGTGCCAATAGGATGGGGGAATTACGGTGGTAACGCGCTGGATCTTCAAAGAGTGTTTTCCCCATACGCATTTGCCCGTATTCATACCTTCTGTAATCGGCAGTTTTAAAATCCCATGCGACATGTAGAAAATCGGCAGCCAAGTCGCTATAGGACGCTCCGGAAACCGCTGTTTTAAAAGGGTTTTTCTGAGTAACGATAAAATTGGTTTCATAACCTCCGTACGAATGTCCAATCAATCCAATCCGGTCTTTATCGATGATCCCCTTTTCTACAATACTTTGTACAGCGGCATTAATGCACTTGGTTGCCACTTCACCTGTATTGCCTATTTCGTAAAGCATATTGGGTAAACATACAAAATAACCTTGTGTTGTAAAATTAGCTACGCTAAACCCTTGTGAATCAAATAATGTTGGATTTTGATACTGGTGTAAATCCATAGTTTGTTTTTGATATACGTGTACAATCATTGGGTATTTTTCTGTAGGATTGTAATTAGCCGGATAAAGCAAAACACCATCTACGACCTTACCTAAAACATCAAAGGAGAATAATTCGGATTTTCCATAGTAGTATTCGTTGTGTTGCGGATTGCTTTGATGTACTACATTTTCCATTTTAGCCATGGGATCGAATAGCACAACTTGAGGGGGTTCGTCAAAATCTTGTTCCTTGTACATTATTTTTTTTCGGTCTTTTGTCAGCGAAATATCGTTGATCAATTTATCTTTAATGACCAATGGTTTTGTAGCCTGATTTTTATGGTAAATGAAAATTCCATTTTTCTGAGTTGGTTCCTCTATTGTTTTAAAATATAAAGGTTGCTTGAGATCCACCTGTGCGGCTTGCAATCCATCATAAACATAGGTGCGGTCTCTGAATTGTGATTGAGCTACTAGACTAAATCGGGTTTGTGTTTCACGACCTTTAGTGATTCTTTCGGTCGAAGTCCCATCCGTTCGTACCTTCCAAATGTCATAGCTATCGTAAATGAGAACCTCTTTATCATCCATTGTAAAGGCTGCTATTCTTGAGTTGAGTGCATTAATAGCGTTAGTATCATTTATTTCGGTTTCCACAAAGTTGATTCCTTTAGTCAGTAAGCTATGCTTCTCTGATGCAAAATCATACGACCACCAAGCATCATTTTTATAGTACAATAGATATTTACCATCCGGAGAGGATACGAGGTCGGAAGGCTCGCCCGAAGCTGCTTCAAGTAGTACCTTTTTTTCTGCTGTTTCCAAATTTGTAATGTAATAATCACGATCTCCATGGTATTTGAATTGGGGTTCATACTCTAGTGGGTCGCTGGTGATGGCGTATTTCATTTTTGCATCCAATTGAATAAAAGGGAGATTTTGGTCTGTAATTGGGATTGTTTTTCCATGTGCAGGCCACCAAACTGAAATAATGGGTCGTTTCCTCCAGTCGTTCATGTCAATTTTTCCCGGATAAATGCTCTTGTCAGACGTATTCCAGACTTGAACCGATGCTGGCTCTGGCATCGCTCGCTCCGTTTTTTCTTCCATTCCAAAAAATACCCGTTCACCGTCTTCTGAAATTATTAATTCTGTAGGGTAGGATGCCCCTATAGCATGCATAGGAACGAGCGTTGGATGTTCAGAAAGATAAAGTGTAGCCAACTTTTGCGTTTGTGTATCGTAGGCATATACCGCTCCTCTAGCATTCTTTTCTATCGTTTCAGTACTCGGACTCAAGAAGGCCAAGGTGGTTCCCGTGGCATTCCATTCTAATTGTCCCAGTGTAGTTGCATTCTTAAAAAGGATGGTCCTTTTTAATTTTTTATCCAGGGCAATGAGAATCACTGTAAAATGGTCTGCTTCTTGCGTGACACAGGCGACTTTGCTTTGTGTCGGATCCATTTTCCAAGCCAAGAGGTTAGTTATTTCCTGCTCTGGCTTCCCGTTAGTATCGGTAATCAAAAGGGCAGCCGTTTCATTTAGCAGCCGTTTGAGTACGAGATGCTGATTGTTTCTTGCTATCGCATATTCAGATACCTGTTCTAATAAGACACTATTTTCTTTTGTCAAATCGAAAATACTAAGGGTATTACCGGGCTGTTGGTAAATTAATTTGGACTCTAACACAAAGTTTGGTTTGAATCCTTTTGCAAAAGCATGAGCTTTCAAGGACGCGGTGTTTTTTACAAAAAGCGTATCAGCTTTGGAATTATAATGATGGGTATAAGTTATCCAATTTCCCTGCTGCGAAATGCCCTTTGTAAAGAGTTGGTGCCAACGACCATAATCGTTGGGCGATAACTCTCTTTTTTGCTTCATTTGAGCATAGAGGGAGTGGAGGCAGGATAGGATTACTATTGAGTACAGTAGGTAGTATTGATATCTTTTCATTTTAATAGCCATTGTTTTGTGGTTTTAAATTGGGATTGAGCAGCAGTTCTGTTTCGGGTAGTGGCAGGAGTTGGTCATTTGTATCCCATCCTGGTTTTGTAGGGGCTAGTATTTCATCGAGCAGCATATTTCTTTTCAAATCAAAAAAACGATGCCCTTCTGTAAATAGTTCGCTTTTTCGTTCTTTTACAATGGCGCTGATAATTTGTTCCTTAGTTGAAGCTGATGTGTTTGATAGCCCCGCTTTATTTCGTATTTTGTTGAGGTCTTCTTGCGCAGCGATCAGTTCTCCCTGTTGGGCTCTTGCTTCAGCCCGAATCAAGTACAATTCTGCAGTTCGAAACACAATAGAATACTCTACCGAGCCCTGCGAATTGTTGTAGGCTTTGTATTTATAGGCATGGTACCATACGTCTGTTCCATTCGTCACTTCCTTTATCCAGTGTGTTTTTCTGAGGTCTCCTGCTTCAAAAGAATTTACGAAGTCCACACTTAAGGCTGAAACTGGTGGTGGTCCTTGTAAAAACACATGGGTTTCAGCTTCTAAGGTATTACGTCCATCCGTGTCAGGCAATAATTGCCAAATGTTACCCAAGTTGCCTTTCAGGAAAACGGTTTCTAGGTTGCCATCATCTACATACAGCAGGCTATTGTTAAGCACTGCTGAAGCACTATTAGCCGCTTCGCCCCACCTACCACTGTACAAATACAGTCTTGCCAATAGTGCTTGCACCGTGGCTTTATTGGGACGTATGCGTTCCGAACTAATGTATTCTACATCCAATAATGCTTCGGATTCCAGTAAATCCACTTCTACATTCTCATACACCTTTGTAGTTCCCATTTTACCAATTTTGGTGTTAGCTATATAATCGGTGGTTTTTACATAGGGTATGGCACCATAGAGGTTGGTCAAATGAAAATGCAATAGGGCTCGGATGAAAAGTCCTTCACCTCTAAGCCGCTCCTTTTGAAATGCTGTGAGGGATTTGGAGTTTTCAACACCTTCCAATAGGGCATTGGTAGTATACAGTTGCTGATAAGTCGTGTTCCACCAGTTTTTAACATCCATATTAGTAGGCAACACAATATTATTGTAAAAGGATGCATCTGTTTGACCTCCTGCACCATAAAAAGTCAGTTCATCGGTGTATTCGCCTAATTTTGACTGCATGCCGTTTGGATTTCCGGTCAGCAAGCCGTTATCTCTTATTTGTGCATATATTGCACCTAAGGCAGCCGTGGCTGTGCTGTTGTTTTCAAAAACCAGTGGAGACGAAAGTTGGGTAGATGGAACAGCGACTTGTACGAAATCATCACAGGAAAGCATTAATAGCGGAATGCAAATAGAAAAGAACCGGATAGCAGTTGTCACAAAGTAGTGAGACTTGCTTTTTTGGATAATATTTTTCATGATCAATAGTATTAGAAATTAAATTGTATCGCTGTCGTTATAATTTTTAAAGGAGGTAGTGAATTGGTAATTAAAAATTCAGGATCAGCTCCTTTATAGTGGGTAAAGGTCAATAGGTTCTGTCCTTCCACGACTATTTTACATCCTGCTCCTTTGAGCCATTCCTTTGGTAAACTGTAGCTTAAGGCTATATTTTTTAAACGAATAAAGGAAGCGTCAGTAATGACACCATCACTACTGTAGTAATTTATTTGTGCTTCTACAGCGTCTTCATCCATGCCGGTTGTAAAACGTTGGTAGGTAGCGATGTCTCCCGGTTTTTGCCAGTGGTCTGAAAGTGCTGCGGCTTGGTTGCCCAGCATTCCGGGAAAGCCAGCTGCTGCCGTGTTTAGATTTTGTTGCTTCACAAATTGAAACAAGAAATCCAACTGCCAATTTTTATACTTTATCTGATTCTGCAAGCCTCCATAAAATTTAGGATTAAGGTCTACTATCGTTGTTTGGTCAGCCTCAGCCGTAATTTTTCCGTCGCCGTTCACATCCTTATATTGATACAAACCCGTTTGAGGGTTAACTCCTTCCAAATGAAACATTTTCTGGATGTTAAGTGGCGATCCAATAACAAATTGATTGCGATAAGTGGAGCCTTCTAAATCCGGGAAGGATACTAATTCATTCCGAAGCACGCTAATATTAAAGTTCGTACTCCACGTAAAATTTTTGGTCTCTAGGTTTAGGGTTCGTAGCGTGGTTTCTATACCAGTATTCTGTACGGTCGCATCCAAGTTGGCTTGTATGGAAGTAAAACCTGTAGTGGAGGGTAAAGGGATGCCTACCAATTGATTCGAAGATCGGTTTCGGAAAGCAGCTAGTGTCAAAAATATTCGATCCTTTAGTACGCCCGTTTCCAGTGCGACTTCTAATTTGCGGTTGGTTTCCCAAGCAAAATTGGGATTGAACAATCGGGTAGGTAATAAGCCAATCACCCCTTGGTAATTGCCACCCGTAGCGCTATAGGTGTCTAAGAACTGGTAATTACCAATTTGGTCACTCCCCGTAATACCATAACTGGCTCTTAGTTTTCCAAAGCTCAATACGCTATTCTTGAAGAAATTTTCTTCGCTAAAGAGCCATGCCGCGCCAACGGCTCCAAAAGCAGCAAACTGTTTTCCTGGACCAAACCGACTGGAACCATCACGTCTGCCGGTCAAATTGAGGATGTATTTCTTGTTCCAATTCAAGTTGACACGACCAAAGAAGGCTTGGTATTTGTAAACGGAGTTATCATCAATGTCTACCGTTACATCCGAGGCTGCTGCAAGGTTGTTGATGAGACTGTTACTGGTAAAACCACTCGCGCGTTGCACCAGTTGACGAGCTGTTTGTTGCTGAAACGTACTTCCCAGTACTACATCGAGTGCAAGATCTTCGTTTAGATTTTGTTTATAATGGAGTTGAGGTTCGATAATCCAAGATTGACGTGTCGTATTACCAATAGAAATTAAGGAATATTCAGGGCCTATTTCCCAAGCAGGGTTGTAAATGGTGGAGGGTTGCGAACTGCTTTCTTGGTGTTTTAAATCAGTGAAGCCAAAGTTAGATTTGATTTCCAAACTTGGCAGTAATTGGTAGGAAAGACCTAGGTTGGCCACTAAATCATAGGTCTTAGCCAGGAACTTTCCTTGTAAATTGCGTAATGGGTTATTGAATGTGCCATTTTCCCAATTGAGCTTGCCTTCTTCATCATACAATGCTGGTGCATTGGGAGCCAGTGTTCGTGATTCTCCAGTATAATTCTTTGCTGGTTGGTCGTTATCTTGAAGCGTATATCCGGCAGCAAAGTTGGTTTTGAAACGTTTGTCCTGTGAAGTATGGTTCAGGTTGGCTCTAATGTTTCCTTTTTGATAGTTGAAATCACCGGGAAATACGGTGGTTTCTTTACCGTAATTGCCACTGATCAGAAACTGTGTTAAGCCAGAACCTCCTGAAATAGCTGTTTGCACATTGGTTATTTGTGCTGTTCCCCCGGTCAATTTCTTTTGCCAGTCGGTATATCGATTGGGATCCCAAGTACCGTTCACATCATAGGCATTGGCAGGATAATTTGTAACTCCATCGTTAGCGAAAGCCTCTTTGCGCATTTCAAGATATTGTTCGGTCTTCATCAAGTCGGCAAATCGGGTCACTTGAGCCGTTCCGCGTTGTAAGTTGGCAGAGAAAGTTGTTTTGCCTGCTTTTCCCTTTTTGGTAGTCAGTAGCACCACGCCATTCGCACCCCTTGAGCCGTATATGGCGGTAGCATCGGCATCCTTTAGAATTTCAATGCTCTCAATGTCGCCGGGATTGAAATTATTCAGCGGACTTGTGGGTAATGGCATAACGGTCGCGGTATAACCTACGCCAATAGGATCAGAGGCATAGGGCACCCCATCAATAATGTAGAGCGGTTCATTTCCGTCGGTTCTCAAGCTGTTTTGGCCCCGTATTTTAATGTCGAAACCACTTCCTGCAATACCAGAACTTTGGGTAATATTCACCCCCGCCATCCTGCCCTGCATAGTAGCCAGCACATTGGTTACAGGTTGGGTCTCGATGTCTTTGGCCGTTATGCGGGCAATACTTCCAGTACGTTCCTTTTCTTTGACGGAATAATAACCGGCATTGATGCGGACTTCCTGTAAGGAGGTGATGTCTTCCTGTAGCTGGATGTGGATGTTTTTGCGGTAGTTTATAGGGATTATAGCTGTTTTGTAACCGATATAGCTCACGACTAAGGTGTCATTGGCTTTGGCTAGGAGGCTGTATTTGCCATCAAAGTCGGATAGGACGGCATAATTGACACGGTTTTTTATGGCGATGGTGACGCCCGGCAAGGATGCTCTGCCATCGGTTATGGTACCGCTTATTTGGTTTTGCTGTCGTTCAGACAGCTGTGGCCTCAGCTTTTTGTTAGCTAAGGCTGGGGTGCTGCTTAGGATAATCCCGATAAGGATTAGGTAGCATAAAGCGGAAGCCCTTTTGTAAAATGAAGAATTTTTCATAATATTGGTTTAGTTTAATGAAACGTTAGTTTTGTTTGCGATGGTCCTCTTCAGTTGTCCAGACGGTTAGAGGGCTTTTTTTTATAAGTCTTAAAGTCTTAAAGTCATCAAGTCAAATGTCTTAAAGTCTTGAGGTAAGGTTTTTTATTCTGTCATAGGCGATTTTTGTTAGTGGTTAGGAATTAAACATTAATTTATTTTTATCTATAAGCAGTTGGATTTTAATTGGTATTCTGTTCTTTTTTGCATCGCCCAAAAAAGAACCAAAAAACGCTAGCCTGACTATTTTTATCCTGAAAATCTTCGGATGTATTTCCCTATCGCGACCCCAGCCGCTCGTGCTACGCACTCGACTCGGGGGTCACTCCCTTCGGCCAAGGCTTAAATCCATTCTTCGATTTTCTGGGATAAAAATAGAAGGGCGGTTTTTACGAGAGCGTATTTTGATGAAACTTTGGTTCTACATTCTTAATTCTCATTAGATATCAAATTATTATCGTTTCCGAGATTCAATTGTCCTTAGCTTCCGCAGTCGAGTGTCAAATGTTTGAAGAATACGTAAAAAGAAAAGCTGTTTGAGCGAAGCGAGTTCTTTTCTTTTAGACCCGAGCCGCAGGCGACCAGAGCGAAGCTAATTCGAAAACTAATTTGACCGATGAGGGAGCGCAGACTTGAAATCGAAGATTCATGAATACCAAAAAACAATAACAAAGCATGAATATTTTTTTGTTTCCGTCACCCTGAGCGAAGTCGAAGGGTTGATCAAGCAAAAAAGAAAATTAGTGACCATAAATCCATAGGCATATCAATGTTATAAATGCTAGTATTAATAAGGCTTGTATTTGTCTGTAATATTTCATGTTATTTAGTAGGTTATTAGTTATCGGTTAGGAGTTATGGGTTATGGGTTGTGGGTTGTGGGTTGTCAGTCCAGATAGTTATCACGATGGTTTATGGTTGTTCGTCCATCGTATTTCGTCCATCGTCTATCTTACTTCTATACTCTATATTCTCACATCTCATCGTCATCCTGAGCTGAGCTGAGCCAGTCCTGAGCTTTTGTCGAAGGATCGAAGGATCGAATAACACAACGCACGACTCACATCTCACATCTCACAACTCACATCTCACGACTCACATCTCACTATAAAAAAACATCCTGCACCATTAATAAATTCAAATTAAATTAATGAGATCTTTTGCTCAAAGGACCGTGCGGTGCAGGAGTGTCATTGCTTTTACTTAGTTTATTTCATCATAGGCGGTTTTTTTGTTATGGGTTATCAGTTATTTGTTATGGGTTGATCTCCGTCACTTCGAGTGATTTTATAAAATAGTGATAGCCTTTTTATAAAATTGTATCGAGAAGTTGGCATAGGGATTCCTGACCGGTTAAGAAAAGTGCATTTTCCTGACTGGGATTTTGTGGTTTAGTGATATAAACCACGGTTAACGCAAGGCGTTGGTTTTTTAGGGGGGCTTTGTTATTTTATTCATGGGCTTTTATAGTTAATGGTTAATAGCGAGTAGTTCATTGTTTAAAGTTGGCATAGGTATTGCAGACCAGTTTAGAAAAGGTGGTTTTTTAGACTGGTAATGAGTGGCTTAGTAATAATAACCACGGTTAACGCAAGGCGTTGGCTGTTTTAGGTGTGTAATTGCATTTTGGTCATAGATTTGAAATTAAAAGGAGGACAGCCAATGACTGTCAGGTATTTTTCGACGAAGCGACCTCGTCAAGTCATAGCAATATTAAAATCAAAACTTTGCGAGACTATGAATATTATGAAGTGGTGCTAAGAATTTAAGCGGAGTATTGAGCCAATAGTATAAAATAAATGGCATGGAACTCATCTTACTGCCTTAGAGGTACTGGTATACCCGGGAACAATAAGTGAGCCCACGCCATGGGACGTGAGCATCGTACTTATCATTTCGTTCCTTTTAAAATTACCAGTTTTCTAAGACGAAATTCAAAGCGAATGCTTCAATGCTTTTATATGAAGAATCGCAAATATAATTTATTATAAGCAAATATAGTCAAATATTTCGAATATCGGATTTGAATCCGAATTATTTTACCCTTTATGGATTTAATTTGTTAATATGAAGAGTACAAATCGTATTATTGTTGACTTTATCAAGAATGAATGGGTTAGCAAAGCTAAATCTCAAAGTACTTTTGCTGTTGAACACAACCTTGATGAAAAAACGGTTAGAAGTATCAAAAATGATCCAAATTATAATATGAGTTTCGAAACCATAAAAAAAATATGCGAGGCAAGAAATTTGAAACTTTCAGAGTTTTTTAAGTTAATGGATTTGTAAAAATATAAAAGATGCTTAGGCATCTTTTTTTATGGCCTATAATGAGGAATTACTGGTAGTAAGGCTATTGAAATATAAACTCATGTATTACGAAAGGTCTGTAGTGAATAAAAAGCCCATTTGATGATTTGTAAGAATAATTTAATACATTTGAAAGAATAACAAAACGCAACCAAATAGCGTGAATACTCCCTTTTCTGGGTGGCTATGCGCTACTTTGTAGCGCATATATACAAGTTATAGGGCATTTTAAACCGACACACAGACAATGAGCTTGAAAGGACAAACAGTTAGAATAATAGTAAGTGAACCTTGGGATTGGGAAGAAAATCTTTTCGGGACTATTTTATCTGACCGTGGCGGAGACAAGTTGTTGGTTAAATTAACTAAGCCGATAAAAGGCAACAAAATGACAAGCGACTTAATGGAACTTAAACCAAGATATGAAAAGGAAACATTTAAACCCCTTGGACAATATTATTCTGTGACTGTTGGTGGTGCCTTAGTTAAAGAAGAAAATGATGAATTTGACTATATAATTATTGGCAGTGTGACACTTGATTAAAATGACAATATTTGAACTACATACAAAATTGAAGAACGATGGAATTAATGATGACCATTATAATCTTCACGGACTTTATGGTTCAACGGACGACAATGAAAAACTAGCACTGACAATAAAGAAAGGGAAGTTTACCATCGAATATTAAACTTATTTCAAAGAACGTGGAGAAAAGCATTCAATACGAACTTTCCATTCTGAAGATGAAGCCTGTGAATACATCTACAAAAAGCTGATTGACGAACAAACTTATATTTGAATTCAAAAAATTGAAGGACTTTCCGGAATGACTGTGAATGAAAGACTTTATGTAAGTGGCTTAATAGACGAATTTGACAAAGTGAAAACAACTGACAAAAGAAGAGCAAAAGAAATATTAAGATGGTTAAGAGTGGACGAACCTTTAATTGAAATGATTGTAAAATGACCACCGAAGAAAGAAAAACGCCCTATAACAGCAACTACCCCCGCTACCGCACGAAATGAAATTCAGCGAAGCTAATCCTTTCGTGCGGTTCGTGATTAAAGTGCAAAATTTGGTAAAAACTAAAAACTAATAGAGTAGAAATTATAAATTTCACAATCCACCACGCTGCTGCACGAAATAAAACCCCTGCTAGCGCGAGCATCTTGCTCGTGCCGATAAACAAAATTAATTAAGATAAGTAATCCCGATTATACAGCATTACATTCCATAACTGCCAATGAAAAAGGTACTAATCTCCCCCGATGGCTCGGAAATCTAGGTCAGCTAGCCGATAGCGCTGATTTTTAACCTGATAGCGCAGAATTGCATTCCGTGACTATGAATAAAGTACGGTTAAATATTTTAGAGAACAAAATAGAAAAATATATTGTAAAAAAGAAAGGACTGAAAAGACCTTTTTAAGATTATAATGTCAAAAGGAATTCAGAGAATTTGATATTATTGGAGTTACAAATCACTTCCGTTTCTTTTTCTAATAGGTCTGGTGTAATGAAATCAAAATCCTCTTTGTAGTTTTGAACACTCAAATCAAACAAATCGTATTGTAATGTACCTTGAATTGGTTCTTCAAAAACTATTTTAATTTTTGTTACTTCAGTATTGGCCTTTTGGGCAAAGACATTCAAGGCTTCTTTTATAATTTTTGTTTCATACAAATGATGCACCACCGTTTGCTCTCCTAAACTAAAATCAACGATTTGAATGGTATTAATAGCTCCATTCTTAGTAATCAGGGGTATGTGCGTTTCTTTTAGGATGCCATTGAAAGTTAAAGGGTCAAAAGTGAATTTTAAATCAGCTTTTTCCTCAAGACCTACTTTTTCAAAAGCAGGTTTTATTTTTTTAGCAAAAGTTACAACTTCTTTTTTAGTTTCAAGGACTACAACTTCACCTACAAAATTGTAATAATACTGCATGAATTTTTCGCCAGTAAAATCAAAAGGTAAAGAAGCAGGTTCCGAAAAATGCAAAATGCCATTATTGTATTTATTCAAATAAGAAATATAATCTTTAGAGAAAATCGATTTTTCAAATACTAATTCCTGTTGGTCTTTGATCAACACTTTATTAGTCTCAGTCACTTTTTGCTTGATTTGCTGCAAAGCATTTTTAGCCATGCTCCCAATCCCAATTTTGGTAGGAGCCAATTTATCCAGTAATCCCAATTTGCTTTTAGAATAATCAAAATAAATCTCATTTCCAGTAATAGCCAATACGCCCATAACCACTTTTTCCGAAGAAATAGGGTTGGTTTGAATGCTGACAATGCTAAAAAATGTTTTCATTTTAAAAAATGGATTTACTGTTCAATATAACCAATCTTACTTTTTCAATTCGTTCTTCACAGAGCAAATATTCTCGTATTCGGTCCGCTAAATTAGGCGTTAATTTCCATATATCAGTTAATTGAAAAATAACAGTATCAATAAGCTCGTTATGCGAAATTTTCAACAAAGGTATGAAATTATCAACAATTTCAATTAATTCTTCTTCATCCATAAAGCGGATAAAACTCTTGTAAAAATCCGATTGATGGAATTTACCCTGATTTTCGAAGGGCATTTTTGAATTAAAAAGGCCTATTTGTTGGGCTCCACCAAAAACAAACGCATGATCAAATGCCACTATTTTACGTTTATTACCAAAGTGAACAGCCAAAAGATTGTAATTAAATCCGGGGTTGATAAATCGTCCTCTATCCACATTATTAATCCATAAATCAAAAAGGGCAATTTTGATAACATCTGCTGGATTTAAAATTCGATTATAATCTCGTTTGCTTCTACAGCTTTCAAATTCGTTAATTTCTTCTGAAGGATCGATCCCTTTAGAGCCAAAGCAAATATGGTTTACACGAAGTCGTCTGTTTTTTATGATTTTACTTTTATCCAAAGTCCCCTCGGAAACTTGAACTAAAGCAATATCCGGAGTAGGGATGTTTAAAACTTTCAATAAATAATGGGAAACTATTTCGTAAGCAAGACAGTTAATTTCATTTGGATCAAAATCGACTAAATATTTGCAGTAATATAGATGGCCATCGTTGCATATAAACTTCAAAGGTGCATGACCGCTTGTTTTAGTCTCTTCTAATAAAAGTTCTGTTTTAACCTTAGGGATGTCAACCATGTTAGCTAGTATAAATATGTAGTAAATATAGTAGTATTTATTTGAAACAATCTATTCTGCTAGCATTTACTAAAATCCTACTTTGTTAATATATAGGATGATACGGAATTACTGGGCGGGCAAGGGGCTAACTTGTCACTCCGACTCCACGAAGTGTTCGTCTCTACGCTAGGCAAATGTTTCATGCATATTCTTTAAAATACCCTTAAAAACCGTAAGAATAATGAAATTCTCCTGACTGTTTGCGTGAATGTTTTTAAAACTCAATGAAGGTATTGCGTCTTCTAAACTTGAAAAGCGCATGTGTTGTCGGGAAATTCCGGTGATGTGTTGTCTTCTTAAAAATAAGAATAATCTTCTTTTTATACAAGTATTTTATTATATTTGGTCGTAGTACAACGGAGGTTTTTTCACAGACTGACGTTAGCAGATATACATAGAAAAATCTACATAAATATGACCGAATTACAAATAAAGTTACATGACTTGCTTTCGAATTTAGAAGCTGCAATCTTATCAGGAAAATATCGCGCTGCCATAAGTGTAGGTTCTTTTTATATAAAATCAAATGTGGTGGGATTAGCGGTTTCGATGGGATGGTTATTAATTAAAGGACAACTCGAAGAGTAACAGTTATGATAAATAAATTATTCTATATTATTTATAACTCCTATTATAAAAATGGGGAGTATAAAGACGACACCCCATCGTTAACGGTTGGTGGGATTTTTTTAATTTGTTTTTTTTGTAGCGGATTATCGATTTTAAACATAATTGGTTGGGTGGATCCGTTGTATTATCATATGAAACTTAGTAAAACAACTGTGTTTTTGGAAATAATTTTATATGGAAGCATCGTTTATTTTCTTTTCTATCATAACAAAAGATATCAAAGGATATATGAAAAGTATAAAGAAGATGCTTTTCTAAACAGTCAATTAGCTAAATTTATTGGTTTTTTCATTGTTATTTTAATTATAATTTCTCCTTTCATGTTGGCATTAGTACATGATAGAATTTTTCTTGGCCATTGGATGAGAATTTCATGAAATCAAATGCGGTAGGAATAGCGGTTTCGGGGGGATGGTTACTAATTAAAGGAGAACTTGAAAAGAAGCAGTCATGATAAATAAATTATTCTATATTATTTATAACGCCTATTATAAACATGGGGAGTATAAAAATGATATCCCTTCCCTAACAGTTGGAGGTATTTTTTTGGGTTGCTTTTTTGGAATTGGATTGTCAATTTCAACCATAATAGATTTGATGGATCCGTTATATGATCCACTAAATAAACCATTATCTAAATCTAGTATATTAAGTCCGATTTTGGCAGTTATTTTTTATGGTATCATTGTTTATTTTGTTTTCTATTATAACAAAAGATACCAAAAAATATACAAAACTTATAAAGAAGATGTGTTTTTAAATAGTCAATTTGCGAAATATATTGGTTTTACTACTGTTATTACTATTATAGCATCGCCACTTATTATCTCATTGCTATATAATAAAATTTGTCGAGGGTATTGGGTTTGATTTGATTTTTTATTTGCACAATTGGAAACGCGATAGATGGAAACTAATTTTAGATTTTATTTCGATTACATCTATTTTAGGATAACTCAAGCGTATTTTAAATGGGATGGAAGAACAGGGGCTACAGCAATAGTTGCTATAACTATGATTCAAACACTAATTTTGTCTGATGTTTCACTTTTTATTTTAAGATTATTCTATAGTCGTAATGAAACAAAAAATTTTACATTTATACAATGGGTAGTATTAATAATATCTTTCGTTCTTTTGATATACAATTATCAAAAATATAACGGAAAATACAATAAGTTGCGTTTTTATTGGAAAGATGAAACTAGACGAGTAAGGATAGGTAAAGGTTTTTTGGTAATTGTTTCTCTCATACTGCTATGGATACCATTGATATTAATGGGAACATTAATGTGAAACCAAATCTCTAAGACTAGTCCAAGCAGAAATATTTCAACAACTATTGCATTTCATCTATCGTCATTTTGCAACAAACAATTAACAACCCAAATCTTAAAAATTTATGATAAACAAAACAAAATTAGCATTCGACTTGCTGGAGCAGGAAATGGAAGTGATCTGCAAAGAGGAACAGCTTCGATTCGTCGGGGGAAGTGGCGGGTACACTTGGCAACAATTTGTTGATGCTGTAAATAGTGGAAACCTAAGTAGTATACCAGCCGGTTCATACATTATGAGTAGTAGTGGTGATTCATTTTCATTTTTTGGAGAGGGATTAAATGAAGTGATAGTATTAGATAAGACTCCGGCTTATTCGTCTAGTGGTTATTCTTCCTGGAGTTGGACAAACTCTACTACCGGTGGATCAGGATCTTTTTTCTTAGACAGTATTGGGTATTCAGATTTTTATAATGGTGGTAGTGCTGGGGGTGGTGATCCAACCCCAGAATGGGGAATAAGTGATTTTTTTGGTCACTACAATAATGGAAATGGAGAACCTGTAAGCCTATTTGACATGGGACTAAGGGACGATGTGATTTCTAGTGATATTTATCTTCAAATGATGACAAATGTAAATAATCAAATTGAAAATTTTGTTCATAATCAAGTAGCCCAAGGCAGCAATTATCCTGGTACATTTCAATTTAGTTGGGATTTTAACAATTCTTATGATTTCACATTGGAAGCAGGTTTATTTGCGGTAGGATCAGCTACAATCGCAGGGCAGTTTTCTGGGACATTTACAATTGATAATGAAGGTAAGATAAATGTTAATGGGTATCTTGATTTAAATTTCCATGATCGTTTTGAAGATCCGTGGGATTTGTTGAATGCGACTAATGGCTCTTGGGATCCTACAGGAACCCCATATGACATTAACGATAATTGGCAACAAGAAATATTAATGCAAAACATAGTGCCATAAACATAAATCAAAACAACAAATAGCTAACAAGAAAGAAAAAAGAAAATGAACGAAATATCCATGCCTCAATATTTACTACTACCAGCATTAATTTGTGTTTTAAGTTTGATAGTTATAATTTACAAAAAGAAAAAAATTATTGCTAAAAGTAATATGAATTTATTTATCGCCATTTTAGCTTTTTTATCACTTTACTTATGTATTGTTGGGAATTCATTGTTTTATAATATTTATTACCAATGGAATTTAAATAAGTATGATTTGAATAAGGACGGAATGTTTGTAGGAAATGAAATAAATGAAAATCAAAAAATAGCATTGCAGAAATTAGCAAGTGATACTGGAAGGAATTTTTCATTTATTATAGGTTTAATCTTTTCATTTATAATTTCATTTTTTTTATACATAATGTTGTCAATAAGAACTAAATTAGAAAAACGATTTGGTAAAACATAAATTTAAAAATACAATTTCATAAAATTTGTTAATTATGGGAGAGACTTATTTATTATATGTAAATGGAACACCGTTAATGTGGGATTTTTAAATTCTACGCTAAATATTTCCTTGTCTAATTTATTATATTTTAAATATTAAATATTAATTATGTCTATAATCAAATCGCCCAGATATGTATTGTTATTTTTTGGATTATTCTTCAGTGTGTTGTCGGTTATTTATGATGCTTCAGGAGCGGATGATTTGCTAGCTGAACAAATAGTTATTTTAGTTAACAAATATTATTAATGAGAATGTATTGTATTTTTGACCATATTTATGTTGCAAGTTTTATTGTTCAGCAAAGGATTTATGGACGGTTTGCTCGTGAAATTTGGGGATCAAGAGTATTACGCGTTACATTGGCCATATTGACTATTTTTATGATGGAACTGTTTAATCGTTACATTAACAACCTTTTCATAGTAGTTATATGTCCTATTTTAATTTGCTTTGGTCCTCTAGTCCATTATTATATAAAAAATAGGAATAAAGACCTTGATATAATGCTCGGTAATTTTAAAAAATTACCTGACATTCTTCAGTCATTTTTTGTTGGATATGTATTGTTATTGTTTTTTGTTTTACCATTTTTTATAATTTTATTAATCATATTGAACATTGGAGGATATTTATAAACCGTAGTCTAGCTCCTGATGTATTTACAGATTCTTAAGCAAAATAAATTGCAAAAAGATATATAGTATTTTTTATAATTATTTTGGTTATAATTTTGTACGCGTATTAAAATTTGTCGTAATTATAGGGTTTGATTTTAGGTGCTATTGAATAATTATATTAGGCTAGTCTATTGGAAATTGTTAGACGTGTTAATCCTAATTATATGGATTTTAAGTCATTTGAAATTCCAAAAGATAGTTTAAAATAATCTCCGATTGCATATATAAAAATTCCTTTCGATCCAATAAGGGATAGTGAAGTTTTGTAAGCCTTGCCTGCCAACAAGAGCAGGTGTCCCGATTGAAAAGTATTAAAAATTGATTAATTGAGATTTAAGTTTTGTGGGGATTTTGAGTTTGACTGTGTAATATAAAAAAAATAAATTTACGAAAAACAAAATTAGCATTCGACCTGCTGGAGCAGGAAATGGAAGTGATCTGTAAAGAGGAACAGCTTCGATTCGTCGGGGGAAGTGGCGGGTACACTTGGCAACAATTTGTTGATGCTGTAAATAGTGGAAACTTAAGTAGTATACCAGCCGGCTCATACATTATGAGTAGTAGTGGTGATTCATTTTCATTTTTTGGAGAGGGATTAAATGAAGTGATAGTGTTAGATAAGACTCCGGCTTATTCATCTAGTGGTTATTCTTCTTGGAGTTGGACAAACACTACTACGGGTGGATCAGGATCTTTTTTCTTAGACAGTATTGGGTATTCAGATTTTTATAATGGTGGAAGTGGTTCAACTAGCAACGGTGGGGATAGTCCTGTTGATTCATTCGTAAACAGCATGCTTTCTTTAGTAGATAGTAGTGATGACAATCCTTATCGTAATTGGACTTTAGAAACTGTTGCTAATGTTTTTCATGGCATGGGCGATTCTGTAAATGATTTTGGTATAGTTCTAAATGCTACGGGAATTGGAGCTGAAGTCGGAGTACCATTGATGACTTTTGGAGGAACTATATCGCTTATTGGTACAGGAATAGATTTCTTTATTGACTTAAGAGATAATACTATACAGAGTTTTGATTATGCGGCATGGGCAATTACTGTAGGACTTGAAGCTAACTCTATAGTGTTTGGAAAATTTACAACAACTACTGGAGAAAAAATTATTTTTGAGTTAAGTCAAAACGGGATAGAATACATAAAGGAGTAAAAAACTAACTATGGATAGAAATATGGGATGGATTATATTTTTTGTTATTGTATTAATAATCTTAATTTATGCTTTATACTTATCTTTAAGAAAAAAGCTGTTTTTGAGAGACTATTTGAATCAAGATGCGTATAGCAAAGCAAGTACTATTAAGTATTATTTTATTTTAACAGGTTTAATCTTCGCTTTAATTTGTTTGATTTATACAAAATTAATGGATTTTTTTAACCAATGATGAGTTGACAAGGTTAAATAAGTCTATACAGGAAATAATATATAAAATTCAGGTTTAATACCCATTATGTATTCAATATAGTCCAATAATCCCCCGCTACCGCACGAAATGAAATTCAGCGAAGCTAATCCTTTCGTGTGGTTCGTGATTAAAGTGCAAAATTTGTGTAAAAACTAAAAACTAATAATTATGAGTAGAAATTATAAATTTCATAATCCAGAGGGATTGTATTTTATAAGCTTTGCAGTGGTAGCTTGGTTGGATGTATTTACGAGGAATGAATATAAAGATTTGTTTTTAGAGAGTTTAATTTTTTGTCAAAAAAGCAAAGGTTTAGAAATTCATGCTTGGTGTATTATGAGTAATCACGTACATCTGGTTTTTAGGAGTATAAATGATCAAAAACCGGAATTATTGATTGGTGATTTAAAAAGGTTTACTAGTCAATCAATTGTAAAAAGCATTCAAGAAAATCCAAGAGACCCGAGCCTGAAAGGCGAACTGGCGAAGCAAAGTAGAAAAGAGTTCTTGTTGGATTTTTTTAAAAAAGAAGCAGAAAAGAGTTCCAATGTAAAGCATCATCAGTTTTGGAGACACGATAACAAATCAATTGAGCTATGGAGTAATAAGGTTATTCAACAAAAGATAGATTATGTACATAATAATCCTGTGGAAGAAGGTTTAGTTTATAAAGCAGAAGATTATGTATATAGTAGTGCCATAGATTATTCGGGGCAAAAAGGATTAATTGACGATGTAGTAGTTTTTAGAATGTATGATGTTTGACGATAATGAACCACACGAAAGGATTCGTGCGGTAGCGGCGGGGAAATAATTGGGAAATAGCAACTTATGGATTTGTAGTTAATATGGGTAATGTTGCTCTTGTAAAATTGTAGAGAAGATTATGAAAAAAAGAATAATTGTAATAATAGCATTAGTATGTTTAGGTTTGATTTCATATCCAACAGCTTTAAATTTAAACTTTAATACAGTTGATGATATAGAAGTTTTGCTGTCTAAATCATTATCTTCTAAAAAGATGAGTCTGTTTTCATTGAATCTTCATAGAAATGTTTTTAATGAAATAAATGGGAAAACGGTTAATTACGATTTATTGGGGGTTAATTTCTTATCCGCAAATGAATTGTTAAAGACTGAAAATAATAGATTTCATGCAGTTAGAATTAAATTGAATGATAATAGAGCCGTCGTAACTATAATTTATTTTAAAGCAGGAATACAATATCTTTTTGAATATAAAAAAGAAAACAATATATGGAAAGAAGTAAAAAGTGAATGGGGTAGAGTGAAAATAGAACCTTCTAAACCGTATTATATTTATTGGGAAATAGTTCGACGTGTTAATCCTAATTATATGGATTTTAAGTCATTTGGAATTCCAAAAGATAGTTTGAAATAATCCCCCGCTACCGCACGAAATGAAATTCAGCGAAGCTAATCCTTTCGTGTGGTTCGTGATTAAAGTGCAAAATTTGTGTAAAAACTAAAAACTAATAATTATGAGTAGAAATTATAAATTTCACAATCCAGAGGGCTTGTATTTTATAAGCTTTGCAGTGGTAGCTTGGTTGAAAGATTTGGATTTGAAGTAAAGAATAATATTTCTAAATATATAAAAAAGGTTAACCTTTCAAATAATGAAATTAATGAAATTTCTTTTTTTTTGTATAAAACAGAAATTAAAGAAATTTTTCTTTCATATAATAAGTTAGAAAATATTACTTTTTTTATGCCTGGTAGGAAGCTTAATTATTTAGATGTGTCAGATAATCCAAAATTAAGTAATATATCAACTATTGATGTTGTGATAATTGATACAATTAAAAGTGATAAAAAAACGATTCCAATTAAATTTATTAATCCACCAGTTATTAGAGCGATACCTGATAAAGTTAACTAAATAAATTTTAACAATGTACCATCAGGTTCGTATCTAAATCAAGATGACTCTACAACTATTTATGGAGGAAGTAAATATTATTTTTTAAAATTCTTATTACTAATTTAAAGTTGCAATAATGAAATTTAACTTGAATACGCAAAAAGAAAGAAAATGGAAACTGTTGTTTGTTTTTATTTTCTTTATTGTTTTTAATATGCACTCGCAAAGCTATTTGGATGAATATGATCAATTATTTGTCAAAGAAGCTAAAATAATTAATTATCATCGACCAGATAATTATTTCTATGTTAGAGCTGTTTCTTCTTATTTTGAAATATATCCAAACAATCGGCAGAGTCAAAGTAATATTTCTATGATAAATAAAGACAATCAGATTATGTTTAGTGTAGCTGTTATTCATTATCCTGAAGGTAAAACTAGGGCACAAAAATATTTAATTGCTACTAGAGATTTGAATCGTCGTTCGAAAGAAGCTATAGCTGCAGAAATGGATAATCGTTTCTCAAATAAAAATTTACTAAGTGTGTCTCTCATAAAAAAAATGAATGCAAATAGAGGATATGTTTATAATTTAAAAGTTAGAAAAAACTTATATCTAGGAATTTATCCAAGATGTAAAAAATTAATAGTTTATAAAGATAATGTTGGTAGAGTTGAAATACTGTTTTTTTACAAATATGGTCAAGAGGATATAGTAAAAAAAGAAATAGAAAAAACATGGGGGATGTTGAAATTTAAGTAATAACAATAGTTTAATAGTTTTTCAGCTCTGTTATCTAGTTATAAGAACAACTTTACGATTAATACTTACACATAAATCTATGAAAAAAGCATTGCTACGGATTCTTTTGATAATCTTTTTGGTTATTGGAACAACATATAGTCAGACATCTGATTTGGAGTCTTTATCTTCAAATACAACCGATTCAAAAGTAGATTTTTTTAAGAATCAGAAAGATTTAGTTTGTTGGATAGGAGAATTATCAAATGGGTTGTACTCGCAAAACCGCCGAAGAAGTATTTTCAATTTGCCTATTATGTCATACAACGATGATTCTGTTGGTCAATGCAGGATTGTTTGTTATCCTAAGAATAGAAAACAATGGGAATTGATCATTAAATCAAGTAAAGATACGTTTAAAACAGTAAGGCAGATTTCATTGGATTTAGCAGAGCAAAAGAAGTATGACATCTATGGTTTTTTTGTGTCAAAAAACGATTTAATGCATGTGGAGGATTATAATAGCCAAAATACTAAAGCACCAAAATTGCCTTGTTTTTTTACGGTTTATAAAAAAGTGAATGCTAAATGGGTATTCTTGAAAAAAGTAAAAATCGATAGTGATAGCGAAGTGTCTGGTTTGTGGTACAACACTGTTGTTAATGGTGCAAAATAGTTGTTCTATGGATTTTTACGTGGTCCTGTCTCATTATTATCGGTTTGTTACCAGAACGAAAATTAAACTAAATCAACCATGAAAAAGAAACTGGTATTTGTAGGCAATACCCCCCCCGCTACCGCACGAAATGAAATTCAGCGAAGCTAATCCTTTCGTGTGGTTCGTGATTAAAGTGCAAAATTTGTGTAAAAACTAAAAACTAATAATTATGAGTAGAAATTATAAATTTCACAATCCACCACGCTGCTGCACGAAATAAAATTCTACCCTATCAATCCCAGGCTGGCAACCATCTTACCTATACCCTCAAACAACATCAATCAAGAAAAGTAATATTGTGCTAAAGAAGAAGATTACAAAGCAGTTTTTGTTTGCAAGCCGCTTGTCGTCTCTTCTTTTCGGAGTTGTGCCATAAAATAGGAGGCAGGCATTTCAGTTCTGGCACGAAAAGCGTGGGCAAAACGCTGGATAGAGCTAAAGCCTATTTCTTCGGCCAACGCTTTCTGATTATACTGTCGTAACTGCTTATTTTCCTCGAGAGCCTGAATCAGATAATCTATTTTCAGCTCATTGACATAAGTCACAAATTTTTTATGACGGTAATGGTACACAATCAAAGAGAGGTATTTCGTATTAGAGTTAAAACTGGCAGCCAGTTTCACCAGACTAATGTCCTGGTCCAGGAATTTCTTGTCCTTTTCCCATTTTTCGAGTTGTTTGATTAGTTCAGCTGCTACTGTGGGATTAATGTCGGCAATACCACTATGTGGTATTTTAGTGGTTTCTTTTTTAGCTTCACCGTTTTTATCCATAAGAGCTTCGAATTTCTTTTTATACATACTTTTGTTTTTAAAATCCCGGTAGCCCAAGAAAAGCAGAATCATGAATAATAGGGTTACAATAGCAATAAAGATGATATCATTGTATTTTCCTTTATCGATTAAGTGTTCTAATTTTTGTTTTTCAATGATGTGGGTTTTATTATCATACTCCTTGTTTACTTTAGAGACGAGATAGAGATTGGTTTCATGCAGTAAACGATCTGCTTTGAAGAGCTGATCTATATAATACAAATGTAGCTTGGCATTGTCTTTTGCTTTATAATAATGAATCAATAGTTGATAGCTTTCTAATAAGTCCCTTCTAGTAAATTGCCTGCTGTTAAGAATCTGATCCACCTTAGTAAAATAAGGGATGGCCGTTTCATGCTTTTTAAGAGCCCAATAACTTTTGCCAATGTAAAAGTTCCCTACTGCCTCATTGGCAAAATCGTCGTTATTTTCTAAGACAGCGACTGTATTTTTCAGATAATCAATCGACTGCTGGTAATTTTTTAGGAAATACTGATTGACTCCTTCCGAATGTTTAAAATAGCTAGTCATTTCGGGAACGGCTCGCTTTTCGCTTTCTCTGATTCCTTCGGCATTGGTTTGGGAGCACAGCCCGTAATTACCCACCTTATTATAGGAAAGTCCCAATGAATGCAAGGAATTAAGGTAGGCTCCGTCATGCTTCTTTTTATAATAACTGACGCATTCTCGCAACAAAGAAATAGCTTCTTCGTAAAACCCCGAATAGCTTTTTAGCAGTGCCATGTTGTATTTTACTTTATAGATGAGGTAGTAATCGTTTGTTCTGGCGATGTACTCGTTCGCAATAAGATAGTCGTCTAATGCCTCTTTATATTTTTTCTGGGCATAAAAAACGATTCCTTTAGTCAGGAAAGCAGCCCCTATAGCGGCATCGTCACTTGTCTTCTTTGCTGCATAAACCATACTGTCGGCATAGACTAAACGCAGGGCTGGGGGAGACTGGTGCAATAGGCTTTGGTAGCCATTTTGAAGTTCCCGCCAGTTACGTTCCCGTTTTGCTTTTTTGACATAACTAAACAAGTATAAGGCAGCTCTGGCACTGTCATTTCTAAACTGATAAATCCGGTCTTCCAAATAACGAAAATCTTTGTGCTGGATCGAATCCGGAATTTGGAACGAGGTGTTTTGCGACTGTAGCCAGAAGGGTACCAGTAGCACTAATCTAAAAAGCTGTTTCATAGGCGCATCAATTAAATTCGGGGATTGTTATTTGTCTGGAAACAATCCTGTTATTGCAAGAGCTACGTACTGAATACTTTCAGCTAAACCAACTTCAAAAATAAGCTAATCTATTGATAAATAACAATTTATTAACAGGAAAGCTACTGCGGATTTCGTGAAAATCCATAGTTGAAATCCTGAAAACCCACTATAATACTGTTGCAAAAGGATTTTAGAGTACATAGATTTACTCCCATTTCAAAAGCAAAAACAGTTGGTATCCTGCGATACTAAAACTTCAGGAAACCATTTTAATTTTTATGAAAAACAACACACCTAAGCAAAAAACGACCCGAGTCCCGATGGTAATCGGGGAGAAGAGCCAAGCAAGCAGATATGACCGATAAAAAACATAAAATAGAGACAGATGAAATCGCCATTAACAACAAGTTTGCGTAAGCAATTGAATAATCATCGAACACCGATGAAAATAAAATATTGTGAGATAAACACCAATAAATAAAAAGGCGACCCGAGCTTGCAAACTGGCGAAGCATACCATATATGACCGCCAACAAATAAATTTTACATATATGAAAATAGAACAAAAGAGAGTGTGTATCTACCCTAAAGACGTTCAGAGAGTGACAGGTAAAAGCTATCGTTATGCACGATTACTTCTGATTGAGATAAAAAAACAGCTGAATAAAGAAGAACATCAATTCATAAGTATTGAAGAATTTTGCTCATACACGGGTTTAAAATTAGAACAAGTACAGCCCCTGATTGTTGGCTAATTGATTTCATCCATTTTCATATTGTTTATGTAACACCTCCCTT
The DNA here is from genome assembly GCF_900129705.1 of Flavobacterium granuli. Taxonomy (GTDB): domain Bacteria; phylum Bacteroidota; class Bacteroidia; order Flavobacteriales; family Flavobacteriaceae; genus Flavobacterium; species Flavobacterium granuli. The sequence goes on along the minus strand of NZ_FQWO01000009.1, from coordinate 149 downwards.
ATGTAATCTCACACCTGACAACTCATCCCGATAACTCCTATGTTTGCGTTGCAAAAATAATTTGATCTCGAAGATGTATATTTGGATGTAATAAAGTGAAAAGAATGAGAGCATACCGATGGCTAAATAACTCCGGAAGTATATTGACC
>NZ_FQWO01000013.1 GCF_900129705.1 Flavobacterium granuli | reverse complement strand
GGAAAGTTTTTTTTTCGAAAATTTAATCTCGTTTTTCTCTCACCTGAAACCCGATTTCTCAACGTTTCCACTCACTCAATCTGTATATGAACTTGCTTGTTATTGCGGGTGCAAATATACCTCCTTTTTTTAGTTATTCAAGCTTTTTAAATGCTTTTTTTTGACGTTTTCTTAACTTTATTTTTAACTCGCTGAAAATCTGATTTTTGAAAACAAAATATTTTTAAAGCCTCGTTAAACTCCATAAAAAAACAACAATCCTTCTACATCCTTTTGCAGAGTACTATATAATACAGCCTTGCTAAAACATCACAACCACTCCCTAGCCCTGATAGCAGCGGAAATCCTTCCAGGATGGCGTTCGGACTGGAAGATTGTAGCGAATAGCGGGAAGGAGCTCCCGAAACAAATATTCTCAGTACTATATATAAGTAGAATATTATAAAACCGTGAAATACTACGACTTTGACTTTTGAGCTTTGGATTCCCAAAAATCATTGAGATTATCCATATCAACTGGCTTTACTGGCGGCTGGTTCTGTAATCTTCCCGATTCAAATGCACGTTGTAAAATAGTTTCTATCAAAAAATCCTCGTTGACATCAAAAGGCGCATACTCCGATTTTAAATTGATATCAAACATACTCGCGGCAGTATTTGACCAAAAGGCTTTCCAACCACTCTTTAGTGTCTTCACCAGTTCATAAGTGGTACTGCCCGTTTGACGATGAATCAATTTTACCAAAATTCGCCCTTGACTACGGGAAAGCTTTTTCAGCTTAGCTTCAAATTCATCATTAAGATAAGTTTCAACAATTTTAAAATACTTCTTCTTCTCCTTATTTGTTTTCAATCCTGCCATACCTTTGTTTAGCAGGGTCAATCTTTCTGAAGCGAGTTTAGCATAAGGATAAGTTTTATACACCCTACTCTGAAGTATTAAGAATTGCTTTTTGGCATCAGGATCAAGTTTCTCCTTAGAAACCACAATTTCTTCCAATTGAATCGTATCATTTGCAATATCATCAGAATCTTTTAGTTCATACCCCATTGTTTTAGGACTCACAGGAATCTCTTGGGCATTTGCAAATAAAGATAAAAAGAAAAAGAATACTATATAGGTAACAAACTTCATAAGGCATAATTTAATTGTAAAATTATACATTATATAGACAACTGTAATGCCAAATTTATAATTTAGCAAAAAAATATTTTTATGAGCACAAAAACAATATTAAAAAAATCTTCGTTAGACTTTTTAGAACAATACCTTAATAACGCCTCTCCTACCGGATTTGAAGCTGAAGGCCAAAAAATATGGATGGATTACCTCAAACCTTATGTTGATACTTTTATAACAGATACGTACGGAACAGCTGTAGGAGTCATCAATCCTGATGCAGCATATAAAGTTGTTATTGAAGGTCATGCCGATGAAATTTCTTGGTATGTAAACTATATTACTGATGATGGATTAATCTATGTAATTAGAAATGGTGGTTCTGATCATCAAATCGCTCCTTCAAAGCGCGTGAACATTCATACCAAAAAAGGAATTGTAAAAGGAGTTTTTGGCTGGCCAGCCATTCATACCCGAAACAGGGACAAGGAAGAAAACCCAAAAACAAGCAACATATTCATTGACCTTGGTTGCGAAACCAAAGAAGAAGTGGAGAAAATGGGCGTACATGTTGGTTGCGTGGTTACTTATCCAGATGATTTCATTATTCTAAACGAAAACAAATTTGTTTGTCGTGCGATTGACAACCGTATGGGAGGATTTATGATTGCCGAAGTAGCTCGTTTGCTACACGAAAACAAAGTAAAACTTCCTTTTGGATTGTACATTACTAACTCTGTTCAAGAAGAAGTAGGTCTTCGTGGTGCCGAAATGATTACCAAAACCATCAAACCTAACGTAGCCATTGTTACAGATGTATGTCATGATTCTACCACTCCCATGATTGAAAAGAAAATCGAAGGAGACACAAAAATTGGCAAAGGACCAGTTATTACTTATGCTCCGGCAGTACAAAATAACTTGAGAGAACTAATTCTAGATACAGCCGAAGAAAAGAAAATACCTTTTCAACGCCTGGCTTCTTCTCGTGTAACCGGAACTGATACTGATGCATTTGCCTACAGTAATGGCGGTGTTGCTTCAGCCTTGATTTCACTTCCGTTACGCTATATGCACACAACGGTTGAGATGGTACATCGTGATGACGTTGAAAACGTGATTAAATTAATTTATGAAACCTTGTTGAAACTAGAAAACGAAGAAACTTTTTCTTATTTTAAATAATATTTTCCATAGTTAAGCCTAATATCTATTCTCTCTTTTTCATGTTTTCCGGAAAAGAGAATATAAAAAAGATGTTAATCAATATTAAAAGCCGCAATTCCACTTCAGAATTGCGGCTTTTTTTATTAAATTTAGACCATAAATTCCTGAAAATGCAATCATCCGCCAAAACTGTAGCAGACTATTTGAACGAAATTCCAGAAGAAAGAAAGCCTGCTTTTTTTAAACTTCGGGAAACAATCGCAAACAATATCCCAAAAGGTTTTGTCGAACAAATGTCTTATGGCATGATTGCTTATGTGGTGCCGCATTCTATTTATCCAAAAGGCTATCATTGCAATTCAAAACTTCCTTTACCTTTTATCAACCTTGCATCTCAAAAAAATTACATTGCTCTATATCATATGGGGATATATTCCAGTGCAGAACTATTAAAATGGTTTATAAATGAATACCCAAAACACAGTTCCTCAAAATTAGATATGGGTAAAAGTTGTATCCGCTTTAAAAAGAAGGATCAAATTCCCTTCGAACTAATTGGGCAGTTAGTCAAAAAAATGACAGTTGCCGATTGGGTTTCGCTTTATGAATCACAAATTAATGCCTCTAAATAATCATTCATCTTAATTTTAAAATCATGAAAATCATCAAAAAAATTATTATTGGAATTTTAGCAATTGTAGTCCTAACTCTTATAGTTGGGTTCTTTATGCCCAAAGACTACGCTGTAGAGAGAGAAATTACTATTAACAAACCCATTGATTCTGTTTTTAATTATGTGAAGTACTTAAAAAATCAAAATGATTTTAGCGTTTGGGCAAATATTGACCCTAATATGAAATCCAGTTTTAAAGGAATTGACGGAACTGTTGGCGCTATTTCGGCTTGGGAGAGCGAGGTAAAAGAAGTAGGAATTGGTGAACAAGAAATCACAAAGATTACTGAAGGAAAACGTCTTGATTTTGAACTTCGTTTCAAAGAACCCATGAATGATACCGCAATGGGTTTTATGTCGACTGAAATGGTTTCAGCCAATCAAACCAAAGTAAAATGGGGAATCTACGGTACAATTCCTTATCCAATAAACATCATGCTTCCTTTTATGAAAATGGACGAAATGATTGGAAAAGATTTACAACAAGGACTCAATAACCTAAAAGTCAAAATGGAAAAATAAAATATAGCTCTCTAAAATTAAAAAACCGCAATTCTAAATTAGAATTGCGGTTTTTTTTGATTCTTATAAAAATTTCTATCTTTTCTCTAAATAAGCCAAGACGTTTTTCTCAATACGCTCATTGATATTTGAAATATCAGCTTTAATGAATTTTTCTCCTAAAATATTCTCATATAATTCGATATATCTTTCAGAAACCGATTCGATATATTCGTCTGACATATCAGGAATTTGTTGTCCTTCTTGTCCTTGGAAACCATTCTCAATTAACCAGCGACGCACAAATTCTTTAGATAATTGCTTTTGCTCTTCTCCTTTGTCTTGTCGCTCTTGGTATCCTTCTGCATAAAAATAACGAGAAGAATCCGGTGTATGAATTTCATCAATCAAAACAATTACTCCATCTTTCGTTTTTCCAAATTCGTATTTGGTATCTACTAAAATCAATCCACGACTAGCTGCGATTTCAGTTCCTCTTTGAAATAATGCTCTGGTATATTTTTCTAAAACTACATAATCTTCTTCAGAAACAATTCCTTTAGAAAGAATATCCTCTCTTGAAATATCAGCATCATGCTCACCATTATCTGCTTTGGTTGTTGGTGTAATTATAGGAGTTGGAAATTTATCATTTTCCTTTAAACCTTCTGCCATTGTTACGCCGCAAATTTGTCTTTTTCCAAGCGCATATTCTCGTGCAGCATGTCCAGAAACATAACCACGAATTACCATTTCTACTTTGAATGGCTCACATAAATGACCTACAGCTACATTTGGATCCGGAGTGGCAACTAACCAATTTGGCACAATATCTTGGGTCAGTTCCATGAATTTTGTAGCAATTTGATTCAAAATTTGACCTTTATATGGAATCCCTTTTGGTAAAACAACATCAAAAGCCGAGAGCCTATCAGTAGCAACCATAACCAAAAGATCATCGTTGATATTATAAACTTCTCTCACCTTACCTCGGTAAACCGATTTTTGATTTGGAAAATTAAAATTAGTGGTTGTAATTGTATTGCTCATCGGTATAAATGTTGTGTTGTTGTTTTTGCAAAAATAGGTTGTTTCTAAGAGATACACAAAATTGTTGAAACAATATTCAACGCTTTAAATACACTATTTTTCAAGAAGCGTACTGTTGAATAAATTCAAGATTCTACTATACTCATCTACCCAAGAATAAGTTTCCTTAAAGCCATGTGATTCCACAGGAAAAGAGGAAAGACTCCAGTTTTTCTTGCCTAATTCAATAAAGCGTTGTGACAAACGCACCACATCTTTATATTCTACATTATTATCCACCATACCGTGAAGCATCAATAAATTGCCTTCTAAATTATCAGCAAAATAGATCGGAGAACTCTTTTTATAGGCATCGGGATCTGTTTCGGGAAAATTTAGAATGTTTCCAGTATAACCATGATTGTAATGAGCCCAATCAGTCACAGAACGCAATGCCGCACCCGAAGCAAATTCTTTCGGTGTGGTAAGCATCCCCATCAAAGTGATAAAACCACCGTAAGAACCGCCATAAATCCCTACTCTTTTAGCATCAATTCCTAAATTATCTACCAAATATTTTTTTCCGTCTATTTGATCAGTTAAATCCTTGCCTCCCATAAAACGGTATATTCCGGTTCTAAAATCGCGACCGTAACCATCACTGCCCCTATAATCAATGTCCAAAACTGTATATCCCAAATCAGTCAATAAGTTATGAAACATATATTCTCTATGGTAATTACTCCAATAATTATGAGCATTTTGCAAATAGCCAGCGCCATGAACAAAAATAACTGCCGCCTTATTAGCCTGAGCTGTTTGTGGTCTATACAATCTGGCGTAAACTGGAGTTCCATCTTGTGCTTTAAAAGTGATTACTTCCGTTTTTCTCCAAGTATATTTTTTAAATTCTTCAGTTGTTGAAAAAGTCAGCTGACGAAGAGAAGTATTTTTCTTGTTATCAGCAATATAAAGTTCCCAAGGTTTATTTTTGAACGAATAACGCACCAACAATGAGCTTTCATCTGGTGATAGGCTAACTTCATGGGCGCCATCCTGAACCAAAATAGGCTCTAAGATACCTCCTGAAACGGCCAATTTATAAAATTCACGATTCCCAGGATGGGTTGTATTAGTAGTTAAATAAAACGTTTTTTTGTCTTTTGATAACTTAACATCACGAACTTCCCAAGTTCCTTTGGTTAGTTGTTGCTTCTTTTTTGTCTTTAAATTATAGGTGTACAAATGAGAGTAACCCGAAGCCTCTGATTGAAAATAAATCGTTTCATTATCCCCTATAAAATCTAAGGTTCCTCTGCTATATTCATACGACGGAATCCCCGGACCAGCTATCCAAGCCTCATCATGCTGGTAATCAATTTCTTCAAAGTTGCCTTTTTCTAAATTGATTTTTACGAGCCATCTGTCCTTATTGTCCAAACTTCTGATTTCGGAAACGGCATAAGAACCGTCCTTATTATAAACCGGTTCTTGCACAAAAATTAACTTGTTTACTTTCTCCTTATTTTTAAGATTATCGTATAATTTATAATATTCAGGAACCTCTTGAATATGACTCAGTTTGGAAAAATCTACAAAATAAACCGAATCCTTGGCAACAGAATAAATTCCGAATTTACTCTTCGTTAAATTTTCAGTTGAAACTTTGGCTTTGGTATTTGGAGATTGATTATAGCCATCTGCAGTGATAAAAACTTCCATTTTTTCACTTTTAGCTTCTTTTTCTTCACGAAGTCTGAAAGTTGCAAAATCTCCTTTGGGACTCATTTTCAAGCTTTCCAATTCATTTTTTCCAGAGAAATAGGCTTTTGGAAAATCCGACTTATTAGCATCCGCTTTGGCCGTATTCCACTTTTTCTTGGCTTCCTGATCTCTGATAAATTGAAACAACTCTTTTTGTTGCGCTTTCAAAAAAGAATCCTCCTTATCAGAAACTGGATCCTGACCTTTTCCTTTTTTAAAATTTGTCAGCTGAACTATCGTTCCTTCTTTGGTATTGTATTTTAAAAGATTGTCATTTTGCTCAAAAAACAAAACCCCATTCTCAAATCCCAATTGTAAATTTGAAATAGGATTGTCTTGTTGCAATAGTTTTTTTGTGATTTTATTTTTTATCGAATAAGAATATAAAACGCCTCTTTCCAGATAATATGCCAAATCAGAATCAGGATTTTTTATAAAATTCAATCTGGAAAATGCGGCCTCTTTAACCAGAGCCAACTTTGGTTTTTCCATTGTTTTCTCCCAAAAATAAGTGCTTTCTCCTAACTCATTATTCGGATTCCATTCAAAGTATATTTTTTTCCCATCCAAGGACCAGCGCTCATTCGAAGGTTGAGAACCTATGAAAATATCGCCTTTCATGATTTCCTCTAACTTCAGATTCTGGCTTTGCCCAGCTACCGCAATTAATAAAAATGCAAGTCTAAAAAGTTTTTTAGTCATTTTTTGTGTGATTAAATTTACACAAAAATACACTTTGAAAACTATTAAAAAAATGTTTCTCTATTTTGTCAGGAGAATCGTTTTTGTTCTAAAACGAATGTCTTTCTTTATTGTGTTAAACAGAAACAGCAGTATTTAAAACATATTCTGATAAGTACTTTGCAACTCCATCTTTTTCATTTGTCGCTATCACTTCTAAATGCGACAATTTATTTTTAAAATTATCCGGCGCATTGCCCATTATCAGCCCTTTTCCGGTTGATAGCAACATTTTTTCATCATTGAAGCCGTCTCCAAAAGCGATTGCTTCTTCAAAAGTAAAAGCTTCTTTTTCTAAAATTTTGGCAATTGCCACACTTTTATCCACCGACTTGTGCATGAACTCCAAACAAAATGGCAAGCTGAAAGCATGACAGAAATGATCTGAATGATTTTCCAAAATCCTATCTTTCAAATCCACTAATGTTTGATGATTGTCATGAGTGAAGAAAAATTTTATGCCGCCAAAATCTTCCAACGACCTAAAATCAACTATTTCAGGTAAATACTTTGATTCTTTCTGAAAATCATTCAGTTTCTCGTTATGGTGATTTGTTTGCCAAATTTCTTCTTTGAATAAAACAGTCGTGATTTCGGGATCCATTTCTAAATCGAAAACTGATTTCACAAGCTCACTTTCCAGATCCAGGGAAAAAAGGAGTTCGTTTTCAGGCGAATGAATTCGTGCACCATTTGAGGTTACTAAATAAACCGGACAATCTAATTGTGATACAATAGAATGCGCATCCAAGTGATGGCGACCTGTGGCGACAATTATTAAATAATTTTCGTCGTGAAGTTTCTTGAAAATAGTTTTGGTATATTCTGATATTTTATGTTCTGTGTTGAGTAATGTTCCGTCTAAATCGCTGATTACAACTTTAATCTTTTTTAATTCTGAATTCATATTGGGTATCAAATATTTATGAATTGCAAATTTATCGCTTTGGATTCCGAGAACCAAAAAAACCAGCTTAATGTGAGGAAAATAAGCAAAACTTTACTTTTTATTTAACATAAATTAACTAAGTCAGCAAAACAACATTCGCTTTTACAGAATCTTTATCAAAAGATTCCATAAAAACGAATGTTTTATATCTGTTTAATTGTTTTTTAATCGTTATTCTCAATTTGCTTATATGCATCAATCACTTTTTTGACTAATCGGTGACGAACAATGTCCTTGTCATCGAGATAGATTATCCCAATTCCGTCAATATCTTTCAAGACTAGCAAGGCTTCTTTGAGTCCTGAAATGGTTCTTCGAGGCAAATCGACCTGACCCGGATCACCTGTCACCATGAATTTGGCGTTTTTCCCCATACGGGTCAGGAACATTTTCATCTGGGAATGCGTTGTATTTTGCGCTTCGTCCAAAATTACAAAAGCATGGTCTAAGGTTCTTCCGCGCATGAAAGCTAAAGGAGCAATTTGTATGATTCCCTTTAAGATATAATCCTCCAGTTTTTCATTGGGCAACATATCGCGCAGGGCATCATAAAGCGGCTGCATATAAGGATCCAGTTTTTCTTTCATGTCACCGGGCAGGAAACCCAGATTCTCTCCCGCTTCAACAGCAGGACGTGTCAGGATAATCCGTTTTACTTGTTTTTCTTTCAGCGCTTTTATCGCCATGGCAACACCAGTATACGTTTTCCCCGTACCGGCAGGACCTACGGCAAAAACCATATCATTCTTATTGATGTTATCCACCAATAATTGCTGGTTCGGCGTCATGGCTTTGATAATTTTGCCGCCTACACCGTGAACCAGAATTTTATCATTACTGATTATATTTCTGTCGTCCTGCACGTCACCTAAAATAACACGTTCTATGACATTATTATCAATACTATTGTATCTTGAAAAATGCAACATTAGTCGTTGGAAACGTTTTTCGAACTCGTCCAGAATTTCTTTTTCTCCAAAAGCCTTTAAAGTTGATCCTCTGGCAACTATTTTTAATTTTGGAAAATATTTTTTAATGGTTTCAAGATGAGTGTCTTGAGCACCCCAAAACTCTTTTGGAGCGATGTCTATGAGCTCTATTATTCTTTCGTTCAAAAGTTGTAGTTTTATATTTAATTATTCAATCAATAAAATTAATCCATTTTGGGATTTAAACCTCGGTTTTATTTGGTTAATGTTTAGAATTTGTTTTTGCTTTTTTGCTTTTTTGAATTTACTATTATTAGCTTTGCATTTCTCAAATTTAATGAAAATTAATTTGAGCTTACACCAATAGTTATAAACAAAAGTATGTCAATAATTACCCTTACTACCGATTACGGCTTGAAAGACCACTTTGTAGGTGCGTTAAAAGGGAAAATCCTATCTGAATATTCAGAAGCTCAAATTATCGATATTTCGCACGATATTGACCCATTCAACACTGTTGAAGCCAGTTACATTATTAGCGCTTCTTATTCCAGTTTTCCAAAAGGGACAGTTCATCTCATTGGTGTGGACTTGGAATTGAATAAGGAAAATCAGCATATTGCCATGCAATGGAATGATTCCTTTTTTATTGCCGCCGATAATGGCATTTTAAGCATGCTTTCGCAAAAAATTGTCCCTCAAAAAATCGTATCCATCAATATCCATGACCGTTTACCTAGCGAAGCCACCGACTTGGATGTTTTTGTAAAAGTAGCCTGTCACATTGCTAAGGGCGGTTCCCTAAACGTCATTGGTAAAGAAATCAGCACCATCAAACAAATAACGGAACTCAAAGCAGTGGTTTCAGATGACAACAACATGCTCAAAGGACATGTGATTTATATTGACCATTTAGGAAACGTGGTAACCAATATCTCCAAAAAACAATTCTTAGAAGTGGCCAAAGGCCGTCCCTATGAAATCCTGATGAAAACCAAAAATATCAAAACCATATTACCCAATTACTCAGCGATAGCGAGCTCTGACAAATATCCGATAAAGAATTACGAAGGTGAAAAACTAGCCATTTTTAATGAAGCCGGTTTTCTGGAAATTGCCGTTTTCCGCAGTAATCCCTCAAATGTAGGTTCGGCAAATAGTTTATTGGGATTAAATTATAGAGATATCGTTTCTATTCAATTTAAGAATTAGAAAATTCCTGTAAATCTCAAAATCATCAATCGTTAATCATAAATATAAAATCTAACATGTTCGTACGAATAGTAAAAATGAGTTTCTCCGAAGAAAATATTCCCGCGTTCCTGGAAAATTTTGAATCCGTTAAAGAGAAAATCCGAAATGCAGCAGGAAATCGTTTTCTGGAACTGTATCAGGATAAAAATAATAAAAGCATCTTTTTTACCTATAGTTATTGGGAAACCGAAGCTGATTTGGAAAATTACAGAAAATCCGAATTATTTAATGAAGTTTGGACTTTTACCAAAAAATTGTTCAATGCTAAACCGGAAGCCTGGAGCGTGGATAAATTAGCTAGTTTGCAGTGATCAGTAATCAGTGTTCAGTCGCAGCTTGCCAACCGAACAACACCTAATTTATAATTCACAATAAAAAAAATGAAATCAATCGTTTTAAGAGAAATAAAATCCTTTTTCGGTTCGCCTATTGGGTATTTGGTCATTGTCTTATTTCTAATTCTAAACGGATTATTCCTTTGGGTATTTGAAGGAGAATACAATATACTAAATACCGGTTTTGCTGATATGAGTCCTTTTTTCACCTTATCGCCCTGGATCTTAATTTTTCTGATTCCTGCCGTAACCATGCGCAGTTTTTCGGATGAGAAAAAACAAGGAACACTTGAGTTATTACTTACTAAACCATTGAGTATTTGGCAAATTGTAAACGGGAAATTTCTTGGCGCCTTCTTATTAATTGTATTGGCTATTATTCCAACATTTATCTATGTTATTGTCATTTCTAATCTGGGGATGCCAGAAGGCAATATCGATATGGGTAGTACTATCGGGTCCTATTTTGGATTATTATTCTTAATTTCTGCCTATACATCCATTGGAATATTTACCTCTACTCTTTCTGAGAATCAAATTGTGGCCTTTATTGTTGCTGTTTTTTTATGTTTCTTTTTCTATTTTGGCTTTGAAGGTCTCGCCTCTTTATTACCTACGTTTTCGAGCTTAATTTCGGCGGTAGGCATGCAGGATCATTTTAAGAGCATGAGCCGTGGCGTTATTGATACCAGAGATGTTCTTTATTTTGTAAGTATAACGACGTTGTTTCTTTCGTTTACTGTTTATAAACTTAAATCTTTTAAATTGTAATGGTATTTCATAAAAAAAACAACCTGAAAAACGTATTGTTTATCATCCTATTCTTGTTGGTTCTCAATGGTATTGGATCCCAATTTTTTCATCGATTTGATTTAACCAAAGACAAACGCTATACTCTTTCACTTACTTCTTTAAATATTGTTAAACAGGTCAAAGAGCCTCTTTCGATAAAAATATATATGCAAGGTGATTTACCGGCTGAATTCAAAAGATTACAGCAGGAAACCAAACAGCTGTTAGAAGAATTTCAGGCCTATAATTCGAATATTGTATTTGAATTTGTCAATCCCCTGGAAAATGAAGAAGACAGCATGAATAATGTTAAAACGCTTTATTTAAAAGGGCTAACACCTATAAACATCACTGTTGACGATAAAGGAAAGCAATCTCAAGCCATGGTTTTTCCTTGGGCAACTGCCGTTTATAATAATAAGGAAGTCAATATTCCTTTGTTGAAAAACCGAATGGGCGCTTCAACAACTGACAAAGTTATAGGATCTGTTCAGCATCTTGAATATTCTATTGCCGATGCTTTAAATAAGATTACCAAAGACAAACAAAAAAAGATTGCCGTAGTCAAAGGAAACGGAGAACTACAGGATATTAGGATGGCCAAATTTCTTCTGCAAATTAGAGAAAGTTATCATATCGGTCCGTTTACCTTAGATTCTGTTGCTAAAAGCCCAACAGCGACTTTAGAAGCATTGGATAAATATGATTTGGCTATCATTGCCAAGCCTACAGAAAGCTTCACCGATACGGAAAAACAAGTATTGGACCAGTTCATCCTCAATGGTGGAAAAACCCTTTGGCTTATTGACCAGGTTGCGGTAGAAATGGATAGTCTTTACAACAATTCCGGTGCCACCTTAGCTTTTCCTAGAGATTTGAATTTGAACGACATGTTCTTTAAATATGGAATAAGAATCAATCCTGACATTGTCAAAGACGAGCAAGGAAGCCCTATAAAACTGGCTTCTGGCGAACAAGGTAGCGCTACCCAATACCAAGATTTCAATTGGAAATTTGCCCCTTTGGTCTATCCAGAAAGTACTCATCCTATTGTAAAGAATTTAGGCGGTATTAAATTTGATTTTGCCAATCCTATTGACACTTTGAAAAACGGAATCAAGAAAACGGTACTTTTAAAATCATCCCAATATTCTAAAAAAATAGGAACACCTTCAGAAGTCAATTTGAATATTGTTGCCGAAGAAACCAGTCCAAACCATTATATCAAGACAGGAAACATTCCGCTTGCTGTTTTATTGGAAGGTTCTTTTCATTCTATGTTTGAAAACAGGGTTTTGCCTTTTGAACAAAAAAACTTCAATGCTAAAGGAATGGAGAACAAAATGATTGTAATCTCGGATGGAGATTTGATAAAAAACCAACTCGATAAAAACTTTCAACCCGTAGAATTGGGATACGATCAAAGATCTGGGAATTTATACGACAATAAAGATTTTCTTTTGAATTGTGTCAATTATTTATTGGATGACTGCGGACTTATTAACATTCGATCTAAGGATCTTGATTTGCCTTTATTGGATAAAGAAAAAGTTTATCAAAACTATACTCGAACTCAACTCCTAACTATCGGGCTACCAATCCTAATTTTAATACTTTTTGGAACTGTATTTACATTTTTAAGAAGGCGAAAATACAGCCGCTAGATGTTAATAAAAAAGTTTCTTTACTAGAATAGTTTACGATATATTTGTAAAATGTATTTTATTTTACAAACTAAAATAGATACCACAAAAAAATAAAATAAAACAGATGAAATTTATAGTATCGAGTTCATACTTATTAAAACAATTACAAGTTTTAGGTAGCGTTATCAACAGTAGCAATACTTTGCCTATTTTGGACAACTTTCTATTTGAATTGGACCACAATGAATTGACGGTATCGGCATCAGATTTAGAGACTACTATGTCTGCCACCTTATCCATTGACTCTACCAGTAAAGGAAGTGTTGCGGTACCGGCAAAATTACTTTTGGAAATCCTTAAGACTTTCCCTGAACAGCCCTTAACTTTTACTGTTGAAGAAAACAATACAATTGAAATCAGTTCAAATTCTGGTAAATATGCGCTAGCTTACGCTCCAGGAGAAGAATTCCCAAAAGCGGTGAATTTAGAAGAACCGTCTGTAACCTTAGTTCCTGCCGATGTATTGGCGACTGCGATTAGCAAAACTATTTTTGCTGCCGGTAATGATGATTTACGTCCTGTAATGTCAGGCGTATTTTTCCAATTTTCACCTGAAGGTCTAACCTTTGTGGCAACAGATGCACACAAATTAGTAAAATATGCCCGTACAGATGTAAAGGCTTCTCAGGTTGCTGATTTTATCATGCCAAAGAAACCATTGACTATTTTAAAAAATATCCTTTCTACTTCGGATGCTGAAGTAAAGATTGAATATAATGATTCGAATGCTACTTTCTCTTTTGATAATTACATTTTAATGTGTCGTTTGATCGATGGAAAATATCCTAACTACGAAGCGGTTATTCCAAAAGAGAATCCAAATAAATTAATGATTGACCGTTCTCAATTTTTGAGTTCTGTGCGTCGTGTGGCTATTTTCTCCAACAAAACGACCCACCAAATCCGTTTGAAAATTGCCGGTGCTGAGTTGAATGTTTCTGCCGAAGATATTGATTATTCAAACAAGGCCGAAGAAAGATTGACTTGTGATTACCAAGGCGACGATATGCAAATAGGTTACAACTCTCGTTTTCTTACTGAGATGTTGACTAATTTACAGTCGGATATGATTATGCTAGAAATGTCATTACCTAACAGAGCCGGAATCCTAACTCCTGTAGATGGACTAGAAGAAGGTGAAACCGTTACCATGCTGGTAATGCCAGTAATGTTGAATAGTTAACAAAAAGTTAATATTTTTATTAAGTTTTATTTGTTAATTAACATATTATACTTATCATTGTATTTCAAAATACGCTATTAACCAAACCATTTTTTATATTGAAAAAAACCGCTATTTCCTGAAGAGGATATGCGGTTTTTTTTTGTTCGAAAGTAATCGAAAACTGATTACTGATTAGCAGGGACTTCTTCCTTAAATCACTCCCATTTTTTTCATCAAGAAGGTAGCGCTTTTGTTTTTGCAAATCCCGTCGCGAAGTTTGTAATCAAAATACAGTTCTTCATTTTGAATTTCGACTTCGAAACATTTGTTGATTAGCTGATCCGGAAATTCATTTGTGGTCAAGCAAACCTCAATATCATGGGTTGCAATGGCGCCAATCGCCTTTTTACCAATGACTTTTTTAACAACTTCAATGGTCCCATTGCGTTTATCATCTGAATTTGTTCCTCTTAAAATCTCATCTAATAAGACAAAAGCAGGTCTTCCTTCCAGTTCATCCATAATTTGTTTCAAACGCTTTATTTCGGCAAAAAAATAGGATTCACTATCCGATAAGGAATCTGATAATCGCATGGAAACTAAAACCGGCAACGGATGCACATTGGCTTGGCTGGCACAAACTACCGAGCCCATGCCTGACAAAACCATATTTATCCCTAAACTGCGCAGAAAAGTACTTTTCCCGGACATATTGGACCCCGTCAAAATCATATAGGATTGCGGATAAAAAGAGACCTCATTCCCTACCCTATTTTTCGAATTCAGCAACGGATGGCTCAAATTAGAGAAATCAATTTTATAATCGGAGTTTAAATCCGGATAGACAAAGTCCGGATTGTTATACGAAAAGTTAGCCAGGCTGTTCAGCATTTCAAATTCTCCAATGACGTCCAGCCATTCCTCCAAGGCTTGCGCATGATCTGCCTTCCACTGAATCAAATTCTTTAAAACGTGAATATTAAAAAGAAAAGTTCCGTTGAATAAGGATGCTGTAAACAGATTGGCTATGCTATCCATTTTAGAAAATAAAGAAGCTAATTGCTTCAAATGGATACTGGCATTCTCTTTCTTGTATTTGAGTTTTGCCTGCAATGCCATTAGCTTTTCGGATTCAAATGACTCCTCTTCTATTTGTTGCATCAGTAAACCGTACTGATTGATTATTTGATCAATATTGGATGAATTGGCTATTTCGATTTGAATACGCTTTAAAAATCTTCCTAGAAAAGCTAAATTAAAGACAAACAAATAAGCCATCAGAGACAGGAAAACAGCATTAGAGGTCCAGAAATAAGCCAAAACAAACCCTGTAAAAACAACTGGTGAAACATAAGAAATAAACAACGTCATTTTTGACAAAGGCTTGCTGTTAAAAACACTCCATTTTAATAAAGTCTCGTAACTGGATTGATTATCCTGACTGATTTTGGCCAAAGCCAAGAAATGTTGTCGCCAATTTATTTTTTGAGTCAGCTCTTTTACCGCCTGTTGATTGTCTAAAATTTCCTTATTAGGCAAAAGGTTTAACACTTGGCTTGCCAATGTCTTTTTTCCAATATAGGTGGCTGTTCTATTCAGATTTTGAAACAGGGAATTTTCACCAAATACATCTAAGTCATAGGCATAAGGATGATGAAAATCATTGAATTCCTGTCCGTTTTCAAAAGGGATTGATTTTCTTTCTAAATAGGAAATTTCGTTTTTATTTACTTCTAAAAGTGCCGTATTTAATTTTCTTTTAAAAAGCAAGTCCGAATGAATACGCATCAAAAAAATGAAAACCGCAATAAAAGCTACTGCCAAAGCAATGAAAATCATTTCCTCCTTCTGGAAATAATAGTAGATTGAACCGATAAAAAAAACAATACAGACCAATCTAAGAACGCTGACGGTATTGTGTTTTTTGGTGATTTTACTTAATTCTTCAGAAAAGTCTCTGCTTTTTGCTTTATATATTTCCATATTCCAATTAAATGAAATACAAATATAGGATTACAGGGGTAAATAAACATTCAAAAAATCCCCGAAAAAGCTTATTTGATTTGAAATTAGAATATAGCAACGGGGATACGTCAAAATACATCTTTTGAAACTTTTAAACCATTAAGACATTAAGAAAATTAAACTGCAATGAAAACTAAGTAAAAAGTTCATTAAAATACACCAAAGAAGCATTTCGTACTATTCCTCTCCACCATAGCAATAGTATGAAACAGAACTTAATAAGCTTAATTTCTTAATGGTTAAAATTTATTATTAATTGTGCATTTGTCATTTTCTTATAAAACTACTCTATATGAATCGACAGAATAGGTACGTCAAAACTGTTGGCAAATTTCTTAGTCAAACTGGGATGGAATAATCCTTCAAAAAAGCTTCTTTTATAAGTGAGCATGGTCAGCATATCAATTTCTTTATACAAGATAAAATCCAATATGGTTTCTTTGACTTCATCACTGGCAATCACAAAAAATTCGATTGGTTCATCAGCAAATTCTTCTTCCCATTTTTTAATCGTTTCCTTATCAACATCAGATTTTTCGGTTTTCACATAAAGGCATTTTAAATCAGCATGAGCCATTTTGGCTATTTCCAATACTTTCTTCAGTGCTTTTTTATCTTTTGGTCTAAAACGGGTTGTAAAGCCTATGGTATGGATTTTTTTAAACTGTGCATCGAGAGGAACGCATAACAATGGCACCTTGACATCCATTAAAACCGCTCCCGTATTGGTTCCCGAAAAGAATTCTGACCAACCTGAAGCGCCGGCAGTTCCCATAACCACGTAATCAATTTTATCGTCTTTGATTGCTTTGTTAATATTAAAAACCAAATCACCATCCATAAGACGATGACTCATTTTTATTTTATCGAGATTGCGCTCCTCGGCTATAGCGCGAAGTTTGGGTATCTCGTCTTTAAACATATCAAATTGAGACAGTTCTACTGATTCATAGATAACCATATAATTTTCGGGAAAAAACTGATTATCGAATATCGGCAAATCGAATGTATGCAACAGAATAATTTCGCCCTGAACAATTTTTGCAAATTCCAAAGCATGAACAAATGCATTAGTTGCTACTTCAGAAAAATCGGTTGGAAATAGAATTCGTTTCATTTTATAAATATTTAAAAGTCATTACTAATCAAATTTACATCTAAAGTTAAGACTTTAATATGATAATTATCAGTATTTTACACTTTTTTTTATTTCAAGAACAGTAGCAGTTCATAAAAATTAGATGCTTAAGTCGTTGAGGGGAATTCGCATTTGATGATAGTTTTTCGTCGGTTTGATTTTCGATTGAAAACACTAGCAATGCCGTTTTTATTAAAAGAAAAAAAATAAGGTTACTATTTTCTTTTTTAGTGGTGTTCGCAGAATCTTCGATTTCAAGTCTAGCCGTCGGCTACATGGTTGTTGTTGATTAAGAGATTCTTTACTTTTTTCCTTGATGAAAAAAGTAACAAAAAAATCACTGCCTGAAAATTAAAAACTTAAAAACTACCTCAAAACTATGTTCCGCAGCCCGAGCCGTTCGTCCTTCGTCCTCAACTCGCGGACTGCTGCCACGTCGTTTTTATCGTTGTTTTTTGACGTTTTTAATTTAAGGGCGGGATGAGAAGTTGTGAGCAGAAGCTAAGGTCAATTAAAACTTCGAAATAACAGTAATTTGAGATATGATTAGAACAAGTATAAAATGTCATTTAATATTGCTTTTTTTGAATAAAAATTTTAGCTCGAACTGAGGTTTTTAATATTTACAGTCAACGGCTATACTTATTTAGATTTAGTACCTTTGCCACTTAGAATAAAAAATATGTTATATAACGATTCCATAGTAGCGCTGGCAACGCCTTCGGGTGCGGGAGCAATTGCTGTCATACGAATTTCAGGTCAAGATGCGATTGCCATTGGCAACAGTGTTTTTAAATCCATTAAAAACAAAGATTTAAGCAAGCAGAAAACACATACTTTACATCTGGGGCATATTGTAGATGATTCGAAAACTTTAGACGAAGTATTGGTTTCTCTCTTTAAAGGTCCAAACTCTTATACGGGCGAGAATACGATTGAAATTTCCTGTCATGGTTCTACTTATATCCAGCAACAAATCATTCAGTTATTGCTTCGAAAAGGCTGCCGTATGGCCAATGCAGGAGAATTTACACTCAGAGCATTTCTAAATGGAAAACTCGATTTATCACAAGCCGAAGCCGTAGCCGATTTGATTTCGTCTGATAATGAAGCTTCGCACCAAATTGCGATGCAGCAAATGCGTGGTGGTTTTTCGAATGAAATAGCCAAATTGCGCGAGGAATTGTTGAATTTTGCTTCCTTAATTGAATTGGAATTGGATTTTGCCGAGGAAGACGTAGAATTTGCCGACAGAACTCAGTTTCATGAATTATTGAACCGCATTGAATTTGTCTTAAAAAGATTAATTGATTCCTTTGCCGTAGGAAATGTAATAAAAAACGGAATTCCCGTGGCTATTGTGGGCGAACCCAATGTGGGGAAATCAACCCTTTTGAACGCCTTATTGAATGAGGAACGGGCCATTGTTTCGGAAATTGCCGGAACAACGCGTGATACTATTGAAGACGAATTGGTCATTGGTGGTATTGGTTTTCGATTTATAGACACGGCGGGGATTCGAGAAACCCAAGATGTAGTAGAAAGCATTGGCATCAAGAAAACTTTCGAAAAAATAGAGCAAGCACAAGTGGTAATTTATTTGTTTGATGGTTTCAAGTTTCAAGTTTCAAGTTCGTCATTCATTTCAGAAATTGAACAAATCAAAAATAAATATCCTCTAAAACCTTTGCTTATTGTTGTCAATAAAAAAGATATTTTGTCTGTTGAAGAAGTTTCAAATATCACTAATAAGTTAGAAAACTTAAATGCAAAACTTTTATTAATTTCTGCCAAAGAAAAAATTGGTGTTGAGGATTTAAAAAATGAATTGCTCTCTTTTGTGAATACAGGAGCATTGCGCAACAACGAAACCATTGTCACCAATACCAGACATTATGATTCTTTACTAAAGGCATTGGATGAAATAAGCAAGGTAAAATACGGCCTTGAAACCGGTCTTTCCAGTGACCTCATGGCTTTGGATATTCGCGAAGCTTTATACCATTTTGGGATGATTACCGGACAAGTGACTAATGATGAATTACTTGGTAATATTTTTGCTAATTTCTGCATCGGAAAATAGGTTTCACAAAACATCACTAAATAAAACAAAGAATCCCAGTTAAAATGTCATAAAAAGGCATTTTAACTGGGATTCTTCTTTCTGTTTATTTAGCTTTATTTGCAGATAGTTTGTTCCTTTTTGTACCATTATTGTACCACGAAAATAATTTTCCTTATTGGATTTTTCTTTGGCGAAATTATGACACACAGAGACACACATAGACACAATGGGACACAAAATTAGTCACATTATGAGTTCTAACATTGAGGTTATCAGAATTTGTGAGCACTGCAAAAAACAGTTCACAGCCAGAACAACGCGTACACGGTATTGTTCGCACATTTGCAACAGCCGTGGTTATAAATCAATGGTGCGCAAAGGAAAAGTAGAAAAAAGCAATAACGAGATCGTTCAGCTTTTAAACACAGATTTAGAAAAAATAAAGCCACTTGAGTTTTTAAAAATTACTCAGGCAACCCTTCTTTTTGGAATCAGCAGAAGTACGCTTTACAGGTTAGTTAACAATGGACAGCTGGACATTGCAAAGTTTGGCAAACGAACTGTTATCCGCAGATGCGATCTTGAAGCTTTTTTTGCAATTCCTGTACAGGATGTAACCTTGAAAACTGGACAGCAATTTCCTGGTTTTGACAATTGCTATACTATAACGGAAATTCAACAGAAGTATAATATTTCTTCAGGAGCGCTCTATCTATTGATTCAACGGCAGGGTATAGTAAAATATTCCGTTGGAAAATTCACCTGTGTAGCCAAACAGGATATTGATATAATTTTTAATGCTGGGGAGAGATGAAAAATATAAACGTTACGCTAAGAAAAAGAACCCTTCCAAGTGGTAGGATAACATTATATCTTGATTTTTTTCCACCGATATATAACACTAAAGCCCGTAAATTTTCCCGCAGGGAGTATTTAAGTTTATTTTTGGTTCCAAAACCAAAAAGTGCTATTGAAAAAGCTTTGAATTCCGAGAATCTATATAAAGCTGAAATTATCTGTGCAAATAGGTTTAATGAAGTAAATAAGCCGCAGATCTACAATCCTTTTGAGATGGAGCAACTTCGTCTTAAAGAGATTGGCGAAAAATCATTTCTGCAGTATATCAAGCTTGTTGCAGAGCAAAAAACGGGTAATAACGGTAATATTTGGACTTATGCCATTATCCACTTTGAAAATTTTCTTAAGAATGAGGATATACTGATACAGGATATCGATGTGACTGTTATAGAAGATTTTAGGGAGTATCTCTTAAAGGCAAAATGTATCAGGAAAAAGGGTAAGTTTATAGCTCAGAATACAGCTTTAACTTATTTCAATAAGATCAAAGCTACTCTTCGAAAAGCATACAAAAAAGGATTGCTGCAGACCGATGTCAATGCTGCAATTGAAAGCATAAAGGAACAAGAGTCTCAAAGGAATTTTCTAACCATGGAAGAAGCTGTAAGGCTATTTAAAACCCCTTGTAAAAAGGAAATTGTCAAACGTATCAGTCTTTTTTCTCTGCTCACAGGCATGCGCTATTCCGATATATCAAAACTTACATGGGAAGAAGTGCAGTATAGTAAAAGTGAAGGATATTACATAAGATTTAAGCAACAAAAAACTGATAGACCGGTAACCCTTCCTATTTCTCAAGAAGCGTTCGAGCTCCTAGGTGAAAAAGAGGCACAAATTAAGAGAGTTTTTTATAATTTAAAAAAATGGGATGTAGACCGTTTACTGCCTATTTGGGTTAAAGACGCATCAATTGAAAAACATATTACGTTTCACTGCTTTCGTCATACATACGCAACATTGCAAATGGCGGCAGGTACCGACATTTTTACGGTATCGAAAATGTTAGGTCACAAAAACATAAAGACAACGCAGATATATACAAAAATCATCGACGAGAAAAAAAGAGAAACAATTAATAAAATTTCATTTAAATAACATTTTTTAATGCTAGTTAAAAAAGAAAAATGAATTCTCTACTAAAGACTTGACCCTAAAAATGGAAGAATGGTTGGATTACTACCTCAAAAATGGCGTGCAATCCCCTTGGATGCAAATCAATTATCAATATTAGAGTCGTTAAAAATAACAATGCAGTTTTCCTCTAGGAACTGCATTGTCTTTTTAAAACCAACTAAGAGTTGTTCTTAAGGGCGGTGAAAATCAACTGGATTAGTAAATCTAGTTGCCAAAACAGACAAATACTTTTCAAAACAAAAAACCTTCAAAATGAAATGACTTTAGAGGTTTCCAGATTTATTAGTAACACCTACGAAGCTTTTGCAAGATTTAGAAAAATAATGCTGCAAATTAGCCTTTCTATAAGCCTATTCCTGTGCTATTGTATCAAAAGTATTGTGCCAATTATCTAGTACTTGAACCCAATGCCTAACTCTTTGTTAGCATCCCAAACAGATTTATTGTTAGAGCTAAATAATAACACAGAATTCTTGCATCTAAACGGATGTTTAAATTTATAAAAAAAGAAATTTTCTTTTCCCATCCCTAAAGGGCAATGTCATTAAGTTAAGGGAAATACCTATAGTTTTGTCATTCCGAAGAATGAGGAATCTCACTAGTTGCTTACGTTATGTAATTTCTCCTTCGTCGAGATGACACAAAATATGCTTAACTTAATGACATTGCCTTAAAGGGTGAAAAAAATCTTAAAAATTCATCAAAATTACACACTTTAGGAACGGGAAAATTAATTTTGATACAATATAAACAAGTTCTAAAACTTTGTTGTATTTGCAATTTAACAGTTGGGAGGCTTTTAAATGTTGGATATCATTTTTTTTGAGTTTTCTTAAATAAAAAAAGTTTACTGAAACGAATTTCAATAAACTTTTGGAAACATTATATCTTATAGTCCCTAGAAAGGTCTTGATTGTGAGTCAAGACCTTTTATAATTTAAAAAAATGAATTTATTTAAAATTCCATGCTAATGTCACCCCAAAGGCAACAGGACGAATTTTTGCATTTTTATCCGTGCTGTACAATCCATTGGCTTTTCTATCCGCAACTGATGTTGGGTTATATCCTATGTAAGACTCATCTTTATCTTGATCAAGAATAGAGCCATACCCATTTTCAAGAAACATTGCTGCATACAAGGCGTTTTTTGCCCCCATATCAAATGTAAAACCCAACTCAAACATACTCATTACGATACCCTTAGTTTCGTATTCACCAGATGCTGAATAATTGCTTTGACTACCAAAACCGTACTCTGGTAAGTCATCAATAGTTAAATTAACATCTGGATAATAAGCTGTACCATTTACATTAGTTGCTGTTGCTTTTATTTTATAATTCACAGGTAAAAAGTACTTCGCTCCTGCTCTAAAATTAAAATCAATTCCTTTATTAATATTCGTTTTGTACTGTACGAAAAGTGGAATTTGAATAGCATGCAAGCTTTGTCTTTCTTTATAATTGCTTGCTGTAATCCTATATTCAAAAGCAGAAGTAGAAGGATCTACCTCAAAATTACTGAGCGTTGCCGATGAATTGCTTAAGAAAACATCCTGTTTGTACTGAGAAAATTCTATCCCAGTACCAATTCCGATATGATTGCTTAAAGAGTAAATATAACCCACTTTTATTGCTCCTCCAAGTTCATAACCTGAAGAGGTTCCATTAACATCACTTTGAATATTTCCAATTCCTGATTGCACTCCTACATAAAACTGTGCAACCATTGCTTGTGAAACTAAAAAAGCGGTTATTCCAATTGTATTTTTAATATTCAATTTCATACTTGTTTTTTTTCATCAGAATAATCCATCCTCATTTAATAAAAAATGAGGACTTCATACTCTTCATTATTTAATTTTTAACTAGAATGTTTTTAGTAAAATACTTCCCATTTGCTAAAGTCATCTTTACAATATAAATCCCTTCAACAGCAGGTGCTTTTAAAGTCACCGTACTTTGACTAGTTGTTTTATTCTCCATTAATAAACCACCTACACTATACACTTCAACACGTGCATTTTGTAATTTTGAAGAAGATATATTGGTCAGCAGTTCATAATTTGCATTAGGTTTAACTGGATTAGGAACCAATTTGATATATTCCTCTTCTACTGTTGGAGATAAAGTTAACGGACAAGTAGTAATAAACGTTCCATCTAATCTTGTTGCAACAGCATAATAAGTTCCATTTAAAACCCCATTTTCTTTAAAATACTGATTAGTTTGACTTGGAACCAAGACTCCATTTTTGTACCAAGTGTATGATTTAAAACTTTTAGAACTATTATCAAAGAAGAGAATGTTCTCAAATTGCTTTCTAATTAAATTTGGCTGACTGTCTACTATAGGTAACACCACTACTGGAGCAGCATTATAATTGTTATTTCCAACTTGTGAGGCAGTAATAGTAGCTGAACCATAATTCTTGAAAGTCAACAAACTATTTGAAACAGTTGCAATATTAACATTAGAAGAAGTATAACTTACCGTTAATCCACTACTAGAAGTAGCTGTTAAAGTAGCTGTAGTTTCTCCATCGCAACCTAATCCTAAGGTTTGATTCCAAGTAATCAACTGATTAGCTTTAGTAATACTAAAACTAGCATCTACGTATGTAATAGTATAATTTGCACCTGCACTCAAAGATCCTTTTCCAATTGCATAAGTACCTACATTTTCTCCCGCAGCTC
Source organism: Flavobacterium granuli (assembly GCF_900129705.1). Taxonomy (GTDB): domain Bacteria; phylum Bacteroidota; class Bacteroidia; order Flavobacteriales; family Flavobacteriaceae; genus Flavobacterium; species Flavobacterium granuli. Next base: position 99,703 of record NZ_FQWO01000013.1, on the reverse strand, counting down.
TTGTTAAAACTCCTGTAAATAAATCTACACTTACTAAGGTTGGCAAAACGGAATACGTAAAAACAGGATCAGCTGTTCCATACACTTTTGTTTGCGATGTTGCGGTTACCGTTACCGTTTTCTTTCCAATAGTTAAACTAGCAGTTGTATAATTCAAAGTATAATTTCCACTTAAAACAAGTGTCCCTTGATTAATTGCATAAGTTCCCACATTTTCACCAATTGTTCTGCTTAGGTTTCCACTGAAACTATCTCCTGTTACTAAGGCTGGAGTAAAAGTATACGTTAATGCTGGATCAGCATCACTATAGTTTTTATTCTTAGCTGCTGCTGTTACTGCTACCGATTTCTTACCAATAGTTAAATTAGCAGTTGTATAATTCAAAGTATAATTTCCACTTAAAGCAAGTGTACCCTGATTAATTACATAAGTTCCCACATTTTCGCCAATTGCTCTGCTTAGACTTCCAGTGAAACTATCCCCTGTTACTAAGGCTGGAGCAAAAGTATACGTTAATGCTGGATCAGCATCACCATAGGTTTTATTTTTTACTGTTGCAGTTACCGCTATCGTTTTCTTAGCAATAGTTAAATTGGAACCTGTATAATTCAAAGTATAATTTCCATTTAAGGCAAGTGTCCCTTGATTAATTGCATGAGTTCCCACGCTTTCTCCAGTTGCTCTGCTTAGACCTCCACTGAAACTATCCCCTGTTACTAATGCTGGAGTAACAGTATAAGTCAATGCTGGATCAGCATCGCCATAGGTTTTACTTTTTGCTGTTGCAGTTACAGTAATTGGTTTAGCAGTGATAGAAAAATCTTTACTAACAAAAGTCATTAAATATTTAGACCCTGCAGAAAGGCTACCTACATTTATAGCATAACTACCTATATTTTGACCTGGAGCCCTACTTAAAGTTCCAGTGAATCCATCCCCTGGCAATAAGTTTGGAGTTACTGTATAGCTAAAATCAGGATCATTGTCTCCATACACTTTGATTTGAGATGCCGTTGCTGTTACAGTAATTGGAATTTGATTTAATTTTAAAGTAAAATCATAACTAGCTGTACAGCTATTTCCATCTGTAACCGTAACGGTAAAATTACTATCAGCAATCTGAGTTGAAGTTCCTGTTATTGTACCAAATGGTGACAGAATAAAACCAGAAGGTAAATCACCCGTTGTAACTGTAAATATTTTAACTCCTGTACCTCCAATAACATCAATATTTTGACTATACAAAGTATTAAAATCATAACCAGGAAATGTTGTAGTTGTAAAATTTAATGCTGCTGGTTGGGTAATTGTATAATTTGTAGTTGCCGTACATCCGTTTGCATCGGTTACCGTTACAGTATAAGTCCCAGCAATTAATCCTGAAGCTGTTGCTGCAGTTCCGCCAGAAGGCCACCATGAATAGGTATATCCTCCCGCTCCTCCTGTTGCATTAACCGTTGCAGATCCGTTAGAACCTCCATTACAGGAAACATTAGTTTGAGATCCTGCACTGGCAACTAATACTGAAGGTTCTGTTAAAGTAAAACTTTGAGTTGTGGTACAGCTATTGGCGTCTGTTACCGTTACTGTATAAGTTCCCGCAGCAAGTCCTGAAGCTGTTGCTGCAGTTCCGCCAGAAGGTGCCCATGCATAGGTATAGGTTCCAGTTCCGCCAGTTGCGCTTACTGTTGCTGATCCGTTAGTACCTCCAAAACAGGAAACATTAGTATGAGCTACTGGGTTAGCAACTAAACTTGCTGGTTCTGTTAAAGTAAAACTTTGAGTTGTTGTACAGCTATTTGCATCTGTTACTGTTACGATATATGTTCCTGCCGCAAGTCCTGAAGCTGTTGCTGCAGTTCCTCCTGAAGGTGACCATGAATAAGTGTATGTTCCAGTTCCGCCTGTTGCGTTTACAGTTGCTGATCCGTTGCTTCCATTATTACAAGAAACATTAGTTTGAGATCCTGCACTAGCAACTAAAATGGCTGGTTCTGTTAAAGTAAAACTTTGAGTTGTTGTACAGCTATTAGCATCTGTTACCGTTACACTATAAGTTCCCGCTGCAAGTCCTGAAGCTGTTGCTCCTGTTCCTCCTGAAGGTGCCCATGAATAGGTATAAGCTGGTGCTCCACCTGTAGCCGACACTGTAGCCGAACCGTTGGAACCACCATTGCAGGCGATGTTGGTCTGTTCAGAAGCAGAAGCCACAAGCTGTGTTGGCTGTGTGATTGTGAACGATTGCATTGCCTCACATCCGTTGGCATCCGTTACCGTTACGGTATAGGTACCAGCTGTAAGTCCCGTAGCCTTTGCTGCGGTACCTCCCGAAGGTGCCCATGAATAGGTATAAGCTGGTGTTCCACCTGTAGCCGACACTGTAGCCGAACCGTTGGAACCACCATTGCAGGCGATGTTGGTCTGTGCAGAAGCAGAAGCCACAAGCTGTATTGGCTGAGTGATCGTGAACGATTGCATAGCCTCACATCCGTTGGCATCCGTTACCGTTACGGTATAGGTACCAGCTGTAAGTCCCGTAGCCGTTGCTGCGGTACCTCCCGAAGGTGCCCATGAATAGGTGTAAGCTGGTGTTCCACCTGTAGCCGACACTGTAGCCGAACCGTTGGAACCACCATTGCAGGCGATGTTGGTCTGTGCAGAAGCAGAAGCCACAAGCTGTGTTGGCTGGGTAATTGTAAAAGATGTAGCACTTGACAAACCACAGGAATTGGTAACAGTACACGTCCACGTACCAGCAGAAAGTCCTATAGCAGTGGCTGTTCCATCACCAGCAGGATTACCTGGTGTCCAATCGTATACGAACCCATTTCCTCCAGAAGCACTTACTGTGGCAGTGCCAGTGGCATTATCTTTACAGGCGATATTTGTTTGGGCAACTGGGGTGACAGTAACCGAGGGACACTGCCATTTCATGGCATCCAATGACACATAGGCGATATTCCCTGTTGTTGTGATTACAAACTGATCTATGGAGGTATTGGAATTGTTGGCACCTCCAAAATTCACCATATTGATTAAGGTAAAACCATTGTTGACCCCCATACTGGTGTTGAAAGGTGAGCTTGCCGCGGCGGTAAATTGCACAGCCCCGCCAAGCTTTCCTGTAATGGTCAGTGTTCCGGAAACATTAAGTCCAAGATCTGATTTTGCCAAGAACAGATATAAGCTATTCAATGTAAAGGCAGAACCGCCGTTGGCGGAAATCGTAAATTGCACTGGTGTATTAAAGTAGGTTGCACCAGTGTTGTCTATAAATCGGTTATCAATCGAGGTACCGTTCCATCCTCCTCCCGAATAAAGGAAAACATCAAAAATAGCAGGGGCCTGACTGGTAATATTGAATACCTTACCACTATCGGTAAAGCTGGTTGATCCAACACTCTCGGTTTCAAAAGTTTCTGTTGACTGTGCCCAAACGTAGCCCAATGATAGAAACCAAATTAATACTAGAAGTAACTTTTTTTTCATTTGAAAGGATATTTATATTGATTGTATTATAAGCTGTATTGCTGGTTCTGTCGCATCTGTCAGCATCAAATATAAGAATTTAAAAGTTAGCCCGCCAATTTACAAAATGATTTAAACATACTTGTCCCTGACTTAAATATCTGATGCTTTCTTAACATATGTACTACTTCAATTCCTCCCAGAGTTCTTTTGGCAGATTCAAAACTTTTGAAACCTAGTCCATTTTGTATTCTCCATTTTATAAAACGATAGTCCTGCTCTATGATATTGTTTAGATATTTACATTGCCGAATTTTTATATTAGAAAAAGAGCGTTTGTTGTAAACTCTTATTGCGCTGGTGTTCGAGCCGCTTTTGTCTATATTTATTACTGTTGGCCGACAGTTATTATTTACTGCCTTAATTAGAAATGACTGGGCACTTATTCTCTTTCTTCTTCTGGTCAAAAGAAAATCCACTGTATTGCCCAATTTATCAACAGCACGATATAAATAACACCAAATACCTTTAACTTTTATATAGGTTTCATCCATTCTCCAGCTGACTCCAACTCTGCTCTTCCTTTTTTCATCTGTGATTCAAGCAATGGGACAAATTTAAAAACCCAGCGTTGGATCGTGGCATGATCAACATGAACTCCTCACATTTTCATGATCTCTTCAACATCCCGATAGCTTAATGTAAATCTAAGCTTAAAATATACTGCCTGCAGTATAATAGACTTCGGATAGCAATGACCTTTCGTATTCATAAGTTTAAGAATTTAAAAAAGGCAAAGATAAAACTTAGTTATAGATGCGACAGAACCAAAGTTACGCTATTATAAACAACTATATCAAACAGCATATTGAAAAAGGATTTTCGATGTACATCTATGATTTCAAATTCGATGATCTTTCTACCATTGCGTACAATCACTTATTAAAACATTCGGATAAGTATACCGTTAAACCAGAATTCTACATTATCAACTTTGACGATACTAGCAGAAGTCATCGTTGCAATCCCATCAACCCAGATTTTATGACAGACATCTCAGATGCTTACGAATCTGCCTATACCATTATGTTGAATCTTAACCGGAGTTGGATACAAAAACAAGGCGATTTCTTTGTGGAATCTCCCATTATATTACTAGCCGCTATTATCTGGTTTCTAAAGATTTACGATAATGGAAAGTTCTGTACATTTCCACATGCCATTGAATTGCTCAGCAAGAAATATGTTGATGCTTTTACCATCCTTACTTCCTACCCGGATCTCGAGAACTATTTATCTCCGTTTATAGATGCTTGGCAAGGTGGCGCACAAGATTAATTGCAAGGACAAATCGCTTCCGCAAAAATCCCTTTGTCTCGAATGATTTCACCTCAACTCTATTGGGTGATGACTGGAGATGACTTTTCTTTGGACATCAATAATCCGGATGAACCTAAAATTCTTTGCGTGGGAAACAATCCCGATAGACAAAATATTTACTCTGCTGCCTTGGGTTTGTACAATTCGAGAATTATTAAACTAATCAATAAGAAAGGTAAACTAAAAAGTTCGGTGATAATTGATGAGTTGCCAACTATCTATTTTAGAGGATTAGATAATTTGATTGCCACAGCTAGAAGCAATAAAGTAGCGGTATGTTTTGGATTTCAAGATTATTCGCAATTGACACGTGATTATGGTGTTAAAGAAAGTAAGGTCATCCAAAATACGGTGGGCAACATCTTTAGTGCTCAGGTTGTGGGAGTAACGGCCAAAAACTTATCCGAACGGTTTGGGAAAGTATTACAGAAACGCCAGAGTCTAACGATCAATCGAAATGACAAATCAACCTCAATATCTACACAACTAGACAGTTTGATACCAGCATCAAAAGTCTCCACGCTTACGCAAGGTGTGTTTGTGGGAGATGTTTCAGATAACTTTGACGAACGCATAGAACAGAAAATTTTCCATTCTGAAATTGTGTTAGACAATGAAAAAGTAGCGGCAGAAACGAAGGCTTATAAAAAGATACCCGTTATTTTACCTTTCGTTGATGAAAACGGACAAGATAATATGAAAGTCGAAATTGAGGCTAATTATAAACAGATAAAACGAGATATTGTTCTTATCATAGAAAGTGAATTGGAACGCATTAAAAACGATCCTGATTTACAACATTTGGTGCAAGAGGGGTGAAATAAATGTCCGTAAATAGAAGAAACCTCTATGCAATGTTTGTTATTATGTACATATTTACTTTTTTTGTTCATATTAATGAACATTAACAAAAATGAGCGCAAAAAAGCAAATCTTGTTCCCTAAACACCAAATCCTTTTAGAGCAAATGGGTGAGAATATTAAATTGGCTCGAAAAAGAAGAAAGCTCACTGCAATACAAATTGCTGAAAGAGCCGATATTGCTAGAACCACTTTATACCAAATAGAAAAAGGAAACTCAAGTGCGGCAATAGGTGCCTATTTTAATGTTCTGAAAGTACTAGGTTTGCAAGACGATTTTTTAAAAATAGCTGCTGACGACAAACTAGGAAGAAAACTTCAAGACCTTGACCTATTAAAGTAATCACTTGCTAGAAACAAATTAAACTGATCACTAATTCAAAACAAAAAACTTGTCACAAAGTAAAACCGACATCTACGTTTACGCCCATTGGCAAGAAATGCAGGAACCTAAACTAATAGGTGTCTTATCTGCACAACAAGCCAAAGGTAAAAAAGCATTTAATTTTGAATACGATATAAACTGGCTCAAAACAGAACAAAAATTCCTTTTGGATCCAAACATCCAATTATATGGTGGTCCACAATACCCGAACCAAAAAGAGAACTTTGGCATTTTTTAGCTTGACGCTAATAAAGCCTTTTACTTTTTTCTGTTAATAGTTCGTTTTATCATCCAGATTACTCAATTCAAAGACGCTTTTTTAGACTTATCGCCCATTTTATTATTCAGGAGAAAAATTTTAGTTGCAAATTGTTTTCCTAAATCAATGAATCCGTTGTTGTCATAATGGTATCTATCCGTATATTTATAGGTGTTCGTGGTTCTTACGATGGCTGCATTGGGTTGGGTTGCGGCAAATTTTTCTTGACAATATTGAACCAATTCGCCAAATTTCCAAACTTTTCCGCCTTCAATATCGCCAGAATCTGATATTTTTCCAATTACAATAGGCAAATCATTATTTCTAAAAGTGGCTCTCATCAGATCCGTCAACCTTTTCAAATTGGAATAGTATTGATTTGCGATGGCTTCCGTTTTATCGGCATCACTTTCGCCTTGCATCCAAATGATGCCACTTGGAATCAAAACATCTTCGACTCCATCACTGTTTATGTCTTTTACAGCTGTGGCACCTTTTACGGTTTTAAGAAAATAATCGTATTGATTCATCCCTTTTCCACCTTTGAAATCAGGTTCCCAAGCGCCAAAACCTGATGTTCCAATGCTATCAATTGAAGAGCCATTTCTAGCATATTTTATAAAAGCCAGTTTTTGGCCTGGGTATAATTCTTGCAACTTTTTGGCCAACGAAAGCTCGACTCCAAATCTATCTGAAAGTTTGTTCGTTTTTCCATCTGACGAAAAACCTGATCCGTGACCGGGCTGCAGCAAATCCCACTTTCCTAATCCGCCACTTGCGTCATTATCTACTACAGGGTTTCCTTGATAAATAAAAACATTTTTTACTTTTTTGTTCAAAGAATCCGGCAAATTTTTTACATAACCAAAACCTTCCATATTGGACTGTCCACCTAAATAAAACACTTTGATGCTGTCTTTTTTTATTTGCGCCAGAAGCATGAAGGGCATTACAAGGAATATTAAAATAGATTTCATAGTTGATAAATAATTAAAAAACATAAAAAAATGAGACAGACCAATTCCTGCAATCTAATAAACCAATGTCTGAATTCCATGAGCCGGAATTACCACAACTGTTTTTTCTGACGCTATAATCAAATTATAAGTAACGCTTTTGTTGCTTTGATTCATCACTACAGTCACCATTTTTCCATCGACATTAAGAAAAGAGGTGCTCAATAAGTCGCTTCTGCTCACTGATGTACTCACTCTTTTGGCATTTTGACGAATAAATTTGGAGAAATGACCAATGTAATAATAACTCGGCGTGTAAATTAATTCTCCCGAATCAATGTCCGCATGAATGGGTGCAAAACAAAAATTACCTACATGATTTGGGCCTCCGTTTTGGTCTAAAAGAATATTCCAATCCGTCCAACCTACGGTTCCGTTATTGAAATCATTAATCATGGAAGTGCCATATCGTTCGCCATTAGCCCAAAATTGGTATTTTTTGGCATCAAATTTTTCGACACATCCTTCGGTAAATAATAAATTTTTAGAGGGATATTGCTCGTAAACTTTACGAACATTTTCAAACATTGAAGCGCCTCCTGACCAATTTTCATACCAATGAAATCCCATTCCCCAAGCATATTTTGAAGCTTCTGGATCAGAAAAAATAACATTAGCCCTGTGTGTCATCAAATCACGATTGTGATCCCAAACCACAATTTTCTTGTCTGCAAAACCTTCTTTTTTCATTGTTGGTCCCAAGAAATTTTTCAAGAAATCTCTTTCCGCTTCAGCACTAAAAATACAGGATTCCCAAGTTTGAGTAGCCATTGGTTCGTTTTGAACCGTAATTCCCCAAATAGGGATTCCTTCTTTTTCGTATGCTTTGATAAATTTTGTAAAATAATTAGCCCAAGGCTGGTAATATTCTGGAAGCAATGTTCCTCCTTTTAGCATGTTGTTCGTGCTTTTCATAAATGCAGGCGGACTCCAAGGCGATGCATAAGTCAATAATTTTCCGCCAGCCGTTTTAATGGCTTCTTTAATCATGGGGATGCGATATTGCCTGTCGTGATCAATATTGAAAGTCTTTAAATCCTTGTCACCTTCTTTGATATAAGTATAGCTTCCGCTAGCAAAATCAGAGCTATGAATCGTGGTTCTTAACAATGAATAACCTATTCCTTTTTCTTTATCGTAATAGGCATTCATAAATTCTTTTTGCTTTTCTTTGGGTAATTTTGCATAAACCTCGGCACTTGCATCGGTTATTGCTCCTCCAATCCCCATAAATTTCTGGAAAGTTTTAGTGGGTTCAACAAAAACAGAAACCTCAACTTCTAATGGCTGTTTTGAAGCAGCAAACGTTAAAACATTGGTTTGTGTCAATCTCAATTTTGTGCTATCTGCCGTAGTGTAAACAGTAATTTTCTTGTTTTTGGTAGAAAATGACTTCGATTGCTCCTTATCTTTTTGCTGAGAAAAAGCAAAAAGCGATACCATCAAGAGCACTGTTGTTGTTATTTTTTGCATAATATTATATTCTATTGTTTACTGTTATTTACCAAATATAAGTGGCTACTGAACCTGCTTCTAAAGTAGAAGTAACCCATTTTCCGTTGTGTTTTATATTAAATTTTTCGGCTGTGTTTCCGTCATTTTCTACAATTAAAACTTTTTTCCCTTCGAGCGTTTTAAAAGCAACATTCTGCAAATTACCAGTCAAGTTACTTGCAATTCTAACCGAACCCGCCGGTACAAATTTTGATGCATGGGCAATAATATAATAGGCAACGTTTCTGGTAAAACTATCATCACTTACTATAGTCAAGGCACCTTTGCAAGTGGTGCAACCACCAAGAGTATTTGGACCAAAAGAAGCGTTGTTGGCCAAATTCCATTCTAATGCATTTTTACTCCAATTGCGCATCGAGCCAATAATAATATTTCTTACATGCCATTTTAAATCCCCGTCAAATGTGCCTGCCGTGCCCGTATATTGTTCTGTAAAATAGACATTCTTGTTCGGGAATGCATCGTGAACTGTTGACAATGCGCTGATGTCTCCTTCATACAAATGAAAGGCCGATCCGTCTATGTATGGATATGCCGCAGCATCATTTAAAATAGCTATCGGGTATTCCGGTTTATTACAATTATGGTCATAGGTAATGATTTTAGTTTTCAAATTTGCATTTTGGAAAACTGGGCCTAAATGATTTTTAATAAAATCGGCTTGTTGAGAAGCTAGCATTAACAAACTTGGATTGTTCCCTGGATGGAGTGGTTCGTTTTGAGGAGTTATGGCATCAATGGTGATTCCTTCGGCTTTCATTTGCTGGATGTATTTCAGAAAGTATTGTGCATAAACCGCATAATATTTGGGTTGCAAACTTCCGCCAATGAAACTATCGTTGTCTTTCATCCAAACTGGTGGAGACCAAGGCGTGGCCAGTATTTTGATGTTTGGATTGATGGCCAGTATTTCTTTTAACATTGGAATCACATCATTCTTATTGGGAGCCAAACTAAATTTTTCTAGATTCAAATCTGTTTGTCCGGTTGGCAAATCGTTATAGGTGAAAGGCGCCGAGTCCAAATCTGAAGCACCGATACTAATCCTGATATAACTTACCGAGATGGCATTATTGCCAGAACCAAATAATTCCTGCAACAATTCTTTCCTTTTTGCTGGGTTCAATTGGTTAATGACTTGAGCGCTTCCTCCTGTTAAAGTGTATCCAAAACCATCAATGCTTTGAAAAGTTTTTGTATCATCTACTTCTATAGTTGGGGAATTATTAGGAACTGAACCAAATGCCAAAACAGAAGATTGCTTTTGAAGTATTACACTTTGATTCCCTTTTGTTAACCAAAAATCCATTTCATTTGTAACTACTGGAGGTGTCGGCTTCTGCTTTACAGGGTCAGTAGTTGGCGAACATTGGACCAAAATGACTGATAAAACAGTAATAAGAAAAACCTTTGTACTATTATTTTTACTTTTCATGTTTTTATTTAAAATTAATTTCGATGTAAACCGGAAAATGATCCGATGGGTAATGTAAATTTTTTGAATCGGTTAAAACAGCGTATTTTTTTACTTCTATACCATTTTCTTTAGAAACAAAAATGTAATCGATCAACTTGGTAACCGGTTCGTTATAATTAAAATTATTAAAGGTTCCGGAAGGTCCAAAAGGTTTTTCTTGGGATACTTCACGACTATCATTCATTATTTTTTTTAATGACAAAATTCTATCTTCGTTAGGTTCCGAATTAAAATCTCCCATAAAAAACACCGGATATCCTTTTGTGTTTAAGGTTTTAATTTTTGAAACTATAAGTTCAATTCCTTTGGTTCTTGCTTCTTCCCCCATGTGATCCAGATGCGTATTAAAAACCCAAAACATTTTTTTTGTTTTCAAATCTTTAAAAAGCGCATAGGTACAAACCCTATTGAAGGCGGCATCCCATCCTTTAGAAATTTGATTTGGTGTCTCAGAAAGCCAAAATGTATTGGTTTCTTTTATCGAAAATCGTTCTTTTTTATAATAAATATTGGAAGATTCCCCTTTTCCAAAACCTTCTCGCCCTACACCTACATTATTGTATTCTTGCAAAGCATTTCCAATATCAATCACCTGATTGGGTTTTGCCTCTTGAACTCCAAAAATATCTGGTCCATAGAACTGAATTTGGGAAGTACAAAAATCTTTACGATGTGTCCAATCGTTTTCTGCGTCACTAGCTACATCAAGTCTAATATTGTAGGTCATTAGTTTTAACTTTTGACCATAAGAGAACAAACTTATCAGGGCAAAAACTACAGCAATAATTCCTTGTTTTGATTTTTTCATTCTTTAAAATTACAATTAATATTCTTCATTAAAGCTTCTATCCAGATACAAATAGAAGCTCCTAATGAAGAGCTAACTAAACAAAACGCACTACTAATTATTAAAAACTCTAATTAAAATATTGAAAAAATAAAACGGTCTAAATTGTATGCAGATACATATATAACACGAGTATATACCTGATGTTGTATATCTATAAGTAACATTACCTTTTTGATCTCTTCAATTTCTTTGCTAAGACTTTATAAAAGTGATAATTATAAAATTAAGCTCAGGACTTTTTGATTGTCCCGAGCTTATTTTAGCATCTTATATTAATTTGCTGGTTTTACTATTAATACCCAGGATTTTGGACTAATAACGCATTAGCATCTAATTTATCTTGAGGAATAGGCCATAAAAGTCTATTTTGATTGATATTAGTTGCAAATGACAGCACATTTCCACTGCCATCTTTTTGTTGAGACAATACTTGAATCGCTTTTCCCATTCTTTTTAAATCAAACCAACGATCTCCTTCGAAAGCTAATTCCATTAATCTTTCTTCGAGAACTTTGTCAATTGCAATAGATTGGCTTGAAGCACTAATTGAAGCAATTCCAGCTCTTGTTCTTACTTGATTTACTAAAACCATCGCTCCATTAAAATCTCCTTTACTTGCTAAAGCTTCGGCTTTTAGTAATAAAATATCGGCTAAACGAGCAATATAGTAGTTTTGCTTTCCATTTGTATCTCTCATTTTATAAGCAAAAGGATAGTTTGTAGAAGACCAATAAGCGTCAGACCAACCTACATTTGCTCTTGTTATAGTGGACGCTGCTCTTTGAGTATCTCCGTTATTTGCAAAAGCTTGTACTAAAGTATGGGAAGGAGCATTGAATTTTTTCCAATCTGTTCCTAAAAACATACCGGTATTCCAAGCCCCAATAGGACTGCTCCAACCATCGCCATTGACTTCCCAAATTGATTCGGCATTTCCTTCGTGTGCGCTGTCAAAAAGATGATCGAAAGTAGGCAAAAGAGTGTAACCACCACCAATAACCACATCGCAATGTTGAATCACTTTTGTCCAATCCGGATTAGGCATAGTGGCATATACTTTTGCAAGAAGAGCGTTGGCAGCCATTTTATTGGCTTTAAATTTATTAGAGGCGTCTGGTCCTTTTTCAATAGCCACTTGGCAATCGGCAATAATTTGTGCATACACTTCGGCAACAGGTTTTCTGGCTGGGAATAACGCGTTGAATGCCGCTTCAAAGTTTGCACTTGAAATTGAAAAAATGGCTTCTTTTGCAATTGGGCAATCGCCCCATAATTGAACCGCTTGAAAATGATTCAAAGCTCTAATCAAGGAAGCCTCACCAATCATTTCATTTTTTCGGGTGGCGCTTAAATCTGTAGCTTGATCCACATAATTAATCACGATATTACACGTATTGATGTTGTTGTAAATATCATTCCAATCGCCTTTCATTTGCGAATTTGTAGATAACATTTGATAGGTTTCATATTGAAAAATGGCAGGGTTATCAGCGCCCATATAAGCATTATCAGATTGTCCATCACCAACCAAGAAGAAATCCAATTGCCAATAACCCGAACCAAAAGTCCCATATACGGCATTCATTCTTTTTTCTGCATCTGCTGCATTTTTTATTACAATACCATCGTTTAAGGAGGTTGCTTCTTCCGTAATGGGTTCTGTATCTAAATAATCTGAACAGGATGTTAAAAATATCAGCATCAATGCCGAGAATATTTTTAAATAATTTTTAAATAATTTCATAACTATATCGTATTTATATTTTAGTATTAAAAATTGGCTTTTAGTCCAAAAATAAATGTTTTAACTTGAGGATAAGTTCCTAAATCAATACCTTGACCAATTCCTGTAGCATTGTTAAAAGCTCCAACTTCAGGGTCAAAACCTTTATAATCAGTTATTGTATATAGGTTTTGTCCAGTTACATATACTTTTATTGAATTTAATTTCAATTTTTCCAATTTAAATTGATACCCCAACGTAACTGCTTTCAATCGGATGTAGGAACCATCTTCTACAAACCGGTCAGAAACGTGCAAAGCACTTGCTTCATTCGCTTTTGGAACATCTGTAATTTGACCTGAAGTAGTCCATCTATTTAATACTTCTGTCGATTGATTGTTGTAATTATTCATCAATGTTAAATCCATTCTTGAAGCATTGAAAACATCTCCACCTTGTGAACCAGTGATTAAAGCATCTAAACTAAATCCTTTGTAGCTAAAATCATTGCTCAAACCAAATGTGAAATTTGGATTAGGATTTCCTATGTTTGTTCTGTCATCTGGAGTGATATTCCCGTCTCCGTTAATATCTTTGTACAATAATGTACCTGTAGCAGGATCAACTTTATCCACTTTATAACCGTAGAAACTTCCTAAAGAACTTCCTTCAGTCAATAGAATTACGCTTTCTCCAACAGAAGTTAAATTTTGAAACGGTAATTTTTTAAGCAACCCTAATTTAACCACTTGATTATCATTGAAAGATATATTAAAATTAGAATTCCATTTAAAATTACCCGTGAAGTTTATGGTGTTTAAACCTAGCTCCAATCCTTTGTTTTCAATTTCACCGGCATTATAATAATATGGTTTTGAAAAACCTGGGAAATAAATAATTTGAAGCAAGTCTTTTGTATTCTTTTTATATACATCAGCTGTTAATTTGATTCTATTATTGGATAAACCCAAATCTAAACCTAGATTGATATCCGTAGCTGTTTCCCATTTCAAATCAGGATTACCAATTTGATCTAATGTTGTAGCATTTGTCAAAGGATTCGTATAATTCAAATCAAAGCTTGAATAGGCTGGTAATCCTGATAAATTACCTGTTTTTCCCCAACCACCTCTAAGTTTTAATTCACTGATAGTGCTTACATCTTTCAAGAAATCTTCATTGGAAACAATCCAAGCAGCAGAAACTCCTGGAAAAAACCCCCATTTATTATCAGCTGACAATTGAGACGCACCACTTTCTCTAAATACACCATTCAAAATATATTTATTATTGATAATGTAGGTTGCTCTTCCAAAATAGGATAGACTTCTTACCTCATTTTCTCTGTTTTCGAAAGATTGATTTTTTGCAGCATTAATATCATAGCTGAGTTGCTCAACAGGAAATCCAGTTCCAGAATTGGCATCTTTAGTATAATTATTTTTCTGCATTGACATACCACCCAATAAGTTTAAATCTGAATTATCAAATTTCAATTGATAGTTTAACGTGTTTTCAAAATTCCAATTCTTATTGTTTTCTACTGTATTACTACCTCTTCCTTTGTCAGAATCAGGGTTATTGTCTCCATTTCTTCCCCAAACATTACTATATGGATCTACAAACTGAACATTGTCTGATTTTGTCCAATCTAACGATACCATTGGTTTCCAAACTAAATTGTGCAAAATATTGACATCAAAACTAATACTGCTTAAATATCTATTTACAGCTGTTGTGTTTTTTCTTGACAATAATGAAACTGGATTTTCCCATCCTGATTGATATGGATTTTCTGCATATTGACCATCTTTAAATCCATCTTTATAAGATCCATCTGTATTTGTATCTCTAACATTTAATTGAGAACCCCAAGTAGGCAAAAATGCTGGCGTTACTAAAGCACTCATAACTACACCACCTTGTCCAACGCTATTATTATCACTAATATACGAACCATCGGATTGAATGATATTCATACTTACATCTGTTTTCAACCAAGAAGTAAGATTGGCATTCACATTTATTTTTCCTGAAAAACGGTTGTATTTTGATGGATTTATTATACCATCTACTGTTTGGTATCCTAAAGCCCCATAAAGTCTTACTTTTTCAGTACCTCCAGCATACGAAAAATTATAATTTTGATCAATACCCGTTTTCAAGATTTCATCTTGCCAATTCGTGTTTATTCCTGTATATTTTGGGTCATTTGCAGTTGTTAAGTAACTTGGATTAATTTCATTTATTAATGTTTTATAATCTGTTAAATTTAAAACATCTACATTGCTCACGGCTTTTGACATCCCTAAATAAGAAGTAAATTGAAAATCATTTTTATTTGATTTTCCTTTTTTAGTAGTAATAACTACAACTCCTGATGAGCCATTTACACCATAAATAGCTGTTGCAGTAGCATCTTTCAAAATTGATAAATCCACAATATCTTCGGTATTTAAACCGGAAATATCTTTAGTTTGAATTCCATCAATAACATACAAAGGGGAGTTTTCAGAGTTTATAGAGCTAAGACCTCTAATCCTTACATCAAAACTTGCTCCAGGTTTCCCTGAAGTTTGAACAACATTTACCCCTGCAGCATTCCCTTGTATTGCTTGAGCAACAGATACAATAGGGCGATTTTCAAATGCATCCGACTTAACTTTAGAAACTGCATTTGTTGAATTTTTCATCTTCTGGGTTCCATAACCTACATTGATAACAACCTCTTGCAAGGATTGTGACTCAATCTGAAGTCTTACGTTAATTGTAGTTCTGCCGTTAATGGCTTCCTTAATGGAAGTATATCCCATATAACTAAATACTAAAGTACCGCTAGAAGCAGCCTTTATTTGATAAGTCCCATCCATGTCCGAGGTTGTTGCATTGGAGGTTCCTTTGATTAAAATCGTTACTCCTGGAATGGGTAATCCGTTTTCGTCTATCACTTTTCCTTTTATGGAAACATCTTGTGCTTGCCCATAAACTGAGAATAGAACAGATAAAAAACAAAAAATAAGTAATTTTGTTAATTTCATTTTTCTAAAAATTTTGGTTAATTAATTAGTAATTTGATACAATAGTAATATTATTTTTTTAGTATTAGCATTAAAAATTCCTTACAAAAACCAAACAAAGTTAATTTTTGAACTTGACAAAAACCAAACAAATATTTTACATTTATCTATTTATCAATATATTAAAAATAAATCTACGTTATAAACGAAAACAATTAAGAAAAAAATAAACACAACATTACAAAAAAAAGTAATTTAGCTCTTGAAATAAGTAAACATACCAAAAAAAGCCAAAAAATGGACTACGCTTTGAAAACAAAGAAATCGTTTTCGCTTATAAATCAAATAATTACATTTTGAATTCATTATGGATCGTTTAAAACTCAAAATACTACTATTACTCTTTTTTGCAACACCCGTTTTTGGTCAGGTAAAAAACATTGGGCTTCCAGAAATAAGAAATTATAAGAGAACCGACTATAAAGGTGGCACTCAAAACTGGAATATTGACCAAGATAAAAACGGAAATTTATATTTTGCCAACAACAATGGTTTATTCCAATTTGACGGATCAACATGGCACAATTATCCTTTACCAAATTCTCCTGATACTCGATGCGTAAAAATTGACCCGTCCGGAAAAATTTTCATAGGTGGCTACAGTGAATTTGGATACTACAAAACAAATTCAAAGGGGAAACTAGAATACGTTTCGATTTCAAAAATGGTAAACAAAAAAAAAATAATTGATTTCATCTGGAAAATACATCTTTATAAAAATGAGGTTGTTTTTCAATCGTTTGCCCGAATCTACAGCTATAAAAACAACCAATTAAAAATAGTGGAAGCCCCCGATAGATTCCAGTTTTCCTTTCTGGTAAACAACCGTCTTTACTTACAGGATGTTTCAGCCGGAATAGTAGAATATAAGGACGGCAAATTGTATCCCTTAAAAGGGACATCCTCTTTTAACAATACCGAAATTTGGGGCATGTTTTCTTTGCCGGAGAACAAAATACTCATCGCCACTCTAAACAAAGGACTTTTTGTATACAACCACGAAGAAACAACCCCTTGGAATACGGAGGCTAACGCTTTTGTCAAAAAAAACAGTTCTTTAGGAGGCGTATCATTCAACGATAAATTCATTGTATTGAATTCGGTTTTGGATGGCATTATAATTTGTGATACCAATGGCAAAATAATTCAACACATTAACCACAAAAAAGGACTCCAGAACAACACCGTTTTGACTTCTTTTATAGACAACAAAAACAATCTTTGGTTGGGACTTGACAATGGTATTGATTTTATAAATGAAAACTCGCCATTCACTTACTTTGGATTTAGTTACGGCATTAGTACGGTATATGCTTCGGTTGTGCATAAGGGGAATTTATATGTTGCGACAAATCAGGGTGTTTTTTATTCGCCGTGGAAAACGCCTTTCAGAGGCGAAAGTTTTTCTTTGGTGGAAGGAACAACTGGTCAGGCATGGAACATTCAGGTTATTGATGGACAGTTAATTTGTGGAAACAATAGCGGAGCTTTAGTAATTGAAGGCAACCATTCTGTTAAAACACTTGACACCAGAGGATACTTTCGTTTCATAAAAATTCCAAGCCGTCCTAATTATATTATTGGCGCTAATTACAATGGTTTTGCCGTTTTTGAGAAGACAGCAAATGGTTTGGAATACCGAAATCAAATTGCCGGTTTCGAAAAACCATCCATTTCTTTCGAGATAGACCAGTCTTATTTATGGTTAAAAAAAGATGATTTAATTTATCAAATGACTATTTCCGATGACTTGAAAAAATTCAACTCCATCAAAACCTACCCAAACCTGACCAACACCATTAAGGGCATTGGCAGTATTCAAACTTTGAACAATACCGTTTATTTTCAAACGAACAATCATTTTTATAAATACTCTAATGACCAAGACCTGTTTTTTGAAGACAAAAAAATGTCGGCTTTATTTAAATATTTGCCGGTGATTTACTCCCTTAACCAAGATTCATTAGGCAATATTTGGTATCTTTTTAAAAAATCATTGGGAGTGCTGTCAAAAAACGCTTCTGGCGAATACAAGAATATTGTTGCTCCATTTTCAAGCTTAACCGGTAATTTAGTCAACAACTATTTGTCTGTAAATACGATTGATTCCAAAAATATATTTATTGGTCTAACAAATGGATTGGCACATTATGATTCCCAACTTTTAAATAATTTCGATAGAAAACCCACTGCATTTATCCGAAGTTTTTCATTTCCGGGAGACACACTGATGTTTGGCAACAGCCCAAAAACCATTGAAAAACAAAAAATTCCATATAAATCAAATCGGGTAAAGTTCACATTTTCTTCTCCCAGCTATGAAAACATAGATAATATTGAATTTTCATATCAATTAGAAGGTTTTGATGACAGGTGGAGTAACTGGTCTCCCGTTGCCATTAAAGAGTATACCAACTTAAGGGAAGGCAACTACAAAATGAAACTGAAAGCAAGAGATAGCTATGGAATCCAATCCGAAGTAACACAAATTTCATTTGCAATTTCTCCGCCATGGTACAGACATTTTGTAGCCTATTTTTGTTACATCGTGCTAATTATTGCTATAACTTATTATATTCAAAATAGAATTAGGGCAAAAATTCGAAAAAACAAATATTACGAAACCATCGAACAACGAAGGCTTTATCTGGAAAGAGAATCGAAAATCAGAAAAGGGCAATATGATTTAGAAAAAGAAATCGAACGATTAAAAAATGACAAGCTGCAAATTAAAATCCTTTCCAAAGACAAGGAGCTGGTTACCAATACGCTACAAGTTGTAAAAAAGAACAAAATACTAAATGGAATTATCCATAAACTCAAAGACATCAATGTAGATGCTTTTGACGAATCCACTAAATTTCAATTCAACAAGCTCAACAAAAGCATTGTAAGAGAGGTAAATACCGACAAAAGCTGGAAAGACCTTGAAAAACACATCAAGAATGTTCATTTCGATTTCCTGAAAAGATTAAAAGAAAAATACTCAACCATTTCCCCACGCGAATTGGATTTATGCACCTATTTACTCATGAATATGTCTACAAAAGAAATTGCAGAAATCATGAACATTTCGAGTGGAGGTGTCGAAGTGTCTCGTTACCGTTTACGCAAAAAATTTAGGCTCAATAAAAAGGAAAGTCTAACCGGTTTTTTAATGAGTATTTAAACGTTTTTATAAGTGTTTAATTAAATATTATTTTGTCTAATAATCTCTATCGGTTATTTAGGAAGAGACATATCCCTTTTCCAATCGTGATCCTTGATATTTCATATTCAAAACTTAATTCATTAATGGATGGCATGACGTCTCCTTTTTTTAAAACACCATGCTTTATGGTGTTTAAGACGGCACTAACTAACTGTTGATACTTTGTGTAATAGAAAATTCATCAATTCTAAGGCTATTTATTACTGAAGTTTTTTTCATGAAATTGGATCGTTAATTTAAGAGTTAATATGTGGATCTCATTGTAGAAATACGATATTACATAATTTTATTCAATTCTTTGGATTTTAACTTTTTTTTTAAAGATTGTTATAAATTAGAAAAAATTATTTCACTTTATATTCTGAATAAGAGTACTTAATTTTTTGAATTTGTTAAAACGATCATGAGTGAGTATAATAACCCATACGACGTTATTAATTCATTTGAATGTTTATATTACTTATTGGAACTTGATAAATTAATGATGCTGCTCTACGAGAATGTTTTGGTATGTCTTTCTGCAGAAACTCGCATCATCATGAACCGTCATTTGACTCACTGCAGAAAGCATACCTCCAGCAACTGGATGATGATCGGACATATCAGGACTTTAAAAGAAAAAATTTATTCAAAAACTAGATGTTGCAATGAATGAATTTCTCAATTCTGGCGATACTTTCTTAAATAAGCATAGTGGTAGTTGTAATTATAAAGATTGTAATTATAACTGTACAGGATTCTCCTTCATCGGAAACAAATCAAGCAATCATATTGACATAATATTTGACATAAAAGAAGGTGCAGTATTAGATATCTATGAATGGTCACAATTTAAATCCGATGAAGAAGGGCTGAAAAAAAATATTCAAATCGAAATAGATGATTCGGATATGCCCTTTTGAAATTAAAACTGAAAAATTTTGCATTATATATTACCGAAAGGTTGATGAATAATCTCAATGGGGAGCTTTACTTTCATACTAACTATCTAAAAATCAGCAATTATTTCATGATCTAATACAATTTTATTACAAATTTTGTTACCTTTGCATAACAATATGAAAGAATCATTACGTTCATTAAAATCAATTCAACCAGCTGAAAAAACGATAGTTTACATATGTAATTAATTCATTTAGTTCTTATGGCAAAATCGTGGCACCTTTGATTATATATTAATAGAAATGCAGTATAGGCGCGGGTTCTAGCTTATTGGTTCGAATCCTGCTCTCCCCACCAGAAACGCTTCAAGTAATTGAAGCGTTTTTTTTTTAACTAAAAATCCCCTCTCACTTTTTTAAAATGAGAGGGGATTTTGATTTTTATAATTCTTTTGACTTTTGATTTATTCAAGAATAAAACTCACACTTACATTGGCTGTAATTGTAATTTCTCCTGCCGCTAGCGTTTCTCTTGGTGCACCGGCATCGCTCATCTCCATAGATTTCATTCTCGCATAAACAGGCTGCGGGTAATAACTTTGAGAATTATCAGATATGGTCATTGCACGACCTATTTTTTGCCCTAAAACAGACACATAATCGGTTGCTTTAAGCTTTGCTTCTTTCATCGCTAATTTTCTGGCTTCAGATTGATATTCGGCCAACTTAGAGGACTGAAAAACGACATTATCAATTCTATTGATTCCCTGACTCACTACACCATCCATTAACTCATCATATTTAGACAAATCTCTTAACAAAATTTCAATTGTCTGTGTAGCATTATAATTGCTTTTCTTTTTCTCATAATCATACTGAGGATTTAATGAAACACGCTGCGTTTTATAATCCGCGGGATTTAAATTCATCTTTTTAATCAATTTAAGCACAGCCTCCATCTGTTGATCGTTTTGCTTTTTAACGTCTTTGGCATTGTTTCCTTTTGTCTCAACGGTAACCGTTATCGTGGCTTGGTCCGGAACCACCTTTACCTTTCCTTCACCATTTACACTTATTTGTGGGACTTGTTTGATCTCTTGTGCGTTAGACAGACTTATAAATAGTACGGATAGAATTAATAATGTTTTTTTCATTTTGTTTTATTTTAATTAAATTATTTTGTTTTACTATTCTTTCAAAAGTTGTGCCACTAAATTTTTCCCATTTTAGCCATTACAAAAAGAATTATGATTGGAATAGTCAATAATACCACCATAAAAGTATGCTCTATCACTAATTGAGGATAAGTTACCAGAGTAATCAGATAGCCTCCAGCAGCACCTCCAAAATGGGCCGTATGACCTATATTATCGTTTTTGGTTTTCATTCCATAAATAGAATACAACAAATACAGAATTCCGAAAAGGTAAGCCGGGATAGGAACTATAAAAAACAGCCCCAACATCATATTAGGCTGCAATAATATCGCCGAGTATAAAACACCGGTAACAGCCCCCGAAGCACCAATAGCACGATAATTATAATCGTTTTTATGAAATACAATCGTCAATAAACTCCCAAAAATCAAACTCCCAAAATAAATAATAACAAAGGAAAGACTTCCCAACAACTGAATAACAACTGGCGCAAAAAAATAAAGGGTAATCATATTAAAAGCCAAATGCCCTATATCCGCATGAAGAAAACCCGAAGACAAAATACGTATTTGTTCACCTGAGCGAACGCTTCCCATGTGGAATTCATATTTTCTAAAAAAAGAAAGATCATTAAACCCTTTAAAGCTAATAAGTACGTTTGCAATCATTATTGCGATCAAAAAAGTATTCATAAAATATATTTATTGTTTAGGGTAAAAGTAATCATTCTTCAAGACTCGTCTAGCAAGTCTTCAAGTTTTATAATGATATTTGAATTATATTTGCAAGAAAATTTAATCCATGCAATTTCTTGTTTTCATTATAGTTTACCCCTTACTCTGGTTAATTTCCATTCTTCCATTTCGCATTCTATACCTGTTTTCTGATATAATTTATGTTTTAGTATACTATATAATTGGTTATCGCAAAAAGATTGTTAGAGCTAATCTGTCCATGGCACTACCTCATCTTAACGACCAAGAACGTCTTATTATCGAAAAAAAATCCTATCATCATTTATGCGATATGTTTCTGGAAATGGCTAAAACCCTGACTATTTCGTCTAAAGAAATGAATAAGCGATTTGTGATTAAAAACATTGAGGTAATCAAAGACTATGAAAAAAAAGGAAAAAGCATCATGCTTTTGGCTTCTCATTATGCGAGTTGGGAATGGTTAATTACGCTGAACCAAAAAATATCTTTTCGCGGAGTGGGCGTTTATAAAAAAATCAACAATAAATATTTTGACAAACTCGTCAGAAAAATTAGAAGCAAATACAACACCGAACTCGTTGTTACCAATAAAACAATTCCTTTCATCGCCGAAAATCAAAAAAAGGGAATTCTGTCCTTATATGCATTGGCCAGCGACCAGTCTCCTGCCGGAAACCGGATATTCCACTGGGATAATTTCATGGGAATCGAAGTACCCGTTCACACTGGCCCTGAAATGTTATCCAAAAAATACGATCTCAATGTTCTTTTTGTAAAAGTAAAAAAAGTAAAAAGAGGCTTTTACGAAGCAACTTTAGTCCCCATTACAGATGACGCTAAATCTATTCCTGATTTTGGGATTACCCATACTTTCATTAGAGAAGTAGAAAAACAGATAGAAGAAGCACCCGAAGACTATTTCTGGACTCATAAAAGATGGAAACACAGGCGAAAAGACTAAAAAAGCAAACATCCCTTACAGAATCAAAACCCGGTTTCAATTAACCGGGTTTTCTTTTCTCCGAAACATAGGATTATGCTTTAATTAACTATTGCTTCCCGTAAATTTCACTAATTTTGATATTATACTCTAAAAAATGAATTTAAAAATCAACAATAGATTTAGTAGCGAATTACTCGCCGATACTAATGAATCCAATACCATCCGGCAGGTACAAAAAGCTTGCTTTTCCTATGTTAATCCAAAAAACCCCTCTAATCCGGAATTAATCCATTATTCAGAGGAAGTCCTAAAACTCCTTGGCATTAGCAAAGAAGAAGCGCAATCCGCTGAGTTCACAAATGTTTTTTCGGGAAAAGAACTTTTACCTAATTCTCGCCCTTATTCGATGAGTTATGCTGGACATCAATTTGGAAATTGGGCAGGACAATTAGGCGATGGCAGAGCTATTATTTTAGCAGAAATAGAACACCAAAAACAAGTTTACACCCTGCAATTAAAAGGAGCCGGAATGACGCCTTATTCCCGTAATGCTGACGGACTGGCCGTATTACGCTCTTCCATCCGGGAACATCTTTGCAGCGAAGCCATGTTCCATTTGGGCGTTCCCACTACTCGCTCCCTATCACTAATTCTCAGCGGTGACATGGTGCTACGCGACGTCATGTACAACGGCAACCCTGATTATGAAAAGGGCGCAATTGTTTGCAGAGTGGCGCCTTCCTTTATCCGTTTTGGGAATTTTGAGCTATTTTCTTCACAAAATGACCTAAAAACACTGAAATTACTTACTGATTTCACCATCAAATATTATTGCCCTGAAATAAAAGGAAATCCAAAAGAAAAATACATTCAGTTTTTTCAGGCTGTGGCCAATAAAACACGCGAAATGATCGTACACTGGCAACGCGTGGGTTTTGTACACGGGGTGATGAATACCGATAACATGTCTATTTTAGGGCTTACCATAGATTACGGTCCTTACGGCTGGCTCGAAGATTACAATCCAAATTGGACTCCCAATACAACCGATCGTCAAAATCGCCGTTACCGTTTTGGCAACCAAGCCGAAATAGGCCTGTGGAATTTGTATCAATTAGCCAATGCCTTGTATCCTTTGATTGAAGAGGCGGCGCCCTTAGAATCCATCTTGGAGAATTATAAATCGCTTTATGAAACCGATTATTTGAATATGATGCAAAACAAATTAGGCTTATTTACAAAAGAAGAAAATGACAATCAGCTGATTCACATACTTACTGAAAATCTCCAACTCATAGAAACAGATATGACGATTTTCTTTAGAAAATTAAGTAAAATCAAGAAAGAGGAATCCGTTGAAAATGCCTTTTCACAGATTTACGAATCTTTCTATAAAGCGGAAGCCGTCACAGATCAGCTAAAAGATTCTTGGTTGTATTGGTTTACCCAATATTTAAATCGATTACAGCTGGAAACAACTAATAACAATGATCGAAAAACAGCAATGGATTCCGTAAATCCAAAATATGTGCTGCGAAATTATATGGCATCTCTGGCCATAGAAGCCGCTGATAAAAAGGATTATTCACTAATTGATGAATTACACCAATTGCTCAAAAAACCCTATCAGGAACAACCAGAAATGGAAAAATGGTTTGCCAAAAGACCCGATTGGGCCAGAGATAAAATAGGCAGTTCTATGTTGTCCTGCAGTTCTTAAAATAGAACCAAAAAGCCCTTCAACTGTATTGAAGGGCTTTTCTATAAAAACTAAATTAGCTATAAACTAAATCGAAAACCAGCTTTTCACTAATTCATCTTCCAAAGGTTTTGCTTCTTTGTGTACAAACTCATTCGTCTCTTTATTATAAGCATAATCCAAAGACCAAGTTTTATGATTCTCTGCCAATGCTTTGATCGCATTGCAAACCATTTCTATTTCGGCAGTCGTCGTGGTAGGATGAATTGACATTCTAATCCAACCCGGCTTTCTGATTAAGTCACCTAAAGTAATTTCATCAACAAGTTTATTAGACGTTTCTTGATCTACATGCAATAAAAAGTGCCCGTAAGTACCTGCACAACTGCATCCTCCACGGGTTTGAATCCCAAATTTATCATTCAATAATTTAACTCCTAAATTGAAATGCAAATCATCAACATAGAAAGAAATCACACCTAAACGGTCTTGGTGCTGACCCGCCAAAATCTTGATATTAGAAATTGAACCTAATTCTGAGAAAATATAATCCACGATTTCATGTTCTCTTTTCAATATGTTCTCAATTCCCATTTGCTCTTTTAACTGAATTGCAAGTGCAGTCTTGATTACTTGAAGGAAACCTGGCGTACCGCCATCTTCCCTATCCTCAATATTATCAATATACTTGTGCTCTCCCCAAGGATTTGTCCAGCTCACTGTACCTCCTCCAGGACAATCAGGAACTAAATTCTGGTATAATTTTTTATTAAAAACTAAAACACCACAAGTCCCGGGACCCCCAAGAAATTTATGTGGTGAAAAGAAAATAGCGTCCAAATAACTTTCCGGATCTGCAGGATGCATATCTATTTGTACATAAGGGCCTGAACAGGCAAAATCAACAAAACAAAGCCCATTGTGTTGGTGCATTAATTTCGCTACATCATGATAAGGCGTTCTAATCCCTGTAACATTTGAACAGGAAGTAATAGAGGCTATTTTAAAACTTCTGTCTTTATATTTATCCAACAGTAGTTGCAAATTTTCAATACTAAACAAACCATCTTCACTTGATGGAATAACTTCAACGTCAGCAATAGTTTCTAACCAAGAGGTTTGATTTGAGTGATGCTCCATGTGCGAAATAAAAACCACTGGTTTTTTCTCGGCCGGAATAGCGATAAAATCTTTTAAGTTTTCAGGTACTTTTAAACCTAAAATACGTTGAAATTTATTGACAACACCTGTCATTCCGGTTCCATCAGTTATTAAAACATCATCAGCATTCGCATTTACATGATGTTTTATAATATGACGGGCTTTATGATAAGCTTTTGTCATAGCCGTACCTGAGATAGTAGTTTCGGTATGCGTATTGGCTACAAAAGGGCCAAACTCATTCATTAATTTTTCTTCAATGGGACGATAAAGACGACCACTGGCTGTCCAATCGGTATAGACAATTTGTTGGTGACCGTAGGGTGAAACGAAATCCTGATTGATTCCAATGATATTCTCTCTAAATTGTTGAAAATATTGTTCTAATTGTGTGGTAATTGTTTTGGTAGTCATTCCTTTTGTAAATTTGACAACAAATGTATTCATTTTTTGTGAATTTAAAAATCCCGTGATTTATAACTTATTCTTATTTTACTAAAGATACGACTCAATCTTAAAGATAATTTGACAATAAAATAAATCGTTTGTTAGAATAAATCCCTAATTTTCACAATAAAAAAATGTGGTCATCCCAGTTAATTACAATAAAAAAAAACATTCTATTTTTTAGTATTTTATTGCTTATTAGTTGCAAAAGCAAATTAAATCCAGAGGCTGGCACATTATCCGATGACACAAGTTATTATACCGTTGCCTTTGGATCTTGTGACAACCAGAAAATAAAAAATGAACTTTGGGAATCTATAGATAGTAATCATCCGGCAGTTTGGATCTGGGGCGGTGACAATGTATATTCAGACACCGAAGATATGGAGGTTTTAAAAGCAAATTTCGCAAAGCAAAAACAAGATCCGGAATACCAAAATTTCATAAAAAACAAAACTATTCTTGGAACTTGGGATGATCATGATTATGGCCAAAATGACGGTGGAGAGGAATATAAATTCAAAAAAGAAAGCCAAAACTGTTTGTTTGATTTTTTAGATACGCCTCAAAATGCTCCCGAAAGGAAAAGAGAAGGCGTATATAATTCCAAGGATTTAATCATTAATGGGAACAGAATAAAAATCATTGTACTGGACAGCCGTTATTTTAGAACTGCATTAACCAAATCTGCTAATCCCAATAAACGATTTCAACCGAATATGTATGGAAACGGAACAATACTGGGTGAAGCACAATGGAAATGGTTAAAAAAAGAACTCTATTCGTCCAAAGCACAATTTAATGTAATTGTAAGCAGTATTCAGTTTTTATCGGATAAACATGGTTTTGAATGCTGGGGAAATTTTCCTCACGAACAAGAAAAACTAGAAAAACTGATTGTTTCCTCTAAAGCCAAAGGAACCTTTATCCTTTCCGGCGATAGGCACATTGCTTTATTCTCCAGCAAGAAAGTTAAGCAACTCTCTTATCCCCTAGTTGATTTTACTTCCAGTGGTCTTACGCATACTTATAGTGGATTTTCAGGAGAAGAAAACCCTTATTTAAAAGGCGAAGTTATCAAAGAAATCAATTTTGATATCTTGAAATTCGATTTCAAAAACAACCGGGTCTTCATGGAAATTCGCGGTAAAGAAAACAAACTACTTGCTCAGCGGATTCAAGATTACAATAAAATAAAGTAGAAAAACAGTTCAAAATTTTGATTGAATAATAGCTTTCGCAATACCTGATTTAAGCGACCAACAAAAGTGAAACAGGGCTATAAAAAAACCCGGAATTTAATTCAATCTGACTATTTTTTTGATTATTCGAAGATTAAGGCCTAATTTCACCAAAATTCCAAAGCCGCGAAAGATCTGGCTTACTGCTAAAAGATAAAATCCTCTAAAATTTTAGAATAAATGAAAAAACGAATAAAAATAAGCAACTTTAAAATAATAGCCCTTTCGCTATTTGCTTTATTTTTATTGATTGCCCCTTGTTCCGTTCGGAATTACTTAGAGACCCAATTAAAGATTGAAAATACCCAAACACTCAATAGAAATAAAGCCACGGCAATACAATCAAATGAATGTGACGTTGATGACAACCTTCTGCAAAAATCAACTATTGAAATACATAAAAAGGATGTAAAAAACGAGTGTACTCCAATCATTGCAAGGACTAATCCTACAATACTTTCTTTTGAGATTGAAAAAGACAATTCTTTTATCGCTCTCCGAAAAAACATAACTAATACCCTACCTTTCTACATTTTATATAAAAGACTAAAAGTTATGATTTAACAAAACCAAATTTGTTCAAATCATAAATAATCTTTACTATAAAATTTAATAAAATGCAAGATTCAAAATTATTGCAGTCCTACACTATGTCAGGACTTTTTACCTTGTCCTTACGACTTGTTGTTGGCTGGACTTATTTTTCGGCCTTTTGGCGCAGATTAATTTTAGAAAATAAATTAGACCCTGAAGCTTCGGGATATATTGGAGAAAAATTCAACCATTTTTTACCCAATGCACTGGGCATAAAACCCATAATTGAATATCTGGTAACGCATCCGGATTCTTTATGGTGGGCTATGGCTGTATTTACAATTATTGAAGGTATCGTAGGCTTATTGCTGATGTTGGGTTTATTTACCCGACTGATGAGCATTGGTGTTTTTGGTTTGGCAATGGGAATTCTATTAGGATCCGGATGGTTAGGAACTACCTGTCTGGACGAATGGCAAATTGGAATTCTAGGCATAGCCTCAGGATTTACGCTGTTTTTGTCCGGCAGCGGAAAATACTCGCTGGATTACCTTTTGCTAAAAAAACAATCCAAAATCACTGCTTCCCCATTTTTTAGTTGGTTGGGTTCCGGTCTGCTTCCTATTCGATTAAATTTATTACACAAACTCGTTTTCTCGGGTTCAGTATTGATTTTGTTCATCACCTTATTTACCAACCAATACTTTCATGGTGGCGTTTGGGGAAGCTTGCATAATAAATCGGTTAAGCCAAAAATTGAACTCCAAGATACTAAAATAACAAAAGAAACGCTCTCTTTTCAAGTGTATAGAACAGAAGGCGCTGATGTATATGGTTCTTTTTTAATTGGAATACAGCTCTCGGATGCCAGCGGAAATACCATTATTGAATTAGACGGCACAGCCCTTTCCGAATTTCCAAAAGAACAAATTCAAAACTTTTATGTCACCAAGGTGAAAAACGGCAAACACAGCATGCTAATTCCTTTGGGAGCCAAAGCAGTGCTTTCTATCAAAGATGAAAAATTATCCGTTTTGCCAAAAGGAAAATACAATTTGACCTTGATTGATATCAGCGGGGCAACTTGGTCTGAGGCTTTTGAAATATAATACTGATCTGAATTAATCCAAAAAACAAAACCCCTTTCAAAATTAAATTTTCGAAAGGGGTTTTTAGATTAAAAAACAACGCTTTTAGATTCCCGCTATGGCTTTTATTTCGTCAATAATACGAAGTGCAAGTGCATCCGCTTGTGCTTGTGAAGGTGCTTCGGTATAGATACGGATAATAGGTTCCGTATTCGATTTTCTTAAATGTACCCAATCATTGGCAAAGTCAATTTTAACTCCGTCAATGGTGCTGATATCTTCGTTTTTGTATTTTTCGGTCATCGCTACAAGAATCGCATCTACATCAATTTGTGGCGTTAATTCGATTTTGTTTTTGCTCATGTAATATTCCGGATAAGAAGCGCGCAAAGCCGAAACACTCATTTTTTTATTGGCCAAATGGGTCAAAAACAAAGCCACTCCCACCAGACTATCACGACCATAATGCGACTCCGGATAAATGATTCCGCCATTTCCTTCACCACCAATAATAGCGTTATTTTTTTTCATCAACTCTACCACATTTACTTCTCCCACGGCACTGGCCTCATAGCTACCGTTATGTGCTTTAGTTACATCGCGCAAAGCACGGGACGAGGACATATTAGAAACGGTATTCCCGGGAGTTTTGCTCAACACATAATCAGCACAGGCTACCAAAGTATATTCTTCACCAAACATTTCGCCGTCTTCACAAATGAAAGCCAAACGGTCAACATCAGGATCAACAACTACACCCAAATGGGCGCCTTCTTTAACCACCAATTCTGAAATATCGGTAAGATGTTCCTTTAAAGGTTCCGGATTGTGCGGAAAATGTCCGTTGGGTTCGCAGTATAATTTCACGACTTCAACTCCCATCAATTGCAATAATTTTGGAATGATGATTCCGCCTGATGAGTTGACACCGTCAACCACCACTTTGAATTTGGCTGCCTTAACTGCTTCCACATCTACCAAAGGCAAATTCAGCACTTCATCGATATGAATATCCATATAGGCATCATTTTCAGTGATCTCACCTAAGCTGTCCACATCCGAGAAATCGAAAGCTTCCGCCTCGGCAATTTTAAGTATTTTTTCGCCTTCAATTCCGTTAAGAAATTCTCCTTTTGCGTTCAATAACTTTAAGGCATTCCATTGTTTTGGATTGTGCGAAGCGGTAAGAATAATTCCACCATCGGCTTTTTCAAGCGGAACGGCCACTTCTACTGTAGGCGTAGTAGATAAACCCAAATCAATCACGTCGATTCCCAAACCTACCAGCGTATTAATCACCAAATTATGAATCATAGGTCCCGATATACGGGCATCACGACCTACTACGACCTTTAATTTATCCTCTCTGATAATGGAAGGATCCACACTGTTTTTAAGCCAAGTTCCATAAGCCGAAGCAAATTTAACCGCATCAACCGGCGTAAGGTTATCCCCTACTTTCCCTCCTATTGTTCCTCTAATTCCTGATATCGATTTTATTAAAGTCATCTTTTGTATCTATTTTATTTTAATTTTGAATCACAAATATAGCTAAAGTACTTTCTTGCAAAAAGGCAAAGCAGCAAAATTTTCGATGTAATTTCACAATGTATGTTAAAAAGCTTTTTTCTATATTTACATTCCATAAAGACTTTTCGCCTTTGTGGATTAAATAAAAAGAAATGAACTTTCTCGCACATATTTATCTCTCTGGCAACAGCGATTCAATCAAAATTGGAAATTTTATTGCCGATAGCGTCAGGGGAAAACATTTTCAGGATTTTCCCTTTGAAGTACAAAAAGGAATTATCCTTCACCGGGCGATAGACAGCTTCACCGATGCGCATCCGATTTTCAGAAAAAGCACCAAAAAACTACACGCCCGATACCATCATTATGCCGGAGTAATCGTGGATGTGTTTTATGATCATTTTTTGGCCAAAAATTGGTCAAACTATTCCGATGAGAATCTGACGGAATTTGTGGAACGTTTTTATCAATCGCTGACTGACAATTTTTCAATCCTTCCGGAAAAAGTCAAAAAAATGTTGCCCTATATGATGCGCGAAAACTGGCTTGTCAGCTATCAAACTGTGGAAGGGATTAAATACATCTTGACCAAAATGGATCAGCGCACCGCCAACGAATCAAAAATGCGCTTTTCAACCGAAGAACTAACCGAGTATTACTCCGAATTTGAACAGGAATTTACGGCTTTCTTTGAAGAATTGAGCGCCTTCGCAAAACAAAAATTAGACAAAAATTAGACAATAATTAAGATCAAAGCTATTTCAAAAAAACTGTAATAATTCAAATACATTGCTATGATGAAAAAAATAATCTTACTTCTTTTCTTAGCCATTTTAGGCTGTAAATCGAATGAAAAAGTAACGCTTCCTACCGGTTTGGTTACGGATAAAGCTATGGTTGTCTCGGCACGTGAAGAGGCTTCATCTATAGGAGTCGAACTAATGAAAAAAGGAGGCAATGCCTTTGACGCTATGGTAGCCACTGAACTGGCTTTGGCGGTTTCCTATCCGCAGGCCGGAAATATTGGCGGCGGCGGATTCATGGTCTACAGAAAAGCTAATGGTGAAACAGGAGCCTTGGATTATCGGGAAAAAGCACCGCTTGCGGCAACCAAAGACATGTTTCTCGACAAAGACGGAAACGTAATTGAAGGCAAAAGTACTGCCACAGCACTGGCATCAGGAGTTCCCGGTACAATAGCCGGAATATTTGAAGTACATAAAAAATTTGGTTCTCTACCCATAAGCGAAATCTTGGCACCTGTGATCGCATTAGCCCAAAGAGGCGTAATCGTTACGCAACAACAAGCGCAAAGCTTAGCCGAGTACAAAACTGCCTTCATCAAAGCCAATGGCACTAACAGCTTGTTTTCTGCAGCATACAAAGCAGGTGATACCATAAAATATCCGGCGCTGGCAAACACTCTAAAACGAATAGCACAAAACGGTCGCGATGAATTTTACAAAGGAGAAACGGCTCAAAAACTAATTGCTTTTCTTTCTAAAAAGGGCGGTACTATGACCTTGGAAGATTTAAATAAATATCAAGCAAAATGGAGAACACCAATCACTTTTCAATACAAAGATTTAAAAATTACCTCGATGTCTCCTCCTAGTAGTGGCGGTATTTGTCTGAATCAAATTATGAAAATGATTGAACCCTACAATCTTTCTGAAATGGGACATAACAGCCAAAAAGCGATACAGCTCATTACCGAAGCAGAACGCAGAGCTTATGCCGACAGGAACTATTTCTTGGGTGACCCTGATTTTGTAAAACTGCCTTTAAAAGAATTGGTCGATCCCAGCTATCTAAAAAAGAGAATGAGCAATTTTTCATTTGACAAAGCAAGTAAATCATCCGATATTGCCAACGGCGAAATCAAAGGATACGAAAGCAAGCAAACCACACATTACTCCATTGTGGATGCCGCAGGAAATGCCGTTTCGGTAACAACAACATTGAATGACAATTATGGCTCTAAAATCTATTGTGACGAATTAGGCTTTTTCCTGAACAATCAAATGGATGATTTTAGCGCTAAACCAGGGGTTCCTAATTTATACGGTCTTACAGGAACCAAAGCCAACAGCATTGCTCCCGAAAAAAGAATGTTGAGTTCGATGACACCAACCATAGTAGAGAAAAACGGAAAACTATTTATGGTCGTAGGAACTCCCGGAGGTTCTACGATCATCACCTCAGTATTACAAACGATATTTAATGTTTATGAATTTAACATGAGCATGCAAGAAGCAGTAGATGCGCCACGTTTTCATCACCAATGGTTGCCCGACGAAATTACATTTGAACCTTCTTCCTTTGCTAAAGATTTATTAGAAAATCTAAATAAAAAAGGATACCATATCAATGAGAAAAACAATCAAATTATAGGACAAGTAGATGCTATTTTAGTTTTACCCAATGGAAAACTGGAAGGTGGCGCAGACAAAAGAGGCGATAACAAATCGGTTGGTTTCTAATCTACAATTATATTTATGAGTTTTATTTTTTCTTTAGAGTCAGCTTTTATGGAAAACAGCCATCCTGAAAATGCAGCTCCTATGGCTAAATATATGAGGAATCATTTTGCTTTTTTTGGAATAAAAACAACCGAAAGAAGACGGCTTTTCAAGGAAATTTGGAAGCAAAATAAAGCAGAAGTTACCGAAAATTGCAGAACGGTCGCTTTGCAATTATTTGCAAAAAAACAAAGGGAATTTCACTATTGCGCCATAGAGATTTTGATAAAAGAACTCAAGCAAAACTATTTAAAGGATGACATTCATTTAATAAAAAAACTGATAACTGAAAATTCTTGGTGGGACAGTGTGGATACCATCTCAAAATACATTCTGGGAGAATATTTATTGGAATTTCCTGATGAAACTGATGCCGTAGTGAAGCTTTTTTCTAATGCTGACAATATGTGGTTGAACAGAAGCGTCATTCTTTTTCAATTGGGATACAAGAAGAAAACCAATTTTGAGTTATTAAAATCTATTTGCCTTAAACAGCAATCGTCTTCTGAGTTTTTTATTCAAAAAGCAATTGGTTGGGCATTACGGGAATACGCAAAAACGGATTCTGAAGCCGTTAAGGAGTTTGTTGCTGTTACTGCCTTTAAGCCTTTAAGCAGAAAAGAAGCATTAAAAAATACATGAGGTTGCGCAAAATAATAGTAATTTAGCCCTTTCAAAAAAAGATAAATGTTTAAAAAATATATTTCTAAATTAGAAAGTATAATTGCTTGGTGGCAATCTATCCTGAGTGAAAAACAATTTATTTTCTTATCCAGTGTATTAGTTGGTATAAGTGTTGCCTTTGCAGTAATTGTCTTAAAGTCATTTGCCCACTGGGTTTTCTTATTTGCTACCTACATCAATGGCATTTTAAAACTTAGTTTTATCAATAGTGTTTTACCCATTGCCGGTTTGTTATTGACCGTATTTGTGGTAAAAAAAGTACTTCGTGGTTCCATCGAAAAAGGAACTTCACAAATTTTATATGGAGTTGCCAAAAAAGCCAGTATTATTCCAAAAAAACAAATGTATGCACAAATCGTTACCAGTTCCCTTACGGTAGGATTGGGTGGTTCAGCCGGTTTAGAAAGCCCAATTGTGATTACAGGTGCAGCTTTTGGTTCTAATTATGCTCAAAATTACAAATTAAGTTACAAAGACAGAACCCTTCTTATAGGTTGTGGTGTCGCAGCTGGTATAGCCGCAGCCTTTAATGCGCCCATTGCCGGTGTTCTGTTTGCCATCGAAGTTTTGTTAGTCGATGTGAGTATTTCGGCATTTACGCCCATAATGATTGCCGCTGCAACCGGCGCCTTGGTCTCTGTAATTACATTAGACGAAACCATTTTATTGAATTTCAAACAACAACAGCTTTTTGATTACCATAAAATCCCTTTTTATGTACTTTTAGGAATAGTAACTGGTTTTATTTCTGTTTACTACACCCGAAATTTCCAAAGAACGGAACACTTTTTTGCCCGACTTAAGCTAAGTCCTTACAAAAAAGCAATGTTTGGCGCTTCTATTTTAGCGATCCTTATTTTTATTTTCCCTACACTCTTTGGCGAAGGTTATGAAAGCATCAAAATCCTATCCGAAAACAATCCAGGCAAAATATTAGACAACACTCTTTTTAGTGATTACAAAGACAAAACCTGGTTGCTTATTATTTTTGTTGGTTTGACGATGATGGTCAAAGTTTTTGCAACAGCCATTACATTAGGATCAGGAGGAAATGGAGGTAACTTTGCGCCTTCGTTATTTGTAGGTTCTTACGTGGGTTTTGTATTTTCCAAAGCAATAAATCTTACAGGACTCACTCATTTACCGGTCAGCAATTTTACCATGGTGGGAATGGCCGGAATTTTGAGCGGATTATTTCATGCACCATTAACCGCGATTTTCCTAATTGCCGAAATAACGGGCGGATACAGCCTGATGATTCCCCTTATGATTGTCGCCTCCATCAGTTTTGCTATTTCAAAACGGTTTGAAAAACATTCGATGGATGTAAAAGATTTGGCAAAAAAAGGCCATGCTTTTACCAGTAATAAAGATACTAACGTCCTTTCGACATTAGATACTAATTCGATTATACAAACCGATTATCTGACTGTTTCTCCTGACGAAAATCTAGAAAAACTGGTCGATTTGATTTCACATTCCAATCAAGTTGTATTTGCAGTTGTAGACAAAGAAAAACATTTATTGGGTATTGTTCATTTCAATAGCATACGCGAAATTATATTCAATACTTATAGGGTAAAATATACTTTGGTGAAAGAAATTATGATTGATCCGGCCGAAGTTATTTATCCTTTTAACAGCATGGAAACCGTAATGAATAAATTTGAAACTTCTAAAGTGGCTTTCCTTCCTGTGATTAAAGATGATAAATACTACGGATTTATCTCTAAATCGGTTGCGCTGGAGGCCTATAGAACCAAGCTGAAATCGATGACAATTGAATAAATTTCTATCGGTTTTTAACATAAACTTCTAAACTGTTGTACCTAAAGAACAAATCAAAATGCTAACTTTGCTGTCATTGCGATGAAAGAAGCAATCAGCAAAAATATGTTAGATAAAGACAATACCATCGAAGTTCTAGGCGCTCGAGTTCACAACCTAAAAAACATAGATATTTCCATTCCTCGCGAAAAATTGGTAGTAATTACCGGTCTTTCGGGTTCTGGAAAGTCATCTTTGGCATTTGATACCATCTATGCTGAAGGACAACGCCGTTATGTAGAAACTTTTTCGGCTTATGCCAGACAATTTCTTGGCGGACTGGAACGCCCGGATGTGGATAAAATAGACGGACTTTCGCCCGTTATCGCTATCGAACAAAAAACTACTTCCAAAAGTCCGCGTTCTACCGTAGGAACCATTACTGAAATCTACGATTTTCTGCGTTTGCTTTATGCACGAGCCGCAGACGCCTACAGCTACAATACGGGAGAAAAAATGGTCAGTTATTCTGACGAACAAATCAAAGATCTTATCATAGAGGATTTCAACGGAAAACGCATCAATATTCTGGCTCCGGTTATTAGAGCCCGAAAAGGACATTATGGCGAATTATTCCAGCAAATTGCCAAGCAAGGTTTCCTGAAAGTGCGCGTGAATGGTGACATTCTCGATATTACGCCCGGAATGAAACTGGATCGTTATAAAACCCACGATATCGAAATTGTGGTAGATCGAATTGTTATTGAAGCTACTCCTGATAATGAAAAAAGATTGTCAGAAAGCATCAACACAGCGATGCATCACGGAGAAAATGTATTGATGGTTTTGGACCAAGATTCGAACGAAGTGCGCTATTTCAGTAGAAACTTAATGTGTCCCACAACCGGAATTTCGTACCAAAATCCGGAACCGAATTTATTTTCTTTCAACTCTCCAAAAGGAGCTTGTGATCATTGCAACGGACTGGGAACGGTAAACGAAATCAATATCAAGAAAATTATCCCAAATCCGAAATTATCGATAAAAGCCGGAGGTTTTGCGCCTTTGGGCGAATACAAATCGTCTTGGATTTTCAAGCAATTGGAAATCATCGGAGAAAAATACGGTTTCAAAATTACCGATGCCATCGAAAAAATCCCCGAAGAAGCCATGGAAATGATTCTCAACGGCGGAAAAGAAAAATTTACGATAAATTCCAAAGATCTGGGCGTTGCCAGAGACTATAAAATAGATTTTGAAGGAATCTCCCATTTCATAAAAAACCAACACGACGAAAGCGGTTCGACAACTATCAAGCGTTGGGCAAAGGAATTCATGGACGAAGTACGCTGTCCGGTTTGCGAAGGTTCCAGATTAAAAAAAGAAGCATTATTCTTTAAAATCAATGAGGAGAATATTGCCGAATTGTGCAATATGGATATTTCGGATTTGACGGCTTGGTTCAAAAAATTAGACAGCCAATTATCCGATAAACAAAAACGAATCGCCACCGAGGTCATCAAAGAAATTAAAGATCGCTTGGATTTCTTGATGAATGTGGGCTTGGATTATTTGGCTTTAAGCCGAAGCTCTAAATCGCTTTCTGGAGGTGAAGCCCAACGCATCCGATTAGCAACCCAGATTGGTTCGCAGCTGGTGGGTGTACTTTATATTTTGGACGAACCAAGCATCGGTTTACACCAAAGAGACAACGAGAAATTAATCCATTCTTTGGAACAATTGCGTGATATTGGGAACTCAGTAATCGTGGTAGAACACGATAAAGACATGATTGAGCGTGCCGATTATGTAATTGATATTGGTCCAAAGGCGGGGAAATTTGGCGGTGAAATCATCAGCAAAGGAACTCCTGCCGAAATCCTGGCCTCACATTCGATGACTGCCCAATATCTTAACGGCGAAATGAAAATTGAAATCCCGGCAAAACGTCGTGAAGGCAATGGGAAATTCCTAAAGTTGACTGGAGCAACAGGAAATAATCTCAAAAACGTTTCGATTGAATTGCCTTTGGGTAAAATGATTTGCGTGACGGGAGTTTCAGGAAGCGGGAAATCGACCTTAATTAATGAAACGCTCTACCCTATCTTGAATGCCTACTATTTTAATGGTGTAAAAAAACCACAGCCTTATAAAAAAATTGAAGGGTTAGAACATATTGATAAAGTAATTGATATTGACCAAAGTCCGATAGGCAGAACGCCACGCTCTAATCCGGCGACTTATACCGAAGTTTTTACCGAAATCAGAGCTTTATTTACAAAAACTCCTGAGAGTATGATTCGTGGCTATAAAGCGGGACGTTTCAGTTTTAATGTCAAAGGTGGACGCTGCGAAACCTGCGAAGGTTCAGGAGTACGAACCATTGAAATGAATTTTTTACCGGATGTGTATGTCGAATGTGAAACTTGCCAAGGCAAACGTTTCAACAGAGAAACTTTGGAAATCAGATACAAAGGAAAATCCATTTCGGATGTATTGAACATGACGGTAGACGAAGCCGTTCCGTTCTTTGAAATGATTCCGAAGATCTATAGAAAAGTAAAAACCATTCAAGATGTAGGTTTAGGCTATATCACTTTGGGACAACAAAGTACAACGCTCTCGGGCGGAGAAGCACAGCGAATAAAATTAGCGGGGGAATTATCTAAAAAAGATACCGGAAATACCTTTTATATTTTGGACGAACCCACAACAGGTTTGCATTTTGAGGATATCCGAGTATTAATGGACGTGATTAACAAACTGGTTGACAAAGGGAATACAATATTGATTATCGAACACAATATGGATGTAATCAAACTAGCCGATTACATTATTGACATAGGTCCCGAAGGAGGAAAAGGCGGCGGACAAGTTGTTGCCAAAGGAACTCCCGAGGAAGTAGCCAAAATTAAAAAGAGTTATACGGCGCAGTTTTTGAAAAAAGAGTTACTTTAGTATTTAGGAGATTTAAACTCTGTCCCATTAGCTATTTGGGATCAAGAGAATATAGCTAAAATAATAGTTAAATAATACAATACGAATATGAGATTAGAAGATTTTGATAATGATGAAGATAAAGTAATCCAAGATAAATTAAAACAAAAAACTTGGAATGAGATTAGAACCAATGACAGTTGGGCCATTTTTAAAATCATGGCCGAATTTGTAAACGGTTACGAAAGTATGGGACGCATTGGTCCTTGTGTATCCATTTTTGGATCAGCAAGAACCAAGCCCGAGGATAAATACTATAAACTTGCCGAAAGTATTGCCTATAAAATCAGTAAAGCCGGTTATGGCGTGATTACCGGCGGTGGTCCCGGAATCATGGAAGCAGGTAACAAAGGGGCACATCTCGGCGGCGGAACCTCGGTAGGATTAAACATTGAACTGCCTTTTGAGCAGCATTTCAATCCTTATATCGATGGAGACAAAAATTTAAATTTTGATTATTTCTTTGTTCGAAAAGTGATGTTTGTAAAATATTCCCAAGGTTTTGTGGTTATGCCTGGGGGTTTTGGAACCTTAGACGAATTGTTTGAAGCGATAACCCTAATTCAAACCAAAAAAATAGCCAAATTCCCGATTATACTTGTTGGAACCAGCTTTTGGTCGGGATTGATTGACTGGGTAAAAACGGTCTTAATAGAAAAAGAACAAACCGTGAGTCCCGATGATTTGAAATTGATAAAAATTGTGGATTCTGAGGATGAAGTAGTTGAAGCTTTGGATAATTTCTATAAAAAGTACAATTTGAAACCTAATTTTTAAGAATAGGGCTGTTTTTTAAGACAGCCCTATTTTTTTTTAGTATTTTAACTACAAAGCACTGTGGGTTTTATGCAAATAAAATGTATCTTGTACTACATTAAACCGAGACCTACAATTGAAATCAACCTACAAATTAGCGGTTTGCCTTTTGGTTTTATTGACGTCAATAAAACAGTATGCCCAACATCATTCCAAAATGCTTGTTGAGGTAGATTCTAATACTAAAACCTTGAATATCCAGCAGGAAATTACTTTTTTTAATGATTCTAATGATAGCCTTTCGACAATAGTTCTCAACGACTGGAATAATGCCTACTCTAATGTAAAATCACCTTTGGCCAAACGTTTTTCGGATGAGTTTTACAGAGGTTTCCATTTGGCAAATGAAAAAGAAAAGGGAAGTACAAGCAATATTACCATTATTGATACCAATAAACTTTTCCTAAGCTGGAACCGAACAGAGGAAAATCCGGATGTGATCAGCGTAAACCTCAGAGAAAAACTGGCTCCAACGCAAAAAACGATATTTTATCTTACTTATGTGGTAAAAATTCCCAGTGATAAATTTACCAAATATGGCTACGATACTAACGGAGGCATGAATCTAAAAACATGGTATCTAAGTCCAGCCCGATATGAAAACCACGCTTTTATAACATACAACAATGAAAATCTGGACGATATTGTCAATGCCGTTTCAGACTTTGATATAGAATTGAAAGTCAATGAAAACATGGAAGTGACTTCTGATCTAAATTCTATTGAACCCATACCTAAAGCCAACTCTACCATATATAAATTATCCGGAAAAAACAGAATCAATTTCGATCTATTTATAGAACCAAAATCCAGTTTCTACAGTTTTAAGAATAATTCCATTGAGGTATTAACCAATTTGAAGGAAGAAAAAATTAGCCAAATTCAAAAAGCCATTATTATTGATAATATTGTCTGCTATGTAAATGAGTTAATAGGGAAATATCCGTTTGAAAAAATCATTGTTTCTGAAACAGATTATGAACGAAATCCTTTTTATGGATTGAACCAACTGCCCTCTTTTATAAGTCCTTTTTCGGATGAGTTTACTTATGAGATCAAATTCTTAAAAACCTATTTGAACGCCTATCTCAAAAACACGATGAGAATAGACAACCGAAAAAATAGTTGGATCACTAACGGGATTCAGGTTTATGCGATGATGAAATACATTCAAGAGAATCATCCTAACAGTAAGATGTTAGGAAGCGCTTCCTCGTTTAAATTATTGAAAAGTTATAATTTGACAAACCTGGATTTTAACGAGCAATACAGCTATTTCTATATGCTGATGGCGCGCAAAAACCTAGATCAATCACTAGCGAGTCCAAAAAACACTTTGATCAAATTCAATGAGCAAATTGCCGGTAAATACCACGCTGGATTGAGTTTGCGTTATCTAGACGATTACCTTGGCGAAAATTCCGTTACCAATAGCATCCGTCAATTTTACGCTAAAAATCAGGAAAGCCAAACCTCCGAAAAAGATTTTGAAAAGCTGTTAAAATCCAATACTGAAAAAGATATTGATTGGTTTTTTAGTACCATCATAAACACTAGAAAAATCATAGACTATAAATTTTCGAATGTCATCAAAACAAAGGATAGCATCTCCTTTTCAATCAAAAATAAAACTGGCGTTATTGTCCCAGTTCCCATTTATGGCGTAAAGCAAGGGAAAATTGTATTAAAAAAATGGCTGGAACCGCAATCAAATGATACGGTTTTTACTTTGGAAAGAAATAATGCCGATAAGATTGTCATCAACTATAATAATGAAGTACCAGAGTACAACCTAAGAAACAATTGGAAATCCCTGAAAAGTTTTTTCCCGAACAACCGTCCCATCAAATTTGTGTTTATGAAGGATCTTGAAGATCCCTATTACAATCAGGTTTTGTATGTGCCAACCTTGACTTACAATTTATACGATGGCCTGTCGCCAGGACTAAGACTCCATAATAAAACCATTCTAGACAAGCCTTTTGTTTTTGATATCAATCCTTCCTATTCCACAAAAGCAAGCACTCTATCAGGTTCGGGCTATTTTGTGGTAAATCAAAACTACAGAAACAGCGCCTTATACAATGTTCGCTATTCGCTATCGAGTTCTTATTTTCATTATGCGCCGGATGCCACTTACCTTTCGATAAATCCGACCGTTCAATTGCGCATTCGCGAAAACGACTTTAGAGACAACCACAAGCAATTGATTCTTTTTCGCCAGGTAATGATTAATAGAGAGAAAAGTGCGATTGTAGTGGATAATTCCAAAGAAAATTATTCGGTTTTTAATGCAAAATATTTTAACTCCAAAAATGAAATTACTAAGCAATTCAATTTCATGACTGACCTGCAATTGGCAGGAAAATTTGGAAAAGCAGCTGCCGAATTAAGTTATAGAAAACTATTCGAGAACAATCATCAGATACAATTACGCTTCTATGCCGGCAGTTTTTTATACAATAAAACCGATTCTGATTTCTTTAGTTTTGCTTTAGACAGACCAACAGACTATTTGTTCGACTATAATTATTATGGAAGATCAGAAAGTAGCGGTTTTTTTAGTCAACAATTAATTATTGCCGAAGGCGGATTTAAATCCAAATTGAACACACCTTTTGCCAATCAATGGATTTCGACTTTGAATGCCGGATATAATATTTGGAATTGGGTCGAAGTCTATGGCGATCTAGGTGTTGTCAAAAATAAATCTCAAAACGAAAAACTGCTATTTGACAGCGGAATTCGTCTGAATTTAGTTCCGGACTATTTTGAAATGTATTTACCAGTCTATTCTTCGAATGGTTGGGAAATAGGACAAAACAAGTACAATGAAAAAATAAGGTTCATAATTACTTTATCACCAAAAATATTAATCAATTTATTTAATCGAAAATGGTTTTAATTGATTAAACAAAAACATTGCAATTAAAATATTCTCAACAAACAAGTCTTTTAATTACACATAATAAAAAAATACATAATACAAAACAGATAAAATTACACATAATTAAATTTTATTTCTTTTATTGAATTATGATAATAGCTAGTTTTTAAGTAAATTTGCAGCACTAAGTTATACTTTTCAATTATGATAAAAGAAAAAACCAATATTACATTGACATTCGAAGATTTTAAAACCGAAGTATTGAACGACTACAGAATCGCTATAACAAGCCGAGAATGTAGTCTATTAGGACGTAGAGAAGTATTGACCGGAAAGGCTAAATTTGGAATTTTTGGTGATGGGAAAGAGGTCCCTCAGCTTGCGATGGCTAAATTTTTCAAGGACGGAGATTTCCGTTCTGGCTACTATCGTGACCAAACTTTTATGATGGCTATTGGTCAATTGACTGTAGAACAGTTTTTTGCCGGTTTATATGGAAATACTAGTATAGAACAGGATCCTATGTCGGCAGGCAGACAAATGGGCGGGCACTTTGCCACTCATAGTTTGAATGAAGATGGTTCCTGGAAAGATTTAACAAAACAAAAAAACTCCAGCGCTGATATATCTCCTACTGCAGGGCAGATGCCCCGCTTACTGGGACTTGCACAAGCATCAAAAATATACAGACAGGTTGCTGGAATAACCAATAAATCCAATTTTTCGGTTGAAGGAAATGAAATTGCTTGGGGGACTATTGGAAACGCAAGTACATCTGAAGGGTTGTTTTTTGAAACTATCAATGCAGCAGGTGTTTTACAAGTACCTTTAATAATAAGTGTTTGGGATGATGAGTACGGAATTTCAGTTCATGCCAAACATCAAACTACAAAAGAGAATATTTCGGAAATCCTAAAAGGATACCAACGCGATAAAGATGCTAAAGGTTATGAAATCCTTAGAGTAAAAGGATGGGATTATTCAGATTTGATTGCTACCTATGAAAAAGCATCTCTCATTGCCCGTGAAGAGCATGTGCCCGTGCTCATTCATGTAAACGAACTGACACAACCTCAAGGACATTCCACTTCAGGTTCGCATGAAAGATACAAAGATGCTGATCGTCTTGCTTGGGAAAAAGATTTTGACTGTATCCGACAAATGAAATTATGGATGATTGCTATTAATATTGCATCACCGGAAGAAATTGCCGAAATTGATTTGAAAGCAAAAAATGAAGTTCTTGAAGGTAAAAAAGCGGCTTGGAACGCTTTTATAAATCCCATCATCCAAGACCAAAAAGAACTGGTAAAACTATTGGAAAAAGTCGCTGTTTCTTCTGAAAACAAAGACAATATCCTAAAGCAAATCTCAGAATTAAATAGCATAAAATCTCCTTTGAAAAAGGAAATTCTTATAGCAGCCCGCAAATCTTTGCGTTGGATTTCTAATGGTGACGGAAAAAATGAATTGTCCACTTGGATTACCTCCTACCTAGCAAAGAACCAACCCGATTTTAGCAGTCATTTGTATTCCGATTCTGATTTGAATGTATTTTCTGTAAAAGAGGTTTTGCCTCAATATAACGAAAACTCAAAAGAAGAAGCAGACGGAAGAATGATTCTGCGCGATAATTTTGATGCCATTTTCACAAAATATCCAGAAGCCTTAATTTTTGGAGAAGATGCCGGAGCTATTGGCGATGTAAACCAAGGACTGGAAGGAATGCAGGAAAAATACGGTGCACTACGCGTAGCTGATACCGGAATACGCGAAGCTACTATTATAGGACAAGGAATAGGAATGGCCTTAAGAGGCTTAAGACCTATTGCCGAAATTCAATATTTGGATTATTTATTGTACGCTATACAAATCATGAGTGATGATTTGGCAACCCTGCAATACAGAACCGTCGGCAGACAAAAAGCACCTTTAATTATTCGTACCAGAGGACATCGCTTAGAAGGAATTTGGCATTCTGGTTCCCCAATGGGAATGATCATCAACGCTGTTAGAGGAATCCATGTTTTGGTTCCAAGAAACATGACCAAAGCGGCAGGTTTTTACAACAGTTTATTAGAATGTGACGAACCGGCTTTAGTAATCGAATGCCTGAATGGTTACCGATTAAAAGAGAAAAAACCAATTAATTATGGGGAATTCAAAACACCAATTGGTGTTGTTGAAACCATCAAAGAAGGCAATGATATCACCTTGGTTTCTTATGGTTCTACATTGAGATTAGTGGAACAAGCTGCCAATGAGCTTATAGAAGTGGGTATTGACTGTGAAATCATCGATTTACAATCTTTATTACCTTTTGATATTAACCATGATCTGGTAAAAAGTATCGCTAAAACAAACCGTCTTTTAGTAATCGACGAAGATGTTCCTGGCGGCGCTTCGGCTTATATTCTACAACAAATTGTGGAACAACAAGACGGC
Organism: Flavobacterium granuli; assembly: GCF_900129705.1. GTDB lineage: Bacteria > Bacteroidota > Bacteroidia > Flavobacteriales > Flavobacteriaceae > Flavobacterium > Flavobacterium granuli. Next base: position 54,965 of record NZ_FQWO01000013.1, on the reverse strand, counting down.
TATAATTATTTAGACAGTAAACCGCAAACCTTAACGGCAAAAGCGCACCGACCTTCTTACGGGACAGATGGTGACTACTTTTCAAAACCGTCTGCAGAAGATATTTATGAAAAAGTTTATGCTATGATGAATGAGGTAAACCCTTCTAAATTTCCAAGTTTATACTAAAATAACTATTCAATAAGAGAAAAAGGATGTCTACAATGACATCCTTTTTTTGCACTAGAGTATCGATTTTGCCCAAAAAATCATCTTAATTAAACATTATAATTTAGATATCAATCTCTTATGTTGTATTTTTATTGTAATTTAAAAATTCAAAATTCAATAAAAATGAACGACTTAGAAACGACACTAAAAAACATCCAAAATGTAAAAGTAATAGATGATTCAATAGATTATCAATACTATTTTCCTCTGGATCTTTCGGTTTCTAATAATGAATTATCAAAACACGATTTAAACAGTGCAGCTGATTTTGAGAACTATATAGAAAATCAATTGATCTTGAACAAATCAAAAGTAGCTTATGGCGGTTATAATGAAGAAAGAAATCTTTACAAAAGAAGCCAAATTTTCAAGAATCAAGAGACTGAAGAAAGAAACATACACTTGGGTTTAGACTTATGGATAAAAGCTGGAACAGCAGTATTAGCGGCCCTTGACGGTAGAATTCACAGTTTTGACAATAATGCCGGTTTGGGCGATTATGGACCAACAATAATCTTAGAACACAGACTGGAGCATCAACAGTTTTATACTTTATACGGACATTTAGCGTTAGAGAGTTTAGATAATTTAGAAATAGGCGCTTTTTTCAGAAAAGGAGAACAACTAGCCACTTTAGGAGATACATCGGTAAATGGTGATTATGCTCCCCATTTACATTTTCAAATCATAAAAAATTTAGAAAATAATCTGGGTGATTATCCTGGCGTTTGTAGCAAAAAAGATTTGGCTTTTTATCTGGAAAACTGCCCTGATCCCAATTTATTATTAAAAATACAAGCATGAAAAAAATAATCCTACTACTTAGCTTAATTGTACTCATTGGGTGTAAATCCAAAAAAACTGCCCTCGAGACTGAGAAAAAAAAAGAAATTAAATTTGAGAAACTAGCCCTGACAGCGGTTGATGCAGGCTTGAAGAATAAAGCATACGAACTGGGCAAAAGAATTTTGATGACTTGCAATACTTCAAAATTTAAGCCTTTTAATGAAACGGAAGCTACAAGCTCTGTTATTGCCAATATAACCTTAGAAAAACTTTCCAAAACCTGTACCCGTTACCGCCAGTTTTACGGAGATTTCAAAGATATTCAGTTAGTTGAAATTTTTAAAGACTATCAAAACAACAACATCGTTTTTCGCTATAAGGCATTATACACTAAAAAAGTGGCCAATAAAGAGCTTCGCGTGTATATGAATGAAGAAAATAAAATTTCTGCAATAAAATCAATGGATTGGAAAGATTCATTTTAATTGAAATAAAATTAAAATCCTAAATAATAAATTTTAGGTGCTGAACAAAAAATACAATTGGCCAATTCATACTAGCTACCGATAAATCAAAACTTTAAAAAAAGTACTGCCTTTTATTTTAGCTTTTATCTACTGGCGTAAATTTCAGTTAAAGTCTAAAATCAGTGAATTATATAACTTTTTAAAAAAGTTATATAATTCATTTTCAATAAAAAAGAGCAACTTTTACAATCAGTTAAAAAAACAAACAATTTGAAGTTATATATTAAATACATGGTCAGCAATCGCTGCAAATCAGCGGTCAAAGAAGAGTTAAAAAAACTTGGATTGCATTTTATAGTTGTTGATTTAGGGGAGGTTGATGTGATGGAAAATATTTCCAAAGATCAACGTGAATCTCTTAAAATAGGACTGCTTAGCTCTGGCTTTGAACTGATGGATGATAAAAAATCTATGCTTATAGAAAAAATTAAAAATGTAATTATTCAGATGGTTCACCATTCTGACGAAATCATTAAAGTAAATTTCTCTATTTATTTAAGCGAAAAATTAAATCACGATTACACCTATTTATCAAACTTATTTTCTGAAGTTCAAGGAACGACTATTGAACATTTTATCATTTCCCATAAAACAGAAAGAGTCAAGGAATTAATCATTTACGGAGAACACAATATCACTGAAATTGCATGGAAAATGGGATACAGCAGTGTAGCTCATCTCTCGAGTCAGTTTAAGAAAGTAACGGGACTCTCCCCTTCCCACTTCAAGAATTTAAAAGATAAGAGACGCTGTCCAATCGAAGAAATTGGCACTGAAAACAATAGGAATCAAAATATTCTAAATTAATTTTTTAAAAACGATTATGAAATTAATTTCAGACAAAAAATTCCATTTCTATTCCCTTTTTTTAGTTCTAATATTGGCTTCCGTCTTAGCTTTTTTCTATTACAACAACCTAAAAGTCAAGTCTAGCGGCGACTCAGCTAACCACGCTCAGGATATTCTTAGTAAAAATGATAATGTTCTTTTGGATCTTCTTGCTATTGAAATTGGCATGAGAGGCTATATCATTTCCGAAAACAACATTTATTTGGAGACCTATAATAATGCCAAAAAATCGCTACACAAAAACCTACTGGCTTTATCAGAATTGACTAAAAATAATCCAAAGCAAAAAAAACAGGTCGATTCCTTAAGGATCATGGCGTCGGAAAAATTATTCTTACTTCAAAAAAGTATCGATGACAGAAAGATCGGTTTATTAAATGAGAATGAAAAAATAGCCATTCTTAACAATGGAAAAGTTATCACTGATAAATTAAAAAACATCATAGCTGATATAAAACAGGATCAGTACAACTATTTAAAACAAAGTAAAGACGAAAATGACAATAGAATCCAAACCACGGAAATCCTAATCTTTTTACTTTTACTTTTAATATTTACCATTTTCAGCCTTGTCTTTATTATCATCAAAAATTTAAAAGACAGAAATAATGAATTAGAACTCTTTACCGCTTCACAAAAATTGCTCTCTAATTATTCCCTTAGCCTTATTGAAGCCAGTTTAGATCCGTTAATTACTATAAATATAGACGGAAAAATAACTGATATAAACGAAGCAACCGTTAAAATTACGGGCTTGAATCGTGACAAACTCATTGGTTCTGACTTCTTTGATTATTTCACCCAACCCCAAATGGCAAGAGAAGTATATCAGGAAGTTTTTGCCAAAGGTTCTGTGGCTGATTCTCCCCTTACGCTGCGACACAAAGACGGAAAATTGACTGATGTACTATTTAACGGATCTGTTTATAGAGACGATCAAAAAAATGTACTTGGAGTAGTTGTGGTCGCTCGTGATATCACTGACCAAAAAAGAATTGAAACAGAACTGATAGAAGCCCGGGTTTTTGCCGAACTAGCAACCGGAATTGCTGAAGAGGAAAAAAGAAATGCCGAATGTGCCACCTTAATCGCCGTAAATGCCGTAAAGGCAAAGCAACAGTTTTTATCCAATATGAGTCATGAAATACGAACTCCAATGAATGCTATTATTGGGTTTACAAAAGTGGTCTTAAAAACAGATTTAACGGCAAAACAAAAAGAGTATTTAGACGCCATAAAAATGAGTGGCGACGCACTAATTGTATTGATAAATGATATTCTGGATTTAGCAAAAGTCGATTCCGGAAAGATGACTTTCGAGAAAATCCCCTTTAAAGTAAAGTCATCGATATCATCGATGCTCCATCTGTTTGAAACAAAAATTCAGGAGAAAAATTTAACGTTAATTAAAGAATACGATCCTAACATTCCCTCAATAATAGTGGGCGATCCCGTTCGTTTACATCAAATTATTTTAAATTTGGTGAGTAATGCCGTAAAATTTACCTCAAGAGGAAAAATTACTGTTGTCGTTCGTCTTATTGATGAAAGCCCAGAAAACGTGACCATTGAATTTGCTGTTACTGATACCGGCATTGGGATTCCAGAAGAAAAAATAGCCACAATATTTGAAAATTTCCAGCAAGCATCCAGCGGAACATCCCGAATTTATGGAGGCACAGGCTTGGGACTGGCTATCGTTAAACAATTAGTAGAACCCCAAGGCGGTACTATTAAAGTAAAAAGTAAAGTGGGCGAAGGAACTACATTTAGTTTTAGACTGAATTTTGAAAAAACGGATGTCGATGCCGAACTGGAAACTGAAATACTTGAATTGGATTCTGACATAAAAAACATAAAAGTTTTAGTCGTAGAAGATATTGCACTAAATCAATTATTGATGAAAACATTATTGGATGATTTTGGTTTTCAAAGGGACATTGCCGAAAACGGAAAAATAGCCATAGAAAAACTAGAAAAAAACAGTTATGACATTATCCTAATGGATTTGCAAATGCCTGAAATGAACGGTTTTGAAGCTACTGAATACATTCGAAAAGTAATGAAATCCAATATTCCTATTGTTGCTTTAACAGCTGATGTCACCACCGTAGATTTGGCCAAATGTAAGGCCGTAGGAATGAATGATTATGTTACAAAACCCGTTGACGAACGATTGTTATACAGTAAAATAGTAGGAATCGTAAGAAAATCATCAAGCATAAAAGACAAAGAACTGAAAAAAAATAGCCTTGCGAAAAATTCCAAATGCATTGATTTAGCCTATTTGAACAGTCGTACTAAATCAAATCCTAAACTAATGATGGAAATGATTGCGGCCTACCTGCTACAAACACCTCCTCTTATAACCGCCATGAGACAGGGCCTGAGCAACAAAGATTGGTCTCTACTTGGAGCTTCGGCCCATAAGATGATCCCTTCTTTTTCCATAATGGGAATGAGCTCTGATTTTGAAGAAATGGCAAAAAAAATTCAGAACTATTCCAATAATTTAGAGCATCAAAAAGGAGAAATCGACGATTTGGTTTTGGAACTTTCAACTATTTGCGACCAAGCTTGTAAAGAATTAGAAATAGAATTTAATAATATTAAAAACATAAACGGATGAAAAACGAAGAGAAAATAAAACTATTTTTAGTAGATGATGATGCCGTTTTCTTAAAATCATTAGAAATCGAGTTTCTTCATCATACCGATTTTATTGTTGAAACTTTTGCTACCGGTGAACTTTGCATCGCTAATTTAGATCAAAATCCAGATGTGATCATTCTTGATTACCATTTAGACGGAATAGATCAAAATGCAATGAACGGAATAGAAACATTAGATAAAATTAAAGAATTTGATGCTAATATTCCTGTAGTAATGCTGTCTTCACAGGATAAAATTGATGTAGCAATAAGCTGTATGCATCATAAAGCCTTTGATTATGTCGTAAAAAGCGAAACGGCTTTTTTGCGACTTCAAAAAAATATTACTGCCTTTTTCCATTTTGAAAGAATTGAGAAAGAACTGAATTGGTATATGGCTAGAATGTAAATTGGTGATCGTTAATCTATATTTAGCCTAGAAAAAATCATTTTGAAGAAATACAAGCACCCTTTGTTAAGTACAAATGGTGCTTTTTTGCTTTTAAAAACCACAGATATCCTAAAAGTGTGAAAGATGAAACTTTCTGTACAAATTATATAAAACGAACTATGTATAAGAGCCTTACCTTTGATATTAATAATACAATTACAAATTATTGTATGCTATTAATGAAACAATTCCTTCTTTATTAATTATTACTGTATTTAAAACTTTAATCTGTAAATCAATACATTCTATAATTAAAAAAGATAACCAAATCTAACAACTTACGATCATGAATCTAAAACGAATCTTCGGGGCATTACTTACAGTTCTAGGCATAGGAGCTCTTATTTATACTGCGGTAGTGTTTTCAAACACTTCTGGCAGTAATGCAGACATTAAATTCCTAATTATTTACGGAATACTGGGAATAATATTCTTTACTTCAGGTATCAGTTTAGTTAGGACCACTAAGGATGAATCTTAAAAAGTTTATCTCTAATTAGTGATTGCCAACAAAATTTATTTGTAAATGAATCAAAAAGAGGTAAATACAGACTGAATGCCAATTAAAAAAGAATTCTATGAATCTAAAAACTATCGGAATAGGAATAATTATTATAGGAGCCATCATGGTTTTCTACACAGGGTTTAATTATGTTACTACAGAAAAAGTAGTCGCCTTTGGACCAATTGAAATAAACAGACAGCAAAATCATCCTGTACAATGGTCACCAATAGTTGGAATAGTACTAATCATTGTTGGAGGAATACTTGTCATACGGGATAAAAAATGAAAGAGATAAAAAATGAAAAATGAAAATTTGAAGCAGACCTGGAAAGAGCAAAAAGAACATCTAAAACAAAAATTTGCGTCTTTGACTGATACCGATTTGCTTTTCCTTCAAGGTAAAGAAGATGAAATGATGACAAAACTTCAAATTAAATTAGGCAAAACCAAAAAGGAACTCTATAAAATTATAAATACACTTTGAACTAAATTTTATACTCCTAAAATATAAAGCTCTTCAAATCTAAAAATCAAAAAAATGAAAAATTCAAAAACAATATTTTTAGCGTCAATCGCATTGACATTTATGGTTTGTACCTCAATTACAGCCCAAGAAAACGCTCCCAAATTTGGTATAAAAGGAGGTGTTAACTTCTCTAATTTGTACACTGATAATGTAGATGACGAGAATGTACTAACTGGTTTTAATATTGGACTATTTGCAAAATTACCAATAAGCAATTCTTTTGCCATTCAACCCGAAATATATTATAGCGGAAAGGGTGCCGAAGTAATTTACGACAACACTTTAGCAAGTGGTACCGCACGATTCAAATTGAATTATATTGAAGTTCCAGTAATGCTAGTAGCCAATATCTCAAAAAACTTCAATATTCAGGCCGGACCTTATGTTTCTTATTTGATTAACGGTAAAACAACAAATGAATCAAACGACGGTAGTTTTAACTTCGAAGATAACATTGATGTGAATGACTTTAATAGAATCGATGCGGGACTTGCCGCTGGTCTTGGCCTTGATTTAGGAATGATTAGTTTAGGCGTACGTTACAACTATGGATTAGTCAAAGTAGGAAAAGAAAAAAATTATTTTGGAACAAACTATACTTTTCCAGATGCCAAAAATAGTGTATTAAGTTTTTACGCTGCTATTTCATTTAACTAAAATCAGCCCAAAATATCCTACACAACAAAATAAAGCGTAATTATTTGATAAACAGATAAATAAGCTTAAATTTATATGTAATTTTACTTAACACTCTAAAAAATAGAAATCATGAGCAATTTACTTTACACAGTGGCTATAATATTAATAATATTTTGGGCAATTGGATTCTTTGCCTATAGTGCAGGGAGTATCATACATATTTTACTAGTTATAGCAGTAATCGCAATATTATTAAGACTTATCCAAGGAAAAAGATTATAAAACTAAAAAATTAAACTATGAAAACAGATAAAGTAATACTAGGAGTTATAGGTGGTCTTGCTGCCGGCGCACTAATGGGAATATTATTTGCTCCAGCTAAAGGTACCAAAACCAGAAAAAAAATTAAGCGAAAAAGCAATGAGTATGCCGATGGGATAAAGGAAAAATTTGATTCTACCATAGATACTATTTCAAACAAATATGATACGCTAAAACAAGAAGGCTTAAATCTCTTAAATGATGGAAAATCTAAATTTGAGAAAACAAGAAAAGAAATTGAAAATCTAGAAGTATAAAAAATTTCAAGACATACGATTTCACAATCATTGAAATCGTCTCTTACTATCACTTTCTGTTTATTATTTATTAAAAAAAAAACCGAGAAGCATTCTTCTCGGTTTTTTTTTGCTTTAGACCAAAAAGACTAAGAGTATCTTCTTGTCAAAAGTCCAATTCATTGACTACTTCCATTGATTTAAACAATGCGCATACGTGAATCTTACAACTTATGGTTTTAATTGTATAATACATTACGGCCATAAGTAAGCAACCTTTGTTTTATCAAATAATTAATCCCCTAAACAAAATAAAATGAAAACTAAAAAATTATTAATACCTTTTGTAATACTATTTATTACATTAATTTCAAGTTGTGCTAAAGACGATTTTGAAGGAATAGACGGAATTTGTCCCATGGTAGAAATCACTAGTCCGGCTGATGGAGACATTAATATAGCGCTCGACAAAACGATTTCTGTTGTCTTTAATGAAGACATGAATGCTAGCACTTTCAATCAGGCCTCTTTTACTTTACAGGGTACATCTTTAGTAGCAGGTACTGTTTCATTTTCAGGAAAAACAGCATTATTTACTCCAACCAATCCTCTGGCGCCTAATACAACTTACACTGGAACCATTAAATCTTCGGTAAAAGACCTCACAGGAAATGCTTTACAAAAAGACTATATTTGGACATTCAGTACCGGTTCTACTATTACCCCAATGGTAACTGTAACTGATCCAGCGTCCAATGCAACAAACGTATTCCTTAACAAGGTAGTTTCGGCTAATTTTAATATGGTCATGAATTATTCTACCATTAACACTTCAACTTTTACTTTAAAACAGGGAACAACATCAGTTGTTGGAACCGTTGAATATGTTGGAATGACAGCTTATTTTACTTCTAATAACCCTTTGTTGCCTAGTACCGAATATACCGCTACAATTACATCTGGAGCCAAAAATATTCAAGGAACAGCAATACCTAATGCTTATACATGGAAATTTACCACTGGTATCATTACAGCACCCAAAGTAATAGCTACAGACCCTAAGGATAAAGCTATAGGCGTTGCGCTAAATAAAGCTATTACAGCAGACTTTAGTATTTCTATGGATCCATCGACCATTAACGCTACTACTTTTACTTTAAAAAACGGTACAGCTTTAATAACAGGAATAGTTACTTATTTAGGTACTACCGCTACTTTTACACCAAGCAGTCCTCTATTAGAAGCGACTACTTATACCGCCACAATTAAATCTGGAGCCAAGAATTTAGCGGGTGTTTCTTTAGCAAACGACTACAATTGGGACTTTACAACAGCTTCAACTTTAGTAGGTACTTTAGTGGATTTAGGTTCAGCCAAAAGATTCGGAATATTAGCTGGTGTAGGTGTTAGTAATAATGCTGGTTTCAGTGTAATTAACAATATGGATGTAGGCATAAGCCCAGGAGTTCGTTCTTCAATTACAGGTTTCCCTCCTGCCACTATAGTTGGCGGAGCTATTTATGCTTCTGATGATATTGCTCCTCCTGGAACTCCTGCAATGTTAACCCAAGCCAAACTGGATTTAACAAATGCCTATCTTTTTGCCGAAGGGGCATCTTATAGCGCGCCAATAACAGTATCCGGAGATCAAGGAGGAAAAACACTTGTTGCCGGTATTTACAAATCAACATCAACTCTTTTAGTGCAAAATGGAGATTTAACTTTATCCGGTAGTGCCACAGATGTTTGGATTTTCCAAATAGCATCTGCCTTTACCACTGTAGGTGGAGCGGGTGGAAACATCAAACTTACTGGTGGAGCTTTGGCTGAAAATGTTTTTTGGCAAACCGGAAGTTCTGCAACTATTGGTGATTACACAAGCTTTGTAGGAAACATATTGGCCTTACAATCCATAACAATGGGATCACATTCAACTGCAAAAGGCAGAATGCTTGCCAGAAATGGAGCAGTAGTAATGACTCATACTAACATCATCACAAAACCCTAAATCATAAAAATAATGGAATTAAAAAATAATAATAAAAAGGGACTGTGCTCAGCATGGTCTCTTAATAGCCTTAGCATTAAGAATACTGCTATAATCGCCTTATCATGGTTGAGTTTTCAAACAACGGTGCAAGCACAGGAAACACTTGAAGTAAAATACAGCAAACCTTCTTGGTACTTTGGTTTAGCGGGTGGAGCCAATTTTAATTTTTACCGTGGATCAACCCAACAAATGAATGCAGGCTTTACATCTCCAACAACTTTTCATGATGGATTTGGGACAGGACTATTTATTGCACCACTTTTAGAATATCGTCCTGCTGATTCTAGATGGGGTGTTATGCTACAGGCAGGTTATGATAACCGAAAAGGTAAATTTGACCAAGTAGTTACTCCATGTGACTGCCCAGCTGATTTAAAAACAAACCTAAGCTATATTACGGTGGAACCAAGTTTGCGTTTTGCACCTTTCAAATCTAGTTTCTACTTATATGGAGGTCCACGTTTGGCTTTCAATCTGGACAAATCATTTACTTATCAATTAGGTACTAATCCAGCGTTTCCGAATCAGGAACCTAATACAGCAGTAAAAGGTGATTTTGATAATGTCAATAAAACGATTATTTCGATGCAAATTGGTGCCGGTTATGACATTCCTCTTTCATCGGATAGTAATAAGACACAATTTGTACTGTCGCCATTTGTTTCCTTCCAACCTTATTTTGGCCAAAACCCACGTTCTACAGAAACATGGAACATCACTACTGTACGAGCTGGTGTTGCGCTTAAATTTGGACAAGGACAAAACAGCCAACAGTCTACTGATATGGTGAAGGATGCCGAAGTTCAATTTTCAATAAATTCTCCTAGTAATGTACCAGGTACATCTCGATTTAATGAAATATTTCCGCTTAGAAACTATGTTTATTTTAACACTGAATCTACTGAAATACCAAATCGTTATGTTTTATTAGAAAAAAATCAGGTAAAAGAGTTTAAAGAAGACCAATTAGAAGCATTCGCTCCAAAAAAATTATCGGAACGCTCAAAAAGACAAATGACAGTCTACTATAATGTACTGAATATTCTTGGAGACCGCATGCAAAAAAATCCATCTGCAACCATTACTTTAGTTGGTTCTTCGGAAAAAGGTCCTGAAGATGCTTTACTAATGGCTGAATCTGTTAAAAATTATTTAGTCAATACATTCGTTATAACTGCCTCAAGAATAAAAACTACAGGCCAAAACAAACCTAATATCCCCTCTTTACAACCAGGCGGAACATTAGAATTAAAGCTTCTTAGCGAAGGAGACCGTAGAGTTTCTATTGAGACAAGCTCTCCTGATTTGTTGATGGAATTTCAAAGTGGTCCCGATTCTCAATTGAAACCGGTACAAATTGTTGCACTTCAAGAAGCTCCAGTAGAAAGTTATGTCACTTTTGATAACAAAGGAGCCACCGAAGCTTTATCTTCATGGTCCCTGCAAATTGCAGATGAACAAGGAAAAACACAATCTTTCGGTCCTTATACTGAAGAGGTAGTTAGTATTCCTGGGAAATCAATTTTAGGCAGTCGTCCAGCAGGTGATTACAAAGTAAAAATGATTGGTCAAACCAAAAGCGGTAAAATAATAGAGAAAGAAAATTCAATGCATGTAGTCCTTTGGACACCAGCCAAAGTTGAAGAAGGCATTAGATACAGTATTATCTATGAGTTTAATAAATCTAAAGCCATTACTATCTATGAAAAATACCTCACTGATGTAATAGTGCCAAAAATTCCATTTGGAGCTACAGTAATTATTCATGGTCACACAGATATTATTGGTGAAGAAACCTACAATCAAGATTTGTCTTTGGCTCGTGCTAATGATGTGAAGAACACTATTGAAAGTGGTTTGTCTAAAACAGCAAGAAATGATGTTAAGTTTGAATTAAATGGATTTGGAGAGGATCAGAACAAAGCCCCTTTTGAAAATAAAACTCCAGAAGAACGTTCTTATAACAGAACAGTAATTATTGACATTATTCCCGCAAAAAAATAAGTCAAGACAATACAAAATTTATTTTTATAATTTACAAAAGAGGATAGACACATAAAAGTCTATCCTCTTTTGGTTTTTTATAGCTTTCTAATTAATGATACGCTAACAAAAACTGCACACTGAAGTTGCTGGTTATTTAAGTTTAAAGTATCAAGAAGTAATAAAGTAATTTCATGTTATCAGCTGATTGTTTTTTGAACCATTTACAAAACACAATCTTAACAAAAATTTACAAACAAAATTAATTTAAAACACTTAACTTCAATAAGTTATTACTTTAATACCTAAAATTAATGATATGAAAAAGTTCCTGCTTTTAATCCTTTTAGGAGGATTTACATTATTAGTTAACAGCTGTGCTGGATATGTTTCTGAACAGCCTGCTTATGTTCAATTAGACATCACTCCAAGACCTTACCCAAATTATATTTGGATTGAAGGAGGATGGAGATGGGATAATTCCCGTAAAAATTATATCCAAAAGAAAGGATATTGGGCAAATCCTAATACAGTACGAAATCACAAAAATGGAGAATGGAGAAAATACGATCGTGGTTATCGTTGGGAAAAAAGAAGACGATGAATAAATCTTTCAAATTAACAAGAGCTTTTCCAAAATGATTCACAATTCCAATCATTCTGGAAAAGCTTTATTATAAAAATCAAGATCTAAAACTGCTCGAAATCAAACGCCCAATCCAACTCTTTTCTATACCATAATTCCCCTTTAAAAACTTCAAGCGGACAGTCAAAATTATTCGTATAAAGCGCTCCGGTTCCAAGTCCTTGTGGCATCAAATTATGCTGTAAAAAAGTCCATTGTGCAATGGCATTTAATCCGATGTTACTCTCCAAGGCAGAGGTAATCCACCATCCTATTTGATACTTTTCGGCCAAAGAAATCCATTCTTGAGTTCCCCGAAAACCACCTACAAAACTCGGTTTTAAAATAATGTATTGGGGCTTAATTTTTTGTAATAATTTCTCTTTTTCTTCGAAAGAAAACACTCCAATCAACTCTTCATCTAAAGCAATAGGCAAAGGAGTGATTTTACAGAGTTCTGCCATCCTGTCAGTATGATTTTTTCGAATAGGCTGCTCGATACTATGTAATTCAAAACCAGTTAGTTGTTTTAACTTATATAAAGCTTCGTTTGAATCAAAAGCGCCATTAGCATCAACTCTTATTTCTATCTCTTTCGCACTGAAATGCGCTCTGATAAATGCCAATAATTGCAATTCTTTATCAAAATCTATCGCTCCTATTTTGAGTTTAATACAATGGAATCCCTGAGCTAATTTTTCCTCAATTTGCTCCTTCATAAAAGCTTCCTCTCCCATCCAAACAAGTCCGTTGATTTGGATCGAATTCTCCCCTTCGGTAAAACCCGAAGGAAACAATAAAAAAGGATTTTCACTTTGCAAAGACTGGAACGCCATTTCAACTCCAAACTGGATCGAAGGAAACTCGATCAGCGCCTCCCAAAGTGCATCTTTTCCAAGATGAATATTGGCACAAGTCCACTGCAATTTTTCTTCATAATCCGGTCTGTCATCTGCGCTCAATCCTCTGAGAATTCCGCACTCTCCTATTCCTTTTTTTCCTTCGTTTTCCAAAACTAAAAACCAGGTTTCTTTTTCGGTCATAACGCCGCGCGAGGTTCCGGAAGCTCTCTTGAAATCGAGGATGTATTTATGGTAGCTTGCTTTCATTTTTTATCTAAATTGAAGTTTTTTTTAAACATATAAGTCATCTAAGAAAATCTAAGTTTATCAATATTTTAAAATTTGCTTCATCAAAAAACTTAAATGACTTATATGTTTGAAAAAATAAAAAGTCTTAAATCGTTAATCATTTCCCAACAACTTCAAAACTCTGTCAAAATCACCTGAAGACAATCCCGCTTTTTTGAAAGTCTCAAAATCCAGTTTTACTTTTTGACTCCAACTCAAGCTATCAGTCACATTTTGGGTTTGATATTCTTTGTAAATGGCTTTAGCGGCAGAATAGTTATTATTCAACAAATAGGCATGTGCTAAATTTAATTTCAATAACAACTCCGAATCATCCAGTTTTACGCCTTCTTTCAAGAATTTAATCGCTTTGCCGTACTGTTTAGTCAAAATATAATTCGTCCCAATAGCATTGTAATCCAATACCGTTGCTTTGCCCTCGTTGATTATGGTTGCATATTGAGCTATTGCATTGCCATAATCCCCTTTCTTAGCAAAACCCGCAGCCTGCTTTCTTAAATCGTTATAAAGTTCCCGAGAAGCTCCAGTTTCGTTGAAACAACTGTTGCCAAAATCTTTATACACTTTTGCCTGTTCTATGGCCAGCAGTTTTTGAAATTCTTGAAACTTGTACTTTTTTTCCATTTTTTCCTGAATGCATACGCAAAAATCATCCGAATTAGCCAGTTTTCTGGCCAATGCTGAAGTTTCACATTGATTGATGATGCTTTTCCTGTTTTCCAAAGACCAGCCGCGACTGAGCTTTGTATCGACCCAAGGAACAACTTCAAGAATTATTTTTTGTTTCAAAATCCAGTTGGTACTTTCAAAACCGAACCATAAATTTTCAATTCCCGGTTTCAAGCAAGCCGATTTATCTACCGAAAGTCTTTTTGCGTCCTTACTCACCGGAGTATCCTGTACCAAACAGGCTTTGTCTTTTTTAGCTTTCTTTTGATATTCTAAAGCCAATTCGGATGATGAAAAAACAGCGTATTTGCATTTGTCTGATCCGGAAACTTTAGACAAAACAAAAACAGCTCCTGCTGATCCCTGACTGATTCCTGTAGGATCTGGAATGGCTTTTAAAACCGAAACTAAACTGCTGGCCAGTTGTTGATTCTCATCCAAAAGCGTGATTCTATAAATCAACTCTGTGGTTCCTACGGGGAAATCGTCTGTTTTTATTAGTATCCGGTCTCTGGCCGAAACGACAATTTCTTTGGTTGTTGCCCTGTCTTTGTCCCAATAACCGTCCTTTTGCGCAAAAGCCGACTGATAAAAAATGCTAATGAATAGCACTAAAAAGATATTTTTCACTTGTATTTTCTTAATTAACGATTTGCCCTAGCCCTGATGGGAGTGAAAATCCTTTCCTAGTGGTTCTGGAGCTTTGGAACCACTAGGAAAGATTGCAACGTACAGCAGGAATAGCTCCTAAAAAAATTATAATTCGATACTATCGCCTATTTCCAGCAACATTAAATCCTTGCCTTTATCAAAGAATTTACGGATTGCCTCTTCGTGGTTGATTTCGATGTATCCAAAAGTATCGTAATGATAGCCCAGAATTTTATCGCATTCGACAAAATCAGAAGCTACAATCGCATCTTCGACGTCCATCGTGAAATTATTCCCGATAGGCAGGATGGCCAAATCGAGTTTGGTTCGCATCGGAATGAGCTTCATATCCATCGTCAGTGCCGTATCTCCGGCTATGTAAATGTTTTTATGCTCGCCTTCAATGACAAAACCGCCGGGATTTCCCCCGTACGTTCCATCAGGAAAAGAACTGGAATGAACCGCATTGACGTATTTTACTTTTCCAAAATCAAAATTCCAGCTTCCGCCATGATTCATCGGATGAGTTTGTAATCCTTTGGCTGCATAATAACCCGCAATTTCCGCATTTGAAACGATGATCGCATTGGTTCGCTTTGCTATCGACTCGACATCCAAAATATGATCACCGTGAGCATGAGTCAATAAAATGTAATCGGCTTTTAAGTTGTCAATATCGATATGTTCTGCCAATGGATTAGCTGAAATAAATGGATCGACTAAAATGTGTTTTCCGCCTACTTTTATTCCTAAGGAGGCATGTCCGTAAAATGTTATTTTCATGGTAGTAAATTTATCTTCCGCCCAATAGCGTGTTAACAATTATATCTGAAAAAAAGTAAATCATGCATAAAGCAAGCAATACTGAAAGCGCAAAAGTACTCAAAGCCAGTTTTTTTAATTCAGGATCTAACAACTTGGCTTCTTTATTTTTATAGACATTAATTAAATGTTTAGTCAAAGGAATATAAGCCAGTAAAAAAAGATACTGATCTAGTTTAAAACCACTTAAAAGCGCAAAAACAATCACCAAAACCATTGCTGAGATTATTAGAAAATAGTGATAGATTTTTGCTTTGGCTCCACCAATTTTCACCACTATGGTGTTTTTATTTGACTTTCTATCCGAGGCTTCGTCACGCATATTATTTAAATTCAAAACTCCTACACTCAAAAGTCCCACTGCAGCAGCCGGTAAAAACAATAATGGATCTAATTCTTTTGAGTAAAGAAAATTCACTCCCAAAGTACTCACTAATCCAAAAAATACAAAGACAAACAAATCTCCGTAACCGCGGTAGCCATAAGCGGTATTCCCCACTGTATAACGAATTGCGGAAGCAATTGCCAAAATACCCAAGATTAAGAAAAACAGAGAATAAAAAATATTGGTATCTGTAAATGCATAATAAATCAACAGCATTGCAGAAAGCAAGGTCAGTGCTGCCGTAATAATTATCGCTCTTTTCATTGCCTCAGGAGAAATCACTCCGCTTTGAATGGCTCTTTTTGGACCTACCCTATCTTTATTGTCTGTGCCTTTTATACCATCCCCATAATCATTGGCAAAATTGGACAAAATCTGTAATCCAAGAGTAGTTAAAATTGCAAAACCAAATAACCTCCAGTTAAAAACCTCTGTTGGCGTAAGTATATTATCCGTTGGGTTAGCCAATGCGTACATGCTTCCCACTATGATTCCAGATATGGATAAGGGCAATGTTCTTAATCGTGCGGCTTCAATCCAATGTTTCATTTTATTTATTTTTTAGTATTTCTATTATTCTTCTTTTTAAAATTTGGACCATTACATCCAATTATTGTTGGCGGTTTCTATTCGATACAACCAAAGATTCACGTACTGTTTAATGCTGGTAAAATTCCCCAATTGAAAAACTACGTCACCTCCTGCTGTGTGAATTATCAAAGAACCTATATCGGCCTTTTTGTGCCAAAATAGCTGTGAAGTTGTTATCGCCTGGATTTTACCCGGTTCAATAATTTCATTATCAATATCCCAAGCTCCGCTTTGCTTAATAATAAAATCATCACTTATATAGAGTCTGTTATTTTTGTATCCAAAACTAACAATCAGCCCTACAAAAAGCAAGTACAAAGGCAAAGCAAAAGCATAATCAAACAAAGTTGCGTCGATAAAATTGGCCAAAGTAAAAAAAACAATAACCGGAAGCAGCATAAAAAGGACTATTGAAAAAACCAATTTTCGATAATTCGGTTTCAAAACGAAGCCTTTTTCTGGAATGCTATGAAACAAAAGCTTAAAAATAGCTTCTTTCTCCTTTTCGTCACAACCCGGAATTTCAATTATGGATTTATTATTTTCTTTATCGCTACTGGTTGCCTGTTTTATTTTAATTTCCAGAATATTCATTTTCTTCTGAAAATAATTCCTACTTAGGGTCACTATTTGAACTTTTTCCGGTTTTACAATAGTACTTTTAGTACTTAATAATCCAAAAGAAAGCAACAAAGAGCCATTTTGTTTGGTCAATTGATAATCAAAATATTTAAATACAACACGGACTAAATTGATTATTAAAATCAAACTCAGCGTCAAAAAGAAAACAAGTACAATTGAACTAATAACAGCACTTTGATCGATATAATTCCCAATTTCTTCCTTATTAAAACCGTCTTCCGGTAAGAATTTTTTTCCGTTTTCATAAATGGTGGCCAAGAAAGCCAATATCAACCCCAGCGTTTTTACATAATTTGACGTAATCCCCACTTTCAATAAACTTAGAAAACTAATCTTAATGAACGGCTTTGGGTCTATAATTTCTTCTTGCAAAAATCCCTCGGCCATTACGGTATCCTGATTTTTCCTGTCATTTTCCAGCAACCTTGTTTTCAAAGCCAAAGCTAAAGGATGCGAAATCGCTTTTATCTTTCCTTCTTTCTTTGCACTACCGGCCGTATCGACATTAAGCTCATAAACCCCGATAAGCCTTTGAATCAAAGACTGGTTGATATCGACTTGCTGAATCTTATTTAATTGGATAATCGTTTTTGTTTTGTTTAAAATTCCTTCATTGATAACAAACTCCTCATTTTCACTTTCTAAAAAAAAAGTAAAATTCAGGTATTTCAAATAGGCCACAAAGACAATAATCAGCAAAAAAACACTAATTCCCAGAAAAAGATACACTTTATTCAGTTCATTGAATTTAAAAGCATAAACAACTAAAACAGGCCACAAACCGCGCGCCCATTGCTGTAAAGTTTCAAAAAACATCACCAAAACGCCTATTGGAGACTGCCTTTGAGGATGATTAAATTGTTGCTCCATTACAATTGTTTTTGAATTTTACCCATCAACAATTGCTTGATTTTTTCGGCTTGTTCAATCGCTATTCCCGGAACTTCTAAATCGCTTGAACTACCTCCTGCTGTGAAAATCTCGATTTTGGCCAAGCCAAAATAACGCGAAACAAACCCTTCATGTAAAGCCACATGTTGTATTCTATTATAAGGGATTATGATTGTATTTGTAGCCATCATCCCAGATCTAAAAAGCACATCATGTTCCCTGAATGCGAACCCTTTTTTCTTAAAACTAATTCTCGAAAAAATGAACGTAAGCAACAGTAAAACAACAAAAAGAAGGCTTATTTCGACACTAAAAAACTTTACTTCTTCATTATAAAACAGCAACAAGCTGAAGCCTGTCCCTAAAACCAAGAATAGCATTAGAATATTTATCACTATTACTTTCCAATAGCTAGCGCTCAGCACCGAGAACTGTACGGCTTCAAATTTTGGAAGTTCGGTTGTATCGATAGTCTCGTTTGAGAAGTTCTCCATTCATTATGTATTAAAAATTAAATCCTTTAAGTCACTCTCAAAGACTTTTTTGTTTTTAATTCAAAAAACTAAGGCAACCATTTCTTTTCAAAATTTGGTTTTCTCTTTTCAAGAAAGGCATTTCGTCCTTCTTTGGCTTCTTCTGTCATATAAGCTAATCTGGTCGCTTCTCCTGCAAAAACCTGTTGTCCAACCATACCGTCATCAGTTAAGTTCATCGCAAATTTCAGCATTTTAATCGAAGTTGGTGATTTTTGCAAAATCTCCTGTGCCCATTCAAAAGCAGTATCTTCTAGCTCGGCATGAGGAACTACGGCGTTTACCATTCCCATTTCAAAGGCATCCTGGGCAGAATAATTGCGTCCCAAGAAGAAAATTTCACGTGCTTTTTTCTGACCTACCATTTTGGCAAGATAAGCTGAGCCGTATCCGCCGTCAAAACTGGTTACATCGGCATCGGTTTGTTTAAAAATAGCGTGCTCTTTGCTGGCCAACGTCATATCGCAAACTACATGCAAACTATGTCCGCCGCCTACTGCCCATCCCGGTACGACGGCAATGACCACCTTTGGCATGAATCGGATTAAACGTTGTACTTCCAGGATGTTCAAACGGTGTTGACCGTCTTCGCCCACATAACCCTGATGACCACGAGCATTTTGATCCCCTCCGCTGCAAAAAGAATACACTCCGTCTTTTGACGAAGGACCTTCAGCCGACAGCAAAACCACACCTATCGAAGTATCTTCTTGGGCGTCATAAAAAGCATTATACAATTCAGCCGTAGTCTTAGGTCGAAAAGCATTTCGTACATCCGGTCTGTTGAATGCAATTCTGGCAACGCCATTGCATTTTTTATAAGTGATATCTTCGTATTCCTTGGCAGTGATCCAGTCCATTCTAAATAGCTTTAAATTATTTTAGTGTAAAAATAATGCATTTTTCACACTTTAAACAACTCAATTCGGACTATGATAGAAAAGGAATTCATAAGAATCCTAAAATCAGAAAGACGCAAAGCGTGCTCCAAACAAATAGCTTATTTTTTTTTTGTTTTTTTTAAATAATATTCTTACTATATTTACAATAGCTTCTGACTCATTATCATGTAGTTACCAACTAAACCCTGACGCTAATGATTTCTTGGAAAAAATATATTTCAGTTATAAAACATACAATTTTAGTTTCTTCAGATCAAAATAAAAATTTAAAATATTGGAGAGACGATATGTTTTCCAATACGATTATTTTTATAATCCCCTTAAGTATTATTACTTTGGCTCCTTCATTAATTTGGGCTTTCGATTGCGGTTATTACCCTATGGTAGTTATAGATCTATTGTCTGTTTTAATGATTATACTGCTTGGTTTTAGAAAAGGAATCAAAATAAAATACCGAAAATTATTATTTATTGCTAATCTATACATCCTTAGTTTTACTTTGATTTATTATGTTGGCCTTAATAGTACACTTTACCTACTTGCATCCTGTTTTTTGTCTGTTTTTATACATTCTTTTAAAAACAAATACACTCCGGCGCTTTTAAATCTTTACATTTCTATCCTTTACATTTCATTGTATTATATTGATTGGTTACCCGTTCATCAAAATAGCACTAAACCAAATGAGCTCTTTGCTGTTTTCTCCAACTTAATTTTCCTTAGTTTTTTAGTATGTTCTTTAATTCCAAGGTTGTTTAGCAAATTAAATGACCGTTTTCGAGAAAACTTAGTCCATACTAAAAAAATAGAAAAGCAAAATAACCTATTAAAAGAAATCACTTGGATTCAGTCCCATGTTGTCAGAACACCATTATCTCGATTAATGGCTCTTATTGAACTATTAAAAGACAGTGGTAATTCCGAAGAAGACAAGAAATTTCTTTTAGACAATATCGTCATTTCCAGCAGAGAACTTGATGGTGTAATTAAGGAAATTGTAGTAAAATCAGAAAGCGTACATGCCGAGAAATAGATGGCTTTGAATTCAAAACAAAAAAAAAAAGACCAATCTTTATTGATTCGTCTTTCTTTCTTTTTATTATTCTTTAACCAGATAAATTCCGTCATCCTTAATCTCGATAAGCTTTTCACGATACAAAGCTCCAATCGCCTTCTTAAAAGTTTTCTTACTCATTTTCAAGACCGTTTTGATATCTTCGGGATGCGAATTGTCGTTCAATCTCAGAAAACCACGACTGGCTCTTAGCTCGTCTAATATTTTCTCGGCATTGGGTTCAATACTTTCATAGCCTTGAATTTGCAGAGAAACATCTATTTTATTATCAGGTCGAATATTTTTAATATAACCACGCATACGATCTCCGGTACGAATTGCATCATCATAAACTTCATCTTTATACAACAAGCCTTTATGGCGCTCATTGATAATGACATTGATTCCGATTTCAGTAATATGAGAAACGATTAACTCTACTTCTTCGCCTTTTTCAACGGTCAGCTCATCATTATTCAAAAACTGATTCGTTTTGCTCGAAGCCACTAAACGGTTGGTTTTCTCATCCATATAAAGATAAACCAGATAACGCTTGCCTTTTTCCATAGGACGCGCCTGCTCTTTAAAAGGAACCAGAATGTCTTTTTCCATTCCCCAGTCCATAAAAGCACCTATTTGATTGACATAATTCACACGCAAAAGCGCAAATTCGTTCAGCAAAATATAAGGTTCCAAGGTAGTTGCCACCGGACGCTCTTCATGGTCCAGATAAACAAAGACAATCAATTCCTCACCTATTTCAAATTCGTTGGGAACATATTTATTGGGCAAGAGTATATCATGTATTCCTTCGGGATCCGTTTCTGGTGATCCTAAAAACAACCCCACTTTAGTATCTCTCAGTATAGTAAGCGTATTGTATTTTCCTATTTCAATCATTTTATTCTTTTTTCTAAAGCGCAAAGGTACGAAGTTTGAAAATAGCAAAACCAAAAATGATTTTACAAACACCTAATTTATTTAGTTCTAAAGCTACTTTTGCGATAACATCAGAGAAAAATCTGCTTATATGCAATAGTCTTCATTGTCTTTTTTTTGTTAAATTTGAAAAAAAACATAACCAAAAATGAAACTACATTCCATCGCTTACCTATCGCTGTTACTCTTTTTACCTGTTGTTTTATCCGCCCAAACTATACTGAAGGATCCGGAAATCAGCAAAATGATCACCGAAGTAAAAGCAGAAAATCTTGAGACAACAATACATAAATTAGTATCCTTTGGCACAAGACATACCTTGAGCGATACCAAAAGTAAAACTCGCGGCATTGGCGCGGCACAACAATGGGTAAAATCTCAATTTGATAAATATGCATTGGAATCTAATGGAAGACTGACTGCCACCATCGACTATTTTACCGTAAAAGCGGATGGCAAGCGAATTGCAACAGACAGCCAGCTGGGAAATGTAATGGCAACGCTAAAAGGAACTGACCCAACTGATGATCGCGTTATGATTATAAGCGGGCATCTGGACTCCAGAGTTTCGGATGTGATGAATACCAAATCAGATGCGCCGGGAGCAAATGATGACGGTTCCGGTGTTGCAGCGATGATGGAATTGGCCAAGATAATGTCCAAAAAAGAGTTTCCTTTTACTTTAATTTTTGTTGCTGTTACGGGAGAAGAACAAGGCCTTTATGGTTCCAGACATTTGGCGGAACACGCCAAAAAGTCCAAATGGAATGTGATCGCCATGATTAATAATGACATGATCGGCAACAGCTTATCGAGCGGAACCCAGTTGAGAGACAATACAAAAGTGCGGGTGTTTAGCGAAACCATTCCTTATCTGGAAACCGAAGAAGAGGCTAAAATGCGCAAAGCAACCAATAGAGACAATGACAGTCCATCGAGATTACTGGCGAGATATATCAAAACTACCACAAATCAATACGTAGATCAGTTGGACATCAATTTAGTGTATCGAAATGACCGTTTTTTGCGTGGCGGCGATCACACGCCCTTTAGCCAAAATGGTTTTCCGGCGATACGTTTTTGCGAAATGAATGAAAATTTCAACCATCAACACCAAGACGTAAGAACCGAAAATGGCACAAAATACGGGGATCTTCCTGAATTTATGGATTTTGAATACCTAAGAAAAATTACCTGTTCCAATCTGGCGGTATTCAGCAATTTGGCCTGGTCTCCCAAAGCTCCTGTCAATGTAGGAATTGAAGTCAAAGAACTCAGTAATTCTTCCACTTTGGTCTGGGAAGCTCCAGAAGGAAAAAAGGTTTATGGTTACCAAATCCTGATCAGAGAAACTGCCGCTTCTCATTGGGAAAAAACCATTTTTGTGACCGGTACCAAAGCCGAAATCCCTTATTCAAAGGACAATTTCTTTTTTGCCGTTCAGTCTGTTGATGCCTTAGGACATGCAAGTATCCCCGTTTTTCCGGTTCCTATTCGGTAATTTATTTATCCCGAGTTAGCTAATGTCTTTTTCTCCAATCCATCATAATCGAATATCACTTTTAGAAAAGGTAAAGCAATCTTCAGATAACTACTTAAAAAAAAAGTTAACTCAAAAAAAAACGCCCAAGAAGGGCGTTTTCTATTTTTAAGGCAATTTACTAATTGTAAACACTCTCTTTATTAAAGTGAAGTGTCAATAAATAATAAACCACCACTCTGTATTTATTCTTGTTAGAACGACCGTATTTTTCCATTACGGCATCAATTCCAGCATCTAAAGCAGCTCCATCAGAAAGGCCTAATTTCTTGATTAGAAAATTATTTTTAACTGTATCCAATTCTGATTGCTGACTTCCGGCTACAGTAGCCGAATCAGCATTATAGATTGAAGGACCGCAACCAATAGTCACTTTTGTCAATAAATCCATATCTGGATTAACACCACATTTGTCTTTCAAATCAGCTGCATACTTTTCAATTAATTCTTCTCTTGCACTCATAATTAAAATTTTAAAATATTGATTAATAATTCTCTTATATTCTCAAATTTAAACATTTATTCAAAAAAAGACTACTATTTAATGTAAAATAAACATTAAAATTCAGCTAAGCCCTATATCCAACATCATGTTAGTTCTTTGAAATATTGTAAAAGAATAGCATCATTCTCCAATGTTGGGGTGAAAACTTCCAATATACTAGGCTTCTTATTCTGGCTGTATAAAGTTGTTAAACCCTTTGTCAGACTGTCTTTGTCTGTGGCAATTGCATATTCGAAACCATGCATTTTGGCCAAATGTTCCGCTGTCAAACTGTGGGAAGTTTCAAAAAAAGTATTAAAAACAGGAGTTTCTTCATGTCCCGGTAAAATCCTAAAAATACCGCCACCGCCATTATTAATTAAAATAATTTTGAAATTAGTGGGAATATATTGATTCCACAGTGCATTATTGTCATAAAGAAATCCAATATCACCTGTTATAAAAACGGTCTGTTTTTTATTGGCCACAGCCGCACCAATGGCTGTCGAAGTGCTTCCGTCAATACCGCTGGTTCCTCTATTAGAATACACTTCTATCGAAGGATCGATATCAATTAATTGCGCGTAACGAATCGCCGAACTGTTGCTGATTTGCAGCATACTGTTTTGGGGCAAACTTTTAATCATACGATCAAAAACCACAAAATCAGAAAAAGGAATTCTTGAAATGTAATTTTCGCGCTTTCTTTTACGCAAAAGATTAACCTCATTCATTTTTTGGAAATAATCACTTGGAACTGCCTTCGTAAGCGGTAAAAACAAATCGAAAAAGACGTTGGGTTCCATTTCAAAATGCTGCGTCAATGCGCCAAAAGTGTCATAGGCCCGCAAAGAATCAATATGCCAATGATGCTTTGGCTTGTATTTTCGCAAAAAAGCCTTAATGCGCTTAGAAACTATCATTCCTCCAAAAGTCACCAAAATATCGGGACGAAAACGCTCAAAATCAGCTTCGGTAAAAGGAGTAATTATCGTATCAATATTAGTTATAAAAGAAGGATGATGCAAATTGGACGTCGTTTCGGTCATTACCACAACCGATTCATCTTGGGCTAAAGTCTGAATTATATCTTCGCTAATGGTATGAGGTGCATTTACTCCCACCAACAGCATTTTTTTGGGAGCTGCATTCCAAATAGCAGTAAATTTTGATAAATCTCCATTCGAATCGGCTTGCTTATCATTTGCGGCAGCATGAATCTTAACCTCTACAGAAAGTTGCGAAACGGTTTCATACAAAGGCTCTTCAAAAGGAACATTAATGTGTACCGGTCCTTTTTTCAGAATTGCCGTATTGATAGCTTCGTTAATCTTAAAATCATTTTCCACGGAAACTAACTCACTCAAATTCGCATTGTATAAAGAATGATTGGCAAAAACATTTTCCTGTCGGATCGTTTGACCGTCACCTATATCTATTTTACTTTGAGGCCTATCAGCCGAAATCACTATCAAAGGAATTTGGCTGTAAAAAGCTTCCGCCAAAGCAGGATAATAATTCAATAGCGCAGATCCCGAAGTACAAACCAATGCTACGGGTTTATTAGTTTGCTGGGCTATTCCAAGACCAAAAAAAGCAGCAGCGCGCTCATCAGCTATACTATAACATTTAAAATTGGGATTAGACGCAAAACCGATTGTTAAAGGAGCATTTCTGGATCCCGGCGAGATTATAATGGTTGTTATTCCTTTGGCCAGACAAATTTGAATTAAACTTTGGGCTAAAGGTATTTTGGGGTAAATCATTGTTCTTATTTTATGTTTGCCTTCGAGGCTCGGATCAAGTATCAAAGATACAAAGTTGTAAAGGTTTTTCCATAAACTTAAATAGTTTTCTTAATTTTGATGGAAATTACATTTGATATGAAAATCAAGATAAGACCGGCTGTTTTTTCTGACTTAGACACTATATTGGAAATCATAAATCACCAAATTCTGAACAGTACATCGATTTACGATTATGAACCACGCGATTTTGAAACCCAGAAATTATGGTTTGAAAAAAAACAAGAGCTTAATTTTCCCGTTATTGTGGCCGAATACGAAAACTCCCCTATTGGGTATGCCACTTATGGGACTTTCAGGGAAAAAGAAGCCTATCGTTTCACGGTAGAGCATTCTGTCTATGTGGCCGAAGAATTTATGGGAAAAGGAGCCGGGAAATTACTCTTGGCCGAGCTCATTCAATTAGCCCGAAATCAAGGTTTTCACAACATGATTGGTGTTATCGATTCAGAAAATCAAGGCAGTATTGATTTTCATCAAAAATATGGTTTTAAAGTTTCGGGAATTATTAAAGAATCGGGTTATAAATTTGACCGCTGGCTTGATTCTGTTTTTATGCAACTTTTGCTTTAATTTTTCTTTTCAGCTATAAAAAAAGCTATTCCCAAATTCAGGAATAGCTTTTTTATTTTGCTTGTGTTTTCTTAAAACTAGGCTTTGATCCAATTGATTACAGAAGCATCTGTTGGCAATGTTCTTGGAGCGATTACTTGTTCTAATTGTCCTTTTTTATTGATAAGGTATTTTTGAAAATTCCATTCTACTTCTGAATCTTTCAATCCATTTTTAGCTTTCTGTGTCAAGAACTGATATAAAGGACACATATCATCTCCTTTTACCGATACTTTGTCCATCATTGGAAAAGTAACTCCATAATTTTCTTGGCAAAAAGTAGCGATTTCTTCATTGGTTCCCGGTTCTTGTGAGGCAAAATTATTTGCTGGAAAACCTACAATGACAAAACCTTTGTCTTTGTATTCTTTATAAATAGCTTCTAAACTTTTGTATTGAGGAGTCAATCCACATTTTGAAGCTGTATTGACAATCATTATCTTTTTGCCTTTTAAAGTCGAAAAATCAAATACATTACCGTACAAATCCTCTACTTTAAATTGATAAATTGTTTGTTTTTCCATTGCGTTTTCGCTTTTACTTTTAACTGCTTTTTGGTTTTGTGCCTGACTTTGACCTCCAAAAAAGAATAGGGTAAAACAAGCTAATACTACTATTTTTTTCATTTTTATATTTTTTTATAAAATTAGACAAATTGGTAGGATACAAAGCCGATTACCTCTATTATTTTGCTTCAACGGATGTTAAATATTAATTAAATAAAAACAATATTGTTACTGATTCAACCTAAAAGAATCGCGATTAAAATTAAAACCTATACGTTACTTTAGCTTTCATGAAGAAAGGCGTTCCCGGTGTAAAATGAATTTCTTCGACGCTATTGACTTCATCCTTCAATCTGGATTCGGTGGCAAACTGAGTTTCGTTCCATTTCGTATTAAACAGATTATCTATTGAAACCCCAAAAGTGACGCTTTTATATTCATAATTTACATTCATATCGGTTACAAAATATCCTTTGGCAACGATTGAATTGTCTTCATTTGCCGGACGATTCTTCAAATAGCGATAGCGCAATCCACCTGAAAATCCGTTCCATTTTTGAAAACTCAGCCCGCCGGTAGTCGTGAAATCTGGAGCAAGCGGAATGAAATCCTGTCCTTTAGACTCATCAATACTTCTGGCATAAGTATAATTAGCATCGGCATCGAGATACAACCAATCGTTCAATTGGTAGCGTAATCCTAAATCGGCACCCATGCGATTCGATTTTCCGCTTGGCTCAATAATTCCCGCGTCACCCACATAAACAAATTCCTGTTGCAGGTAAAGGTACCACAAGGCCGAGTTCACGAATAAGTTAGGAAATGGTTTCCAAATGGTACCTACATCCGTACCAATAGCCGTTGGTAAAATCTGTTTTCCATTATTTTGAACTACTACACGAGTATCATTCGAATGAAATCCGATTCCTGATTTTACAAAAAACTGCAAATTGTTATTTTGCGAATAAATAAAATTTAACTTAGGCGAAACTTTCACTTCGGTTTCAGACTGATTTTTATACACAGGAGCGAGTTTATCCTGATAATTAAATTTGAAATAATCCAAACGTACAGCCGGGTTTATGGTTAATTTTCCCCATTTAATTTCTGAATTCAAATAGCTAAATCCATTTGTTTGATCAATATCACCTAATTTAATATTCTCTAAAGTAGTCGATCTGTTTAGGGTGTGAGACAGTTCAGAATCTATGGTTGCATCGGCTCGAAAACCGGCACCCAGCTGAAACGAAATATCCCAATCATTATTCTTTATCTGCTTATTGAGCTCCACATTCATTCCATAAATAGAACGGTCTTCTTTTTGCTTGATTTGGTCTCCATTGATAGGATCTTCCAGAAAAAAAGTAAAATTAGAATACAACTCAAAATCATATTTGGAATAAAAAGCATTGGCTTTCAAGAAAGTATTTTCATCGATGGGCTTACTCAAAGTCGCATTTATATTAGTTCTAGCAGTATTTCCTCCCTCGGTATCATCAACAGATCCGAATCTGGAAATGATTCCATTGTCAACCAATCGCTGTGGTATTTGTCCGGAAGCATCCCATTTACTGTAAAAACGGGAAGCCATTATAGAAAACTTACTGTCATCATTTAGTATTGCCGAATATTTCCCCAGCAAATTGACTCTGCTAAAATTTTGCGGCGAATCAAAAGGTCCATCGGTTAAAATGTATTCCGTGGCGATATAGGCACTTTGCTTTTTTTGGTTACCCAAAAGATTAAACAAACCTACTGTTCTAAGCGTATTAAACTGACCGGCTTCAAAACTAATGCTGCTGTTTTCTAATTTTTCTTTAGTTTGGAAAGTGACGTATCCTGCTGTTGTAAAATCCCCTTTACTGGCATAATACGTCCCTTTTCCAAAATCTATCTTTTCTACGGTTTCCGGAATCACAAAATGCAAATCAGAATAACCCTGACCGTGCGCATGAGACACCATATTCACCGGCATTCCATCTACCGAAATAGCAATATCAGTACCATGATCTATGTCAAAACCTCTTAAAAACAGCTGCTCTGCTTTACCTCCGCCGGCATGCTGCCCGATGAATAATCCGGGAACTTTCCTTAAAATTTCCTGAGAGGAATTGACAGGAGTGGTTTGTAAATCTATTTTGGAAATGACATTCATCGCCGAGAGTTTAGGTTGAATAACAATTTCATTTAATCTAAAAATATCCTCTTCTAAGACAATTTTATTTTCAGTGCCTACAATAGTGAAATTCTTTTTTTTGTACCCTAAAGCCGTTACTTTCAAAACATTTCCTGCCACCGATTTATCAATACTTAATAGCCCAAATTCATTAGTATGCGCATGACTTTCTGAATTTATATTAACGATATAGGCATTCTCTATCGTTTTCCCAGCTTCGTCCAGAACAATTCCTTTTTGTATTTGACCGTGCGATAGTAATCCTAGAACAGACAGTAGTATTGTAAAAAAATATTTCATATTGGGGATTTATTGGGTATTATAATTGTTTTACTTTTTCTTCCATATTGGGACCTAATTCATAAATGCTCGAAAGTAATTCTTGCTTTATAGGTGCCACTTTATTCATTTTATTATTTGACTTGTAAATCATCGCTAAATGGTACTGCACTTTGGGTTCAAATGTTTTTCCCTGCACATGCTTTTCGGCAATTTCCAATGCCTTTTTATTTTGTCCCATCTTTAAATAAGACCAAGCCAATAGATCATAAGAATCTGGTGTAGGTCTGTGATTGACTTCAATTTTGGCTATCGCCAGGGCTTTGGATGCCGTTTCCTTTACATCGGCATAAATCAGAGTATTGTATTTATTGTACATTGCTCCATAATCGTTATTCTCCTGCATGCAAAAATAAGCGTTTCTTTCATGTAATGCCTCCTCTTTATTTCCTTCAAATTGAGCTATTTGAGATTTCAACAAATAAAAATCAGGTGTATTATGGGTCAATTCAATAGCTTCTACAATTCTATTTGCCTCTTTTGTATTCCTTTCATGAGAAAAAACAATCCAGGCAATTCCTTTTAAAGCATAGGAATAATTGGGATCTATTGCTAATGTTTTTAAATAACAATCATAGGACTCTTGAATTCTTCCGGCATGTCCATAGAAATCCCCCAGATTAGAATAAGACCATATTTTGAGTGTTTTATTATCTTCTTTTTCGGCAATATCTCTTGCCTTTTCCATAAAGGTAATGGCTGTTTCCAAATCGCCTTTGTGATCATTCCATTTTGCCAAACGAATCAAATAATCAAAATCATTCATATCCTTAACCGCATTTAAATTTTTTTCGGCTTCGGTATAATTGCCCAATTCCATTTGGACATCAAACAATAACTTTTGAGTTTCTTTTCGGCCTTCGCCTATAGCAAATGCTTTATTAGCCAAAACTAAAGCTTCTTTAAATCGGTGTTGGGAAATATAATTCCTGGCCAAAGAGCGAATTGCCGCCACTTTGGAATATTTATAGGATTCATTAACCTTTGTCAATAGTTCTTCTGCTTTATACAAATGACTAACATCTCCAGTATACTCAAAAAGAGTCGCATATTTTGAAGCTATTATACCCAAATAACTGCTTTGATTAGGCGCTTTATCAAATTTCTTTTGCCAAAAATCAATTTCGGCATGGGCAAAATCCAATGCTTTATTTTCTTTCACCTTTAAGTAATTATTGTAATCGGCAACTTTTGTGATTTGGGTATTTTTAGTATCGCAAGCGAATATAAAAAGGATTGTGAAAACCAAAACGGGGATTAATTTATAGGGTTTCATAATATGTCGTTTATAAGTTGTTTATAAAAAAAAACAGAGTGCTATTAATATAAAAGAACTCTGTTTTTTTTGAATTATGTCTTACCAGGCTGCCACCAAATAAGGAAATGAGGCCGAAAATGGTTTATCATTTGCATCTACATGATCTGAAGTAAGACCAGGATTAGAAGTTCCCATTGGTCCTCCAAAAATTAATAGTAATTCCACATCAATCACATCATCAGCCAAAGCTCTGCCCGTTAAAACATTAGTTCCGTCAAAAAAAGTTGTTTTTCCCGACGTTTTTACATTTAAAACATCCGTCGCTAATACTCCGCTAAACTGAGAAGCCGTTAAGCCTAAAGCATTTGTTGTATAAGCCGCATTCAAAGCAAGAAGACGGGATTGAAAAGCAGATTGGTATTTAGCGCCCATCATCGAAGGAATGGTTGCATTAAACTCATCTTTAGGTTGTCCCGAAGCAATAAATACCGTATTGATTGCCGGTCTTGCCATTTGATCTTGTTGCACAAAAGTTCCTGAGAAATCAGCGCTCACCATCGAATTATTACTAGCATCGTCGTCGTTACAGCTTGCTGAAACCACTGCACCCATAAGTGCTATTGCTATGATTTTGATTTTATTTGTCTTCATAATTTTTGATTTTAATAATTGGTTTTTATTGTTTTTTCTTAGTTTCTGCCCATACATTCAGTGAAGTTGCTGTTCCCAACATTGCTTTTGGCACTTCAACAACTACCGAAAGTACATTTGTTCCTGCAAAAGTATCTGTTCCCGGATTATTAAATCCTGAAGCTGTTCCGCCTAGTATGGCCTGAAACTGACCTAAGTCAAAAAAGAAAGGATCATCTCTGGGACCTGCAAAAAACTTCATTCCACCACTTTCAGCAATCACAGCAGCCGAACCATAAGTAGAAATTGCTACGTTTCCTGAAGCAGCACTCGTTTTTATGGTGCTAGAGGTTCCTGTTGCAGCTGGAGCATAAGGTCCAAAGAAATACATCTTATTTCCTTTTCTTATCGCTTGAATAACCAAATCTTCAACATTATCACCCGTATTATCGATGTTAATTTCAATCATCACATTTTCACTAAACATGGCCGCAGCAGTTGCATTGGGACTTAATAATCCTTGTGTGTTAACCGCAAAAACTAAATTGTTGGTGTTTTGTCCTTGAAAAGTGTACATATCGGTAATATCAGCGGCATTTCCTGTTACCGATGGCGCATCAATATGATCCGCTGCTACTAAAACTAAGCCTGTAATCGCCACTAGCGCCAGACCTAATATCATTTTTGGTTTTTTCATTTTGTTAAAATTTAAAAGGTTATAAAAGCATTTACGCAATAAGATTCCTTTTGGTTTTAAAAAATTAAAAAAAAGTTAACTAAACTTATAAATACCTACAATACAGCATCTTAAAAAACATAAATAAATAAAATCGGATTCAATCAGAACCGAATTTAAAGCAGTTGCTAATTTTAAGTGTCCAATTATAAATAAGTTTGTATAAGTTTGTAACTATAAAACATAAAGTATATGACTCAGGAAGAACTTTTAGTATTGATCTATAAGAAAGACGATAAGGCATTTACACATCTTTACGATATGTATTCAAAAAGTTTATTTTCAGTGATACATGTTCTGGTAAGAAACCGCGAAGAAGCAGAAGATGTACTTCAGGATGTTTTTGTAAAAATCTGGAAAAACATTGATTCCTATCAGGAAAGCAAAGGCCGATTCTATACTTGGATCATAAACATTGCGCGAAATACCGCTATAGATATGCTGCGTTCCAAAAATTTTAACAACAGCCAAAAAAACCTTTCTTCTGATAATTTCGTACATCTATTAGACGACAGTAGTAAACTGATCAATAAAGTGGATACTATTGGTATGCAGGAATTTGTAAAAAGACTCAAACCAAAATGCATTCAAATAATTGATTTGTTATTTTTTAAAGGGTATACCCAGCAGGAAGCTTCAGAAGAATTAGCCATTCCTTTGGGAACCGTAAAAACACATAATAGAAATTGTATCAATGATTTAAGAAACTATTTGAAAGTATAATGGAAAATAAAGAATATATAGAATCCGGAATATTAGAACTTTACGTTTACGGTTTGCTTAGTGAAACCGAAAATGAGGAGATTAGCGCTCTGGCCAAAAAAAATCCTGAAATCAATGAGGAGATTATCGCTATCGAAAAAGCAATTATCGCATTATCTTCCAGTTTTTCGCCTTTTCAATCAGCTGCTAATTATGAAAAAATAAAAGCAAAGCTCGACTTACAGCAAACAGCCGTAGTTCCAATGGAAGCTTCACGAAATTGGTCACAATATATCGGATGGGCCGCCGCTATTCTATTATTGGTTGGAATCGGATTCCAATACAACCAATTGCAACAAACCAATAATCAGGTGGTAAATGCTCAGATTGAAAAAGTAAAAATAGAGAAAGAACGCAATCTATTAGAGTTAAAAAACAAACAAACTGAAACCAATCTGGCCGTAATAAGAGATGCCAAAAATACCGTTGTTTCACTTGGTGGACAAGCTGTAGCACCTGAGTCATCTGCCAAAGTGTATTGGAACAAAGAAACCGAAGTGGTTTATGTTGATGCATCCGGACTGCCAGAACCTCCTAAAGGAATGGTTTACCAAGTTTGGGCTTTGAAATTGAATCCTTTGACGCCTACCAGCATTGGTTTGTTAGAAAAATTTGACGAAAACAACCAACGCATTTTTGCAGTGAATAATACGGGAGATGCCGAAGCTTTTGGAATTACGTTAGAGCCAGCCGGAGGAAGTTTGACCCCTACAATGGAGCAATTGTATACCTTAGGAAAGGTTTAAAACAACAATTCAAAATATTATATTCTAAAAAAGACTTTCATTTGAGAGTCTTTTTTTTTGTTTACCAATACTTTTCTTAAAGACTGACAAAACATAAACTCACTTAGAAAGTCATAACCGCCCAAAGTATCTTATATTTGCACAATTATAATTTTCATGAGCTACACCCTACTTTCTTCGCCCCTTCAAGGTTTTACTGATTTTCGTTTTAGAAATGCTGTAAACAAATATTTTGGAGGCATCGATACCTATTACGCGCCCTATATCCGTTTGAACGGAAAATTAGTCATCAAATCCTCTTATCAACGGGATTTGCTACCTGAAAACAATGCCAATCTGGAGGTTATTCCACAAGTGATAACAAATGATGCCGATGAATTTTTGTTCGTGGCAAAATATGTTCAGGAGCTGGGATACAAAGAGCTGAATTGGAATCTAGGTTGTCCTTATCCAATGGTAACCAAATCAGGAATGGGCTCAGGATTGATTTGCCAAACTCAAAAAATCGATACTATTTTAGAAAGAGTTCATGCGGAGTCGGATATTATAGTGTCTATGAAAATGCGTTTGGGCTATGAAAATACCGAAGAAATTCTTCAGGTTTTACCCATTTTGGAAAACTATCCTATCAAAAATGTAGCAATTCACGCCCGCATTGGAAAACAATTGTACAATGGTGGCGTAAATTTGGATGCGTTTCAACAATGTGTCGATGCCACAAAACTCAAATTGTATTACAATGGCGATATTACCTCAGTAGCTAAATTCCATGAAATGCAAGAACGTTTTCCTAGCATAGACCACTGGATGATCGGTCGAGGTTTAATTGCTGATCCCTTTTTGCCTTCGATGATTAAAAACAATAGTGTAGAATATCCTAAAAACAAAATGCAATTATTTAGCGATTTTCATGATACCTTATACGAAGGTTATAGTGAATCCTTATCTGGTGCAACACACATCCTGTTGAAAATGCACCATTTGTGGGAATATTTTTCTGTTATTTTTGATAACCCACACAAAGTAGCTAAAAAAATAAAAAAAGCGAACAGTATCCGTAATTATGAACAAGCCGTTCAAGAAATAATAAAAGCGGGCTAAACATCCAAAATGTTTCTAAGAGTTTATTAGCTTTCATAATTCTAACAAAAAAAGGTTCAACTTGCGTTGAACCTTTTTTTGTTTAAGACTTATAAACTATTTATTTATAATATTTCCTATATTTTGGATAAGTAATCGCTCCAATAAAAGTAATTGTTCCCAACGAATACCAAATCCAATCTAATGAATGTGCTTCTCCACTGGCATAAGAATGCAGTCCTACCAAGTGAAAGTTCACCCCATAATAGGTAAACAAGATAGAAATAAAAGCAAACATACTCATCAGGTTAAATATCCATTTTCCTCTTAAAGAAGGTACAAATCGAGCGTGAATCACAAAAGCGTACACCATAATACTAATTAGTGCCCAAGTTTCTTTTGGATCCCACCCCCAATAACGTCCCCAGCTTTCATTAGCCCATTGCCCTCCAAGGAAGTTTCCTATAGTTAACATAATCAATCCAATGGTCAAAGCCATTTCATTGATATAGGTAATTTCCTTAATATTCAACTCCATTTTAGCTTTGTTCTTTTCATTGGTAAAAAAGATTAGCAATAAGGAAACAAAACCTAAAATCATTCCTAATGCGAATGGCCCATAACTAGCCACGATTACCGCCACGTGAATCATCAACCAATACGAATTAAGAACTGGTTGTAAGTTAGCAATTTCCGGATCAATCCAGTTTTGGTACGCAGCCCAAAGAATCATTGCTGTTACAAAGGCTGATGAAGCTACTGTCAATTTAGATTTGATATCGAAAGCCAAACCAAAAAACATAGTTGCCCAAGCAATATAGATAATAGATTCATAAGCATTACTCCAAGGGGCATGACCTGAAATATACCATCTGGCAATCAGTCCCAAAGTATGCAAAACAAACAATAATCCTATAATTACATGCATTATATTAACGGCAACAGTCAAAAACTTACGCTCCTTGAATATCGATAAAATTGTAAATGCCAACATTAATATAGCCGATAGAATATACCAATAAAATAATTTTTGAAAAACATCATATTTGTTGTACAATATTTCAGTAGTCACTTTATCTTCACTTGGCAAAACCTTACTGCCAAATTTTCTTTGGAAACCGTGAATACTTTCCAATAAATCATCTGGATTTTTATAATCATTTGAAATCGAAGCGTTATTTAAAGAGCCAAAATACAAAGGCAAAACACTTTTGGTATAAGTAGAATCCATTCCTTTTAAACCGGAATTCCCCACTTCTAAGTAAGAAATCCATTTATCATTTTCATGATTAGGAATCGGGAAAATTTTTAAAATCCTACCGCTCAAGGCTGATTCCATTATGTTTACTTTCTTATCCGTTTCGATAAAATCTTTCTCAAATTGATTTGGATTTGCCGCTTTATAGGCAGCATCCAAATAAGGAGCTAATTTGTAGTTTCCTTTTTCGTCAAAGAAAGCTACAAAAGGAGCCGTTTTGGCTTTTAGATCAACTCCAATTAATTTACGGATACTATCATTACCACTTCTCAAATAAATCAACGGAACTTCAATCCACAATTGAGCATATTGAGACATCGATAAAAATACCTGATCCGGATTCATCCCTTTATAATCATTAGAATGGCTCACTTTTCGCAACAATTCAGACGAAAAAGTATTGATGGGTTTCATTCTTCCACCGGCATCTTGAATAATTAATCTACCAAATTTAGCTGCATGCTCTTCCTTAACCTTAAATTTGTTAAGTAAAGAATCCAATTGTTTTTCGGTAGGTTTATTTCTAGTATGCATCCCGTTTTCGGTATGGTCCGGATGATTTCCATGTTCATCATGTTGATGATTATGGGATTGTGCCATTGCACCAAAACTCAAGAACAAAACCAAAATCGTAATCAGTTTTGACTTTTTCTTTTTTACCACTTCCAATTTACGTTTCAAATCAGCAAAACGAGAATGTTTGGTAAACATAATTGCCATCATCGCAAAATACAACAAGAAATATCCGACATAAGTAATCTGTGTTCCCCAAAAATCGTGATTTACAGATAAAACGGTTCCTTTTTCATCAGGATCAAATGAAGATTGAAAGAAACGATAGCCTTTATGATCTAAAACATTATTCATATAAATTCTGGCATCAAATGGTTTTATAGAATCCTCAACGGTAACTTTACTTTCAAAAGAGGAATAACTTTTTTCTGTACCGGGATATTTTTGGGCAATAAAATCATTCAGTTTTAATTTGAAAGGCAAGACATAAGCTTTGCTTCCGAAGAAAAAAGTATAATCCATTTTTCCTATTTTAACTGTTTGAAAATCACCTGTTTTTCCTTTGGATCCCAATACCGTAACTTCTTTTTCCTCTCCGTCGGCGGTCAATTTAAGAGTCAGCGCATCTTCATGAGTTTTAGCTTTAAAATCATTATCTGATTCATAAGCTATTACACCTTTTACCGCAGGATCTGGAAATACAAATCGCATTTCGCCAATAGTGTAAAGCGATCGCATCATCAATGGTTGCACATTGTCTTTAGTGACTGCTCCTTCGAGTTTGTCAGCCATACGCATAAAATTCCCTTCAAACGGCGTTTGAATAGTGTAAGCATCGCCATTGGTATTAATATTTATGGCACCATCCGTTGGTTTATTCAACGCAAATAAAACGTTGTGAATATTTTGAACTTCCCCTTCTTTCAGGAAATGTTCATGACGCCCTCCGTCACCTGCTTCCACAATTTTCAAAAACAAGGTTCCTTTAGGATCCGCTTTAACATATTCTTTGGCTCCCATAATGAAATTTTTATACTCCACTTTAAATGGCGTATCGGCAAATTGTCCTGAAACCGTAAAACTATTGTTGGTCACCGGAGACAGCAATAAAGGTTTTTCAAAAACCCTGCGTTTCATTTCTCCTTTATACTCTCCATCGACAAAAATGGTCAGGAATGTTTTATCTGAATAAAATTGATTTTCGCTGGCTCCTTCACGTATCGGCATCATCCCTTCATAGCTGATATATCGCGTAATAAAGGCACCCAAAAGAATCAAAATAAAAGCCAAATGAAGCATTAAAGTAGCCCATTTTTCTTTTTTAAACAATTGGTATCTTTTTATATTTCCAATGAAATTAATCATAAAAAAGACCATTATCGCTTCAAACCACCAGGCATTATACACTAAAATGCGGGCCGTATCTGTATTGTATTTGCTTTCGATAAAAGTTCCTACACCCATTGCAATTGCAAAAGTCACAAAAAGAAGCGCCATTAATCGTGTAGAAAACAAAAACGAGTATAATTTTTTATTCATTTGTAAGGAATTACGTTTTATAAAAGTGCGACAAAAGTACTTAAAATTGTTGACTTCTATATTCGTATAATTGTTAATTAAATCCAAAATTAAGTACTTTAACAAGGCAACTAATCGCTGATTTCCAATACTAATTTATTTCACCTATCCCTGAGTTGGTAGTAATCCTTCACTTTTTTTTTGCTAATTTTGCCGAATGATTAAAGTAATTATTATAGGCTCCGGAAATCTAGCGCAACATTTGATTGTCGCTTTCCAAAATTCCCAAAACGAAGGGGCTGGAATTGAGTTGATTCAGGTTTTTTCAAGAAAAAAAGAAGCCTTGACGCACTTAGTCGATTCCAGTAAAATCACCTCTGATTACAATCAATTACTAGAAGCTGATCTATATATCATTGCCGTTTCTGATGATGCAATTGCTTCTGTTTCTGCTCAATTGCCGTTCGAAGATCGCTTGGTAGTACACACTTCGGGTGGCGTAGTAATAGATGTTTTGGATAACAAAAATCGAAAAGGAGTTTTTTATCCGCTTCAGACCTTTACAAAAAACAAGGCAGTAGATTTCAAAAACATTCCGATGTGTCTGGAAACCGAAAATACGGCTGATTTTCAATTATTGGAAAAAGTAGCCAAATCAATATCCAATAGCGTTTTTGCTATAGATTCTCATCAAAGAAAAGCCTTGCATGTGGCGGCAGTATTCGTAAATAATTTTACAAATCATCTGTACCAGATAGGAAATGAAATTTGTCAGGAAAACCAAATCCCGTTTGATATACTCAAACCTCTGATACTGGAAACAGCCCAAAAAATAATGCATCTCTCACCAGAAAAAGCACAAACTGGTCCTGCAATACGCAATGACAAAAAAACAATTGAAGCCCATGAATTGTTTTTGTCCCATAAAAATCAATCAACTATTTATAAATTATTAACACAATCCATACAAGATAATGGCAAAGAATTATAAGGAAATAATGAACGACATCACTACTTTTATTTTTGATGTTGATGGCGTACTTACTGACAGTTCCGTTTTCGTAACCACCGAAGGAGAAATCCTTAGAACAATGAATATCCGTGACGGCTATGCGATGAAAGCAGCCGTAGAAAGTGGTTATAACGTATGCATTATTTCCGGAGGCAGCAATGAAGGTGTGCGTGTGCGTTTGCGAAATCTGGGAATTACTGACATCCATCTGGGAACACCGAATAAGGTCGAAACTTTTAAAGAATATACTGAATTATACCACATCAATCCGGAGCAGGTTTTATACATGGGCGACGATATACCAGATTATCACGTGATGAAACTGGTAGGCTTGCCTACTTGTCCTCAGGATTCAAGTCCGGAGATTAAAGCTATCTCAACTTATATTTCGCATAAAAATGGAGGAAAAGGCGCTGCCCGTGATGTCATTGAACAAGTAATGAAGGTACAAGGAAAATGGATGGAGCATTTTGACGGAAAACTGGACTAGTTTTTAGTCTCCAAGCGCAATAATAACCTACTATCAACTCCAAAAATGAAATACCTAAAACTCATTCGATACCAAAATCTACTCCTACTTGCTTTCATGCAGTTGGTTTTTAGATACGGTTTTCTACACCTGCAAAATATTCTTTTGGCATTGAGCCATTGGCAATACGGCTTACTTGTTTTAAGTACTGTATTAATAGCAGCCGCAGGCTATGTGATCAATGATATATTTGATCAAGATACCGACAGAGAAAACAAACCCGACAAAGTTATTATTGGCAAAAGTATTAGTGAAGCGACAGCTTATAATTTATACGTCGCCTTGAACGTAAGCGGTGTGGCTATTGGTTTTTATTTATCGAATGTGATTCTAAAACCTGGTTTTGCGGTCATTTTTATCTTGATTGCTTCTACACTATATATGTATGCCACCAGTCTGAAACAACTGCTCCTTCTTGGTAATATTGTCGTAGCCATGTTGCTTTCATTTAGTGTTTTGATTATTGGTTTATTCGACTTGTATCCTGCCATTGACGTCGAAAATCAATTGCTGATGGGTAATTTATTTTCGATACTGCTGGATTATGCCCTCTTTGCTTTTATGGTCAATTTCATTCGGGAAATTGTCAAAGATGTAGAAGATTTAAAAGGAGACTCATCTCAGGGAATGAAAACGCTGGCTATTATTTTGGGCGCTGCCAAAACTTCTAAATTAATTTCCGCTTTAGGTTTAATTCCTATTGTATCACTTTTAATGTACGTCAACAATTACTTTGTGCCCAATAACTTAATTATTGCCACGATTTATACTTTTATTTTCGTGTTGGCTCCGTTGATTTATTTTAATGTAAAAATTTGGACCGCAAAAACAAAAAGTGACTTTAAAGCCTTGAGTTTACTTCTAAAATGGGTTCTTCTTTTTGGAATTTTGTCTGTTGTTATTCTTACTTTAAATATAAAATACAATGCTTAAAAATAAATTAAAACAATACCAACTGATCCTTGCCTCGGGTTCGCCTAGAAGACAGCAATTCTTCAAGGATTTAAATCTGGACTTTGAGATTCGTTTAAAAGAAATTGAAGAAATATATCCGCCTGAACTAAAAGCAGCCGAAATCACCAACTTCCTTGCCGAATTGAAAGCCAATGCCTTTGAAGGCGAATTACAGGAAAATGAAATCCTGATAACAAGCGACACCATTGTTTGGCACAATGAAAAAGCACTGGGAAAACCAAAAGACCGTCAGGATGCTTTTGAAATTCTAAAATCATTGTCCAATTCGACCCATGATGTCATTACTTCGGTTTGTTTCAAAACAATTACAAACACAAAACTTCTATGCGAAACAACCAAAGTCACTTTTAATGCATTAAGTGATGATGAAATCCTGTATTATATTGATAATTACAAACCTTTTGACAAAGCGGGAGCTTATGGCATCCAGGAATGGATTGGTTTCATAGCCGTTTCTAAAATTGAAGGCTCTTATGCCAATGTCATGGGCTTACCGGTTGATAAGGTCTATGAATATTTGAGTACCTTAGCATAAATAAACAACTGCATATGACTTTTTTTAACGATTTCACAAAAGAATTAATCGAATCTGGAATTTTGCTATTTTTGGTAATAGTGTTGCGAATTATCATTGCAAAAGGAGTTCGGAGTTTTGCCAATACAACTCATATTATAGAACACCGAACCAATCTCGTCATCAAATACATTCATTTGTTCATTACAATTTTGGCACTCATTATTCTCATTATTATTTGGGGATTTGAGGCACAAGACATTGTTATTGCCCTTACCTCGGTTGCCACAGTGGCTGGTGTCGCCATGTTTGCCCAATGGTCTATTCTGAGCAACATTACCTCGGGAATTATCTTATTCTTTTCTTTCCCTTTCAAAATAGGTGATGTCATCCGAATCCACGACAAAGACTTCCCTATTGAAGCAGAAATTGAAGACATAGGCGCTTTCCATATCGCATTGAAAACCAATGATGGAGAAATGATAATCTATCCTAACAATCTTCTTTTTCAAAAAGGAATCTCCATATTGAAAACTCATTACGATAATAAGGAATTTGTGGATTAGTTTTTTCTTAAAAAAAACAATCTTAGATTATTTTACCCTAACTTTATATACAATGCTTGATTAACGCTTATATTTCTGATTGAATCAAAAACTTGGTTTCAATTAAAGAAATGATTAGTTACGACGCAAATAGAAATACTTTAAGTAGCCACAGTTTTAGCACTACTTAAAATAGATTGTGACAAAATCGAATATTGAATGCCTTTTTAGCTCAAAAAGCGATTAAAATTATTTTTAGATGTCCACAAAACAAAAAATAGCGATACTTATTTTAATCTCTTTTAGCTATCAAATTTCTTTTTCGCAAAGTGACAAGAAAGCAAAAGACAGCTCTAAGGTCTACCAAAATATTCAAACCTATTCGAAGAAAAACAAGTATATCAAGTTCTTGCATAAGCTCATTTTTGAACCAATTAATCCCCAAAAAAAAGCACCAATAGTTGAACCCAAAAAACAAATCAATGCTGAAGGAAAAATTATTCGGAATATTATTATTACCACATTAGACCCATTTGGTTATTCTGATACAGACTCGACAAAAACACCGAATAAATGGACTGAAAGAACTGGAAACCTATTGCATCTTAAAACTAAAAACCTGGCAATAAAGAATTTATTACTGTTTAAAAAGAATACTCCTTATAGTAGCATAACCATAGATGAATCGGAGCGTATTATCCGTTCTCAAAAATTTGTCAGCAGAGTCACTATTTCCGAAAAATTAACCGCTGAACAATCAGATTCTGTAGATGTTTTCATTCGGGTTTTGGATTCTTGGAGCTCATTACCCAAGGCTTCGGTTTCCAGTTCAAA
The DNA here is from genome assembly GCF_900129705.1 of Flavobacterium granuli. Taxonomy (GTDB): domain Bacteria; phylum Bacteroidota; class Bacteroidia; order Flavobacteriales; family Flavobacteriaceae; genus Flavobacterium; species Flavobacterium granuli. The sequence goes on along the minus strand of NZ_FQWO01000013.1, from coordinate 13,003 downwards.
AGCTTCGGTGGGCTTAAGCGAAAGAAACATTTTTGGTATCGGCCATCAATTCGATTACAGATTCACAAACCGTTCAAGTGACGGAAAAAATGCCAATGATCTTGCATACACCATCCCCAACATCAGGCACACCTTCATCAAAACAGTAGTGCAATATCGTATTGACTTAGATAATAACTACAGTAAAAGCACTAGTATAGAACGCCCTTTTTATTCCCCTTTAACAAAATGGGCGGGTGGAATTTATTTGGACCAACAATTTAGAACCGATACAATACAAGACTTAAATCAACAATACGCAAAGCAAAATTTCAAGTACAGTTCACATGATTTTTGGATTGCCAAGGCTTTCCAAATATTCAAAGGAAATACCATCGATGAAAAAACAACTAATCTTATTATTTCAGGACGATTATCAAACAAAAATTATATCGAAAGTCCTGCGGTTGATTATGATCCTATTTCTTTTTATGCCGATGAAACCTTCTTACTTTCGGGAATTGGCATTAATACCCGAAAATTCATCAAAGACAAATACATCTTCAAAAACGGGATTATTGAAGATGTACCAATAGGACGAATTTATGGAATCACTTATGGCTACCAAAATAAAAACAACAATTGGCGTCCGTATATAGGTAGCCAAATCTCCTTTGGGAAATACTATAATTGGGGGTTTCTTAGCACCAATTTTGAAGCGGGCACCTTCTTTAATAAATCCAAAACAGAGCAAACCACTTTTTCTTTTCAGGCCAATTATTTCACCAAACTAATCGATATTGGAAACTGGAAATTAAGACAGTTTATTAAGCCGCAGGCAATATTAGGTATCAACCGACAAAACTCAATTGGTGATCAGCTCACCATTAATGAAGAATCTGGTATTCAAGGATTCAACAGCCCTATATATGGAACTAATAAAATGGTGCTAACCTTGCAAACCCAAGCCTATTCAACTTGGAATATTGGCGGGTTTCGACTTAACCCTTATTTTAATTATTCTATTGCTTTACTGGGAAATTCTCAAAATGAATTGCAAAAAAACAAGGCCTATTCGAAAATTGGAATTGGGCTTATCATCAATAATGATTACTTAGTATTTAGCGCTTTTCAAATATCGCTGGCTTATTATCCCGTTATTCCTTTTCAAGGTGATGCTATTTTTAAAACCAATGCCTTTCAAACTTCTGATTTTGGCCTACAAAATTTTGAACTTGCTAAGCCTCGAATTGTTCCTTATCAATAAAAGCTTAAACTATAAAACTATTGATAATGCAGTATTTTTAAAAGTGTAAATTTTACAAAATTCACTGCTAATTATATAATATTGATTACCAATTAATTACTATCTTTATATAAATATTCTTATTAAATCAAAACCAAATAAAAAATGAAAAAACTAAGTCTTTATTTAATGATAATGGTATTATCGTTAAGTGCAATTCCGACTACAATGACAGCAGCCGAAAAAAATCCGGTTCCTAAAGAAATTCCAGCTGAGGTTCAAGTAATGCTTAATCGCTTAGAAGAAATCAAAGAGATGGATAAATCTTCTTTAAGCTCTTCAGAAAAAAAGGAACTACGTAAGGAAGTTAGAGAAATCAAAACTAATTTAAAAGCATCCGGAAATGGGGTATATCTATCTGTAGGTGCAATAATCATCGTAATTCTATTGTTAATTTTATTGTTATAACTTACTTTTTACAATATTTAAGAATAGGCTGTTTTTTTAATAAAACAGCCTATTCTTTTTGCAATAAAATTAAAACCCAATTAAAGACCAAAATCATTTTGGCACAATTCTTGGCTTTGGACATCAAAGATTGATAAAGTCAATGCTTTTAAAATATTAATATCTAAATAAAAACAAAATGAAAACTTTAAAATTAATTGCTGCCGGAATAGTACTGTTTATAGCTACTTCCTCACAAGCACAAGTATCCGTTAATGTAAACATTGGTTCGCCACCTTCATGGGGTCCTGCAGGTTATTCCGCAGTCGAATATTACTATCTACCAGATGTACAAGCCTATTATGATATTCGAGCATCACAATTTATTTACTTTGGTAATGGAAGATGGGTAAGATCAAGATACTTACCTAGACAATATAGAAACTACGATTTATATAGTGGCTATAAAGTAGTATTAAATGATTATCATGGAACCAGACCTTATACCTATTTTAAAAATCATAAAGCTAAATACCATAAAGGATATAAAGGTCCACAACAAAGAACAATTGGACAAAGAAACGGTAATCACGATAATTACAATCAAAAAGGAAATAAGGAGAATAACGGTCATAAAGGAAACAATGGTCATGGCAACAATGGTCATGGCAACAATGGTCGTGGAAACGGAAAGCATTAATTTCATTTTTTCCTGATTAAAAAGGAAACGCAAGCAGCGTTTCCTTTTTTTTTTGACTTAATTATTAAGCTAATTTTATACAACTAAAACATCTTGGCACAGTTGTTGGATTTAGCTAAAGCGTAAAGCAATAAGCAATACATTTTTAGAATATAAACATTAAAAAATAGAAAGATGAAAAATTTAAAATTACTCGCCGTTGGAATAGTTCTACTTGTATTCAGTTCAGCTCAAGCTCAAGTTTCAGTAAGTGTAAATATAGGAACAGCTCCTTCTTGGGGACCTAGAGGTTATGCAGAAGTAGAGTATTATTATTTGCCAGATATTGAGGCTTATTATGACATTAGAGCTTCACAGTTCGTTTATTTTGGTAATGGAAACTGGGTAAGATCAAGATATTTACCTAGACAATACAGAAACTACGATCTGTACTCTGGACATAAAATAGTGTTAAACGGTTATCATGGAAACCGTCCTTATGCACACTTTAACAACCATAAAAAACACTACCGTGTAGATTCTAGAAATGAATATCACAGACCCATAGCGCAAAGATACGATGATAGAAGATACGCTAAAAACCACAAATATTCTAATGACAACAGACGTTATGATGACCATAGAGGCTATGATAAAAATGATAACAGAGGTTCTAGAGATAATGACCGTAGAGGGCATTAATTCCTAGTCCATAAATAAAAAAGGGAGCACTAATCAGTGCTCCCTTTTAGCTATATATGCTTTTTAGCAAAGAAAATATAATTCGGTTTTAAATAAAACTTTTAATTACTACATTTGAACTAATTGCAAATTAATTTTATATAAAATGCACAAAACTAAAATTCAATTTCTATTATTTTTTCTTATTTCCTTTCAAATACTGCTGGCTCAAAAGCCTCAAAAACCAAATTCGGTTGAGATTTACAATCAAATACAAAAATTAAACTTTCTGGGATCTGTGCTTTATGTTGCGGCGCATCCCGATGATGAAAATACCCGCTTAATTTCTTATTTGGCCAATGACCAAAAAGCAAGAACAGGATATCTCTCATTGACAAGAGGCGATGGAGGTCAAAATCTAATTGGTCCCCAATTAAGAGAATTATTAGGCGTTATAAGAACCCAAGAACTCATTGAAGCCCGAAAAATTGATGGAGGAGAACAGTTTTTTTCTCGTGCCAATGATTTTGGATATTCTAAAAATCCGGATGAAACCTTAGAAATCTGGGATAAAGAAAAAGTACTTTCTGATATCATTTGGGCAATTCGAAAATTCCAACCCGATGTAATCATTAATCGTTTCGACCATCGTTCCCCTGGAACTACTCATGGTCATCATACGGCGTCAGCGATGTTGAGCAAGGAAAGCTTTGATTTGACCAATAACTCAGGAGTATTTCCTGAGCAATTACAATTAGTACAACCTTGGCAACCCAAACGTCAATTTTTCAACCATTCCTGGTGGTTTTATGGTAGCCAAGAAAAATTTAATGCCGCCGACAAAACTAATTTGTCAACGCTTCAAACTGGGGTTTACTATTCAAATCTAGGAAAATCAAACCAAGAAATCGCAGCGTTAAGCAGAAGTTGCCATCAATCCCAAGGTTTTGGAAGTACCGGAACCCGAGGCGAGGAAACAGAATATCTCGAACTCATCAATGGCCAAAGCATGAATGACAAGTCCAATATCTTTGAAGGCATTGATACAAGCTGGAATCGAGTGAAAGGCGGCAAAGAAATTGGCGAATTACTAACATTGATCATCACCCAATTTGATTTTAATAATCCTTCCTCTAGTATCCCAAACTTGGTGAAAGCCTATTCAATGATTCAATCATTGGAAGAAAATCACTGGAAAACAGTAAAATCTGAGGAGATAAAAAATATCATTGCTGGCTGTTCCGGTCTGTACCTCGAAGCAGTAGCGCAAAATCAAGAAACAACACCGGGAAGTAACTTAAAACTTAAACTGGAAGCGATTAATCGAACTGCTGCAAAAGTGCAGTTAATGAGTATTACCACTTTACCGGATTATAAAAACACCATCCAAAACAAGACATTAAACCCCAATATTTCTGAAACCATAAATTTAGAATTAGTACTACCTCAATCCATTGCGTATACACAACCTTACTGGCTCAAAGAGAAAGGAACCGAAGGAATGTATGCTGTTGATGAGCAAAAAAACATAGGAATTCCCGATGTACTTCGAGAAGTAAAAGTGATTTTTAATGTCAAAATTAACGAAGTCGAAATCCCATTAGAACGCAGCGTAATTTATAAATACAATGATCCCGTAAAAGGTGAAATGTATAATTATCTGGATATTGTACCGGAAGTGACAACTAGTATTATTGATAAAGTATCCCTTTTCAATAATGGAAAAAGTAAGGCTGTTGCCGTAAAAATAAAAGCCGGAAAAGATGATGTAAAAGGAACTCTACAATTAGAATTATCAAAAAAATGGATTGTCAATCCAAAGTCTGTACCGTTTCAGTTAGACAAAAAAGGAATGGAGCAACTCATCTATTTTGAGGTAACTCCTCCATCAGAATCTTCGGAAACTATTGTCAAAAATATTGCTATTGTAGACAACAAAAAGTTTGACAAAGAACAAGTTATAATCGATTATCCCCATATCACCAAACAACAAGTTCTCAAACCCTCGGAAGCTACATTCCTCAAACTGGATTTGAAAACGGTGGATAAAAGAATTGGTTATATTATGGGTGCAGGTGATGAAGTTCCAGAAAGTTTAACACAAATGGGCTACAAAGTAACCCTATTAAAACCTGAAGAAATCACTCCCGAAAAACTAGAATCTCTTGATGTTGTGATTACCGGAATACGGGCTTATAATACCGTAGAAGAATTGGCCAACAAGCAAAGTATTCTTTTTGATTTTGTAAAAGGCGGAAAAACAATGCTGGTTCAATACAATACGCTAAATACAATTGTCAATGGAACTATTGCTCCTTATCCTTTAAAGATTTCAAATGACAGGGTAACCGAAGAAAATGCCGAAGTACGCTTTTTAGCTCCGGATCATCCTGTTCTTAATTATCCTAATAAAATAACCTCTAAAGATTTTGAAGGATGGAAACAAGAACAAGGTTTGTACTATCCCAATGAATTTGATAAGGCCTTCACTCCTATTTTATCTTCCAATGACAAAGGAGAAAGTCCAAAAAAAGGTGCTTTATTGGTCGCTCCTTACGGAAAAGGATACTATATTTATACCGGACTGAGTTTATTTAGAGAATTGCCCGAAGGAGTTTCCGGAGCCTATCGATTATTGTCTAATATCATTTCGTTAAAATCAGCAGTAACGGTTCCCTCTCAAAAAATGAAACCCTAAAACCCCACAACATGGAAACTAAAAAGGACAAACCCTGGAAAAAAAGTTATACTTGGGTTCTGTTGGCAAATGCCATCTATATTACTATTTTTTATCTAATAATGAAATTATACTCTTAAAACATGCAGCTATTCGATTGGATTGTACTCATAGTAACCCTGTTATTTATTGTAATTTATGGAGCTTGGAAAACCAAAGGAAGTAAGAATGTAGAAGATTTTATATTGGGAGGAAACGAAACCCCTTGGTATACCGTAGGTCTCTCTGTGATGGCTACACAAGCCAGTGCCATTACCTTTTTATCTACTCCCGGTCAGGCCTATCATGACGGAATGGGTTTTGTACAATTCTATTTTGGCTTACCCATTGCCATGGTTGTTATCTGTTTGACATTTATCCCTATTTATCATAAGTACAAGGTTTATACGGCATATGAATACCTGGAAAAACGTTTTGATCTAAAAACCCGTTCTCTGGCAGCTGTTCTTTTCTTGTTCCAAAGAGGATTAGGAACCGGCTTGACCATCTATGCTCCGGCGATCATTTTATCAGCTTTATTGGGATGGAATCTGACTTATATGAACATTATCATTGGGGTGTTGGTCATTATTTATACTTTTTCAGGCGGTACCAAAGCGGTAAACGTGACCCAAAAGCAACAAATGTTTGTGATTATGTCCGGAATGTTTATCACTTTCTTTCTGATTTTGCACTTTTTACCTAATGATATGACGTTTAGCAATGCCATGCATATTGCCGGAGCAAATGACAAAATGGACATTGTGAGTTTTTCAACAGATCCCGAAGAAAAATATACTTTTTGGAGCGGAATCACCGGAGGTTTTTTTCTGGCTTTAGCTTATTTTGGAACCGATCAATCACAGGTGGGACGCTACTTATCCGGAAAATCAGTTCGTGAAAGCCAGATGGGATTAATCATGAATGGTCTCTTAAAAGTGCCCATGCAATTTTTTATATTGCTTACCGGAGTTATGGTTTTTGTTTTTTTCCAATTCAATCCTGTTCCGTTAAATTTCAATCCCAACAATAAAGTGGCTATTGAAAAATCACAATATAAAGACGAATACCATCTTTTAGAGAAAAAACTGGACAGTCTTTCCGAAGACAAAAAAGTGATTAACCTCTTGTATATTGATCAACTGAATCAAGATTACGACAATCCTATTTTAAGAAAAGAATTGGTCGCCTTATCTACAAAAGAAAAAGATTTAAGGGACCATGCCAAAGAAATTATTCTGAAAGCCGATAACAGCAGTGAGACTAATGATAAAGATTATGTCTTTTTTCACTTTATTTTACATTATTTGCCCAAAGGTCTTATTGGGTTATTGTTGGCAGTAATCATATCGGCTGCTATGTCCTCAACTGCTTCGGGGCTTAATGCGCTCGCCTCTACGACGGCAATCGACATTTACAAACGCAATGTGAAAGGAGAAAAATCAGAGAAACATTATCTAAATGTTACCAAGTTTTTTACTTTGTTTTGGGGAATTGTTGCCATCCTGTTTGCCTGTATCGGAACCTTGTTTGAAAATTTAATCCAATTAGTGAATATCATTGGTTCCATATTCTACGGCACGGTACTGGGAATCTTTTTAGTGGGCTTTTATATAAAACATGTCAAGGCCAAGTCTATTTTTTACAGTGCTTTGATCTCCCAAATCACCATTTTTATCATTTATTATTACGCCATTTACATTTTCCCGAGTGGTGAAGAAAAACTGGGGTATTTATGGCTCAATTTCATTGGAGCCTTACTTACTATCGTGCTCTCTTCCTTATTGGAATTAACCATTTTTAGAAAAACAAAAAAACAGATCACATAGATCACCAAATAAAAATCCCGTCTAACCTATTGGGAAGACGGGATTTTTTATTTTAAAATTTAGACTACTATTTACTCCATTCAGTAATACTATCCTTATTCATTTTTACATAGTCTTGATTTCCGGCAGCTTCAGAAGCAGCAAGTGATAATTTAGCCGTTTCTATAGCGCCTTTTTTATCACCCTGTTTTGCTTGAATCAAAGATTTTAAACGCAAATAATAAAACGGTTTGCTTGGTGTTAATTCTAATGCTCTATCAATATAAGTTCTTGCTTTATTGATATCTAAATTAGACAGATAATAGAATTGTGCTGACGAAAAATAATCTGCTCCTGTGGCACCTGACAATACTTTCTCAATACTTTCAATGGCTTTTTTCTGGGTTGGAACTTCAAATTTTAAAGCGGCATATGAATTCTCCCAATACATTTCCAAATAAGCAAAATCAGTATCCAAACGACTCAATCCAATAGTAAACGTTTCCACTGGTTTAGACAATGCCTCTTCTTTTACAGTAGTTCTTAAGGCTACATTCGCTTCATTAAATTCCTGTGGAGTTCCCCAATTATCTGTTGTTTTATAAAAAATGATTTCCCAACTTTGAATGTTTGGAATGGTATACAAAGCATACTTTCCTTTCTTTAAAGTCTTGCCGTCTATCATCACATCGTCACTAAAAGAGATGGTGCTATTTTCATTAGCTCCAGTTCTCCACAATTTCCCAAAAGGAACCAAATTGCCAAAAACAGCTCTGCCTCTTGCAGAAGGTCTAGAATACACAATCTCAATATCTGTTAAACCAACAGACTGATTGATCTTAGTTTTCGGACTGGATTCTGGTGTTTTCACCTGGGCTTCAATACTAAAATTAGCAATGACAACCGCTAATAGAATAAGTAAGTTCTTCATATTTATTGTTTTATTTTTTTCAAATTTACAAATTCAAACATTTATAATTGTTAAATATTTAATAAACCCAAATCAGAATTGGGCTACTTTTTCAAAACTCAATTCATCAAAATGATTAATTATCACATCGGCAGCTGATAAATCCTGCAATTTAGAGTGGAAACTATTGTAACCCACACAAAAAATCCCTGCAGCCTTTGCTGCTTTCACGCCATTGGTACTGTCTTCAATTATAATGCAATTCTCTTTGGATGCAATTGATAATGAGGCCGCATGAACAAAAATGGCTGGATCGGGTTTTGATTTTGGAAAATCCTCCCCGCTTACAATGTGAGTAAAATATTGGTGCAAATTAAAACGCTTAAAAACGCGATCTATTGTCACTTTGGAAGCCGAAGAAGCCAAAATCAATTGCATTCCCTTTTGATGGAATTCTTGGATTAGCTTTTCTACCCCTTCGAGCAGTTCTAAATCTTCTTTGGTATCAAAAGCATCGTTGAAAATACTTCTTTTTCTTTGAATCAAATCTTCTACATCCTGTTCTAAATTGAAGAGCTCTTTTAAATTTTGGAATACATTGCGGGTCGAATTCCCCGTAAATTTTGAAAACTGTTCCTCTGTTACCGGAATATTCAGTTCCTCAAAATGCTGAAAATAGGCGTATTTGTGTACAGGTTCCGTATCGACAATTACTCCATCCATGTCGAAAATTACTGTTTGTATCATTTTATAAATTATGAGTTATGTGTTATTAGGTTGTAAAAGACTGTGAATAATCACTAATCATTAATTTTATTTCTTAAGTAAATAGCGAATCACGGTCTCGGCAGCATAAAGGCCAAATAAACCCGGCATATAACTGTTAGTTCCGTAAAATGATTTTTTAAAATTGGAACCATCGGTCATTTTTAAACTCGAATCGTCTTGAATTTCCGAAGAAAAGACGACTTTCAATTTGTCTATTTTGGCTTCTTTTAGTCTTCTTCGAATGGTTTTGGCCAGATAGCAATTAACGGTGTTACTAATATCAGCCACCTTGACTTTAGAAGCTTCCATTTTTCCACCGGCGCCCATACTCGAAATAATCTTTACTTTTTTTCGCTTGGCTGCAACAATCAAATTCAATTTGGGAGTTACACTATCAATACAATCCAAAACATAATCAAATTCATCCGTAATAATTTCAAAAGCACGCTCAGGCGAGAGAAATTCCTGCACTCTGGTCAATTTTAATTCTGGATTAATATCCATCAATCGGTCTCCTACCAAAGTCACTTTGGCCTGACCCACTGTAGAATGTAAAGCCGGCAATTGCCTGTTGATATTGGTAATATCTACCACATCTCCATCTACAATTGTCATGGTTCCCACTCCTGCTCTAGCCAAAAACTCGGCTGCAAATGATCCCACACCACCTAAACCTACTACTAATACATTCGCATTTTGTAATTTTTCCAAACCTTCTTTTTTAAATAAAAGTTCGGCTCTTTCTGTCCACTCTGCCATTTTTTTTGTTTAAAGCTTCAGGATTAAAGTTCTCGCTACTTCAATCCTAAACATTCGTTATTCTATGTTCTTAAATCAATTGTACTGCTATCTTGAATACGCTTAAAAAATTCTCCTTCAGTTGTTTTTGAATTTCTTCCACCGTATTGTTTTTGTATTTTGCTGCCAAAGCATAGACTTCCTCAATAGTTTTGTCTATGGTATCCGTTTCCAGAAAAAAACGATGGTTTGGAATGCTTTGAAAAACGGTTCGCAATTCGGGATTGCTCATTAAGTATTTTCCAAAGGAAATATAAAAACCATTATCAATTAATTGTTTTGCCAACTGTTGATTTTTAGAAAAACCATGAATAATCATTGGTACGCTAATCTTCAAGCTTTTCTTTATTTCGATTACTTCCTGAAATGCGGCTACGCAATGAATGACCACTGCTTTATTGTATTTTTGTGCCAACAGCAGTTGTTTTTCAAAAACTTTTATTTGCAAATCCATCGGGATTTCGATTCTTTTGTCTAATCCGCATTCTCCAACGGCCAGACAATTCTTTTGCTGTATTTTAGTTTCTATAATTTCCAAATCGGATTCCAATCGCTCTTCCACAATATACCAAGGATGAATCCCAATGGAATAATAAGGAATACCGGGATCAAATTCCTGTGGATATTGGTTGACCAATTCTAAAACATTGGGTTTATCCGTAAATTTATGGGTATGACAATTAAAGAATTCCACTAGTCCTTAAATTTTTTAACTCCGGCTTTTATCTCCACATTCAAGTCGTTTTCCAATGGGACAATAGGGCAAGAATATTTGTGGTTGTAAGCACAATACGGATTATAGGCTGTATTAAAATCGATAACTAAGGTATTTCCCTCTGGAATTTTCACATCAATATATCGTCCTCCAATGTAGCTTTCCTGGCCACAAGTCAAATCAGAAAAAGGCAAAAACAGATGGTCTTTGTATTCTTTTTTCTTGGAAAGGGCCAAATTTCTGTACACATTCAGTTTCAATGCTGCTCCGTCAATGGAAAAATAGACTTCGCCATATTTCACATAGATGGGTTTCCTCTCAGTAGATGTTTTCATCTCAAAAGGTTTCTCTTTTTTGGTTCGAACGAATTTAGCCGTCACGAAGTATTTTTCATTTGCGGGATAAAAATCCAAGGTCTGGAATGTTGCCAAATCCTCTTCCATCAATGGGCTGGTTTTAGCATCGGCGTACTCTGCATTTAGATCTGTCTGAAATTTTTGAACGGCAGCCAAATCAAATTTTTCTTGGGCAAAACCCCAATTCAATTGTACTAAAAAAACAAAAAGCAGCAAGGTTCTCATTTGTATATTTTTATGCAAAAATAGTTTAAAAGTTGCAAAGGCACAAAGGCTGAAAGTTACAAAGTTTTCTACCTTTGCAAGACACAAGCTATTTACAATGCTCCAAACCGCTTTCAGCCGCTATATTAATAATTTCAAAGGATTTTCAAGAGAAATTTGGATCCTTACTCTGATCACTTTTATCAACCGGGCAGGAACGATGGTACTGCCTTTTTTATCGAAATATTTAAAAGAAGACCTGCATTTCTCCTATGGGGAAGTGGGCTGGGTTATGGTTGCATTTGGTTTTGGCTCCATGCTGGGTTCTTGGTTGGGAGGCAAACTGTCTGATAAGATTGGGTTTTATAAGGTGATGGTTTTTAGTTTGTTTAGCAGTGGCGTTTTCTTTTTTATTTTACAGTATATCACCTCTTTTTGGGGATTGTGTTTGGGGATGTTTGCTATTATGACACTAGCCGATATGTTTAGACCCGCTATGTTTGTTTCCCTTGGAGCTTATGCAAAACCTGAAAACAGAACACGTTCCCTCACCCTTGTGCGTCTGGCGGTCAATCTGGGGTTTGCGGCAGGACCAGCTTTGGGCGGATTAATTATTATGGGAATTGGTTATAAAGGTTTGTTTTGGATTGATGGTACGTCCTGTATTGTCTCGATTTTAATTTTTGCCTTGCTGGTCAAAGAAAAGAAAAAGGTTTCCCATCATGATCCTCATGCCACAATACTGGAGGCTGCATCGGTTTTTAAAGATAAGATATTCTGGCTTTTTCTGTTTGTGAGTTTTGTTACGGCCATGATTTTCTTTCAACTCTTTACGACTTTGCCTTTGTATCACAGTGAGAAATTTGGTTTGACTGAATTTCAAACCGGATTATTAATGACCCTAAACGGCTTGTTGATTTTTGCCTTGGAAATGCCCATTGTGAGTTATTTTGAACGCAAGATGGTTCAAAAACTAAAAATAATCCTTTGGGGCACACTGCTGATGGCGGTCAGTTTCTATTGCCTGCTGATTAATGTTTGGGCTGGAATTTTGATCATCAGCATGATTATCATATCTATTGGTGAAATCTTTGCGTTTCCTTTTTCGAATAGTTTTGCTATGAGCAGAGCTCCCAAAGGACATGAGGGGCGCTATATGGCTCTTTATACGATGAGTTTTAGTTTGGCTCATATTCTGAGTTCCAAAATGGGAATGGAAATTATCGCGCGATTTGGTTATCAAATCAACTGGTTTGTGATGGGGACTTTTGGCATATTGGCCACATTTTGTTGCATTTGGATTCAAAAATTAGTGCGTTTAGAAAACCGCTAAAACAACTCTTTTTGATTTCTTTTTTCATTACAAACTTTAATTTTAGTTAAATAACTATAAAAATAGTTTGCAAACTACCTTCGCTGGCGCGAGCATCTTGCTCGTGCCCACAAAATAGTTCAAATCTATTTCTAAAATGTTGTGATCATTATTGCTATAATTCCCCGCTTGTGCATATCGATTTTAAAAGGTGTTTCACTTTTTCTTTTCTTTTCTTTTCTTTTGCCTTGATGCAAAAGAAACAAAAAATCAAGCCTGATCCCGATATCTCCTATGTTTGCGTTGCAAAAATAATTTGATCTCGAAGATGTATATTTGGATGTAATAAAGTGAAAAGAATGAGAGCATACCGATGGCTAAATA
>NZ_FQWO01000001.1 GCF_900129705.1 Flavobacterium granuli | reverse complement strand
GGGGCTCACCTCTTCCCATCCCGAACAGAGTAGTTAAGCCCGCCTGCGCAGATGGTACTGCAGTTATGTGGGAGAGTATGTCGTCGCCTTTCTTTGAAAACCCTGTTTCTAACGAAACAGGGTTTTTTATTTAAAGCAAATCCTAAATCCTATTCATTAAAAATGAATAGGATTTCTTTTGGACTAAAATTTAATGATTTTATAGTATTTCAGTATGTTAAATGGTGATTAACATATGGTAATTCTTAGGTTTCTAATGAACTATTTTAAAAGTTTAATTTGTATTTTTACAAGCTATATAAAGTATATTATGAGAAAATTGATTTTATTTTTTGCATTTTTAGGGATTGTAAATGTTTATGCCCAACAGCGTCCTAAATTAGTGATTGGAATTGTTGTAGATCAAATGAAGACAGAGTATTTGTATCGTTTTTCAGATGATTTTTCTGCGAATGGTTTTAAAAGGTTAATGAATAATGGATATACCTTTCAAAATATGCATTATAATTATATGCCTACTTATACTGCTCCTGGGCATGCTTCTATTTATACTGGCGCAACTCCATCAGTTCATGGTATTGTTGGGAACGAATGGTTCAGTAGAACTTTGGGTAAAGAAATGTATTGTACAGATGATGCTTCAGTGAGTACCATTGGGAATGGAACTAAAGAAGAAGGGGAGATGTCACCTAAAAATTTGCAAAGTACTACAATTACGGATGAATTGCGTATGGCTACCAATTTTAAAGGTAAGGTCATAGGATTGAGCATTAAAGATCGCGGTGCGATATTGCCGGCAGGACATTTTGCAAACTGGGCGTTTTGGTATAGCAAAACTGGTGCTTTTGTTTCGAGTACTTTCTACGGAGAAAAATTACCGGATTGGGTAACCAAATTTAATGATGAGAAAAGATATATGGCCTATATTAATAAAGGCTGGGATTTGTATAAACCTAAGACTACTTACAATGAGAGTTTAGTAGATGACAATCCGTATGAAGGATTATTGTATAATAGTCCAGCTCCAGTTTTTCCATATAACTTGAAAGAGATGTATGAAAAAAATGATGCAGGCGTATTAAGGTCAACCCCTTTTGGGAATGATCTTGTAGCTGAATTTGCCATGAGAACAATCGAAATGGAAGAATTAGGTAAAGATGATGCTACTGATTTTTTAGCGGTTAGTTTTTCCTCTACTGATTATGTAGGACATTTGCTAGGACCACGTTCAATGGAATTACAGGATACTTATTTAAGATTGGATCAAACTATAGCTGATTTTTTAGTTTATCTAGATAAGAAAGTAGGTAAGGATAATTATTTGCTTTTCTTGACTGCAGATCATGCAGGTGCTGAAAATGTTAATTTTTTAAGAGATAATAAGTATAACGTAAGAAGTGTGAGTCCAAAAGATATTAGAACAAATCTTAAAGATTTCTCTATGAAAACTTTTGGAGCTGATCTAATTTTGAATTATTCTAGTTTCAATTTGTTTTTTAATAAAGAGACGATTAAGAATAAGAATCTAGATTTGGATGTTGTTAAAGCTTCTTTTAAAACTTACTTAATGTCTCAGGATTATGTCAAAAGAGTGTATACTGAGGAAGAAATTTTGAATGCTTCTGGAAATGATTATTTTTTGAATTTTATTGTCAAAGGATATGATGTTACCCAGAATGGAGACCTTGTTATTTTAGATAAACCAGGTTATATTGAGTATCAAGGAAAAGGAACTTCTCATGGAACTCCGTACAGCTATGATACACATGTACCGGCTATCTTTTATGGTTGGCATGTTAAAAAAGGCGAATCCTATGATAAAAAAAATATCACAGAAATTGCACCAACATTAGCTCAAAAGTTAAAAATTCCATTTCCTAATGGAACAGAGGCTAATGTTTTAGAAGAAGTTTTGAAAGATTAACTTATAATTAAAAAAGGCTGTATTTTTATTAATACAGCCTTTTTTAATACTATTAGGTTTGTTACTATTTTTATGAAGTAATTAAGTTTGAAATGATTACTTCGGTTCCTTCGGTGTAATTGTTGTTGAAATGAACAGTAACATCGTTTCTTTCTGCTAATTTTTTTACCAAATTTAAACCTATACCAGTACCTGAATCTCCTCTGGATGTTTTGCCAAGGGTGTAAAACATATCAAAAACCTTTTCATGTTGATTTTCCGGTATTCCTGGGCCATTATCACTAATGGATATTTTTTTATCAAGTTCGGAGTATAGGATGTTTATTTCTGTAACATCTTTGTCGTTATATTTGATAGCATTTGATAATAAATTTTGAATTATTTGTTTAAATGCTACAGGCTGGAATAAAATATTATGATTTAAATTCTCTTTATTAATCTTAATATTATTATCGGTATCGATAAGTTTGATGATTCCGTTAATTTCGGTTAAGATATGAATACTTTCTTTGCCTTCGTTGTTTTCTACATTCTTAGAATAATGTAATAAATCATCGATTAATTTAGACATATCCATAGCAGAGGTCTTCACCATTTCAAACAGTCCGGTAGCTTCTTCTTTAAGGTCTAGCACATGTTCTTCTTCTATAAAATCAATTAGAGACTTTATATTGTTTAATGGTGTTTTCAAATCATGAGCAATAATATTTGCAAATTGTTCTAACTCGCTGTTTTTTACCTGAAGCTTCTCATTCAATGATTTTAATTGTTGATCATAATCCCATATTTTTAAAAAGGAGTCCACTTTTTTTCTTGTAACTTCTGTAATTAGGGGTTTAAAAAGAAAATCGATGGCCCCCAGATCATAAGCCTTGTTAATATATTTAGGTTCATCGCTTATTGCTGTGACAAAAATAGTAGGTATGTTGGCCGTATCAGGATGCTGTTTTATTATTTCAACAAACTCATAACCATCCATTTCAGGCATTTGCACATCTACTAAAATGAGTGAGATTTTTTCTTTCAACAGTATTTGCAATCCTTCATTGGCAGATTGACAGCATATTATTTCTCTATTGGGATGCTCAAGCATGCTTTTTAAAGCGATTAAATTGGCAGGTTTGTCATCAATCAATAACAGGGTATGCGTTTTAGCAGTATTCATTATTCAATTTATTTATGATATTTTTGGTATTTAATTCTTGATGGTATTTGTATATTAATTTGGCCGCATTTGGCATATTTTTATATTCTGCTTCTTGGCAATCTTGAATAATTGTCGTCCCATTATTTTCTGCAATTCGTTTTAGGCCTTTGGCGCCATCGTTATTTGCTCCGGACAATAATATTCCACAACATTTTTCT
Source organism: Flavobacterium granuli (assembly GCF_900129705.1). Lineage (GTDB taxonomy): Bacteria > Bacteroidota > Bacteroidia > Flavobacteriales > Flavobacteriaceae > Flavobacterium > Flavobacterium granuli. Next base: position 725,359 of record NZ_FQWO01000001.1, on the reverse strand, counting down.
TTTAATATGGCGGAAGCAGATTCAAAGGTTACATCTATTGAGGGTCTGCTATAATTGACAAGCTCTGAAACGTCTAATGAAAATGTGTTGTTTTCTTCTAATAATAGATGATAGTTTGATGGAGCTGTGTATACGATTCCGTTTTTTATAATTTCTTTGTCTTCTACTTCTTTTACAATATAATGTGTATGGTGTCTCAAAATGTCCTCAAATGAAGATTCGTAGTTTTTTAATCGATGTAAAACAATTACAATTGGGACCGAAAAATTTTTGTCCAGTCCATTTAGAATAGATAGTATTGTATTAAAGGAACCTGCTGATCCACCAATGATTATCATATTCATATTATTTTATTTTTTGGTATATTTTTTCATTTCGATCAATTTCCTTAAAATTTTCATAGACACTGCTAAATCGTAGCGATTCTTTCTTTCCCAAAGCTAAGAATCCATGAATAGGTAAGCTGTCGTAAAATAATTTTAAAACCTTATTTTGCAATTCATCATTAAAATAAATGAGTACGTTTCTGCAAAGGATTAATTGGCATTCTTTAAAAACTCCGTCAGTAACCAAATTATGATTTGAAAACAAGATGTTTTTTTTGAAATCAGAATTGATTATTGAGTTTTTTTCGTCCGAAATAAAATAATTATTAAGGGAAGCTTGTCCGCCACATTCAAAATAATTTTTGGAATAATCCTTAAAATTGATATTGGGATAAATTCCTTTTTTTGATTTTTCTATCGCATTAGAACTGATATCAGTTGCATACAATCTTGTTTTGTCATACATCCCCGTTTCTTTTAGCAATATGGCTAAAGAATAGGTTTCTTCTCCAAATGAACATCCTGCGCTCCAAATGTTTATTTTTGGATAACTGTCCAGATAGGGAAAAATATTTTTAGTTAGCGACTGATAGAAACTGGGGTCTCTAAAAAACTCACTGACATTGACCACAATTTCATTTATAAATTCCTTGAAAATTTTCGGGTTATTGATTAATTCAAATTGTAAATCGACCGCCGTTGTCATGGAATTAATCTCCATAAAACGGTTAATTCGTCGTAGCATTGAAGCTTTAGAATACTCGGAAAAATCGTAATCGAATTGTTTTTGTATCGTAAAAAGCAATTCATCTAGGTCATTAAAATCTATCATTTGTATATCCAGATGCTAATTAATGAAATAAGCTTTTGTATGTCTATTGGTTTAGACTGATAATCAGAAGCTCCTGCTTTTAAGATTTCATCGCGATCTCCTTTCATCGCTTTAGCCGTTAGGGCAATGATAGGTAAATCTCTCCATTTGATGTTTTCTCTAATTTTTCGGGTAGCTTCAAATCCATCCATTTCCGGCATCATGATGTCCATCAGTACAATGTCAATATTTGAATTGTCATCTAAAACTTTCAAGGCTTCGATTCCGTTAAAGGCAGTTAGTATTACGGCTCCTTTGCTCGTCAATGCAGCCGATAAAGCATAGATGTTTCTAATGTCATCATCTACAATTAAGATGTTTTTATTCTTTAGAATCTCGCCACCGGATAGATTAGGAGCATTTTTATATTCTCTTTCTTCTGTGGATTCAATTTTATTGATAAAAAGTAAAAGTTCGTCTTTTAATCTCTCCGTAACATCATTTGTTTTGATGACAATGCTGTCTGCATTTTTTTCAAGTTCAAGTTGGTCTTCATCAGAAAGGTTTTTTCCGGTATTGACAATGATTTTGATGTTTGGATTTTTAGATATTTTTTTTAATTCCGAAACGGCTTTGATATTATTCGAATCAGGTAAGCTCAAATCAATTATTGCACAGTCTATTTCGTCATTTTTTAAAATGTTTTCCGCTTCTAAACGCGAATGGGCTTGCATACAAATTACGTTTTTATCACTGGAATGTACTAACTCTTTTATGGAATAATTGAGTTTTACGTCATCCTCTACAATGAGTACTTTTTTGTATACCTTGTTGATCTGATTTTCTATTGATTGAAAAGCATTCTTTAATTTTTGTGACGTAATTGGTTTCACTAAGAAGTCAAAGGCGCCCATTTCTTTTGCCAGTTTCTCTCTTTTCATTCCTGACATAACATGAACAGGAATGTGTTGTAATTCAGGATCTTCTTTTAGCCATTTCAATACCGTCCATCCATCTATTCCAGGTAATTTCATATCGAGAATTATAGCTTTAGGGCTGTATTTTTTGGCATATTGAAATCCGGTTTCGCCTTGATGCGCTATAATTGCTTTAAATCCGTTATCATGTGCCACTTGGAGCAAAACTTCGGCAAATGAAGTATCGTCTTCTATAATCAGAATGGTTTTGTCATCAATGTCAGCTTTGTTTCTGTCATCTTTAATATTTGCGGCCAAATCAACAAATTCTTTTTCCGGATTTGGATATTCAGTTTCTATCGATACCTCTTCTTGGATGTTGTTTTCCTTCGCTTCAGTTGGATTTGAATTGGTGTTTTTATAAGTGATTGGGACAAAAACACTGAAGGTGCTGCCGTTGTTTAATTTACTTTTAAAGGAAACTTCTCCTCCTAGCAAAATTGCCAATTCTTTGGATATGAATAAGCCTAAACCTGTGCCACCGTATTTTCGGCTGGTTGAACTGTCGGCTTGCTGAAAGGTTTGGAATAGTTTTTTCTTGTTTTCTTCTGAGATTCCAATTCCGTTGTCTTTAATATGAATGGACAGAATTTCATTTGCAGGTAGTAATGCCAATGATGGTGTTAGGTATTCCTGTTTCTCTATTCCGGAATCAAAGGTTAGGCTTACTTCTCCTTTATTTGGAGTGAATTTGAGCGCATTAGATAAGAAATTTTTGAGGATTTGTTCAATCTTTCCAACATCAGTATTGATAGTTCTTGGACAATCATTCTTAATAATGGTTTTGAAATTAATCTCCTTTTTTTCCATCTGGGCTCTAAATAAACTGTCCATATCGGAGAAGATTCGCTCAATAACGGTCTCTTCAGGATATACTTCTACTTTACCGGATTCTATTTTAGAAATGTCTAAGATATCAGTAATCAAATTCAATAAATCTTTCCCCGAGGAGTTAATCACAGATAAATTGTCGATTTGAGAATTGGATAGATTTCCGTTCACATTTTCTTTCAACAGGTCCGAAAGGATAAGGATACTGTTCAAAGGAGTTCTCAACTCATGGGACATATTAGCCAGAAATTCAGATTTGTATTTACTTGCTTGTGCAATTTCTTCTGATTTGATATTGAGTTCTTCCTGAGCGATTGTTAAGTCACTATTTTTAATTTCTATTTCGTAGTTTTTATTCTCCAGTTCTCTTCCTTTTTCTTCTAGATAAGCATTTGTTTGCTCTAATTCGGCGGCTTGGTTTTTTAGCTCTTCCTCCGATTGTTGCAACAACAAGGTTTGTTTGTTGAGTTCTTCATTGTTCTGTCTGAGTTCTTCTTCCTGAACTTGTAGAATATTGTTTTTTCGATTAATTTCAGCAACCGAAAGTCTCAATTCTTCATTTCTGATGAATACTTCTATGGCACTTCCTACAGAATCGGCCAAGATATTTAATAATTTTTTATCGGTATCATTAAAGTTTTCGAATGATCCGATTTCGATTACGCCAATCACAGAATTTTTAAACGATACAGGTGTTATTAAAACATTGTATACAGGTGATTTTCCAAGAGAGGAAGTGATAGATGAGTAGCCGCTTTGTAAATTATTCAAACATTTTTGTTGGTTGCTTTTGAAAACCTCACCTACTAAACCTTCTCCAATTTGTATTGTTTTTGGAGTATCCTGATTCTCGGCATAACTTCCTATTTTGATTAAATCGTCTTTGTGATCAATATAGTCCGTTATATAAAACACGGCTTGACAACCGTTAGTTTGATTAATCAGGATGCTGCACAAATTACTTCCAAATTCAGTTAAATCTTTAGAATCAATTATTGACTTGTTTACTTGAATGATATTTTTCTCTAATAAACTATTTTTATTGGATTCATCATTGAATTTTTTGAGCTCTAAAGACATGTTGTTCAAAGAGTCGTTTAGCGTGTCTGATGTACTTCTTAGTTCAATGGTGTCGCCATAATTTCCCGAACTGATTTTGGCAGACAAATCAATTTGTTCTTTTATTGCCTTAATTAAGTCTTTCAAGGAATTGTTGATGGAATAGAATTCGGCATTGCCGGAAAGGTTGTGCTTAAAGTCAATTTTGCCCAATGCAATTCTCCTTATCGAACTAGAAACGTTTTTAAGGGTACTTGAAGTATTGTTTATTAGTTTGAAAAATAAAAGAAAATTAGTTAGCAATAATACAATCAATAATGTGATTGTTAAAGCGACTGAAGTGAAAGCTTCTCGCTTTTTTTGGGCGGCATAATCAATGATATAATTGAGATTGTCTTTTTCTAATTTGCTGATTTTAGAAACTATAAGAGCGGATGTATTCCACCATTTTTCGGTAGTTATATTATTTTGATTATTATTGATGACTGATTCTGAATTGGCCAAAAAAGATTTAAATTCATCTGATTTTTTATATTCAATAATTCCATTGTTTATTCCATTTTTATCGAAATTAGTCAATCTAAATTGGATACTATTATTGATTATCATTGCTTCTTGATATAGAGCTTCTAATACCGTACTAGTTGTTTTATTGGTTACTTTATTAAGAATGATTCCCCTGATTAGTGTAGTTGCATTTTCTAAATCGTTATAACAATTGAAATTATTAGCCAGTTTCGTAAATTCAGGAATTTGACAATCTATAATTTGGCTTTCAATTATGTTGTTGAAAAAGAAATTGATAGAGACATATTGATTGAATATTTTTTCAGGAGAAATTTGATTCTTTTCAGCATCAGATCGTACCTTTTTTAAAAGAGCTTTGGCAATAGTTAGATTTTTTATTATTGCCGAATCGGATGTCTTAAAATTCAAAAACCATTCGTTTGTTTCCTTAACTTTATTATCATATTCTCCTTTTCTGCTTGAATCAAATGTAGAAAGTAGGTGGAGGCCTCTTTCATCACTTATTAAATTAATTACTTTAGAGAAATTAGCAATGTTGTTTATGTTTTGTAAACTATGATCAATTTTAGTGTATTTGTTGTAGGAATTTTGACTGTTAGTAAAGGTTAGATACACTAATCCCGAAACGGGAATCAAAAGAATTAAGATTAACTGTGTTTTAATAGATAGGTTTTTCCACATAGGTTTTTGGGGCTTTGGTGGGTAAAAATAGCGAAATAATTTTAAATAAATTAGAGTGTTTTTTATACGCTTTTTTAAGGTCTAGGATTATGCCTGTTGCGGTTTAAACGGTACCGGTTTTATTCAAAAAAAGCCATCCTGTTTTAACAATAGGATGGCTTTTAATTTTTTTAAAAAATAGGATTCTATTTTTGATTTTTGATTGACTTTATGTAGTCAGTTAGTTTTTTTCCGTAGAGTGATTCTGCTACTTTTGGAGTCATTGATTTGTGAATGGTATCCAAATATTTGATGTTAATATCGTAAATTTCTGATAAAGCAATATAAGGCGCTACTTCATATTCTTTATTGTTGATCGCAAAGTTAGTTGCAAATAAATACTTTCGTTTTAGGTTAGATTCTTGTTTTGCGGTCAAACTATCTACTGCCTTAGCGTTATTACTTTTTATCGCTTTGAATTTTGCTTCGATCAAATTTAGGCTTTCGTCTTGAAAGCGGGAGTTTATTTTTCGGTATTCTTCAAACAATTCTTGATTTTTTGAACCCGATATTTTAGCTCCAGCAATGTAAGAATCCAGATTGGTTTCGATGTTTATATTTCCCGGTTCAGCAAAAAAGGATATATTATTGTCTAATGAATTAGTCATGCCTCGGTCTAGGTATAAGTATAACATTTCAGGAGACTCTAATGCAATGTTTCTTTCAAAGGTAGAATTGCCATCGATAATAATCGAATCAATAGCAACAAGAGTAGTGTCTTGGACTCTTTGGATGTATAAAGTTCCTTTTTTTAATCCTTTGATATTTCCGGTAAGATGTAAATTGTTTTTTGGTTCATTTTTGTTACATGATGATACTAAAATCAGTGTAACTAATGCAAGAATTGATTTTTTCATTGGTGTTTATATTTTGGCGCAAAATAAAGAAAATTGTTGGAATGATTTTAGTGCTGATTAAAAATTCATAAAAAAATCCCAATCTATTTCTAAATTGGAATTTTTTTGATTTTTTTTTAAAATTTAGGCTTTAAGCCAAGCTTCTTTTAGTTGGTTTTTAGAGCTGTCAGTCGATTTAAAACTTGCTTTTTCTTCATAAGGGAGTTTTACTTTTCCTTTGATAAGCTGCTCCTTACCGTCGCGTTTTATTTTTATGCTGATAGAGTCATTTTCTTTCCAGCTTTGGCTAGCCGAAATCATATCATAAATATTGTCAAGTGAATAGGCCTTGTCATTTATAGACATCAAAATGTCATTTCCTTTGAGACCTAAACTGCTATAAAAATCGTTTAGTTCGATTTCAGGAATAACAAGGATTTCTTTGTTTTGCGGGTTTACGGTTATGTATGGAGATTGACCTTTTAAGAAAACATTAGTAGCTACTTTTTCGGTTGTTTTTGTTAATCCCACTTTGGCTAAATAAGTAGCGTAAGGAATAGGAGTTGTACCAGCCACATGGGTTTTCAAAAAATCGCCTACTTCAGGATAGGTCAATGAAGTGATTTTTGCAAAAAGTTCTGCGTCATCAAAAGGTTTTGAAACACCATATTCTGCGGATAATTTTTGCATCAAATCGAGGATTCCTCTCTCCCCATTGCTTTTTTCTCTAATGATGATGTCTATACACATTCCGATAAGTGCTCCTTTTTCATAGACGTTTAAGTATTGGTCTTTGTAAGGTTGTTTCAATACATTGGCGCTCATGGTTGTGAAAGGCATAGTGTCATTCATAGCAGCAGCATGAGTGATCTTATCAGCGATACGATTAATAAAATCGTCTTCGGTAATTAGACCTTGGTTGATTTGAAAAAGATTGGCAAAATATTCCGTAACTCCTTCATACATCCATAAATGCTCAGACATTTTTGGGTCATTATAATCAAAATTTTGAATCTCTTTGGAGTGAATTGTCAAAGGTGTTAAGATGTGAAAAAATTCATGAGAAACCACATCCATCATCGATTTTACCAATTCTTCTTTTGGTATCAATTCCGGCATAACTACCGTAGTTGCAGTAGGATGTTCTAAGGCGCCAAAACCTTTGGCATCATTCTCTTGCATCGTGGACAGATAGAGTAAAACGGTATACTTTTTAGTGGCGTTTATTTTGCCTAAAAAAGTCTTTTGAGCCGTCATCATTGTTTTCATTTCAGGAGTGATACTTTCAGCAGTGTATTTGCCAGATGGGGAATAAACTGCAATTTGTATTTCCATTCCATCAACTGTAAAAGTGGTGTAATCCGGTTTAGAATACATAACCGGGTTTTCGACTAATTCAGCATAGCGAGCCGTTATAAATTTATCAGCTGTATCGCTTGGATCCAAATCTGTCATCGAAGTAGCGCCCCAAAGTGTTGCCGGATGCGAAACAGTGACTTGATAAGGTGTAGCCATTTGATTTGTAAAATAACCTACAAAACAATGGGTGTTTAACATGATATTCTTGCCGGCATCAATATTAGAACCTGCAGGTGAAAAGATTTCATCACCACCAAATTTTTTCCCAGTTTCGGTATCAAAAGAATCATTGACTAAGTAAGTGATTTTGTCCAAAGTTTTGGCATTGGCAATAGACCAGGAATTGCTATCTGTTTTTTTTACATTGAGTAGATTTCCTTTTTTGTCGTAGGCTTTTAAATCATCAATATATCTTCCGTAATTGTCCTCTGAATAGGTTCCGGGAACTGTTTTAGGGATATGATAGCTAATTTCATCAGTCAAAATAGATGGAGGATTGACTGTAACCAGAACTTTGTCATCATTTATTTCATTCAGATTAATGTTAACCTGAACCAGTTCTTCTTTTTTTGTAACAGCTGATGTTGAAGCCGTTTTACAACTCCAGAGAACAGTTGTAAAAGCAAAAGCAAAAAGTATTTTTTTCATTATGTGTTTTTATTTTAGCTATAAGTCTTTTAAATTTTTAAATGTTACAATTTATAATGATTTAATAAAAAGAGTAATAGTAGTGACCAATTTTACGGTTACGGGCAAATTTGGATCAGTGTAGGATTTCATATTTTCGGAATTATCTCCCTTAATTTCTTTAAAAATATGATTCATGTCTTCAATAATAGCAAGTTTCGCTTCGGGTTTGGCTTTTTTTAATAATTCAGCTTCGGAAACTGTCACTTGCAAATCCTTAGTTCCGTTAAGGATGAGCACAGGAATTTGTAGTTTCTTTATTTCGTTTTGTGGATTGTATTTTATCCAAGAGATCATATAAGGTTGAACGCTTTCTCTGAAAAGTGAAGCTAACATTTGATTTTTTAATTCGAATGTTTTTCCGGTTTTTAGCGTTTCGAGATTTTTTTGAACCTCTTCTTTTAGAAAAGGAGCCTTTTTTTCTATTTGTTCCACTATAATTGCATCAATTGTTCGGCCGGCTCCAGCCAATGAAATGTAGGCATCGGCATTCCCGTTTGCGGTAATCATTCCTATTAATGCCCCTTCGCTATGGCCGGCAATGATAATTTTGTTGTATTTCTTTTGGTTTTTAAAGAAGGTCAATATGTCCTTAGAATCTTTTATAAAATCATCAAAAAGAAGCGTCTTTTCATCCATGGTTCCGGCAGCCATTTGAGCAATAATTCTTTTGTCATAGCTGAAAGTGGCAATATCGTTTTTTGCCAAATCTTCTGCTAAATATTTCAAAGAATTGTTAGTCATTCCTTTTTGATTCCCATCTCTGTCCGTGGGTCCGGAACCCGCAATTAGAATGACAAGATTTGTTTTTTTATTTTCCTTTAAAGGGGAATACAAAGCCCCTTGTAGTAGTGGATTGATCGTTATTTCCTTTTTGTTAAAAGAAATAAGATCTTTGTTTTCCTGTGAAAAACAAATTGTTGAAAGTAAAATTAAGAGTAATAATATTGGTTTTTTCATTATTTGGTTTTAGTTATAAGTCCTTCTAAGGATGAGAATGTTACAGTTTTTGCATAAAAAAACTCCCTTAAGCGGGAGTTTCATTTTTTAGTCTAATTTGTTTTTTATGTAATATTTTCCATCCAAATCTTCGTCAAAATCATCAATTTTAACTGGTTTTGGTTTCGGTTTATTTGCTGCAGCTTTCTTTTTCCACATTTCAAATTTTTCTGCCGGCATCTTCTTTTTCATAATCTCAAGAACCTCTTTCTCGACCAAGCCAAATTCCTTTTTAATGATTTCAAAAGGATTTTTTTCCTCTAAGGCCAATGTAACAAGTTTTTCTGTTTGTTCCCAGTTTAATTCTTTGCGGTTACTCTTTTTCATCACGTGAAAATTAATTCTAATAGTTTTAAATGATTAATATAATTGATCCTAAATTAGATACCAATATTAATAAAAAAAATAATTACTTCTTGTCAAAAAAGGATTTTTTTTTAGAGTTTAATAATTTTTTTATCGTACCGTTTTTGAAACGGTATTTTTAATAAATTTTTTAATTGGTTGTGCTCTTCGATCTTCATGTGTGTGTCTACTCCATAAATAATTTTTTCTTTTGGTAGCGCCATAAAAGTTCCGAAAAGGCGGTCCCAAATAGAGAAAATATTTCCATAATTACTGTCGGTATAAGGAAGTTTATAATGATGGTGTACTTTATGCATATTTGGGGAAACGATAAAATAACTCAAGACGGTATCCCATTTTTCAGGTATAGAAATATTGGCATGATTGAACTGACTTGCAATGACCGAAAGGGTTTGGTATAAGAAAACCATCCACATGGGACTGCCTACAATTAAAACGCCTAAGGTTGTAAATGCAAACCGGATGACACTTTCTCCGGGATGATGCCTGTTGGCCGAAGTGGTGTCAATCCAAGTGTCAGTGTGATGAATCAAATGAAAACGCCATAATATTTTTGTTTTATGTTCGATAAGATGAACGAGGTAGGCGCCAATCAGGTCCAGCAGAAGTAAACCAACTAAGGTGTAAAGCCATAAAGGCATTTGCGGAAGCCATTGCAGAATGCCAAATTGATTCGTAATAGTCCAATTGGCCGTTTGCAATAAAATAAAAGCCAAAAGAAAATTAATTACTATAGTTGTCAAGGTGAGGAAAATATTGATTCCCGCATGATGCCATTTTTTATAATTGAAGTTAAAAAGAGGAAAGGCATTTTCAATTAGCCAAAAAAGAGTAATGCCACCCACTAAAATCAAACTTCGATGCGATGATGGAATGCTAGAAAAATAGGAGATGATTTCAGTCATAAGGCAAGTGTTTGTTTCAAATTTAATGATTTTTCAGGTTGAAAATTATTTGATAAGCCGGAAAGTCAAATTTATTCTGGGGCCAATAGGTTTTGCTGTTTTGGGAATTTGATGTTTCCAGAAATGTTGCGTACTGCCTTTCATCAACAATAGGCTGCCATGTTCCAGAGTCATACTTTTCCTGAGTTCTTTGTTGGAATTGTGTTTGAGTTGAAAATTTCGTTCAGCTCCAAAACTCAAAGAAGCAATCGATGGGTTTATTCCTAATTCTTTTTCATTGTCTGCATGCCAGCCGTTGCTATCTTTTCCATCGCGGTATTGATTGAGCAAGACGGTCGTAAATTTGGTACCGGTTGTGCTTTCAACTCTTAATTTTATTTTTTGCAAAAGTAAATTCCAAGGATGCGGTTCCATTTTTATATTAGAATAGGAATAGGTCTTTCCCTCATTTCCATACAAAGCAGTCAATCTGGGTTGTAAATGTTTCTTGCCATAAACGGTGATTTCGTCCTGTTGCCAAGGAATGCAATTCATCAATTCCTCATAAATTTCATCGGCTTCTTTTTTGTTGAAAAAAGCGGGATAATATATGATTTCTGCATCTGGCAGATGGAGCGGAATAGGATCTAATTGAAAAAGTGATTTCATGGTACAAAAATAAAGAGAAAAATGAAGGGACTAGATTTTGTTTTTCTCTTTAGAAATAATTTAAGATTTTTAAGTTTTATTGAATTTTATCTATTTTTTTGCATTAGCTCAACTAAAAATATCAAAGGTAATTATTGGAAAAAAGTATATTGAAAAGCCCAGTAAATCAAGACTAGTTGTAAAGGCATGCGTAAAAACAAGATCCATTTAGGTAGTCCCATTCTTGCTTTTTCATTGTTGTACATATAGACATGCGTTGGAAAAACAGCAATCAATAAGGCTATTATTCCCCAGGCAGCATATTTAGAAAAAAAAGGAATACACAGCAATACTGCCAAAATAATTTCGGACAAACCACTTATTACATTCAATAATTTGGGGTTGGGGAAATAAGGCGGGATGATTTTTAAATAAATACGAGGAGATCTGAAATGGTTTATTCCTGCGAGCAAGTACACTAAAGCCATTATATAGAGATGCCAAGGTAAAGTCATAATGAGAAGTTATTCATTACGAATTTAATAAAAAATTAACGATAAAACGCGAAGAGCTGTTAATTAAGTTGTTTTTTGAAATTGATATTCATAATTATAATTGCCAGAATAATTAAAAGAATTCCAAACCATTGGATTCCATTTACCTCTTCATTCAAAAGCATATAGGCCATCATCACTGAAACTGGGAGTTCTATAGCCGAGACAATACTCCCTAATCCGATTCCTGTAAGAGGGAAGCCGGCATTCAAGAGCATCGGTGGAATTATGGTTCCAAAAAGGGCTAAAACAATTCCCCATTTGAGAAAAATAGCAAAGTTAAATGCGGCGGTTTGTGTGACTAAGGCAAATGAAAACACAATCACGGCGCCGCCAAGGAGCATATACAAACTGCGTTGAGCCGAAGAAATCCCAACAGCAACACGATTTGCGGTAAACATTGTTGTGGTGAAAGAAGCTGCTGCCAAAACTCCCCAAAGAATACCTCGCCAGTCCAGTTCTATGGTGGCGTTAATTAGATTAGTAGCCAAGACGGTTCCTATTAAAACAATCACCACCGAAATGATTTTTTGGGTCGAAGGGATTTTTTTCTCTAAGATCATTTCAAGTAAAACACCCATCCAGACCGTTTGCATCAATAGGACAATTCCAATAGAAACCGGAATGTATTTTACGGCCAAATAGTAGAAAAGACTCGTCATTCCTAAGGAAGTTCCAGCGAGCATCAAATGGAAGATGTTTTGTTTTGAAGCTTTTGGAGCTGTATTTTTGTTTTTTATCTTTTGAAACAGATTCAAAAACAATAGTCCTATAATTCCATATATAAATTGAGAAGTGGTGACTTCGGCTGTAGTAAAACCTTCGCCATAAGCCATTTTTACAAAAGTAGCCAGCATTCCATAACTGGTGGCACCAAAACCCACTAAAAAAACGCCCTTTAATACACTGTTTTTAATCATTTTTTTATTTCAAAATTCCGGCAAAGATAGCGCTTTAAGTTTTGAATTGGCTGTTTTGCTTTTTTATATAATCCAGTAAATCGAGATTGCTATTCTTGTCAATTTAATAAAAAAAACCTGCAAAGAAGGGTTTGCAGGTTTTGGATATACGAATGAAACTATTCTTGGTTTTTTGTGAGCAGAATCAATAAAAGTGCATTTCGGGGATGTTGTGCTATAGATTTACACCAAATAAATAACCAACTAAAGCAGTCAGTCCCATTGCGATGGTTCCCCAAAAAGTAATTCTAATAATTGCTTTGGTCATACTTGAACCGCCAGTTTTTGCTGCCAATGATCCCAAAATAATTAGGAAGAAAAGAGCAAATCCATAAAGAGAATATTCCATGTTTTTTAATGGCATAAAGAGAGCGACTAAAAGCGGAAGCACTCCGCCTAAGGTAAAAGCGGCGCCTGAGGCAAAAGCGGCTTGAATGGGCTGGGCCTGACTGATTTCATTAAGACCTAATTCGTCTCTAATGTGCGCCCCTAATGCATCGTGCTGTGTTAATTCAGTTGCAACGGTTAGTGCGGTTTCTTTTTTCAAACCTCTTTTCTCATAAATCTCTGCCAATCGCTGTAATTCTAATTCAGGGGTTTCTATTAGTTCCTGTTTTTCCCTTTCAATATCCGATTTTTCAATATCTGTTTGAGAACTTACAGAAACGTATTCACCTGCAGCCATTGATAAGGCACCGGCAACTAAGCCTGCCAAAGTTGTAAAAACAATTAATTCTCTGTTGTCACTCGCTGCCGCAACCCCTATTGCCAAACTGGCTGTAGAAAGGATTCCATCATTGGCTCCCAGAACGGCTGCTCTAAGCCAGTTGCTTCTATGGATATAGTGATTGTCTAAATAATTATCTGCTTGATTTTCCATTTTTGTTTTGGTGTAAATGTTTTAAATTCAGTACAGTATTTTGTGAGCGATGTCACAGTTTTGTTCTCTTTAGCTACTTTCAAGTTGCTAAAACAGCTTTTTTGACTAACCGAAAATACGAATTAAAAGGATAATTATACTGATTTTTGCCACAAAATATTCTATAATAAAGACTCTTAGGAACCCGCTTCCAAAGTCAGCGACGTTTGCGCAGCAGCTACACTTTGTGGAGAGGTGTTTTTTATATCCGCATGATTGTCATTGCGAGGAACGAAGTAATCTCATTGAGTAATTCGACAAATTTGCGCATTGTTTTGACCATGGTTTTAAATTGAAAAATAGGTATTATTCAGTCATTATATCTCTAATTTCGTCAAATAAATCTTTCTATGTTGGATTGATAGATTGAATCAATTTATTTTTGGCAGCTCTTGAACCCGCTTTTATTTGTTTTTCACGGGCTATAGCATCTCCAATCCATTTAAATTGCTCATAGTAAACTAATAGGTTTACATCGTATCTGGCTGAAAATGATTTTGGATATTTCTTGTTTTTATGTTCTATAATTCTTTGCGGAAGATTTGATGTGACACCCACATACACTACTGTTTGATATTTATTAGTAATGATATAGACAAATCCTGGTTTCATCTTTTTTAGTTTTATGGAGAGGCTAGTAATGTAGTTGCATTTTACATACTAGATTTGCTCCTTATAGTGAGATTGCTTCGCTATCGCTCGCAATGACTTAAGCCACCAAGTTTGTCATTGCGAGGAACGGAGCAATCTCATTTAGTAACTCTACAAAGTTGCTTTTTTTGTGGACATGGATTGCAAATCCATGCTTTCGGGTTTTTCTATATAAATGTCCTTATACTTTCTGTGGCATGTAAAATTCTACTTTCTCACATTTTGGACAAACGTATAAATCGAATTTTTCTCGGTTAACAAAAGCCTCAAATAAATTTCCAAAAAAACCGATTCTTGCGCCTTCGTGAAATTTGTAATCCCCTGCAAATACTAAAGGAATATTACATCTTAAACATTCGATTTCTCTGCTTCCTTTTATCGTTTCTTTGTTTTCAATGACTTTGTTCTCAGTCATGCTATAATTACAATTTCAGCATAAATCCCAATTATCTTCAATTTCTGATTCGCAGTTCGGACAAGTTTTCATATATTTTTTAAATTATTTTGGATACTATTTTGGTCTTATTTATTTGTAATTAGCTATAAATCATTGATATACTCAGTTTTTACTCATATTAAAATCTGGATAAGCCCAACTGAGTTTTATTTTTAGTTTTTCAAATATATTGAAATATTCCTACAAAATATATCTCGAGAGGAAACGAAATTATTAGCCCCGATAGCAGTGGAAATCCTTTTACTTTTTCTTTTAAAAGTAAAAGATTGCAACGAATAGCGGGAGGGGAGTTCTTATGAAAATCAATCGATTTGCTCCAAAAAAAAAAAGACCCACAAGTTTTCACTAGCAGGTCTTATTTTTAAACGGTTAAACGAATAATCAAATAACCGAATATACTATTTAATCATTTCAAAACTTCTTTTTACAAAAGCAGTCAAAGCTTCTCCTTTTAATAGGTTTTGTGACAGTTTAGCCAAGTCTAAAGCTTGTTTTACCAAGTGCTCTTGGTCAGCCTTATCGGCTGTGTTTAGAATGGTGGTTGCCAATGGAGAATTAGTGTTTACCACTAAATTGTACATTTCTGGCATGTTGCCCATCCCGAACATTCCGCCACCACCTGATTGGCTCATTTCTTTCATTCTTCGCATGAATTCCGGTTGGGTGATGATGAAAGGGGCTGCCTGGCTGTCCATGGCTTCCATTTGCACACTATAAGTTTGTTTTGGAACGATGGTTTCTAAAACAGTTTTCAGGCTTTCTTTTTCTTCATCTGACAATTTTGAAATTGCTGTTTCTTCTTTTTTGATCAAGTTGTCGATGTGGTCTGAATCGACACGAACGAAAACCAAATCCTTATTGTCTGACTCCAGTTTTTGGATTAAATGCGAGATAATCGGAGAATCAAGAAGCAATACTTCGTATCCTTTTTCCTGTGCAATTTCGATATAAGAATGCTGGGTTTCTTTGTTTCCGGCATATAAAACAACCAGTTTTCCGTCTTTGTCGGTTTGTTTTTCCTTTAAGTTTTCTTTTAATTCCTCAAGCGTATAATATTTGTTTTCTACAGTTGGGTACAAAACAAAAGCGCCTGCTTTTTCATAGAATTTGTCTTCGGATAACATTCCGTACTCTAAAACAATTTTAATATCGTTCCATTTGGCTTCAAAATCTTCACGGTTTTCATTGAATAATGATTTCAATTTGTCAGCCACTTTACGGGTAATGTAGTTCGAGATTTTCTTAACCGCCGCATCGGCTTGCAAGCCAGAACGAGAAACATTCAAAGGAATATCCGGTGAATCAATCACTCCTTTTAGCATTGTTAAGAATTCAGGAACAATTCCTTCTACATTATCCGTTACATATACCTGATTTTGGTACAATTGGATTTTGTCTTTTTGGATTTGCAAGTCAGCACCCAGTTTTGGGAAATATAAAATTCCGGTAAGGTTGAACGGATAATCTACATTTAAATGAATGTGGAATAAAGGTTCTTCAAATTGCATTGGATACAATTCATGGTAGAAAGTTTTGTAGTCTTCATCCGATAATTCGGTTGGTTGTTTAGTCCAAGCCGGATTTGGGTTGTTGATGATATTGTCTGTTTCAACCGTTTCATTAACGTAATCTTCGGGAGCGTCTTCCGGTTTTGGAAGTGTTTCCTTTTTGGTTCCAAATTTAATTGGAATAGGCATGAATTTATTGTATTTATTCAATAAACCGCTGATTTTAGAATCTTCTAAGAATTCTAAAGAATCTTCGGCAATGTGCAAAATAATTTCAGTACCACGAGAGGTTTTATCTGCTGGTTCCAAGGTAAACTCAGGACTTCCGTCGCAAGTCCAATGGGCAGCTGGTTCGTCTTTGTAGGATTTGGTGATGATTTCCACTTTGGAAGCCACCATAAAAGCAGAGTAGAAACCAAGACCAAAATGTCCTATGATTCCGGAATCTTTAGCCGTGTCTTTGTATTTTTCCAAAAATTCTTCGGCACCAGAAAAAGCCAATTGGTTGATGTATTTTTCTACTTCATCAGCTGTCATACCGATTCCCTGATCGATAATGTGTAGTTTTTTGCCTTCTTTATCAATTTTTACTTCAAGAATTGGGTTGCCATATTCTACTTTGGCTTCGCCAATATTCGTAAGATGTTTTAGTTTTAATGTTGCATCAGTCCCATTCGAAATTAATTCACGTAAAAAAATCTCGTGATCACTGTATAGGAACTTTTTGATTAATGGGAAGATGTTTTCTACCGAAACATTAATTTTTCCAGTTGTCATATTTAAATTTTTTATAGGGTTTTACAATCTCTTCGAATACTTTCAAATAGAATACCAATTAACGGGCAAGTGACAAATTGTCGTAACTGCTAATTTTGAAACAAAAAAAATAAATTTTAAAACAATTTCAGCCTGTAGGATTGTATCTTTGTACTAGTTTAACTATAAAACTATATGACAATGAAAAAAATAATTTTTTTAGCGGCAATAACCTTAATGTTATTTTCGTGCAAAACGTCTTCAATTACTGAGAAGAAATTAGACAGAAATTCACAAGTTGCTTTAAAAGGGAACTGGGTAATTAGCTCAGTGACTTATCCTGGGTCAGAGTACATAAAAGTAAATAGCTTTCAATTGGCTGATTCCAAATGTTTCGAAGGAAGTACCTGGAAATTTGTTTCTAACAATAACAAAGGAAATATGGCTTTGACAAAATATGATTGTCCAGCCTTTAGCTCACCAATAACTTGGTTTATCAATGCTAATGGAGAATTTATTTTGAAGATTTTGGATGCTGGTGAAAAAGCTAGAAAAGTAAGAGACGGTTATGTGTTACACATCGCTAATCAAACCGAGAGTTCTTTTCAGTTGATCGATAAAATCAATGTGGGCGGAAAAGCAACCGATGTGGTGTACCAGTTTCAAAGAGCAAATTAATTAAGATAAAAAGATAGAGATATGAAAAAGATTTCAGTAGTTACAATAGCATTAGTAATGGTTATTGGATCAATGTTTACCAGTTGTGAAGCGTTGAAAAACACGAATAACACGCAAAGAGGAGCCGGAATAGGAGCTGCGAGTGGGGCTGTAATAGGCGCTATTCTAGGTAATAATCTTGGGAAAGGCGGAAAAGGAGCCATGGGTGCTGTTCTTGGAGGCGTTGTTGGTGGTGTTGCCGGTGGAGTTATTGGTAACAAAATGGACAAACAAGCCAGACAAATTGACGAAGCGCTTCCAGGTGCCGAAGTGAAACGTGTGGGTGAAGGAATTCAATTGGTTTTAAACGAGAACGCAGTGCGTTTCGATACTAACAAATCTACTTTGACTGCTTCAGCAAAAGCCAATTTGAATAAGTTAGTTCCTGTTTTTCAAGAATATGCCGATACTGATATTACGATATTTGGTTATACAGATAGTACAGGACCTGCTGATTATAATTTGAAACTTTCAGGTGAAAGAGCAGCTTCAGTGAGAAGTTATTTAGTGAGCAAAGGGATTTCTTCGGCTAGATTTCACGTAACTGGAATGGGAATTGCCGATCCAATTGCATCAAATGAAACCGTTGAAGGTAGAAGTCAAAATCGTCGTGTTGAGTTTGCTATTACTGCAAATGACAAAATGCGTCAAGATGCTGAAAAAGAAGCCGGAAACTAAAACAAACTTTTTTTAGTTATAAGAAATCGCCTCATTTTAAAATTGAGGCGATTTTTTTTATCACAAAATCAGATTTCGTCAATTTATCTTTGCCAAAGAAATCTATCTTTGCAGACTCAAAATTTCATTAGTACAACATGCTTCAAGTTCAAAATATTTCTTTTGGTTATACCGATAAAAAGGTAGTTCATACTATTAATTTTACAATAGAAAAAGGGCAGAATATAGCGGTAATTGGCGAAAGCGGATGCGGAAAGAGCACGCTTTTAAAACTGATTTACGGCTTGTATGATCTGGATGAAGGACAGATTTTTTGGAATGAAACCGAAGTGTTGGGGCCAAAATTCAATTTGGTTCCCGGAATGCCATTTATCAAATATTTGTCGCAAGACTTTGATTTGATGCCTTATATTACTGTGGCGGAAAATGTAGGCAAGTATCTTTCGAATGCGTTTCCGGAACAGAAAAATGATCGAATTGAGGAATTGCTGGAAATTGTTGAAATGACTGAATTTGCAAATGTAAAAGCAAAATATTTAAGTGGTGGTCAGCAACAAAGAGTGGCTTTGGCAAGAGTTTTGGCTTTAGAACCGGAAATACTATTATTAGACGAGCCTTTTAGTCATATTGATAATTTTAGAAAAAATGCACTTAGGAGAAACTTGTTTGCCTATTTGAAATCCAGAGGAATTACCTGTATAGTTGCTACCCATGACAGTACAGATGCGCTTTCTTTTGCCGATGAAACCATTGTATTGCAAAACGGATTTATAGTTGATAAGGCAGATTCTCATAGTTTGTACAATAATCCCATAAATAAATATGTGGCTTCCCTTTTTGGAGAAGTCAATGAGTTGCGTCTGTCACAGCTGGTTCCTGTTGATGGAGAGGACGAAATGGTTTTGCTCTATCCGCATCAGCTTAAGGTGGTAGACAATGGCTTAATGAAGGCGGTTGCAAAACAATCTTATTTTAAAGGAAGCCATTATTTGATCAAAGCGGTTTTTGATCGAAAGGTGATTTTCTTTGAACACGACAAACCTTTGGAACTAAACCAGGAAGTAACCTTGATGATATCCTAAAAAAGCAAAACCCGAAATGGATTCCATTTCGGGTTTTGCTTTTTTATAGAATGAAGAACTTAATTTTTCAAGTATTTTTCTAAAAATTGATCTTGCTCCCAAAGTAGGTGTAAGATGTTCTCTTTTGCCACATATCCGTGTGATTCTTTAGGTAAGATTACCATTCTCGCTGGCGCTCCAAGTCCTTTTAATGCTTGAAAGTAACGCTCTGTTTGAAGGGTAAAAGTTCCAGGATTGTTGTCGGCTTCACCGTGAACCAGCAATAGAGGTGTTTTCATTTTATCCGCATTCATAAATGGAGACATGGCATTGTAAACTTGTGGTGCTTCCCAATAATTACGCTGTTCTGACTGGAATCCAAAAGGAGTAAGCGTTCTGTTGTATGCTCCACTACGGGCAATTCCACAGGCAAAAAGATTAGAATGTGTCAACAAGTTGGCTGTCATAAAGGCTCCGTAAGAATGTCCTCCAATGGCCACTTTTTTCTTGTTGATATAACCCAAAGCGTCAACTGCATTAATAGCCGCTTCAGCATTGTCTACTAGCTGCGAAATGAAATTGTCGTTTGGTTCTGTAGTTCCTTCACCAATAATTGGGAAGGCAGCATCGTCTAAAACCACATAACCTTTGGTTACCCAATACACGAATGAACCATAATAAGGAAAGGTAAATTCATTTGGGTTTTGGCTGCTTTGTCCTGCTGAATTTTTGTCTTTGTATTCGGCTGGATAAGCCCAAATCAATAAAGGCAATTTTTCTTTTTTCACTTTGTCATAACCAGCAGGTAAATACAAGGTTCCGGATAATTCTACTCCGTCTTTTCTTTTGTATTTAATCACCTCTTTACTCACATTTTTGATGCTTTCAAATGGGTTTTGGAAGTTGGTGATTGGTGTTAGTTTATTGTTTTGTTTGATGTTTCTGAAATAATAATTCGGATAATCATTTTTAGACTGTATTTGAACTAATACGGTTCCTTTTTTGAAATCTTCAATAGACAATAAATCCTCTTTCTTGTCTTTGTAAGTTGAGGTATAAAGTCTTTTGGTTTTTAATGTTTTTAAATTAAATTCATCGATGAATGGAAATTGACCATTTTTAGTAAAACCATCTCCTATTAAAAATAAATTATTGTTTTCAATGGCTAATACGCGTTTTCCGTATTGGTTTTTGATCGTTTCAAAATTTCCAGGATCAGAATAAATGTCTTGAGAATTTCGGTCCGAAATTACTTTTGGCGCTTGATTAGCATCCGATGGGTTGATTAAATAAGTTTTGGTATTTCGGGTATCATACCATTGGTCAACAACAACAGCAGTTGTTTCATTTCCCCAAGTTATGCCCGCATAACGTTGTTTTGTCTTTACGATTGAAGTAGGAGCAGCGTCAAAAGGAGCATTCCATTCAGAAACTTCGTCTCTAAAATCAACCTTGTTTTCTGGATTTCCTTTGTCTAAAGCTTCTACAAAATACAAAGTAGCCGGTTTATCACTTCTCCAGTTCATGCTTCTTTTTCCAGTTCGTGTCGCCATAAAACCTTTTGGCATAATTTCGAATAATGGAACTTCATTGACTGTTTTTATCATTTTCCCCTCTTTGTCATAAACTACTGTTTTTGACGGAAAACGGTTTAAAGGAACAATGTATGAAAACGGTTTTTCAATTGTAGATATCATCAGGTAGTTTCCATCAGGAGAGAAATCTTCTCCGGCGTACATATCAGCGCTTTTGAATAAAGTGGTTTCCCCGTTGGTATTTACTTTGTACAATTCGGAAGTAATGATGTTTTCAAAATTAGCTTCGTCATTTTTGTTTTTCAAAAGATCCTGATAGGTTCTGTTTTGCGATTTTGAACCGTCGGCATTGGAAACAATTGGCCCTAAAGGCAAATCTTTTTTGGCATCCAATAAGGCAGCTCTGTTTTTCGGCAACATTTTAACTAAAATAGTTTCATTGTCCTTGAACCAGCTGAATGGATTTCCAAGATTCGCATTTACATTTGCAGCTGTCAATTTTGTAGCTTTTGCGGTAGCAACATCAATAACCCATAATTCTACTCCTGTAGCTGTGGTGTGCGAAAAAGCAATTTTCTTTTCATTAGGTGACCAAGATAAATTGCTGATGCGTGGATTTTCAGGTAAACCAGAAACCTGAGTTTCGTTTTTGGCGGTTATTTTTCTGATTTTTAAATTATTGATATAAGTAACCGTACTGGAAATATTGGTAACGGGATTAATTCTTAAACCTCCTAAACGCATTTCTTCTTGGTTCAGATCGTCTAAAGTTTTATAGGTGTTTCTGTAGGACAATAGCATGTATTCTTTTTTGGTATCCATAGATACCGAAGGCGCTCTTTCGAAATCGGCCAAATCTAAGATGGATTTGGATGGTTTTTGGTATGTTAGGTTTTCTTGCGCAAACGCAGATAGACCAAGGCATAGAAATAAAATAAAGCTTGCTTTTAATTTCATAGTTGATTTTTTTGGGTTATATGAGGGTAAATTTAGCTATTTGTCTATTGAAGTCCAAGCTTGTTACATTTCAAATGGAGATTCCTTTGCTGAATGAGCGATAAACTTCTTTGAGGCTAACATAAATAATACGATTTTGAAAGAAAGTTGATCTCAGGAATAGATATAAATGGATAGTTATTAAAAAAATAGTAATTTGTGAGCTGAAAATTTAAAGTATAATTAAACTTGTAGTCTTATTTTAATTAAAAAATGATAATATGTACCATTCTAAAATAACAGGATTGGGATATTATGTTCCTGATAACATAGTAACCAATGACGATTTGTCAAAAATTATAGACACTAATGATGAGTGGATTCAGGAAAGAACGGGAATCCAAGAAAGAAGGCACATTATAAGAGGAGAAGATACGACGACTTCGATGGGTGTTAAGGCTGCTAAAATTGCAATTGAACGTTCTGGTGTGGCTAAAGAGGATATTGACTTTGTAGTTTTTGCTACCTTAAGTCCGGATTATTATTTTCCTGGCCCTGGAGTTTTGGTACAAAGAGATTTAGGATTGAGAACAGTAGGTGCATTGGATGTCAGAAATCAATGTTCCGGTTTTGTTTATGCTTTGTCTGTTGCAGATCAGTATATCAAGACAGGAATGTACAAAAACATTTTGGTGATTGGGTCAGAGGTGCAATCAACAGGTTTGGATATGACTACGCGCGGAAGAGGCGTTTCGGTCATCTTTGGTGATGGGGCAGGAGCCGCTGTTTTGAGCAGAGAAGAAGATTTAACTAAGGGAATTCTTTCTACTCATTTGCATTCAGAAGGACAGCATGCCGAGGAATTAGTGGTAAAAGCCCCCGGAATGGGCGGAAGATGGATTACTGATATCCTTGCAGATAATGATCCTGATGACGAAAGTTATTTCCCGTATATGAACGGGCAATTTGTTTTCAAGAATGCCGTAGTTCGTTTCAGTGAAGTAATAAATGAAGGTTTGCTGGCTAATAATTTGCAAGTTTCGGATATCGATATGTTGATACCACATCAGGCCAATTTGAGAATTTCTCAATTTATTCAGAATAAATTCAAATTGACAGACGATCAGGTCTTCAATAATATTCAAAAATACGGAAATACCACGGCGGCCTCTATTCCTATTGCATTGACAGAAGCATGGGAGCAAGGAAAAATAAAGACTGGAGATACGGTAGTTTTAGCGGCTTTTGGCAGTGGTTTTACTTGGGGAAGTGCTATTATTAAATGGTAATAAAGCCTTTTAAGGTTAGTTTAATTATGGTTTAAATCAAAAAACCCGGAGTTGGCAAACTCCGGGCTTTTCTTTTCTTAGAAACTATTAAAATGGGTCTAAAAGGAATTGTATTTTTCGTCTAAAACAATCCGCCGCCGTCTTGTTTGGTGTTGTTGTCTCTTTGTTTGCGTTGTAAACTTCTGTTTTTGCCTGCCCCAAACATATAGTTGAAACCTACAAAAACCGATTGGCTTTCCCATGTAAATTGACCTACTTGCGGATAAGGATTCAAACCGTCAAAACCGGCTTTCATGGTGTCGAAAATATCATTGACACGAACGCTCAATGTGGCTTTGTCTTTTAGGAATGAATAACGTCCGCCGGCATCAATTTTATACATTTCCTTACCGTTGAATTGTACACCGTCTACACCGGATCTGTAGAATCCGAATAAAAGGAAACGAAGACTTTTAGTTGCCTTAAAATTACTATTGAAACGGGCATTGAAAGCAGCTGCATTGACTTCTTTGGAAACAAAGTCAAAGGAATTAGTTGATGGGTTAAGGACAGAAACCAATCCTTTTTGTCTGATATTTGAGAAATCTATTGCTGGTTGGATATCCCACCAGTTGTTGATTCTGTAATTCAAAGAACCTTCAAAGCCATAGGCTGTGTTAGAGCTGAAATTGCCAAAACTCATGATTTGTTTATCCTGATTTTGCGGATCAGGATAGAGAATTTGGTTGATTTCGCTGTGGATGCTTCTCACAAAAACACCTGTAGAGAAAGTACCTTTGGCAATGGTTTTGGTGTAATTTAATTCGACAGAATTAGTAAATTGTGGCTGTAATTCCGGATTTCCAATTGAGGTAACTCTAGGCGTGCTAAATTTTCTAATAGGCATGGTTTGCTCTAAACTAGGTCGGTCCACGCGACGGCTGTAACTGATTTGAAATTGATTTTTATCGGTAGGAGAATAGGTTATCGAAGCCGAAGGATACATGGTGATGTAATCATCTTTGTAAGCCGTGGCGCCGTTTAACTTCGCGTTTACCCTGTAGCTTTCAAAACGGGAACCCAATTGATATCCTATTTTTTTGAATTTTTGTCCAAAAGTAGCATAGGCCGAATAAATGTCTAAATCATAGGTGTAATTAGAATTTGATAAAGAACTGTTGCTGGTAATGTAATTGTTTTCGGTTCTTACAATTCTGGATTCGGCACCCAATTCCAGTTTTGAGTTTTTGTTCAGCGGATTTACATAGTCTAAATTGACGGTGTAATTTTTTCTTTTTTGTCCAAGATTGTCCATATAAGAGCTGGTAGGAATACTTGGATTGTTAAAAATAGTTTGAAAGTAAGCATTCTGGCCTTGAGAATAGATGCTGTTGTTTATTTCTAAGTCCAGAGTTTCACCCTCTTTTTTGGTTAAATGTTTGAAAGCTAAATTATAGGTTCCGTCCGTATTGTTTGTAAAGTATTTGGAATTTTGCAGTAAATTTTGAGATGAATTAGGATAAAGGATACTTACATCCACGATGCCATCTCCAACAAGCTTGTTTTGATTGGTATAGACAGAAAGGGTATTTTTGTCATTGATATAGTAATCCATACCAATTTTGAATAAATGCGATTTGTTGTCATTGACAATGTCAAACAATTGATTGGAGTTGTCGTCTAACCTTGCAATGTGTCCTTCGTTGAATTTTTTACCAAAATTATTTCCGTAAGTTGAAAAAAAGTTCACCTTACCGGTTCTGTAGTTCATGTTGATTGAGTTGCTGATTTTTGGCGTTTTTGCAAAAGTTAAACCAGTATTGACACTGGCATTAAATCCGTCGTTAGCATTTTTATGCAAAACGATGTTGATGATTCCGGACATTCCTTCTGGATTGTATTTAGCGCTCGGGTTGGTGATTAATTCAATTTTTTTAATCGAAGCGGATGGGATTTGTTTCAACAATTGGGCTGCATCAATGTTACTCGGACGCCCATCAACCAGAACGCGTACGTTTTCATTGCCACGCAAAGATATTTTTCCGTCCTGATCTACATTTACAGACGGAATATTATTCATGATTTCGGACGCGGTTGCGCCGGCAGTAGTCAAATCTTTTCCTACGTTGATTACTTTTCTGTCAATTTTTTGCTCAATAGTAGAGCGTTCTGCTACTATTTCCAAGCCCTTTAATTGAATGGCATCTTCTTCCAGCGAAATCGTGTTGAGGTTAATGTTTTTTTCTTCTGATGTTAGAGAGATGATTTTTGAAACCGTTTTGTAACCTATAAACTGTACTTCTAAGGTGTATTTTTTTAAGGCTAAGTTTTTTAATGAAAAAGTTCCTTTATCAGAAGTGATTCCACCGGTAATTACTTTGTTTTCTTCTTTTAGGACAATGTTTACATACGAAAGTGCTTCGTTACTTTTTTTGTCGATTACTTTACCGCTAACGCTTCCTGAATTTTCCGGTAAGCTTGGTTTGACTGAGGTTTGTGCCTGCATCGAAAACAAGGTTCCGAAAAAGCAGATTAAGATTGATTTAAGTTTCATGATTTTTGATTTAAAAGATGATTGATGATGCAAAGTTAGGATATTAAATCTAATATTATGTAATACATGGTACTTTTTTTTGCACAGTGTCGTTTTGATTATTTGCAATTCCTAAAGTTGTTATAGTAGACTTCCAAACGAAAAAAATGTTACAAAATTTTTATAAAAAATGAAGAAATCTAATTGTGGCTTCGTTAAAGTGTTTATTATGAGTAGGAAATTATCTTGTTTTCTAATTTTCAATTTGCTGCATTATGCCTATCTTTGCCGTCTTAAAAAATACATAAAATGACATTATCACAAATTCTTACACCCTCTATTGAAAAAGCTGTCCAAGCTTTATTTGACATTGCAATTGACAAAGTTGAATTTCAGGCGACACGGAAAGAATTTGAAGGTGATATCACGATGGTTATTTTTCCTTTATTGAAATTGGTCAAAAGCAATCCAGTAGAATTAGGAAATAAAATCGGGAATTATTTAGTCGAAAATCTGGATGAGGTTAGTCGTTTTAACGTTGTTTCCGGTTTCTTGAATATTGTTATTTCAGATGCTTATTATTTGAATTTCTTTAATGAAATCAAAGATGAAGCTAAATTTGGTTTCGTAACGCCAAATCCTGACGACAAGGCAGTAATGGTAGAATATTCTTCTCCAAATACCAATAAACCACTTCATTTAGGTCACGTTCGTAATAATCTATTGGGATATTCTGTAGCTGAAATTATTAAGGCTTCGGGTAAAAAAGTATACAAAACTCAAATCATCAACGATAGAGGAATTCATATTTGTAAATCAATGTTGGCTTGGCAGAAATTTGGAAAAGGAGAAACTCCGGAATCGACTGGTCAAAAAGGCGATAAGTTAGTTGGTAATTATTATGTGGCTTTTGATAAAGCCTATAAAGAAGAAATTAACCAATTAATAAGTCAAGGAAAAACCGAAGAAGAAGCCAAAAAACAAGCGCCAATTATTTTAGAAGCTCAGGAAATGCTTTTGAAATGGGAGGCTGGCGATGAGCAAGTAAAGGCTCTTTGGAAAATGATGAACCAATGGGTTTATGATGGTTTTGCTATTACCTATAAAAATTTAGGAGTTGATTTTGATTGCTATTATTATGAAAGTAATACCTATTTATTAGGAAAAGATGTTGTTCAAATTGGGCTTGAAAAAGGAGTTTTCGAAAAAGATCCTGACGGTTCGGTTTGGATTGATTTAACTGATGAAGGTTTAGATCGTAAAATTGTACTGCGTTCTGATGGAACTGCAGTTTATATGACGCAAGATATAGGAACTGCAATTCAGCGTGTAAAAGATATGCCAGATGTAGGCGGAATGGTTTATACGGTGGGTAACGAACAGGATTATCACTTCAAAGTCTTGTTTTTGATTTTGAAAAAATTAGGTTTCGAATGGTCTGAAAATTTATTTCATTTATCATACGGAATGGTGGATTTACCTTCCGGAAAAATGAAAAGCCGTGAAGGAACGGTTGTTGATGCCGATGATTTAATGAAAGAAATGGCGGATACAGCTCAAAATATAGCCGAAGATTTAGGGAAATTAGAAAGTTATTCTGCAGAGGAAAAAGCGAAGCTGTACAATACGATAGGTCTTGGTGCCTTGAAATATTATATTTTGAAAGTAGATCCTAAAAAACGTATCTTGTTTAATCCTGAAGAATCTGTTGATTTTGCCGGAAATACCGGGCCGTTCATACAATATACTTATGCCAGAATTCAATCGATCATTCGCAAAGCTAATTTTGATTTTTCGGTTAAGTCTGGAATGACAGCACTTCATGAAAAAGAGAAAGAATTGGTAAAACAACTTGAATTGTTTCCGGAAGTGATTCAAAATGCGGCTCATAATCATAGTCCCGCTTTGTTGGCAAACTATACTTATGATTTGGTTCGTGAGTACAATTCATTCTATCAGGCTGTTCCTATTCTTGGAGAAGAGGATTTGGATAAGAAAATATTCAGAGTGCAGCTTTCTAAAAAAGTAGCCGATACCATAGCAGCTTCTTTTAGCTTGTTAGGAATTGATGTTCCTGAACGCATGTAAAATAATCAAGTTTAAAGTCTTAAAAACGACTTCCTGATGGAGTCGTTTTTTTGGTTTTAAAAATCTATAAAAGAGGTGTCAATTATCTAATTATCTAATTGCCTAATTATCTAATTAGTTTATCTTTGCATCTCAATAAAAAAATAAGCCATGTTCGATAATTTAAGCGATAAACTAGATAAAGCCTTCCATATATTAAAAGGTCACGGAAAAATCACCGAAGTAAACGTAGCTGATACTTTAAAAGAGGTACGAAGAGCTTTACTGGATGCCGATGTGAATTTTAAAATTGCCAAAGATTTTACCGCAAGAGTCAAAGAAAAAGCAATTGGACAAGACGTATTAACGACACTTCAGCCGGGACAATTATTGGTAAAGTTAGTCAAAGACGAACTTACGGAATTGATGGGTGGAGATGTAGCAGGAATTAATCTTTCTGGTGCGCCAACAGTTATTTTGATGTCAGGTTTGCAAGGTTCAGGGAAAACAACTTTCTCCGGAAAATTAGCAAATTATCTTTTGACAAAAAAGAACAAAAAACCGCTTTTGGTTGCTTGTGATATCTATCGTCCGGCGGCAATCCAGCAATTATATGTTGTGGGAGATTCAATTGGTGTTGAGGTTTACTCAGAACCGGAGAATAAAAACCCAGTTGAAATTGCTCAAAACGCGATTAAACATGCCAAAGCCAATGGCTTTAATGTGGTTATTGTCGATACAGCGGGTCGCTTGGCTGTGGATCAGGAAATGATGGATGAGATTTCCCGTGTTCATAAAGCGATTCAGCCACAGGAAACTTTGTTTGTTGTGGATGCCATGACAGGTCAAGATGCTGTGAATACGGCAAAAGCATTCAACGATATTTTGAATTTTGACGGTGTAATCCTGACTAAATTAGATGGAGATACCCGCGGAGGAGCGGCACTTTCGATAAAATCGGTGGTAAACAAACCAATTAAATTTGTCGGAACAGGGGAGAAAATGGAAGCGATCGATGTGTTCTATCCCGTTCGTATGGCAGAGCGTATCCTTGGAATGGGAGATGTTGTGTCTTTGGTGGAAAGAGCGCAAGAGCAGTTTGATGAAGACGAGGCCAGAAAAATTCAAAAGAAAATTGCTAAAAACGAATTCGGTTTTGACGATTTCCTTTCCCAAATTCAACAAGTGAAGAAAATGGGTAATATGAAGGATTTGGTTGGAATGATCCCAGGTGCTTCCAAAGCAATGAAAAATGTGGAAATAGAAGATGATGCTTTCAAACATATTGAGGCAATCATTCACTCCATGACTCCTATAGAGCGATCTAAGCCAGCAATTATAGACGTCAAAAGAAAAGCAAGAATAGCTAAAGGCTCCGGTACAAAAATTGAACAAGTCAACCAATTGATGAAACAGTTTGAGCAAATGAGCAAGATGATGAAAATGATGCAGGGTCCAGGAGGAAAAAACCTGATGAAAATGATGGGCGGAATGAAAGGGATGCCAGGCGGAATGCATTAAAAAATAGTATAAGATTTAAAGACCAGAAATTTTGGGTTTTTAAATCTTATTCTTTTATATAACTACTGCAAGACTTAAGATTTTGGGTCTGAGATTTCTAAAACTTGAAACTAAATATAAAATGCAACTACTAGACGGAAAAAAAACAGCGGAAGACATTAAAAGGGAAATCGCAGCCGAAGTACAAAAGATGAAAAACAATGGGGAGAAAGTACCTCATTTAGCAGCAATCATTGTAGGTAATGATGGCGCCAGTTTAACTTATGTAGGAAGTAAGGTAAAGGCTTGCGAAAGAGTAGGTTTTGAATCTACTTTGGTAAAAATGCCAAGTACCACGTCTGAAACGGAATTGTTGAAAAAAATAAAAGAATTGAATGAAGATGATAATATTGATGGATTCATCGTTCAATTGCCTCTTCCGGAACAAATCGATGAGCAAAAAGTATTGATGGCTGTTGATCCTAGTAAAGACGTAGATGGATTTCATCCGGAGAACTTTGGAAAAATGGCTTTAGATATGAGTACTTTTATTCCTGCAACACCTTTTGGGATTTTGGAATTATTAGAAAGATACAATGTAGAGACCAAAGGAAAGCATACCGTTGTTATTGGGCGTAGTCATATCGTGGGAAGACCAATGAGTATCTTGATGGGAAGAAAAGGTTTTCCTGGAAACTCAACGGTTACATTAACACATAGTTACACTAAAAACATTGCTCAAATAACAACCCAGGCTGATATTATTATTACGGCTCTTGGTGTTCCTAATTATTTGAAAGCTGAAATGGTTAAGGATGGCGTTGTTGTAATTGACGTGGGTATTACTAGAGTTGCTGATGATTCTAACGAAAAAGGTTATGTGATAACTGGAGATGTAGATTTTGACAATGTGAGTAAGAAAGCAAGTTTTATTACCCCAGTTCCTGGAGGAGTAGGACCTATGACTATTGCCATGTTGATGAAAAACACACTTTTGGCAAGAGAAATGAAAATCTTGAAAATAAAAGAATAATTAAAAAGACAAAGCCTGTTCAACTGAATGGGCTTTTTTTATTTATGGAAAATCCACAAGGAATACAGTTTGAAGCTGTTGATAATTTTTTGAAGAATTTGCCTAAAGAAGAGTTGGATATCGTTCTTTTTCTGCGCAAAATCATTCTGGAGTGTATGCCGGACTGCAAGGAAAAGTTAGCTTATAATGTGCCTTTTTATTACCGACATTCCCGAATTTGTTATATCTGGCCTGCTTCGGGTTCTATGGGAAATGTTAGTCGAGGTGTTGCGATAGGTTTTTGTAAAACAGCCTCTTTTTTGGATGTGACTTTTGAAAAAGAGCAATTTAATTCAAGGCAAATATTCACTTCTGTAAAAGAGATTGACGTTTCTTTTTTGAAGCAAAAAATCAATGAAGCTATTGTAATAGATGAGCAAATTGTAAAGCTAAGACGAAGAAGGATACAGTAAATTTGTGGCAATTCAGCATGGGTTTGTATCTAAGGTTGGGGTCAATTATGGTTTAGTATTTCTAAAAATAAAGCCAAAAAGACAAGAAATCAGAAATAAAGAATACTTTTGCAGCACTAAAAAAAAGAGAATCTTAAAATGGACGATTATTATTCGGAAATGTTGAACTTGTTATAGCAATCGAAGTAATTTCAGAATGCTATACCTAAAACCTATGGAATTTTTGAAATGAAAGCTTTTTACAAAAACAATAACGGATTAATTGCAGTGCAAGAATGGTTTCCTAATTGCTGGATAAATATAGAATGTCCAACAGAAGCCGAAAAAAAATATTTACTCGAAGAGCTTCAAATTCCAGAAGCAT
Organism: Flavobacterium granuli; assembly: GCF_900129705.1. Classification (GTDB taxonomy): domain Bacteria; phylum Bacteroidota; class Bacteroidia; order Flavobacteriales; family Flavobacteriaceae; genus Flavobacterium; species Flavobacterium granuli. The sequence goes on along the minus strand of NZ_FQWO01000001.1, from coordinate 694,380 downwards.
TTTATAACGACATTGAAGATATTGACGAAAGACCCCGTATTGAGATAGAAAACGGCTGGAGCTTAATCATTATGCGCATTCCTGTGAAAAGCAATGACGTAAAACTTCCTTTTCATACGATTCCGGTGGGAATTGTTTTTAAAGACGAAGTTTGTGTGAGTCTGAGTTTTCATAAAACCGAAATGCTGACGGACTTTGTGACGTATACACAAAGAAAGAGAATCGATATTAAGGATAATTTCGATTTGGTATTGCGACTACTGTTGTCTTCCAGTGTTTGGTATTTGAAATATTTAAAGCAAGTCAATCAAAAGATTAAGCTGGCTGAGGATAATTTGGAGAAATCAATCAAAAATGAAGAGTTGCAAGCTTTGCTTCAAATAGAGAAGTGCTTGGTGTTCTTTATTACTTCTTTGAAAGGGAACGATATTCTATTGCATAGAATTAAGAATATTAAGTCGCAAAGAGTCTATTTTGACTTTGATTTATTGGAAGATGTAGAGATTGAATTGCGTCAGGCGCAAGAAACGACAAATATTTACAGTGATATTTTAACGGGAACGATGGATGCTTATGCTTCTGTAATTTCAAATAATATGAATAATATTATGAAACAGATGACGTCCATTTCAATCATTTTGATGATTCCTACTTTGATTGCCAGTTTGTATGGAATGAATGTTCCTAATGACTTACAGAATAATCCGTATGGAATAGGGATAATAGTTGCAGTCTCTGTTTTGTTGTCTGCTTTTGGGGTGTTTTTATTCAAAAGGAAAAGATGGTTTTAAATAAAATAAAAAAGCGTTTCAAGTTTTTGAAACGCTTTTTTATTTAGTAATCTCCTCTTTTCTTAAATCTGGGATCGTTTTTTTTGATGAATTCGGTTCTTCTTTTAGTGGCTTCCGGTTTGGGTAAACTGGCTTCCTCGGTTTTGATTGATGGTTCAATCAATTCGTTTAATTCTTTGATTTCGGCATCAGTCAAATCACGGTACCGACCTACGGGAATGTCCAGAGAAATATTGATGATTCGGATGCGTTTTAACGCTGTTACCTCATAACCTAAATATTCTGTCATTCTACGAATCTGACGATTTAGTCCTTGTGTCAATATGATTTTGAAAATGTATTTGCTGATTTGCTCTACTTTACATTTTTTAGTCACGGTGTCCAGAATAGGAACTCCATTTCCCATTCGTTCTATAAAACGATCGGTAATGGGTCTGTTTACTGTAACGGTATATTCTTTTTCGTGATTGTTTCTGGCGCGTAATATTTTGTTGACAATATCGCCGTCATTAGTCATGAAAATCAATCCCTCACTGGCTTTATCTAAACGACCAATAGGGAAAATACGTTTGGGGTAATTGATGTAATCTACAATATTGTTGCGAACTTCAAGATTGGTGGTACATTCAATTCCTACAGGTTTATTGAAAGCAAGATAAACCGGTTTTTCTGTTTTTTCTCGAATTAATTTACCGTCAATACGTACTTCGTCATCAGGAGTTACTTTGGTGCCCATTTCCGGAACAATTCCGTTAATGGTTACGCGTCCTTCTTCGATTAGTTTATCGGCTTCACGGCGGGAACAATAGCCTGTTTCTCCTATGAATTTGTTGAGGCGTTTTAGATTTTCTTCCATACTGCAAAAGTAAGCAATTTTGATTGTCTCTTTGCTATGGCTAAGTGGAAAAGTGGTTTTGGACTTGTTAGCAAAAAGTAAAACTGTTTTCTTTTAGCCCTGGTTGAAGCGGCATCCCGCTCGTGATAACGAGTGGATATAGCGGAAAACAGGAAACAATGCTGGCATAGAAGCCCGTTTATTCGGCTTCAAATAAAAAGCGGGATACTTTTTGGTACAATTCGTCATCATGCATGCTGTGTCCCAGGCCTTTGGTTTCTATAAAAATTGCGCCTTCCCAAGTACGGGCGATTTTTTTTCCTTCTTCGAATAATACAACCTCGTCATCCATATCGTGGGCAATAAATCCTTTGATTTTTATTTTGGAGGCAAATAGTTGTCCGGAGAAATAGTCCAGTTGAAGTTGGAAATGTTTCAAATAATGTCTTTCCAGGCCTTTGGAGATTGTAGTGTTCAGGCTCAATAAGGAGATGTAGTTGTTGAGGATGATTTTAAAATCACTTGGAGACCCTAGAACGACCATTTTTTCGAGACTGTTGTTTTGATAAACGGATTGGTAGTACAAACAAGTTTTTCCACCCAGAGAATGCCCGATTAGGGATTGTGGTTTGAACTTTTGCACTACAATGTCTATAAATTCTGCATACTGCGGAATATTGAATTCAGTGCCGCTTGACAAACCATGAGCAGGACCGTCTATGGCAATAATGGTGCTGCCGGATTTTTGAAGATAAGGCAGGATATTTTCCCAACGAGAGGCATTGCTCTCCCAGCCATGAACTAATAAAATGGTTTTTTCATTTCCTTTCCAAGTGTAGGATTGAAACGAATGTTCCTTGTGTTGAAAGGTTTCTTTTTCGGCTGCCTCTAATACTTTTGGCAGATTGATTTTGGATAGTTTTCCTTTTCTAGGTTTGCTAAAAAGGGAATAGGCGAGTTGGGTTGCCTTGCCCGGAGATACAAAACTCAGGAGGTTAATGTACAATCCGATAGACTTGGTGAAAAAGAAATAGATTGATTTTTTCACATGTAGATATTTATTGATTTTTATCGGTCATGTGTAATATGCGTTCGATTATTGGTGCTTGCGAAGAAATTACGGTCATGCTCATGTCATAAAAAAAAAGTCCCGATATGTATCGGGACTTAAATATAATTAAAATTTAGAAAATAAATTTTCCATTTTTTCTCTTTCTTCATCGGCAAGTACGCTGTCAACTAATATTCTTCCTGAATGCTCGTCAATAATGATTTTCTTTCTCGAAGCAATCTCAACCTGTGTTTGAGGTGGAATCGTAAAGAATGATCCTGCAGAAGCACCTCTTTCGATAGATACAACAGCTAAGCCATTACGAACACTTGATCTGATTCTAGTGTAAGCAGCTAATAATCTTTCTTCAATCTGACCTTGGAATTCAGCAGATTTCTCTGTTAGGAATTCTTCTTCTTTGGCAGTTTCAGACATGATAGCGTCCAATTCTAATTTTTTATGTTTTAAGTGATTTGATTTTACTTCTAATCTCTCTTTAGATTGAGCAATAACCTCTTTCTTATGTTCAATAGAAGCTTTCATTTCTTTCATTTGCTTTTCAGCTAATTGAATTTCAAGCTCTTGGAACTCAACTTCTTTGGTCAAAGAGTTGAATTCGCGGTTATTACGAACCGTTTCCTGTTGTTTTGTGTATTTTTTGATAGCCTCTTTGTGCTCATCAATTGCATTCTTTTTTGCTTTGATAAGATCCTCGATAACTTCAAGTTCACTTTTCAATTTTTCAGAACGGGTGCTTAGACCAGCAACTTCATCTTCAAGATCTTCCACTTCAAGAGGAAGTTCACCTCTTACATTTCTAATTTCGTCAATTCTAGAGTCAATCAATTGTAAATCGTAAATTGCTCTTAACTTGTCCTCAACACTTAATTCTTTCGTATTCGCCATATTCTATAAGTACTTAACTGGATTTGTATTTTCTTCAGATAAAATGATTGCAAAATTAAGGATTTTTTTCCGAAGATAATCAACAATATAATTTTTTGTATAGCGTTCGCTTTCAAAATGTCCAATATCGGCCAAAAGAACTTGGTTTTCGGCTTCATAAAACTGATGATACTTCAAATCAGCGGTCAAAAAAGCATCGGCTCCCGCTCTAATCGCATTTTTTATGGCATAACTTCCCGATCCGCCAAGAACAGCCACTTTTTTTATAGGTTTTCCTATGAAAGCAGAATGTCGAATCCCGTCTGCCTGCATTTTGTTTTTAACGACTGCCAGAAAATCAGTTTCACTCAATGGAGTTTCAAATTCCCCAATCATTCCCAAGCCTATATTTTGGTGCTGGTTTTGCAAATCATAAATTTCATAAGCGACTTCTTCATAGGCATGATGGCTGAAAAGGGCTTTTAGGATTTTGGGTTCCAAATGTTTTTCGAAAGTCACTTCGATTTTGATCTCTTCACTTTCTACAAATTCGAAGCGTTCTCCTAATTGGGGATTGCTGTGCTCATTGCCCATATAAGTTCCGATGCCCTTAGAATTGAAACTGCAATCTTCATAATTGCCTATGTTTCCAGCTCCGGCGTCAAATAAGGCATTTCGAACTTTTTCAGCATTTTCGGCAATAGTATAAGTAACCAGTTTCCTGATGAAATTTTGTTTTGGGATAAGAATTTTGGTTTTGGTCAGTCCAAGGGCATCACAAAATATTTTATTGACTCCGTCCTGATGATTGTCTAAAGCGGTATGTACGGCATAAATGGCAATGTCATTTTTGATGGCCTTGATTATAGCGCGTTCCACATAATTTTTGCCTGTTATTTTTTTTAAACCAGAAAATAAAATAGGATGAAAACAAACCACCAAATTGCATTTCTTGGTTATCGCTTCATCAATTACATTTTCTAAAGCATCATGACAGACTAAAACTCCTGTGGCCTCTGCATTTTGGTCTCCCACCAATAAACCTACATTGTCAAAATCCTCGGCATAGGCCAGTGGTGCCATTTCTTCCAGTACGAAAAGAATTTCTTTTATTTTGCTCATCGTTTAGTTTTTTTTGGTATTCGTGAATCTTCGATTTCATTTTCCGTAGTTTGTAATTTGTCGTGGCAAACAGCAAACAAAAGGGATAAAATTTATTTTCAAAGATAATTTATTCTACTTTCGTATTATGGATTTACTTAGAAAAATACTCTTTCCTTTTGCGCTTTTGTATGGTTTAATAGCGGCTATTCGTAATTTTCTTTTCGACAAAGGCGTTCTAAAATTCTACACTTTTGATTTGCCTGTTATTGCTGTGGGGAATCTTAGTGTAGGTGGTACTGGTAAAACACCTCAAATTGAATATTTAATCCGACTGCTGTCTGATAAATACAAAGTGGCGACTTTAAGCCGTGGTTATAAAAGACAATCTGAGGGATTTGTTTTGGCTGATTCCAATGCGAATGCGCAAATTTTAGGTGATGAACCTTTTCAATATTTTCAAAAGTTCGCTGGCATAAAAGTCGCTGTCGATGCTGACAGAAAGAACGGAATCGAGCAATTATTGGCACAACCGGATAAGCCGGAAGTGATTTTATTGGACGATGCTTATCAACACCGAAAAGTCAAAGCAGGCTTTTATATCCTTTTGACTTCTTATGATGATTTGTTTTGTGATGATTTGATGTTGCCTACCGGAAATCTTCGCGAAAATAAGAATGGTGCTAAAAGAGCCAACTTGGTCATTGTGACTAAATGTCCTTTTAATCTTTCGCTTGAAAAGCAAAATGAAATTAGAAAGAAGTTAAAACTTGCAGGAAGTCAACAATTATATTTTACTTTTATAGCTTATGACAATTTTATCTATGGTGAAAACCAAAAGATAAATGTAAATGAAATTCAAGCGGCTTCTAAATTACTTGTTGCAGGAATTGCAAAGCCAGCGCCATTTTTCGCCTATTTGCAAGATACAAATGATGTGTGTTTGTCATTTCCGGATCATCATAATTTTACTGAAAAAGATATTTTAGAAATTAAGAATGTGGCTCAAAATAACATTATTATCACGACCGAAAAAGATTATGTTCGATTAAAAGGGAGTTTGCCAAGCGAGCAGCTTTTCTATTTACCAATACAAAGTGCCTTCCTCTCTGGAGGGGAAAATTTTGATAAAACCATTACAAATTATGTGGGAACAAGTACAAGAAACGGTTAATTATATTAAAAGTAAAACCAATTTTACTCCTGAATATGGCATTGTTTTAGGCTCGGGATTGGGTAGTTTTACGGATGATATCCAAATAGAATTTACTTTGCCTTATGATGAAATTCCAAATTTTCCCGTTTCAACGGTGCAAGGGCATAAAGGAGCTTTGGTTTTTGGGACAATTGGAAACAAGAAAGTGGTTGCCATGCAAGGGCGTTTTCATTATTATGAAGGCTATTCTATGAAGGAAGTTACTTTTCCGATACGGGTTTTGAAATATTTGGGAATCGGGAAGTTAATTGTTTCTAATGCTTCCGGTGGTGTGAATCCTGATTATAAGCTGGGCGAAATCGTAATTATCAAAGATCATATCAATTTTTCGCCCGAACATCCTTTACGCGGAAAAAATGATGATCGATTTGGTCCTCGTTTTGTCAATATGAGCGAGCCTTATTCGAGAAAAATGATCGCTAAGGCAAAAGAGTTGGCGCAATCATTACATATCGAAGTCAAAGATGGTATTTACTTTGGTTTGCAAGGGCCTAGTTTTGAGACTTTGGCAGAATACAGGATGGTCCGAATATTGGGGGCTGATTGTGTAGGAATGTCTACTGTGGCCGAAGTTATTGTAGCGCGTCACATGGATTTAGAAACTTTTGGCGTTTCTGTAATCACAGATATTGGAGATGAAGAAAATATTGATTCTATTTCTCACGATGAGGTCTTAGATGCCGCTCAGAAGGCAGAGCCTAGGGTGAGGCATTTGATCAAAGAATTAATTTTGAATTACTAAGGCTAAATGTTTTGGGCAATAGTGTCATAGAAATCTGCGGGAGCAAATGGTTTTGTAATCACGTCATTCATTCCAAATGACAAGAGCATTTCTCTGTTTTCATTTAGCGAAATAGCTGTAATTGCAATAATTGGGGTTGTGGTGTCAAATTCCCTGATTTTTTTTGTGGCTACGGTTCCATTGATTCCAGGCAAATGAACGTCCATTAGAATTAAATCAAATTTATTGTTTTTGACAATTTCAATAGCTTCTTCTCCGCTTCCAATGATCTCGCAAAGCATGCCTTTGTTTTCAAGCATTTTTTTGGTGATCATTTGATTGATTTGATTGTCTTCGACGGCTAATACTTTTATATTTTTAAAAACGGATTCGTCATAAGTTTTAGTCTTTTTCTCTTCAGGTAATTGAAGTTCATTTACTTTGAAGTCTAGGTCGAATGAAAAACTAGCGCCTTTTCCTTCGATACTTTCTAGTTTTATTTGTCCGCCAAGTAGATTGATTAATTTGTTTACAATGGTTAGACCTAGCCCAGTTCCGCCATATTTTCGGTTGATTTCAATGGAGCCTTGGGAGAAACTTTCGAAAACACTTTCTAATTTGTCCTGCGGAATCCCGATGCCGGTATCGATTATTTGGAAACGGATAGCAGCTGTGTTATTCTCGGTCGAAAGAAGTTTAGCTGTAATGGTTACTTTTCCGTTTTTGGTAAATTTTAGTGCATTGTTAATCAAATTCATGACAATTTGTGACAACTTTGTGGGGTCTCCAATCAGAATATCGGGTATGGCATCATCTATGATTAAATGAAATTGGTTTTCATTTTTTAATGCAACTTCTTTTAGGGACTTTTTGATGTCTTTTAGTAGTTTTTTAAGATTAAAATTGATGTTTTCAATTTCGGCTTTGTCAGATTCAATCTTATTGATTTCAAGAATGTCATTAATGAAGGTCGTGAGATAATTCCCTGAAAATTGCAAGGAAGATAAATAATGTAATTGTGATTTTTTTGGTTTTTCTTCCAGTAGCAGGTGGGTAATTCCATTGATTGCATTTAGAGGTGTTCTGAGCTCATGACTAACGGTGGAGAGAAACTCAGATCTGGCTTGTGAAGCTTTCTCGGCTTTTTCTTTTGCTACAATTAACTCATTATTTTTTTCGGTCAATAATAGGTTCGATTTGTTTCTAATAATGTTGTTTTTGTAAAGTGATAAGCTCAATAAAGACAAGATCGAAATTAAAGCTATGGATAGAATGTTGATAAGCTTGGCAAATTTATTTTCTTTTTCTTTCTCTTTTTTCTGTTTCTTTATTTGCTCTATTTTTTTGGCTTGCTGTGTTTCTTTGAACTTTTCATAATCGTCTATTCCTAGCTTTTCGTTATTTGCAATAGAAATGTTTTCCTTCAGATTTAAGTGTGATTTCAAATAAGAGTAAGCACTACTTCTGTCTAATAATCTTTCATGAATGTCGCTTAGTGCAAGCAGAATATTTGACTTTTGCTCTAAGTTTTTGGTTTTAGCATTTAATTCGTAAGCTTTGTTGAGGTAATTTAAAGCCAGATTATTTCGGTTTTTTATTTTTTCGATAAGTCCAATTTGATACAAAGCTTCCGCTTTTAAATCCAATTGGGATACAATTTCTTGATTCGAAATGATGGTACTGAACATTCTAGATGCGAGATCGTATTTTCCAGCCGATTTATAAATTATTCCTTTTTGAAGTTTTATTGACTCGTTAAAATCGCTAATATTCAATTCTTTAAAAATGGATTGGGCTTTGTTTAAACAAATTTCGGCCGAGGTGTAATTTTCTTTTTTGATATGGCAAACGCCCAGATAATAATAGGTTTGAGCGTATCTGGATGATGGCGGTAAGCTTTCGTATAAAGTGATGCTTTCTGAAAAACTCTCAATGGCATCATTGTATTTTGCCAGTTCAAAATAAATGCTGCCTAAGTTGAATGTTCGATCGGCTTGTTCTTTAGTTTTGTTATTAATTTCGGAATAATTGATGGCTTTTTGTATGAAAGAAAGGGCGTCTTTGTATTTGTTTATTTTAATATTGTAATTAGAGAGGTTGTCATAATAGCTTAGGCTATCTGTTTTCTCCATTTTTTGGGAATGCAGTAATGAAGTGAAGAATATAAAAATGAAAAGATATTTCATTTTAAGCTTGGTATTGGTTTGTTTTCTTTGTTAGTAATATCAAGTCAATTATTCTGGAAGAGTAGCCTATTTCATTATCATACCAGCCAACAACCTTTACCATTCTGTCAATAACAGAAGTCAATTGTGCATCAAAAACACAGGAGTTTCTATTGCCTATTATGTCTACTGAAACAATAGGATCCTCAGTATAATCTAAAATTCCTTTTAAGGTTGTTTGTGAAGCCAGTTTAAAGGCTTCGTTTATTTCCTCAATGCTCACATCTCGTTTTACATTAAAAGTGATGTCTGTCAAAGAGCCGTTTGGAACTGGTACCCGAATGCCACAACCGCCTATTTTTCCATCTAGTGAAGGGAAAATTTTAGTCAATGCTTTGGCAGCTCCGGTTGTTGTGGGTACAATAGACTGACTGGCACCTCTGGCTCTGCGTAAATCTTTGTGAGGTTGGTCGTGCAAACTCTGATCAGTGGTAAAAGAATGAACGGTTGTTATATAGGCTTGTTGAATACCGCAAAGTTCGTTTATTATTTTCATCATAGGCGCAGCATTGTTTGTTGTACAACTGGCGTTTGAAATGATGGTTTCGGTTCCGTCAAGAATGTGTTCATTGACTCCTAAAACTACCGTTTTAATACTATCTACTTCAGAAGGAGCAGAGAGGATTACTTTTTTGGCACCAGAAAGAATATGGGCATTCAACTCTTCAAAAGTTTTGTGTTTGCCTGTAGATTCAATTACATAATCAATGTTTAAGCTTTTCCAATCCAAGTTTGAAATATTCTTTTGATGGAAAAAAAGATACTGTTTCCCATCGACAAGAATTCCTTGTTCATCAGCACTTACGGTGTAGGGTAAAACTCCGTGAATGCTGTCGTATTTCAACAAATGAGCCATTGTCTTTTTATCGGCAATGTCATTTATGGCTATAACTTCAATAGAGGGGTGGTTTAGGAGTAGTCGGAATACATTTCGACCAATTCTTCCAAAACCGTTTATGGCAATTCTTGTTTTCAATATATTTTGTTTCAAGTTTCAAGTTTCAGGTTTAAAGATACTCAACTTGAAACTTGAAACGTTTTTTTTTAAAGAATATGTTTCTGTGCTTTGTATGAAGAACGTACTAGTGGACCGCTTTCTACATGACGGAATCCTAATTCCAGCCCATATTTTTCATATTTTGCAAATTGATCCGGAGTGATGAATTCCTTTACAGGCAAGTGTTTTTTACTAGGTTGTAGATATTGTCCTATGGTTACCACGTCTACATTGGCATCACGCAAATCTCTCATGGTTTGGAATACTTCTTCCTCTTCTTCACCGAGACCTAACATGATTCCTGACTTGGTTCTATTAATCCCTTTTTCTTTAAGATAACGTAAGACTTCTAAGCTTCGGTCGTATTTTGCTTGGATACGTACTTCACGGGTCAATCTGCGTACTGTTTCCATATTGTGTGAAACGACTTCTGGGTTAGCCTCTACAATACGGTCTATGTTTCTTTCGATTCCTTGAAAATCTGGGATCAGGGTTTCTAAGGTCGTGTTAGGGTTCATTCTGCGAATAGCTTTTACGGTTTCGATCCAAATAATAGAACCGCCATCTTTCAAATCATCTCTATCTACACTCGTAATTACGGCATGCTTGATATTCATGATTTTAATAGAACGTGCTACTTTCTCTGGTTCGTCCCAGTCTACCGTTTCGGGTCTGCCGGTTTTTACCCCACAAAAACCGCAAGAACGCGTACAGGTGTTTCCTAAAATCATAAATGTAGCTGTTCCTTCGCCCCAGCATTCGCCCATATTAGGACAGCTTCCTGAAGTACAAATGGTGTTCAGGCTATATTTATCTACTAAACCGCGCAGTTCAGTGTATTTTTGCCCTATCGGGAGTTTTACCTTTAACCATTTTGGTTTTCCGGTAGCTAAAGTATTTTCTAAAACAGTTTCCATAAATCAATATTCAAAGCGCAAAGATAAGGAATGTTGATTTAAAATTAGCTGTTTAGCTGCCGAAGGTTCAGTAGAGAATTGTTATAAAAAAAGCAGTATTGTGAGTACTGCTTTTTAAAAATGTGTCTTTCTAGGATTAATTCATTTGAATCGTAATAGGAAGGCTGTAGGCTGTTCTTACCGGTTTTGAATCGATTATTCCGGGAGTCCATTTGGTTTTTAAGGATTTTAAAACACGAATAGCTTCTTTTTCTAGTCCATAGCCAGGATTGTTTTTTACTTGAATGTCACTCATGCTGCCATCTTTCTCCACAACAAAATATACAAAAATGCGAATGTTTTTAGCTTCGTCTATTTCGGGGCTTTCGAATTTTCGACTGATGTAGGCATAGAATTTACTGATGCCGCCCGGGAATTCTGGTTGTTTGTCGAGAGCGTTGCTGGTTACAACATCATTGCCGGAATCCATGTCTTTTGAAGTTTCTGTTCCAGATCCTTGCGAATTTGTTGAGCTCATCCCTATGGTTGCCATGCCTTCATTGTTTTTATTCGCTACCGCATTATTTTCAATGTTTTTTGCGATATCGGGTGTTGCTAGATCTGCTTTAACGATTGTAGGGTTAGTTAATTGTTTTTTGTCGATGATGGCTATTGCTTTTTGTTGAGAGGCTTTTGGTGGAATCGGGTTTTGCTTTTTTTTAATTATGTTAGGTACAATATTAGTGATGTGGATGATTTGGTCTAATTTCGGAATTGTGACCGAAATCTCTTTTCCGACATTAAAATAGCTCAGAACCCTTGGAACACTCATTAATGAGGCACATAATAGTATGCCTATAAAAAGTGCAAACACAGACGTTCTTGTGCTTTCCTTGCGCAATTGATACGCCCCATATTCTTTGTTTCTGTTTTCGAAAACTAGATCAATCCAGTTGGTTTCGTAAAGATTTGGTTTTGACATGGTAAATGGATTTAATGGTTAGGTAATGATTAAATCATAAGCAAGCGTGTTTTTGTTTTTATAATTTAAAAAAGGAGAAAGTTTGTATATAAATTTAATGTTTATTTTTGATATTTTTAAAATTATGTTTATTTATTTAACTTTTATATTGTTAAATGTTTGGCATTAATCTTAATTTTGAATTGATTTAATGCAATAAAGCGCATTCAAGTGAATGAATGCGCTTTTGTTTTAGAAACTGTATGGCGGTTTTTTTTTGTCTAAAAAAAAAAGAATGTTAAAGTCTATTGCGTATAATTTCTGCCAGCAGTTTTTTGGCGCGAAGCAATTTGATTTTTACATTACTCAAGGGTTCGTCAATTTTGTTGGCGATTTCCTGATAACTCATTTCCTGAAAATACCGCAACTGAATCACTTCCTGATAGTGTGGCTTTAATTCCTTAATGTACTGCAATAATTGCGAAAGGTTTTGCTCTGTAATCAACTCATCTTCTGCAGACGGAGTGGTATCAGCAATGTTATACGCTTTTTGATCTTCCTTGTCTGTGATTTCTACAAAAAGGCTAGACTTCTTTTTTCGCAATAAATCAATATGGACATTTTTGGCAATGCTGATTAGCCAAGTGTTGAATTGAAATTCAGGATTGTAAGTGCTGATTTTATCAAAGGCTTTTGAGAATGTTTCAATAGTGATATCTTCAGCATTAGTTTCGTTTTCAGTGCGTTTGAGCATGAAACCATAAACTTCATTCCAATATAAATTTAATAGAAACGTAAAGGCGGCCTGATCACCTTCTTTTGCTTTTTCTATTTGAGTGTTTATTTCCAATTGACCGGTTTTGAGAATATATTTTTTATAAAGATATTGATTTGAATCAATATAAGCAGTAATTCTACTACAGGAAACCAATATTTTAAATCATTTTCTTTAAGTTTTCCGGCAGAAAATCCTATAACAATCCAAGCAAATAGATAACGGGTAGCAATTAAACTTAGTACTAATATCCATTGAAATTGAAAAGACAATAATAGAATGGGAAGTAATAGGAATAAGAATTGAGAGCAATAAAAAGTACCCAATTGGAATTGGTCAAACTTTTTATAATGACTAGCCGTGGCGACATGTCTTCTTTTTTGTGTAAGCCAATCCTTGTATGTGGTTTTAGGTTTAGAATAGGTAAAACTTTCAGGAGTAAATGAAATCGTTGTGTTTTTTCCTCTGGCGGCCTCATTGATGAATAAATCATCGTCTCCGGAACGCACCTGTATGTGATTTATAAAACCATTTACCTTGAAAAACTCTTCCTTTTTGTAAGCCATGTTTCTGCCCACTCCCATATAAGGATGTCCGATTTTTGCCCAAGAAAAATACTGAACTGCGGTAAGTACTGTTTCAAAACGGATGAGTTTGTTTAGAAAAGAATTGGCAATTTTTTCATAGCCACCATAGCCTAAAACAATCGTTTTTTGCATCGTAAACTGGGAACTCATGGCTGTAATCCATTCTTTAGAAGTAGGGTAGCAATCGGCATCAGTAAATAGTAGGTACTCTTTTTTGGCCGCTTTTATACCCAGAGTCAACGCATATTTCTTGTTTCCCCAAAAAGCTTCGTTATTTTGAACTTTAACCAAGCGAATGTTGGAATATTGTTTTTCAAAAGCTTCAAAAATTTCCAAGGTACTATCACTCGAAGCATCGTCAATCAAAACTATTTCAAAATCAGGATAGTTTTGTTCGGCAAGTAACGGGATAAATTTTGCCACGTTTTCTTCTTCATTTTTGGCACAGACAATAACAGAAATCGGAATTCTTTTGGGTGTTATTTTTTGTGCTTTCGCAAAAGCAAACTTCCCGAAAACACCTAAATAATAAGCGAGTTGAATGGCAACGATAGCAATGAAAAAGTAAAGAATCAGTATAAGCATTTGAGTTTTATGTGTTGTTAAATCGGCTGCAAAGGTATGAATTGAATTATGTAATTATAAATTATAAATTGTGAATTTTAAAAGAATTTATCGGGGACATTTTTTCATCTCATTTGCAACGGCAATTGACTGATTGTTCTCGGTTTTTTCTAATTCTGAAATAATATTTTTGTAATTTTTATCATCCCGGTTTTGCGACATTTTTTTAGTCGCTTGAATTTCTTTTATTTCAATTTCGAAGGCGACTATTCCACAAGCTTGCTTCATGGTTTCTTCCGACAGATCTTCTATTCGAACTGGATTTTCAGAATTTTTCTCGTATTTATCCACCAGTTTTTTTAAAGATTCCATCACGGCTTCACCTTCAATTATTTTGATTTTTCCATAAACGTGAACGGCAATATAATTCCAGGTTGGAACATTCTCGTGATCGTACCAAGAGGGTGAAATATAGCTGTGCGGTCCTGAAAAAACGGCCAAAACATTGTCGTTATCCGTAAAACCTTTCCATTGGGGGTTTTCTTTGGAAAGATGCCCTTGTAAAACTGCTTTTCCGTCTTTGTCAGTATCTAGTTCTAGCGGAATATGGGTGGCCCATAATTTACCTTCGGTTTGATTGATAAGAATGCCAAAGCTGTTTTCTCTTAAAAAAGCATTTATTTCTTCTTGGTTTTCGTTTTTGTAAAGATCCGGGATGTACATAATTGATTTTTAGAATTTAAATAAGTGCAAAACTTTTCTTTTTTCTGTGTCAAACAGCTACAGATTCCTTAAATTACATTTACTTCGGCTTCGATATGAATGCCAAAAGTATCGAATATTGTTTTCTGAATATTCTTTGAAACTTCCAGTATTTCTTGTCCTGTTGCATGGCCGTAATTCACCAGAACCAAGGCTTGGTTTTTATGAATTCCGGCGTCTCCAAAACGTTTTCCCTTAAATCCAGCCTGTTCAATCAGCCATCCCGCAGGAACTTTTACCTCGGTTTCAGAAACTTCATAATATTTCATTTCAGGAAATTGATGATGAATTTTTTCGAAATCCGTTTTCAGCAGAATTGGATTTTTGAAGAAACTGCCGCTGTTTCCCAGTTCTTTAGGATCTGGTAATTTACTTTGTCTAATGGCAATCACCGCATTGCTGACGTCTTTTAAGCTAGGTTCTTTAATTTTGTTTTTTTCTAATTCGGCCAAAATATCCCCGTATGAGGTATTGATTTTATGATTGCGTTTCGTCAGTTTAAAAACTACAGAAGTTATAATGTATTGATTTTTTACTTCATTTTTAAAAATGCTTTCGCGATATCCAAAACGGCAATCTTCTTTGGTGAACTTTCTGGATTTTAAATTTTCAATTCCAATGGCGTTACAGGAGTCAAAAGTATCTTTGATTTCAGTTCCATAAGCGCCAATGTTTTGCACCGGCGTTGTGCCTACGTTGCCGGGAATTAGCGACATGTTTTCCAGTCCGCCAAAATCCTGATCGATAGTCCAGAGTACAAATTCATGCCAATTTTCGCCCGCCTGGCTTTCAACCCATACATGATCTTCATTTTCGGAGATGATTTTTTTTCCTTTCAAATCAATATGAATCACCATAGCGTCAATGTCTTTGGTCAAAAGCATGTTGCTTCCGCCGCCAAGGATGAATTTTTTATCGGATTTGTTTTGTTCTAAAACAGCGGTCAATTCAGCGATGGTATGAACGGCAATAAAACGTTTTGCTTTGGCTTCGATGCCAAAAGTATTGTAGTTTTTTAAAGAAAAATCATTTTGTATTTCCATAAAAGAAAGTGCTTTTTTTAAATTGAATTCGTGATTCAAAAGTAAGGATTAAAATTTACTCCGAATCATTTTTCAATTAGATAAACTTTATAAATCAGTAATAGCTTAGTGCACTTTGTTGCTTTTTTATTTTGGTAAAGTGCTATTGATTTTGAGCGGACTCAATTAATTCGTGGTATTTATCAGAAATGATTTTCATATTGATTTTGTAATCAGCATTTTCTTCGATAAATTTCCGATTATCTGAAACAGCTTTGTTTCGCTGTGTGCTGTTTTCAAAAGACCAAATGAGTTCTTTTGCGAGCATTTCTACATCGTCAACAGGGATTAATGAACCGTTTTCTCGATGGCTGATCCAACTCTGATTTCCCGGGATGTCAGTTACAATGGGATAACAATTGCAGGCCATAGCTTCAAATAAGGAGGCCGAAACACCTTCGGTAATGGGCATGCTGATGTAAATATTTGATTGTTGTAATAATTTGGGTAGTTCAGTATTCGGAATTTTTCCTGTGAAAATTACTTTTTTTTCAATTTGTAACGCTTTGGTTAAATCTTTCAAGAATTGCAATCGTGTGCCGTTGCCGACAATCGTTAACGAAAAATCGATTCCTTTTTGATGCAAAAGTGCAAATGCTTGCAGAATAATGTCATGACGGTATTCTGGCAATAAAGAGCGGCTGACAATGGCGCAGATTTTTTCAGGATTGGCGGTATTTTGGTTCTTAAATTTGTCTAAGTCAATTCCCTTGGGTAAGACCAAAACTTGGTTCATGTTTACATTGGCTTTGAGCATTGAAACGGTCATTACAGGACCCCAAGCATGAATTAGAGTTGCTTTTTTAAAGGCGTATTTTTGAATAATTTTTTTAAAAGGCAGCAGTATTGAGTTTTCTGGCCATAAGTCGGTTCGTCCCTGTTGGGCTATAGCGATCGGTTTTATACCGGATATTGCAGCAAGGAAGCCGTAGCTTGTGGATCTTTCGGCAATGACCATGTCTGGCTGTTGCTGACGGATTATTTTTTTAATTTTAAAATAGGCTAATTTGAATTCTAAAATCCGAATAATCCGATTGTAAACGCTGTTATTGGGTGTTTTTAGTTCCCAATTGATAATTTCAAAATGACCAAATTCCTTTAGACCATTCATCCAAGTGGTGGCGTCAGGCCTGTAGGATTCTCCAAGAAAAAGTATTTTTCTTTTGGTCATTGGAGCAGATTTAAAGTTCGTCAGCAGTTAAGGCTCTGTTGATGAAGTCGTTTAGCGGTTTCAAAAGGATTAGCTTTTTGCTCATTTTTGAAACAAAATCTTTTTGACTCACTTCTGAAATGTCAAATTTTTGTATGGTTTCAAAACTTTTAAGTTTTAATAGTTCAATAGCAGGATGCTCTTTTTCGTAACCTCTCGGCGGATTTTTAAGTGTATTTTTTTCATTTCGATTAAAATCGCCAAACTCTTTTTTGAAATTTTTGTCATTTAGAATTTCTTCTAAGTCCTCATAGAAAAAGGCAATTTCTTTGCGCACTTTTTTTAAATCATCTGCTTCTGGCGCATAAAATCCTCCGGCAATGAAACTGGCGCCTTTTTCGATATGAACATAATAACCGGAGCGATTTTGTCCTTTTGCTCCCGAAGAAAGCCAGACACCTAAATGGGCTTTGTATGGTGATTTATCTTTAGAAAAACGAATGTCCCGATTGATTCTGAAGGTGCAGTTTTTTACTTCGAGCATTTCTAATGAGGGATCCAAAGGTTTCATGGCGTCAAGAAAATCAGCGACCATTTGGTGATAATCTTTCTTGAAAGCTTCGTATCTTTTTTTATTTTCTAAAAACCAATCCCTGTTATTGTTGGCTTTTAAATCTTCGAGAAATTCTAGACTGTTTTTTGATAGCATTTCAGGACTATTACAATTGTTTTTTTAAGTCTTCTTCACTAATGAAACCGGAGTGTTTCCATTGCAGTTCTTTATTTTGATACAGCAATAAAGTAGGCAGTTCGTCAATTTTCATTTCAGCCATTAAAGTTTTGTTTTTATCGGCATCCAAGCGGATAATCGTTACTTTGTCGCTCAATTCCGTCTGCATTTTTGTAAGGTAGGGTGTCATTTTTTTGCAAGGAGCACACCATTCAGCATAAAAACTAATCAATACTTTTTTATCGGTATTTAATAAGGCTTTGTATTCTTGGCTTGACATTCCTACGACTTTGCCCGTAGGTTTGCTGAGTCCTGCAGAGTCCCATTTTAAGAAGCCTCCGTTGAGTTCATAGATGTTCTTGAAGCCTAATTCCTGCAGTTTTTCGGCTGCTTTTTTGCTTCTTCCGCCACTTTTGCAATAGACAAAAACGGGTTTTGTTTTGTCAAATTTTTCTGCATCAACAACAAAGCTGTCGCCAAGCCAGTCTACATTTGTGGCTTTGTCGATATGTCCAGAGGTGAATTCTTCAGGAGTACGAACGTCTAGGATTTGTGGCTTTTCTGTTGTGTTTATTTTATCGGCAAAATCTTTGGCTTCTATAGTTTTTATGTTTGTTGATGTTTGCCCATTGCAGGATAAAATCACAAATGACAGTAACAGGTAAAAAATGGAATTAAATTTCATTGAAAATAGAGTTAAAATGTGGAAAGGCTAAATTAATTAATTTATCACTATTTGAGGTTTTTAAACCGTTAAATTACAAATTGAAAATTTTGTAAGATTGATGTGTAGATTTAACAATTGACTCCGTACGCTCCGGATGTGTATCAGAGATAAAAAGCTGGCCAAAAGTATCGCTGTTGACCATTTCGATGATTTTTGCCACGCGCTGTTCGTCCAGTTTGTCAAAGATGTCATCAAATAAAAGAAGAGGTTTTACACCGCTTTGTTTTTTTAGGAATTCGAATTGGGCTAATTTTAAGGCAATCAAAAACGATTTTTGCTGACCTTGAGAACCAAATTTCTTGATAGGATGACCATCAATTTCAAAAGACAAATCATCTTTGTGTGTGCCAACACTGGTGTAGTGCAAAGCTCGGTCCTTGTTGATGTTTTCCTGTAATAAAGACAATAGATCATTTTCGAACAAATGACTTTCATAGACGAGTTGAACTGTTTCTTGCGAATCTGTTATCGCATGATGGTGGTGTTTGAAAATAGGGATAAATGCTTCGATGAATTCCTTTCTTTTTTCGAAAATATATTTCCCAAAACCATCCAGTTGTTCGTTGTAAATGGAAAGAGTATCATTGTCAAAAACATGATTCAACGCAAAGTATTTCAATAAGGCATTGCGCTGGCTCATTACTTTTTGGTACTGAATAAGCTGTTGCAGATAATGGGAATCCAACTGCGAAATGACGCTGTCCATGAATTTTCGTCGGGTTTCACTGCCTTCAACAATCAGATCTCTGTCGGCAGGCGAAATAATTACCAGAGGAATAAAACCAATGTGATCCGAGAATTTATCGTAGTTTTTGCCGTTGCGTTTCAATACTTTTTTTTGCCCTTTTTTTAGGCTGCAAACAATTTGTTCGGTTCTTTCGTTTTTTATGAATTCAGCATCAATTACAAAAAAATCTTCACCATGCCTGATGTTTTGGGCTGCTATTGGGTTAAAATAGCTTTTCCCGTATGATAAATGGTATATGGCATCCAGTACATTGGTTTTTCCAATACCGTTTTTGCCTACGAAGCAAACTATTTTGTTGTCGAACTCGAAACTTGCTTCCGAAAAATTCTTATAATTGAATAAAGTAATCTTTTTTAAATACATCTGTAAGTCTTGCTGGTACTGAGAAGTTTGCTGTTTTTTGAACCGTTTTTTAAGAGGGTGCAAATTATTGAAAAATATCGATATATAAGGCTTTTAGAGTTTTTCTTTAGGTGTTAATTTGGCTAAGTGAGAAAGTACTTTCGTTAAAATCAATTAAAAGTGAATTTATAGTCGTTTTTTTTGTGTGAGTTTGAATAAAAATTTTATTTTTGCGACTCACTAAATTAAAAATTAAATGGCTACTTACAATAAAAGAGGATATAAAGCACCAAAAGAGAAGGAAGTTAAAGATACAGTTGAAGAAGTAATAGTTGATGAAAAAAACAGCACTACTGCTGGCGTTTTTTCAACATTGGATAAAACGGCATCAAAAACAGAAGACTGGGTTGCTAAAAATCAAAAAATTATTTTTGGAGTAGTAGGGGCGGTTGCTTTGTTTACTGTGGGCTATTTGGTTTACCAAAAATTTATTGCTGAACCAAAACAAATGGAAGCGGCTAACGAAATGTTTGTTGCGCAACAAAATTTTCAACAGGCTACAGATGGCATTGCCAGTGACTCCTTATATAAATTGTCTTTGAACGGATCTGAAGGTAAATTTGGATTTATTAAAATAGCAGAGGAATATTCAGGAACTGATGCAGGAAACTTAGCAAACTATTATGCAGGATTAGCTTACCTAAATACAGGTAAATATGCTGAAGCAATCGATTATTTAGGGAAATTTAAATCAGATGATATGGTTTTGGGAGCTTTGGCCAAAGGAGCAATTGGAGATGCTTATTCTCAAAAAAATCAACAAAAAGAAGCTTTAGAATATTATATCAAAGCGGCAGAGGCTAATAAAAATGATTTCACAACACCTCGTTTCTTGTTAAAAGCTGGAAAAACGGCTTTGGCACTAGGAAACAAAGAAGAAGCATTGAAGTTTTTTACAGATATTAAAGACAATTACGATACGACTCCTGAAGCTGCTTCAGTTGATGTCTTGATCGGATTGGCACAATAGAAAAAAATGATTTGAGATTACTGATTTAAGATTCAGGTTTTTTGGTTTCAAAAATCTATCTTTAACATCTGAAATCATAAAGTGTAAAATCAAAAATCTACAATCAAATGGCTACTGAAAATAAAAATTTATCCGAATACGATAAAAACTCAATCCCAAATGCGAAAGATTTTCGCTTTGGGATTGTTGTTTCTGAGTGGAATGAATCCATAACCGAAGGGCTTTATAATGGTGCTTTTGAAGCGTTATTAGAGAATCAGGTTCCACCACAGCAGATCATTCGCTGGAATGTTCCTGGAAGTTTTGAGCTTATTTATGGCGCCAAGAAAATGTTACAAACTCAAAAGGTTGATGCTGTGATTGTCATTGGATGTGTAATTCAAGGACAAACCAAACATTTTGATTTTGTATGCGAAGGGGTAACTCAAGGCATTAAAGACTTGAATGTTCAAACCGATGTTCCTGTTATTTTTTGCGTATTGACAGATAATAACATCCAGCAGTCTATCGATAGAAGTGGGGGAATTCACGGAAATAAAGGAACTGAAGCGGCTATTGCAGCAATAAAAATGGCTTATATTCGTCAGCAGGCGTCAATGAGTCATCATATCGATAATCAACATTTGTTGTCTAGCGGTGCTTTGCAAATTGAGGAAGGTTCGCCTTTGGAACTAAAGGAATAAAAGAGTACATAAATATTTATGAAGCCTATACTATTCTTTAAATAGTGTAGGTTTTTTTGTTTTATTTATGATTGGATAAGCTGCAAAACCCAATAGAAAATCATTAAATTTGTACACCGTTGGTTTTAAAATTAAAACTTAAACTTTAAATAAAATTATTTTTAATGTCGAGTATTATTCAATTACTTCCTGATCATGTCGCCAATCAAATTGCTGCTGGAGAAGTCGTACAAAGACCCGCTTCAGTTGTTAAAGAATTACTTGAAAATGCGGTTGATGCCAAAGCAACAGATATTAAATTGATTATAAAAGATGCGGGAAAGGCATTGGTACAGGTTATCGATAATGGTTTGGGAATGAGTGTTACTGATGCGCGTTTGTGTTTTGAACGCCATGCCACTTCTAAAATTCGTCTAGCCGAAGATTTGTTTTCTTTGGGCACCAAAGGTTTTCGTGGTGAAGCATTGGCTTCAATTGCCGCGATTGCACACGTAGAGATGAAAACCAAACAAGATCAAGAAGAGTTTGGAACCCAGATTATCATAGAAGGCAGTAAGTTTGTTTCTCAGGAAGTGGCAGTTTTGCCCAAAGGGACTTCATTTGCGGTCAAAAATCTATTTTTTAACATTCCGGCAAGACGCAATTTTTTAAAGTCCGATACGGTAGAGTACCGTCATATTATTGACGAGTTTCAACGCGTGGCTTTGGCGCATGCCAATATTCATTTTACTTTTTATCACAATGGAAGTGAAATGTTCAATTTGCCTGCTTCGAGTTTGAGACAGCGAATAGTGAATGTTTTTTCGGGTAAAATGAATGAAAAGCTGGTGCCGGTACAGGAAGAAACAGATATTATCACGATTCAGGGTTTTGTGAGTAAAGCTGAATTTGCCAAGAAGAGCCGCGGAGAGCAGTTTTTCTTTGTCAATGACCGATTTATAAAAAGCGGTTATTTGCATCATGCCGTAATGGCTGCTTACGACGGTATTTTGAAAGATGGCGCACAGCCCAGTTATTTTTTATATCTAACGGTGCCGCCTAATACCATTGATATCAACATACATCCTACAAAAACGGAGATAAAGTTTGATGACGAGCATGCACTGTATGCTATTCTGAGAGCTTCTATTAAACATAGTTTAGGCCAGTTTAATGTGGCGCCGGTTTTAGATTTTGATCGCGATTCTAATTTAGACACGCCTTATCATTATAAAGATCTGGAAGGGGAGACGCCTACGATCCAGGTGGATCGCAGTTTCAATCCGTTTTCAGACGACAAGGTAAATAAACATTATTCGAGCCATAAGAAAACGGAGCCAACAGCAAATTGGGAAAGTTTGTATGTGGGACTAAAACAAGAAACCGAATTTATTGCAAGCAATCATGAGATCTCGTTTGAAAGTGAAGAAGTAACAGGATCTTTATTCAACGAAGAGGAAGTAGAGCAAACGGTTAATAATGCGTACCAAATTCACAAAAAATACATCGTTTCACCTATAAAATCGGGAATGGTTATTGTAGACCAGCAGCGTGCGCATCAACGGGTGTTGTACGAGCAGTTTTTGACTAATATGACGGTTCATCAAGCCTCCAGTCAGCAATTGTTGTTTCCTTTGGATTTGTTCTTTTCGTCTGTAGAAATGGAATTAATCGAAGAATTGAAACTTTCGTTAATGAATACCGGTTTTGTTTTTGAAGAAACCAGTTCAGATCATGTTGTTATTTCTGGAATTCCTGTGAATGTTACGGAAAGCGAAGTCTCGATGGTTTTAGAACAATTGTTGAGCGATTTGCAAGACGGTATTCCGGAGAGTAGTTTTAGCCAAAATGATACTATTGCTAAATCTATGGCCAAAAGTTTGGCTGTAAAAACAGGAACCTCTTTGACAGTAAAAGAACAAGAAAACCTGGTGAACGGACTTTTTGCCTGTAAAGATCCCAATGTTTCCCCTTTTCAAAAACCAACTTTCATCACTATGCGTGTGGAAGATATAGATAAAAAATTTGCACTATGATAAATGTAACCGAAACGGTAAAGCAGTTAATTATAATTAATGTTCTTTTTTTTATTGGAACTTTAATAGTTGGAGATCCGGCCTATAAGATACTGGCGATGTTTTTTCCGGAAAACCAAGATTTTCAATTTTGGCAACTCATTACCCATATGTTTATGCATGGAGGCTTTATGCATATTTTCTTTAATATGTTTGCCTTATATTCATTTGGTTCTGCTTTAGAGCATTTTTGGGGAAGCAAGAAATTCTTGTTTTTTTATATTTCTTGCGGTTTAGGAGCTGCTTTACTGCATACTGGGATTAATTATTATTATTTTAATGATGCCCTGACTACGCTGGAAGCCAGTGGTTTTTCAAAGGCCGATGTTGTACAAATTTTGAACGAAGGTAAAATTAATACCCAATGGCAAGAGTTGTTGACTGTTTCTGAATTTCAAAATTTCACTAGCGCTTTTATGGGAACCATGGTAGGGGCTTCGGGAGCTATTTATGGTGTTATCGTGGCCTTTGCTTTTATGTTTCCTAATGCCGAATTGGCTTTGATGTTTATTCCTGTGCCAATTAAAGCCAAGTATTTTGTACCTGGTTTGGTTTTAGTAGATTTGTATTTAGGGGTTTCCGGACAATCTATTTTTGGAAGTGGTGGAACCGGGATTGCTCATTTTGCTCACGTGGGTGGAGCTTTATTTGGTTTTTTGATCATGTGGTATTGGAAGAAAACACAGTTTAATAATAACAGATGGAATTAAAATAGCTAGCATAGTGAATTAATTAAATGACATAACCATATAGAAAATGAATATAGTAGACGACTTAAAATTGCAATACAAGCTGGGAGGCATAGCGCATAAGCTTATCTATTGGAATGTGGCCTTTTTTTTAGTTTCATTGATTTTTTTCTATCAATTTAAGAATGGTGCGTTTAATTTTCCTAGTTGGGTTGCGCTTTCGTCTGAACCTGCTGATTTTCTCTTAAAGCCTTGGACGTTTTTGAGCTATGCTTTTTTTCATAGCGGTTTTATGCATCTGTTGTTTAATATGATAATTTTGAACTTTGCCAGTTCGTTTTTTTTAACCTTTTTTACTCAAAAACAGTTTCTGGGACTGTATGTTTTAAGTGCCATATTTGCGGGTGTTTGTTTTGTATTGGGTTATTATATTTTAGATTTAAGCGCTTCCATAGTGGGTGCATCGGCTGCAATTATGGGAATTTTAGTGGCGGTTACCACTTATCAGCCTTTAATGAATGTGCGTTTGTTGCTAATCGGAAATGTCAAGTTGTGGCATATTACGGCAGTAATTCTTATACTGGACTTAATGCAGTTCCGATTGGATAATACCGGTGGTCATATTTCTCATTTATCGGGTGCTTTTTTTGGTTTTTTATATATTAAATTACTGCAAAATGGGACTGATATGAGCAAAATGGTAACGGCTGTTATCGATTTTTTTACTAATTTATTTACGAAGTCGCCAAAGACACCTTTTAAGAAAGTACATAAAAATTATAATAACAGACCCATAGAAAAGCCAGTTTCGAGAATCGTCACCAAAGATAAACTGCAACAGCAGATTGATGAGATTTTAGACAAAATCAGTCAATCCGGTTATGATAGCTTGACAAAAGAAGAGAAAGAGTTTTTGTTTAAAGTGGGGAAATAAGCTTTTAAGTGGGCTGACTGAAATAAAAAAGAAAGAAAACCGTTATAATTAATTAAAGAATTAACTGAATAAGCATAATATGAAAAACCTTTCATGGTTCAATAGAATAATGTTTGTTTTAAACATTATTCTGACAATAGTAACTTTTATTGCTTATGTTTTGCCTTTTTTGGCGCCCAAAATATTTCCCATATTATCAGTGTTGACACTTTTCATGCCAGCGTTTTTTATACTCAATGGTTTGTTTTTTGTGTATTGGGCTATTCAGTTTAAAAAACGAATGATTCTGTCTGGTTTGGTTCTTTTGATGGGAATTACATTTATCAATAAATTCTATAAATTTTCGGCAGAAGAGTATCCGGAAGACGAGAAAGATTTCATCGTAATGAGCTATAATGTGCGTTTGTTTAATCTTTTTAAGTGGCAAGACAAGGATAATGTTCCTGAGGAGATTTTAGCCTTTATAAACGATAAAAACCCCGATATTTTGTGTATTCAGGAATATTCTTCTTCGGCTAATATTGATTTGAAAGTCTATCGTCATAAATATATTTTTATGGAAGGGAATAAAATCAAGACAGGTCAAGCTATTTTTTCTAAATTTCCTATTATCGATCAGGGAAATATTGTTTTTCCGAATTCTAATAACAATGTGGTTTATGCTGATATCAAGAAAGGAAAGGATATTATCAGGGTTTACAATATGCATTTGCAGTCGATAAAAATCTCTCCGGATGTAAATGAAATTTCAGACAATATTGACGTTATCAATAAAGACAAATCGCAATTATTACTTATTAGAATCAGTAAAGCTTTCAAGCAACAACAGCAACAAGCCGAAATTTTTAAAGAGCATAAAAGAAAATGCGCCTATCCTATAATCATTTGTGGCGACATGAATAACAGTGCCTTTTCCTATGTTTATAGAAGTATAAAAGGTTCTTTAAAAGACAGCTTTGAGGAAGCCGGAACTGGTTTTGGACAAACCTACAAGTTTAGATATTATCCGGCTAGAATTGATTATATTTTTGCGGATGAGAAAATGAAAGTTAAAAAATTTGAAACCTTTCCAGAATTCGAAAATTCAGATCATTATCCTATCATGGCAAAGATGGCTTTGTAATAATGCGAAAAATTATTTCAGAATCAACTTTTGGTTTTTCAAATAATCGACTGTGAATTTTCCTTCATTAAAAAGTAAATCAAGTACGCTTAAATTATTGATAAAACCATGTTTATCATCAAAAACCTGCGGATAAGGTTCAAATTGTGAATTGTCTTTTTTTCCGTTGGTTAAAAACCTAAAATCCAGAAACTTACTAGGATCAGTTTCGTGAAAAAATTCTGTAGTAGTTTCGAAATTAAATTTCATTCTCAGGCACTTAGAGATTACTTCTAAAGTTTCAAAGTTCAAGTCTAAGAGAAAGTGTTGTTTTTTTTCAAAAACAGGGCGAATATCATCTTCGAAATATTCAAAAAAAGGAGAGCTTCGATAAGCTGATTCTAAGGATTTAAAATGCTGTTTCTGCCAATCAAAATCATTTTCGATTTTGATTTCCTTTGTTTTCTGACGGTTCAGTTTTGAATGTTTGATGGGAATATTCAAAAGCTGTATCCCATTAGGACTATAGATATAAGTGCGATTGCGATTAGTCTGTTTTTGAAAATTGTCTTCTATTTCAAATATCAGTTTTTCAGCTTGAATTAAAGCTGTGAAATGGCTTATGGACGGGAAATAGGTCGGGTGAAGTAAGCTGTACATATTTATCTAAAGTTATAAAGTCTAAAGTCTAAAGTCATAAAGTAGTTCTTAAAAGAGTACTTTATGACTTTCGACTTTGAAACTTTTGACTAATTTTTATTCTCTTTTCTTTTTTTCCAAAAATATTCACCCACAAAGAAAGCAGCTAAGAGGATAAGGAAATATTTGAAATAAGATTGAGACTGTCCTTCACCATTTACGGTTGTGAACACACGATCCCAACGTACTTTGTTTAATCCTTTTCCGTTAGTATCCCAGCTCATCCAGATGAAAATAGGCTTTCCTACAATATGATTTTCAGGAACGTAACCCCAATAGCGGCTGTCTTCTGAGTTGTGACGGTTGTCGCCCATCATCCAATAGTAATTTTGTTTAAAGGTGTAATCAGTGACAATTTTACCATTCAACCTGATTTCATCTCCAGTAACTTTCAAATCATT
Organism: Flavobacterium granuli; assembly: GCF_900129705.1. Taxonomy (GTDB): domain Bacteria; phylum Bacteroidota; class Bacteroidia; order Flavobacteriales; family Flavobacteriaceae; genus Flavobacterium; species Flavobacterium granuli. The sequence goes on along the minus strand of NZ_FQWO01000001.1, from coordinate 667,642 downwards.
CTTTTCGCCATTGTCATTCTTTTCGTAATCAGTAATGATTCTCTTGTAGAAAGGCAAAGTTTGGGTTGTTAAAGCCACTTTTTTTCCTTTTTGAGGAATATAAATTGGCCCCATATTGTCTTGGTTCCATTCATTGATATGAGGGAAAATGCCGTCTTCAGTACCTTTCGCAATGATTCTTGTTACGGCCGTTATTCCAGGAACATTTTTTAATCTTTCTGCTCCGGCTGCAGTTAACGCACGGAATATCAAAGTGTCTTTTGATTCGCTCTTGTAACCCACGCCATCAGTCACATCCATATCTTTTAATAGATATTCAAAATCGATAGGTGTTTTTCCATCTAAAGCGACAGCATAAGAAAATTGAGGTTTAGCACGTTCAGGCAGTTCGAGAACTTTGCCGTTGATGTATACGATTCCGTCTTTGATGGACAGACTGTCACCAGGAACTCCTACACATCTCTTTACGTAATTGGACTTTTTATCAATAGGTTTGATTACGCCCGGTCTTCCTTTAGGTTCGAAAAAATAACGAACGGTATCTACAGGCCAATTGAAAACTACAATATCGGTGCGTTTTATGTCTTCAATTCCCGGTAGTCTTAGATAAGGCAATTGTGGCCAATTTAGATAGGATTTCCTTTTGGTAAAAGGAATAGAATCATGAACCATTGGTAATGCAACCGTAGTCATAGGAACTCGGGCTCCGTAATTGACTTTACTTACAAATAGAAAATCGCCAATTAACAGTGATTTTTCCAATGAAGAAGTTGGAATGGTATAAGGTTGTATAAAATAGGTGTGGACAAAGGTCGCTACAATAACGGCAAAAAGCAGGGAGCTGATGGTGTCAGCGGTTTTGTTTTCAGGATGTAAGCTTCTGTCAGCGATATAATCTAGTTTTTGAGTGTAATTAATGTAATAAATGTACAGACCAAAAGTGATTATACCTAAAAAAGTATCCAGCCCGGATTTTTTACCAAAGCTTCTTAATGTTTCGATCCAAATAACGGGAAACATAATTAAGTTGATTATTGGAATGAAAAGCAATAATGTCCACCATGTAGGACGACCAATTATTTTCATTAAAACAATTGAATTGTATACAGGAATTGCTGCTTCCCAACGTTTTCTTCCTGCAGCTTCATATAATTTACATGTTCCTAAAAAGTGAACAATTTGGATGAATAAGAAAAATACAAACCATTGGTATAGTGTCATAATTTTTTTGTTTAAGGTTTAGGGTTTAAGGTTGTTTCACTCGAACCTTAAACAGAGTATAATAGGTTTATTTCAAATCCAAAACATCTTTCATTGTAAAAACCCCTTGTTTTCCTATAATCCATTCAGCAGCAATTACAGCGCCTAATGCAAATCCTTCGCGGTTGTGCGCCGTATGTTTGATTTCGATGGAATCAACAGCAGAATTATAAGTTACGGTATGAGTTCCGGGAACAGTTCCTATTCTCTTGGCTTCTATATGAATCTGGTTTTTTTCTGGGCTTTCTAATGTCCAGTCGTTATAATTGCTGTTTTCGATAACACCTTTTGCCAGCGAAATGGCTGTTCCGCTTGGTGCATCTAATTTTTGAGTGTGGTGAATTTCTTCCATTTCAACACGGTAGCTGTCCAGTTTAGACATCATTTTGGCTAGATATTCATTGAGTTCAAAGAAAATATTTACTCCTAGACTAAAATTAGAGCTGGATATAAAGGCCCCGTTTTTTTCGGCACAAAGGGCTGTCATTTCATCATAATGCTCCAGCCATCCTGTTGTTCCTGAGATAACAGGTACATTGTTATGGAAACAATTTGAAATGTTGCTTACTGCTGCGGTTGGAATACTGAAATCTATGGCTACATCAGCATTTGAAAGTCCTTCATAAGTATTGTGTTCGTCTTTTTTTAAAACGATTTCATGACCTCTTTCCAGTGCAATTCGTTCAATTACCTGTCCCATTTTTCCGTATCCTAAAAGAGCAATTTTCATTTTGTGTTTATTTTTTTTTGAATTTAAGTAAGCGAATGTTTCTCTGAAGAACTAGAAACTGTAATTAAGAGTTAGTCCAACATTAGTTTTAAATGTTACATCATTGGGATAAATAACCGGTTTTACCGATAGATTTTCATCCACGTTGAATTGGATTAAGGCTGCGTCAACATTGGCATCGATGATGTTTAAGACATAAAAACCAAGCGTGACCAATGCAGATAAATCTCGGTTGCGTTGGTAGAATTTTTGTCCGGCAATCAATCTGCTATTGTCTAGGTAGCTATAATCGTCATCCGTATAACCTTCTAATCTTCTTTTGTAAGCGTCTCGATATTGATGGTATTTTTTGTTATTGTCCAAATAAAAATAAAGACTGGTTCCCATGGCTCCATAGACAAGCGGGATTTTCCAGTATTTTTTATTGTAGGCCTGACCTAATCCGGGTAATACGGCCGAATAAAAAGCTGCTTTTGCCGGAGTCAATGGGTCTATATCGTTTGATTTCAGGCTGTCTTTAGCAGCTGGAACAGCAGGAGTTTTTACTTGTGCAAAAACGGCTGCGTTTCCTAGAATAAAAAGAAATATTCCTATCGAAATAATTTTATTCACTATCCTTTTATTAGTTCTATTATTCTGTTGAAATCTTCTTCAGACTGGAATGGGATTGTGATTTTTCCTTTTCCATTGCCTGCTACTTTTACTTCTACTTTGTTGCCGAAATAATTTGTAAAAACCTTTTTGCGGTCCTCGTCAATTTCGAAAGAAGCCGATTTAGCTTTGGCTGCTGGTTTTGGTTTTAAGCTTTCTTGGTAATTTTTTACTAAGGTTTCTGTATCACGAACTGAAAGATTTTGGCTGACAATCTTTTGATATATATTAGCTTGGATGTCTAAGTCTTCGATATTAATGATGGCTCGACCGTGTCCCATACTGATAAAACCATCGCGAATTCCTGTTTGGATAATCGGATCCAGTTTTAAAAGACGCAGGTAGTTAGCAATAGTAGAACGCTTTTTTCCTACTCTTTCGCTCATTTGTTCTTGAGTTAGCTGAATTTCATCCATCAATCTTTGGTATGAAAGCGCAATCTCAATAGGATCTAAATCATGACGTTGGATGTTCTCCACCAAAGCCATAACCAGAGATTCGTTGTCATTTGCAATACGAATGTAAGCAGGTACGGTAGTCAGTCCCACTAAAGTAGAGGCGCGAAGACGACGTTCACCCGAAATCAACTGGTATTTGTTGAAGTCTAGTTTTCGTACTGTAATCGGTTGAATAACTCCTAACTCTTTGATGGAAATAGCCAGTTCTTTTAATGATTCTTCATTAAAATTACTTCTGGGTTGAAACGGATTGATTTCTATGGCATCAATTTCGAGTTCTATTATGTTTCCAACAACTTTGTCAGCGTTTTTATCAGACGCTGATTTTATATCGTTTTCCGGATCTTTTAACAGTGCAGATAGGCCTCTTCCTAAGGCTTGTTTTTTTATTGCTTTTGCCATAAAATTATTTGCTGTTTTTCTTTATAATTTCCTGAGCTAAATGTAAGTAGTTAGTAGCTCCTTTGCTGGTTGCATCATAGTTGATGATGCTTTCTCCAAAACTAGGCGCTTCGCTCAATTTTACATTTCTTTGGATAATAGTATCAAAAACCATGTCGTTGAAATGTTTTTGAACCTCTTCTACCACTTGGTTTGAAAGACGTAATCTCGAGTCAAACATTGTCAATAATAATCCTTCGATATCTAATTCGGGATTGTGTATTTTTTGGATGCTTTTTATGGTGTTCAATAATTTCCCTAAACCTTCAAGCGCAAAATATTCGCATTGAATAGGGATAATTACGGAGTCAGAAGCGGTCAAAGCATTCAAAGTAAGTAGGCCAAGTGAAGGAGCACAGTCAATTAATATATAATCATATTGATCTTTTACACTTTCTAAGGCTTTTTTTAGCATATATTCCCTATTTTCCTTGTCAACCAATTCAATTTCGATGGCAACAAGGTCAATATGAGCTGGAATTAAGTCTACGTTTGGAGCAGAACATTTAATAACAGCTTCCATAGGAGTGTGGCTGTGTTCCAGAATTTGGTATGTTCCAATTTCTACACTCTCTACGTCTATTCCTAATCCTGAACTGGCATTTGCCTGAGGGTCAGCGTCAATAAGTAATACTTTTTTTTCTAAAACTCCAAGTGAAGCGGCAAGATTTACAGATGTTGTAGTCTTTCCAACTCCTCCTTTTTGATTAGCAATCGCAATGATTTTGCCCATTTGTTTTCTAAATTTTGAACCGTAAAAATACAATTAAATATGGTTTCTGAAAATCTATTTTGTTAACATTTGTTAATGACTGATTTGTTGTTGATTGGCTCTTTTTTTCTTTTCGTTGTTTGGGTTGTTTCGGAAAGTGATCCCGAAAGCTCTTTTCAAGTTGTTGAATTTCAATTCCTTTTTTGCGGTTTTGAATAATGTTTTCTTGGAGCTTATATTGTTGAAAAAAAAATAATTGTAATCAAGAAAAGCTTTTGACTACTTATTTTAGTAATTTATGGAATAAAGGTTTTTAAACGAGATTCTCGCGGGATTTATTTTTTTTTTTGAAAAGGGGAATGAACAGGGGAAAATTACTAATATGCTGAGAAGAGGACCGCAGAAAGGAGAGGAGCAATTAAAATTTTATACTGGCGAGAAACTCCCGGCCCGACCGTAAAAAAGGGACTCCTTGATGGCTCGTGCTTAGCTTAAAAAATCTATTCTGATTGAGTGATAATTTTCTTTATCAAGGACTTTGAGTATAATAGTAAACTTGATTATTGTCTTAATTTGTATATTTGGCTCATCAGTTTTTTCTTTAATAAACTAAAGTTTATAATGTTTCAACCTCTATCGTTAGATCCGAAAACCGTTTTCCAACTTTATTTTTGGGCAAACTTATTTGTCTGTATACTTATTTTCAGTTATTCGCTTTCGTATGCTAACGGCGAGAGCAGGAAAATATTAAAATGGTTTGGCTACGGGAAATTATTGATGACCCTAGGTTGGATGCTGATTCTTTTAAGAGGTATAGTGCCAGATTTTATCTCTGTCAATATTGCCAACATGATCATTTTTTCGGCCTGCTGTTATGAAACGATAGCGATGTTATCGATGCTTAAGGCAAAGTCAAAGAAGCGTTATCGATTACAAATAGGGATAACTATTTTTGTAGCAATGATTTTCAACCTTGCGACATTGTTGGAATGCACAATCAATACTCGTATTTTAATTGTGTCTTTTGGAATGTTTTCCATTTATTTGCCGCCAACAATCAGTTATTTTACCGAAAAAAGCCATAATTTTTTCCGAACTTTCTATGGGTTTTGCTACGCCGGATTTGAAATTCTGATGGCTATGCGAATGATTAATAATTATCTGAATCCACAGGAGGATTTTTTTCCCTCCAGTTTTTTTGACAGTTTATATAATATTGGTTTATTTCTGCTTACCCTCATTGGTACAGTTGGATTTTTATTGCTGGTAAAAGAAAAGCAAGACATTAAAATCCAGAAACTTTTAAAGGACAAGAATCAGTTTTTTTCGATTATAGCTCATGACCTCAGAGGACCATTAGGATCCTCCTTAGGATTGTCGGAAATATTGGCCGAAAACATTGAGGAACACAGCTGTGAAGAAATCAAGGAAATTGCTGAAATGTTGCATCAATCGAACAAAAACAGTTATAAATTGCTGGAAAATCTATTGGAATGGTCACAGGTACAAACCGGAATGATTGAATACAGTCCGAAAAAATTGGTGTTGAATGCATTGATTAAAGAAAATGTTGAACTCAATAAAAATGCGGCATTAAACAAAAATATAGCTCTTTCATTTGAGTCGACTGAACTTATTGAAGTTGAGGCTGACAAGAATATGATTGATACCATTGTACGTAATTTGCTGACTAATGCGATTAAATTTACCGACAAACACGGAAAAATAACAGTGAATATGCAAAAACATCCTCAAAAAGCAGAGATATCCATTACAGATAGTGGTATTGGAATTCCGGATAAAATAAAAGACAAATTATTTAAAATCAACGGAAAAGTCAGCCAAAGGGGAACGGAAAACGAAAGCGGAACCGGGCTGGGATTGTTACTTTGCAGTGAATTTATAAAAAAACATCAAGGTGAAATTTGGGCAGAGAGTGAACCAGGAAAAGGCACTACCTTTAAGTTTACCTTGCCGTTAGAAACGATGAAGAATTAGATTAAGATTCAGGCTAAGTCTGGTCTGATTTGGAACTAAAAAAAATCTGTCAGAAGGGATTCAATAACTTTTGGGAACTGTAAATCTGTAATAAAGAGGATGGACTTCAATTCTTTTGTGTGAAAACGAAACTATGGAAGATAATTTTTACCGCCTGTTCTTTTTGGGAATTTGCGTGTTAGGGATTTTATTCGAAACAACTTAAATCAGTTTAAAATACAAAAAATAAAAAAGGCTGTAAATCCTACGATTTACAGCCTTTTGATATGAATTGACAACTAGGTTGTCGGGGTGGCAGGATTCGAACCTGCGGCCTCCTGCTCCCAAAGCAGGCGCGATAACCGAGCTACGCTACACCCCGTAATGCTGCTGCAAAGATAGAAATATTTTTTATTCAAACAAGACAAAATTAAAAATAGCAGAATATTATTTTTGGATAGTCAAAATCAATATTTTTTTGATGGTATTTTTTATTAAAAAACTACATTTGTATCTTGAAAAATAAATATAACGTACTATGTCTGATACTATCGAAAAAATTAAATGCCTTATTATAGGTTCTGGACCTGCAGGTTATACTGCAGCTATTTACGCTGCCAGAGCAAATATGAATCCCGTTTTATACCAAGGAATGCAACCAGGTGGACAGCTAACGACAACTAACGAAGTGGAGAATTTTCCGGGTTATGTTGATGGTGTTACTGGACCTGAGATGATGGTTCAATTGCAAGCACAAGCACAACGTTTTGGTGCAGATATTCGCGATGGTTGGGCTACAGAGGTTTATTTTTCGGGGGATGTGCATAAAGTTTGGATTAATGGCAGTAAAGAATTGCATTGCGAGACAGTGATTATATCTACTGGAGCTTCGGCTAAATATTTAGGATTGCCATCAGAACAGCATTATTTAAAAATGGGTGGAGGTGTTTCTGCCTGCGCTGTTTGCGATGGTTTTTTCTACAGAAATCAGGAAGTGGTTATTGTAGGAGCTGGAGATTCGGCTTGTGAGGAAGCACATTATTTATCTAAACTTTGTAAAAAAGTAACCATGCTGGTTAGAAGCGAGAAATTTAGAGCTTCTAAAATCATGGAAGAACGCGTTAGAAAAACGGAGAACATCTCTATTTTGATGAATCATGATACTATCGAAGTTTTAGGTGACGAACAAGTGGTGACTGGTGTTAAAGTGTTGAATAAAAGTACAGGTGAAACCTTTGAAATTGAAGCTACCGGATTTTTTGTAGCTATTGGGCACAAGCCTAATACGGATATTTTTAAGGATTACATTACTCTGGATGAGACGGGTTATATTGTCAATACTCCGGGTACATCTAAGACTAATGTTCCGGGAGTTTTTGTTGCAGGAGATGCTGCCGATCATGTGTATCGTCAGGCAATTACTGCTGCAGGAACAGGCTGTATGGCTGCACTTGATGCCGAAAGATATTTGGCTTCAAAGGAATAATGATATTCAAAGACAGGATTAAGAAGGCTCCATTCATTATAGAATGGGGCTTTTTTTATGAAACCTTATTATTTTATTTTCTTGAATAATTTTGCTTCTTCGCTAAACTTGGTTAGTTCAATTTTAGGATTTCCATAAAGCTGAATTGACGACTTGTCTCCAGCATTTATAATAATGGATGTTAGGGCATTAATACTACAGCTGGAATTGCTTTCGGCAGTTAGATCTACATTTTTAATACTGAGCTTTTTGCCGTTAAAACCGGAGCTGTTCTCCATTCGGATAATGGCATTTGTGGCATCGCCTTCTATGTTTGCTTCCGATTTTTGATACAGATCAAAAGCTAAATCGACAGTGGTAATTAATGCTTTTAGGTTGGCATTTTTGCTTAATTCAATTTTTGCTTTTTCAGATTTTAGATTGATTTCCATTTTTGTGTCATCGTCTGCTTGTAATAGAAAATTTGTTGAATTTATATTCAAAAATAATCGGGAATTGTCAAAAGCTTTCATCGTAATGTCATCCAGTTGAATTTCTTGAATGGCATTTATTTGTGATTTTTTATGGGCAATTACCAAATTCAAATCATTGCTATAACTCAGTTTTACAATTAGTTTCTTGTATTGAGTTGCTTTTTTTGAAGTGTAAAGATGCAGTGTATTGTCTCTTAAATCAATTTTGATAATATCATGGAGATTGTCATCGGCCTCAATTTTTAGCGCAGTTTCTTCCGATTTTTCCAGATAAACTTCTAAGTTGTCTTCTACTTCAAGGGTCTGAAAATTTCCAATTTTGCTTTGCTCAGTAGTGACGGTTTTTGACCCTTTTATTTTTTCTTTTTTTTGTGCCAAAGCAAAAGTAGTTGACAAAATAAACAGGAGTAGGATAGGATATTTCTGCATCTTCAATAGGTGTTTCTACAAATATAATTAAAACATTTTCTTATGGTGAGAGTTTTGTTTGCTAATTTGATGCCGTGAAGCTTAGGACTTTTATTCGTTTTTAGTTTAAAGATAATGATAAAAAAGAATCCTTACTTCTTTGAAAGGAGTAAGGATTTTCTGAATCGGTTTTGAAATCTCCGATGATAGTTTTATTGGCAGGAGTCTATCGGCTTAATTATGTGAAATGCTTCCTCCTGAACTCGATCTTTTTTCGATTGATTTAGGAATTGTGTTATAGGAAATACTACTTCCGCTAGAGGCTCTGGCGTTTAAGCTTACAATAGGATGCAATCGAATGGAAGCTCCACTGGACGATTTTGCTTCTACATCGTTTACTAATAAATCTGCGGCATTGATTTCACTTCCGCTTGAAGCGGTGGCTTTAAGATTCAGTGCCAAACCAGAAATCGTAATTGTACTTCCGCTGCTGGATTTTGAGCTGATGTAATCTGATTTTATGTTGAGATTCATACTTGATGCGCTTGATGCTCTCAGGTTGATGTTTTCCCCTTTTAGCGTATTGATACTGCTTACAGAGGAAGCGCTTGAAGCACTTAGTTCTTCAATAACAGGCATTCTAACGGTCACTTTTTTGGATTCAATATTGACGAAAGAATTGTAATCACATCCTATAACGAGTACACCATTTTCTACTTTTGTGCTAATGCTTTGTTGTAAATTATCATCAGCCTCCACAATAACTTCCGTTTTGTCTGATTGTTCAATAACAAGGTCGATCGCATTGCTTACTTCTACACTTTTAAATTCGCCATCTACGGCTCTTTTTTCGGTAGTCACAGTTCCGCTTCCTTTTATGGATTTTAGGTTTATCGAATGGTTGCAGGAAGCAAACAGTAAGGCTGTTAAGGCAACCAGAATGAACTTTGTGATGATGGTGATGATTTTAAGCATGACTATTTCGTTTTAATGATTATACCGTCTTTGTTTATTTTTAACTCTTTAACATCATTGTTAGAATGGATTATGGTGTCCTTAGTAATCGAAATCCCATTTTTATTGATGGTTACCGAGGTATTAGAATTGTTGTCAGCATCAACTTGTTCGTCATTGTATTCATTATCGTCCCATGGACAATCCAAGCATTGTACCTTTAAGTCCATTACTTTATAAAGGTATTTATCAGAGTTGTCATTCAAATTGAAAAAATCATCATCTGATCTATCGTAATCCTGTACACTTGAATCAGCTTTGAATAAAGTTCCTTCAGGCAGGTATAAAGTAATTTCTATTTGTTGGTCACGAAATTTATTTTTTAGATCTGTTAGTAGATAATTGTCTAAAATTAATTGATTTCCTTCAATGGTGTAGTTGTACTTTATTTGTTCTGCTCTTTGTCTTGCTTCTGACAGGGATTTTCCTTTAGCTTCTTTTTCAATTTGAATGTAAGGCAACTTCTCATCTGTTTTTACTATTCTTAATCGAACATCATTGGAGTAGATTACATCTGTGTTGGTTGAATCCTGAGCTATCAGGAAGTCATTATGATTGTTGATGCTTTTTGAATAATAATCATTGTGTTTAAATCGGATGAAAAGGGTGTCGTTGGCCTTTAAGATTATGTTTTCTTTTTTTACGACTCTTCCATCAGCTGCATAAGCGGAAGCTTGTTTTATTCCAATTGAAATCGCCAATGAAACGGCAATCAACCAAAGTGCTAATAAGGTATATTTGGCAATGCTTCCTATGGATTTCATGTTTGGAGCTAATAATTTAAATCCTAACAATACTAAGAAAAAGAACGGAATTCCTACAGCAAAGAACATTAGTAAACCGAAAGACCAAATAGGATAATCAGTAAAATTGCCCGCTTCTATAAATCCTTGCCAAGGCAAATCGATCACATTAGATCCCAATGTAAAAACCCCAATTAATAGTGCGACAAGTACTGATAGACCAGTCATGATCAAGATTACCCCCAAAAATTTGGCAAAAATCTTAAAAACCGTCATGATAAAATCCCCAAATGAATTGCCAATTTTCCCAGCACCTGATTTTATTTGGTTGCCATATTTATCGTAATCAACATTCTTTATTTTGTCAGAAACATTTTCAAATTCTTCTCTAACTTTTTTTTCGATATTCGAAATATTAACCGGTTCACCAGTCATTTCCAGTTTTTCAGATGTTGTAACAGCTTCTGGAGTTACAATCCAAAGAATGATGTAAGCAAGAATTCCTGTTCCAAATCCGGCAAAAACTAATAGTATCAGGACAATTCTGATCCAAACGGCATCAACTCCAAAATAATGTCCAAGACCTGCAGCAACACCGCCTAGCATTCCTTTTTCTTTGTCTCTGTACAGTTTTTTTGTTCTTCGGTTTGAATTTCCGCTAAAAGTTTGACTGGTCTGCTTGTCTTCTTCAATGATATAGTCTTCCGGTTGTCCCATCACGGCAATAACCTCGTCTACGTCTTTTAGACCCACTACATGCTTTTCGCTTTTTTGCTTCTCGTTTAGTAATTCCGAAACGCGCATTTCGATATCCTTTATGATTTCTTCCTGTCCGGATGCATTCGATAAAGAACGTTTGATAGCGTCAAAATAACGGGTTAATTTTTGGTATGCATCTTCATCTATATGAAAGAACATTCCGCCTAAGTTTATATTTACAGTTTTGTTCATGACTATTATTTTTGGTTGGTTATTAGGTTTACAGCATCTGACAGTTCAGTCCAGGTGCCATTGAGTTCATTTAAAAAGCTTTGTCCTATTTCGGTTAGGCCATAATATTTTCGTGGTGGTCCTGATGTTGATTCTTCCCAACGGTAGTTTAGCAAACCGTCATTTTTCAGTCTGGTCAATAGTGGATAAATAGTGCCTTCCACGACTAATAATTTTGCGTTTTTCAAAGTGTCTAATATCTCCGAGGTGTATGCATCTTTTTCTTTTAATACAGATAAGATGCAAAATTCGAGAACACCTTTACGCATCTGTGCTTTTGTGTTTTCAATGTTCATAATTCGTTTTTTTGATTTTTTTGTTGATTAAACTATTCATTTTTGTACCGATAGCTATCGGGGAGGATTGATTTTGTGATGATTGAAACTGCGATTGATTTTTTATGAGAGTTTTTTTTGATATTATTTGATAAAAGGGATGCTTAAAGGGTATTTGTATTTTTCTCCATTAGATGTCTTTATGGAGGCATAAATGATTAGGAAAAACTCGGCTACTTTTAATGCGAAAAAAACAAGAGCAGCTATTATACCAACGGTGATTAACCCGATGCTATTTTCGAAATCGAAATGGTTAATTATGACATCATTGTCATTTATAATGGCGCTGAATGGAATATTTTTGAATAGTGTGACGATGAAAATGGGCACTGCTATAATGATTAGAATCAAAGAGTAAAGCAACAAACTCAGTTGAAAATTAAGAACCTGTTTTCCGTTATGATCAACAAATTCTGATTTGTCTTTTTTTGAGGACCAAATGAGTATTGGAAATATATAATTCCCAAAAGGAATAAAATATTGGGTTAATGCACTCAGATGAGTAAATGTTGCGATGTTTTTTTCAGTTGTTGTTTCCATTTTTAGTTGATTTTTTTTGATGATGATTAGAACTTAAGGAAGCTCCCATTCGAGTACCTAGTAATTTCTTATGCAAATATATGTACAAAAGACAGTATTGTGTATCGCATAGTAGTATATATTAACATAATATTAACAAAATATTTTTATATGTACGCATAGTATTATTTCGTATATTAGCCAAAAAACCAGTGATAATGAAACTTACCGCCTCAAAACTTAACCAGTTTTTGTTCTTCAAATTACCTTCGGCATTTATATGCGGAGTGAGGGTTAAGGAGATTGATGAAACCCAATGTACCGTTTCGGTAAAACACCGCTGGATCAATCAAAACCCATTTAATTCGATGTATTTTGCAGTGCAGGCTATGGCGGCCGAATTGACAACGGGAGCTTTAGTAATGTATCAGATTCAAAAAAGCGGTAAGAAAATATCGATGTTGGTTGCTAATAATAAAGGGAATTTTACCAAAAAAGCAACGGGAAGAATTTCTTTTGTTTGTAAAGACGGGTATTTGATAGAAAGGGCTATTCAGCAAACTATAGCAACTGGAGAAGGACAAACCTTTTGGATGAAATCTATTGGAACTGACGAAAAAGGGAATCAGGTATCTGAAATGGATTTTGAATGGAGCGTTAGGCTAAAATAAGTAAAACCTATTTTAGCGGCTCAAGCAAATTTGGAATAAATTTAACTGAAAGAACTGTTCTTCTAAAGATAAGATTTTATCTCGGGAAAGCTTAATGTGATAAAAAAAACGCCTCTAGAATGAGGCGTTTTTTTATGTAAAGGAAATTATGCTTTTTTAGAACAACAGCTTTTGCTTTTTTTGTCTTTCATGGCAACATCACATTTTTTGTCATCGCCTTTGCATTTTGCTTTTTCTTCTGCTGTCATTTTTTTAGCACAACAACTTTCTTTTTTTGCTACTTCTTTTTTTGTAGCCTTTGTTTCTTGCGCACTTGCATTAATTGTAAATAGCGCAATTGCTAAAAGGGTAACTATTTTTTTCATTATCACGAGTTTTGTTGTTAATAACCTCAAATATAAGAATAATAAACTGCTTGAATTAAAAAGGGTTGGTTAATGTTTTCTTAAGATTTTGGCATTTTTTCAGTGTTTTATTTTGTGTAACTATCTGGAAAATAGTTTTTTATTTTGAATTTGTTTTTATTCTATATTAATTTTTTTACTGAAATCTCCTTTGTCAGTTATGATTTTTACGATATAAATGGCCTTGTTGATGTTTTTAATTGGAATTTGAATGTAGTTTTGCTTCTGATCTTTGATTTCCCAATTCCCTAAGTTTTGGCCTAATATATTGAAAACATAAACTTTGGTTACTTTAGTATCAATCAGCTTATTTATAATATTCAACATTTTGTTATTATTAGAATAAAAGACGGTGAATTCTTCATTGCTGTTGACCACGTCTGAAATAAGGGTTTCGTTCTTAAATTGTAACGAGAAACGCTTGTTGTATTCCCCTATAGGCAACGAAATACTAAAATCTTTATTACGGATATCGTGATAAATTTGAGTTAGCTTATCGTACAAGTATATTTCAAGAGTAGTGGGGATGTTTTCTAAAGCATCAATTTTGATGGTGACAGTACCTTCGGCAGCTAAGCTAATGCCTAGAGGTATTGTTTGTTCTTTATTAATGTCAGGAATGGCCTGAATCGCAAAAGGGCGGTCATTCATTTCCCAATAGATATCATTTTTAGTCATGTCAATCATTTGTGCATCATAACCAATATCAAATTGATTCGTCGTATTAGCATCTGCTGTAAGTAATATTTGTCGGTGTGAACCAGTAGGAGATAGGAATCCTAATCTTATTTTTAGTCTTTTATCTTCAAGTGAATTTTGCTCTTTTGAATTTTTAGTTGCAGCAGTTTTCATAAATATAGAACTTCCTGAAGTTTCTCTCATAAATGCTCGTTGGCTATTTTTAAAATAGATATATCCTGGAGTAGTTGCTGTCGAAATGGAGCCCTGAAGTGAAGGATTAGGAGTGGCATCCACAAAGAAGGCTTGCCCTACAGGGATATAACGGCCAGGTGTTCTTGAACCTGGATTGCTCGTACCCGAAGTTAGAGAAGAGTCATCAACGGCTGGCAATCCTCCTGCCAAAGAATAAATAGCATAGCCACCCTCGTATTGCGCTAATAAATGGTTGTTTGATAAACCAAAATGATCCCAAAAATAGAGAACGCCATTAAACGTGCTTGTGGCTCCTGTACAACCGTCACATCCATTCAAGTTGCTTCGAATAAATGCGTCAGCATCAAGCGCACTAGGATAGGGGTTTCCTATCAAATAGGTTTGATCCTTAGTTAAAAAAGAGGTTGTGATATCGCCAGAATTTGGCTTTCCTACAAAAACGTAATTTTGAGTAGCATCAATTGCTGCAGTTCCGTCAGTTCCTTTCATGCTAAATCCATCTCCTACTTTTATTGGAGCGGCACTACCAACACGTTTCCACTGATAAAAATTGGCCCATTCGGAATTAGAATCTGGCGTGGTAGCATTATAGGTTAATATCCATCGGTTGCTTATTTTTATAGGTGAAGAAAGAGCGCCGTCAGCAAAGTAGGCTCCATCTCCAAAAGTGATGGTTTTTGGATTTGCAGCATCAGTTCCATCTCTTAAAACTCCAGCAACTGTATAGGTACTATTGTTGGCACTTACCGGAGAGGACCAATAATTATAATTGAAACTATTTCTTTGGCCTTGTTGGTCACGTTCGATGTATCCTGAGCTTGCTTCATCAAAAATACTTTCGCTGTATTGGGTTGAAGTATATCTTTTTTGTACCAGTTGGGATTCTCCCACTAGATCCATGAAGCCATCTAATTTTAAATAATGAGTAATCCATAAGCCATGACCTTGATTTGTTTCATCTTGAACCCCCGCATTGGTGATTATTAAAGAATTTGATTGCACGATAAGACCAAGAAGTGTAAGATCTTGCGCGTTTGAAATGACTTTGTGATTTGTCTTAACAATATTCCAATCTATGGATTCGTTATTGATTCCCTTACTATTCGGAACGTTCCAAACACTAAAATTAGTCCATGTGTTATCGGTATCCCAATTTTGGTTAGAAACTCTTGTGGTGTATGGGATAGGAGCTGTTTGTTGCTCACTGGAATTTATATTGTGCAGTCTGCCACTTATGCCTTTAAATGCATCTAAACTACCACATGTAACGGTCATTCGATAATAGCCAAGAAGGTCGCTCCATAGCAATGAATCGTCTTCAGAACCATTATTGTCATAGTCCGATCCATAAATTTTTAATGGAATAACCACCCCGCCAACATCGGAACCTAAGACATCAATTTCTTGATTCATCATTTGTCGTATATGTTGTATAGATAAGGCTTTATTCCAAATTTTTAATTCATCAATCCAGCCATGGAAATAATTGGTAGGCTTGCTTGGCGAAGTTTGATCCATAGCGCCCAAAAGAGCTTCTATAGTATCCGCTGTTTGATCCGCTGCTGTGCCGTTTGTGGATCCTAATTCTATTCCATCTATATAAAGTTTATAGATAGAACCGTTAAAAGTAACGGCTAAATGATACCAACGATCAGTTCCAATGGAATGAGATCCAGTACTAACAGTTCCAGATCCAAAACTATTATACCAATTAAATCTAACTTGTCCGTTAACAATGCTTAAATCATAACCTTTAGTATTATTTCCGGCATCTTTTCTGGAGAAAACGGTTCTGGTATTGCTTACGGAGTTCGGTTTAACCCATACTTCGATACTAAAATTGCTGTTTGAATTATAATTGTTTTTGAAAGAAACATAGTCATTAGTACCGTCAAAATCGACAGTTTTACAATCTATAAGTGTAACATTTAATTCGTCATAACAACCGTTTGTAAGCGTCCACCTTAAGGTGTAACTGCCAGGGTCTGCTGTGAAAATAGCATCTGGATCTGTTGCACTTGAAAAGCTTGCAGAGTTACCGCATGACGAAAAACTGGAGCTTACAATGGACCAAATCCCCGTTACTCCTGTACCGGGATAGTCAGTGTCACCGGCAGCAGTATTGGGCACAACATAAAGATTGTTTTTCCAAGCTCCTTTAGTAAAATTGCTTACAGCGGTTTTACTGTTGTCATAAGCATTTAATTGTAATTCTGATTCCCCACAATTGCTCGCGAGCGGTGAATAATCTTCTCCGGCATAGGCCAAACTGGTGTTTATGTTTATATAATTAGTACCTGAACTATTGTATGTTCTACAGCCATTTACTAATGTGGTCACTCCGTACTCTCTTATACCGGGAGTAACCGGCGTAACGGTCGCTGTTGTCCCTGTTGCAATGACAGTACCATCTTCATCGGTCCATTCCAGTTCATCATCAACTTGGGCAAATGCAAAACCTACATCATCAATTGCCCAGCCACTGGCTACATTGTAGGTGGTATTGTTTTTGCATTTACTGGAAGGATGATTAGGGAAAGATACATTGCCGCATTGTGAGCTGCTTCCGGTAAAAGTAAATTTAACACGTAATCCGGATAGTCCGGCATATTGACCCAAATCTAATCTCGTTAATCGAAATGGATCTGCTGCTGGATATCGTTTATTATTTTGACATTGCCCATTGGGGTCAACCACATGAACACCTGTTGTGTTTCCGGATGTTAAATTATCGCCCTCCATTGTATTAAGAGTTACCGTATAGGTGTCTCCTGCATTAAAAGACAATTCAATCTTTCCTGAACCGCCATTACAAAAATAATATGCGGTATAAAATTGCATTATTGCTTCACTTGAGGTCATTCCAATCGTACTAAAAACAGGGGTTTCCAATGTTGTTATATTGCCAATACCGTTAGACATAGCGAATTTGGTATTGTCAGAAGTGTCATAAAATATACCACTAAAAGTTCTGTTGGTTCCTCCATTAGATTCTTTCCATGTAGTCTCGGTAGTGTTATTACCGCTTGCAGGGAAGAATCCATCTATTCCGTTAACACGCCAGCCATCAGGTTGTGCGTAATTAAATTTACCGCCTTTACCAAATTGTCCCGCAGCTTGATCATAAAAACTTTCCGCACTTACGGTTACCGAGTCATTTAAACAAATGTCCAAAGCCGTGTGGCTTACAATAATTGGCGGCTCCCCCGGAGGTAAGAATCTGGCATAGGCTTCTGCTGATGTTTTGGTTATAAATTCACCTAAATCATTTAATTCTTGGATTTTTAGTCGTACAAAAGTATCACTGGTCAATCCGGTTAGTGTGTAAGTCAATAAACCGGCAGTATTAGGTATTAAAATCCAGGTTTCCCCGTTATCATTGGAATATTCCCAATTGAGTATATTAGAAGCTTGTAAATCATAAGTGCCAATAGCCTGTATAGTGAATTTAATGTCTTTGGGTACTGTAATTCCACCAGGACAAGCCGTTACTTCCACCAGTGCACTTGGTGGTTGAGGATTGTCTGGAATCGGATTTACAATTTCTCCGGTTAAATATGTAAATAGATTTTTTGGAGGCTCTACAGTAATTGTCGCTACACAGCTGTTTGAATTTCCATTGACGTCGATAGCCGTTAAAGTAGTAGTAGTGGTATAAACATTGGGGGAATCTGGGAATACACTGGGAGAAACGCTTAAAGAGGCAATACCACAAGCGTCATTTGATCCATTGTCAACATTTGAAGCTTTTATAGTAGCTACTCTGGTAATGGCATCAACCACTACAACATAGTTTTTACATAGCATGGTTGGAGGAGTGTTGTCAACAATATTTATTGTTGCTGTGCAGCTATCACTATTTCCGGCATTATCAAATACCGTGAATGTAACGCTGTTTTCTCCAACATTACTACAGTTAAATGAGTTTGGAAAAACCGTCATATTGACAATTCCACAATTATCAGAAGAACCGTTGTCTAAATTTAATGCGGCAATATTTATTGTTCCATTCGAACTTAAGAAAGCGGTAACATAACTTTTACAGACTGCTGTAGGCGCAATATCGTCTATGGCAATAACTTTGAAAGTACAGGAACGGGTTCTATTGGCGCCATCTTTTGCTGTCAATGTCACCGTTGTAATTGCGGCAGAAACTAATGATCCTGGAGCAGGACTTTGAGTAATGCTTAAGTTACTATCACAATTGTCTGAAGTAGTAGCCAATGAAGTATAATCTTGTAAAATGAATTGACAATTAGTGTTGTAAGTGACATTTTGATCCCCTGGACAACTTATGGATGGATTTTCATCGTCAATTACGGTAACGGTTTGATTGCAAGTAGCGGTCAATCCGGCATTGTCTGTTACGGTCCAAGTTACGGTTGTAACACCAATTGGGAATTGGTAAGTGGCAGGATTTATAGTATTGCCGGCTACTTTGCTAACTACTGAGGAAATTCCACAGTTGTCACTGGTTGTTGGTGTTCCAAGTGTTACTGTTGTAGAACAGTCTCCGGTTCCGTTTGCACTGGTATTGGCAGTTTTGTTTCCGGGGCAGGTAATTGTTGGCGGTAGGTTATCTGTTACGCTTACTATCTGATTCGCTGTTGCAGTGTTTCCTGAAGTATCAGTCACCGTCCATATTACGGTAGTATTTCCTAATGGATAAGAGGTTGATGGGTGATTGTTTGTTACCGATGCGACAGCACAATTATCTGCAGTTGTAGGACTTCCTAAAACCACACCAGTTGCTGTACAAGCGGTATTGGTAGTAGTAGTAATAGCAGGAGGTGCTGTTATTGTAGGTTTGATGTTGTCGGTTACAGTTATTGTTTTTGTTCCAATGGTTGTTGTTCCCGCAGCATCAGTTACGGTATAAAGAATGGCGGTTGTTCCTCTGTTAAAGATATAAGTTCCTACTTGCCCAGCAGTTGTTGTTTTGGTTGTAGCTCCGCTAAGGCTATATGAAATAGTTGCTCCACTACAATTGTCTGAAAATGTTGCGTTAGTTACTGCAATCGAAGCCGTACAAAGTCCAGCATTTGTATTTGCAGTTTGGTTTGCACCAACAGTTAAAACAGGAGCAGTTAAATCTTTGGCAGTAATGACCACAATTTCAGAATCCATATTTCCGGCGGCATCGGTAGCCGTTACCGTGACATTTATGGTTCCGTTGTGAACGGCAGCCTGTGTTGTTCCCGCCGCAGGACTTTGAGTAATGGTTGTTCCGGTACAATTATCAGTTGCAGAAGAACCATCAACCAAATTTGGAATGCTAACGATACAACTAGCGTTTAAAGTAGCATTTTGACTGGCTTCGGCTGTTAAAACAGGATCAGTTAAATCTTTGGCAGTAATGACCACAATTTCAGAATTCATATTTCCGGCGGCATCGGTAGCCGTTACCGTGACATTTATGGTTCCGTTGTGAACGGCAGCCTGTGTTGTTCCCGCCGCAGGACTTTGAGTAATGGTTGTTCCGGTACAATTATCAGTTGCAGAAGAACCATCAACCAAATTTGGAATGGTGACTATACAACTAGCGTTTAAAGTAGCATTTTGACTGGCTTCGGCTGTTAAAACAGGATCAGTTAAATCTTTGGCAGTAATGACCACAATTTCAGAATTTATATTTCCGGCGGCATCGGTAGCTGTTACCGTGACATCTATGGTTCCGTTGTGAACGGCAGCCTGTGTTGTTCCCGCCGCAGGACTTTGAGTAATGGTTGTTCCGGTACAATTATCAGTTGCAGAAGAACCATCAATCATATTTGGAATGGTGACTATACAACTAGCGTTTAAAGTAGCATTTTGACTGGCTTCGGCTGTTAAAACAGGATCAGTTAAATCTTTGGCAGTAATGACCACAATTTCAGAATCCATATTTCCGGCGGCATCGGTAGCCGTTACCGTGACATCTATGGTTCCGTTGTGAACAGCAGCCTGTGTTGTTCCCGCCGCAGGACTTTGAGTAATGATTGTTCCGGCACAATTATCAGTTGCAGAAGAACCATCAACCAAATTTGGAATGGTGACTATACAACTAGCGTTTAAAGTAGTATTTTGACTGGCTTCGGCTGTTAAAACAGGATCAGTTAAATCTTTGGCAGTAATGACCACAATTTCAGAATCCATATTTCCGGCGGCATCGGTAGCCGTTACCGTGACATCTATGGTTCCGTTGTGAACAGCAGCCTGTGTTGTTCCCGCCGCAGGACTTTGAGTAATGATTGTTCCGGCACAATTATCAGTTGCAGAAGAACCATCAACCAAATTTGGAATGCTAACGATACAACTAGCGTTTAAAGTAGCATTTTGACTGGCTTCGGCTGTTAAAACAGGATTCGTAGTATCTTTTAATGTTATTGTAAAACTGGTAGTATTAGTGTTTCCATTGCCGTCATTGGCAGTAATTGTTATAAGTTGTGTTGTATTGTGTCCGTTGATTATCGTTCCCGAAACAGGAGATTGTGTTTTTATGATACTTCCTACGGCAGTACAATTGTCAGCTGCAGTGGTAAAACTAGTATAATCAGGAATGTTAAAACTGCAGGAAGCACCAACATTTTCGTTTTTATCGACAATAGGAGTCAGTGTTGGACTTTCAATATCTTCTATTACGATGGCTGTCGTTAAGGTGTTAGAGAAGTTTATGCCGCTAATATCGGTTGTAACCGTAAATGAAATTAAATAATTTCCAAAAATGTTTGGGCTAAATGAAGAAGTGGTTATATCTGAATTGCTTGATAATATCCCAGAAGAAATTGGAATAATTTTTCCATTTGGATCTGTTATAATCCAATTATAATTAACAATATTTCCTGCTGCACCTCCATAATGACCTTCTAATGTCACAAGTTGGTCTTTACAACTTGAAGAATTAGTTGTTGGTAAAGTTATTACAGCATTAATTGTCCCGCCAGAGGTAGTTATTTTACCAAAAGTAACATAGTCACTAGAACCTGTTGATTTACATACAGCGTATATTTGGTTCCCAATTAATATTTCATCATTATGTGTACAGCTGCCACCAATACTTCCGCTGTTTTTTAATTCAATAAATGGACTAGGGCTAGGTGATGGTCTTAATGGTAAATTTAAACTTATTTGGGGACCATTAAAATTCAATAATCCCCCATCAATAATTAAATTTAAAGTAGATAAAGTAATATTATAAGGGTTTGGCGGATTTAGATTTAATTGTCCGTTTATGATTACAGAACCCATCAAGGCTGTAGATAGATTAGATGATATTGTAATTGTATCTCCAACTTTGATTGTTACACTATAAGAGCCCGGAAATTGACCAGGATAGCTAGTGGCATCTGTCCAAGTTCCATTCCAAGTTTGCCAGGATAAAGCCGAATTCCAATTTCCAGTTGCTTTGGATTGATAATCACCAATGACTTGCCCAAAACTATAAAGAGAACTTAATAACAATAAAATTATGAAAAAGTATTTTTCTTTCATGATAGCCTACATTTTAGAATCAAACAGTTAGTTGTTATAAAAAGGAAACATTTTAAGAATCTTTGCAACAATTCTTGAATTACAAAAGGGCAATTAGGATAGGTATTATTTTCAATAAAAACCTTCCATTGATCTCTATTTTATGCCAAATTGTGTTTGGGAATAATCAGGATAAATGTTTATAGAGCTTAGTTAGTCCGTTTTTTACCAACTTTTTTAATGTTATGTGTCTTAAAATTAGTGAATTATGTTGGCTTGAGGTTCATCGGAGTCTTTTTTTCGATAAAGAGATTTTATACACCGACAAATGACATGGTTTGACTAATTTAAAAGCTTTATTTTTTTTGAGTTTGCTTATTTTAAAGAAAAACTGCTTTTGTAACTTCGGTTGTTTTTTATTTTTAGCTAAGATGGACGAGGCAACCGACAACCCACAACTCACAAATTAATTTAAAATTAAAACTGATAATTAATATTCGCTCCTATCAACTTCTTCAAATCATCTATAAAATGGTTCGAAAATTCTCCCGATAAGGCTACAGAAATAAACCATTAAACAGCAACTGTTTAAGGGTTTTTTATTGGGAATCTATTTTGAAAAAGCAAACTTCAGATCGGATCAATGCAAAAACATGTGGAGCCAGAACAATTAGGCATAACTATTAGTTAGTCTAAGAAGAAAAAATTCAACATTCCTCCTTCCTCTGAATTATGATTAAAAAGCTTCTTTTTTTCTAATTATTCCTATCAGTCTTAAGTGTTTTTTTGCAGGAATTCGATAAGTGTTTTTTTAGTGCTTAGGTTGGCTCTTCCTTAGTGTTTTATTGCTGGTTGCTAGCTTTGATGGTTCAGTCATACACTATTTGTGCTATATCAGTACTATATCTATGCTTCAAAAAGTCGAAATTCATATGTTTTCTTGCAATTAAAAGCTTTTTAAAACATTAGTTTATTGTTGGAAAAACCAGTCAAATTGACCACTGCTTTTCGCACAATGCTTTTATAAAAAACAGTACCTTATAATTAATTCCTTTGATTATTAGTAAGTTAGGAGTGGGATTAGATTGTCTTCATAAAAAAGCCTTTCAACAGGATTAAATCTACTGAAAGGCTTTTTCTTTTGGGAGTCACAGGTTCTGCATGTATTTTGTTGGTTCACTGCTATTTTTTGACTTTTTTGCTTTGCAAAGTTAGTTTTATAATTGTTGACAGCTATTGGCTTGCCAGTGAAAGTTTCTTCAAGGGTATTACCTTGTAAAGAAAACTGTGGACGAACTTTGTTATAAGAATAAGGGAATGTACTTTTTCAAATGAATTTATTTTAATTAATGTGCAAAATTCTGACTGTTTCCAGGAAGGTTTTTGCACATGATTTGAAAAAAACTAGTAATCAAGAATCATTTAATTTTTTTCTTGAAGTAAGGTAATTGTGTCGACAAGATTATGGTTTGTGATATAGTCCAAAAACAAAATATTCTACCTCTTTTTTATTCTCGGGTGAAGTGGAAAAAGAGTTAAGATAGTACTCTGTATTTTCATCAGCAATATAAATAATTTCAGTGTAGCCTTTTGAAATTAAAGTACCTTTTAATTTCAAAACTTTTAGCACGCTGCTATTATCAATTTCTTTTTTAACTCTTAGCTTAATAGTTTTATCCATCGGGTTGTTTGGATTTTTATTTATGCGCAATAATAATATGTTCCGTAATTTTTAGATTTACTTATATCTTATCAAGCAAAAAAGAGACACTTGTGAAAGTCTCTCTTTGGAATTAATTATATCTTTTATAAAAGGTTTATTTACCTTTCAATAACTTCTCTAAATACTCAACTTTTTCTTTTTCTGCTTGAACCAACCGTTCGTAAAGTTCTACAACTTTATCTAGGGGATTGAATGTACATTGATGATTATGACCAAAAGCACCTTGACTATTGCTAAAATCAGTATCATTAAAGGTATTGAAATAGTTAATCATTGCTTCTTCTGAAAAGTTTTTAATTGCTTCTGCAGTTACACCAAGCGCCTTTGCAACCTCTAAAAGTTTTTCTTCATTAATATTTTCACTTGCTTCAATGTTAGAAACAGATTGTTGGCTTACTCCAATAGCAATAGCCAAGGCTTCTTGTTTTATACCCTTAAGCTCTCTGATTCGGCTGATATTTCTGCCTATATGTTTCGGTTTTGTTGCTGTGTTCATAGTTCAAAGATATTTAAAATTCTGTCGAAAAAAATGCATTGGTAAAAAACAAGTCAGTTTTGGTTCGATACAATTCCGGATAGTTCGGTACGGTACTAAATCTTCTTTACTTGCTGTATAATAAACAAAAATACAAATTAAAAATAATGTTTAATATGTAAAAATTAAAATTATGAATGCAATTGACAACTCAGGATTAGAAATACTTAGCACCATTATTGTTGAAAGTATTAGCACAAGTGGTATTTACTGCTTTGGAGAAAAAAACAGATTCTAGTAGTCCGGAACCCATTTAGAGAATCTGCTTCTGTACAAAAAGAACATACTCATTTCTATTTAATGGTTTTGACAGATGAATATATAATTAATGTCGTTGCCGATATTAGCGATATTATAAAAACAAAAACAGAAAGTCGTTATACAGTAACGCTGTTAATGTATAAAGTTAAATCGGGTCATTATCTGACACTACATCAATTATATTTTTACCAGAAGTTGTTTGATGCGGTATAATTTTTTAGTGTTTGTGAAAGAGTTGGTGCTTTAATTTCTCAAATCCCCCCTCTCCTTTTTTTTCTTCTTGTTTTTCAACTCTTAATTCGTATTGTTTATTAAAATAAAACAGTTTGAATGATAAAGTATTGCTCTTTAATTTTTCTCTTTCTTAAGATAATTGATAATTAAACAAAGATAATATTGAATTAATACATATACTTTAGTTATTATATCTTTACATTTGTAAATTTGTATAAATTTAGCAAAAAAAGCTTGTCGTGTGTTTAATAAGATGCTTGAAATACGCTTAATATTTACATATTTTCAAATTCGAATCTAGATTTTTAAAAAAGCATCAATGCGTAGTTATGTAGATAATATCGAAAATTATACACTCAAAAGTGATTCCCTACTTTGGAAAGAATTCTTGCAAGGTGACATCGTTGCATATGAACATATTTATAGAACATACCTGCCAATCTTATACAATTACGGATGTAAAATATGTCAAGAAGAAAGCCTTGTTTTAGACAGTATTCAGGAACTTTTCATTACTTTACTAGAAAAAAGTACTCGATTATCCGAAACCGATTCTATTAAATTTTACTTGTTAAAATCGCTAAAAACAACTCTAATTCGAACACTTGAAAAACAAAAAAAGAGAAAAAACAAAGAAAACAAGGCTGCCTTTGATGTTTCTTTTTACTTTGATGAAAATTTCGATAATAGTATCCGGGAGGAACAAATAGCAAAATTGAAACAAGCTTTAGAAAATTTATCTCCAAGACAAAAAGAAGCCATTACTTTACGATTCTATGATAATCTTTCTTTTGACGAAATAAGTGAAATCATGAATATCGAAGTTAACTCTGTATATAAAATTTTATATAAGGCTATCGATAATTTACATCAAAAAGTGAACTTAAATGCCAAAAATCCTATTCTTCAAGCAGGCATTATTAACCTTCTCTTTCTATTGAATCCAAAATAAGTCTTATTTTAAAAGCACACAAGTAGTACTTGATGAAATTTTTATTTTCGTTCTAAAAAAAAACAATTTATTTTTAATATTCTTAAAATCAAATGTTTAACAACGAAAATAAAAGACAATTTTTTAAAATACTGCATCCCTATAAGAGTATTTTATTTTTTTTACAAAAAAAATAAAATACGTAGGGATAAAATCACCTACTTCTGTCTTTATCTATAAAAAGGAATTTAAACTCATTATGGAACAAGCCAAAAATAAATACATAACTTATACTGTCATAGATTTCGTTTTGGACGAAAATTTTGTTTCTTGGGTACAAAATCCAACAGCAAATTCTGATGCCTATTGGATGGCAGAATTAGAGACTAACCCCACACTTCAAAATACAGCAGCTGAGGCTCGATTTGCTATTTTGAACTTAAAAACAACTACAAAAACCGCGAAGCCAAAGGATATAGAAAAAATTTGGAAGAATTTAAAAATTGCCCACCAGAACTCTTTTCCTGCACCTAAAAAAAAGAAAAGCGTTTATTTATTATTTCCGCAATGGAAAGCAATAGCGGCATCGGTTATAATTGTAATAAGTGCCAGTTCATTATTTTATTTTTTAAACGACAAGACTATCACTCCATTGATACCAAAAACCATAGCTATCAAAAGCGATGTAAAACCGGGAGTAACAGGAGCCATTTTAACCTTGGGCAACGGCTCTAAGGTAGTGCTGGATAACCTAAGTAGTGGGAAATTGGCAAACCAAAAAAACACGGTAGTAATTAAGAAAAAAGATGAACTAGTTTACACCCAAGGTAGCAATGCTCAAGAAGAACTAAATACATTGACTACACCTAGAGCCCATCGCTATAATTTAATTCTTGCAGATGGAACCAAAGTATGGCTTAATGCTGCTTCATCCATTACTTTTCCAACTGCCTTCATTAGCAAAGAACGAAAAGTTGTGATTACAGGCGAAGCTTACTTTGAAGTTAGTAAAGATCCTAAGCGCCCGTTTAGAGTATTTGCCAATGACATTGAAGTAAAAGTACTAGGAACCCATTTCAATATAAATGCTTATCAAGACGAAGACAATATAAAAACAACCTTGTTAGAAGGAAGTGTACAGCTTAGCAAAAACGGCAAAAAGGTATTCCTAAAACCTGGCGAACAAGGTCAGGCATCCAATACCGGTACTTTGAAAATTGTTTCAGATGTAAATTTGCAAGCGATTATGGCTTGGAAGAATGGTACTTTTTATTTTCAAAATGCAAGCATTCAAATGGTATTAAAAGAGATTAGTCGTTGGTATGATGTAACCGTAATTTATGAAAAAGGGATACCTAGACGATTTTTTGAAGGAGAAATTCAAAGAGATTTGCAACTTTCTGTCCTATTGAAAACATTAGAAAAAAGCAATGATATTCATTTTGAAATTGAAGGAAAAACAATAAAAGTATTGCATTAAAAGTACATTTTATTGACAAAAAAATGTTTGTAATTCAAAAAACCAGCAATGCGACAACATTGCTGGTAGGTTCTAAAAAAGAACAGCATTGGAAGATAAACAGATACACGCAGAGTACACAAATTTATTATTAACCAAAACCATTACAAAAGTATGAAATTATTTTTACAAAGTAACAAGCCCACGAAACCACGGCTTAGTTCAAAAACAAAACAAATTATGAGACTAACATCCGTACTATTTATTAGTTTGGCATTTCAAATGTCGGCATCTGTCAGTTCGCAGAATGTTACTTTCAAGGGAAGCAATTTAAGTGCCCGAAAAGTACTATCTGTACTTAAAGCACAAACCGATTATGTGTTTTTTTACGAAAGGGAAATTCTTAATGATTTTCAACCCGTGAATCTTAACCTTCAAAATGCCTCTATAGAAACCGCATTAAAAAGTGCTTTTGCAAACGAAGCTATTAGCTGGAATATTGTTGATAAAACAGTTTTTTTGGCTACAAAAAAAGAGCTTCCTGCTGTAAAATTGGAAGTGCTACAGATAATTATTAAAGGTACAGTCACCAATGAAAAGGGGGAACCCATTCCTGGAGCTAATGTACTTGCCAAAGGAAGTACTGTTGCGGTGCAGACGGATGCAGACGGTAATTTCTCTATTAATGTATCTAATAATGTTACCAAGTTAGTGGTTTCTTTTGTTGGTATGGAATCACAAGAAGTGATAATTGGAAAGAATCCCCTTATCATTGTTTTGAAAGAAGAAGGACAAAATTTGGAAGACGTGGTAATTAATGTGGCTTATGGTAAATCATCCAAAAAGAAATTGGTGAGTGCTATAGCAACCATTGATACCAAAGAAATAGCAAATGCGCCTTATACATCGGTCGTTAATGGATTAGCTGGTCGTGCAGCTGGTTTATTTGTTCAGGAAAGTGGTGGAGAATATGGATCTCTTGCTTCAATTTCAATTCGTGGAGGTGGTGAGCCTGCCTATTATGTAGATGGGATGAAGGCTTCAAAAGGAGAGTTTTCAAGAATTGCAGCAAGTGATATAGAGAATGTTTCTATTCTTAAGGATGCGGCCGCCACGGCTCTTTACGGTTTTGATGCTGCTAATGGAGTTGTACTTGTCACCACAAAAAGAGGAGATAATCAGAAGATAAAATTTTCATATAGTGGGAATTATGCTTTTGTAACGCCAAGTTTAGAACCAAAGTATTTAACGGCTTATGAAAAAGCAATTTATAAAAATAAAGTTTATTTTAATGATGGCTTACCGGCTGTATATGATGCTGAGATGCTTAATATTCTTAAAAATAATCTTGATCCAATTGCACATCCAAATACGAACGCTTATAAGGAGCTGATCAAACCATCATCAGCTCAATTGGCGCATAATTTATCTATGAACGGAACCGTAAATAATACACGTATTTTCATGTCACTGGATTATTTTAGTCAAGATGGTATCTTTAAAACAGGATCTGATTTGGGATTCAAAAGGTATGCCTATCGTTCAAATATTTCTCATAAATTTGAGGATATCGGATTGTTGGTAGAAGGGAATATGACATTGCAACATAGTTTGAAAGTAACCCCGCCAAGAGGTTCTTCTAATATATTAAGTCATGTAAGAAACTGGAACCCTGGAGATCCTTTTTACAATCCTGAAGGAAATTATTACGGGCAAGAAAATCCATTATCTGAAGCTGATGATAGGGCGGGATATCAAAATGATGAAGTCAATTTTGTCAAAGGAGGTTTGTCTTTGGGATGGGATGTAAAAGGAGTTAAAGGATTGAAATTGTCTACAAGAGGGAATTATGTTTATGATAGCAGCTTTTACAAATATTTTAGTGCTAATCAACGTAATGCTGCACCTTCCTATACGTGGGCAAATCTTCTGGAAAATTCTGGAAAAGCTAATATTAATCAATCAACAGCTAGATCTCTTAGCTACAATTTGGAAGCACAGATTGATTACAAAAACACTTTTTTTGATAAGCATACAGTTGAATTAACAGGGGTGTATGTACAAAATGAAGCGAACGGGGATAATTTTAGTGCCTCAAGAAGGGATTTTTCATCACCTGCAGTAGATCAACTTTTTGCTGGTTCAAGTGTAGGAAAAGACAATAACGGGAACGGCTATGAAAGTGGATCTATAGGCTATATTGGGCGTTTAAAATATGATTTTAATTCTAAATATGTTCTTGAAGCTAATTTTCGTTATGACGGATATGATGGTTTTGCTCCAGGAGCTAAATTTGCTTTGTTCCCTTCTGTATCACTGGGTTGGAATGTTGACCGTGAGGAATTTATTAAACCTTTAATGGAGGTCGTAGGTTTGAGCTCTTTGAAATTCCGTGCTTCAATAGGTAAAATAGGATCAGCATTCGGTCGTTTTAGTTATTTATCAGTGTATAATTTACAAAATAACAATTACTATATCGGAGGGGAATATGTTACCGGATTTAGTGAAGGAGGCTTGACCCCTAGTAATGATGCTGCCACATGGACCACAACCGAATCTAAGAATGTTGGGGTAGATTTTGGGTTTATGAATAATAAATTGACAGGATCATTTGATGCGTTTTATTACCGGACTACAGGGTATTTAGGAAGCCCGGCATCTATTTATACTACTCCGTTAGGGCAAGGGTTGCCGCAAATAAATACAGACTCTGCTTTTCGTCGTGGTGGAGTTGAATTGGGGTTGAACTATAAAACCAATATCGATGACGTAAAATTGAATATTGGGGGTAACGTTTCGTATTATGATCAATTATGGGAGAAAAATGCAAACGAAAGTCTTACAGATTTAAAAAACCCATATAAACGAAGCACACATCAAGTAGATTATTACACAAATGGTTATATCAGTCAAGGATTATATCAAAGTTATGATCAAATGATTAATAGTCCACGTCGTTTAGGCGCAACACAAATGTATTTGGGAGATATTGTATACCAGGATTTTAATGGTGATGGTCGTTTAGATGGTGATGATCAGGTGCATATCGGGAAAAGTAGTTTTCCGCATATTACTTATGGGGCAAATTTGAATGCTGAATATAAAGGATTTAGTCTTGCAGTTTTGTTTCAAGGAACGAGTAACCGTCAAATGTATTTAGGAGATATTTATAGAAATGGTATTAATCAGAAAAATTATGTGATTCAAACAGATAGTTGGACTCCAGATAATACTGACGCTTTGTTTCCTCGTGCCAGTTCTTTTGACAGTGTAAATGGTAGCAATAACATTGCCGGATCTGATTTTTGGTTAAAAGATGCTTGGTATTTGCGTTTAAAAAGTTTGTCTCTGAGTTATGATCTAAAAAACTTCTTTTTGAAAGACTACAAAGGGATATCAAATTGCGCACTATCGTTTAGTGGAACCAACTTGTTTACCATTTCACCATTAAACAAATTTTATTTGGATCCAGAGACCAGTAGCGACAATAATTACGGATATCCGATAGGCAAAACATTTAACATAGGTTTAAGAACAACCTTTTAATAACATATAAACTAAAAAGATGAAAAAAATATATATTATAGCAGTCATTTGCGCAATGTTTGCAAGTTGTGAAGATGAGGTTTTAGACAAACTTCCTCTTGATAAATTTTCAGAAGCTAATGTTTGGTCTGATGGTTCTTTGGCCGAAGGTTTTGTTTTTAATATTTATGGGGATGTAGTTAGAAGATTATATGCAAATCAGAATACCGATGACTGGACTGATGAAATTATACCCAACAATGACGGAGAGCGCAGCATTCAACGCGGTGCTTTTGAAAACACAGCAGATTTTGGGTGGAATCAATATGGCACCATTCGCAAGTGTTGTTTGGCCATTAGCAAATTGGAGGAGTCAACAGTTATTGACGCAGGTGTAAAAAAACAATTAATAGCCGAAGCAAAAATGTTGCGTGGAATGACCTACTACTGGATGGCAAGACGTTTTGGTGGTGTAATGTTGGTTGATAGAGTTTTAAAACCGGATGAAGATTTAAAATTACCCAGAGCTACAGAGCGCGCAACTTATGACTTTATAATTGGCGATATAGAAGCAGCTATACCGGATCTTCCTGCTACTGCAGCGAAAGGGAGACTAACTAAAGCTGCGGCTCAAGCTTTCTTGAGTATGGCCGCATTACAAATTGGAGACTATGACAAGGTAATTGCAGCAGCAGATGCGGTTGAAAATATGGGTTTTTCATTAGATCCTGTTTATAAAAACATGTTTAACAGTTTTGCCGGTACAACTTCTTCCCCAGAGGTTATATTTGTTTATTATGCAGATAAAGACCATATGAATTTTATTGATACTCGCATGTTTAGAAACCTGCTTAATGGAGGTAATGGCCCAAAATTAAAACCTACTGCTATTCCTCAATTTGACCCAACAGACTTATTTGAAGCTTGGCCTTTGCGTTGGCCCTCACAAGAGTTAGTAGATGATTATCTGTTTAAAGTTGGCGGAACTGCAGTAAAAAAGAATGGAATTGAATTTCAGGGAGACAAATCGGGAGCTATTTGGCAAAACCGTGACGATCGTTTTGAGCAATCAATTGTAAGAGACGGAGCCAAATATTCTAAATCAATCTTTACATTCCGTCAAGGAGGGAATGCACACTGGACATCAAACCCGGTTAGTGATTGGGGAGTGCCAAAATCAGGATATATGTTTCGTAAATGGATGTATGAAGACCAATTTTTCTTTTTTGATTATCCAGTATCATGGGCTGAACCTATTTTCAGACTCGGAGAGGTGTATCTAAACAAGGCGGAAGCTTATGGTCGTAAAGGAAATATAGCAAAAGCCATCGAATACATGAACAAGACACGTACTGTTCATGGTGGATTACCTGCATTAGCTGCGAACTCGGATGATGCTGATTTTTGGAAGTTTTACAAAATTGAGCGCCATGTAGAAATGACACAAGAAGACGATCGTTATTGGTCATTGATTCGTTGGGCAAGAGCTGAAAATGCTACTTCTATACCTCAACTTAATGGATATAAACCTCATGCCATGGATATGTTAGCAGATGGCACTGTCAACGTGGTTGAGAGTATTTATGCAGAAACAATGAAGTTTGAGTTTCCAAAAAGATTATTCTTTCCTATACCTAACAGTCAAATTAGAGAGAATGACAAACTGAAACAAAATCCAGGTTGGGAATAATTTATAACCATTTTAAAATTTAAGAATATGAAAAAAATACTATATATATGTTCTGTTTTATTGCTGGCTTTGACGTCATGCGTAAGTTCAGGATTAGATGAACTTCCAGTTTATAATGAGGCCGAAATTACAAACTTTAACTTAGAGCATAGGTTTTTGGTAACAAATGCAAACGGAGTTCAGCATATGGAAGTTGTAACACTTGGGGCAACTGTAAATATTGATGCTGCAACAGCTACTATCACAGCTACTCCTACAATTCCGGCTCCAACTTCTACTTTTACACAAAATGAGCGTAGGAATGTAAGTCTTGAAAAGATTGTAGCTTATACTAAATTATCTCCAGCCGCTAAAATAGTGCCTTTGGAAGGGGCATCTGCTTTTGGTGCACCAGGTGACTTTACGAAAGAGCGCAGATATATGGTAACGGCAGCAGATGGCAAAACATCAAAAATATGGACAATTAAGGTGAATCCTCTTCCTATTATTAACGAGTATGAAGGAACTTATAAAGAATCAGGTACCTTGATTCGAGGTGCAGGTCCAGCGGATATACTTACTGGAGAAATTTATCTTTCATCTGTTAATACAAACACCCTTCTTGCTCAGGCCGGAACATCGGTTTTCAATAACCCGGCAATTTTGTATCAAATTAAAGTTAATGCAGACAATACAGTAACGATTATGAGCGAGCCTACTGCCTCGGTTGTCATTACACCGCAGGCTGGTGTACCATCAACATACAATCCTGCAACAAAAACATTTGATTTGCATTATCAATACACTACTTCTGCTTTAAGGAAGTTCGATACTCAACTGGTTTTAAAGTAATAGAATAATCAAATAAAGTCCCATCATATTATTTTACCTAAAATAGGATGGGATAATTTAAACTCTTATAACGAATTGAATTTGTTAGGATATTCATAACAAGTTCGCATTTAAATTTAAGTTTGGTTTTTGGTAGAGAAAGGTGTCGTGAGATTTAGTTCTTACGATGCCTTTTTTTAATAAATTTAGAACTAAACGTTTAAATGAATATTAATCTCGATGTGGTTTTTAAAATCAATAGGACTAGTTTTTTTTAACAACTAGTCTGTTTTTAAATTTTATTTTTTTTTTAGAATGTGAAAATAATTGTTATGGGTTGATTTTTAAGTATAATAGTATGCGATTTTTTTATTCGAAGCTCTACTTCGAGGAATTAAACCTAAAGAGATTAAAACCAAAAAAAAAAGAAAACAAATTCAGATAAGTAAATAAACCAAAATATAAAATGAAAACCACCATGTTTCAGACATTTAAATCAATTTTTATTGCTTTATTAACGTTGTTTGCAATCCAATCAGGAATATATGCACAACAGACTAATATTGTCCGATTATCCGATTTTGGAGTTAAATCAAATAGTTTTGAAAATGCAAGTGAAGGCGTTAAAAAAGCTATTGAATTTTGTAAAGGCAAGACAAATGCTACTTTATTATTGCCGGGAGGTCGTATCGACTTATGGCCGGAAGGCGCAAATAAACGCGAACTTTATATTTCCAACTCAACCGAGGATGACACTTTATCAAAGGTGAAAAATATCGGATTTTTATTCGAAAACTTTAAAAACCTAACCATAGAAGGCAACAATACTTTGGTGGTTCTCCACGGCAAAATGGTCTCATTTGCTATTTTGAACAGCGAAAATGTTTGTTTAAAAAATATCAGATTCGATTATGAACGCCCAACAATTTCGGAATTAACCATTAGTTCAGTATCTCCTGATTCAATTGAAACAATAATTCATCCTGATTCAAGATATTTTATTGATAATGGTCAGATTGGTTTTTATGGGGAAGGGTGGAAAAGCAAATCCTATCATGCCATCCTTTTTGAGGCCGATAAAAGCCTGATGAAGTATAATTCCTTTGAACCATTTAGCAAAGGTAGGGCGGTACAAACCAGTTCTTTGCATGTAACTTTTCAAGGAGATTTTTCAAAATCTAGTTTTCATCCCGGAGATATTTTAACCGTACGCGATCCGTATCGCGATAACTGCGGAGGTTTCATTAGCTTGAGTAAAGATATTCAGCTCGAGAATGTGAAAATGCACTTTATGCATGGGTTGGGAATCGTTTCTCAATTTACCGAAAATATTTCGCTGCTAAAAGTGGTGGCTGCCCCCCAGAAAAATTCCAGACGGATCATCGGTTCATTTGCAGATTGCTTCCATTTTTCTGGGTGTAAAGGCAAAATAATGATTGACAGTTGTTTTACTTCGGGCTCGCACGATGACCCAATCAATGTTCATGGAACTCATATGAAGATCATGGCTGTTACTAAGGACAAAAAAATAACAGTTCGTTTTATGCACCATCAGACCTATGGATTTGAAGCTTTTTTTGCAAAAGACAGTATTGCTTTTGTAAATCCGCAAACGCTTATGCCGATAGCTTATGCCAAACTTAAGGATGCAAAATTGGTAAACAAACGCGAAATGGAATTGGAATTGGATGGGGAATTGCCAGAAAACCTGAAAGTGGGGGATTGCATCGAAAATATCACCTGGACTCCTGAAGTGACCATACGGAATTCCCGCTTTGAAAGAACCAACACCAGAGGGTTACTATTGACAACCCGCCGAAAAATTTTAGTTGAGAACAATATTTTTTACCGCACGGGCATGCATGCCATTCTGATAGCAAATGACGCATCAAGTTGGTACGAATCCGGAGCTGTGCAGGACGTAAGCATTCGAAACAATATGTTTGAAGAATGTGCCTATAATTCGGCACCTGATAATTATGTAATAGCGATTGCTCCAGAAAACCATCAATTGGTAAATGGGTATTATGTGCATAGAAATATTCGCATAGAGAATAACACTTTTAAAGTCTACGATCGCCCCATTTTGTCGGCGCGTTCTACTAATGGACTGGTATTTAGCAATAATACCATAAATCAATCCAGTTTTCTGAATGCCGGGACAAATGAATCGACACTTAGATTAACTGCCTGCAAAAACGTGGTCGTTCAAAAAAACAAGTTCAATACAACTTGGGAACCAAAAATCACCTTAGACCAAATGTCAAAAAAGGAACTGAAGTCAGACACTAAAAAAATAAAATAAGTAAATAATAGCTGCATAAAAATTATTAATATAAACGATGAAAAATTTTAAAATCATAAGTTTAGTTTTGGTACTTTTTGTATTCTGTTCCGCTGCTTCAGCACAGAATCCGAAGCAATTGAATGGCAAAATAAAACAAGTAAAAAAAGTTCAAAATATTCCCTATAATGTCGCTAATTCCCTTTGGAATCAGGATTTGGGAAACCACAGGGCAGAAATTGCCGTAAATTCCGTAGGAAAAGCTGTCCATGTATTATTGCCATGGAGAAGAAGGGATGTTAATTCTGATCAAAAACGATTGATAGTTACAGATAAGCAGGGTAATGAAATGAAAAATATTTACCGAATTGATATCAATAGGGAGTCAGGAGAGTTCGTTTTTGAACCAGAAAGTGGTGCAGGGACTTATTTTGTTTATTATATGCCTTTTAAAGGCAAAAAAGGAAATGGCTCTTTTGAAGGCGATTATTTAAAACCCGAAATAGCTCCCGAACAGACTTGGGTTGCAAAGAACGATATTTCGCATCCTTTCAATTTAAGTAAAAGTAAATTAGTAGAAGCCAAATTAATTCAGTTCCAATCCAGAACCGAGTTTGATAGTTTTTATCCAATGGAAGTATGCGCTACATCCTCTGAAGTCAATCAATTGACAAATTCAGGCAATGCGAATTATTTGTTGTTTCCTGAAGATCGCAAATATCCAATTCGTATGACTGGTGATTTGCCTCAACGTTGGATACAAAATAAGCCAAGCAGTCAATTTAAGGGAACGGCTAAACGTAATGAGTATTACGCTTTTCAAATAGGAGTTTTTGCTGCCAAAGAAAAGCTGGAAAACCTGAAAGTTTCATATAGTAATTATCAGGATAAAATAATCTGTTTTAATCTGGGAGGAATAGACTCTGAAGGGAAACCTTTCGCGAAGCGAGTAGATGTGCCAAAAGGGAAAGTGCAAGCATTGTGGTTTGGTATTGATATTCCGGAAGATACTCCTACTGGAGAATTTTTAGTGGATGTAACCATTCAACCCGAAAATGAAAAGCCACAAAAAGTTACAGTTAGCCTTCAAATTGAAGAGGATGTTTTGGCAGATCGAGGAGATAGTGAGCCTTGGAGACATTCCAGGCTTCGTTGGTTAAATTCTACATTGGGAATCAATGATGATGTTGTGGCTCCCTATAAGCCATTGACTGTAAAGGACAAAACAATAAGCTGTTTAATGCGTAGTATTCGTTTGAACGACTTGGGTTTGATCGATACTATGATTAGTAAGGAGAATCCTGTTTTGAATAATCCGATGCAATTTATTGTAGAAACTGATAATGGAATCGAAAAACTTCTGGCAAAGTCGATGCATTTTACAAAAAAATCTGATGGTGTGGTTTCTTGGCTGGCCGAAGCTTCAAGTACAAATGTGGCATTAACGATCAATGGGACCATGGAATTTGATGGACATATAGGATATGCAATCAAGGTTAAGGCATTGAAAGATATACACATCAAAAATGTTCGCTTAGAAATGCCTGTGAAAAAGAAGATTGCTCAATATTTTATGGGAATGGGATTAGACGGTCGTTATTGCCCTGAAAATTATGATTGGAAATGGAAGGGACCTCAGGACAGTTATTGGATAGGTATTGTAAATGCTGGATTTCATTGCGAAATGCGAGGAGCATCCTATAGTGGTCCATTATTGAATTTGTATCATCCTGAACCTCCGGCTAGCTGGTATAACCAGAATAAAGGGGGATTTAAAATCAGCTCATCAGCAAATGAAATAGTTACCACTTCTTATTCAGGCGAATATCAATTAGCAGCCAATCAAGAATTGAATTTTGAATTTGCTATATTGATAACTCCGGTGAAAGAGCTTAATACCAATGATCAATTCACAAACCGATATTATCATAATGGCAATCTTCCTGCACCAAAAATGGAAGATTTAAAGTCAGGAATTAAAGTGACTAATGTGCATCATGCCAATCCCGTCAATCCCTATATAAATTATCCATTTGTGGCTGTTGATACCATGAAAAACTTTGTGAAAAAGTGGCACGAAAACGGACTGAAAGTCAAGATTTATTATACCATTCGAGAGTTGACTAATCAGGTTGCTGAAATCTGGGCTTTGCGTAGCTTAGGAAACGAAATTTTGGGAGAAGGCTCGGGGGGTGGTTATCCTTGGCTTCAAGAACATTATGTTGATAATTACAATGTTCAATGGTTTACACCTATTGCGGGCTATGAAGCTTGCGATGCAGCAGTAATCACAAGTGGACAATCAAGATGGTATAACTATTATATCGAAGGTTTAAATTGGCTGGTAAAAAATGTGGATATTGATGGATTATATCTGGACGATGTTTCCTTTGATCGTTCGATGTTGAAACGCATGCGAAAGGTTATGGATGCCGCTAAGCCGGGATGTCTCCTCGATTTGCATTCCAATACAGGTTTTTCAAGAGGGCCAGCTATTCAATATGCTGAATATTTTCCTTTTATAAACAAGCTTTGGTTTGGAGAAAGTTTCATATATGATAAAATGACTCCGGAAAACTGGATGGTTGAAGTGTCGGGAATTCCTTTTGGTTTAATGGGAGATATGCTCCACGGTGGCGGTAATCCTTGGCGAGGTATGGTTTATGGGATGACAGTTCGTTATCCTTGGTATACTGAAGGAGTAAACTGCGATCCACGCGAAATCTGGAAAGTTTGGGATTCGTTTGGCATTGCCGACGCAAAGATGATGGGCTATTGGGATGCTTTATGTCCTGTTAAAACAGACAATCCAAATGTGTTAGCTACAGCTTATGTAAAAAATGGGAAGGTATTAATTGCTTTAGCATCATGGGCATCATCAAAAACAGATGTTAAATTGGTAATTGATTGGAAAGCTCTTGGTATTAATCCAGAAAAAGTAACCTTAAGCGCTCCTGAAATTGCAGGATTTCAGACTTCAAAAAAATATGGAATTAATGAGGTCATTACTGTCGAACCAACTAAAGGCTGGCTGATTCTTATTGAGCCATCAAAATAGTTCAATTCAATTTTTGAAAAGAAAAGGAGTTTTAAAAAAGAGGGGGATTGGAACAGCAGTGCGTATCCTACGATTGCCTGCCAAACCTGAAAAAAGAATTTGTAGATATAATTAGCGGTAAAAAACAAGAGTGTTTTCTAAAGATTATTTTTACAAATAAGACTGTTGCTAAAGTATACATGAAGAAATTGTAAATTTACGCTGGAGTGATATTTTTGTATCAACTAACGGAACAAAGTTTTTTCGAATCAAGAATTTAAAAGTTATAAGAGCTAGAAAGAAGAAAGAAAAAATATATAAATATGCTCCGATAAATAATGATTTATTCGATTTATTAATAGAAATGGGACATAATAAAAAAAAATAAATACGGAAGATTATATATTGTTCCCAAAAAGAAGTCTTAAATTTCGGATTTTAAGTGGCTATCTTTCGAAGTCATTTACGCATTATCAAAAAGGGCGGGAATTGAAAAAGATATTAGTTTGAGTAATCTTAGAAAGACTTATTTAACATGGGTAAATCAAGTAATGAATAAGGATACTAAAATTTTGTCGTCCCATTCAGCGGACGGTGTTCTAAAAGAGTATTATTTGGATCCAACAGTTTTGTCAGCAATCGAAAAAGGGGCGTTGGAAATTAAAATATTTGGGTAAATTTTAAACGGTGTAAACGAAGAACTAAATTTTGTTTACACCATTTTTTGCTTATATGTGGTAATAATTCTTATTCTTAATTTATAAAATACCTCACTCCGGAAATTTAAAGCCTATGTTTTCGGGACATGATCCCAATAACAAGCCCTTAAACAGTTGATGTTTAAGGGCTTGTTGCTGTAGCGAAGACGCGAGCTGAACCCCTGACCTCAGGGTTATGAATCTTGTAATATAAAGCTTATTAAATTACAAAATACAGCTTTATATTTGTTTAATTATTTTGAGAAAAAAGATTTTTGAGGGTTTTCCCGATTTCCTCACTGAAGTTCCTCAGTTGAGAAAAATTAATCTAGTTTCTCTAATTCTAAATTGTCAACTGCTAAAATCTTGTCAAGTATGTTTGTCTGATTAGGCGAAATATAGTTTTTAATTTCTGGTGTGTTTTCTTTTTTAAAAAGAAGATCCAAAGCATTATATAGCTTCAATAATACATCTTTATCTTGTTTTTCAATTTCTAAGGCTGTGTTAAAATTAAAAACGTAGTTATTGGAATTACGGACTTCTACTTTTATCGTTTTTGAAGTGATTTTAATTTTTACAATATCCATTTTTTGCATTACTTGTATGAAGACAAAGCTATGGCAATCTCCTTGTTCGGTCTAAAGTAGTTTCCTTCCTTCTCTAAATTGCTCGAACTCTTTACGCCATATATACAACTGTGGTGCTGTGACTCCCAACTCTCTGGCAAGTTCTGATACATTTGTTCTATCATAACTCAATTGAACGGCTTTTTCTTTAAAGCTTTGTCATAAATTTTGCGGACTTGTTTCATAGGCTAAAATTAAGATTATTTCTTAACTTTCTGTGATGGCTAAGTTAGCATGTCCATTTTTGTTATTAGCATTTTGTTTATAAAGATTTTACAGAAATAACAGAACCTTAATGTACTCTTCATAATGGAATAAAATGTGTGTTTTAATATTGTTCTCTAAATTTTGTTTGAATCAATGTATAAATTAAGCTTTTCTGTTCTTTGTTTTTTTATTTATTTTATCACTTGCAGTCAGAATATTAAATTTAAAAAATTAACGACATCAGAAGGTTTGTCAAACAATTCTGTTACTGATATTGTTAGTGATAAAAGTGGCGGATTATGGATTGCTACTTGGGATGGTTTAAATTTTTATGATGGTAATAAATTCACCGTCTATAAAGAAGAGTTAGATAAATCCAATTCTATTATAGGGAATATGGTTGTCAAACTATTAAAAGATAAAAAAAACACTATTTGGGCACTGACAGATCGATCCGTTTGTGCGTATTTAGGAAATCATAAATTTAAAAATTATCTCTTTAAAGAAACTCCATCAGCTTTATTTTTATCAGAGTCAGGTCAGCTAACTATTAAAATTAAAAATGCTTTTTATCAATTTAAAGACGGAAAATTCTATTTCACTAAAAAAAAGCAAACAGAAACACTAGACACTAATGGAAGTCTTAAAAAGATATTGTATTCAAAATATCCGGATGTAATTATTAATGATGTTTTACGAGACGCACACGGTTCTATTTGGTATGCTACAAGGCGTAATGGCCTATATATAATTCCTAATACAGCCTCTAATCTAAACAATAATTACATTGAGCATTATGCCTATGATCTATATTCTCCTTATAGTTTTAACAGTAATGAAATAGAAAAATTATTTCAAGATGATTTTGGAAATGTTTGGTTAGGCCATAAAGATGGTGGGTTAAGTATGAGTTATAAAGGGTCTGAACTAATAACTACTGTTGTTCCTCATCCAGAAAAAAACCCTCATTTGCCGAACGAAACTATTAGAGCAATTACATTAGATCCTGGTAATGCTATCTGGATTGGGTATTACAATCAAGGATTGTATTACTATAGCAATAGTGCTAAATGTTATCAAAAATATCCTATTGCCGAGAGTAAGCTAAATACAAATTGGGACCGAGTTAGGAGTTTGTTTACATCTTCTGAAGGATCAATATGGGTGGGAACTTATGCAGGTTTAATTAGAATAAAAAATGGCAAATACACTTTATACGAGCAGGGAAAATTAAAGCATTTTCCTGTAGGGAGAAATTATTCTATTTATGAAGATCATAAAGAGCAGTTGTGGATAGCTTGCTGGGGAGGATTGGCTAAATTTAATTTAAAAACAGCTGCTTTTGAGCCTTTTGTAAGCCAAGCCTTGTTTAATAAAATTCATATTAGAAAAGTTGAAGTCTATAATAACCAAGTAGTAATAGGTACTGAGAACAGTGGATTGATAATACTGGATTTGACTACTGGTAAAATAAAAAAGATAACAACTGCAAATGGAATTTTAGGAAATAGTGTTTACTCTTTATACAAAGACAGTAAGACAAATTATTTTTGGATCGCTACACTGGGTGGGATTAGCGTTTATGATTTAGCTAAGAACCAAATTGTAAAAAATATTACAGAAAATGAGGGTTTGCCAAGCCATATGGTTTATGGTTTAATGCTCAATAATAATAGTTTCTGGGTAAGCACTACTAAAGGAATTGCGACTATAGATAGAAATAATTATAAAGTAACAAGTTTTAATCCTCATGAAGGCTGGCAGGGAGCTGAATTCTCTGAAGGGGCTTATTATCAAGACAAGAAAGGAATGTTGTTTTTTGGCGGGATTAGTGGTTTAAATTATTTTCAGCCCAGCTCGATGAGTTTTAATAAAACTTTTCCAAAACTAAAAATCACCATCGATGATGATGAAAATTATGGAACAAGATTAGTTAAAGAGTATTCAAAAAATAGTTTAAAACTAGGAATCATTCCTATTTCATTTACTGATTATTCAAATAATAATGTACTCTATAAGCTTGTAGGATATGATGATGACTGGAAAAAACTACAATCGCTAACACCTATACAATACAAAGATCTTCCTCCTGGCGATTACAAACTCTTGGTAAAAAATCAATACGAACAAAAATCTAAAGGAGATGTAAAATTACAACTCACTATTAGGAGCCCTTTTTACGGAACATTTTGGTTCTCTATTTTTTTAGTCCTTTTAGTTTTAATTGGGAT
The DNA here is from genome assembly GCF_900129705.1 of Flavobacterium granuli. Lineage (GTDB taxonomy): Bacteria > Bacteroidota > Bacteroidia > Flavobacteriales > Flavobacteriaceae > Flavobacterium > Flavobacterium granuli. Next base: position 625,776 of record NZ_FQWO01000001.1, on the reverse strand, counting down.
TATTTACCTAGTGATTCAAAAAAACAGAAGTGTTCTGAGGTACCAAGAAAAGCTAGAAAAGCAAATTCAAGAACGTACTGAAATCATCAATCAACAAAAGAATAATTTGATAGTTAATAATAAAGAATTAGATGAAAAGAATAGAGAAATTCTAATTCAAAAAGAGAAATTATTAAAGATACATCATAATCTTAAAAATCAAGATTTTGAAATTGATAAATTTAAGATTTTTGTACTTTCTGAATTTCAAGATCCTTTATATGAACTTATAGAAAGTTTAAATAAAATACAAGATAATCAGTCTGTTAGAAATCAATTATTAGCACAATCAGGAAGATTACTTAATTTAATTTCTGAGTGGAACTATTTAGATTTTGCAAAAGACATTGGGAATCAAAAAATGGTTTCAGTTTATTTATTTCCAGTTATTAAAGGATTAATAAATGGATTAAAATTAAACCTGGAAAAAGTTCAAATTAATTTAAATTATAAGATTGATAATGCTATTTCATGGGTAGAAATAGATGTTCTTAGATTTAAATTATTCTTTCAATATATGTTTAATGATATTATAAAATATTCAGAATCAGGAAGCGATATAGGAATCGATATTGTAATTAAAGAGGAGAAACTGAAAATAAGTATTAGAAGTAATAGTACAGTTTTAAAAAATAATTTTTATAATGTAAATCAATATAGTCCTTATTTTAAAGCGTCTCAGGTTTTAATAACAGATATGGAAGCTTCGTTTAAAGCTCATAATGAAGGGGAATATTTTGAAATAGTTGTAGCGATACCTATAAACGTCATAGATCAGTCCAATATTGCAGGGATTGAGGCTGTATTTTGGAAACATTTAGAACTAGAGAATCACTTATCAGCAGACAAAAATAATATTTTGATTCTGAGTCAGGAAACTGATTTTTCGATGGTGAAACAATTGCTTGATAATTCAGAAAATAATTTAATATTTGAGAGTAACGAGGCTGCTTTAAGTTCAGCTATTCGTCATGTCAATATAGATGTTCTGGTTTTGTATAATATGGCGTTCACAAATTTATTAATTGATTTTTTAAATACGATTAATGAAGAAAATAGTAGAATAAATATTCCGGTCATATACATATCGGAACGTATCGACTATTCTTTGCACGAGCAAACTATCGAGATGGGAATCGATTCGGTGATACAATTGCCCGCTAGTGCGTCCTATATTCAAAAGAGAATTCTGAAACTTTTAAATAATAAAAAGGAAAGTAGCAGTAGTGATAAACCCAAATTTGACTTTTTCAATTTCACGATTGAGGATTGTAATGTGCTATCTCCCAATGAAAAATTGATAAAGAAGGGATTAGAAATCATCAAAGAAGAATTGCACAACCCTTCATTTAATGTAGAGGCTCTATTTGAACAATTAGAAATTTCAAGAATAAAATGCTATCGTATTTTTAAGGAAGTATTAAAACAATCTCCTTCAGATGTTATCATTAGCCTTAGACTTCAAAAGGCAGAAATTTTGTTGAAAAATAAAAATCTGAACATCTCTGAAATTAGTTTTGAATGTGGTTTCAATGATCCTAAATACTTTAGTAGAATGTTCAAAAAACATTTTGGAACCAGCCCTAAAACCTTTAGGAATAATACTACTCAATCTGTTTAAAGCAAAAAGATTTTTAAAATTTGGGCTTAAGCCAAGAAAGACTTTTAGTATTACTATTCAAGTGTGTTATACAGGACAAACGCATGAGTTTTAAAAAGACCGCAGATTACTTCGCCTATGCGCTATAGCTTGGGTAGCAGATTTTTTTTTAAACTTAATTTTTTAGATTTTAAAAATACTAATTTGTGTAATTCCACTAAAAAGAACTATTTGCTTGCAGGAATTTTTTATTAAAATTAGCGAATCAGTGGTAAAAACAACTCAGGTATTTACCACGCTGTGTTATATTGAATTTACTTCACTTTGTTATCAAGTTTTAGGCTTCTATTTTCAGGAATAATCAGGAAAATGCTTCCTTCTTAGTTGGGTTTAATTTATAAAAGCACTTTTATCAGATTGTTTTTTGCATCAGCAATATTAAAGCAGGATTAGTTAAATGTTAGCTCAGTGTAAATGAAATATTTGTACTCTTAAAAGGTCTTTATAGTAGCCTAATTTGATACAATAATACGACTTGATGAACGATATGTCCAATTCCCACATAGGGTCTTTATATACTTTTGAACAGAACTTCTAATTAACAAATTGAAATGAAAAAGACTTACTTATTACTATTATTTAGTTTTGGTTGCTTTTATATGTCGTTTGCCCAAACGACTATAAAAGGGAAAGTAACATCTAAAACAGATGGATCCCCAATTCCGGGAGTTACTGTTACAGTAAATGAACAAAAACAAAATGCCATCTCAACCGATTTTGATGGGAATTACGCTATTACAGTAAAAGAGAAACAAGGAAAATTAGTATTTACCTCTATTGGATATAAAAAACTTGAAATTCCTTTTGGTGGAAATCAAACTATTAATATTAGCTTGGAGGACGAAGTTAATAGCTTAGACGAAGTTGTTTTGATAGGATACGGTTCTTCCAAAAAAAGAAATATTACTTCAGCAATTGCTTCTGTTGATAATATTGAAAGTATTTCAAGTAGACCGGTATCAACCTTAAATGACTTTTTGCAAGGTAGTGTGGCTGGTGTTACTGTGATGCAACAAGGAGGAGATCCATCGCAAACGAGTAATATCGTAATTCGTGGATATGGTTCCTTTGCTAATGAAAAACCTTTAACCGTTGTGGATGGCTTACCGTATTATGGGCCACCTATTAACCCGGTCGATATTAAATCGGTTTCTATTTTGAAAGATGCCGCTGCGGCTGCAATTTATGGAGCACAAGCTTCCTCCGGGGTTATTGTAATTGAAACTAAAAACGGGAAAGTTGGAAAACCAAGTATCAATTTTGATTTTTACAGCGGATTGCAATCAGTTACAAATTTGCCAACAGCTTTAAATGCTCAACAGCAAGCCGATGTTTACAATCAAGCCGCTGATAATGGGGGTAGTCCAAGACAATCAGCACATAATGCACAACAAAATCCTTGGGGACAAATTACAAGAACAAATTGGGTTGACAAAATTTTCAAAACTGCTGCAGTTTACAATGCCAATTTCAATATTAGTGGTGCATCAGATAATGTAAACTACATGACCTCGGTAGGATACAATAAAAAAGAAGGTGCTTTGTTAGGTACTTTTTCAGAGCGCTTTTCCTTTAGAGAAAAAACAGATATTAAATTATCAGACAAGATTAAAATAGGACAAAATGTCTATTTTTCTAGAACTGAGGCTGTAGGTACCGATACTAATAGCGGTTATTCAGGAGCAATTATTAATGCATTATATATGCCATCTGCAGCTCCTGTTTATGATGCTGATGGGAAATTTAGTGGTGTAACTCCACAAAATCTTTCTCAGTTTGCAGGAGCTTACGGTGATGTTTATAACCCAGTGGCGTTATTATTGAGACCAACAACGACTAACCCTACAAGCTTTATTAATGCCAATGCTTATTTTAATTATAATATAATTGATGGACTTTCTTTTAAATCTAATTTTGGCTACAGCTATACTAATGATAAATACAAACGTTTTTCTCCAAGAATACCTGAATTAGGGAGAACTAACTTAAATAATTTTTTATACCAAAGTGGTGCAGATACCAATCGTTGGGTTTGGGATAATCAGTTAACCTATTCTAAAAGTTTTAATGATCACCATTTAGATGTAACGGCTATTCAATCGGCTCAGTTTACTAAGTATGAATATCTTTTTGAACAAGGAGAAGGTTTTGGGAATGAAGAGCCATTTAATCAATATTTATCTAATGCATCAGTAATTCGAATTCCTCAAACCGATGTTTATGAAGATGCTTTAGCCTCTACAATAGGAAGAGTAATGTATAATTATAGTAATAAATACTTCTTGTCTGTCAGTATGCGTAGAGATCAAACATCTCGTTTGGCTAAAGGAAATCAAGCCGATTATTTTCCATCAACTTCTTTAGGATGGAGAATTTCAGATGAAAAGTTCTTTAAAATTCCGGTTATCAATGATTTGAAATTGAGAGCTTCATGGGGACAAATAGGAAATATTAATTCGGTAGGATATTACTCTTTTGATGTGCCTTTAAATACAACAACCGTAGTTCTCGGAGAAAATGGAAAATTAGATTACAAAGGGACCTATGCAGGGAGACAATCAAACCCGAATTTAAAATGGGAAATTTCAGAATCACTTGACTTTGGTCTAGATGCAAGTTTATTTAACAATAAATTATCTCTTACAGCTGATTATTTTGAAAAGACAACTAAAGGAATGATTATTCCGGGATTAGAAGATTCACACCAAGGTACAATAGCAGCTGACGTAAATGGTGGAGAAGTGAAAAATACAGGCTTTGAATTTGGTATTGGTTATAAAGTTAAATCAGGAGATTTTACTTATTCAATCAATGCTAATGCAAGTTTGCTTGATAACAAGTTAATAAACTTAGATGGATACAATAGTAGTGGAATTGATTACATAGCACATTCTGATAATGTGAGAAGTATTTTAACTCCATACAGATCAATTGTGGGAAAAGAATTATATTCAACATACTTAATCCCATATATGGGTATATTTCAATCCCAAGCAGAAATTGAGGCTTATAAAAAAGATGGAAAGCTGATTCAGCCTAATGCCGTTCCAGGAGATTTTAAATTTCAGGACACAAACAATGATGGTAAAATAGATAATAATGACCGTGCATTTATGGCGAGTTATTTACCTGACGTTACGTATAATCTGAATTTAAATTTTGCCTATAAAAGCTTTGACTTAGGAATGATTTTTCAAGGTGTAGCTGGTGTAAAAGCTTTCAATGGGTATAAATATACTACCTATAATGCATCGCTTCAAGGATACAACTTAGATAATAGAGTTTTGGATTCTTGGACTCCTACAAATACCAATACCAATTTGCCAAGGATTTCGACTAAAGATGATAATCAAAACTTTGGAACTACATCAAGCTGGTATTTAGAAGATGCTTCTTATGTAAGACTGAAAAATGTAACATTAGGCTATACACTTCCAAAAAGTGTTATGGGATCAAGTGTTAAAGATCCATTCTTAAGAGTTTATCTTTCTGCTGAGAATTTATTTACCATTACACCTTACAGTGGTATTGACCCAGAAGTGGGCGGAAAAGGACTTGATGTAGGTAAATATCCAGTTTCCAGAACAATAACCATGGGATTATCATTATCACTATAATTATTTAAAAGAAAAAAAAATGAATAAAAAAGTTTTAAAACTCGCTATACTAGTTTGTTTTGCTCCATTGATGGGATTAGTTTCTTGCTCAAATGAGTTTACAAATTTAGATCCTAAAGGAAGTACTTCTAATGTCAATTTCTGGAAAACTGAGCAAGATGCTGTTGAGGCAGTAAACAGTATCTATTTCTATATGAAAGATGAAGATATGTTCGCAAGAGGATATTTCTGGTACATTAATGCTTCTGATGATATGGTTACCGGTAGAATTAACTCACAAGCAGACAATATAAAAAGCTTTAAAATTAAAGGTACCGAAGGATATACTTCATGGATGTACCCTCAGAGTTATAAAGTGATTCGTCGTGCTAATGATGTACTTAGACATGTTCCTAAGATGAATGTTGAGCAAAAGCTTAAAAACAGATTGTTAGGAGAGGCTTATTTTATGAGAGCATTTCATTATTTCTGGTTAGCTCATACCTATGGCGATAATGGTTCAAATGGTGGAGTACCTATTATCACCGAAGCCAATATGGATGAACCGGCAGGAAGTTTTAAACGACCAAAGAGCGTAGCAGATAATTACGCTCAAATTGTCGAAGACTTAACTAAAGCAGCTGAGTTATTGCCCTTGTATACCGAGTATTCATCTGCGAATTTAGGTAGAGCGCATAAAGATGCTGCCTTGGCTTATATTGCTAAAACATACTTATACTGGGCTCAATTTGATAATACGAAGTATGCAGAAGCTGTTAAATACTGCGATGCTGTAACCAATTCAGGATCTGGAAGAGCTTTGATCGATACGAATAATCCGCAACAAGATTATAGATTGTTGCACAGTCATCTTAACAATTGGACCAGTGAATACATTTGGTCAGTTGACTCTGGAGTAGAAGGAGGAAGTAAATTGCCCGGAGTAATGTTAGAAAATAAAGGTTGGGGTAAATACAATGGTTGGGGATATTATACGCCAACTGAAAGTTTATACCAAGAATTTGAAGCAAATGATGTCAGAAGAGGAGTGACTATTTTAAATTTTGGAGATGAGTTTGGTTATTTTGGAGCAAAAAAGAAATACCAATCTGAGAATTCATTATCCGGTTTTCAATTCAATAAGTATATGTATGAATACCAATTTGAAAACCCAATAGGGGTGTATATTAATTCTAATGGTGATGCTCCTACAACAGTGTATAATGTACCCCTTATGCGCTATGCCGAGATTCTTTTGATCAAATCAGAAGCATTAATTATGCAAGGTAAAAATGGGGACGCACCTTTAAATCAGGTTAGAGATAGAGCGGGGCTTCCTGCCGTTACTAATGCAACCATGGTAAATCTTAAGCATGAAAGAAGAGTGGAACTTGCGGGAGAATTTGCTAACAGACACTTTGATTTAGTGCGTTGGGGAGATGCTCAGGAAGTGTATAGCAAGCCACTTTATGGTAGAATACATACAGACAGATCTAATCCAGATTCGCCATATAATCTTAAAGTGGTTTGGCCTGCAAGAAATTTCAATCCTAATCATATGAATGTTTGGCCAATACCAACTTCAGTAATTACATCATCTGGTATTCCTCAAAATGTAGGATGGTAGTGGTTGTTATATAATATTTTGTTTAGTTTATTTTCAATTAAGAGAAGGTGCTTTTTTAAAGTATCTTCTCTTTTAACAATTAAAAATTTCATGTTAAAATCATATAAAATTAATTTTTTCTTATTTCTTTTTCTGCTAGCGTCTATTTCTGTATCAAGTCAAAATTCGAAAAACTACAAGATTCATTCACACAATGATTATGAGCAGGATGTTCCTTTCTGGAATGCCACCAGTAATAAATTACAGTCTATTGAAGCGGATATTTTTTTTAAAAACAATACCTTGTATGTTACCCATAGTGAGAATGACATTATCGAAAACAGAACTATTGAAAGTTTATATTTAATCCCTTTAACTCAAAGCAAGCAATTGCATCTAGGGACATCTTATCCATTACAACTGCTAATCGATATAAAGTCGGAGGCTTATAGTACATTAAATGCATTAATTAAGAGTTTAAAAAAATATCCATCGATTATAAACGATCCTTCAATTTCTATTGTCATATCAGGTAACCGACCTAAAGTAACCGATTATAAAAATTTCCCAGCTTATATTAAGTTTGATTATCAAGAGGATATTAAGAATCCTATTAGTAAAGATGCTTGGAGCAAAGTTGCTATTGTGAGTTATGACTTTAAGAATTTTTCTACATGGAATGGGAAAGGACGCTTAACAAATGACGATTATACTAAGATTAAATCAATCGTAAATCAAGTACATGCATTGGGTAAACCAGTTCGTTTTTGGGGAGTTCATGATTCAAAGACCACTTGGAAAACCTTTGTAGATTTGGGAATAGATTTTATCAATACAGACCAGCCCTATCAGTGTGCGCAATATTTAAATTCTTTAAGCAAGAGAACCTATACCAATACTATTTTTTCAGAGGTATATACACCTAGTTTTGTTTCAGATCAAAAAGATACTGCAATAGATAATATTATATTATTAATTGGAGATGGAAACGGCTTATCACAAATATCATCGGCCGTTCTAGCCAATAATGGAAAGCTTACGCTTACCCAGTTAAGGAGTATTGGTTTTTTAAAAACACAATCTGCAGATGACTTTATAACTGACTCAGCTGCAGCAGGAACAGCTTTGGCTACTGGGGTAAAAACACATAATAGAGCTATAGGAGTAGATGAAAACGATAGAGAATTGGAGAATCTTGCTGAAATTTTATATAAAAAAAATTACGCTACAGGATGTATAACTACCGATGATATCACGGGGGCGACACCAGCAGCTTTTTACGCACATCAAGTAGATCGAGCCATGACTTCTGAGATTGCCGGTGATTTACTTAAAAGTAATTTGAATTTGATGATAGGAGGGGAAAAGAGAGATTTTGGAACTAGTTTAGAAAATACTAACTATTCCGTATTATCCTCTTTAGAAGAAATAAAGAATACTAAGGAAGAGAAAGTGCTGTATTTCCTTTCAGACAAAGGAGTATCTTCTGTTTTATCGGGTCGTGGAAATCAATTAGCAGAAGCAACAGCAAGTGGATTAACTTATTTAAAGAGTAAAAATAAACCATTTTTTTTAATGGTTGAAGGTGCGCAAATTGATAGTTATGGACATCAAAATAATGTACCGGGGATTATTTCTGAAGGAGTAGATTTTGACAGAGCCATTACCGAAGCCGTTAAATTTGCAGATCAAAACCCAAGAACATTAGTTATTGTAACAGCTGATCATGAAACCTCAGGATTTTCTATTTCTCAAGGCGATGCTGCTAAACATGAAATTGAAGGCGATTTTATTACTGACGACCATACTGGAACTATGGTGCCACTATTTGCTTACGGACCGCAATCTAATAAATTCACCGGCGTGTATGAAAATAATGAATTGTTCTACAAAATTCTTGAAGTATTAAAAATTAAGAAATAAAAGCATGTATAAAATAGTTTTAAATTTTGCCCTACTGCTAAGTTGTACTTTTACTTTTTCTCAGTCACAAAGCAAAGTCTCGGGAGTCGTGTTTGTAGATGGCAATAAAAATAGTATTCAAGACAAAGGGGAACAGGCCTTGCCAAATGTTTTAATTTCTAATGGAAAAGATTTTGTCAAGACAGATAAAGAAGGTCGATATAGTATAAAAAAGGTAGACGGAAATACCGTTTTTCTGATTAAGCCAGCAGATTATATCTCGCCCGTAAACAAACAAAATAGTGTCTTGTTTTATGTGCCCTTTGACCAAGTGAAACAGGTAGATACCTATAACTTTCCGTTAATTCCTCATCAAGAAAAAAAGGACTTAAAAATTGCTTTGTTGGGCGATACTCAGGTAGATGTTATGGATGATGTTTATCATGTTGGGAAATTAGTTACCGAAGAATTGATAGATAAAGACCTTGATTTTATAGTTCCCTTAGGTGATCTTTCTTTTGATAATTTGAATATTTTCAAACCTTTATCCGAAACTTTAGGGCTCATAGGAGCTCCGGTTTTTTACACCATAGGCAATCACGATTTGAATTTTAAGCAAACGGCTTTCATGGATAGAGACAAAAGCTTTGAAAGAATATTTGGACCTTCTTATTATGCTTTTGAATATGGGAAACAATTATTTTTAGTACTTAATAATATTTATCCAATAAATGAAAAAGATTACAAAGGAAGGCTAGATGAAATGCAATTAGAATTTGTCAAACATTTAATCGAATTAGAAAAGGATAATTTTGATTCGATAAATATATTCATGCACATCCCTTTAGAGGAAATGGAAGATAGAGATGAGATTATCACAATTTTGAAACCATTCAAAAATGTATTTATAGGTGCGGGACATACGCATACTCAATATCACAAATATTTTGAAAGAGAAAAGCAGCCTCCAGTCCATGAGTTAGTTGCTGGGGCTGTATGTGGAGCATGGTGGCAAGGACCACATGATATAGATCAAATTCCATTTTCTTTAATGTATGATGGTACACCGAAAGGATATTGGTTTCTGAGAATGAATGAAAATACATATAAATTAGACTACAAAGTTTCTGGAGCGGCAGAGAATAAACAAATGGATATAACTTTACCGCAAGAGAACGAGTGGGATACAACATTAAATTTTTTAAATGATAATTTTATTTATGCAAATGTTTTTGCAGCAGATGAATCAACTAAGGTATCTATAAGTTTTGATGGAGGAGAGTGGATTGATATGATTAAGTTTGAAGGAATATCTCCTAGGTTACAAAAATTATATTTTTTACAAAGTTTAGGTAGGTTTGATAGTTTAAATATATCAAGAATTTCAAAACCGGAAACCATAAGTAATCATTTATGGAGAATAATGAAACCTATTGGTTTGTTGCCGGGTGCACACAGTGTGAAGATTAAAGCGATTAGCAAGAAATTAAATTTTGAAGCTTTTGGAAACACAGTTTTGTGGGTTAAATGATGAAGATCATGTCAAAAGAGGACTTTTTATTCACTTTTTAAATCATAAAAATTTCAAACTTAAATCTGGCGAAAAATACTAGGTGAAAGTTGTCGGGAAGTTTGCAAGCGTATAACTTTAAACTATTTTAACCCGTTAGGTTTAATAATTAAAAAAGACATTGGTAGTTTTTTTCGACGAAAATTACTCGAGCTGAGGATAACTGTCATCAAAAACTAATTACCCCCAACGGCTTAATATTAATCTAGTTTAAAAAAAATAATTGGTTTTGTAAGCATTTGTAAAAAATAATGAAAAGTATATTGTCTATAACTATATAAAAAATAAAATGAAAAAAATCTTATTATTATTATTATTGCTGATTTTTAAGGGTATTTTATCCCATGCACAACAAGCAGAAAACATCATTATCATCACGACCGACGGATTGAGATGGCAGGAACTCTTTGAGGGAATGGATGCGGCGATTGCCAAAGACCGAAAATTCAACCAAGGGGACAGCACTTATATTTTTAAAAAATTCTGGAGTGAGAATGTCAACGAACGCAGAGAGAAATTGATGCCTTTTATCTGGTCAGAAGTTGCTTCAAAAGGGCAATTGTACGGGAACAGAAATTTTGAGAATAAGGTAAATAATGCCAATCCACATTGGTTCAGTTATCCGGGTTATAGCGAAATAATGACCGGTTATGGTGATCCGGCCATTAATTCGAATGAGTATGAAGCTAATCCCCATGTAACCCTATTGGAGTTTTTAAACCAGCAGCCCAAACTGAAGGGGAAAGTAGCCGCTTTTGGTGCTTGGGAAGCATTTGACAGAATTTTAAATGAAAAACGAAGCGGCATACCGGTAGTTTCGGCTTTTGATAAAGTAGGAGGCGATAATCCAACTGTCCAACAAAAACTGATCAATAGCATGCTCGCAGACTCTTATAAACCTTGGCGTACAGACGAATGTTTTGATGTGTTTACACAATACGAAGCTATGGAGGAATTGAAAGTGAATAAGCCGAAGGTATTGTATGTTGCTTTTGGAGAAACAGATGAATGGGCACATTCGGGCCAATACCGTTCTTATTTGGATGCAGCTCATCAGGTTGATGCTTGGGTTAAACAAATTTGGGATTTCGTGCAAAATGACCCCAAGTATAAGAATAAGACGGCTCTGTTCTTTACGACAGATCATGGTCGAGGGGATAAAATAAAAGAGGAGTGGACCGATCACGGCAGTGATATTCAGGACGCATCTGAGATATGGTTAGCTGCTATGGGTACTGGAATTAGTGCCAAAGGAGAAATAAAAACGGAAGGACAGCTCTATCAACAGCAGTTCGCTCAAACCATTGCTAAACTAATGGGCTATACTTTTAAGGCTGAGCATCCTATAGCTAAAGAAATAACAGAAGTATTGAAATAATAACCGTTATTTAGATCCCAAACTTTCATCGCTGATAGAAAAAGGGGCTTTGGAAATTAAAATATTGGGGTAAAAACCGAAAAGGTATAAATGAAAACTACATATCATTTGTACCTTTTCTGCTTAATGGCTATTAATGTTTTTATTTTGATTTGTAGTATCCCTCACTTGATTGTCCATTTTTATAGGACAAATTGAACTCATTAAGCCACAATAAACTAATGTTTTAAAAAGCCTTTAATTGCAAGAAAATATATGAATTTCTACTTTTTGAAGCATAGATATAGTAGAGATATAGCACAGATATAGTATAGATATAGTACAGATATAGCATAGATAGTATATGACTGAAGTATCAAAACAAAACACTAAAGAGGAGTCAACCTAAGCACTAAAAAAACACTTATCGAATTCCTACAACGAAAATACTTAAGACTGATAGGAATAATTAGAAAATCAGAAGCTTTTAAATCATAATTCAGAGGAAGGAGGGGGAGGAATGTTGAATTTATTCTTTTTAGACCAACTAATAGTTATGCCTAATTTTTCTAGCTTCACAGGTTTTTGCATTAATCCGATTGGAAGTCTGGATTTTCAAAATAGAATCCCAATAAAAAACCCTTAAACAGTTGATGTTTAAGGGTTTGTTTCTGTAGCGAAGACGGGAGTTGAACCCGTGACCTCAGGGTTATGAATCCTGCGCTCTAACCAACTGAGCTACCTCGCCAAATGCTTTCAAATAGTACTGCCTTGATTGCGGGTGCAAATATATAAATTATATTAAAGCGCACAAGCATATTTTGAAGAAAAAAAAATATTTTTGAAAACATTTTTTTTTCGGGCTTATTATCTATATATTCGAAAAAAATATATGTAGCACATGGATCAAAAAGTACGTTACGAAATCGAATTTCCTATAAATTCTTCTCCACAATTGTTATATCAATATATATCAACTCCTTCTGGTTTGTCAGAATGGTTTGCTGATAATGTAAATTCGCGAGGGGAGTTCTATACCTTTATATGGAACGATTCTGAGGAGAAAGCCAGGCTTGCTTCTAAAAAATCAGGAGAGAAAGTGAAATTTAGATGGGTAGACGGAAACGGAAAAGATACCGAATATTTTTTTGAGCTGCATATTTTAGTGGATGAGTTGACAAAAGACGTCTCTTTGATGGTTGTCGATTTTGCCGATAAAGATGAAGTTGATGAGGCATCATTGTTATGGGAAAATCAAATTTCAGACCTTAAACATCTTATTGGATCAGTATAGTAAAATTGTATTTTATGACTTACATTTGCCCTAAATCAAATTTAGGGCTTTTTTATGATTAATTTTAATGGGACTATTGTAGCTGAAGATGCTAATATATTGACAGAAAATCGTGCTTTTTTATATGCTGATGCTGTTTTTGAGACGGTAAAGATCGTCGATTCTAAAATTCTTTTTTTAGAAGATCATTATTTCAGACTTATGGCATCGATGAGGGTGGTCAGAATGGAAATTCCCATGAATTTTACGATGGAGTATTTGGAACAACAGATGCTTTCTTTGGTTCATCACAATGGAATATCCGACTCGGCTCGTGCCAGAATTACTGTTTTTAGAAATGATGGTGGGTATTATTTGCCTAAAACCCATACGGTTTCTTTTTTGGTTCACGCTATAGCTCTTGAAAACACTTTGTATTCATTTGACCAAAAGAAATATGAGGTGGATTTGTTTAAAGATTTTTATGTCACAAAGCAATTGCTGTCTTCTATAAAAACAACCAATAGAATTTTAAATATTACCGCGAGTATTTTTGCTGACGAGAATGGATTAGATAATTGTTTGTTGCTAAATGACAGTAAGAATGTGGTAGAGGCAATTCAAGGGAATGTTTTCATGCTGTTGGGGAATAAACTGATCACTCCCCCGGTTTCAGAAGGTTGTTTGAATGGTGTGATGAGAAAGCAAATTTTAGAATTAGCTAGAAAAACGGAAGGAATTGAAGTTGTTGAAGATGTAATTTCTCCATTTGATCTTCAAAAAGCCGATGAGTTATTTATTACAAATGTTATAAAAGGAATACAACCTATAAGCAAGTACCGAAAAAAAGAGTTTACAGATGTTTTGGCAACAGAATTATTGCAAAAATTAAACGCTCTAATAAGCTAAAATTTAGTTAAGATAAGGATTTTCGGGTGCATTAGACCAGATAAGATAATCACCGCCTAATTCCATGATCTGTTCTTTCCAAAAGTGGGTTGCTGATTTGCCTATGATTTTGTTTTCATAATTATTGGTTGCTACAATCCACGAGTTATCATGCATTTCAGTTTCCAATTGATTTTCGTCCCAGCCAGTATAGCCTAGGAAAAAACGAATGTTGTCTTTTTTTATTGCCCCGCTGTTGATAAGTATTTTGGCAGACTCAAAATCACCTCCCCAATATATTCCATTGGATATTTCGATGCTATTTGGAATTAAATCCGGGATGTTGTGAATAAAGTAAAGATTATCTTGTTCTACAGGACCACCGTTGTAAACTTTGAATTTAGCATTGATTTCAGGAATGATGTCATTTATTGTATATTTTAATGGTTTATTTATGATAAACCCTACGGAGCCTTGCTTGTCATGATCGGCTAATAAAATTACAGATCTATTAAATGATAAATCTCCAATTATAGAAGGCTCTGCTATAAGTAGTTGTCCTTTTTTTAATTTTTCTGAAATCATGGCGCTGTAATTTTTTAAATAAATATATAATAAATTTAAGAAAAACTATGAAAATAATCCAAATATAATCGTTTAAGTGTATAAAAAAACCCTCCATCAGGAAGGTTTTAATTATATTAGGTTTTGAAACTTTTGATTAGTTTACTGCCCCTTCTAATTCAGCACCAGCTTTGAATTTTACAACATTTTTCGCAGCGATTTGAATAGTTTTTCCTGTTTGAGGATTTCTACCGTCTCTGGCAGCTCTAGGAGAAACTGACCAAGATCCGAAACCTACTAGAGATACTCTTCCTCCTTTTTTCAAAGTACCACCTACGTTTCCTAAAAATGACTCTAAAGCTAATTTTGCAGCAGCCTTTGTGATTCCTGCGTCAGCAGCAATAGCATCGATTAATTCTGATTTGTTCATAATAAATAGTTGTTAAATGTTGGTTAAAAAAATTGTCAATACACAAATTTAGCAGGAAATACCTACCTCGCAAGCGTTTTCTTTTATTTTAGCTTGATTTGTTGATAACTTACTTTTTTTGTTCATAAAACAATACATATTTCTTATTATTTATAGCTATAGGCTGTTTTTAGAGGCTTTAAAAGACTTTTGCAGCCTCCGAAAAGGAGATTCCGTTTAATAGTTCCTGCGCAGTCATTCTCTTTTTACCGGGAAATTGTAAGCTTAAAATCTGTATAAATCCATCTTTCACTGCAATTTTCATTTCTTTTTTTGAGCTAATAATGCTGCCCACTTCGTGATCGTGATCTTCAAGGATTATTTTTGACTCATATATTTTTACGTTCCATTCTTCATTTTTATCAGAAAACATAGACCAAGCCGCGGGATATGGACTCAAACCTCTTATCAGGTTATTGATTTCTAAGGCTGATTTTGTCCAATCGATTTTGCAATTCTCTTTGTTGAGCTTGTATGCGGTCTTAATAGTTGCATCTTCTTTTTGAATAATGGGAGTTGCATTTCCTTTTTCAATCAGTGCTAAGGTGTCAACAACAGTCTGACTGCCTAAATTCATTAATCTATCGTGTAATTGTCCTGCATTTTCGTTTGGATCAATTTCGGTTTCTGAACTCAGAATCATCGCGCCGGTATCAATCTTATCGTCAATAAAGAAAGTGGTGACACCGGTTTTTGTTTCTCCATTTATTATAGCCCAGTTTATAGGCGCCGCGCCACGATAATTGGGAAGGAGAGATGCGTGAAGATTGAAGGTTCCTAATTTTGGCATTTCCCAAACCACTTTGGGCAACATTCGGAAGGCAACAACAATTTGTAAATTGGCGTTTAATGATTTTAATTCTTCCAGAAACGAATCCTCTTTTAGGTTCGTGGGTTGGAGTAATCTCAAGTTGTGTTTTAAGGCGTATTCTTTGACGGCTGAGTATTTTAATTTTTGCCCGCGTCCGGCTGGCTTGTCTGCTGCCGTGATAACGCCTACTACATCATAGTCGTTTTGAATTATGGTGTCTAGGATTCCAACCGCAAATTCCGGCGTTCCCATAAATACGATTCGTAATTTTTCCATTATATTTTTAAGGTGTATTTATTGTTCGGTTTAATTGTTATGCTTTCTCTTTCTACTAATTGCTGAATGACAAAGATAACATCCGCCGATTGATTATTTATTTTGTTTTGAATCTCTCTTGAATTTAAATCTTCTGTTTTTAATATTGAAATAATTTCTTTTGAAAGCTGATTAAAATTTGTCTTTTTATTTTTTTTAATGATACAATAGGAACAAATGCCACAATCTTCCTTTGTTTTTTCTCCAAAATAATCCAAAATTAATTTGCTCTTACAACTTTCTTTTTCGTTGATATAATTCAGTACAGATTTGAGTTGCTCTTTTTTTAATGCATTTTGATTCTCTAAATATTTAGCCACTCTATTGATGGTTCTTTCGTCTTCTCGTACTTCGTTAAAAGTCAACTTGGAATCATTGTTTTTCGAATGGTATTCGATAATGTCTCTTTCTTTTAATTTCTGTAAAACTCCCTGTATTTGCGCTTCTGTATGATTTGATTTTCTTGCAATTAAATCCAGATTAAAAGGGATGGGCATCTCGTAGATTCCGGGATAAGTGCGCAAAATAGTTAGAATAATTTCCTCGTCTTTTGGATTTAGACTCATATAGCGCATTACTTCTTTCGACGAAATAATAAACTGTAAAGTGATCTTTTCAGAGAATTCCTGTGACAAAGTAATGATTCCTTGTCTGTCCAAGAACTGCATGGCATTATACGTTTTTAAAACCGGAAACTTGTATTTCAGGCAGAATTGATTCAGGTTGAAAGAAAACTGTTCGTTTATTCCTTCGCCATAAGCAATCCGGAAGAAATTAGACAATTTGAGATAGACTTGATTAAGGAATTTTTTATCGGGAAGAATATGAATAAACTGATTTTCGGCCTGAATGATATCCGAAGGGCTGGTCAATAATACAGCAAATGCTTTTTCGCCGTTTCTTCCGGAACGTCCTGCTTCCTGATAATAATTTTCTAAATTCTCCGGCAGTTGAATGTGGATAACGGTTTTAACATCGGGTTTGTCAATTCCCATTCCAAAAGCATTGGTGGCAACAATTACCTGTGCTTCATTTTGCATCCAGAGTTGCATGTTTTTGTCTTTTTCTTTGGGTGTAAGTCCACCATGATAATAGGTAGATTTAAAACCCATAGATTGTAACTGGGACGACATGTCCAGACAGGATTTTCTATTTCGAACGTATATTATTGAAGATTGAGGATTTTTTTTCAAAATTTGCTCTATCCGGAAAAGTTTGTCTTCTACTTCAAAAACCATATAAGCGATATTGGATCGCGCAAAAGATTTTTGGAACAATTGCGGTTTTTGCAATCCCAATTCGTTGATGATGTCTTCTTTAACTTTTGGAGTTGCAGTGGCTGTTAAGGCTAAAAAAGGGGTTTTTGGAAAATGCGTTTTTAAGGTGGAAATTTTTAAATATGCCGGACGAAAATCATGCCCCCATTGGGAAACACAGTGCGCCTCGTCAATTGTTATTAGATTTATGGGAAGGTTTTTTATCCGGTCTAAAATCCAGTCAGACTGCAGGCGTTCCGGTGATAGATAGAGAAATTTATAATTTCCAAATTGGCAATTGTCCAGCAAATCAATCATTTCATCTGATTTGATTCCGCCGGTCAATGCAATGGCCTTGATGTTTCGCTGTTGCAAATTGGCAACCTGGTCTTTCATTAAGGCAACCAGAGGCGAAATGACCAAGCAAATTCCGTTGCTCATCATGGCCGGAATTTGAAAACAGATTGATTTCCCGCCACCTGTTGGCATCAAAGCAAAAGTGTCCTGACCGCTTAAAACAGAATCAATGATTTCATTTTGCAGTGATCTAAAACTGTCGTGTTTCCAGTATTTTTGGAGAATTTGTAATGCTTCAGACATCAATTTTGATTTTGAATTACAAATTGTGACTTAGGAATTGATGTTTCCTAATTCAGAATCCAAAATTTCTTAATTACTTAGAAATTTTGTCTAATATAAAAAGAATTCTGTTATCAAGGGTATCTTTAGGAACTTCGATGAGATCGTATCCGTAACCCTGATAGGTTTCTACAAGGTGGTTTTGGATTAATTTTGCTTGCTCATAATTTTCATAACGCGCTTCGTCACTTACATAAATTTCTTCCCAAGAAGGTAATATGAAAATTTTAGAATAGGTATGTTCTCTACAAATGGTGTCAAATGAGGTAGGGTAACTGTCTCCAATGTAGTGCATGTATGCTAAGACATCAGGAATCCCACGGTCAATAAACACGACATCATGAGGTTCATTTAACGCTTTTAGATATTGTTTTTTTCTTCCTTCTAATAGCAATTCACTAAACAATAAAGGTTTTTCAAGAAATAGTTGTTCTATGCCTTGTTTTTTTGCCTCCAGAGTCACCTCGCGGGAGATTTCAGGATAGCAACAAAATCCTCTGGCTGTTAGTCCATCTATGATTGTGGATTTTCCAGTTCCCGGTCCACCTATAATTACGATAATTTCTTTCTGCACTTTTTTGGAAAATAAGGCGCAAACTTACTCAAACTAATTGGAATTAGAAAAAATGATTGTCATTAAAACTATTGTTTTTGAAAAAAAATAATAATCCATAATTCGTAAATTACAATTGAAACAGTATCTTTGCTATAATTTTTAAATAAAAATGGATAAGAATACTCAAGAATTTTATGATAGATTAAAAACAGAGCTGGACATGAGTACTTCTTGGCCGGCAGAATATCTGTTTAAGTTTATTGTTCCTTCGGAAAATGATAATGTCGAACGTGTTGAGTTGGCTTTTGATTGTATGGGTGCTGTAATTAAAACAACAAAGTCAAGAACAGGTAAATTTACCAGTATATCTGTTGATGTTCAGATGAAAGATTCTCAAGAAGTAATTGCTAAGTATCAGGAAGTCTCCGTTATTGAAGGTATTATTTCACTATAATCAGTTTGTGCTTTTTTATTGTCCACATGCGTTTGTAAGAACGATAGTCTTCAACTTTGGCAACGAATCAGAATCAAAATAAAATTCACCTATGAATTCGAAATACAAGAAAGAAATTGCGAACGATGTTGTTCATCATTTGGAATACAATGCTGAAAGACCGCATTTGATTATTCCGGAGTATGGCCGTCATTTACAAAAATTAATCGATCAGGCAACTGTCATTGAAAACCCGGAAGAACGCAATAAAATGGCAAAGTACATCATTCAGGTAATGGGGAGCTTGAATCCTCATTTACGTGATGTACCCGATTTTCAACATAAATTATGGGATCAGTTGTTTATTATGTCTGATTTTAAATTAGATGTTGAATCACCTTATCCAATACCATCGCGTGAAGTGTTACAATTGAAACCGGATGTTCTAAAATACCCTCAAAATTTTCCTAAATACAGGTATTATGGCAATAACATAAAATACATGATTGATGTTGCCAATAAGTGGGAGGAAGGAGAAATGAAAAGTGCTTTGGTGAAAGTGATTGCCAATCACATGAAAAAATCCTATTTAAGTTGGAACAAAGACACTGTAAAAGATGATGTTATTTTTGAGCATTTGTATGAACTCTCAGAAGGTAAAATAGATCTGCTTCAAAGTAAGGAGGAGCTTATAAATACCACCGATTTATTGAGAACTAACAAACGTATATCCAATAAGATTGCACCAGCTGGACCACCAAAAATCCAGAGCAATAAAAATCTAAAAACGGGTAAACAAAAAACTTTTTCAAAAAAACAAAATAATCAGCAATAAGGGGTTTATTTGTTAAACTGTCGAGAGGAAGAGCGTTAATGCTTTTTTATAAATCTGGATACTTTGACAACGGAATACCTTAAAAAAGTAATATAATAATATGGGAATTTTCAAAATAGAAGGCGGCATTCGTCTTAAAGGAGAAATCACTCCACAGGGAGCAAAAAATGAAGCATTACAAATTTTGTGTGCGGTTCTTTTAACTCCTGAAAAAGTAACAATCAACAATATTCCTGATATTATTGATATTAACAAACTAATTACCCTTTTGGGGAATTTAGGGGTTAAAATTCAAAAGATAGGTTCAGGTTCTTATACTTTTCAGGCTGATGAAGTCAATGTTGGTTATTTGGAAACAGAAGCTTTTAAGAAAGAAGGTGGAGCTTTAAGAGGTTCTATCATGATTGTTGGTCCACTTTTGGCTCGTTTTGGAAAAGGGTATATCCCAAAACCAGGAGGAGATAAAATAGGAAGAAGAAGATTAGATACGCATTTTGAAGGCTTTATTAATTTAGGCGCAAAATTCCGTTACAATAGAGAAGATCATTTTTACGGAGTGGAAGCCACAGAAGGTTTGACCGGTGCTCACATGCTGCTGGACGAAGCGTCCGTAACAGGAACTGCCAATATTGTTATGGCAGCTGTTTTGGCCAAAGGAATAACAACAGTTTATAATGCGGCTTGCGAGCCTTACTTGCAACAATTGTGCAAGATGCTAAACTCTATGGGAGCTAAAATTACCGGAGTAGGGTCTAATTTATTGACTATCGAAGGAGTCGAATACCTTGGCGGATGCGAGCACAGAATTCTTCCAGATATGATCGAGATTGGTAGCTGGATTGGATTGGCAGCGATGACCAGAAGTGAAATTACCATTAAAAATGTAAGTTGGGATAACTTAGGTGTGATTCCGAGTACTTTCAGAAAAATTGGAATTACATTAGAACGAAGAGGAGATGATATTTATATTCCTTCTCATGAGGAAGGATATGAAATCAAAACAGATATAGACGGTTCAATACTTACTGTTGCAGATGCGCCTTGGCCTGGATTTACACCTGATTTATTGAGTATCGTTTTGGTGGTGGCAACGCAAGCCAAAGGCGATGTGTTGATTCATCAAAAAATGTTTGAAAGCCGTTTGTTTTTTGTGGACAAACTAATCGATATGGGAGCCAAAATTATGTTGTGTGACCCGCATAGAGCGGTGGTGATGGGGCATGATTTTCAGTCACAATTAAAAGCGACCACGATGTCATCTCCAGATATTCGTGCGGGAATTTCCCTGTTGATTGCTGCGCTTTCGGCAAAAGGAACAAGTACCATTCAAAACATAGAACAAATCGATCGCGGTTACGAAAGAATTGATGAACGATTAAGAGCTATTGGAGCCAATATTGTTCGCGTTGAGTAAACAACAACATTCATTATGAATAATGAACAGACTGCCGTAAAGGCAACATATTTCAGTATAATAGGAAATACCTGCTTAGCAATTATTAAAGGCTTAGCAGGTTTTTTTGGCAATTCTTATGCCTTAATTGCCGATGCAATAGAGTCTACAACAGATATTTTTGCGTCGTTTTTAGTACTGTTCGGAATCAAATATGCTAATAGACCCGCTGATAGTAACCATCCTTATGGTCATGGTCGTGCTGAGCCATTGATAACTTTTTTAGTGGTGGGTTTTTTAATTACATCAGCTACCATTATTGCTTATGAGAGTATTATAAATATCAGTATTCCTCATGATTTGCCTAAACCTTGGACGCTTATTGTATTGGGGTCAATAATTATCTGGAAAGAATTCTCTTTTCGGTTGGTAATGAAAAGAAGTATCGAAACCAATAGTTCTTCGCTAAAAGCAGATGCTTGGCATCATAGAAGTGATGCAATCACTTCGGTTGCTGCATTTATAGGGATTTCTATTGCCTTGATTTTGGGGAAAGGCTATGAAGAAGCCGATGATTGGGCTGCGCTTTTTGCTTCCGGTTTTATTCTTTACAACAGTTATCTGATTTTCAGGCCGGCACTAGGGGAGATTATGGACGAACATTTGTATGATGATTTGATAGCCCATATCCGAGAAGTAGCTTTTCAAGTCGAAGGAATTATTGATACTGAAAAATGTTTTATTCGAAAATCAGGAATGAAGTATCATGTAGATCTTCATGCCATAGTGAATGCGGATATTTCAGTTAAAGAGGGACACGATTTAGCCCATCAACTGAAAGATACTTTGAGAAAAGAAATTCCTGAATTAGGTCATGTTTTGATACACGTCGAGCCCCACACATACAGTTGATTGTATTTGAATAAAGATAATAAAACGAGACTATTTGTAGAAAATAGTCTCGTTTTTTATTTAAAAGAGGAAATTATTCCAGGACATTCAAAATTTTCAAACCAAAAATGATACCATCACCTTGGTATCCATTTTGGTAAGAGCGTACATAATCAACTCTAAAAACTTTTAATTTTCCAAATCCCAGGTTATCAAGACCGATGGTAAACTCAGTATAAGGTTTTCTATTTGGGATCGCAAGGCTGTGAAAGCCTAAAACCATAGTCGATTTTAATTTATTCAATAAAGGAATTTTATTCATTATATAGCCTTGGTCATTGTGCTCCATATGTGCTTCAAAATAGCTGTCGTTTGTACTGTTCGAATAATAAGGCAATAAATTAAAAACATTCAAATAGCGGTCTGTTTGACCAATGTGCGTTTGGTTTCCGTTAAAATGTTTGTAGTCAATAAAAGAGATTTCGTCTGCATTGAAAAATTTCCCTGCTTTTAAGTTTAAAGCAAAGTCTCCCTTGTTTCCAAGTGTTGATTCATAAAAAACTCGGGAACTGATGTGGTCAAAAGCATATTTCTTATCCGTTGTTGCAAATGCTTTTTCATAAGCTACAAATAATGTTGGGTGTTTTTTATTTCTAATATTGAATTTGCCATCAGGTCGACTAGCATATTTGTTTCCAAAATTTATTCGGGCATTTATTGTGGCTTTCATCAAATGATGTTCTTCAAAGCCAGCATTTACATAGTCGTTTGGATCTAATGGATTATTGGAAGAATACAAATCCTCTTTGTTGAAATAGGAAAAATCAGTGGTATTGAACAAAGGTTTTCGTTGTTGGAATTCTATTTTTCCATTTAGATTCACTCCATTGGCAATGTTTTGTCCATAATTGAATTGGACAAATTCTAGGTTATACAATTTCATGTAATTATTCTTGAAAAATAGGGAACTGCTAGTATTTATAATCTTGCTTATGGGTTGGTTTTCGTTGAATTGTTTTACTGTACTTCCTCCTGATACCGTCAAATTTGCATAGTTTTGGTTGTTGAAACGGTGTGCGAATAAGCCGGTGATGCGCAATCGATCCTCCGAAAAACCATAATTAAAGTTAGTTTTTATTGAGGTATATTTTCCTTTTTCATCAGTATTTGAGTCCGTAAATGAAAAGCCAGAATCTAAATTATAACCTTGAACGTTATTAAAACTTAATGAGCCTAGATTTAGTAAGCCATCATATTTAAAGGACTGTTTTTTCTCGCTATTCTTATATTGGTAACCGCTAAGAATTTTTACTATTTTGAATTTATTTCCTTTTTTATCGATAGAGTCTAAGTACTTTGTTGAGTTGCGCATTTTGTAAATACTGTCTTTTCGAATATAATCAGTGCTTTCTTCTATTGTTAGTGGAATGGGTCTGTTGTTGTTCCAGAAAGTGCTGTCTTTTTTATTGGAATTGATTGCTACATTTGTAATTTCGCTTGTGAATGTTTTTCTGTCAAAAGCATCTACAAATTCATAATTGTTATAGACGTAGGTGTACTTTCCGAAGAATTTTATTCCAAAAGCGCCTGCTGTAATATCGAGACTTTGGGTGTTTTTTGCCCACAAACGATTGTTTTTGTTATAACTAAAGTTTTGTTTTAGTGTCATAACATCGACAAACTCTTCTTTCATACGATATCCTTTGATGTCTAAATCTACTGCATAAATGGCCCAAGAATCTTCAACGATATACAGATAGCCTTCAAAAACGGGTTCTTTATCGCGTTTTGCAGTTACTTTTATTTTATTGATCATCTGGTTATTATCATCGTTAAATGTGCCTTCTAAGGTGTATTTGTAATAATTGAAAGCATTGTCAGCAATGGGAGAAATCATATTAATGCCAAAATTAATATGGTTGTCATAAAAGTCATAAAATGAAGATCTGGCAGTATTGTAGCTATAGCCATTATTGTTTCCGCTTACTTTTGAGGCAGTGACTGTTTCTTTTAAGTTATTGGGTTTTTCGAAAATGATTTTCGAAAAGGTTTCTGATAATGAAATAATTCCGGTGCCGGTTGAGTCTAAAGAGCCATTCAGGTCACCTATTTTTTGACCGAAGATCTTTTTTGGTGCATTTTTAAGTTTAAAGATACCTCTAGAATAGAAATCGGCTTTAAATCGGGCTGTTTTTTCTGAGTTTTCTTTTTTGCTTGCAATTGCATTTTTTATAATGGCAATGGCAGGATTAATTTTGGTGTTAATCACTACTTCGTTCAAAGAAAAGCTTTCTTCAAGCATTTTAACATCTAAGGATTGGGATTGTGTTTTTGCTTGGACAATTATTTTTTGGGTTTTAAACCCCAGATATTGAAAAACTACGGTTTGTTTACCGCCGGTTTTTAGATTCAATTCATACTTTCCATGCTCGTTTGAAGTAGTTCCATTGTAGGTGTCTTCTTCGAATATCGTTACAAAAGGCAAAGGATTTCCCTTTTCATCGGTTACCGTTCCTTTAATTTGGGCAAAGCTCGTAGTGGCTATTAAGGCAATTAAGATGCAAGAGTATATTTTCATGAAAGTTTTTTCTTTCACAAAAGTATAAGAAGTTTAAAATTAGTCTATTAATAATATGTTAAAGCTTTATAGTCTTGAACTTGGCAATTTTGAGGTTTTATAGAAACGACTGAATGGCCAAATCATAACTTTTTAAGCCGAAACCTAAAATAACACCTTTGGCATTTCCCGAAATATAAGATTGATGTCTGAAACTTTCACGAGAAAAAGTATTGGAAATGTGAACTTCTACAACCGGGGTAGTTATTGCTTTTATAGCATCACCAATACCAATAGAAGTATGGGTATAAGCGCCGGCATTGAGAATGATTCCGTCATATGAAAAACCAAATTCTTGAATTTTATCGATCAGTTCACCTTCTATATTACTTTGAAAATAGCTGAATTCTATTGTGGGATATTTTATTTGAAGGCTAGTAAAATACTCTTCAAAAGTTTGGCTGCCATATACTTCAGGTTCTCTTTTTCCTAAAAGATTCAGGTTTGGACCATTGATGATGCTGATTTTCATAGTTTGTGTTTTTGTAAAAATAAAAAAACCGTTCCAATTAAAGAACGGTTTGTGTAAATTTTGTTTTTAACCTCTTAAAATAAAATACCCGCTGAAACTTGTACTACGGAGTTTTTTACCTGAGCATCTTTTGAAGCTTCGGTAAGTCCTAAAACGTAGCGTCCTTGTAAGAAGAAATTCTTGGTTATTTTAATTCCCAATCCTCCGGCTGCAGCAAAATCAAAAGTATTCGTGTCTTTGATGTCAAAATTGTTTTTTTCGCTTAACAGAAAGGAAGCCTGTGGACCTAATTCAAGACTAACGACTTTGTTTAGATAAATTTTTGCCATTAGGGGAATGGATAAATAGCCTAATTCATTTTTAAATTCCTCTAAAGCATTTTTATAAGTTGCTCCTTGGGTAGAATATAAAAGCTCTGGCTGAATGGAGAAACTTTCCACCAATTTTATTTCAGCCACTAAACCGGCGTGATAGCTGGTTATTGCATCCGTTTTATAATTACTACTATTTATCGTGATATCATTTCCTGTTTGATTGGCGTAATTAAGTCCTCCTTTTATTCCAATTTTTACTAATTGTGCTTGTATGTTGTTTGATAAAGCAAAAAATACAATAGCAACCATGATTGTCTTTTTCATATAATGTGTTTTTTAAATACTCTTTTATTAGAGCTTGCAATTTAAAACTCTTTAATTTAGATTTTATTGTAAAAATATTTTTTTTTACGTCATTTTACAAGTCATTATTGTTTTGGATTCTAATTGTATTTTGTCTTTTTTTTTTAACCTTTATTCTTGGTTAAGAGTATAGAATACAGGCAGTTATTGTAAGTGTGTTTATTAAGATAAAGCTTAAATGTAGTGGTTTTGTAATGTTTTTTATCGATTGATATTGTTTATAAACGATTTATTTAAATTGTATTAAATGCATGAAAATAAGTTGTTTAAATTTGAATAGTTAACTTTAAATAATGAAATCATGAAAAAAATTACTTTATTAACTATCGCTCTTTTAGTATTTGGGCTTGCAAATGCCCAAGATAAAAAAATGGACAGTAATAGTGGTCAAACCTCAATGGGGAAATGGCTGATTGAAGCTAATACGGGTTCATGGGCTACCGGAAACACCGCATTTTCTTTAATGGCTGTTGATGGTGCTAATACAGCTTGGTCAGTAGGTGCTGAGGTAGGTTATTTTGTTATGGATGATTTTGCTATAAAAGCGGGTTTAGGTTATTCGGATGATGGGTATGACTATACGCCTTTCAATTATAAAATAGGTGTTAAATACTATATAGTTAGTCAATTCCCTGTTGGTGTTGATTTAACTGGTACTTCCGGAAGTGGGAATAATGCCAATTGGGTTGGTTTTCAAGGAGGTTATGCCTGGTTTGTTAGTGATAATGTTTCTATAGAACCCGCAATTAGATATAATGCTACACTAGATAAAAATAAAGCCGATAATGCTTTTCAGGGATTAATTGGTTTTGCCTTGCATTTTTGATTCATACTCTTAATAAAGAACCTCTCGACTCGAGAGGTTTTTTTATGATTAAAAAAGGCTTTACTTTGTAAGTATGAATTGGGATTCCTATATAAAAAGTTATCAATCTTATCTGAAAATAGAAAGGGGTTTGTCAAAGAATACAATCGATAATTATTCTTTTGATATCGAACGCTTGTGTGTTTTTCTTGCCGAAAATAATATTGACGTTTCGCCACTTCAAATTACTGAAGAAACAATTCAGCAGTTTGTGTATGCTGTTTCTAGCCAAGTAAATGCGCGTTCTCAAGCCAGAATAATATCTGGGCTAAAAAGTTTTTTTGGCTACCTTATTTTCGAAGATTATCGATTGGATAATCCATTGGAACTTATAGAGGCACCCAGAACCGGCAGGAAATTACCGGACACTTTAGCTGTCGATGAGATAGATGCCTTGATTCAGGCTATTGATTTAAGTTCTAATGAAGGGGAACGCAATCGTGCAATGTTAGAAACACTTTATGGCTGTGGTCTTCGGGTTTCAGAGTTAGTTTCTTTAAAAATTTCTGATTTGTTTTTCGAAGAAGGTTTTATTAAAATTACAGGAAAAGGGAATAAGCAGCGGTTTGTTCCTGTGGGTAAATTGGCTCAAAAGTATATTCAACTCTATAGAGATACGATACGGAATCACATGAAAGTAAAGAAAGAATTTGGAGACACCTTGTTCCTGAATAGAAGAGGAGGTCAGCTAACAAGGGCTATGATTTTTACTATAATAAAAGATTTAGCAGTAAAAACGGCTTTGAATAAAAAAATAAGTCCGCATACTTTTCGGCATTCTTTCGCAACACATCTTCTTGAAAATGGTGCTGATCTGCGTTCGATTCAGTTGATGCTTGGACACGAATCCATAACGACAACCGAAATTTATTTGCATCTGGATCGGAAGTTTTTGAAGGAAGTCGTTAATAGTTTTCATCCACGAAAGAGTGTGAAATGATTAGTCTCAGTTTGTGGTTTTTGATAATAAAATAGATTTTTAATAAAAAAAAAGCCTTGTTGAATTTCTCGATCAACAAGGCTTTTTTATATTTATTGTGTTTCTAGTATAAATACTTAGTAAAGAATTACTTAGCGATATTTACTGCTCTGGTTTCTCTAATAACTGTTACTTTAACCTGACCTGGGTAAGTCATTTCGGTTTGGATTTTTTGAGATATTTCAAATGATAATGAGGCTGCATTGTCATCAGAAACTTTTTCGCTTTCTACAATAACGCGAAGTTCTCTTCCGGCTTGGATAGCGTAAGCATTTTTTAC
This sequence comes from Flavobacterium granuli, assembly GCF_900129705.1. Classification (GTDB taxonomy): domain Bacteria; phylum Bacteroidota; class Bacteroidia; order Flavobacteriales; family Flavobacteriaceae; genus Flavobacterium; species Flavobacterium granuli. The sequence goes on along the minus strand of NZ_FQWO01000001.1, from coordinate 597,833 downwards.
ACCAGTAAATCCATAAGCTACTTCTTCTAGATCTTTTAGACGTTGAATGTAAGAATCCAATACTTGTCTTCTGGCTCCTGGTCTTGCACCTGAAATGGCATCACACACTTGGATAATTGGTGATAATAAGGATTTCATTTCAATTTCATCGTGGTGAGCACCAATGGCGTTACAAACTTCTTCTTTTTCACCATATTTTTCAGCCCATTGCATTCCTAAAAGTGCGTGTGGTAAATCGCTTTCGGCATCTGGTACTTTACCTATATCGTGTAACAAACCGGCTCTTTTGGCCAATTTTACATTCAGACCCAATTCGGCTGCCATGATTCCACAAAGTTTAGAAACTTCACGGGAGTGTTGCAATAAATTTTGTCCGTAAGAAGAACGGTATTTCATGCGACCTACTACTTTTATCAATTCAGGGTGTAAACCGTGAATTCCTAAATCGATAACGGTGCGTTTTCCAACTTCTATTATTTCGTCGTCAATTTGTTTGGCTGTTTTGGCAACCACTTCTTCAATACGCGCCGGGTGAATACGACCATCAGTTACCAATTTATGTAATGCTAAACGAGCAATTTCTCTGCGTACCGGATCAAAACAAGAAAGGATAATTGCTTCCGGAGTGTCATCAACAATGATTTCAACACCTGTAGCGGCTTCTAATGCGCGAATATTTCTACCTTCACGACCAATGATTCTACCTTTTACATCATCCGATTCGATATTGAATACAGATACGCAATTTTCTACAGCTTCTTCTGTTCCTACTCTCTGGATCGTGTTGATGATGATTTTTTTGGCTTCTTGTTGTGCGGTTAATTTAGCCTCTTCAATGGTGTCTTGAATATGCGACATTGCTTTGGTTTTGGCCTCGGCTTTGAGTCCTTCTACTAATTGATTTTTAGCTTCTTCTGCAGATAAACCAGATATTGCTTCAAGTTGTTGCAATTGACTTTTGTGTAATTTATCAACTTCAAGTTGTTTTTTGTCTAAAATTTCGATTTTAGCGTTGTATTCGGCTGTTTTTGCTTCAAAATCATCGTTTACTTTCTTGGCTTTAGAAAGTTCGTTAGAAACTTGTGATTCTTTATCTCTGATTCTTTTTTCCACTTCTGCCACTTTTTTATCTCTGGCTAGAATCACTTGTTCGTGTTCTGATTTCAATTCGATAAATTTCTCTTTTGCTTGAAGAATCTTATCTTTTTTGATGTTTTCGGCTTCTAGGTTGGCATCTTTTAAAATAGATACGGCTTCTTTTTTAGCGTTTTTGATTAAATTGGAAATGTTGCTTTTCTCTATGATTTTGGCTATTCCAAAACCTGCTGCAACACCTATAATACCTGAAATGACGATCGTTAATATGTCCATGTTTGTTAAAATTTATATATAAAAAAAGCCTACATTAGGAGTATTGAATAAACTCGAGTTGACAAGTTTTGAGCTAACTCACTGTTCAAGTTTCCTCGCCTGGGCGTGGCATGCTCTAGTAGTGATGATTTGCTCATTCTAATTTGTTAGTGTTGAGTTTACCAAATGTGAACTAATGTAGGCAGTATCTTAGTCTTTGTAAAGAACGTTTAATTGTCGAGATATTGATCTAAAAGCGCATTGATTTTTTTAATTCTGTCAATGGTTTCTTCACCATTAATAGTATTGTCAATTTGTTTTTGCTCTACTTGTGAAGCAAATTGCAAAGCACACATGGCTAGTACATCTTGCTTGTCACGAACAGCATAATTTTCTTCAAACTGCTTTATCATCACGTCAATCTTCTTTGAAGCACTTCTAAGTCCTTCTTCTTGAGAGAGTTCTACCGTTAGCGGGTAGACTCTGTCTGCAATTGATATTTTAATTTTAAGCTTTTCGTCCATTTTTTTACTAATCTGATAGCTGGGCTATACAGTAATCAATTTCCCGAATTAATGAATTTATTTTAAGCTTTGTATCTCTCTTATTATCGTCACTGCCCAGTAATGAGTTGGCAATCTTGAGTGTTTCATATTGCAACTTTAATGCTTCAAAATCATTTGATTGCGTTGCTATGATGTGTGCAGATTTTTCTAATTCGATTTTTAATTCTTGATTATTTTTCTCTAAATTTTGTATTTTCAGAATGAGTTTTTCAACCTTATTTTCAAGAGTATCAATTATTTCTGCAATTACACTCATTATATATCCTATTCATTACTTAATATTACAAATTTAGTATTAGTTTTTATTATTACAATATTTTATTTGTTTTTTTATTTAAAAAAAGTCAAATAATTGCAATGTAATTGGTTACAAATTGTGTTTTTTTAGTGCGCTTTACGGATTACTTTTTTATCTTAGCAAAAATGTATATGATGAAATTGACCCTTATTTTTCTATTGTTTTGCGGTGTTGCCTTTGGACAGGTAGAATACCCAAAAGACTATTTTAGATCGCCACTTGATATACCGATGCAGTTGTCGGGGAATTTTGGAGAGTTGAGACCCAATCATTTTCATGCCGGTTTGGATTTTAAGACCTTGCAAAAAGAAGGGCTTTCGGTTCATGCTGTTGCTGATGGATATGTGTCCAGAATAAAGGTGTCTACTTTTGGCAACGGAAAGGCTATTTATATCACACATCCAAACGGATATACCTCGGTTTATTGTCATTTGCAGCAAACCACAGATGCTATTGAGGATTATATCAAGAAAGCGCATTATAAGGAAAAATCATTCGAAATGGAGCTGTTTTTAAAACCGAATGACTTGGTCGTGAAAAAAGGTCAGGTAATTGCTCTTTCTGGGAATACAGGTTCATCAGAAGGACCCCATCTACATTTTGAATTTCGAGACAGCAAAACCGAAAAAATCATCAACCCGATGCTATTTGGATTCGATAAGTTGATAACGGATACTAAAAAACCGGTTGTATCGGCAGTTTATGTTTATCCTTTGGATGCCAAAACATCGGTTAATCAATCCAAGCGTCCTTTATTGCTCAATGTTTCTTTGCAAAAAGACGGTACATATTTGGCTAATAAAGTGGTTGCCAATGGGAAAATTGGTTTTGGTATCACAGCAGTCGATTATGATAATGTTTCTTTTAATAAAAACGGTGCTTATAAAGTACAGAGTTATTGGAATGGCAAAACTAATTTTGGTTACCAATTCGACACTTATGCTTTTGATGAAATGCGCTATATAAACGCTTTGGTAGATTATTCAAAGTATAAGAAAACCTCTCAACGAGTTCAGAAATTATTCATGGTCAATCCGTTTAAATTAAGCATCATAAAAACCGATGAAACAAATGGAGTTCTAACAATACTTCCTAATTTGACTTCGGTGTATCGTATTGAGGTTTCTGATTTTTATGGCAATACGACTACTGTTTCAATTCCGATTAGTTATGACTTGTCTACTCCCATTGTTGAGAAGGAAGCGGCCGTGTCCAATTATTTTGTAAAAGTGAATAAAGACAACAGTTTTGCTAAGAATAATATGTCAGTATTTTTTCCGGCAGGTACTTTTTATGAGAATTTTGATATCAATTTCGACGTAAGAAACGATATCTTGTTTCTTCATGATGATACCGTTCCGGCACATTCTAATTTTACAATTTCTATCGAAAGTAATAAATATACTGATGCACAAAAAGAAAAGGTTTTTATAGCTGATATTGATAAAAACGGAAAAATTGGCTATAATTCAACGTATAGAAAAGACAATGTGTTTTCGACCAAAGTGAGAACATTGGGTAAATATACTTTGGCCATAGATACTATCGCGCCAGTTATTTCTATTGCAAAATCGATTGAAGGAAAATGGTTGAGCGCAGAGAAGAAGCTTCAATTATCCATTAGTGACAGCAGATCAGGTATAAAAACATATAATGGTTATTTGAACGGGAATTGGATTTTATTCGAATATGACAACAAAACCAGAAAAATAACTCATAATTTCAGTGATGGTATTGTTGCAGAAGGAGCCAATGATTTAAAAGTAGTGGTAACCGATAATGTAGGGAATTCAACTGTCTTTGAGACACGTTTCTTTAGAAGTCAAAAATAATAAACCGATACAGACTTGAGCATCAGTAAAATAATCTTGGTTTTTGTTGTATTCTGGACGGGGTTTTCTTCTTTTGCTCAATCAGCAAGGGTTAAAGGAATTATTTTGGACAATAATAACCAGCCCATAGACAATGTTAATGTCTCTTGTTCCGGTAGTAGCGCCCAATCTGATACAAATGGTTTTTATCAAATAAAAATTCCCGCAGACAAAAAGGTAATCATTGTTTTTACGCATGTGGCGTTGAAAAAAGCCGCTATTTCTGTCACTTTGGAAAGCAGTGAGGACTATGAGTTCAATTTGGTTATGAATGACCAACAGGAGCAAATAGGTGAAATTATAGTTACTGCTAATAAAAGAAGAGAAGTTCAGGGAATTACAGTTATCAATCCTGAGGTTATCCGAAAAATGCCCGGTGCTAATGCCGGAATAGAAAATATTCTTAAAGTTTTGCCGGGCGTAAATTCTAATAATGAACTAAGTACGCAATATGCAGTGCGAGGAGGGAATTACGATGAAAATTTGGTTTATGTCAACGAAATAGAAGTATATCGTCCTTTTTTGATTCGTTCCGGTCAGCAAGAAGGTTTGAGTTTTACCAATACTGATTTGGTTCAAAATGTTGATTTTTCTGCTGGTGGTTTTCAGGCTAAATTCGGAGATAAACTTTCGTCAGTTTTGGATATAACTTATAGAAAACCAACGAAATTTGGCGCAAGCTTTGAGGCTAGTTTACTTGGCGCAAGCCTGAGTGTAGATGCCGTTTCCAAAGACAAGAAATGGAATGCTATTAGCGGGATTCGCTACCGGAACAATAGCCTTTTGGTGAAAAGCCAGGACAGCCAGACTAATTTTAAGCCAAGCTTTGTAGATGTTCAAACAAATGTAAACTATCAGGCATCGGCAAAATGGCAATGGAGTTTTTTGGGGAATATATCTCAAAATAATTACCAATATGAACCTTTGACGCGCCAGACTAAATTTGGCACGGTTGACAAACCAATGGCGCTTTCTGTTTATTATGAAGGACAGGAAAAAGACAAATACGATACTTATTTTGGAGCAATAAAAACCACTTATAAGGTTTCGGATAATTTTACATTGAAATTTATAGGTTCTGCATTTCATACTTTAGAACAAGAATATTTCGATATTTTGGCCCAGTACCGTTTGGGAGATGTCGATGCTACTATAGGTTCAGATACTTATGGAGATGTTTCTTTTACTAGAGGAATAGGTTCTCAATTGCATCATGCCCGAAATGATTTGGATGCCTTTATTGTTAATGCCGAGATAAAAGGAGTGCATGAATGGAGAAGAAATCAATTGGAATGGGGAATCAAATATACCCGTGAATCCATTCGAGATCGTGTGATTGAATGGGAAGTAATTGATTCGGCAGGTTTTTCGATAAATCCGCCTATTATCGATTTGCCCAAAAAAGATCAGCCTTATTTTCCTTATACAGGGCCATTAGTTCCTTACCAAAATGTGCGCGCGATTAATTTTAACACCATCAATAGATTTTCGGCTTATGGGCAATGGAGTAGAAAAAGCTATGTTGGTAATAACGAAATTTGGATTAATGCCGGAATGCGTATGCACAGTTGGGAAGTTTTGGGTGCGCTAGAGCAAGGTAAATCTCAGTTTGTTTTTAGTCCCAGAGCGCAGTTGGCATTAAAACCAAATTGGGAGAAAGAAATGGTTTTTAGGATTTCGGGAGGATGGTATCATCAGCCACCGTTTTACAGAGAGCTCAGAAATGCTGATGGAGTGGTGCGGCCTAATGTCAAAGCGCAACAATCGGTTCATTTTGTTGCAAGTAATGATTATAGTTTTGAAATGTGTAGCCGCCCTTTTAAGCTTATTTCAGAGCTGTATTATAAATCACTAACAGATGTAAATACCTATACGATTGACAATGTCCGGATACGTTATGCGGCTTCTAATGTTGCCAAGGCTTATGCGCAAGGATTGGATTTTCGTTTGAATGGAGAATTTGTCCCGGGAACTGAATCTTGGTTTAGCTTTGGTTATCTCAAAACAGAGGAAAATAGCGAAGGTAAAGGATACATCGCCAGACCAACAGATCAGCGTTTGAAATTTGGAATTTTGTTTCAGGATTATATGCCTACTATTCCAAGTATGAAATTGTATTTGAATCTGGTTTACAACACCGGATTGCCTGGTGGTTCGCCATCGTATTCTGATCCTTATTTATATCAAAACAGATTGAATGATTATCGCAGGGTTGATATTGGGTTTTCCAAAGTTTTAGTTGATAATGCGATAGGAAAATCAAAAACAAATTGGTTAGGGAATTTCAAAGAACTTTCCGTGGGATTGGAGATTTTTAATCTGTTTAATAATCAAAATGCAATTACAAATACTTGGGTTCGCGATGTGTATTCAAAAAGTGAATATGCGATTCCAAATTATATGACCACCAGAGTGTTTAATGTGAAGTTGAGCGCCAAGCTGTAGCAAAATAGGGCTAAGCAGATAAATTTCCGGATTGATTTTTAGTACATAAAAAGCTTCTAAATATCAGAACCGTTTTTAAAATTGATTACATTTGAATTTATTTTTTAATATTACATCATTATGAAAAAATTACATATAGCATTATTGGGTTTTTCGGTTTTACTTTTAGTGGGCTGTAAAGAAGAGGTAGAAAAGCCTAAAGTAATTTATGATGCCACAAATAAAGACAAGGGAATCGTTAAAATGGATTCTACTCAAATATCCATTTCTGATTTGCCAATCCAGATGGAAGGAACCGATTATTTAATTCATCCGGTAGGGGATTTAAGGGTTTATGAAAGAGGAACCAAAGCCAGATACGGATCTTCGAGTGTGATTGATTTGAGTTTTACGATTTCCAATTACGGAGAAAATGAAATTACGGGTTATTTGCAAAATCTCAAATTTCAAAAAACAGATTCTGATTCGATAAGAGCATTAACAGATAAACCCGCTTTAATTCAAACAGCAACTTATCTGAAATCAGTGGCTCAACGAGCTAATAAGCAAGTAATGGTGTACACCATGTTTGATATGGATAGCAATAGAGACGGCAAACTTGATGCAAGTGATATTAAAGCACTTTATTTGAGTGAAATAAGTGGAAAGCGTTTTACCAAAATTTCTAAAAATTTTCAGGAGTTAATAGATTGGAGCTTGATTGAATCTAAGAATCGTTTGTATTTTAGAACAGTTGAGGATACCAACAAAAACGGGCAATTTGATAAAAATGATGTAGTGCATTACAATTACATCGATTTGTCAAACAAAGACTGGGAAGTAATTAGTTATGAGCCTATATAGAAATAAAGGCTGAGTATTAAATCAAAATATCGCTTTCTAAGTCTGATTTTTCAATAGTAAAATCAAAGCCAAGTTGCTTTACGAGTTCAATAACTAAATTTTTATACCAATTTTCTGATTTTGGATGAATATAGATTTTCTCAATCAATTGGCAGATATCTACATTAATCTTTAAACCATCATTCAAGGAGATTTTTTTTTCGGCCACATCAGTAATGATGCGAACTTCTCGCTCGTATTGAAAACTTTTTCGTTTGAATAAAAACGGGAAAAACATATCGTCAAAAGGAATGTATTCCTTTTTGTAATCAATGTAATTTACTTCTCCTATATATTGTTTATAGCAATTCTCAGGAATAAGGGCGTTTTGCAATCTTCCGATAGTGGATTGAATGGCCAGGCCTTCGCTGTTTTGGGTGAAAATTTGCCACATGGCAAAGGATTCGTATTCATTGATGTGCCAGCTACTGATGGCTACTTTTTCCCGGTGTGTTTTGTAATAGTGCAAAAAATCAGGATTGTCTATAGACAGTTTCTTGATTTCCTCATAAGTAGGTTCGCTAAAAGTACCTTCGTATTGATCTTCAAATTTATCAGATCGGGACATGAATAGTTTTTTGGACATTAATAAATCCAAAAATTTAGACAAATCTAAGTACTTCCAAACGATGGTGTCAGGATTTTCAGGCAGCTTTATGTTGGGATTGTTGAGGTACATTTTTTTAGATTTTAAATTTTAAAAAATAAATTATTGGCTACTTTCATTCGTTTTGAAATCCAAAATCTAAAATTAGTGGCAATGCTATGATTCGAATGATTGCATTGTCACTAATTTATTATAGGTTCCGTTCAGTGTAATTAATTCTTCGTGGGTTCCTTGTTCTACAATTCGTCCTTTTTGCATTACTACAATAGTATCTGCTTTTTGAATGGTCGAAAGACGGTGTGCAATAACAATTGAAGTCCTGTTTTGCATCATGTTTTCTAAGGCCACTTGTACAAATTTCTCGCTCTCAGTATCTAATGCCGAAGTGGCTTCGTCCAAAATCATAATTGGAGGGTTTTTTAATACGGCACGGGCAATGCTCAAGCGTTGTTTTTGACCACCGGAAAGTTTGTTTCCGCTGTCGCCAATGTTAGTGTGAATTCCTTTTGGTAAATCTTTTACAAATTCATAAGCATTGGCAATTTTTAAGGCTTCGATAATTTCATCATCGCTGGCATCCAAATTACCCAATCTAATATTGTCTTTGATCGTTCCGTTGAACATGATACTGTCCTGGGTGACTAAACCGGTTAAATCACGCAAAGATTCCATCGTGATGTCTTTTATATTGTGATTGTCTATCGAAATTTCTCCAATGTTTACATCATAAAAACGAGTCAGTAAATTGGCAATCGTACTTTTTCCGCTTCCAGATTGTCCAACTAAGGCTATAGTTTTTCCTTTAGGAATCGTTAATGAAAAGTCTCTTAATACCGGCTCTTCTTCATAAGAAAAAGTGATGTTTTTTAGGTGAATTTCATTTTTGAAATCCTTCAACTCGACTGCATCTTCTTTGTCTTTGATTGTGTTTTCAACTTCCAAAACTTCAAAAACCCTTTCAGCTGCGGCTAAACCATTTTTTACTTGATAGGAAGCTTTTGCAATCCCTTTAGCAGGTGTCAAAATATTGTAAGCCAGTCCAATATAGGCAATGAATAGTGAGCCATCTAGAGATTTTTCGACCAATACTAAATTACCTCCGTAGAAAAGAAGAATGGAAATAACAACAATACCTAGAAACTCTGACATTGGAGAAGCTAAATTGTTTTTCTTTCCAATGCTGTTTGTAAGTACGTACAATTGATTGATTGAACTGTTAAAGGTTTTGGAGAAAAAGTTTTCGGCATTATATCCTTTTATCACTTTCAAACCACTCAATGTTTCTTCTACAATAGAAATGAGATGTCCGTTTTCTTGTTGTGCTCTTATCGATTTTCCTTTTAAAGATTTTCCTATTTTGGAAATTATAAATCCGGAAATGGGAATAAAAATGAACACGAATAAAGTTAGCTTCCAGCTAATATTAATCATTGCAATCAAAGAGAAAATGATGGTCAATGGCTCTTTAATAATAAGCTCTAAAATCATGAAAAAGGAGTTCTGAACTTCGTTAACATCACCAAGCATGCGCGCCATTACATCGCCTTTTCGTTTCTCAGAATAATAGGGAATAGGAAGTTCGATGATTTTTTTGAACATTTTTTGACGCAAATCTCGAAGAACTCCTGTTTTAATTTTGGTTAAATGTTGCAATCCCAGGTAGCCAAATAAATTTTTGAATAAAAAGGTGAGTACAACTAATGAAACGGTTAATAATAAGGCGTAATTAGCCCCGTGTGATTCGGAGAAATAATTCACATAATAAAAAAGAGTGTCATTTAAATAACTGTCTATGCTAGAAATTCCGTGGTATTCAGGTAACTTGGTCACCTTTTCTTCATTACCAAAAAGAACTTTTAATACAGGGAAAATCATTACCATTCCTAGTGTGCCAAAAAGCGCATATAATATGTTATGAATGATATTCCATATTACATGAATTTTATACTTTTTTGCAAAAGGGATAATCTTTTTTATATTTTCATCCATTATTTTATTCCTAAATCAGAGATTATATTTTTTATTTTTTCGTTCAGAATGCTATCTGCTTCTTCAAAATCAGCTACATCATAGAGTTCAGCATTTACGCTGATGTAGAATTTTATTTTTGGCTCAGTTCCGCTAGGTCTGGCGCAAATTTTCGAACCATCTTCGGTATAGTAAATCAGTACATTTGATTTAGGAATAGCCATTGTTTCTTCTTCTCCGCTAAGCAGGTTTTTGGCTGTCGAGGATTGATAGTCCTCCATCATGATGACTCTTTGTCCGTTGATTTCTTTTAATGGATTCTCACGTAAATCAATCATCATTTGGTTGATTTCTTGCAATCCTTCCATTCCTTTTTTGGTAATGGAAACAAGGTGTTCTTTGTAAAAGCCGTGGTCTACATATAATTGTAATAATTCTTTGTAAACAGAACTTCCTTTGGCTTTTGCTTGTGCGGCAACTTCACAGATTAATAAAGTGGCGGCAACGGCATCCTTGTCACGTACAGCGTCTCCAACCATAAAACCAAAGCTTTCTTCGCCTCCGCCAATGAACTCTAATTTAGGAAAATCTTTGATCATTTTGGCAATCCATTTGAAGCCTGTTAGGCCTATTTTGCATTCCACACCGTAATTCGTTGCTAACTCCATCACCATGGGTGTAGAAACGATAGTGGAGCCCACGAATTGTTTTCCGTTAATTTTTCCTGCTTTTTTCCATTGTTCCAATAAAAAAGCAGTCATTAGAATCATCGATTGGTTTCCGTTCAGCAAGGTCATTTTTCCTTCGTTGTTTCGAACGGCAATTCCCAGACGATCACAATCTGGATCAGTACCAATAACGATATCTGCATTTGTTTTATCTGCCAAAGCTAATGCCATGGTCAAGGCTTCCGGTTCTTCAGGATTAGGGGATTTTACCGTTGGGAAATCGCCGTTAGGTACTGCTTGTTCTTCAACGATGTGTACATTAGTATAGCCAGCCTGCGATAAAGTATCGGGTACTAAAGTGATAGATGTTCCGTGTAATGATGTAAAAACAACCTTTAGATTCTCTTTGGCTTCAATTGGCGTATTGAAACTGGCGTTTTCAACCGAGGATTTTATAAAAGCTTGGTCTATGTCTTTGTCGATATAATGAATTAAATTCTCATTGGCGTCAAACTTAATTTGGTCGTAGCTCAAATTTTCGATAATGTCAATAATGGCAGCATCTTCAGGTGGTACAATTTGTCCGCCGTCTTGCCAGTATACCTTGTATCCGTTGTATTCCGGTGGATTATGGGAGGCCGTCAACACAATTCCGCAATGACAGTCTAAGTATCTAACGGCAAATGAAAGTTCCGGTGTAGGTCTTAGCTCTGAAAACAAATAAACCTCAATACCATTGGCGGAGAAAACATCGGCAACAGTTTTTGCCAGAGTGTCGCTGTTGTGGCGGCAATCATAAGCAATAGCTGCTTTTATGGTTTGGTTTGGGAATACGGTATGCAAATAATCCGAAAGACCTTGGGTGCTTTTTCCTAGCGTATATTTATTGATGCGATTGTTTCCAACGCCCATTATACCACGCATACCACCGGTTCCAAATTCAAGATTTTTGTAAAAACTTTCCTCTAGTTCTTTAGGTGAAGAAGCGATCATCGCTTTGATTTCTTCTTGTGTTTTAGTATCGAATGTTGGCGTAAGCCAACCGTTTGCTGCGTCTAAAATGTTTTGTGCGATATTCATTTTATGTTTTTATTTAAAAATAGGCATATTTAAGCAAGCTTCTTTTTCCTAAATTAGTATTGTTATAGTTTTCCTATTTGTAATACGGGTTAAGAAAAATTAGCTGTTCAGTTTGTTGTGGTTGAGTTATAGATTAATTTCGCTGGAAATTTTATAACGTTCCTCATTATTCTTTGTACGTAAGATGATTTCTCCAAGAAATCCTGCCAAAAACAATTGTGTTCCTAATATCATAGTGGTCAATGCAATGTAAAACCAAGGATTAGAGGTTACTAAATTGTAGCGCATGTCATTATACATATGGTATAATTTAGAGACTCCAATGTATCCTGCCAATAAAAAACCAATAATAAACATCAGAGATCCTATGGCGCCAAATAAGTGCATTGGTCTTTTTCCAAATCGGGAAAGAAACCAGATGGTAATTAAATCAAGAAAACCATTGATAAAACGTTCCATGCCAAATTTAGTTTCTCCGTATTTTCTGGCTTGATGCTGTACTACTTTTTCGCCAATTTTACCAAAACCGGCATTTTTGGCCAAAACAGGAATGTAACGGTGCATTTCACCCGAAACTTCTATGTTTTTTACCACCACGTTTTTGTAGGCCTTCAAACCACAATTGAAATCATTCAATGCTACTCCCGATGTTTTTCGGGCCGCCCAATTGAATAATTTGGAAGGTAAGTTTTTGGCAACGACAGAATCATAGCGTTTCTTTTTCCAACCGGAAACCAAATCAAATTTTTCTTTGGTAATCATCTCATACAAGCCAGGAATTTCTTCGGGACTGTCTTGTAAATCAGCATCCATGGTGATAATAACATCGCCTTGAGCTTTAGCAAATCCGGCATGTAAAGCTTGGGATTTACCAAAGTTTTTCATGAAACGAATTCCCTTTACGGATGGGTTTTCGGAAGCAAATTGCTCTATAATCGACCAGGAATTATCCGTACTACCATCATCCAAAAAGATAATTTCATAAGAGTAATTATTTGATTGCATCACCTTAATAATCCAAGTGTACAATTCTTTTAGTGATTCTTCTTCGTTGAGAAGTGGGATGAGTATGGATAAATTCATTTATTGTTTATTCTTGTGAAGGTTTGCTTTTAAAGAAAGCGGCTAAAATTAATCCGAAAATCGAACTGAAAACAATACTGAAAACAGATCCTTTCAATAGCTCAATTGTAGAATAAGGGTTGTTTTCTTTTAGTTTTGCTATAGCTTCGTTGATCGCTGATGCCGGTGTTCCGAATTTTTGCAGCATTTCAACATTAAATTTAATCATTAATTCATTTAAAGTATCCTTGGCTGATGGGTCAATAAAATTGAATAAAAGAATATTAAAAAAAGTTGATATTAGTATACCGATAACTGCAGCGATAAAATAGGTTGTAAAGGCGTCTTTGAAAGAAAAAAATGTCTTTATTTCTTTTTTAGTTTTTGAAAGTAAAACAACTCCTAATATAAGGTAGGTTAAAATGCTTAAAGATCCAATCCACCAAGAAGTGAATAAATTTAAGTCAATAGCGTATATCGTTGAAGTAATTAAGGCAGAAATTATTCCAATTGTCACACCAAAGGTTATTCCGTTCTTTTTAATAATTTCGTTTATCATTATAGTTGGTTTATAATTAATCCACAAATATAGCAATTCCCGATATATTCAAGAATAAAAAACGCATTTTACAATTATAAAAAAAAATGAAGCAAAGGTTTGTTTATTGAAAAATAATTGTAAATTTGCAGACTCAAAATAATAGTGTAAAAACAAAAAGTTATAACAAGTTTACACCTTTTCTGTTGCAAGAAAAGCTTCAAAATGAGTTGTAACCAAACAAATAAAAAAAGATGAAAAAAGGTACGCACCCAGAAAATTACAGATTAGTTGCATTTAAAGACATGTCAAATGAAGACGTTTTTATCACTAAATCTACTGCAGATACTAAAGAAACAATTATTCACGAAGGTGTTGAATACCCAGTTGTGAAAATGGAGATTTCTAGAACTTCTCATCCTTTTTACACAGGTAAAAGTAAACTTATTGATACTGCAGGACGTATCGATAAATTTAAAACTAAATACGCTAAACACGTTAAATAATTTTAACTTGTTTTCTACATACCAAAGCCTTCCATTTCGGAGGGCTTTTATGTTTCAACTATTTTAAAACTTTGTAACTTTGAATCCTATTTCAAAAAAAGGTACAGCCAAGGAGCAACTTGGTTCTAATTAAAACAACATTTATGAATTATATACTTTTTGACGGTCCTGCTCGAAATGCTTTACTTCCTTTTACATTTACCCGCCCGGTTGCTGATATTCTTATTGGGATAATGACCATTCGTCAAAAATGGGAAAAGTATTTGGGATCCACGATTACAACATTGACTGAGGAATATTTATCCGATAAGTTTCCTATGGTGGAGCTGGAAGAGAATGTTATGATTAATGCTTCTTTTTTGCCCAATGCTGTTTTGGTGGAAATGGTCAGTAATTTACAATCAAATCAGGCTATTTTTAAAGGAGACGAAGTAATTGCTTTTTATACTAATGAAGAACAGGAAGAAGTTAATTTTGAAACCTATGATATAATTGAATATAAAGGCGATTGTTTGACTGTTGAGAATACTTGGGATATTTTTTCTAAGAACGGGGCAGCAATCAAGGAGGATTTTGCATTTTTGACCGAAGATAGGAAGTCGAAATCAATTCCTAAAAGTGTCAATGCAATTGCACCGGAAAATATTTTTATAGAAGAAGGAGCTAAATTAGAGTTTGTTACACTGAATGCATCGGCGGGTCCTATATATATAGGTAAGAATGCTGAGATTATGGAGGGTTCAGTTATTAGAGGTCCTTTTGCTTTATGTGAAGAGGCTCAGGTGAAATTAGCTGCCAAAGTTTATGGAGCAACAACCGTAGGTCCTTATTCCAGAATTGGAGGTGAAGTGAAAAACTCAGTTCTTTTTGCGCATTCAAACAAAGGTCATGATGGTTTTTTGGGTGATTCTGTTTTGGGTGAATGGTGTAATATTGGAGCCGATACTAATAATTCGAATCTAAAAAACAACTATGAAGAGGTGCGATTGTGGAGTTATGAAACCGAAGGTTTTGCCAAAACCGGACTTCAGTTTTGTGGATTGATGATGGGAGATCACAGTAAATGCGGAATTAATACAATGTTTAACACCGGGACAGTAGTAGGGGTGAGTGCTAATATTTTTGGAAGTGGATTTCCTCGCAATTTTGTGCCTAGTTTTTCTTGGGGAGGAGCTGCTGGTTTTACCACTTATATGACTAAGAAAGCTTTTGAAACTGCTAGAATAGTGATGAGTCGTAGAGGTATTGAATTTGATGAAGTAGAAGCGGCTATATTAGAACATGTTTTTGAAGAGACTAAAAAATGGAGAAAAGAGTAAAGATACTCTAATTTTAAAATAAAAAACTGCCTCATTTGTTCTAATGGGGCAGTTTTTTTTTTTTTTTTTTTTGTGTGTTTAATTTTTGTTGTAAAATTTGATGTTGTTGGGTTAAAATGTTAATAATATAGTTTTATTGTAAAAAAAGATGAATTTATTAAAGCTTGATTTTTAGTTGATTGATGTGTTTTTTGTTTTTTATATGAATGATGTCTAGTTTTTTTTGTTTGTATGTTTTAGTTTTATCCAGTATTATTACTAAAAATGTGATTTTATTAATTTTATGATAATTATAAATACAGTAAATATATGGAAGAAATAGTTGGAATGATAAACGACATTGTTTGGAGTAATGCTTTGATTGTTTTGTGTTTAGGAACAGGGCTTTATTTTTCTTTGAGAACGCGTTTTTTGCAACTGCGTCATATCAAAGAAATGTTTCGTTTGTTATTTGACGGCGAAAGTTCAGAATCCGGGGTTTCTTCATTTCAGGCTTTGTCGATGTCTTTGGCAGGCAGAGTAGGTACAGGGAATATTGCTGGAGTAGCTACCGCAATTGCTTTTGGAGGTCCGGGAGCTATGTTTTGGATGTGGTTAGTGGCTTTCTTAGGAGCGAGTACTGCATTTGTCGAAGCTACTTTGGCTCAAATTTATAAAGAAAAACATTTAGGACAGTTTCGTGGAGGACCTGCATTTTATATTGAACGCGGATTGGGGATGAAGTGGTTTGGTGTTTTGTTTGCAATAGTTTCGGTTATTTCGGCGGGATTACTATTGCCTGGAGTTCAAGCAAATTCTGTTGCCGAAGGGATTAAGAACGCTTTTAATCTCGATACTTGGATTACGGGAGCGGGTGTTGTTTTGATTTTTGCAGCTATTGTTTTTGGAGGTGTTAAAAGGATAGCTAAATTCACGGAATACATAGTTCCTTTTATGGCAATTGGTTATATTTTTATTGCGTTGATAATTATTGCAGTGTATATTGATAAGCTACCGGGAGTTATTTCTCTGATCTTTAAAAGTGCTTTTAATATGGAAGCTGGTTTTGGAGCTGTTTTTGGTTTAGCGGTTCAATGGGGAGTGAAAAGAGGAATTTATTCTAACGAAGCAGGTCAAGGTACGGCTCCGCATATCGCTGCGGCTGCAAATGCTTCGCATCCTGTAAAACAAGGATTAGTACAGTCTTTTTCTGTTTATATTGATACTTTGTTAGTGTGTTCGGCAACAGGATTTATGCTATTGGTAACGGGAATGTATAATGTGCATAATCCAGGTTTCGGGTCTGGCGCAGCTACTGAATTTTTGTACAATGGTGTGCAGAATGTCTCAGCTGGTCCGGGGTATACTCAAAGTGCTATGGATAGTGTTTTTCCGGGATTTGGTTCTTATTTTGTGGCTGTAGCCTTGTTTTTCTTTGCATTTACTACAATATTAGCTTATTACTATATTGCTGAAACAAATATTTCTTATTTGACCCGTAAATTTGAATCTCCTGTTTTTAATTATATACTAAAAATAGTTATGATGCTGGTAATTATGTATGGCTCTATCAATCAGGCAAAATTAGCTTGGGATATTGGAGATATTGGAGTGGGCTTGATGGCTTGGTTTAATATTGCGGCTATAATCTTCTTGCAAAGACCAGCATTGGCGGCATTGAAAGATTATGAAAAACAAAAAAAAGAAGGAAAAGATCCTGTGTTTGATCCAGAAGATATCGGAGTTACAAATGCACATATTTGGAACACTATAAATAAAAACAAAGTGGGTTAATGTGTTGTAGTTTATTTTGAAAGCTTCTGTGATCTGAATTTTATTCGGTTTTCAGAAGCTTTTATTTTATAATAAACCAATTAGTTATTTAATCTATCTTTGCACTTTTAAAAAACAGAAGTTAAGATAACACATAACTTCTAGCGCATAACTTTTAACTTCTTATAATGATTACAGTTAACGATATTTCAGTACAGTTTGGTGGTACTACGCTTTTTAGTGATGTTTCTTTTGCTATAAATGAAAATGATAAAATTGCCCTTATGGGGAAAAATGGAGCAGGAAAATCAACGCTTCTTAAAATAATTGCAGGCCAAAGCAAGCCTTCGACTGGAAATATTTCTGCGCCAAAAGACGCTGTTGTCGCTTATTTGCCGCAACATTTATTGACTACAGATGGCGCTACGGTAATGGAGGAAACTTCGAAAGCCTTTGGTGAAATTTTTAGTATGAAAGCCGAAATAGACGAAATCAATGAGCAATTGACTGTTCGTACCGATTATGAAAGTGATGCTTACATGAAATTGATAGAAAGAGTTTCTGATTTAAGTGAGAAATTTTATGCTATTGAAGAGATCAATTATGAAGCTGAAGTGGAGAAAATTTTAGTTGGATTGGGATTTGTTCGCGAGGATTTTACCAGACAAACTTCAGAATTTTCAGGAGGATGGAGAATGCGAATTGAGCTGGCTAAAATTCTTTTGCAAAAACCGGATTTAATTTTATTAGATGAGCCTACCAATCATATGGATATTGAAAGTATTCAATGGCTGGAAGATTTCTTAATCAATCAGGCCAAAGCCGTAGTGGTGATTTCTCACGATAGAGCGTTTGTGGATAATATTACGAATCGTACCATTGAAGTGACGATGGGACGTATTTATGATTATAAAGCTAAGTATTCTCATTATTTAGAGCTGAGAAAAGACCGCCGTATGCATCAGCAAAAAGCATACGATGAGCAACAACGTATGATTGCGGATAATAGGACTTTTATTGATCGATTTAAAGGGACTTTTTCTAAAACGGATGCAGTGCAGTCTCGTGTTAAGATGTTAGAAAAACTGGTTATAGTGCAAGTTGACGAGGTTGATACATCGGCATTGAAATTAAAATTCCCTCCTGCTGCCCGTTCAGGTCAATATCCCGTAATTGTAAAAGATTTATCAAAATCTTATGGTGATCACGTTGTTTTTAAAGATGCTAATATTGTGATCGAAAGAGGACAAAAGGTAGCCTTTGTAGGTAAAAATGGGGAAGGAAAATCAACTATGATTAAAGCCATCATGAAGCAATTGGAAATTGATGGCGGCAGTGTCGAAATTGGTCATAATGCGCAAATTGGTTATTTTGCCCAAAATCAAGCGGCTTTGTTAGATGAAAACGCCACTATTTTTGAAACCATTGATGATATCGCGGTGGGCGATGTAAGAACTAAAATCAAAGATATTCTAGGGGCCTTCATGTTTCACGGTGATGATGTGACTAAAAAAGTAAAAGTGCTTTCGGGAGGTGAAAAAACTCGTTTGGCAATGATTAAATTACTTTTGGAGCCGGTGAATTTGTTAATTCTCGATGAGCCTTCAAATCACTTAGACATGAAAACCAAAGATATTATCAAAGATGCGCTTCGCGATTTTGACGGAACCTTAATTTTAGTTTCTCACGACCGTGATTTCTTGGACGGATTGGCAACCAAAGTTTTTGAATTCGGAAACAAAAGAGTGGTAGAACATTTTGAAGATATTAGTGGTTTCTTGGCTCATAAAAAAATGGAAAGCATGAGAGAGATAGAAAAATAGAAATAGTTTTCGAATCTATATTTTTAAAGCAAAAAAGGCGTAATTGGTTTATGTCTTTTTTGCTTTTTTTATTGTGTTAAATTCGAGCGATTTTAAATTAAAGACAAAGTTAAATACTTGTTAATCAATAATTTGATTTTTTGTTTTTTGTAACTTGTATGGAGTTTTGTATGAACAACTAAAATTTGAAATCATGAAAAAGTTAATTTTGACCCTTGTGGCGTTAATGGCTAGTGTCTTGATTTTTCCTTTGTTTTCCCAAACAGAAATGGAACCAGTTGCTTTAGGTTTTCCTGGGGATAATTTTAATCTTTATGCTGTTTTGGATGTTTTTCAGAAATCAGAAACATTGGAAGAATTTGAAAGAGCCATAAATGACAGGGGGAACAATATCAATAATCTGGATCTGAATAATGATAATTTTATTGATTATATTGGAGTGGTTAGTCATCAGGAGGGAAACACGACTTTAATAGTACTTCGGGATTTGGTAAATGATAGAGGTTTTCAGGATGTTGCAGTAATTGAAGTTACTAAGACAAGCAGAGGGACTGTTTTTATTCAGATTATTGGAGATGCCGATTTGTATGGTGAAGATTATATAATTGAACCGGCTGGAGCTATTTATACTACAAGAACACCAAATCCGGGTTATGTATATCCGGATGGCTATTCCATTGGAGCCATAAGCGGGAATATCAGTTTTTATATTAATGATTGGCCTATTATTGTTAATTTGTTCTCGCCTTCGTTCAGGGTTTATGTCTCTCCGTGGTATTGGGGGCATTATCCTGTTTACTGGAATCCCTGGCGTCCGGTTTATTATTACAATTATTGGACTTTTCATCGCCGTTATTATCAAAACAATCTTTATCGTAGAACAGCAGTTATAAGATATCCGGTTTATTATCGTAATTATACACGAATAAGAAATGTTTCGCCATTAGTGAGGGATTATAGAAAAAGCGGTACATATGATCGTACTTATGAAGGGCGTGCTTTTAACCGTCCGATTGTTCCAGTGACAAGACCTACAAATAAACCGGAGTCTAAACGCCCAACGGCTCCAGCGACAAGACCTGAAAATAGACCGGAGCCTAAACGCCCAACGGTTCCAGTGACTAGACCTACAAATAAACCGGAGTCTAAACGCCCAACGGCTCCAGCGACAAGACCTACAAATAAACCGGAGTCTAAACGCCCAATGGCTCCAGTGACAAGACCTGAAAATAAACATGAATCTAAACGCCAAACGGTTCCAGTGACAAGACCTGAGAATAAACCGGAGTCTAAACGCCCAACGGCTCCAATGAGAAGACCTGAAAATAGACCGGAGCCTAAACGTCAAGCGCCTCCAACAATAAGACCTGAAAATAAGCCACAAACGAAAAATGAGGCTAGGAAATCAAACCCACCTGGAATATGAAAAAAAAAATGTATTTGGTTTTCTATTGCTGTTTAAGTTGAATTTTAAAGTTATTAAAAGGTCGAATAAATACTTGATTCGACCTTTTGTTATAGGCGGATTCCTGGAGGTAATAGCTCTTTGTATTCTGGGTTTTTCTTGAAGAAAGAGACAATTTTAGGAAGTATTGGAACTACTTTTAGTTTTTTTTCGATAGCAATAGCCAAGATTTCGGTAAGTAATCGGGCAATGAATTCTTCATTGTCAAAATGGTCTGGAGTGTTGATTTTTGTTAAAAATATTTTTCTTTCCTGAAATGAATATTCAACTGAAACTAATCCCTCTTCAGTTGTTGCTTCGAATTGTCTTGCAAAAGTATTGTCTTTTATTTCCATGTCGATAGACTGCTCCATTATAGTTTATTTATAAAAGTTAAGATTTGGATAATTATTATCCAAGGATTTAATTGTTTTTAAGTGATACAGGTAGTTTTAAATAACTTGAAATTGACTGCTATGGCAGTTTGTTTCTTATTTTTTGTATCAATGAATACAAGCTTTTTTTTAGGTTTAATTCTGAAAAACAATTCATTTTGTTTTTGAATACTCATAGATCAAAAAAGCATTTTCATCATTTTTGTGTTGCTAAAAATATTTTTCACAAAGGTACTGAATTGATTTTCAATATCAAACGTTTTTATGGTTTGCTATTGTTTTTGCAGGGAGTAGTCATAAAGCTGTTTTTTAAAGTAGCTGTTGTTTTATAATTTTTCTGTTTTTTGGTAGTTTTAATGGCATTATGATGAAGTTGTTTTAGTGTGTTTTTGTTTGTGAAATTAGCTGGTTCAAATTTAACGTCAATATAATGATGGAATCGAAGTGGGTTTCGATAAAAAAAATTAATTTTATAATCCATTAATGCTGTTTGATCAGAAAAACGTTGATAAAAGTTAATAAGGAATATGAGTAAAATCCCTGTTTATTTTATGCCAGGATTGGCAGCAAGTGCTTTGATATTTGAAAGAATTAAGCTTCCTGAAGACGTTTTTGAGATTCAGTTATTGGAATGGGAAATTCCCCTGAACAAAGAGTCTTTGGATGAATATGCTAAAAGAATGTCCGGAAAAATTAAACATGAAAATCCCGTTTTGATTGGGGTGTCATTTGGTGGGATTTTAGTTCAGGAAATGGCAAAGCATCTCAATGCAAGAAAAGTGATTATCATTTCAAGTGTGAAAAGTAATTTAGAATTTCCGCGAAGAATGAAAGTGGCCAAAGCGACTAAGGCTTATAAATTGATTCCGATGAATTTAATTTTGAATTTAGAGAATTTGGCTAAATTTTCTTTTGGCGAAAAAATGAATTACAGAATTAAATTGTATGAAAAATTTCTCTCAGTTCGTGATATTGGTTACCTGGAATGGGCGGTAGAAAAAGTGATTATGTGGGATAGGACAGAGGTTGATCCAGATGTAATTCATATCCATGGTAGCCTAGACGATGTTTTTCCGATAAAATACATCAAGGATTGTATCGTGGTCGAAGGCGGAACCCATGTGATGATTCTCAATAAATACAGGTGGTTTAATGCTCATTTGCCAAGCATTATTTTAGGGGAAAAGGCTCAAGTGGACAAATAGTATTATTATTTGGTTCAAAAAAAAACATCCGCAATTGCGGATGTTTTTTTGAATTATATTTTTTTCATCTGATCTTTCATCATCGTGATTTGTTCTTTCAGCATGCCTTGTTTGTCGAGTCTTTTGGCTTCGTTCAAAAGAGTGGTAGCTTCCAGTTTACGCCTTCTTGACATGGCAACACCGGCAAGGTTTAATTTGGCAACAGCTAAATCCATATCCATAGACAATCCCAGTTCAATGGCTTTTTTGAAATATTTTTCTGCTTGGTTGATATTAGTTTGCGAAAGCATGATTCCATGCAGATAATTAAAATATCCCTGTTGTTTTTTTACTAAAGCAGATTCTGGTTTTTTGATGAAGGAAAGCCATTTTTTAGCCCCTTCAAAATCCTGTTTTCTTAATTTTAAGAAGGCAAGTAAGATAAATTCATTTTTAAAGTATAGAAAAATAGGGATTGCAGTCAATAATATAAGGAAGATTCCATTACCAATATTGTTTTCCGTAAATTGCCAAATACTTGTAATTACGATAAGTCCAGCGATAATAAGTTTGATATTCTTGTTTAACATGGTATGTGTATATTTTAAGATTGCAAAGATAGTAAAAGGAATTAAAAATATTTTTATAAAACTACTTGCTAGAAAAAAAAGTCTTTGTATATTTGCACTCGGTTTTGGAACAACAGTTGTTCTAAAATAAGTAGACATATAAATAAGATTTTAAAGATACAAAGCAATGAGCAAAAGAACGTTTCAACCATCGAAAAGAAAAAGAAGAAATAAGCACGGATTTATGGACAGAATGGCTTCTGCAAATGGAAGAAAAGTTCTTGCGCGTAGAAGAGCTAAAGGAAGACATAAATTGACTGTTTCTTGTGAACCAAGACACAAAAAATAATGTTTCTATAAACATAATAAAGGCGTTACTTTTTTTAGTATCGCCTTTTTTTATACCTAATCGTTAAAATAAAAATAACATTAGGGGCTAAAGGTCTAAAGTGGAGTAACTTTGAACTCAAAGCACAGATAAAAAAGCAACTACACATCACAATAATTACAATACAATGCCAAAAGACACATCCATAAAATCAGTTTTAATAATAGGTTCAGGCCCTATTGTTATTGGTCAAGCTTGCGAATTTGATTATGCAGGTTCACAATCAGCACGTTCCATTCGCGAAGAAGGAATTGAAGTTATCTTGATAAATTCAAATCCGGCTACGATTATGACCGATCCATCTATGGCCGATCATGTTTATTTGAAACCGCTAACGACCAAGTCGATAATTGAAATCCTTAAAGCGCATCCTCAAATTGATGCCGTTTTGCCTACCATGGGTGGACAAACCGCTTTGAACTTGTGTCTGGAAGCAGATGAAAAAGGAATTTGGCAGGATTTCGGTGTAAAATTGATTGGAGTCGATGTGAATGCCATCAATATCACGGAAGACAGAGAGCAGTTCAAACAACTTTTAGAAAAAATAGGAATTCCTGCAGCGCCAGCAAAAACGGCTACTTCTTTCTTAGAAGGAAAAGAAATTGCACAGGAATTTGGTTTCCCGTTAGTAATCCGTCCTTCATTTACTCTTGGAGGAACTGGAGCTGCTTTTGTACATACCAAAGAAGAATTTGACGAAAAACTAACCTATGGTTTAGAAATGTCACCCATTCACGAGGTTTTAATTGATAAAGCTTTGTTGGGTTGGAAAGAATATGAATTGGAATTGTTGAGGGATAAAAACGACAATGTTGTCATTATCTGTTCAATCGAAAATATGGATCCAATGGGAATTCATACCGGAGATTCGATTACTGTTGCGCCAGCGATGACTTTGTCTGACACAACTTTCCAAAAAATGCGTGATATGGCAATCCTGATGATGCGCAGCATCGGAAATTTTGCTGGAGGTTGTAACGTGCAGTTTGCTGTTTCGCCTGACGATAAAGAAGACATTGTAGCGATTGAAATCAATCCACGTGTGTCTCGTTCGTCAGCTTTGGCATCAAAAGCAACGGGTTATCCTATTGCAAAGATCGCTTCTAAACTGGCGTTAGGATATAATTTAGATGAATTGCAAAACCAAATCACCAAATCGACTTCGGCTTTATTTGAACCGACTTTGGATTATGTGATCGTGAAAATTCCACGTTGGAACTTTGATAAATTCGAAGGTGCTGATAGAACTTTAGGACTTCAAATGAAATCCGTTGGTGAGGTAATGGGGATTGGACGTTCGTTTCAAGAAGCTTTGCATAAAGCAACTCAATCATTGGAAATCAAAAGAAATGGTTTAGGTGCTGACGGAAAAGGATATACGAACTACGAACAAATTATTGAGAAACTGACTTTTGCAAGTTGGGATCGTGTTTTCGTAATTTATGATGCGATTGCGATGGGAATTCCGTTAAGCCGTATTCATGAAATCACTAAAATCGATATGTGGTTCTTGAAACAATACGAAGAACTTTATACTTTAGAGAAAGAAATTTCGAATTATAAAGTTTCGAATCTTCCAAAAGAATTGTTGCTTGAAGCGAAACAAAAAGGTTTTGCTGACAGACAAATCGCACACATGATGAACTGTCTGGAAAGTGAAGTACATGCTTTGCGTATGGATAAGAACATCAACCGTGTGTTTAAATTGGTGGATACTTGTGCTGCTGAGTTTAAAGCAAAAACGCCATATTACTACTCCACTTTCGAAGCTGAAATTGAAAAAGCAAATGGTGAACGTTATGTAGATAACGAAAGTATTGTAACGGATAAAAAGAAAATAATCGTTCTTGGATCAGGTCCAAACCGTATTGGACAAGGTATCGAATTTGATTATTCTTGTGTTCACGGAGTTTTGGCAGCGAAAGAATGCGGTTATGAAACGATCATGATCAACTGTAATCCTGAAACGGTTTCGACTGATTTTGATACAGCGGATAAATTGTATTTCGAGCCGGTATTCTGGGAGCATATTTATGATATTATCCAACACGAAAAACCAGAAGGAGTTATCGTACAGTTGGGTGGGCAAACTGCCTTGAAATTGGCTGAAAAATTGTCTAAATACGGAGTAAAAATCATCGGAACTAGTTTTGATGCACTTGACTTAGCTGAAGACAGAGGACGCTTCTCTGAATTGCTGACAGAACTTAATATTCCTTTCCCAAGATTTGGAATAGCTGAAACAGCAGATGAAGCTTCTGCCTTAGCAGATACTTTAGATTTTCCATTATTGATTCGTCCTTCTTATGTATTAGGAGGTCAGGGAATGAAAATTGTAATCAACAAAAAAGAATTAGAGGAGCATGTAATCAATTTATTGAAAACAATTCCGGGTAATAAATTGCTTTTAGATCATTATTTGGCTGGAGCGATTGAAGCCGAAGCGGATGCAATTTGTGATGCTGATGGAAATGTGTACATCATTGGAATTATGGAGCATATCGAACCTTGCGGAGTGCACTCTGGAGATAGTAATGCTACTTTGCCTCCTTTTAACTTAGGAGAATTTGTAATGCAACAAATAAAAGATCACACTGAGAAAATTGCCAGAGCATTGAAAACAGTTGGTTTAATCAATATTCAGTTTGCTATAAAAGATGATACGGTTTACATTATCGAGGCCAATCCTAGAGCTTCTCGTACGGTGCCGTTTATCGCAAAAGCATACGGAGAGCCTTATGTGAATTATGCTACTAAAGTGATGTTAGGTCACAATAAAGTAACCGATTTCAAATTCAATCCGCAATTAAAAGGATATGCGATCAAGCAACCGGTTTTCTCTTTCAGTAAATTCCAAAATGTAAACAAAGCATTAGGACCTGAAATGAAATCAACGGGAGAAAGCATCTTGTTTATTGATGACTTGAAAGACGACCAATTCTACGAATTGTACTCTAGAAGAAAAATGTATTTGAGCAAATAAGCTTTAAATTATAAGTAAAAAAAGCCCCTTTATTGGGGCTTTTTTTGTTTGTAATTTGAAAATAGGTTTGTTTATGTGGTTATTTTCATGTGGAAAAGCTGAATGCCTACTTTAACAAAGAGCTCATCGTAAATTTCGCATTTTAAGCTGATCTATAAAAGAATGGCATTATCTCTGGCGTGGCAAGTTGTTTCTATAATCCTCTTTGATTTAGAAAAAGCAAGTAAATATATTATAGTTTGTAGTGGTTTTTTATGGTCAAATATAATTGTAATAAATAGTACTGCAATTGGTTTTTAAGCTGTTCTGGTTTTGCATTTTTTGCGAAGTTTTATATTCATATTTTTTCTGTTTTATTTTGCGTTTTTGATTTCAATAGTGAAAATGTAGACATCAGTTTAAGAAGGATAGTGAAAGCTATAAAAGTCCAGCTTATATTTTAGTGAAATATCTTTTGTACCATATAATGGCTAATTCGGCCACTTCCTTCAATTTTCCTGGTTCTTCAAAAAGATGGGTTGCACCTGAAACGATCTTCATTTCTTTTATACATTTTAATTCATCAAAAGCCATTTTGTTCATCCGGATCACAGGCACATCCATACCGCCAACAATCAATAAAGTAGGAGCGGTAACCTGATGCAGAGCGTTTATAGCCATATCGGGTCTGCCGCCACGGGAGACTACGGCTTCTATTGTTTTGTCAAAATAAGCTGCAGCTCTCAATGCTGATGCAGCTCCCGTGCTGGCACCAAAATAGCCTATAGGTAGGCTGTTTATATTGTCTTGTGTCATAAGCCATTCTGTAGTCTCAATCAACCTTGCGGTCAATAAATCAATGTTAAATCGATTTTCATAAATCTGATCTTCCTCTATAGTAAGTAAGTCAAACAATAAGGTGGCTATATTTTGTTTTTGTAATAATTCGGCAACCATTCGGTTTCGTGAGCTTAATCTGCTGCTGCCGCTTCCGTGCGAGAAAATAACTATTCCTATTGAATTTTCAGGAATCACCAAATCTCCCTTTAGTATTGCATAAGTTAAAGGGATGTCTATTTCTAATTTCTTCATGTTATAAAAATTTAAAATGAATAATTAGTAGGTTTCGCTCTATTATTGATTTGGGTTCGTGTCAAGCAATAATTGGATTACTTCATGATCTTCTACTTGATCGAATTCCTCATAGAATCCACCAACACCTCTAAAATACTTAGAGGCAATCAGATAGATGAATTCATCTGTGTTTTCTTCGAATGTTTTTACGGTATCATAAGGCAAAACGGGAACTGCGACGATGATTTTTGCGGGCTCTTTTCTTCTTAACATGGCAATGCTTACTAAAAGAGTGTTTCCTGTGGCTATCCCATCGTCGATAATAATTATGTTTTTATCTTTTATATCAATGGGTTTGCGCTGATGCATATAAAGCTTGTATTTTTCCTGCAGCAGTTTTCGCAGTCGGACAATTTCTCTTTCAATATATTCTCTAGGCACCTCGGGATGTTCGTCAATAAGCATCGAATCCATTGATACAGCTCCAATGGCGAACTCTTTGTTGTCGGGATGACCAATTTTTTTGGATAGGATGATGTCTAGCGGGAGCCCTAATTTTTGGGCAATTATAGCACCTATGGGAACTCCTCCTCTAGGAACGGCAAGTACTACAGAGTTGCTGTTTTGGTACTTTTTCAATTTTTCCGAAAGCAACAAAGCAGCTTCTGTTCTGTCTTTTAACATCTCATTATACATAGTAACTTATATTATGTGAAAAGTAAAAATATTTAACATAAAGGTACTGATTTTCAGTTGTTTTGCGTTATGCTAAGCTTGATTTTGCTTCTTTTCTTGGGATATAATCCATTCTTAAAGAATAATATTACTTTGCTGTTTTTTTTAGACTTACATAGGTTGTAACAATAAGGTTTTTTATAAATGAATGTGAGAAGTCTTTTTCAGCAGACTTGTATTTTAATCTATTGTAAACTTTACGAGATATTTTAGATTTTTATTATAAAAAAAGCTAAATTTGTTTATCAAATATTAAATAATGATAAACAATATCAAAAACGTTTTTAGTATAAAAGATCTCGAAAATCTTTCCGGTATTAAAGCCCATACGATTCGTATTTGGGAAAAAAGATATAATGTTTTGCAGCCTATGCGCACCGATACTAATATTCGGTTGTATGATTTGGCCAGTTTACAAAAATTGCTGAATATCACTTTATTGCATGAGTATGGCTATAAAATTTCAAAAATAGCTACTTATTCAGATGATAAGATTCCTGCTTTGGTTAGGGAAATAATTTCGTCTAAAAATGCTAAAAATCATGCCATTAGCGATTTTAAATTGGCTATGATGAATTTTGATCAAGATTTATTTTTTGCCACTTATAATTGGTTGGTTGCGCATAAATCTTTCAAAGAAGTTTTTTATGAGGTCTTTATTCCACTGATGCAAGAGATGGGATTGTTGTGGCAAACAGGAACTATAAGTCCTGCTCATGAGCATTTTATCAGTTATTTGATTAAGCAAAAATTATTGGTCAACATCGAAAAATTGCAAGTTTTAAAGTGTGTTAAAACCGATAGGGTTTTTGTACTTTCATTGCCTCTTAATGAAATTCACGAATTAGGATTGATGTTTCTTCATTATGAAATTTTGCTTAAGGGTTATAAGGTAGTTTATCTTGGCGAAAGCATGCCTACAGAGAGTTTAAAAGAACTTAAGAATTATTTCAGTCCAATAGTGTATATTAGCTATTGTACTGTACAGCCAGTGCGGGATGCTGTTGATGCTTATGTTAGTGAGATGAAAGAAGTATTGATTGATGATACTACTCAGCTCTGGTATCTGGGGCATATGGCAGCTTCGATTGATGTGAGATACCATACCGAAAATGTTAGGGTTTTTAATTCTATTTCAGAATTAGTAGAAAACATTTAGTTTTGTTCAAACATTTTGTATATTTGCTAAACAAATGAAAAAGAAAATTACAATAATAGGTTCTGGTTTTTCCGCTTTATCTGCAGCTTGCTATTTGGCAAAAAGCGGACATGAAGTAGCGGTTTTTGAAAAAAATGAAACCATTGGTGGAAGAGCAAGACAATTAAAAAAACAAGGTTTTACCTTTGATATGGGGCCAAGCTGGTATTGGATGCCCGATGTTTTTGATCGTTTTTTTGCCGACTTTGGGAAAAAAACAACTGACTTTTACGAACTCATAAAACTATCTCCAGCCTACCGGGTATATTTTGGAATCGATGATTTTGTTGCTATTGCAGATAATCTTGCCGAAATTGAAGCTACTTTCGAAAATATTGAAAAGGGGAGTGGGCAGATTTTACATGACTTTATGATGGAAGCACAAAGCAATTATAATATTGCCATCAAAGAGTTAGTCTATCGTCCGGGAGTTTCTCCTTTAGAACTTGTGACGGTAGAAACTGCCCAAAAAATAGGGCAATTTTTTAGCAACATAAGTCGCGATGTCCGTAAGAAGTTCAAGAACGAAAAACTAATACAAATTTTAGAGTTTCCCGTTTTATTTCTTGGTGCAAAACCATCAGATACGCCTTCGTTCTACAGCTTTATGAATTATGCCGACTTTGGTCTTGGGACTTGGCATCCTAAAACGGGGATGTTTGATGTTGTTAAGGCAATGGTTAGTTTAGCGGTTGAGCTGGGTGTTCATTTTCATACCAAAATGAATATCGAAAAGATTATTGTCGAAAATAAAATAGCCAAGGCAATAGTGGTTAATGGGCAACGAATTGATTCGGATATAATTTTAAGCGGAGCTGATTATCATCATACCGAAACCTTATTGGATAAAGAATATAGGGCCTATTCTGAAAAATATTGGGATAGTCGTGTTTTTGCCCCTTCATCATTATTGTTCTATGTTGGTTTTGATAAAAAGATTCAAAATATTTCACATCATGCTTTATTTTTTGATGTGGATTTCAATCAACATGCTGCTGATATTTATGATAAGCCGCAATGGCCAAAAGAACCTTTGTTTTATGCTAATTTCCCTTCGGTGACAGATAAAACGGCTGCGCCTGAGGGAATGGAATCGGGGTTTTTCTTAATTCCGTTAGCACCTGGAATTGAGGATTCACAAGAGTTAAGAGAGGAATATTTTGATAAAATTATCGATCGTTTTGAGAGTTTAACACAACAAAGTATTAGGAAAAATATTATATTTAAAGAATCCTTTTGTAAAAATGATTTTGTTTCTCAATACAATTCGTATAAAGGAAACGCATATGGAATGGCAAATACCTTACTGCAAACCGCTTTTTTAAGGCCAAAGTTGAAAAGTAAGAAAGTGAAAAATCTCTATTTTACAGGACAGTTAACTGTTCCAGGACCTGGAGTTCCACCCGCATTAATTTCTGGAAAATTAGTGTCAGAATTGATAGATAAAGCAATTTAAAGAACCATAATTATGAAACAACTATTTGATGATGTCTCTTTCAAATGCAGTAAACTGGTTACCAAAAACTATAGTACTTCATTTTCATTGGCGGTATATATGCTGTCACCAAGTATCAGAGATGCTATTTACAGTATTTATGGTTTTGTGCGTTTTGCTGATGAAATTGTAGATTCTTTTCATGGTTTTGATAAGGAAAACTTGATTAATGATTTTGAAAAAGAGTATTATAAAGCCTATCAAGCGGGAATCAGTTTGAATCCTATTTTGAATTCCTTTCAGCATACCGTAAAAGAATATAATATTACTGATGATTTGATTCAGGCTTTCCTGAAAAGCATGAAATTAGATTTAATTAAATCAGATTATGAAACACAGGGGGAATACGAAGACTATATTTACGGTTCAGCCGATGTGGTGGGTTTGATGTGTCTCAAAGTTTTTGTCAAAGGAAATGCCAAGCGTTACGAACAGTTAAAAGCCGAAGCCATGCGATTGGGTTCTGCTTTTCAAAAAGTAAATTTCCTTCGCGATTTAAAAGATGATAATTTGGTTTTAAACCGCAATTATTTTCCTGGGGTAGATCTAAAATCTTTTGATGAAAAAGCCAAAACGGCTATTATCAAAGAAATCGAAGAAGATTTTAAAATCGCCTACCAAGGCATTGTAAAATTGCCAATTGAAGCTAAATTTGGAGTCTACACGGCCTTTGTGTATTATAAAAAACTACTCAAAAAACTGGAAAACACACCGTATTACGAAATTGGTAATGCCAGAATCCGAGTGTCTAATTATACCAAAGCAGGACTTCTAGCGCAATCATTTGTAACTTATAAATTGAAATTAGTCTAGCAATTAGTACTTTTAAACAAAAAAAACAATGATCTCTTTTTTAATTTTTATAAGCGTTTTTCTCTTCATGGAATGTGTCACTTGGCTCACTCATAAGTACATTATGCATGGCTTGATGTGGTATTTTCATGAAGACCATCACCAGCCAAAATACGCCCATCCTTTTGAACGCAACGATATTTTCTTTGTCATTTTTGCCATCCCAAGCATCGTGCTTTTTTATTACGGCGTCGAAGGCGGAATCAATTATTTGTTCTTCATCGGACTTGGGATCACCACTTATGGTTTTTGCTATTTTATGATTCATGATGTTTTAATTCATCAACGTTTCAAGTGGTTCAAAAATACTAAGAATAAGTACCTCATTGGTTTGCGTAAAGCCCACAAAGTACATCATAAACACCTGGGAAAAGAGGACGGAGAATGCTTCGGAATGCTGTTTGTCCCTTTTAAATATTATAAAATGTAATATCATTTGGGCGAGACACATTTTTTTGATTAAACTCATATAATAATAAGTTAAAAACTTTTTTCAAATATACCTGACAGCCACTGGCTGTCCTCCTTTTAATTTCAAATCTCACGCAATCCCATTTATACTTCAAGAATAGCATATAAAACATTACTGCCATGAAACTCTATAAAAAAGAATCCGTCCAATATGTCAATGCGAGTATAGAGGAATGTTGGGCTTTTTTCTCCAGCCCAAGAAACCTTCAAAAAATTACGCCCGAAACCATGGGTTTTCAAATCACTGATTTTGATGGCAAGAACATGTATGCCGGCCAAATCATTCAATACAAAGTATCTCCACTTTTAGGAATCAAATTGCCATGGGTTACCGAAATTACTTTTGTCGAAGAGAATAGCTATTTTATAGACGAGCAACGTTTTGGACCTTATGCTCTATGGCACCATAAACATTTCTTTGAACCTACAGAAAACGGAGTAAAAATGACCGATCTGGTTCATTATGCTTTACCATTGGGGTTTTTAGGGCGAATTATGAATACTTTGGTTGTAAAAAACAAACTAAAAGCCATTTTTGAACACAGAGAGAAAATGGTTAACCAACTTTTCAATTCAAAATAATGGACAAGCAAGCGGTAACTGTTTTTTGGTTTCGTCGGGATTTGCGTTTAGAAGATAATGTGGGTTTGTTTCATGCATTACAATCTCCTTATCCTGTAATTCCATTGTTCATCTTTGATGATGCCATTCTGGATAGTTTGCCAAAAAATGATGCGCGAGTTGGTTTTATTCACGAATCATTGTCAAAAATTAATGCGCAACTCGATGAATTAGGAAGTTCGCTTTTGATAAAAAAGGGAACAACAGCCGCTGTTTGGCAATCATTAATTCAAGAATATAATATCAAAGAAGTTTTTTTCAATAAAGACTATGAACCTTATGCCATAAAGCGAGATCTTGTAATTTGTGATTTATTGCAGGCAAATAACGTGGTTACAAATTGCGATAAAGACCAAGTGATTTTTGAAGAAAAAGAAATCACAAAAGACGATGGTTTGCCATATACCGTCTATACGCCTTATAAAAACAAATGGTTAGAAAAATACAGGCTCAACGCTCCAGTAACGGAATTTGATTGTTCTGTTTACTTTTCTAATTTTTATAAAAGCATTTTTGATTTTCCTACTTTGGAACAAATAGGTTTTACAGCAAATCCCATAAAAGTAAAACCTCATAATCTCACTCAAATAAGCAATTATCAGGAAACCCGTGATTTTCCGGCTTTGGATACTACTTCCTATTTATCACCACATTTGCGTTTTGGAACAGTCAGCATTCGGAAATTAGTCAATTGGGCAGCTCGAAAAAATGATGTTTTCCTGAGTGAACTCATTTGGCGAGAATTTTTTATCCAAATTCTTTATAGTTTTCCAAAAGTGATCGATCATAATTTCAAATCGGCTTATGATGGAATTCAATGGCGCAATAATGAAGACGATTTTAAGCGCTGGTGTACCGGAACAACAGGTTATCCTATGGTTGATGCAGGCATGCGTCAACTCAATGAAACGGGCTATATGCACAACCGCGTGCGTATGGTTGTAGCGAGTTTTTTATGCAAGCATTTATTGATTCAGTGGCAGTGGGGCGAAGCCTATTTTGCCGAAAAGTTATTGGATTATGAACTAGCTGCCAATGTAGGAAACTGGCAATGGGCTGCGGGAACGGGTTGTGATGCTGCACCTTATTTCAGGGTTTTCAATCCTGAAATCCAATTGAAAAAATTTGATGAAAAAGGGATTTATATTCGCAAATGGATCCCTGAATTTGATTTGGGTTATGGGCAACCATTGGTCGATCATGCTATGGCGAGGGATAGAGCGATTGCCACTTACAAAGCCGGAATATTGAAGTGATTTTTGATCCTAATTTTTTCATTCCGACGAAGGAGGAATGACGAAAATATGTAAATCTATTTGATCAACTTAGTTAGCATCCCCTTAAAAATAAAACCATGAAAAGGTAAAACAGCATACCAGTATAGTTTTCCCCAAATACCTCGAGGCCTAAACGTAGCCGATTGATAGAGGGTATTTCCAATGATTTTAAACTCTAGCCAAGCTTCGCCTGGTAGTTTCATTTCGGCAAAGAGAATCAATTTTCCTTCTTCTTTATTGGCATACAAAACCCTCCAAAAATCCAGTGCATCACCGGCATGAATATCGTGTTTGTTGGTACGTCCTCTTCTGGAGCCCACACCACCATACAATTTATCTATAAAACCACGCAAACCCCACAACCAGTCTCCGTAATACCAGCCTGTTTCTCCACCAATAGACCAGATTTGGTGAATGGTATATTCTCGGTTTATGATTTCCATTTTGCGTCGGTCAATGAAACAGTCTTTTTTTGGTACCTGTAAATATTCGGAAATATTACTTGTAAAACGACCACTGATCAGGGAATCTTTCCAACTCGATGCTACTTTGTCTTCATCTACTTTTATTAATGCTTTCGAAAGTGCCTGTTCATAAGACATGGGATGTAGCTGTAATAGTTCGTTGATTTTAGTATCTCTACACACCACTTCAACCTTCATGCTGCTCACTAAGGCAGTGGCCAACTTATAAGATGTTGAGGTGACGAAATACAGCCAATAGGAGGAGAGTTTAGGCGTCATTACAGGAACTGTAAAAATCCAGCGTTTTAGTTTTTTTGCTTTGGCAAATCCCAAAAGCATTTCTTTGTATGTTAAAATATCGGGGCCGCCAATATCAAAACTTTGATTGTAAGTGATAGGATTTAAAAGTGATTTAGATAAAAAATCGAGTACGTCAGTGATGGCAATAGGTTGGCATTTAGTATTGAGCCATTTTGGGGTGATCATTACAGGAAGTTTGTTGACCAAATCCCGAATAATTTCAAAAGAAGCACTACCAGAACCCACGATAATTCCCGCTCGCAAAGTGGTTAGCGCAAAAGCTCCCGAGCTGAGAATGTTTTCTACATTTTTTCGGGAGGATAGGTGTTTTGAAAGTGATTTGTCATTCACAATTCCGCTCAAGTAAATCACTTGTTTAGCTTCGGTGTTATTAATTTTTGAAACAAAATTCTCCGCTGAGATTTGTTCCAATTCATCGTAATTATCAGATGAACTCGACATAGAATGAATGAGGTAATAGGCCGCATCAATATCTTCCGGGATAGTATGAAGCGTTTCTTTTTTTAGGAAATCAACTTCAATAACTTCAATTTTTTCTTTGAATTCAGTCGGAATATAAAACCTGTTTTTATCTCTTACGCAACAAATTATATCGTGTCCCTGATGGACTAAAATGGGTAAAAGTCGCTTCCCGATATAACCTGTTGCGCCTGTTAAGAGAATTTTCATGGTTTTTTATTTAAATTTAGCTCAATTTATTCGAAATCAGACTAATAAATTCTTTTCGGGTTTTGTTTTTTTCAAATGCACCCGTAAAAGAGGAAGTAGTGGTAAACGAATTTTGTTTTTGAATGCCACGCATTTGCATGCACATATGTTGGGCCTCTATAACCACTGCGACGCCTAGCGGTTCTAATGCTTCTTGGATGCAATTTTTAATTTGGTCAGTCAATCGCTCTTGAACCTGCATTCTGCGGGCGTATGCATCTACAATTCTAGGAATTTTACTCAATCCAACAATTTTTCCGTTAGGAATATAAGCGACGTGTGCTTTACCAAAAAAAGGCAACATATGATGCTCACACATAGAGTAAATTTCAATGTCTTTTACCACAATCATTTGGCTGTGGTTTTCGGTAAACAAGGCTGATTTTAAAATTTCTAAAGGATCTAAATCATATCCATGAGTTAAGAATTGCATGGCTTTGGCAACTCGTTCAGGTGTTTTTTCCAGTCCTTCCCTGTTGACATCTTCGCCTAAGTTTTCGATTATATTTCTGTAATTAGCGGCTAGTATGTCCGTTGTTTCGCTGTCGTATTGCTCTGTTTTTTCGTAATTTTTAGTTTTATTTAATATCATTTTTTGTTTTTTTATGAAGATTAGATTTTAAAGGTAACTATGCCATAATCCATTTCGAATATTTGGCCTGAGATTGATTTTGCTTTTTCAGAAATTAAAAAGTCTGCCATATTAGCCACTTCATTTGGAGCTAAATAGCCTTTCATCGGATGACGTTCTTTCATGTTTTCTTTCATTCGATCGTTGCGTAATATACCTGCCGAAAGTGATGTTTCAGTAATGGTAGGGGCAATAGCATTAATTCGTATCGTTGATGCTAATTCAGCCCCAAGTGATTTTACCAGCCCTTCGATACCCGCTTTTGCCGTGGCAATGCTGGCATGAAAAGGCATACCCAGTTTTGCGGCAACGGTGCTAAAAAGCAATATCGATGGATTTGTTCCTTTTTTTAAAACAGGCAAATACTGCTGAATGGCCTTTACGGCACCAATCACATTAATCTCAAAATCATTTCTGAAATCATCAATACTTAAACTTCCAATTGGTTTCAAATTAATCGAACCGGGACAGTAAATTAAAGTGTCAATGTTTTCTATTTCTGGTAGCGAGTTTTTCATTACATCCAAGGTATAATGTTTCAGATTGGAATGTGAAATTTCAGGAGCATTTCTGCTGATATTATAGATGTAATTGTTTTCTAATTGTTGCAATAAAATCGCATTTCCAATTCCTTTGCTTCCGCCTATGATGACTATGTTTTTCATAAAATGTAATTATTGTCTTTTAGAAATTTTATTATTACTAATGTTTCTTTGTCTGTTGCATTTAAAACGTCCTTTTTCGAATTCGCGTAATTTTTCATGTTTTGTTTTTCGACCCTGCACCCGTTCGCGCCACATTCTAAAGCTTGACGGTTTCATTTCGGTACGCATTAAGTCAATCACTTCTTGTTCTTTTAAACCAAATTGCATTTGGATTGCTTCAAATGTGGTACGGTCTTCCCAAGCCATTTCAATCACTCGATCTTTTTCTAAATCAGATAAAGTTTGTGCTACCATTCTTAATATTTTAAATAGTCATTGACCTTGATGGTTGCTTTCAAATCAAACATTAAATTGTATAAACCAAAGAAAGTCCTGTTCATGTAAATAAAATGTTTCGAACCTCGATTGCCATTCATTTTTTTGAGATTAGTGTCATTAGCAAAGCGTTCTCCTAGTTGTGCAATACTTTCAAAAAAGACTTCATCCGAAAAATCAAAAGTTTCTCCTTGGAATGGCTTGGTGAATAATGACAATAGATCGTAAAACATTTGAGTGAAATAAGCGATTTCTTCTTTTGAATCATCTGTTCGAAGGATTTCTAAATCGAATAATTTCTCTTGGAATAGTTTTTCATTGTCTATGATTTCTTTGTTAATTAATTCGAAATAAGGAATGTAGAAATCATTAGGAATGGTTTTCATACATCCAAAATCTAAGGCAACCAATTGATTTTTGTTGTTGATTAAGAAATTCCCCGGATGTGGATCAGCATGTACTTTTTTCAGAATATGAATTTGATACATATAAAAATCCCATAAAGCTTGACCGAGTGTATTGGCAATTTCTGGATTTGAATTTTTAAATTCAGACAGATGAACTCCGGTCATCCAGTCCATGGTGATTATTTTTTCGGAAGAATATTCAGGATAATATTCCGGAAAAACGAGGTTGTCAATTTTTCTGCAAGCATCAACCACTTCTTGGCTTTGTTTCAGTTCCAATAAATAATTGGTTTCTTCAATCAATTTGTCTTCTACTTCCTTAAAATATTTATCGGAATCTTTTCCCTGTAGATTAAACATTCTGATGGCTATGGGTTTAACCAAAGCCAGATCAGACGAAATACTGTTGGCAACACCAGGATATTGGATTTTTACAGCCAGTTTTTTACCGTTTTTGGTGGCCAAATGAACCTGACCAATACTCGCGGCATTAACCGAATTGGCATTAAATTCATCAAAAATCTCATAGGGTGTTTTGCCAAAATTAGATTTGAAGGTTTTTAGCACCAATGGAGCCGAAAGTGGCGGAACAGAGAATTGGGACAGGGAAAATTTTTCTACATAGGCCTGTGGCAGAAAATTTTTGTCCATACTTAGCATTTGAGCTACTTTCAAAGCGCTGCCTTTCAAACTTTTCAAACCATCATAAATATCTTCGGCATTATTTTCGTTCAATTTATCTCGGGTCAAGTCTGAATTGACCATTTTTTCCCCGTAATATTTAAGATAGTTTACGCCTACTTTAGCGCCCGTCTGAACCAGTTTTGTAGCTCTTTCAATTTTTGAAGTTGGAATATAGTCTATTGTTTTCATTATTTATTTTGTATTTTTTCTTTAAAAATAAACTTCCCAAAATCGATTAAACTATTAATTGGTCCCACGTTCATCAATTCGAAACTAAGTTTTACGGATTTTTCAATATAAATATCTGTTTTTTCAAAATTGGCAGAGCCGTCCTCCAACCAAAATTTTAATGTAAATAGAAATTGAACCCAAGCGCTTTCTTGAATCGCTTTTTCTTGAAAATCTTGAATTTTTTCTTGTTGAATGCGTACTTCATCAGTCGTGATTTCGCCAATGAATTTTTTGAAATGATTTCTTAAACCCGAAAGTTGCAGTAAATTTTTTAACTGATTTTTATCTTCTTTGAGGCTCATACTAACATAGCTGCGATTGGCTACGAGTAATTCGAAAAAGGTAAAATAGAAGCTCAGTAGCTTACTTTTCATGTCATAAGAGTCATAATTAGTATCTTTATTCAGTAATTCAACGGTTTTTTCAAAAAACAGATTGTAGATCTCCTTTTCGATGCTTTCCAGATTTCCAAAGAAACTGTAGAATTCCGCTTCGGTGAATTCATTTAATTTTGAAAATTGATATACTGATTTAGGCTTCTCGCCTTGCTCTAAGGTATAATTCATAAACATGGATACAATAGAGTCCTTTGTTATTTTAGATTTTTTAGTTGCCATTTTTTTTTGTTTTTTAAAACCGTATAAAGATAATAAATGTTTAACAAAATGATGTTAAAGTTAAACAAAAATATATTCGTATCTTTGATAGACTTTAAGAATGATAAATTGGAATACGGATGAAAAAAAATGTTTTGTTGACAGGAGGTACTGGATTTGTAGGGAAATATTTGACTCAATTGTTGATTGAGCAAGGTTTTTCAGTCTCTATTTTGAGCAGAAGTAAAAGAACAAATACCGAAGATGTATTTTATTATACTTGGGATGTTCAAAAACAAACCATTGAAAAAGAAGCCGTACTCCAAGCTGATTATGTCATTCATTTGGCTGGAGCCAATATTGGAGAAAAAAAATGGACCAAGGCGCGCAAAGAGGAAATACTATCCAGCAGGGAACTTTCGGCTCAATTAATTTATAGTGTTTTAAAAAAATACGATAAAAAATTAGACGCTTTTATTTCTGCTTCGGCAATCGGGATTTATGGAGCGATCAACGGCGAGGAGATCTGTACGGAGGAGATGAAACCAGCCAATGATTTTTTAGGGCTCACTTGTCAAAAATGGGAAGCTTCTGCTGATCGTATCGGTGAGTTGGGCATACGCACGGTAAAAGTCCGTACCGGTTTGGTCTTGGGGAAAAATGATGGATTCCTTAATAAATTAACGCCCATTTTTAAGTTGAAATTGGGCTCAGCACTGGGTTCGGGGAAGCAATACATGCCCTGGATTTATGTGAATGATTTGTGTGGAATCTATCTTGCAGCCATTAAAAATCCCCAAATGCAAGGCGCTTATAATGCAGCCATCGATGATAATACGACCAATGCCAGTTTTTCTAAAACATTGGCAAAAGTGTATGGCTATAAGATTTGGTTGCCTCATGTGCCCGCTTTTTTGATCAAAATGGTTTTGGGTGAGATGGCTTTATTAGTCTTAACTGGGCGTCGGGTTTCTTCAGATAAAATTAAACAATTAGGATTTCACTTTCGACATGAAAATTTAGAGGAGACAGTCCGAGTTTGTTTGGATAAATAAGTCTTAATGAAAAACAGTTTTGACACTAACATTGACGTTTTTAGCTATTTTACTCCTCACGATAGAAGGAACTTCAATATTGAAATCGTCGGTGTTTAAAGTGAAATTAGAAATGAGTTCCATGCCTTCGGCAATTTTTTGGATTTGGGCAATAACATTTATTTTTTTGGATTTCCCACGGATAATTATTTCCCCTTTGATCAGGTATTCCTCTTTTTTTTCGTTTAAGTTTTTAATGTCAAATTTTTCAATAATTCCTTTAAATATGGCCTTTGGGTATTTCTTGCTATCCATATAATTTTTATTGAAATGTTCTTCCATCAGGCTTCTTTCAAAACGGAACTGGTTTATCATTGCCACAAAAACGATAGTATTTTTTTTTGTATTCAAAACAGAATTGACCATTTCGTTTTTAGCTTCCACAGCTTCAAAAAAAGGCACAGACGCTTCAAAAACAATACTGCTGTTTTTGGCGATCAATTTCTCTTGTGCATCAATTGAATTGGCAACAAGTAAAAGGAATAGAAGTAAAATTGTTTTCATTTTGATTGCTTGTATGCTGTTTCTTAAAGTTACGAAAAATAATCCAAAATGGTTTTGAAAGCAGCGTATAAAACACAAAAAAAAGAGCCATAAAAATGGATTTTCAGGCTCTTTTATAAGGATTGTTAGTTTTTTAGTCTAATTGGATTAGAACATTGTGTTTCTCTAAACGATTGATGGTTTCCTCAGAACAGAAATTATACATCTCTTTCTCGCGTTTTTTTTCCTTTTTTAAGGCAATTTGGTTCAGGCAATTTTCAAAACGTCTTACTTCTTCAAGAGTAGAGAGGATAAGACCCGGAACCATGGCATTTGCGCCATCTTTGTCTTTTGAAACCATCGTAAAATAAGAAGAATTGCAATGTTTGACTAGTCCGGTTTGGATATTTTCTGATTCGACGCGGATACCAACAATCATTGAACTTTTGCCTACATAATTTACGCTGGCTTTCATTGTTACTAATTCGCCCACTTCAATAGGATTCAGGAAATCGACTGTATCCACGGAGGCAGTCACGCAATAATTCCCCGAAAATTTAGAGGCGCAGGCAAAAGCAATCTGATCGAGTAAGGAAAGAATGTATCCGCCATGAATTTTACCGCTAAAATTTGCGTGTGAAGGCAACATTAATTCCGAAATGCTGATATTAGACGAAGCTACTTTTTTATAGGTCGATTTCATAGCGTTTAGTTTAATAATTGGTTTTCGTCTTTTTCAGCTCGGTTGATGATACTTTCGGGAAGCGATTTCTTAGCCTTGGCGCCCATTTTTTTCAATTTTTCCACGCTGGTAATCAGGTTTCCTTTTCCTTCAACCAGCTTGTTCATCGCACCGCTATATTCGGCTTTACTTTCGTCTATTTTCTTGCCAATTTTGATTAAATCAGCAACGAAACCTTCAAATTTATCATACAAAGCACCGGCTTGTCTCGCAATTTCAAAAGCATTTTCCTGCTGCTTTTGGTTGGTCCACATGCTGTCTATGGTTCGCAAAGTAGCCAATAGAGTAGAAGGCGTCACAATGACGATGTTTTTCTCGAAGGCTTTGTTGTATAAGGTTGTGTCTTCGTTTAGTGCCATCGCAAATGCGGGTTCCATTGGGATAAATAGCAATACAAAATCCGGACTTTCTATTTGGTACAAATCCTGATAATTTTTGTCTCCCAGTTGTTCCACATGGCGTTTGATCGAGTTAACATGTTCTTTCAGGTAGCCGTTTTTCAAACTGTCGTCTTCCTCATTGATGTATTTTTCATAAGCGGTCAATGATACTTTTGAATCGACTACCATCTTTTTGCCGTCAGGCAGGTTAATTACAACATCCGGGAACACGCGCTGTCCCTCGCTATTGGTGTGGGATTGCTGTACATAATATTCACGGTCTTTTTCCAGTCCCGATTTTTCTAACACGCGCTCTAGTACCAGTTCGCCCCAGTTTCCCTGCATCTTGCTGTCGCCTTTTAAGGCTTTGGTCAGGTTGATGGTTTCTTTGCTCATTTGGATATTCATTTCGCGTAAGCCTAAAATCTGTTGGCGTAAAGCCGCATGATAATCGATGCTTTCTTTGTGAGTATCTTCGACCTTTTTTTCGAATAACTGAATTTTATCCTGCAAAGGGGACAGGATGTTTTTCATGTTTTCCTTGTTCTGCTCGGTGAATTTATTCGATTTTTCGTCTAATATTTTATTGGCCAAGTTTTCGAATTCTTT
Source organism: Flavobacterium granuli (assembly GCF_900129705.1). Lineage (GTDB taxonomy): Bacteria > Bacteroidota > Bacteroidia > Flavobacteriales > Flavobacteriaceae > Flavobacterium > Flavobacterium granuli. The sequence goes on along the minus strand of NZ_FQWO01000001.1, from coordinate 556,103 downwards.
GGTGAATTTCTCCTGTAGTTTCTCGACCTCGTCTTTTTGCTCTTTGTTGCGTTCCCAAAGATTTTCAAAATCGACTTCTTTTTTTGAAAGTTGAATAGCCAGGCTGTCTTTTTCGCTTCGGATGATTTCTTTCTCAGAATTTATGGTTTCCAATTGTTTTTCGAAAGCCATTTTATCATTCGAAAATTGTTCTTTTAATTGATTGAATTGGGAATTTAAAGCAATCAATTTCTCTTCGAGACTAATCTTTTCCGATTGAAAACGGGCAGAGAATAAGAGCTTTCCAATAAAAATACCAAGGGCAAGAGCAATGATAAAAACCAATAAAAACGGGAGCATAGTTGACATAAAAGGGCTGTTTTTTTTATAAAAAGTAAAAGTATGAAAAAGATAGGAGAGTTCGTTAAAATTGATAACAGACAATTTAAAATGTGCTTTTACACAAAATTTACTTTTAGCCATGGCTTATAATTATTTCATCCTTCGCAAAGCCTATGGTTATTTAAGGTAGTTGTTTATAATTGGATAAGGCAGAAGAAACTTATGCGATAGCTGCATCTTCTCAATAATGCACAGGGAGATTGTTTAGGGGTTGTGTATAAGTTGTTTAGGTTTAGTGTTTTAGTAGTATTAATTATAGTATATTAGTACTATTATAGTGCTATAAGAGTACTATATCTATGCTTTAAATCATTTTAAAACATTTTGCATAAGTTGGGATTAAATTAGTGATTGTATAGCTAAATATTATTTACCTATGGGAAAATTAGAGGGGATTGTTCGTTTTACGGGGAGTTTTGACGGCTTGTCGTTTTATAAGCTTAGGGGGAAAATTGTTGTTCGGAAGACTGGCGGGTTTAAAGGGGATGCCATAAAAACGCAAGCTAATTATGTACGGACACGAGAGAATGCCTCTCAATTTGGGTATTGTAGCAGGGCGGGAAAGGCATTGCGTATGGCATTATTTCCTTTTGTTCGAAAAATACGCGAGCCATATATGCACAATTATGTGGTTTCGTTGTTGATACAAATTGTAAATTTTGACACTTTATCCCTTCGAGGGTGCAAAACTTTGACATTAGGTTTGGCCAGCGATGAGGGACGGTCTTTGTTGAATGGGTTTGATTTTAACAAGGAGTTGTCTTTTAAAAAAGTATTTCCCGTTGCTTACACTGTTTCGTTGGCAGAAGGGAAGTTTGTTGTTCCAGTTTTTAAAATGGGATCGCTTTCTTTTCCTGTGGGCGCTACGCATATTGGACTGCAGTTTTTGTTGCTTCGTTTTGATTTTGATCTTCTAGACTATCAATTGCAAACGAGCGAGGTTTGTTATTTTGCGAAAGCGGATAGCGAAGCTTCGTGTGAGTTGGTTGCTCCTGCTGTTGGAGGAAATGGTTCTTTATTGGGTTTGGTGTTTGCGTCTTTTTATCAAGAAATCAATGGGGAACGCTATGCTTTGGAGGGATGTGTCTTGAGTGTGGTGGATTTGCAGGTGTAAGTGTTTTTTTGGGTTGTAAGAAAAAAAAGTCTCACCGAAGCAAGACTAAAGATTTTCATCTACTCCGCCGCGGCGGATTATTGTGATACGATTAAAGATTAGAAATTATTTTAAAAAGTGAATCCCACGGAGTACGCGGGATTCTAGATTTTCATCTACGACATATAGCCTTATTGTGATAAGATTAAAGATTAGAAATTTTAATCAGAAACAAATATAGGGAAAACTAAATTATAAACAAAGGGTATTATTATAGAATTTTTCTTACTATATTTATAAAATTGAAATAAAAGGATTTATTATGGCAAAAATATTAGGATTAGATCTAGGAACGAACTCGATTGGATGGGCTATAGTGGAGAAAGAGAATAATGATTTTTCTTTGGTTGATAAAGGTGTTCGGATATTTTCCGAGGGTGTGAAATCAGAAAAAGGAATTGAAAGTTCACGTGCAGCGGAAAGAACAGCATTTAGAAGTGCCCGAAAATTGAAATACCGAAGAAAGTTGAGAAAATATGAAACCTTAAAAGTGCTTTCTGAAAATGGAATGTGCCCTTTATCTTTTGAAGAAGTAGAAGAATGGAAAAAATCGGGTTTCAAAAAATATCCATTAAATCCGGAATTCTTAAAATGGTTGCGGACTGATGAAGACCAAAATATTAATCCTTATGTTTTTAGAGATAGAGCCAGTAAACAAAAAGTTTCTTTGTTTGAATTGGGTAGAGCTTTGTATCATATTGCACAAAGAAGGGGTTTTTTGAGTAATCGATTGGATCAATCTGCTGAAGGAATATTAGAGGAACATTGTCCCCAAATTAATTCATTGATTGAAGATTGTAATTCTAATACTGAAATTCTAATTGAATTAAAAGATTATTTTTTTAATGTTGGAATCCTTGATGAAACTAATAAAGGAGGTTTCAAAAAAGAGTTAGATGAAGGCGAAGCCAAATTAAAAACGCTATATAATGCTCTTTTGAGTATAGTTAAACGAAATGAAAACAAGTTTATTGAGGCTAAAGAAGAAATCATTGCAAGATTAAACCGAAAAGAAGATTTAGGAAAGGTAAAAGGTAAAATCAAAGATATTTCTCAGGCTATGATTGATGGGAATTTCAAAACATTAGGTCAATATTTTTTTAGTTTATACAATAAAAACAAAATTAGAAACCAATACACTTCAAGAGAGGAACATTATCTATATGAGTTCATCGAAATATGTAAAATTCAAGAAATTGATAATATAGATGAAAATGAAAAATTAGCTGAAAAGAAATTTAGCGGATTAGCTAAAGATTTATACAAAGCGATTTTTTTCCAAAGACCATTAAAATCACAGAAAGGATTAATTGGAAAATGTTCGTTTGAAAAAAGTAAAACTCGTTGCGCCATTTCGCATCCTGATTTTGAAGAATATAGAATGTGGTCTTATTTGAATACCATAAAAATGGGAACTCAATCTGATAAAACTTTACGTTTTTTATCACAAGACGAAAAGCTAGGTTTGATTTCGAAATTTTTAAGAAAGAAAGACAATTTTAATTTTGAAGATTTAGCCAAAGAACTTATTCCAAAAGGGGCAACCTTTGGGTTTTATAAATCATCCAAAGCTAACGAGGTTAATTATTTGTTTAATTACAAACCTTATGATACTGTAACTGCAAGTCCAGTTTCGGCATCTTTAAAAAATATTTTTGGCGAAGATTGGAAAACCAAAACCATTTCATATAAAACCAAAAACTCAAAAGGAATTGAAGTAAATAGAAGTGTAGATTATAAAGATTTATGGCATTTACTTTCCGTTTCAACATCTGATATTTATTTGTTTCAATATGGCAAAGAGAAATTAGGATTGGATGATAAAAATGCAAAAGCATTTAGTAAAATTCGATTGAAAAAAGATTTTGCAAGTTTGAGTTTGAATGCAATTACCAAGATTTTGTCTTATGTTAGAGAAGGATTGTTGTATTCTCACGCCGTTTTTATGGCGAATATTGAAGGTATTGTCGATGAATCGATATGGAACGACAGCAATCAAAGAAAATTTATTCAGGATAAAATTGCTGAAATAATTGAAAACCACACTTTTGAAAACGGAAAATTAGAAGCAATTAATAGTTTGATTAAAGAGTGTAAAACGGTAGGTGCTTTTTATTCTAAAGAAGCTGAAAGTATCTACAAATCAGATTTGGATAAAAAATTAATTCCTTTTGTTAAATTCCATAAAATTGAATCGGACAAAGAAGCAATTTTAAACGAACTATTTCCTGTTCTAATTGAACAATTGAAAAAGTATGAATATATTAAAATCAATCGTTTAGACGAAAAAGTTTTAGACTTTATAAAAGGTAAAAATGATGATGGCGAAATATTCTGTACAAATGAAAAGCGAATCAATAAGTTGTATCATCCATCAGATATAGAAGTTTTTAAAAAGAAAATCATTAAAGATGAATTCGGAAATGAGAAGGTGGTTTTAGGAAGTCCATTAACTTCATCAATTAAAAATCCAATGGCAATGCGAGCTTTGCATCAATTGCGTAAAGTATTGAATACATTAATTTTTGAAGGACAAGTTGACGAAAAAACGATAATCCATATTGAAATGGCTCGTGAATTGAACGATGCCAATAAACGAAAAGGAATTCAAGATTATCAAAATGAAAATAAAAAGAATCGAGAAGAATATGCCAAAGATATAAGGAAGTTATATTTCGAGGAATGCAAAAAAGAGATTGAACCAACAGAAGATGATTTATTACGGTATCAACTTTGGTTAGAGCAAAATAAGCAAGAAATTTATGAAGAGGGAAGAAATATAAGTATTTGTGATATAATTGGAAAAGATCCCAAATATGATTTTGAGCACACTGTTCCAAGAAGTCGTTCACAAGATAATTCTCAAATGAACAAGACACTTTGCAGTCAAAAGTTCAATAGAGAGATAAAAGGAAATAAAATGCCTATTGAGTTAAATAATTATCTCGAAATATTACCAAGAATTGCACATTGGAAAGAAGAATCAGATAATTTGACCAGAGAAATCGAAATAATTTCTCGTTCCATAAAAGCAGCAGCTACCAAAGAGCTTAAAGACAAGAAAATAAGGAGAAGACATTATTTGACTTTAAAAAGAGACTATCTAAAAGGAAAATACGACCGATTTATTTGGGAAGAGCCCAAAGTTGGTTTCAAAAACAGTCAAATTCCAGACACAGGAATCATTACAAAGTATTCCCAAGCCTATTTAAAATCGTATTTCAAAAGAGTAGAATCCGTAAAAGGCGGAATGGTTGCCGAGTTCAGAAAAATATGGGGAATTCAAGAGAGTTTTCAAGAAAACGACAAAAAATATTTTCACGAAAAAGACAGAAGCAAACACACACATCATACCATCGATGCGATTACAATTGCTTGTATGACCAAAGAGAAATATGATGCTTTAGCCAACGCTTGGACACACGAAGACAAAGGACAACTTGGTGAAGCACGAAAATTATTGGCTGATTCTAAACCTTGGAAAACTTTTAAAGAGGATTTAAAAAAGATAGAGGAAGAAATTTTAGTTTCACATTACACGCCCGATAATGTTAAAAAGCAATCTAAAAAGATTGTTAGAGTTAGAGGGAAGAAGCAATATGTTGCAGAAACTGTTAAGGATGTAAATGGGAAAGCAATAGTCCAAAAAGATGTTGATGATAAAATAATTTTCAGGCTTAATAAGGAAGGAAAGCGAATTCCAAGATTGCAACAGGGTGATACCATTCGAGGTTCATTACACCAAGACAGTATTTATGGAGCCATTAAAAATCCGTTAAATACAGAAGAAATCCGCTATGTAATTCGTAAAGATTTAGAAAGTATCAAAGCGTCTGATGTTGAGAATATTGTTGATGAAATGGTAAAAGCAAAAGTCAAAGAAGCTATTACAAACAAAGTTTTATTAATTTCATCAAATGCACAGCAAAAAAATAAATTAGATGGAATAGTTTGGATGAACGAAGAAAAAGGAATTCCAATAAACAAAGTCAGATTATATGCCAATTCAGTAAAGAATCCTCTTGAAATTAAAATGCATAGTGATTTGTCAAAATCTCGACACGAGCATAAGCAAAAAGTATATGCCCAGAACGATGAGAATTTTGCAATGGCTATCTATGAAGATTTTGATAAAAAAGGAAAAATAAAAAGGTCGTATGAAATGATTAATAATATTGATGCAGGTTCATATTATAAGTTGAGTAATGCAGAAAATAAAATCAACTATGACATCGTAACTAATCCTCACGATAAGACAGGCTTACCATTAAAGTATATTCTAAGAAAAGGATTGTTGGTTTTATTTTTTAAAGAAAATCATCAAGAGATTTTAGAATTACCTACTGACGATTTGCATAATCGATTATACAAATTAGCTAAATTTGACGCACAAGGTAGGTTAACTTTTAGAACTCATTTTGAAGCTAGACAGGCTAGTGATTTAAAAGAAATTTATGATGTAGATTTTGAAACCCCATTTGAACAAATTAGATTGCAGGTAAGTAAATTAAATATGTTAGTTGAAGGATATGAGTTTAAATTGTCTTCTTCGGGCAAGATAACTTTTATTTAAAAAAGTTAAAAGTTCTTTGACATAAGTTTTCATTGTCTTAAACATCTCAAACCACAACTGAAAGGTATGGCATCCGCCCAGCAGGGATGCAGTAGCTTACAGTTGTGGTTTGATTAAAGATTAGAAAACACGATATTCTTCTCGGAGGTTAGAATTACTTATCTAGGGTTGTGGTTTGATTAAAGATTAGAAAACACGATATTTGCATTTATTTCCTGGTAGGAGCGTTGCAAGTTGTGGTTTGATTAAAGATTAGAAAACACGATATTCGGATCTACGGTGTCAGTTTCGCCTTCCCAGTTGTGGTTTGATTAAAGATTAGAAAACACGATATTGAATTCATTAAATAAAATCACATTATACGAGTTGTGGTTTGATTAAAGATTAGAAAACACGATATTGATGATTGGCAAAATCCAAAACAAAAAACAGTTGTGGTTTGATTAAAGATTAGAAAACACGATATTAATGAAAAAATCAGCTTATCAAATTTGTAAGTTGTGGTTTGATTAAAGATTAGAAAACACGATATTATATTTAGAAATTATATTAGTAAACAATGGGTTGTGGTTTGATTAAAGATTAGAAAACACGATATTCATGCAAACAAATCTAAATAAGCTTGAAGGGTTGTGGTTTGATTAAAGATTAGAAAACACGATATTTTTCTCCAGCAGCGTAATATTCAATCTTAGGTTGTGGTTTGATTAAAGATTAGAAAACACGATATTACTGACAGAAAAAGGAAAACTACCAAACAAGTTGTGGTTTGATTAAAGATTAGAAAACACGATATTATTTCACTTGGAAAGATGGTAGAGATGATAGTTGTGGTTTGATTAAAGATTAGAAAACACGATATTAAATAAGTCAGCTGGTGTAGTTTTGAAGTAGTTGTGGTTTGATTAAAGATTAGAAAACACGATATTGTATCGACTTTTTACCCCATTTGTTCTCAGGTTGTGGTTTGATTAAAGATTAGAAAACACGATATTAACGGCTGACAAGCGTCTTAGAGAGATAGGGTTGTGGTTTGATTAAAGATTAGAAAACACGATATTAGTTGGTCTGTTGTGTTCTGTATATCAATTGATTAAGTGTAGGTATCGTAAGATAAAATGCTCCTTTTTTGGCTTGATAACCCAATATTGGCGCATTTTTTTGTTTCTAATGTTTGAAAGTATTGATTTTTAGGGATGTTTAAATTATTTAATTTTGATTAAAGAGACAGGTCGCGACCTGTCTGTACGGTTTATGATCAATAAAAAAAAATCAATTGTTTATGAAAAGTAGAAAGCGAAATCGAATGGTTGGATATGATTATTCGCGGAATAATTTGTATTTCGTGACATCATGTGTCAAAAATATGGAATGTTGTTTTGGTGATGTGGTTGCGGTAGGGACAGGTCGCGACCTGTCCGTACATAATCCAGATGAAAATAATCCAGATGAAAATAATCCAGATGAAAATAATCCAGATGAAAATAATCCAGATGAAAATAATCCAGATGAAAATAATCCAGATGAAAATAATCCAGATGAAAATAATCCAGATGAAAATAATCCAGATGAAAATAATCCAGATGAAAATAATTTCGATAAAAATGAATCAGAAATGATTTTGAATGAATATGGAATTATTGCAAATAATCAATTGCAATGGTTGGAAATTCAATATCCTTATATTGAACTCCACTCTTATATAGTCATGCCGAATCATATCCATGCTATAATTGAAATCGATTCGCTAAAGCTAAACTCAATTCGCAAGAACGATACAGATCAATTGAATTCAGAGGACATAAAAATAAAATCCCTTTCCGAAATTATGGGTGCTTATAAAACAACAAGTTCCAAATTAATTCATCAGGCAGATTATGGTGCATTTGCATGGCATCGTTCTTTTCACGATCATATTATCAGAGATGAAAAGGCATATCAAAATATCGTGAATTATATAGCGAATAATCCAAATTGTTGGAACAAAGATAAATTCTATAAAAAAACAGTTTAAAACAGTTCCAGTTGTGTGGGCGCATCCACATTTTCCAGTTTCGCTTTCCCGAGATAATTAATAATCATCCCAAATTGTTTGTCGGTTATCCGCAAAACACTGACTTTCCCTAAGGGCGGGACAAGCCGGTTCAGGCGTTTTTCATGCACATCGGCACTTTCGCTGCTTGCACAATGCCTGATATAAACAGAAAATTGCATCATGCTGAAACCGTCTTTTAAAAGACTGCCTCGAAATTGGGAAGCATTTCTTCGATCTTTTTTGGTTTCGGTAGGTAAATCGAAGAAGACAAACAGCCACATTATTCGGTATCCGTTAAGTTCCATAAATTGGGATATTTGATTTTTTTTCGGTTTCCTGTAAAGCATTGCTGCAGCGAGCTGGCTGTTTTTTGCAGGCCTACCATCAATGGGCTCTTTTCCTCTTTAAAATAAACGGTTCGTGTTAGGATCTGAAGCATTTCTGCTTTCAGCGTCGAATTGAGTTCTTGTTCCTCATATTTTTGCATGATTTGATACACTTTTTCATCTACAATGGGACGAAAAGGCTCCATAATATCATCGGCAAGGGCAAAAGCATTGTATTTACTTTTATGATGGATGCCCAGAGTATTTAGCAATCCACTGCCCGAAAGTGCCCGAGCCGTTGCCGCTCTCAAAATGGCATAGCCATAGTTTAAAAAATTGTTAGGGTAATTTCCAAAACGCTCTCTTTTTAATCCTTCATTTTCCTGATTAGGAAATGGAAAATGTTTCCAATAAAATTGGGCTGCTACCCCTTCCATATTGGAAGTGTCACCACTCAAAACTTTACTGGCCAGGAATTCAAAGGTATTCTTCGTTTCGGTTATTCGTTCCAGTAAGATTCCTTGATTTTTAATTTTTTCAACAATAGTTTGTTGCCATAATTGTTTTTTTAACGGCATGGAAGCTTCAATCTGATTTTTGAAAATTTCCTGTTGAATATGATGGCTGTTCAGATTGAGAAACATACCATTTGGTAAATGGTTGTTACCGCAAATAATAATAGCGGTATTGTTCTCAATAATCAAATTCATCGCTGGAAGACTCAGGTATATTTCGGGATTATCAAGCACCAAAAAACCAATATCTTCAATAGGAATTGCGCTTTCCCGTATTTCTGATTTTATGACTAACTGGAGATTTTTGGTGGTTATCGAAGATTTATTTTCGACCAAAAGAGTTCTTTTTATCATGGTTTATTTCGTTTTGGGGTTTTTAATAAAATGATTGCTAGTAATTTACTGATTAAAATCACGTGTTTTGACTTTTTTTGTAAAAATTTTCTCCAAATGATTGCAAAAGTTTTTTGCAGTTGAAGAATTCTATATTTGTATTTTTGCTTCAAATTTTAAAAAATGCTTCACCATCATTTCATCCTTCACAAACCCTATGGTTATTTGAGTCAGTTTATTTATGAATTGAAAAGAAAAAAGAAGCTGTTGGGGGAGTTGTATGATTTTCCCAAAGGCACGATGGCGATAGGCCGCTTGGACGAAGATTCCGAAGGATTGCTGCTATTGACCACCGATGGAAAAATGAGCGAAATCATTCGTTCTAAAAAAGTGGACAAAGAATATTATGTGCAAGTGGACGGTATTATTACTCAGGAAGCAATAGACCAAATGAAAGCGGGTGTCGAAATAGGTTTCAATGGGACTAAATACCTCACTAAACGCTGTGAGGCGGCTTTGATTACTGAGGTTCCTGACTTTGGCGCCAGAGGCAAAAAAATACGCGATGAACGTCATGGTCCCACTTCCTGGGCTTCGATTACGGTCAATGAAGGCAAGTTTCGTCAAGTGCGAAAAATGACTGCCGCTGTTGGTTTTCCTACCTTAAGATTGGTTCGGGTGCGAATTGGTAATGTACATCTGAATGATTTACAAGCTGGAGAAGTTAAAGAAGTGTCTGATTTTCAAATAGAAATTTAAAGGTATTGAGGTGATTTTCTCAATCTTTTAATTTTCCAATCTTTTAATAAAGTATAGCATGTTAAACATCGTTTTAGTAGAGCCCGAAATCCCAAATAATACAGGGAATATAGGCAGATTGTGTGTGGGAACCGAAAGCAGGCTGCATTTAGTTCATCCTTTTGGATTTGTCATCAATGACAAAAATCTGAAACGTTCCGGATTGGATTATTGGGTGCATCTGGATGTGACCGAATATCAAAACCTAGCGGAATGGACCGCTCAAATTCCTGATAAGTCCAGGGTTTTTCTGATGAGTTCCCATGCGGAAAAATCCTATTTGGACACCGAATTTCAGGATGGAGACTGGTTGGTTTTTGGAAAAGAAAGCAAAGGATTGGGTGAAGAAGTTTTGGCTCAATTTGCGAATCATCTAAAAATTCCGATGTCTAATTTGATTCGTAGTTTTAATATTGCCAATTCCGTAGCTTTTGTAATTGGTGAAGCCAAAAGGCAAATCATGTTGAAGTAAAAAGCTGAAATTTAGAATTATAAAAGATTTCCGTTAGTTTGAAATTTTATATATTTGAGTAGGCTGTTTGCCATTGCGGTTGACTGCAACTCATTTTAAAATTTCTTTTTTATGATTGATAAAGCTCTTCACCGAAGTACTATTTTCAGACATTTGGATGGTTTGGTCACTGCGCCTGTAGCCTATGCCTTGCATAAAAAAGGGATTCTGGCTTTTATACTGGATAAAAAAGAGACGACGCTTAACGAACTTAGCAAGCAGTTTAAAGCCAATGAAGGCTATTTAAATGTGGCTTTGCGTGCGTTGTGTTCCCAAGGGTTTCTGACTTATCAAATCAATAATGAAACCGAGGAAATTAAATTTGGCTTGACCGAAAAAAGCGAAATGGCTTTTTCACTATTTCATCTGTATCAAGATGTGGTAGACTTATTGCAATTTTCGATGCAATTTGATCCTCGATTATTTGAAGAGGCGCCTTTTGAAAAACTGAGTGTCATTTTCGAAAAATATAAAAAGAATTATGGTATTGTATTTTCGGAGGATCCTTTGGTCAATGAAATACAGCATCAAGTTTTAAAACATATTGAAGGTTCTTTGGTTGGTCCTACGCTGGTACGTCTTGGTATGAGCGGAATGTTTCATAAATATTTCATGGAAATTTCCTTTCGCCCGGAGGAATTTCACAAATCCCCAGACAATTTCAAGAAAATCCTTGACTTCTTGGTTCATCTGAACTGGTTTAGGGAGAAAAAAGGAAATTATCAATTTACCGAAACGGGTTTGTTTTTTGCCAAAAGAGCCTCTGCTTATGGGGTAACGGTTTCTTATTTGCCTACTTTCAGTAAAATGGACGAATTGCTATTTGGCAATCCGAATGTATTGAAAAATGTGGAAGAAGGGGAAGACGAAATTCATGTAGACCGCGAGATGAATGTGTGGGGAAGTGGCGGCGCACACGATACTTATTTTAAAGTGGTAGATGAGATAATCATCAAATTATTCAATTTACCGATAGCAGAGCAGCCCAAAGGGATTTTGGATATGGGTTGTGGCAATGGCGCTTTCTTGCAGCATATTTTTGACGTCATTGACCGACAAACGTTGCGTGGTACAATGCTAGATGATTATCCGTTGTTTCTTGTGGGTGTCGATTATAATCAGGCAGCGTTGAAAGTAACGCGTGCCAACTTGATAAAAGCAGATATTTGGGCCAAAGTAATTTGGGGCGATATTGGCCGACCTGATTTATTATCGGACGATTTAAAAGAGAATTATAATATCGATTTGAAGGAATTGTTGAATGTGCGGACGTTTCTGGATCATAACCGCATTTGGGAAGAACCGAAACAGATTAACAAGGATAGAATCAGCCAATCGACCGGAGCTTTTGCACACAGAGGCAAGCGAATAAGTAATAATCTGGTGGAAGATAATTTGCTGGAGCATTTCAACAAATGGTCGCCTTATGTTCATAAATTTGGATTACTTATGATTGAATTACACACTATTGCCCCTTCTTTAACTGCCGCTAATTTGGGAAAAACTGCTGCAACTGCCTATGATGCCACCCATGGGTTTTCGGATCAATACATAGTGGAAATTGAGGTAATGCATAAAATAGCTGCTGAAGCGGGTTTATTTTCTGAGGCTGCTGTTTTTAGAAAATTCCCCGATTCTCCTATTGCTACTGTTAGTATTAATTTACTGAAAGGGAAATAATAAATAATATAAAAATGAGGAAGTACCAGCTTCCTCATTTTTATTTAATCTCGTGAGACAAATTCACTTAATGTTACGTAAGTGTTTCCCGTTACATCATCATGATAAATGTTGTATTTAGTTGGGTAATTCCCCGGTTTTGCAAAATGTTCCGGTTGGGAATAATCGATACTGGACATGGCATTTGAAAGTAAGTAATCTAAAGTGATCATCGGCTCAATAAATATCAAATTGCCATTGTAAGATCCGTATACCATTATTTTGCTAAAAGGTAAATAATCGCCTAAGTTCACTGGCAGCCAGTGTTTTCCCATTTGGGCTTCAGCAGTAGCGGCATCAGGAGGGGTGAAATAATCTGCCGGCATATAGCCTGGAGGAGGATAATTATTAAATAAATCATTTGTTTCCGGGGACCATTCCGGTATAGCCATTTGTTCTTCAACCGATATCATGTAAAAGTGAATGTCAAAATGCGGTACATCAAATACATGTTCTGGTTCATGACCATTGGGATTCCAATTAATTCCAATATGATCAAAGGGGGTTAGCTGGCTGGCTTTAAGGTGCAACGGAATAACAATTGTAGTGCCTGCCAAGGGGGCGTTGTTCTTGTCTCTTTCGGGATTTAATAGCGCTTCTCTTGTCATCTCAATCCCAATTTCCTTTGGATTGCCATTGGCATCAACACTAATCCATGAACGTACTTTTCCGTTTCCGAGTGCTACTTGAGGCCCTTTGAATACATTGAGTTGGGTAGCACTCTTTTTTAAAGTTAAAGATTTGGATGTGTTTGTTTGTAATTCAGTTGTAATCATTTCATCTTGACTGCAGGAATAGAGAAAAAATAAGCCCCCCAATAGAATAATTTTTTTAAGTAAAGTACACGAATTTTCCATAATTAAAATTTTTAAAGATTAGTTTTAATAATGTAGATAAGTCGAGTTTGGGGAAATCAGAATGAGGAATACTAAATTACAAAACAAAAATGTATTTGACTGATAAACAGGTTTTTTTGGGTGTGTTTTATGATAATTATCCTGTTCGTAATAGAATTGTCAATTTTGTTGTGAAATATTGATTATACAATAATAAATTTCCCTTTTTCGGAATCAAACGAGATGTGTTCGTCTTTGAAAATAGTGTTGAAACTCCCTTTAGAAATCAAATTACAGGGTTCGTCCTGAATAACAGTTTCTGTTGTCATCAGGATCATATCGTCACTCAATTGAATTGCCATATCAATATCATGTGTCGAAAATAAAATGCATTTATTGGTTTCCTTTGTCAATTTTTTCAGCAGTTTGAATAGCGCCACTTTGTGCAATAAATCCAAATGGGTGGTGGGTTCGTCAAGAATAATTAAAGCGGTGTCTTGTGCCAAAGCGCGTGCCACCAATACTTTTTGCAGTTGCCCATCACTGATTTCATAATGTTTTTTGGTCGCCAAATGACTGATTTGGGTCAGTTCCAGCGCTTCCTTGATTTTGGCTGAATCAACATCTGATAATGTTCCAATCCAATTGGTATACGGCTGGCGTCCCAAAGCGACCAATTCGAAAACGGTCAAATTACTGGGCGGTAGTTTTTCGGTTAAAACAATACTCAGGTTTTGAGCCAATTCTAAAGCAGTATAGGATGCTATTTTTTTATCATTCAAAAAAACGTTGCCTTCTAAGGGTTTTTGAATTCCGGTAATCGTTCGTAATAAAGTTGATTTTCCTATTCCGTTAGCTCCAATTAAAGCAATGAGTTTTCCTTGCTGTAAATTCAGGTTGAGGTTTTTGGCAATAGGTGTCACAGCATTTTTGGTTTTGTAACCAATGCTTAAATTTGAGGTGGACAGGATGTTTTTATTCATCTATTTTTGAGTTTTTTTTAACCATATAGATTCATAGTTTTTTTATACTAAAAGAATTAGATAGATGTTTTACTTTTCATATAGATTAATTCGTTTAAAAACGTTTGTGTTATCATTTCTTTTTTAATTAAAAGATTATCCCATCATTTTTCGTTTTCGAACCAATAACCAAATTACTATTGGCGCACCAAGCAACGAAGTTATAGCATTAATAGGTAAGGTGATATCCAATCCCGGCATTTGAGAAACTACATCACAAACGAGCATGATTGCGGCGCCCAGCAAAAGAGTGCTCCAAAACAATATGGAGTGATTACTGGTTTGAAACAATAGTTTGGCAATATGAGGAACAGCCAAGCCAATAAAAGCAATTGGGCCCGCATAAGCCGTAATGCTTCCCGCCAAAATGCTGGTAGCCAGAATAATGATAAGTCGCGTTTTTTTGAAATTGATTCCCAAACTTCGGGCATAGTTTTCTCCCAGAAGCAAGGCATTCAAAGGTTTGATGCTAAAAAGACTCAAAAGAAGGCCTATTAGAACACAGCTTGTTAAAACCGAAATTGACGTCCAGGATAAATTCCCTAAGGTTCCCATGGACCAAAAGGTGAATTTTTGCAATTGCTCGGCTGTGCTAAAATAGGTTAGGGTTCCCACAACCGCACTGGTAAAACTACCAAACATCAATCCCACAATTAGGATTGCCATAGTATCTCTCAAACGATGCGAAACCAGTAATACAGCCAGTAAAACAATAGAACTTCCCATGGTGGAGGCAAGGACGATTCCGTAGGGAGACAATAAAATGCTGCTTATGAAGGCGGGCATAAAAGCAGCTCCTAAAATGACAAAAGCCACACCCAAGCTTGCTCCAGAACTCAGTCCAAGGACATAAGGTCCCGCAAGCGGATTCCTGAATAAGGTTTGCATCAGCAATCCACTGATAGAAAGTCCCATGCCAACCAAAACGGCTGTAATGGCTTTGGGCAGGCGGTAATTGATGATGATGTATTCCCATGTAGATTTACTCGCCTGTCCGCCGGTTAAGCTGTTGTAAACTTCCTTGAAAGGGATGGTTATCGAGCCAAAACTGATGTTTACAAAAAACAAGACGAGCAGACCTAAGCCGAGTAAGGAAAATAAAAGAATATTGCGTTGTTTGTTGGCCAATTTAGTTTAGTTTTTGTGCAAAGGTAAAAGTATAATTGGGAAGCAGTTCAGGATGGAAGATTTTGATGTAATCTTTTAAAACTAAATCCGGTCGGCTGGGAGCCAATTCATAATAAATCGTTCCGCCGGTTGCTCCTATTTTTCCTTCAAAGGTATATACTTGTTTGGTTTTAAAAGCATCAAATTGACTGTAATGCGGATTTGTCTTTGCCAACTCGGCTACCGTTTTATAAGGGCCAGTGGCAATCCAATAGTTGGCCGTTTTGGCTTTTTCCAATACTTTTTCGAATGACAATCCTAAGCTGCCTGTCCCTTCCGTATCTGACCAAAGGTAATGGGCTTTGGCATCTGTCAGGAATTGGGCAACCCAACTATTGGCTTTAGCGACATACCATTGATCTTGGTACATGGCACCATATAAAGCCGTTGCTTCTGGTTTTTTGGTGGCCACTAAATCCAAGGCTTCTTTGTAATTTTTTACAATGCCGTCAAAAAGGGTTTTGGCCTCTTTTTCTTTTCCAAAAAGAGCACCGTAGAGTTTTATCCATTCTGCTTTTCCAAGGGGCGACTGCTCCATCCAATCGGCTTGAATCAATACTTTTAAACCGCTTTTTTCAAGGTTATCCATCATTGGATTATTATTGTCGATGCCAAAAGTGACTATAAGTTCAGGAGTCATTTCGATCAGTTGCTCCATGTTTAATTTTTCATTTTGACCTACATTTTTGACCGAACCATTGTCGATTCGTTTTCTGGTTTTTTCGGAAGAAATATAGTCAGTATGCGGAAAACCAGTCAATCGGTTTTCAACGCCAAGCATTTCCAAATAAGGAATGATTGTAGTTGAGGTAACCACAATAGATTGTAAGGGAACTTGAATTGAACTGTATTTTTGCAGGCTATCAGGGACAATACTATTTTTTTCTTTTAGAATGTAAGTAAAATCTTTTTCAGCATTGGGCCAAGGAGAAATTACCTTTACCATCGTATAACCGTCGTATTTGTATAGAGCCAGACTGCTTGCATATTCGATCTCGTTTTTTGTATTTGAAATTGATTTGCTTTCTGATTTTTCGGTTTTCTTACAGCCGATAAAAGTGACCAGTACAAGGAATAACAGAATTTTATAGGAAGGAATTTTCATGGGTTTAGGTTATGTTTGAGGCAAAGGTAAAAGAAATTACAAAAAAATCTTGTTTATTTTTGAACCTAAAAAATTCAACAAATACTATCTTTACGACATGAATCGTATAAAAGTAAAACAGTGTTCAAGCTGTGGGATTGATTTTGGTTGTGGCGACACGTCTGGAGTGAGTAGCTGTTGGTGCAATGATTTTCCGCCGTTATTTGTTCCCACGACAGCTATTGACTGTCTTTGTCCTGTTTGTTTTAAAAAATCCTGTTCGCAGAAAATTGACGAATATGTAACTACATTGACTCCGGAAACTGCGCTTCATAATAAAGCGACTTTGTTGCCCAAATCGACTCATTTAATCGAAGGAATCGATTACTATTTAGAGAATGGTAATTATGTATTTAAAGCATTTTTTCATTTGAAAAGAGGGAATTGTTGTAAAAATGACTGTAGACATTGCCCTTTTGATTTTAAAAAATAATTATAATGATATATCTAATTACGGGCGGGGAACGCTCGGGTAAAAGCAGCTACGCCGAAAATTTGGCAAAAGAATTATCGGCTAAGCCCATGTATGTTGCAACAGCCAGAAAATGGGATGGTGATTTTCAACAAAGAATCGATCGTCATCAAAAAGACCGTGATGAGCGCTGGATCAACATTGAAAAAGAAAAATACCTGAGTGAAATAGATTTTTCCGGCAAGGTAGCCATCGTGGATTGCGTTACGCTTTGGTTGACTAACTTTTTTGTAGACACCAAAAATGATGTGGCCTTGTGTTTAGAACAAGCCAAAGCGGAGTTTGATAAAATGGCAAGTCAGGAAAACACCAGCATTATTATTGTTACCAATGAAATAGGCATGGGCGTTCATGCTGAAACGCACATTGGACGGAAATTTACCGAGTTACAAGGTTGGATGAATCAATATATAGCACAAAGAGCAGAGAAAGTGGTACTAATGGTTTCAGGAATTCCTGTTACCATAAAAGGACAGTAATGAGTTTTAATGTCTAGATTCTGAATATTTCCGAAAAAAATTAAACCAATGCAAACATTAGATGAAATTTTAAAATCCCGTCGCGACACCCGCCACTTTACCAGTGATGCTGTTCCTGATGCCGTTATCCAGAAAGCCTTGCAAGCAGGGCATTGGGCACCTTCGGTTGGCTTGACGGATGCCACTAAATATTATCTGATTACCTCGGACGAAATAAAGAAAGCCGTTAAGGAATTATTTTTGGACTATGATAGTAAAGCGGCAAATCAAACGGATAATAAGCAACAAAAAGCGGATTATAAAGCTTTAAAGTTGGAAGCCATTGAAGAAGCTCCGCTTGGTTTAGTAATTTGTTATGATCGTTCGGTTTTGAATAATTTCACCATCGGAACCGTAGGAAGTAATGAAGCGATTAAATTTAGTTCGGTTTGTGCCGCCCAAAACATCTGGTTGTCTTTGACAGCGCAGGGGTATTCTATGGGATGGATTTCTATTTTGAATTACTATCAGTTCAAGCAATTATTAGGATTACCGGAGCATATAGAGCCACTGGGATACTTTTGTGTAGGCAAGCCTGCAACGAATTATGATAACCAACCCATGTTGCAGCAGTTGAATTGGAAACAAAAATCAGAAAGTCCTTTTGTAGAAGAAATAAATAGGATGCCTACCAAGAATGATTTTTCTCCAATTGTATTGAAAGAAAAAAGAGATCCTAAAGATGGAATTTCCGAAGACTTAAAATTTAAAATTGACAATAAAGCAAAACCTACGGGTTCGTTAGGGATTCTTGAAAAATTAGCCCAACAAATAGGCGAGCTGTTTCAAACTCTGGAACCTAAAATAAATCAGCCCAATATGGTTGTTTTTGCCGCAGATCATGGAATTGCACAGCATGGAGTTAGCGCTTATCCACAGGATGTAACCCGGCAAATGGTGACGAATTTTCTTGAAGGTGGAGCGGCAATTAATGTTTTCTGCAAACAAAATAATATTAAGTTATCTATTGTGGATGCGGGCGTGAATTATGATTTTTCTCCGAATGCCAATCTCATTTCGGCGAAAATTGCCAAAGGAACCCAATCCTTTTTAGATAAAGCTGCCATGAGTGCCACGGAGTTGAAAATGTGTTTTTCTAAAGGAGCAGCCGTTGTGGATGCGATTGCGAAAACAGGCAGTAATTGTATTGGTTTTGGCGAAATGGGTATTGGGAATACTTCGACAGCTTCGGTTTTGATGAGCATCATTACAAAAATTCCCCTTGAAGATTGTGTGGGATTGGGAACGGGGGTAAGTGATGCCAAACTAATTCAGAAGCAAATGATTCTAAAAAAAGCCATTGACAATTATCAGGGTTCGACGGATTTGGATAGTCAGTTAGCTTATTTTGGTGGATTCGAAATCATGCAAATGGCTTCCGGGATGTTAGCTGCTTATCAAAATAACATGCTGATTCTTGTTGATGGATTTATTTGTAGTGTGGCATTTTTGATTGCTCATCAAAAAAATCCAAAAATCATTGAGAATGCTATTTTTTGTCATTGCTCGGCTGAACAGGCACATGTGAAATTGTTGGATTATCTGGGAGTTCAGGCTGTTTTGCAATTGGGCTTGCGCTTAGGCGAAGGGACAGGTTGTGCTATTGCATTTCCAATTATCCAGTCGGCTGTGGCTTTTTTAAATGAAATGGCGAGTTTTGAATCTGCAGGTGTCAGTTCAAACGCTTAACAAATAACCCCTAATTTATTAGGTATTTTAAAAAAAAATGAAAAAAGAAATCGATATATTTTTTACGGCTTTAATGTTTTATACCCGAATTCCATGTCCGAAAAATATTAATCACAATCCCGATTATCTAAACAAAGCTTCCCGCTATTTTCCATTGATTGGTTGGATTGTTGGTAGTATTGCTTTTGGTGTGTTCTATTTGTTTAGTTATTTGATGGCTCCAGAAATAGCAGTTATTTTTTCCATGATTGCATCTGTTTTGGTTACCGGTGCTTTTCATGAAGACGGTTTTGCCGATGTTTGTGATGGTTTTGGTGGTGGCTGGACCAAAGAGAAGATCCTTTTAATCATGAAAGACAGTGCCATTGGCGCTTATGGGGCAATTGGAGTGGTTTTATTGTTTTTGCTTAAATTTCAAGCCTTGTCTTATTTAGTTTCTCCTTCGGGAATGCTAAGTCTCGAGTCGCAAATTCTGATCTTTCTACTCTTTGTTTCTGCACATTCGCTGAGTCGATTGGCGGCGATTTCTATTGTTTTTACGCATGAATATTCTCGAGAGGATAGAAGCAGTAAAAGCAAACCTATTGCACAAAATTATAGTTGGCGAGAAGTGCTTGGTGCTTTCTTTTTTGGGTTATTGCCACTTCTGGCGTTGGCTTATTTTCAATGGTTGTTTTTATTGGTTTTAGTGCCCGTTTTCCTGACGCGATTTTTCCTGGCCCGTTATTTTCAAAAATGGATTGACGGTTATACAGGCGATTGTCTGGGTGCCACCCAACAAGTTTGTGAAGTAGTATTTTATCTATCAGTAATTGCCTTATGGAAGTTTATTTAGTACGCCATACCGAAACGGTTTGTGAAAAAGGAATTTGTTACGGACAATCGGATGTTCAGCTTTTAGAACCGTATTTGGAACTGTTTGAAACCATTAAAAATCAAGTTCCGACCGATGCGGTTGTTTATTCCAGCCCGTTATTTCGCTGTACGGAGCTGGCTCATTATGTTTCCTCTTCATCAATACGTACCGATTCTCGTTTGATGGAAATGAATTTTGGCGATTGGGAAATGAAGAGCTGGGACGCTATTGCTCCGGATGATTTTGCTCCTTGGATGAATGATTTTGTCAACGTAGCTGTTCCTAATGGCGAATCGTTTGTTGATTTGTACCATCGGGTTGATGATTTTTTAGAAAATGAATTGCAAAATACTATTTCAAAACCAGTTGTAATTGTGGCTCATGCTGGCGTAATTAGAAGCATTCTCTGTAAAATATCGAATTTGCCATTGAAAGACGCTTTTCAGAACCAAGTCAATTTTGGGGCTGTGATAAAAATAGAACTGTAGTTTTATTTATTATTAATAGGTTTAAATGGCTGATAATAGCTGTTTTATTTAATTTTTCACTTCAAAATCAGTTTAGTTTTGTTTTTCTGCTAATTTTAACTCTATCTTTGCAGCCGAATTGAGGTTGTGTTTTGTTTTTTGCAAATCACATTAAAAGGGAATTAGGTTCAAGACCTAAGCTGTTCCCGCAACTGTAAGCTATCAAGCTTGTTGTTATCTACAAAACCACTGTTCGCCGCGGCGAATGGGAAGGTAAACAACAGGACGCAAGCCAGGAGACCTGCCTTTTTTCTTAACTAATATCGAACTTTCGGGAGAAAAAGTTCAGAAATTATGACAGCTAAAAAACTACTTTTACTTTCGATCGTGCTATCGTGCCAATTTATTTTGGCTCAAAACAAAGTTGCAATTCCTTTGAACGAGGTAGTTGTATCAGATAATCAACTTAAAAATTTTTCGAGCTCCCAATCGGTTCAAAAATTGAATGATTCCATAATCAGTAAAAATCAATCTTCATTAACTTCTCTTTTAAATTATACTACTGCTATTTATTTTAAAGAAAATGGTTTGGGAATGGTTTCCTCTCCATCGTTTAGAGGGACAACTTCGCAGCAAACAGTAGTGGTTTGGAATGGAATTAATATCAATTCTCAGTTATTGGGTCAAACGGATTTTAATACGGTTTCTACCAGAGAGTTTAATTCTATTGATGTCAAGGCAGGAGGCGGAAGTGTCGTTTATGGCAGTGGCGCTATTGGGGGAACGATTCATTTGAACAATGAATTAAAGTTTGCAGATACTTTTAAAAACAGTCTGCAAGTGTATTATGGTGATTTTAACAGCCTAAGTGCAATTTACGGGCTCACTGCGGCAACAAATAAGTGGAGTGCCAATGCCAGTTTTACCAGAAATAGTTCGGATAATGATTTTAAATTTATAGGAAAAGAAGGTAGGAATACCAATGGTCAGTATTATAATAACAGTTTGAATACGGCGCTTGGATACAAATTGAACGCCAAGAACAGTATTAAGTTTTACAGTCAGATTTATGATGGCGAACGTCATTTTTCTTTGACCTCTCTTTATGCTACCAAGACAAAATATGAAGATTACAACAGCCGCAATTTATTGACCTGGACCAGTTTTATTGGTAAATCGGTCTCTAACGTTAAACTGGCATTCATAACGGAACACTATAAATATTTTGAAGATATAGAAAGTAAAGGATTTAGTTCCGGTGGAGTTAAAAGTCTTATTGCCAAATATGATTTTGCTTATCAATTGTCCCCTAAGATGAACTTGAATGCGATTTTGGATTATACTAAAAACAAAGGACTTGGTTCGGGGATTGGAGAAAATACCAGAGAAATAGGTGGTTTAAGTATGTTATTCCAACAAAGCCTTAGTCAGGATTGGAATTATGAAATTAGTGCCCGAAAAGAAGTTTCGGATGTCTATAAAAGTCCCGTTGTTTTTTCGGCAGGTTCTACTTATGATTTTTCAGAAATTTATAGGTTGAAATTTAATTTTTCAAGAAATTATAGAATTCCCACCTTTAATGATTTGTACTGGCAAGGCAGCGGAAACCCTGATTTGAAACCCGAAAATTCGTATCAGGCAGAAGTAGGGAATCAGTTTAGATACCGCGATTTTAGATTAAATGCTACCGTGTATGCCACTAAAATTGATGACATGATTCGCTGGTTACCAAATAATTTCGGCAATTGGTCTCCTGTCAATACAGACAAGGTCTCTATTTATGGCGCTGAGGCTTTATTGGGATGGAACAAGAAATGGGCCGCTCATTTTGTTGATTTTAATGGGACTTATGCTTATACCGTTTCTTTGGACGATAAAAATGACAAACAGCTTTTCTATGTTCCTTATCATAAAATAACAGCCTCCAGTTCTTATTCTTACAAGAAATGGAATGCCTATTATCAGTTTATGTTTACCGGTGAAGTTTTTACGACTTCGGATAATAATCCAAAATATATTCTGAGTGATTATACTGTTTCAAATTTTGGAATGGATTATAATTTTAGCCAAAAGAACGTTTGTAAGATCGGTTTTAAAATAGCCAATCTGTGGAATGAAAAATATGAAGCTTTACCCAGTCGTATAATGCCTGGACGGAATTTAACTCTTTATTTAAACCTTAATTATTAAACAATGAAATTAAAACATGTTTTTTTAGGAATTTTTGCAAGTGCCTTATTACTTGCTTCTTGTAGTAATGACGACGCAGTAGAAAAAGACGTTCCCTTAGGCGCTTATGATAATGGTGTCCTTATTTTGAATGAAGGGAATTTTGGTACGCCAAATGCTTCGGTATCATATATCTCTAATGATTTAACTGTTTTCATGGAGGACGTTTTTGGAACAGAGAATAATGCAAAAGAATTAGGCGATGTAGGTCAATCTTTGAGTTTTTATGAAGACAAGGCATTTATTGTTTTGAATGCTTCAAATGTTGTACAAGTGGTAGACAGATATACTTTTAAAAGTCTGGCAACGATCACTGAAAATCTAAAGAATCCTCGTTATAGTGTCGTCCTAGATGGTAAATTGTATGTTACCAATTCAATTTCTAAGGCAGTTACTATCTATGATGCCAAAACATATGCTTATTTGGGAACTATTGCAATTAATAAGACCGCTGAGCGAATTGTGACTGCTAACGGTAAGTTGTACATTATGAACGGAGCCTATGGAAGTGGAAATACGGTAACGGTAGTTAATCCGCAAAGCAATAACGCCATGAGTGTAATTACTGTGGAGAGTGGAGTCAATTCAATTGAAGAGAAAAATGGTTATGTATATGTTTTATGCGGTAATTCCACAAAAAGCAAACTGTTTAAGATTGATACTAAAACAGATACAGCAACTTCAATAGAGTCTACTACATTAAAGAAAGCTTTAAACATGGATATTGATGGGGATAAAATTTATTATACTCAAGGTACCGGTGTTTATGCTATGGCTTTGAATGCAACAACTTTTAGCGAAACACCTTTATTCTCAGTTAAAGACAACAGCTGGTCTACTTTTTATGGATTTGGTGTGATTGATGGTAAAATATATTCGGCTGATGCAAATGGATTTACAGGAGCGGGTATTGTTAAGGTATTGAGCGCAACCGGAACCGAATTGAAAACATTAGCAGTTGGTATGGGACCAAATGGATTCTATTCCAATAATTAGTGAATTGTTTCGTTTTGAATTACAAAAAAGCCCGGAAAATCCGGGCTTTTTGTTTTTCGCATAAAAAAATATTCTTTTTAAAGATCATTTGTTAGTTCAGTTCCTCAAAACATTCTATAATTTTTTTTGCTATTTGATTTTGCTCCATAGAATTTTCAAGATTTTTTTTATCATCTTTATTGGTTAAATAACCGAGCTCCATTATGATGGCCGGCACTTCTGATTTTTTTAAAATATAAAAATTAGCATTTTTGATCTCGGCTACTTTATAATTTGAATTTGCAAACTTAGACTGGAAACTTTCAGCTATCAGATTGGATTTTTCATAAGACTTTGATTCCTTAGAAACATAAAATTCAATCCCTGATTTGTTTGTATTGGAGCTTGAGTTAACATGCAATGATAAAACTAAATCGGGTTTGATTGTATTTATAAATGTAGTTCGGTCATCCAGCGGGATAAATTTATCTGTCGATCTGGTGAAATGAATGACAATGTTTTTGTTTTTATTGAAAGCCTGAATTTTTGTAATGAGCTGTTCTGTAATTTTTTTTTCAGTAGTTCCGTCAATGGATACTCCGGTATCACTTCCGCCGTGACCAGCATCAATGACCACGTTGATTTGTTTTATAACGGTCGCTTTTGGCATCACAAAGGCAAAAGAAACTAGCGTTGCGAACACTAAAAGTAAAAAACTTGTATTTTTCATTTTTAAGATGTTAGTTTGTTGATAGCTAGTTTATAACGTTGTATTTTGCCTTTTGTTGTATTCCAATTATTTTAAAGATTTCAAAAGACCTTCGGGAGCGTTTTCAAGATACATTTGGCTTTGACCATTGATGGTTTTTGTGTCTTTGAAGCTCTTGAAGTCTTTTTCAGGACTTTGTTTAAGCATTTTAGCCGTACCCGTTATTTTCCCTATTGCTGTGCTTAAAAGTGGTTCTGATGGTTCTCCAAGAACTCCTAAGTTGCCTATGCTTTCTTTCAATAAGTATTTAGGGTTCAGTCCACTGAAATAATCACCAAAACCAACAGAATTAACAATTTTTAAAACGATAGGTTGCATCGCATAGCGGTGATTAGGGTTTCTTTTTTCTTTTCCAAAAGTAGGGGAATCATATAAAGTAACAGATCCGACATTCTTACCTGTAGTGATGTCACCTATTTGAACTACTTCCATGTAAGGCGCTAATCCATTTATTACCAATTCACTCGCCGAAGCAGTACTTTTTGTGGTCAGAATGTAAATTTTAGTTAAATTCAAACTGTTTATTGGTGTGCTTCCAATTTTATCAGTAAAATTATTTTTTAACTGTTCTGGGTTATTGGATTCGAAATAACCATTTATTTTTGAATTCCATTGTTGCTTGGCAAATACCTTACCGGTATATTGGCCGGTAATCATACTGGCTAAACGGGTTGCGGTTTGTACAGATCCTCCGCCATTGTAACGCAAATCAAGAACTAAGTCTGTAATTCCTGCTGATTTTAGCGACGCAAAAGCATCATTTAGTTGGGTATCATATTCGGCGTAAAAACCATTGTACATTAAGTAGCCTATTTTGTGATTTCCTGAAGTAATTACTTTATTCAATAAAATTGGATTTTCTGCCAAAACAGTGCTTGTCAAAGCAACCGATTTTCCGTTAGCTGTAATGGCTCCACCGTTGTAGTCTGCAAGATTCAGAGTATAGTTATCGTTTGCTAGTAAAGATTGGTAATTATTTACTGTAAGTTGAGTTCCATTTACAGCATAAAATATATCTCCTCTATGGATGTTTTTTGAAGCTGCATCGGATCCAGGGATGATATAGCGTACATAACCAAATATTTCAGTATTACTGCCATTTTTGTAAACCAAGCCAAAATCGACACCACTATTTTTTGAAATTCCTCCCAAGGCTTGTTCTAAAACTAAATAGTCTTTTACGATCCAACTGAATCGGTCAATAGACTTGTCCACTCTCAAAGCGTCAAATAAATTCTCAGGTACGGGATAGCCTTTCAAGAAATTGTTTAGTTCAGTTTGGGTAGCAAATCGATCGTCGGATAAATTAGGAACATCTTCCTGCCACAGATAGTATTGGTTCATTCCTTTCCAGATAAAATCCTGGATTTCCAGATTTATAGGGCTTGCAATATCATCATTGTCCTGACAACTTTGAAATGTAAAAGCAGCCAAGAATAGAAATAAGATCAATTTGTAGGTGGTCTTCATAGGTATAGTTTTCATATAGATAATTAACGTAAAAATAGTAACTTTAGTTTTATTTCCTATTTCTTTGTAACAAATAATAATGTGATTCGTCTTGATTGTATAACCGACTGATTAAAACCAATGCAATGAACCAAAATGAGTTTGTCCAGTTAATTCATCCTTTTAAGGACAAAGTTTTTCGGTTAGCCAAGCGTTTGTTGGTGAGTACCGAGGAGGCAGAGGATGCTACTCAGGAAGTTCTAGTGAAATTGTGGAATAAAAACGGAGGTTTAAGTGATTATAATAATTTGGAGGCTTTTGCAATGACAATGACTAAAAATTATTGTTTGGATCAGCTGAAATCAAAAAGAGCCGGAAATTTAAAAATTGTCCATACTAATTTTACAGATAGAGAAGCCGGATTGCAACAAAAAATTGAAGATCGTGACAGCTTGAATTGGGTTGGGAAAATTATTGATCAATTGCCGGTCCAGCAGCGTATAATTATTCAAATGCGCGACATTGAACAATATGAATTTGAAGAAATGGCAAAGATTTTGAATATGAATGAAACCGCCATTCGGGTGGCGCTTTCGAGAGGGAGAAAAACGATAAGAGAATTGATGTCAAAAACACATAGTTATGGAATCCAGTAGAATAGAAATATTAGTAGAAAAATATTTTCAGGGAGAAAGTAGTATTGCCGAAGAAAAAGAGCTTAAAAGTTACTTTTCTTCAGCAGATGTTGCGCAGCATCTACTAGAATATCAGCCTTTATTTGCTTATTTTTCCCAAGCAAAAGAGCAAAAGTTTGCAGCAGAATTTCCATCTCAATCTAGAAAAAAATATTGGGGTTGGTTGTCGATTGCGGCTTCGGCGGTTGTTTTGCTGGGTATAGGAACCTATGTATACCATGATGTGACAGCGGCTAAGCAGGAGTTAGGGACTTATGACGATCCTCAAGTTGCTTTTAGACAAACACAGAAAGCCTTGGCTTTATTGTCAAATCATGTAAATACCGGCATAGAAAGTGTACAGTATGTACAAGAATATCAGAATTCAAAAGAGTTAGTTTTTAAACAATAATAAAAAAAGTAAAATGAAATCAACAATTCAAAAAAAGCGTAATTTAAGTTTGGGCAAAAAGGTTCTAATCTCCTTTATTATAATATTAATGGCTGCGCCTATTTTTGCACAAAGTAGTTTTGATAAATTCGATGGTCAGGATGATGTCACCTCGATTATTGTCAACAGAAAAATGTTTGACCTGATGAGTAAGGTGAAAGTTGATGTTTCGGATAAGGAAGCGCAACAATATTTTAATTTGATCAAGAAACTGGACAATTTGAAAGTGTTTACCACCAGCAGTACAAGGGTAACAAATGAGATGAAATCTACCGCCGATAAATACATAAAAACGGCTGGGCTAGAAGAGTTAATGCGTATCAATGACAGCGGTAAGAATATTAAAATTATGGTGAAGTCCGGCGCCGGTGATAGCCAGATTAAAGAACTTTTGATGTTCATTGAAGGCAGTGGTAAAGCCAATGAAACTGTTTTAATGTCTTTGACGGGTAATTTTGATTTGAATGAAATTTCAGTACTTACTGATAAGATGAGGATTCCTGGTGGCAATGAGCTAAAAAAAGCCGCTAAAAATAAGTAAGTATGAAAGCAATCAATAGTATTATTCTGTTTTTAAGCTTGCTCTTGGTAAGTTGTAATTCTGAGCAAACATTGCAGAAGTATTTTGTAGAAAACTCAGACAACAAGGATTTTATAGCCTTAGACATCTCGCCAACTATTCTTAATGTGGATAAAGCAAAGTTGTCTGCAGATCAGAGTGCTGCTTTGGAGTCTTTTGACAAAATGAATGTTTTGGCTTTTAAATTGAATGATTCTAATAAAGCGCAGTTTGAAATAGAACGCGCCAAAGTAGATGCGATTTTAAAAGATGTCAAGTACCAACAATTGATGAAATTTAGCTCCGGAAAAGAAGGCGCTTCAGTAAGTTATGTGGGCTCTGATGCGCATATTGATGAGTTTGTTTTGTATGCCAATAGAAAAGAAAATGGTTTTGCCGTAATTCGAGTTTTGGGAAAAGATATGAATCCTGCTACTATTATGACTATGCTGCAGCTGATTCAAAAGTCGAATATAGACATGGAGCAATTGAAGCCGCTACAGCAATTAATACAATAGATTTTAAAAATAGAATTAGTACTGAAAAGCATTTCTGCAATTGTAGAGATGCTTTTTTGTTTTTTGAATTTAGAGAAAATAAAAGGCTTTAAGGCTATTTAATTGTAATTTTGAAAACATTTAAAATCAGAATATGTATTCACTCTTAAAAAGCTATATTAAAAGTCAAACAGAAATTAACGAAGAGGATTTACAGTTCATCTGTTCCTGTTTTAAGCCCAAGCTGACCAGCAGAAATGAAATTGTGGTAGATTTTAATGATATATGTGACAGTTATTATTTTATAAACAAAGGCTGTATCAGACTTTTTACCATCAACACAGAAGGAGTTGAAAGCTCCCGATATTTTGCTTTTGAAGGCATGCTTTGTACGGCTTTGCCCAGTTTTATCGATCAAAAACCGGCATGTGAGTATTTACAGACTATAGAGAAATCAGAATTATTGGTTATTTCCAGAGCAGATTTTTACAGTCTTGTTGAAAAACTGCCTCAATTTGGTGAAATTTATAAGAGAATTTTAGAATTGGGTTTTATCACTGCACAAAAACGAATTTATGGTTTTCAAGGCTTTGATGCGCTTGAAAAAGTAAGATGGATCATAAAACACCAACCTCATTTTCTGCTAAGAGTATCTAATAAAATGGCAGCTTCCTATTTGGGGATTTCGCCTTCTACTTTAAGCAGAATAAAATCCAAATTATAATAAAAACGTTGCCTTAGAGCAATGCTCACCAATAGGTTAATTTTTAATTTTGATAAAAAATTGAAAGTTGCTTTCGGTGAGTCGTGTATTGCGTTTAATTGAAACGGTAATCACTATTAAGAATCTTCTTTTACATTCCATTTCCAAACAATAAAAAAATGAAGCAAGTTAAGCTTACTAATCAAGTATTGTATTTATTGAGTATATCAGCAGGTCTTGTTGTCGCTAATTTATATTACAATCAACCCTTGTTGCATCAAATTGCGGTGAGTTTTGGGGTTTCTGAGTCTGAGGTGAGCCATGTTGCGCTGTTCACACAGCTGGGTTATGCTTTGGGCTTGTTGTTTATTATTCCTTTAGGTGACAAGGTTTCCAATAAAAAAATATTGCGAATTGACTTTTTAATTATGGTTATCGCTTTAGTGGCGGCGGGTTTTGCAAATTCACTTTTGATTCTTATTATTAGTAGTTTTTTTGTTGGCTTTACCTCGGCAATACCGCAGTTGTTTGTTCCTATGGCAGCTCAACTTTCAGATGATTCAAATCGGGGGCGAGCGATAGGGATTGTTATGAGTGGCTTATTGATTGGTATTTTAGGAGGTCGGGTAATCAGCGGTTTTGTGGGTGAGCAATTTGGATGGCGCTTCATGTTTTATGCTGCTGCAGTAATGATGGTTGTTTTATACGTAATCCTTAAATATAAATTGCCCAAGATTAATCCGCAATTCAGCGGGAGCTATGCCAGTTTAATGAAATCTCTTTTGTATTATTTTAAATCGGATTCTTCTTTGCGTTTGGCTACTTTAAGAGGAGCTTTAGCTTTCGCAGGATTAAGTGCTTTCTGGACTACTTTGGTTTTTTTGATGCAAGATTCCTTTGGTTATGGAAGTGCCGTTAGTGGAGGTTTTGGAATTCTGGGAATTGTGGGAGCTTTGGCAGCTGCTTTTGTGGGAAAGATAAGTAGTTCTGTTAGTAATAGTTCTGTTATTTTAGCCGCAACAATGCTGTTAATCGTTTCTTGGGGTATTTTTTTTATTTCCGGGCATTCTATTGTAGGATTGGTTTTTGGGGTTTTATTAGTTGATTTGGGATTGCAGTCCTTACATATTACGAACCAAAAGATTATTTTTTCTAAAAATCCCGAAGCAAGAAACCGGGTCAATACCATTTATATGGTTGGCTTTTTTATTGGTGGCGCTTTTGGAACTGCGGTGGGAGCTGCTGCTTGGGAACTTTATGGATGGATGGGAGTATCGGTACTTGGGATCGTGTTGTCTTCTCTGATTTTGATTGTGCATTTGGTATTTAGAAAAGCTGAAATGTGAGGAGAACGCTAAGAATAGAATTAAAAAAGATGAATTGAAGTAGTAATTTTATGTTTTTAGTGATATAATTTAATTAGTTGTTTTTCAGCGGATTATTTTTTATATCTGTAAGTTTTTATACTTATTTTTTTATTGAAAAAGAAGAATGATTAGTCGTAGAAGTCGTAGTTTTTAAGATTTTGCAATTTGATAGTATAACAAAATATACTATATTCGGCCCATATTTAATAGCGTTTCATTTTCGTTTCTATTTGTTTGTTTTAGCGAATGAAATTTTATAGTACACTATTGCCATCCAATTTTTAAACTACTTTCTGATCTATTAGCACTCTTCCTTTATGAAGTCAAAAGATATAATAATCCTTGAAAAGCTCAGGTTGGGAGATTCATCTGCTTATAAGGAGTTATTTGACTTATATTATATGCCATTGTGTATTTATTCTTTAAAGTATTGTGATTCTTTCGAATTAGCCGAAGATATTGTTCAAGATTTATTTATAAAATTTTGGGATGAAAAATTATACATGAAATTAGATGGTGCGATCAGTCCGTATCTTTTTAAGTCAGTTAAAAATAATACTTTGCTGGCGGACAGAAAGCAAAACAAATACATTTTTGAAGAAATAGAAGATCAAATAAATGTATTAATGGATGAGGATAACCTTGATATGGATTTTCTTGAATTAGAAAAAAAGAAGTTATATCAAGAAATCGAAGCTTTACCTTTAAAAAGTAAAGAAGTTTTTAAAGCCATAGTATTAGAAAACTTAAAATATAAGGAAGTCGCATTAGAGCTGGGAGTATCAGTAAATACGGTCAAAACACATTACTCAAGGGCATTAAAGCAATTGCGTAATTCGCTTGATACCATCATAATGTTACTTTTAGTTTAAAAAAAGTTTAATTTCTTTTCACCCATTATTGATCTTTCATTATCTGTATACTATAAGAGATCAATAAATGAATACGATTCCACCAAATATTTTAGCTATCATTTCCACCTATACGTCTAAAGAAATAGGTGAGGTTGAATTTGTTGTACTAAAACAATGGATAGATGAAAGCTCGGAAAATGAAGCACTTTTTTCGGAATATTTACTTTTTTATAAAAAATCCAGAAGAATAGCTTTTGCCGAAACAGCAGATAAAGATAAAGCCTGGCAAAATATTCTGTCTCAACTGGAGAGACCCTTGGAATCTGCGAATGTTCGAGAAAAACCAAAATATAGACGCCGAATTATAAAACAAGCATCTGCTGTAATGAAGTATGCGGCTGTGGTCATTTTCTTTTTGACGATGGGTTATTTTTATTTTCAGAAAGATTTTCTGGATAAATCCGCTTTCAAAGTACCTGCCGAAGCAATAACGCTGCAACTCGAGAATGGAGCTATTCAAATCATCAAAGACGATGGATCGAGTCAGATTATTGATGCTAACGGCAATGTTGTTGGTTCTCAAAAAGGGAATCAATTGGTCTATTCGAATACTGTGGTAAAAGACAGTTTGGTATATAACACCATAAATGTCCCTTATGGGAAACGCTTTGAACTCCAATTATCTGATGGTACCAGTGTTCATCTCAATTCAGGAACCTCTTTAAAATATCCCGTTCGATTCATTAAAGGAGAGAGTCGTCAGGTCTTTTTAGATGGGGAAGCCTATTTTGATGTTACTAAGGATTCTAAACATCCTTTCGTTGTGCGTTCTAATGATATGGATGTTAAAGTTTTGGGGACTAGGTTTAATGTGACCTCCTATCACAAAGACGAAAAAACATACGCTGTTTTAGTAGAAGGAAGTGTGGCTGCATATAGCAAGCTTATAGAGAATGAGCACGTTCTTTTAAAACCAGGGAATCGGGCTTATTTTGAAAATAAACAATTAAAGACGGAGGCTGTAGATATTGATAAATATGTGGCTTGGGTTTCTGGAGAGCTGATGTTTATTGATGATTCGTTCGGAGTAATAGCAAATAAGTTAGAGCGAAAATACAATGTTGATATTGTGAATAATTATGACGATTTGAATGACATCGTCATTACAGCGACTTTTAAAGAGGAAAACATTTATCAGGTTTTGAAGACCTTTCAAACTTATAAAGCCTTTGATTTTACCATTAATAATAGAGTAATAACCATAACTAAACCCAAAAAAATGCAGCAAAATTAATTAAACCAAAAAAAAAAAGGAAGGTGCGCCAACACCTTCCTAATCATTTTGAAAAATGATTTAATCTTAAACTAACAAAATTAAACCGATGTAAACTTATGAAAAAACAACCAATTACAGGTGCGTTTAGGCGCATTTTGAATAGCTCTAACCTAAAGATGAAATTCACGCTTTTATTTTTATTTACCAGTCTTTTGCAGGTCTATGCCACGAGCAGTTACGGCCAGAATAACAAAGTTACCATGGATGTAAATGGGCTGGCTTTGACAAATGTTTTTAAAATTATTGAAGACCAAACTGATTTTCATTTTTTTTACAATCGCAATGAATTGAATGTTAATCAAAAAATTGATTTGAACGTTCAGAAAAAACAAGTAGTAGAGGTATTAGGTAAGCTATTTAATAATACCAATATTTCCTATCAAATTTTGGGAAATCAAATCGTGCTTAAAAAAGTAGAGAAGCAAAAAGGAGAGAGTATTTCTTCGGTTATGGACCAAAAACAAATAGAAGGAGTGGTTACTGATGCGGTAGGAATTCCATTGGTTGGAGTTACTGTTTTAATCGAAGGGACTAGGACGGCTACATCAACAGATTTTGATGGTCGCTTCAAATTAAGTGCCAATGCTTCAGGGAGTTTTTTGGTGTTTTCGCATTTAGGGTATCAATCAAAACGTGTTCCTTTGGGAGGTTCCTCTTTGTTGAAAGTAGTGCTTGAAGAAGAATTTAATGAGCTTCAGGAAGTGGTACTTGTAGGTTATGGTAAACAAAAACGTACTGAGTTTTCAGGAGCAGTTTCTTCTATAGATGCCAAAGATATTGTGCAAGCCGCAACGGGAAGTATCGGTTTTGACAGAGCGCTTGGAGGATTGGTAAAAGGAGTACAGGTGTCGCAAAACACAGGCCGTCCCGGAGCTCCGGTTCGTATCAATATTAGAGGAATAACTTCTCCGTTGTCGTCAGCAGGAGGAGGATTGAATCAACCTTTATTTGTGATTGATGGGGTGCCGTTTAATCTTGATGCCTTACAAGGGGCTAATCCGTTATCAACTTTGAATCCCAATGATATAGAGAGTTTTGACGTATTGAAAGATGCTGGAGCTACTGCTATTTACGGTTCTCGTGGAGCTAACGGGGTGATTATTATAAAGACAAAGAGAGGTAAAAAAGGTCAATCGCCAAGAGTGAATTTTTCCTATGCAACCACTTTAGCTCAACCTATAAACAAATTAGGAGTGTTAAATTCGACTCAATATAAAAATTACTATAATCTGTTGATGTCTAATAGTGTTGATGCGATGAACAATGGTCAGTTAGATCCTTTTCTTTCTTTTGATTTAGCCAATATTGCTAAGGTAGACTTAGATTGGGATACTTTCATGGTAAATTATGACGGTATGAGAGAGGACTATTTTGGAACTGCTAATACGGATTGGAATAAGGAAGTTTATAGAAGTATGGCAGTCACAAAACAAGCTAATTTAAGCTTGAGCGGAGGTAGTGATAAAACCAATTATAATTTCAGTTCTTCATTTATAGACCAAGAAGGTTTGACGGTTAATGATAAAATGAAGCAATACAATTTAGGTATTTCCTTAGACACAGATTTGACTGATTATATCAAAATGGGAAGTTCTGTAAATATTGGTCATACTGAAGCTAATTCAGGAGAAAATGATGTGTTAAATCAGTATACGATAAATACTTCTATTGCGAGAGCCCGTCCGGATTTGCCTGTGAGAGATGAAAACGGTAAATTATTGGGACAGCCGGATTATCAATATGGGTTTATGACTTTGGAACCAAATCCATTGATGCGTTTGAGCAATAAAACCAACAACAAAGCCTATAATTTTATTGGGAGTGCTTATGTTGAGGTAGAGCCATTAAAAGATTTAAAAATAAAAACGGATGTTAATGCTTCTGTTTTTTACAATAAAAACAGATCATTTATTCCAAAAATTGTAGAAACTGATTTTGTGTTTTTTCCAAATGATTCTTATTTGAATGAAGCCGATGGTTTGGTTTCTAACATCACAACAAATTTGACGGCTAATTATGATTTTGCAATCTCAAACCATAAAATTGGCTTACTGGCAGGTGCTGCTTGGGATAAAACAGCTTTTAATAGCTCCAACCATTTTTACTCTGGTTTTCCTGATGACGAAATTTTAATTAACGCTACTTCTGCGCGAACTGTGATTGGTTATTCCAGTAACAGATCAGAAACAGCATTGTATTCTTTATTTTCTCGTTTGAACTACGGATACAAAAATCTGTATAATGCGACTTTGAATTTTAGAACGGATACATCTTCAAAGTTTGGTCCAGATAATAAGAGAGCTTATTTCCCTTCTTTGTCTGCAAGCTGGAATATTTCGAATGAAAAGTTTTTAGCTGATAGTGAAAAGATCAATATTTTAAAGCTTAGAGCGAGTGTGGGAAGAGTTGGTTCTACAAATGTTTCCGATTTTGCTTTCTTACAGTTTTTACAAACAAGCTCATCTAATGTTTACAATGGTAATTCTGGAATTGTTTTAGATAATAATTTTCCAAATCCAAATATCGGATGGGAAACTACTAATGAGGTGAACTTAGGTTTAGATTTTGGTTTTTTCAACAACCGTCTAAAAGGAGGGATTGATGTATATGATAGAAAAACAACGGGAGCTTTAGTAGGAAGACCTATCCCTTATGAATTAGGGCCTAGCACTTATTACTCAAATTTCATGGATGTTTCTAATAAAGGAATTGAAATCAGTTTGGGTGGTGATATCATCAGAGGAGAAGATTTTGTTTGGTCAACCAATGTCAACTGGTCTTTAAACAGAAACAAATTGGTAAAATTAAAAGGAGCTAATATCAATCCGTATCAATTGGATTATTATATCGAAGGACAGCCTGTAGGTACTATTATGGGCTATAAAGTGGCTAAAATTTTTCAATCTCAAGACGAAGTAGATGCTCTAAATGCAGCTTCGCCTTCAGGGGTTTATGATAAAATGTCAACTACTGTGGGTGATTTTATGATGGAAGATGTTAATGGGGATGGTCAAGTCACTGCTGATGACAGAACCGTAATAGGAAGTATTCAGCCGGACTTTTTCGGTGGGATTTCAAATACATTTGCTTACAAAAATTTTAGTCTTAGCGCTTTGTTTCAATACTCGGTAGGGACTAAATCAATTTGGAATGCCATTCCTATGAGTACATTTAATCCATTAGGAGAAAATAAATACAGCGAATATGCGCTAAATACCTGGACACCTGAAAATCCAAATGCCCGTTATGCAAAAGCGGTCTATACAGATCCTTCTTCTAATGGAAGAATTTCGGACAGATACATTTATGACACTTCTTATTTGCGTTTAAAGAACGTTCAATTGAGTTATAATTTGGATACAAAAGTATTGGATAAAATAGGATTAGACAGAGCGACATTTACATTAACAGCGACAAATTTATTGACTTGGACAAAATGGCCTGGAATGGATCCTGAAACTTTCTCTGAAAGAGGAACGATTACTGATCAAATCAGTAACGAAGATCCGTATCCGTTAGCTAAATCATTCTCTTTAGGAATTCAAGTTCAATTTTAAATTTAAAACAAATGAAATTATATATAAAAAAGATCCATACGGTCTTACTTTTTGCGATGGCAGCAACGGTTGTTAGCTGTGATATTGACGATATAAAGCCTTATAATAAATTAACGACAGAGAATACAGTAAGAGATGAAGCTTCGGCTCAACTGGTACTTAATGGCGTTTATGATTTAGGTAAAGAGTTTGATGTGAGCTTCTTTCCACTGCACTTAGCGGCCTATGGTAATGAAGGTTTGATTACAGGCTTTATGAGCGGCAGCAAAGGTTTTAATACAAATGAAGTTCCGGTTGATAATATTTTCCTGACTAACTTGTATAGCGGTCACTATAAAATTATTAATGGTTGCAATTTTTTAATTCAGGAATTGGAGGCAGCGAAGGCTGTAGGTATTTCGGATGTTAAAAAGGCAGAGATGATTTCTGAGGCAAAGTTTCAAAGAGCCTTTGCGCATTTTAATTTGTTGCGTTATTTTGGAGAATTTTATGATCTAAATTCTACTTATGGAATAGTGGTAAGAACGGCATTTGCAACTAAGCTTGAAGCAAAGCCAAGAAATTCAGTTTCAGAGGTGTACCAACAAATTGAGGATGATTTAGTATACGCATCGGCTAATGGTCCTGTCTATATTGATCATTTTTATTCAGGAAGTCTGGCTGCCAAAGCTTTGTTGTCTAAAGTGTATTTATACACCGGGAAATTTACCGAAGCAGCTGCTCTAGCTGACGAAGTGATCAATAATGATGAAGGTTACGTTTTAGAATCACAGTATTCTGATATTTTTAAAAATAGTTTCAATTCCTCAGAAGTTATTTTTGCTCCAAAAACAGGTCCTGATAATGAAGGTAAGACGGCTATGAATCAGGTGAGCAGAACAACCTATAGTCAAGCATTAAAGACTTTAGCAGATGCTCAAGTGGGAACCTCGACTGATGGTACTCTATCAGGTGCTGGCTCAGGTTATGACCCACGTTTCTTGCATGCTTATGCCGATGCAACCAAAAAAACCAATGGAAATGGAAAATATCCATTTCTAGATCAAATAGCTTCCCAAGGAAATACCTTGTATCATTTGCGTCTTGGAGAAATCTATCTGATCAAAGCAGAGGCTGAAGTGCGTAAAACAGGAGGAGATCTTACGATTGCATTAGAAAGTCTAAACGCAATTAGAGAGCGTGCGGGTGTAAACCTAAAAAGTCTTTCTGATAAGGCCACTTTGTTAGAAGACATTCGTAAAGAAAAATTACTGGAACTTTTCTTTGAAAACGGAGAAAGCTGGTTTGATATTGTACGTTATGACCATCTTGGAAATCTTAGGGCAGCAGCTGTTAAAGCTTCTTTACTATCTCCAAACCAATTTGTTTTGCCAATTCCATTGCAGGTTATCATAGGGAATAAAACAGTAATTCAAAATAAAGGCTATTAAAAACTAACTTTTAAATGAGAATGCAGTAAAGAGTCAAGGATTATCATTTATTCCTTTCGATTGTGCATTCTCATTTTTTCAAACATTATAAAAAAATAAAAAATGAAAAATCTATCACTACTGGCGTTACTGTTTGTTTTGCTTTCTAGCCAAAAAGGTTTGGCACAAAAGGATTATGTGGTTTTATACGGGAAAATTGAAAACCCAATAGAAGGACTTGGGATAAGACTTTTTGATCCTGTGAGCTCCAAAGCCGTTAACATTAAAGTAGCCGCTGACGGAACCTACAGAGATAGCATTAAATTAGATAAA
The DNA here is from genome assembly GCF_900129705.1 of Flavobacterium granuli. Taxonomy (GTDB): domain Bacteria; phylum Bacteroidota; class Bacteroidia; order Flavobacteriales; family Flavobacteriaceae; genus Flavobacterium; species Flavobacterium granuli. Next base: position 518,426 of record NZ_FQWO01000001.1, on the reverse strand, counting down.
CCGGTTTTTTTTAATACTTTTTATGATAAATTCTTTAGTTTGTATCTTACTAATGATATGAGTTTAGAGATTAATTTTGATGCTAAAAATGTTTCCAAAAGTCTCAGCATTAAAGGAAAAGGAGAAAAAGAAAATGTTTTTTTAAGATTAAAATCTAAGTTGGAAGGGGAATTGTATGGAGCTGATTACACTGTTTTTCTAAATTTAGAAAAGGAAGCTTTTGAAGCTAAGATTAATAAATTCACCACTGATTTTAAATCAGAGTTGGAACTGAAGCAATCAGGCTTAGATCCTTTTTTTGTAAGTTCTCAGTTAAAAAAGATAGAAGAATTTAAACAAGGTATTGTACAGCAATATACTGAAGCACAAAGAAACAAAAATGAATTAGGCGCCGGCATGCCTTCTCCTGAGTTCAATAACTATATCAATTATAAAGGAGGTAAAACATCGCTCAAAGATTTAAGAGGGAGTTATGTTTTTATTGATGTATGGGCAACATGGTGCGGACCATGTAAATATGAAATGCCATTTATCGGGAAAGTGGAGAAAGAATTTCACGGTAAAAACATAAAATTTGTAAGTATATCTGTTGATCGATTAAAAGACGAACAAAAATGGCGCGACATGATCAAAGCCCAAGGATTATCTGGAATTCAACTTTTGGCCGACAAAGAAATCGATTCTAAATTTATCGCTTCTTACTATATTCAAGGGATTCCTCGTTTTATTTTATTAGACAAGGAAGGTAAGATCATCAATGCGGATACGCCAAGACCTTCTGAACCTGAGTTGACAGAATTGTTAAAATCATTGGATATATAATTATTCCAATAAGAGGAATCCTCTTTTATAAGATTTTGATTTCACAACCAGAGAATTTAGTTTCTCTGGTTTAAATTGAATCGAAAAAGCCAACATTTTTGTTCCATTTATGCAACGACAGTGCTTATGAATTATAGTTTTTTGTAAAAAACAACTGTATTTATAGCCATTAGTTGTTTCAAATTATCTTCCCTTTTTAAAATTCATTTTAAGACAGGGCAGGGATTCTATTTAATGTTTTGGATTAAAAAAATAACATATAAACGACCATTTAGAAGTAATCAGAAAAGCAATACTATATAACAAATTTTGCTTCTTTAATCGAATCAGCTTTGAGTTTTGCGAATCAGAATTTACTAAAACACCTAAAATTACCATAAATAAACATGAAAAATCTATTAACTGTATTTTCTCTTTTTTTGGTTGCGTACACGGTCAGCGCACAAGAATTGAAATTAAATGATCCGCTTCCGGTAAATCAAAAGATCAAAAAAGGGGTTCTCAAAAACGGGCTGACTTATTATATCTATAAAACAGATGTAATTAAAAATGTAGCCAGTTATTATATCATTCAAAACGTGGGTTCGATTCTGGAGAATGACGACCAACAAGGACTTGCCCATTTCCTGGAACACATGGCTTTCAACGGAACTAAAAATTTTCCTGGAAAAGGCGTTTTGAATACACTTCAAAAACACGGTGCTGTTTTTGCCAAAGATATCAATGCTTACACTGCATTTGATGAAACGGTTTACAATATGGATAATATCCCTACAAATGTAGATGGATTGATCGATACTTCTTTGTTGATTTTACATGATTGGGCAGATGGATTATTGCTTACAGATGCTGAGATTGATGCTGAACGTGGCGTGATCAAAGAAGAGTGGAGGTCCAGGCAAAATGGCGACATGAGACTTTTTAAGAATTCATTGCCAACGATGTTTAATAATACCAAATATGCGGAGCGCATGCCTATTGGTTTGATGAGTGTTATTGATAATTTTAAATACAAGGCATTAAGAGATTTTTATCACGATTGGTACAGAACAGACTTACAGGCAATAGCAGTCGTAGGCGATATTGATGTTGAAGAAATCGAGCAAAAAATCGAGAAATTGTTTGCTAAAATACCTGCTATACAGAACCCAATCGAGAGAGTTGTGGTAAACATACCTGATAATGCAGCAATGCTTTATAATCTGGGGATGGATAAAGAAATAACAACGTCTAATATTTCTTTTACGATTAATCAGCCAAAATCATTGAAAGATGAAACGGTGGCCGATTTAAAAGAAGCCTTATTCAATAAAATGGTTTCTTCTATGTTGAGTTCCAGACTTAAAGAAATCGCACAAAAACCGGATGCATCATTTGTTTCGGCCAGTTGTAGTTATCAGAGTTTGGCAAGAGCTAAAAATTCGTTTGGTTTAATGATTTATCCAAAACCGAATAGGCAACAGCAAGCTTTTAAAACGGCTTTAGAAGAGTTGAACAGAGCCGTGAAATTTGGTTTTACCCAAGCAGAAATTGATCGAACAATAGCCGTTTATTCGAATTATTATCAAACTAAGATCAGTAAGATTGATCAAACGCCCCATTTTGAAATAATTAATAGCATTCAGAAAAATTATTTAGAAAATGAAACAATGACTGATCTTGCTAAAGAATATGAGCTGGTCAAAAATATTTTTGCTCAGTTGGCTCCCAAAGATTTGCATGATTTTCTAAAAAAATTATATACGGCCGAAAATCGGGTTTTAGATGTTACGGGAGTGGAAGGGGATAACAATCTTTCTCGTGAAGAGGCTTTGACGATAATAAATAACGTGGAGAAAGACACCGCTTTAACCGCTTATACTGATGCATTTGTTGGGGAAACATTGACTTCGGGCATAGAAATAAAAGAAGGTAAGATTGTTTCTGAGAAAAATAATAAGGAAATCAACGCTACAACCTTTGTTTTAAGTAACGGAATGGTAGTAAATTATAAGTTTACCGATATAGAGAAAAACAATGTGCTATTTGAAGCTGCTAGTTTTGGAGGGAATTCTTTGTTGAAAGATGCTGATCTTCCATCGGCTGCTATGGTGAGTAATTTAGTTGGTATGTCCGGTTTGGGAGATTATAATTCAACTGATTTAGCCAAGGTTTTAGCAGGAAAAAGCGCAAAATCAAGAATAAGTATTTCTGAGTTAGAAGAAACGATCTCGGGTATGTCAACAACAAAAGATGTTGAAACCATGTTGCAAATGCTTCATTTGCAATTTGTAAAACCACGATTTGATGAAGATAGTTTCAAAGTTTTACAGAATAATTTAGAAAACAGTCTAATCAGAAGAAAGGGCGATATTGCTTATAAAATGGAAGATAGCGTTAGCACTATTTTATATGGATTTGATAATCCTAAAAAGCGATTGTTTGACGAGAAATATTTAAAAGATATTTCATTCGAAAAGATAAAATCGATTTATCAGGATCGTTTTAACAATGCTGCTGATTTTGTGTTTTTTATTACAGGAGATGTTTCAAAAGAGGTTTTAAAGCCTTTATTGGAAAAATATTTAGCTAGTTTGCCTACCACTAAGAAAAAAGAAAAATGGCAGGATAATTCGGTTACTTGGTTGAATGACACAAATAAAAAAGATGTTTTTTTACCAATGGAAGATCCAAAAGCGACCGTACGTATTGCCTTTAAAAACAAGTTTAAATACAGTCTGAAAAATACCTACCTGTTAAAAGCTTTCCAGGATATCCTTGAATTGAGATTAATGGAAACATTAAGAGAACAGGAAGGCGGTACCTATGGAGCCAGCGTGTACAGTTCTTTGTCCAAAAGACCCAAGGAGTCAGCCAGTTTCTATGTTTATTTTGATTGTAATCCTGATAAGGTGGATAAATTAGTCTCGATTGTTCATCAAGAAATAGACAAAATTAAAAACGGCACGATTGATAAAGAGGATTTAGATAAGGCATTAATCAGTTATTTGAAGGATGTAAAAGAACAAAAAGAGTATACCGGTTATCAGATGAATTTGCTTTATGACTACTTCATTGAAGGCTATAACAGGGATGAGGCAAAAAACAATGTGGATCTCATTAATGCCATTAAACCGCAGGATATTCAAAAGTTTGTTCAGTTGATGATGAATAATTCTCAAAGTTTCGAAATCGTATTTAAACCCGCAAAATAATGGTAAAAGCATCTTTCGTTATTACTTAGTTTTTTTATAAGTATTTTGAATTAGTACACAAACAACGAGAGGATTTATAGGGTCATTGACACAGTGGCCCTATTTAATTTATGCACCATATAAATCATAATCCAATGAAGAAAATAATACTACTCTTAGCCTTTATTATAAGTGCTAATGTTTTCTCCCAAATACACAATCCGGTAAAATGGTCTGCTTCGGTAGTTGCCGTTTCTGACACTAAATATGATTTAGTTATCCAAGCCACCATTGGCGAAGGATGGCATTTGTATTCCCAAAGTGTTCCTGAAAACGGCCCCGTTCCCACGGCTTTTAGCTTCGGCAAAAATCCCAATTATGAGCTAATAGGAAAACCATCCGAAGAAAGCGGTCATACGGTTAATGATCCTATATTTAACATGAAGATTAAGTTTTTCGAAAACAAAGCCGTTTTTAAACAGCGTATCAATGTACTTTCGAAAAAAGCTTTTAAAATCTCGGGAGAAGTGGAGTTTATGGTTTGCGATGATGCAAATTGTTTGCCGCCCTCTTATGTTGATTTGAATTTTCAAATCCCCGAAACCGCAATGGCTGGAGCTGTTAAGGCAAAAGAAATTGAAAAAACAGCCGATTTGGTTGCTGTAGCAGGGAAAGAAACCGCAATCGATTCCACAGTAAAAGAAGAAATCCCCGCAGATTCGATACTAAAAGAGGAAATTAAAACAGTCGATGTTGAAAAAACCACCGTTGCTCAAAAAGAAAAGTCCTCTGATAAGAGTATGCTAGCCATATTTATCATCGCTTTCTTCTCCGGTTTTGCTGCTTTATTGACTCCTTGCGTGTTTCCAATGATCCCGATGACGGTGAGCTTCTTTACCAAACAAAGTAAAAATAGGGCTGTAGGAATTAAAAACGCCATCATTTACGGATTGTCAATCGTAATCATCTACGTACTTTTAGGTTCCTTGGTCAGTGCCATTTTTGGAGCCGATGCTTTAAATGCGCTTTCTACTAATGTTTGGTTCAACATTATTTTCTTTGTGCTTTTAGTGGTTTTTGCAGTTTCCTTTTTAGGCGCTTTTGAAATCATGCTTCCCAATTCTTGGGCCAATAAAGTGGACAGCAAAGCAGATAAAGGCGGACTTATCGGGATTTTCTTCATGGCTTTGGCCTTGGCAATTGTCTCATTTTCCTGCACCGGCCCTATCGTAGGAACGCTTTTGGTTCAGGCGGCCGCAGGCGGAAATCAAATAGGCCCTATAGTGGGGATGTTAGGGTTTTCTTTGGCCTTAGCCATACCATTTACTTTATTTGCGGCATTTCCGGGTTGGTTAAATTCATTGCCAAAATCTGGTGGCTGGTTAAATACCGTAAAAGTGGTGTTGGGTTTCTTAGAATTGGCTTTGGCTTTTAAATTCTTGTCCAATGCTGATTTGGTTTTGCAATTGCATTTATTAGAGCGCGAAGTGTTCTTGGCGATTTGGATTGCCATCTTTGGTGTTTTGGCCTTTTACCTTTTTGGAAAAATACAATTGCCACACGATTCTCCTCTAACTCATATTTCTGTAGGGAGACTCAGTTTAGGGCTACTTTCGTTGAGTTTTACCATTTATATGATTCCCGGATTATGGGGAGCGCCTTTAAATTTGATCAGTGCTTTTCCACCGGCACAACATTATAGCGAATCGCCTTATGGTGTTGGATCTTCTCAAGCAGGTACTGTTACAACAGCAACAGCAATTCCCGAAGGAGCCCATTTGATGGCGCCGCATAATATTGTAGCTTTTACGGATTATGATTTGGGAATGGCTTACGCCAAAAAAGTAAACAAGCCCGTTATGTTGGATTTCACCGGCTATGCCTGTGTCAACTGCCGTAAAATGGAACAACAAGTTTGGCCAAAGGAACAAATTTTAGCTATCCTTAATAATGACGTAGTGCTTATTTCCTTGTATGTCGATGATAAAAGACCGCTTCCCGCTGGCGAAGAAATCGAGTCTAAACTAAGACCTGGGAAAAAATTAAAATACGTTGGACAAAAATGGAGTGAATTTCAAACGATAAAATACAAGGCAAATGCACAACCTTTTTATGTGTTAACGGATCACGAAGGAGAAAACCTAATTGATCCTGTGGGTTATACTCCGGATGTCGAGGAATACCACACTTGGTTAAAAACCGGACTGGCTAACTTTAGTAAAAAGTAATAAGATAAAAAGTCAATTAGTATTTTTACTATTTGATTCCTTTTCAAAATGGAAATATAGAATTAATGTTGAACTTGTCTAAAGAGTATGCCAACTCAAAAGTAAAGACAGCTACTAAATAAAAAGAGTACATTAAAATTGAATTAAGAGTCGGAAACATACTTCCGACTCTTTTTTTATATCAAATTCCAAATTAGCTTTGGTTAAAATGCTTAAGAAGGATTATGTTTTTTATTTTTAAAAATAAGAGCTGTATGCGTATTCATTGAGATAAGTTGCTTTTTTTTATGCATATCACAAAATAAACTGGTAGGTACTGTTATTTTTTATTTGTAAACTGTTATATTTTTGAGATTATCTCTTTTTGATTTGTGCAAATGTGTTGAAGATAAAAAAGGATGATAAACCATAACAACCAAAAAAACCAAACCATTGAGCAATATTACTAAACAAACGGATGTGTCACAGGATTCCCTTCTATGGAAATCGTTTAAGAATGGAGACTACGAGGCTTTTGAACTTTTGTATAAAAAGTATTTTAAAATTTTAGTAACTTATGGGTTTCAACTGAATTCAGACCAGTCCTTGGTCGAGGATGCGATACATGATTTGTTTGTGGATCTTTGGAGGAGGAAAGAGTTTTTAAGTGAAGTTGATAATGTTAAATTCTACTTGTTTAGAGCTATTCGAAATCAGTTTAGCCGTAATATCCAAAAAGATATTTTTGAGGGATCAGAAAATGTAGATCATTTTTTAGATTTTCTTTCGACCTTGTCTATTGAGCAAGAATCAATAGAAAAAGAGTCGGTTCAAATAAAGACTCAATTAGTAAAAAAGTCGTTAGAAAAACTAAGTAAACGCCAGACTGAGGCTGTTCATTTGCGTTTTTATCAGGGATTAAGTTTAGATCAAACTTCTCAAATAATGGAAATCCCTAAGCAGGTGGTAAAAAACTTGTTATCTAAGTCTTATGCAATTCTAAGAGTCTCACTTCGTAAAACGGTTTAAGCCATTTTTAATTTTCGATTGTAATCAGCAGGCTTGTTTTTCTGTGTTTATAAGTTATCTGTGTTCTAGAATTTAATTCTTTTTTTATCTCTATTTTGATCGAGCCAATCCTCTATTTTTAAGAGATTTTTTTTTGTTTAAAAAAAGATGAAATAAAATGGTTACTTTTTTGTCAAAGTGGTACTTGTATTACTATAGGGCTTTATTAGTCATTTACCATGATGGAATACAATTACAATCAGATACAGGATTTTTTAGACGATGATTCGTTTGTTCGCTGGACACTCTTTGGGCAAGACAAGGATAAATGGGTACAATTTTTAATTGAATATCCATTGAAAGCCAGTTTAATGAATGAAGCCAGCCAGTTTATTTTGGAATTAAATGAAATTCAGCTAGAACAATTGGCTGAGTTTGATCAGCAAAAAATATGGAGTAGAATCAATCAGACTCTTAAAGTGGAAGAGGTTTCTCAAGAGCCTGTTCTATTGCGATCATGGCAGCAACCATTTATTAAGTGGGCAGCTTGTATAATTGTTTTATTTGGTATTGGTTCTTTGGTATGGATGTCAAATCCTCGTGGACAAGTTTCTTATAACGATTTGCTGACTTCTTTTGATGCGCAAATACCTCTTGTAGAAAAGATCAATACAAGTGACAGCCCGTTGAAAGTTCAGCTTGAGGATGGTAGTGTTATTACATTGGAGAAAAATAGTAAGTTGAGTTATCCTGTTCATTTTGATAAAAACAGCAGGACTGTCATATTGAGCGGTGATGCATTTTTTAAAATTGCGAAGGATCCCAATAAGCCTTTTTATGTGTATGCCAATGAAATTGTAACCAAAGTTTTGGGTACCAGTTTTAGAATTAGAGCGTTTGATAATGATAAAAAACTATTTGTAAAAGTGAGTACAGGTAGAGTTTCGGTTTTTAATCAACGAAGAATCAATTTATCGGATCCTGAGACCAATGGATTAGTAGTTGTACCCAATCAACAAGCTATTTATAGCCGTTCAGATGAAAATTTAAGTAAAAGACTAGTAGAGTCTCCTGTGGTAATTGCAAAAGAAAGCCCGATACAGTTTAATGAAGCTCCTATAAATAAAGTTTTTGATGCAATTGAAAATCGTTATGGAATTAAAATTATTTATAATGAAGAAGTTTTGGCAAGTTGTACTATCACGACAAAATTAATAGATAAATCCCTTTATGACCAGCTTGATTTAATTTGTGAAATTATAGGGGGAACATATAAAGAAGTCGATTCACAAATAGTAATTGAATCTCAGGGCTGTAAATAACTAAACTATATAAATACTAACTAACCAAACCAAAAAACTATGAGAAGAAAAAATACATTATAAACAAGTTTTTTTAAAAAAAGAGAAAGATGCGGCAACATCTTTCCCTTTTAAACATTTCCTATTGCTTAGAAGCAATGGGCGGAATTTATTTTGTCATGAACTAACAAAAAAACAAAAGTATGTCTAAAAATTTTAGTAACAAAACGATTTTTAAGATTATGAAATTCTCGTTTATTCAGCTGGTATTGTTGACTATTACAATCAACATGTGCTATTCTAATACTAGTTATGGGCAAGGCCCTTTAGCAGAACGCGTATCATTGTCTGTTAAAAATGGAAGTATTAAAAATTTACTTCAATTAATAGAGAGTCAAGCTAATGTCACTTTTTCTTATCAAGCCCAAGTGATTTCTTCTAAGGCTAAAATAAATGCAGAGTTTAAAAATGAAACTCTGGAGGAAGTCCTTAATAAAGTATTGAGCTCGCAGGATATTAAGTTTCAAGTGTTGCGTAATAATCAAATTGTATTGAATAAGAGCAATAATTTGGAGAATACAACTGCTACAGGAGCAATAGATTACCAACAGACTGTCACTGGTAAGGTTGTAGATGAAACCGGAATTCCTATGCCAGGAGTTAATGTATTTAAAAAAGGAGGTAAGGCGGGCACAGTTACTGATATTGATGGTGGTTTTTCTATAACAGTCAATAAAGGAGATGTCTTGATTTTTACTTACTTGGGATTCGTTAATCAAGAAATACAGATTAAAGACAATACAAATTTAAAAGTAGTTTTAAAATCTGAAGCTGCTGCTTTGAATGATGTAGTTATAGTAGGTTTCGGTGCTCAAAAAAGAGCGAATGTGTCTGGTTCTGTAGCTTCGGTAAAAATGAGCGAGGTATTGGGTGATAGACCCATTACAGGTGCTGCTTCAGCTATTCAAGGTGCGCTTCCAGGGTTACAGGTTGTTTCAGGAAGCGGTAGGCCAGGTCAAGGATTTGATTTGCAAATTCGCGGTTTTCAGTCTATTAATGGAGGAGCTCCATTGGTTCTTGTAAACAACGTACCAATGAGTATGGATAATATTAATCCAAAAGATATTGAATCGGTAACGGTATTAAAAGATGCCGCAGCGACTTCTATTTATGGGGCGAGAGCAGCTTTTGGAGTTATTTTGATTACTACTAAAACAGGAAAAAAGAACCAAGAGATTCAAGTAGATTATTCGACATCTTCCAGTATTGATTATGCAACAAATTTGCCTAAGAAAGCATCAGTTTATGATTTCGTAAATGCACTTAACACTTGGGGAACAACGGGTTTTTGGACGAATCAAGATATTCCTACTTGGAAAGGGGCTTTGGATGCTTATAAATTGAATCCAAAAGACTATCCGAGTGGCAGTACAGTGATAAATAATGTTACCTATCCGCTTGCTGGAAACGATGAGGCTGGTAAAGACTTTTATAGTGATTTAGGAACAACCACCATTCATAATTTGAGTATTTCTGGAGGAAGCGAAAAATCTGACTTTAGAATGTCTGCAGGGTATACAAAACAAGACGGTATCATTGTTACTGAAAATGACAGTTTCAAGAGATTTACATTGAACACGGATTATAGAACCTATATATCAGAAAAATTAACTTTTGATATGAACGCCAATTATCTTAGTTCATTAACAAAAAATCCTATAGGGAATTATTACAATTACATTACTTTTCCAGCCTATGCGCCAACAGGTTTTCAAACCCAAGCGGATGGTTCTTTAATACCTTATAACACTCCGGGGAATATGGAAAGATTTGGCGTGGCTCCTCAAACACAAAGAGATAATTTACGCTTTTTTTCTAAAATAGAATACAAGCCGTTAAAATCAGTTTCTCTGGTGGGCGAGTATACTTATGGTTATGCTACTTCAAATTATAAGGGAGTTAATAATCAAGCTACATTTATAGACGCTTTGAGATATACGCCTTTGTTAGGTGACCCAACAAAAACCGGTGTTAATTTATCTAATGGACAGACGCGCTATAATGCTGCAAATTTCTATGCTAAGTTTAAACAAAAAGTAGCTGACCATAATTTTGAAATCTTGACAGGTTTCAATAATGAAATGAGTAAAAGTTCTTCTTTAGATGGAGGGGTTATCAGTTTAATTGATCCAACTTTACCGTCTATTGATTTAGCAACCGGGACAGAATATGCGAATGATTCCTATAATAATTGGTCGGTGATGGGCTTTTTTGGACGATTTGGCTACAATTACAAGGAAAGATATTTCTTAGAAGCAAATGGTCGTCGTGATGGTTCTTCCAGATTTCCTGAAAGCCAACGTTGGGGATTTTTTCCATCGGCATCAGTGGCATGGAATGTAACGAATGAGTCTTTTATGGAAAATGTTACAGCACTTTCTTTATTTAAATTGAGGGCTTCTTTGGGTGAGATAGGGAATCAGGATATTAGAAAATCGGATGGTGTGACTCCTGAATATTATGGTTTTTTTGAGGGACTTTCAGGTGTGCAGTCCGGATGGATAGATCCTTCTACTGGAATTAAATACACTTCACTTTCTACTCCTGCATTAGTACGTAATAATTTTACATGGGAAACAGTAAGAACGCTTAATTATGGTATCGATCTGGGAGCTTTTAGCAATCGACTAACAGGATCTTTCGATTTGTTTAAAAGACAAACGCTTAATATGCTTGGTCCAGGAGCCAGTTTGCCAACTATTTTGGGAGCCACTCCACCATTGCAAAACGCAGCTGATCTTGAGGTAAATGGATGGGAATTAGAAATGAAGTGGAGAAGTAAAATCAATGCGGTATCTTATTATGTGGGCTTCAATCTTTCGGACAGTCAAGCCAAAATAACCCGATACAATAATGCAGCGGGATTATTAGGGGACTATTATGTTGGGCAAAAAATAGGAGAAATTTATGGCTATGTAACCGATGGTTATTATACAAATGATGATTTTGTTACAGGAACATTAAATTCAAGTCTTCAAAACGGAACCTTGAAACCTGGAGTTGTGACCGTACAAGGAGTGAATCCTAATCCGGGAGATATTAAATACAAAGATTTAAATGGTGATGGTATCATTAATTCCGGAAACAATACTTTATATACACAATATGATAAGGTAACAGGAGCAGTGATTCCTAATACCGGTCTTGGTGATCGTAAGGTAATTGGGAACAATACCAGACGTTATCAGTATGGTCTTAATACCGGGGCTTCTTATAAGGGATTTGATTTGTCCGTATTTATTCAAGGGGTTGGAAAAAGAGACGTTTGGTTGAGTAATGATGTTGTATTTCCTTATCCGGGAGAATTCTCTATCATGTATGCACATCAATTGGATTATTGGACTCCGGAAAATACAGATGCCTATTATCCTAGAAATTATGCAAGAGGTGGAGGGAATTATGGATACAGTAGAAGGGTTCAAACTAAATATCTGGCAGATGGATCTTATGTTCGTTTAAAGAATATTACGCTAGGATACAGCCTTCCTAAGGAGATACTTAAAAAATCATTAATCAAAAGTGTAAAATTATATTTTTCGGGTGAGAATCTATTCACTTACGATCATTTGCCTGATGGAATTAATACGGAACTTACAGATTTGGGAAGCGGAGCTAACTATCCTTTCTTGAAGCAGTATTCATTTGGAGTTAATGTGTCATTCTAAAAATTAAAAACATGAAAAAAATATATTTAACCCTTATCGCTATTTCTTCACTTCTGATAAGCAGTTGTGAAACAGATTATTTGTCTCAAATTCCAGAGGACCAACTTGTAACGGAAACAACTTTTACGAGCTATAACAATATAAAAGCGTATGCTTGGGGATTTTACAACACTTTTCCAGGTTATAATCGCGGTGTGGTTGATGAAGAATTTAATGCGGATTTGTTTTTGAATAGTAATTCAAAGATTTCCATGTCAGATTGGATAAAACAATTGCAAACTATTCCTGCTTCGAGCGGCTTCTATTCTGGGCCGTATGCTAACATTAGAAGAGTTAATATTATGTTGGATAATATTGATAAATCTACTGTTATTAGCCAAGCAGAAAAAGACCACTGGAGAAGTGTAGGATACTTTTTTAGAGCTTATGAATACTACAATTTGGTGAGTAAATATGGTGATGTAATTTGGTTGGAACATGCGCTTAATGATGCTTCTCCAGAGCTGTATGCCCCTCGTACTCCTAGAAATGAGGTTACACAAAAAATGTTAGACAACCTGCTTTTTGCGGAAGCGAATATTAAACCCGCAGGTGATGGTCCTAATTCTATAGGGATTCATGCCGTACGTGCATTAATTTCAAGATTTGGTCTTTTTGAAGGAACTTGGCGCAAATACCATTCACTGGGAGATGCTGATAAATATTTGAGAGCATGTACTGATGCATCTGAAAAATTAATGCAAAGCTTCCCAAATTTGAATCCTAATTATGATTTAGAATTCAATAGTGAGTCATTGGCAGGAGTTCCAGGGATTATATTGTATAAGCAATATACAGACGGTCAATTTACTCATACATTGACTTCGGCCCATAGAAATTCATCCGGGAATTGGGACTTGACAAAAAAAGCGGCAGATATGTATTTGCTTACTGATGGACAAACCCGTTGGAGTAGTCCAATGTTTATTGGAGATAAAGATCCTTATGATGAGTTTAGAAATCGTGACAAGAGAATGTTATACACGATAATTCCTCCATTTAAAGTTAATGCTAATAATCTAACTTGGACCTATGATGCAAATCCTAAGCATAGAGAATATCTAGATGTTCTAGCATCCCTTTCTGATGTGAAGCACAAAGGAGACCCAGCTAGAAACTGGCAGGGACTGGTATTGAAACAGACTCCGCATTTTAGAGATTTTAATAATGGACAAGGTTTTATTGCAGGTTATACAGGATATCAGTTATTTAAGTATTATAATAATTTGTTAAACATTCAAAACGTAGATATTGCTGATGCTCCTATTTTTAGAATTGCAGAAGTAATGGTCAATTATGCAGAAGCAAAATATGAACTGGGAGAGTTCAATCAAGCAATTGCTAATGCAACAATTAATAAGCTTAGGGCTCGTGGAGGAGTTGCTAATTTAGTTGTGGGATCTGAACCTATAGATATAAGCCGTGATCCATCAGTTACGCCTACACTTTGGGAAATTAGAAGAGAAAGAGCAATAGAGCTTATGGGTGAAGGCTACCGATTTAATGACCTGAGAAGATGGAAAAAAATGAATTATACCGATGTTGAGCAATTAGGACGATGGGTTAAAAATGCTGATTATGGAAATAAATTAACAATTCAAAATGGAGCAGCTGAAGGTTATGTTACCATATACGGACCTCCTCCAGGAAATTTCCCGGAATATTATTATTTATATCCAATTCCTTCTAACGAAATTGTTTTGAATCCTAATCTGGTTCAAAATCCCGGTTGGAAATAAATAGAAGAATTGAATTTATAAAGAGGCGCTTTTAGTTGAAAAGTACTTCTATATTAGTAAGGACACTGAAAAAGCCACTTTAAATAGAGTGATTTTTAGACCTAAAAAAAAACGCTTGTAACATGATTTTTATATCTGTTTCAAGCGTTTTATTTTTATACTGATTTTTAATTTTGATCCAGCTTTGTTCTGTCTTTTACAGTTTACTTCAATTATGAGTAATTAAAAGGAATTCATTTTTTTTTATATAAGTCGTAAAAAAACTGGTAGGTACTGGTTTATTTTTTATATGAACTGTTCTATTTTTGAAAATGATTTTTTAACAAAATATTAAACATTAAATAACTAAACCAAATAAATTGGAAGGTTTAAATCTAAATCATTTGAAAACATTTAATCGGACAGCTAAATCGATTTAGTGTTTTGTGAATAACAGCAATGATCATTGAATAAGTTTAGGATTATCATATGTTATTACAAAAAACATTGTCCATTTTATTTGCAATTAAGCAGCTGTAATCTATGATTTTTTTAAAAAAATGATACTGGTATTCGATTTTGATATAAACCAAATCAATTTACAACACTAACTGAACATTAACATAACCAGAATTTATGAAGAAAGGAAAAACGTTTTAAAAAGCAGCGCACGGAAAAAGGGAAACTGTTTTATGCTAATAGCCCTTTAAAAAAAGTAATTATCTAATAGTAGTTGCTAAATTTTATTTAGTAACAAACTAACAAAAAAATTAAAGTATGATTAAAAATTACAACACTAATGCGATTTTTAAGATAAAAAAAGTCGCATTTCTACAGCTTATTCTGGGGACCTTTATGGTCAGTGCAGTTTATGCTAAAAATACAACGGTATCTAATAGTATTAACACTGCTGAGGAATTTAAAATTGAAAACAAAACCGGTGTAGCGGTAGAAAAAATTACTGGTCAGGTAGTTGATGAGCAAGGAGTTTCTCTTCCAGGGGTTAATGTGTATAAAAAAGGGACTAAAACAGGAGTTTCTACTGATTTAGATGGTAATTTTACGATTGACGCAAATAAAGGAGAGGTTTTGGTTTTTTCTTATTTAGGGTTTCTTAACCAGGAAATACAAATAAGAGATAATAAGATTTTAAAGATTGTCTTGAAGTCTGAAGCTCAGCAGATGAACGAAGTGGTAGTAGTAGGTTATGGTTCACAGAAAAAAACGAACTTGACGGGATCAGTGACTCAAATTGATTCAAAGGTATTGCAAGACCGACCAATCACAAGATTGTCTCAAGGTTTACAAGGTGCTGTTGGTGGATTGAACATTATCAGTAATGGTGGAGCTCCAAATGCTACACAGTCTATCAACATTCGTGGTTTTACAGGATTAGGCACTTCAGGATCACCATTAGTTGTTATTGATGGAATTCAAGGTGGTGACATCAACTCTATCAATGCGAATGATGTGGAGAGTGTATCTGTTATAAAAGATGCTGCTGCCTCAGCTGTTTACGGTTCAAGTGCACCTTATGGGGTGATTTTGATTAAAACAAAACAAGGTAAAAAAGGGCAGCCTGTTTCTATAACATACAACAACAATTTTACTTTTGATGCACCAATAGGTCTTCCTAAAATGTTGAATTCATTAGATTTTGCAAAAATTTATAATCAATCCCTTGCAAATGGTGGAGGGGCTCCTTTTTTCAATCAAGATGCAATTGATAGAATGACTGCCTATCAAAATGGAACCCTTACTACAGAAACAGTAGCAAACACTACGGGTGATTCCTATAAAGCTTGGGGAGGAGCAAACGCTAATAATGATTGGTTTAAAATATATTTTAAAGATATTTCATTGAGCCAGCAACACAATATTGGCGTAAGTGGAGCCACTGATAATTCCAATTATTATGTTGGTTTAGGCTATAATAAAAAAGAAGGAATGTACCGCTATGGTGATGATAACTACAAGCGTTATAATCTTCGTGCAAACCTTTCCAGCAATCTTACGGAATGGCTTACTTTTAATTTCAGAGGCGCTTTCTCACAAGATATATATGACACTCCAAACACCTATGCTGGTAAAACCGGAGGGAATTATATGCATCAAATAGGTAGAAAACATCCCAATTTAGCCTTATACAATCCTGATGGAGGTATATCAGACGAAAGTGATATCTTATTATTGAAAGATGGTGGCAGAAACATTGTGACAAACGATAAACCAATATTTACAGGAGAGTTTGTATCTAAATTTACTAAAAACTGGACAGGAACGGTAAACTATACTTTTGATGGTGCATTTAACAATCAGACTAATCATGTAAAAACACTTTATACAGCATTGCCTAGCGGTACCTTAAGAGAAGTGGGAGGTACTGCACCTAATGGTTTTGCCAGATATTTTTCGAAATATCAAAAAAATATCATCAATGCTTTTACTAGCTATGACTTAGATCTTAACAAACATCAGTTTAAATTCTTAGGAGGTTATGTGCAGGAATTAACTACATTTTCTGCTTTAAGTGGTTCTAATAACAATTTGTATTCAGATAAAATTCCATCTATTTCTACTTCATACGGAGCTACTCCTTCTGTTTCTGACAATGCCTACAAGTTGGCTATTCAAGGATACTTTGGAAGAATTAACTACTCTTATGATGATAAGTATTTAGTAGAGGTTACCGGTCGTTATGATGGTAGTTCCCGTTTCTTAAAAGACGTACGTTGGAAAGCCTACCCAGGAGTTTCTGTGGGTTGGAACGTAAACAAGGAAAGTTTCTGGTCAGAAAATATTGAGAATGTGGTGAATACGCTTAAATTCAGAGCTTCATATGGTTCATTAGGGGCTCAAGACCCGGATCTTTTGGGTAATTACCCTTTTTACCCAAGTTTAGGAACGGTTTCTCCTACTTCCAGTAACTGGTTTTTTGGGCCAACGAGACAACCTTATGTAAACACTCCGGGACTGGTAGATCCTACCTTAACATGGGTTACGACTACTACTAGAAACTTTGGGGTTGATGCTTCCTTCTTGAACAGAAGATTGACGGCCGTTTTTGATATGTACACTAGAAAAATGGATGATTACATCGGTCCTGCGCAAGAATTACCTGGAATATTGGGAATTTCTGCACCTAGAACAAATAGTACTGCATTGGAAACTAAAGGATTTGAATTGACCTTAGCTTGGCATGACAACATAGGTGATTTTAAATATGGTGTAAGAGGAGTTCTAAGTGATTACAAGGGACGAGTTACTAAATACCCTAATCCTAACAAATTGTTGAACACTTGGTATGAAGGACAGCAAATGGGTGAAATTTGGGGATTTGTAACTGACCGTTACTTTACCGCAGAAGATGATTTAGCCAATGTAAAACAAATGGCATTATCAAACTGGTCTGCTGGAGATATCAAGTATAAAGATTTGAATGGTGATGGAGATATAACATGGGGTAATTCTACTGTAGCTAATCCTGGTGATAGAAAAGTGATCGGTAACTCAACTCCAAGATACAGTTATAGTTTCTTTACAGACGGAAGCTACAAAGGGTTTGACTACAGCATCTTCATCCAAGGAGTTGGTAAAAGAGACTATTATACCACAAGTAATATGTATTTCGGAATTGTTGGAAGTGAGTGGCAAAGCTCATTGTTTACTGAACATCTTGACAGATGGACACCTGAGAATCCTAATGGATTTTTCCCAAAAGCATATATAGGTGGTGGTAACTGGTGGAAGAATACGGAAGCTCAAACGAAATATTTAATAAACGCGGCTTACTTGCGTATCAAAAATGTACAAATTGGATACACGCTTCCTGCTGCTATTTCGAACCAAGTAAAAATTCAGAAACTACGTTTTTACATCAGTGCTGATAATTTAGGAACTTTCACTAAAATGAATGATCACTCCGTATTGGATCCTGAGAACACATTCTCTGATGCTAAAAATTATCCTTTGCAAAGAAGCATTTCGGTAGGTGCTAACATCACTTTGTAAAGAAAATCATAACTCTAAAAATACAATACTATGAAATTTATAAAATATGTCGGTGCAGGATTAGTTTGCCTTTTAGCACTTACTTCCTGCGAACAAGACTTCTTGGAGCGTTCTCCAGAGGTGAATATTAGTGATGGTGAATTTTGGAAAACTAAAAACGATTTAAAATTATACGCTAATAATTTTTACAACAATTTCCTACCATCCTATCAAGGGTTTATGACTCAAGGAATTTACGGTTTAGATGCTGATGAAGGAACGGATAACATGGTTCACCTTAACTTCAACGGACAAATCCTGAACGGAGAACGCATTGTGCCATCTTCTGGTGGAGGTTGGAGCATAAGCGAATGGGGAAGAATAAGAAACGTGAATTATTTTCTGCAAAATTATACTAAGAGCACAGAGAATTTTGAAGTAATTAAAGAACACGTAGGAGAAGCTCATTATTTTAGAGCGCTATTGTATTTTGATTTAATGAAAAAATTTGGGGATCTGCCTTGGATTGACAAAGCGCTAACTCCTAGTGATATTGAGTTTTTGAAAGCGCCAAGAGTATCAAGATCAATCATTGCCGATAATATATTGGCTGACCTTGACAAAGCAGTTCTTTATTTACCTACCAAAAGTGGAGCATCAAGCAACCGTGTTTACAGAGAAGTAGCCATGGCATTGCAAGCTAGAATTGCATTATACGAAGGTACTTGGGAAAAATACCACGCAGGAACTGCCTTTGGAGTAACGGGATCCAATGGAGACAAATACCTAACTAAAGCAGCTACTGTATCCAAAGCGATTATGGATTCGGGATACTTTGATTTAGACAATAAAACGACAGGAAACAATAGAGGATATTGGTCCCTTTTCAACCAGTCCAACTATGATAGCAGTAAAGAAGTAATGTTTTGGAGAAGATATGATGTAGCTTCAAACTTTACGACTCGTTGGGCTCAATACTCAGCTTTAGGTACTGGTAAAGGATTGACAAAAAGTTTGGTTGATGATTATTTATGTACTGATGGTAAACCAATTAGTGCTAGTTCACTTTATCAAGGTGACGCCACATTAATTGATATCGTTAAAAACAGAGATCCTAGATTGAACCAATCGATTTATGTGAATGATAATTTACATCCTCGCACTAATAATAAACCAGGGGGAGCGCCAAATGATGAATTTACAAACCCAATTGTAGATCAGGCAACCGAAGATAATTGTTCCACTGGTTTTATGAGATACAAAGGAACTGATCCAAATTATGTGAAACAATTCAACGGAATGGGTGATCAAGGGCTAATTTTCTTTAGATACGCTGAAGTGTTATTAATTCACGCTGAAGCAAAAGCGGAATTGGGAACCATAACTCAGGGGGATTTAGATCTAACAATTAATAAATTAAGAGCTAGAGTTCAAATGCCAAATCTGATAATTGGTAGCATTGTTACCGATCCAAACTGGGCATTCCCTGCCTTATCGCCGCTTATTAATGAGATAAGAAGAGAAAGACGCATCGAGTTGGCTGTTGAAGGTTTCCGTCATGATGACATTTGGAGATGGGCAGCAGCAGATGAGTTGATCATCGGTAAAAAACCATTAGGGGCTAAAAAAGCACAATGGACAGGTGTAACAAATATAGACATCTACAAAACAAATGCTGATGGCTATGTAGAGCCTTACAAAAATGTTGCAGCCATGGCAACGGGATACAAATTTAGAGCAGATAGAGATTATTTATTACCTATCCCTCTAAATCAAATTACTCTAGCTGGATATACACAAAATCCAAACTGGTAATATAATTTTTATTCTTTAAAAGGTTTTGTCTAAGGTATGTTGAATATCTTAGGCAAAACTTTTTTTTTATACATAGCCTATTCTTTAAATAGCAACAGTAAAAGTAGTTATACAGCTGGCAACAAAACGATTAAAAAGAGCTTGCCCTTCTCAATACAATATTGATTAGCGCTCATTTTTAATCTTTTGTAATTTTTTTTTAAACAAGATGCAATTTTGAAACGCTTGCACTCAAAAATAAATCCTAATAATATTGAATTTGTTGGTTTTTTTTATAGATATAATAAAAAAAACTGGTAGGTACTGGTGTATTTAGTAAGGAATCTGTTCTATTTTTGAGAATATCTTTTAAGCTGAATTTTAATTATTACGCCTCCTAAATTAGAGGAGCTAGTCCATTATAAAAATGCATCGATGAAATTAAGTTTTACAAAAATAATAGTATTAATTTGCACAGTTGGAATAAGCTTCAATGGATATTCTAAAAATGGAACTTTGATTGTTTCTCATAAAAAAAATGCTACTCCACTTACTTCAAGCGGCATAAAACTAAGTAGTTACATTAATGGGCAAACTATTGGAGATACGCTTGTTAAGCGTTTTAGAAATGATAGTAAACGTACAATAAACATAATCCCTGAGCCGGTACAAATGCAGCTTTTGGAAGGAAATTTTTCTATAGCTCCTTCAGTTCAGATTTATTTCAGTTCGAAACATCCGGAGCTGTCAAAGCAGGCAAAATTTCTTTCAACTGCTATCGAGTCTTTATCGGGGAACAAATTAAAAATAACCAATAGTCCGGCAAAGACTTCGATTCAATTATTAATTTCAAAATCGCAAGAAACCGGAAAGGAAGGCTATAATCTAATCGTTACCGAAAAGGGAATTGTGATTTCGGCCAATACCGACAAGGGAATTTTTTATGGGATTCAAACTTTGCTGCAGACTATGCCGGCCATTCGAACCAATGAAGCCTTAAAAGTTTCTTGTCTTAAAATTACCGATTATCCCCGTTTTCAATGGCGCGGGATGATGCTGGATGTAAGCCGTCATTTTTTCTCGGCAGAGGCAGTAAAGAATTACATTGATTTGCTGGCGACTTACAAAATGAATGTTTTTCACTGGCACTTGGCTGATGCCGAGGGTTGGAGATTGGAAATAAAAAAATATCCTAAACTGACATCGGTTGGAGCTTGGAGAAAAGAGATTCCGGGAAGTATTTTTTATAAAGTCGATCAGAGTCTGACAGGAGAACCCTTTTCCTATGGGGGTTATTATACCCAAGACCAGGTTAAGGAAATTGTAGCCTATGCCGCAGCAAGAAATGTGACAGTGGTTCCGGAAATTGAGATGCCTGGACATTCAGATGCTGCTCTGGCTGCTTATCCGGAATTGGGCTGTACCGGAAATCCGCAAGAGGTGAGAAGATCCCAAGGTCCGCTTCCGGGAGCCGAAGCTAATTTTTGTGCAGGAAAGGAACAAACTTTTGCGTTCCTGCAGGACGTATTGCAAGAAGTGATGCAACTTTTTCCATCCACTTATATTCATATTGGGGGAGACGAAGTCGATAAAAAATGTTGGGAGAACTGTGCTTTATGCCAACAAAGGATGAAAACAGAAGGGCTGAAAAATGTAAAGGAATTACAGAGTTATTTCATAAAAAGAATGGGCAAATTCATCACGGCCAAAGGCAGGAAAATTATTGGTTGGGATGAAATACTCGAAGGCGGATTGGCTCCCAATGCGACAGTGATGAGCTGGCGTGGGGAGAAAGGCGGAATTGAAGCGGTAAAACTGCAGCACGATGTAATAATGAGTCCGTCTAAGGTGCTTTATTTTAACAGATATCAGGCCGATACCCTTGCTGTTCCCCAACCACTTGCCGCAAAATTTACGATTAACACGCTACAGAAAGTATATGATTACGAACCCATACCAAAGGAATTAACAGCTGCCGAGTCCCGTTTTGTGCTGGGATCCCAAGGCTGTATTTGGACCGAATTTATTTCTTCAGTGCCTCATTTAGAACAAATGACTATGCCGCGTATGCTGGCCTTATCAGAAGTTTTGTGGTCGCCTCTAGAAAACAAGAACTGGGATAGATTCAAAAGCAAGGCTTATTCCCACTCAAAAAGACTAGGAGATCTGGGGGTTGTCGTATTTACTTCAGATTTGCATCCTTAGATAGCATTTGAAAAAAACAATTAAAACTATATACTAAATTAAAACATGATGATTTCTTTCAAAAAAGGCTACGGATTATTGTTTTTCATTTCAATTTTGTTGCTCTCCTTTCAAAATACCGAGGCACAGAAAAATGGTGCAATAACAACAGCCAGACAAACCGAATCCCTTAATAAAAACTGGAAATTCCATTTAGGCAGTGCTAATAATCCTGAAAAAGATTTCAGTTACGGCATTGTTCGTAATTTTACAATTGCTGGTGGCGGTGGCGGCGCTGTAACACCAAAATTTGACGATAGTAAATGGCGCACGGTAAATGTGCCTCACGATTGGGCGGTAGAACTTCCTTTTGAATACCACAAACATTTTGACGTTCAAAGTCATGGTTACAGACCCGTTGGCGGATTTTACCCGGAGAACAGCGTGGGTTGGTATCGTAAAAAATTTTCAGTAGAGAAAGAAAAGGAAGGCCAGCGTTTTGTGCTTCGATTTGAAGGAGTGTACCGTGATTTTAAATTATGGGTAAATAACAATTACATTGGAGGCAATTTTGGAGGTTACACCGAAAGCTCTTTTGATATCACTGATTTCATCGAATTTGACAAAGAAAACTTAATCGTTCTTCGCGTTGATGCGACTCAATATGAAGGTTGGTTTTATGAAGGAGCGGGTATCTATAGAAATGTAGCTTTAGAAACTTTTACTCCCGTTCACATACCGGAATACGGCGTTTATGTGTATGCGAAAGTCGAGAAATCACAAGCGAAAGTAGTTGCTCAAACCACGGTAAAAAACCAGGAAGGTAAAATCGCAGAATGTACGGTATCTTCTTATGTGATGGATGCCAAAGGAACACAAGTTACCCCAACTAGAACAGAGAAATTAAAGATAAAAAACAACGAAACACAACAAGTTGAACAGAATTTTTCTATCAAAAATCCGCTGTTGTGGGGTCTTAACACGCCTAATTTATATCGATTAGTATCGATCGTGAAAAAAGACGGGAAGATAATTGACAATATTGAAACAGAATTTGGAGTTCGAACTTTTGATTATAACGCTACGACAGGATTTTCTCTAAACGGAGAATCGATGAAAATAAAAGGCATGTGCGTGCATCAGGATCATGCGGGTGTTGGATCGGCAGTGCCGGATGCTTTGGTGTATTATAGAATTAAATTGTTGAAGGAAATGGGAGTCAATGCGTACCGTTGCAGCCATAATCCGCCTTCAAAATCAGTTTTGGAAGCCTGTGACAAGCTGGGTATGATGGTGATGGATGAGATTCGCGTAATTGGAACGGGTAAAGAAAATCTGGACCAATTTGAGCGATTGGTAAAAAGAGACCGCAACCACGCCAGCATCATGCTTTGGAGTCTTGGAAACGAGGAAACAGGAGTTCAAAACACCGATTTAGGCAGACGCATGGCGCATACTTTGGTACAACGCCAAAAAGAGTTAGATCCTTCGAGACTGAGTACTTATGGTGGGAATAATGGTATCAATTTCAAGGGAATCAACCAGGAAATGGATGTCAGAGGATTCAATTACCACATCAAAGAATTAGATGATTATCACAAAGAACATCCAACTCAGCCGATTGTTTTTAGCGAGGTGTCCTCTATGGTAAGCTCCAGAGGAATGTATGCCAAAGATTCGATAAAAGGCTATCTGCCGGATTATGATTTGAACAAACCGGGTTGGGGACAAAGAGCAGAAGAATGGTGGAAATTTACCGTTGACAGACCGTGGTTAATGGGCGGTTTTGTTTGGACTGGTTTTGATTATCGTGGAGAACCCACTCCGTTTACCTGGCCAAATGTGAACTCGCATTTTGGAATAATGGATGTGTGTGGTTTTCCAAAAAACACCTACTATTACTACCAAAGCTGGTGGACAGACAAAGACGTTATCAAAATTTACCCGCATTGGAACGGCCACAAAGCGGGTGACAAGGTAAATGTATGGTGCAACACTAATGCCGATGAAGTCGAACTGTTTTTAAATGGTAAAAGCTTAGGAAAGAAAACCATGCCACGCAACAGCCATTTAGAATGGGATGTGATTTATGAGCCTGGAAAATTAGAAGCGGTAGGCTTGAAGAACGGAAAAACAATTCGCACGGCTGTCGAAACGACTTCAGCGCCTTACCAGCTTGTCCTGACACCGGACCGCCAAGCAATAAACGCCGACGGAAATGATGTGTCAGTCATCAATGTTACAGTTCTTGACAAACAAGGCAGGGAAATTCCCGATGCGATGAATTTGATCCAATTCCAGTTAAAAGGCAATGCCACTATTTTAGGAGTGGGTAATGGTGACCCAAGTTCGCACGAGGCCGATAAATGCATGGACGGCAACTGGAAACGATCACTATTTAACGGGAAATGCCAAATCATTCTGCAGTCTATGGAGCAAGCCGGTGAATTTACCCTTACCGCCACAGCTGAAGGAGTGCAAGCGGCAGCCGTTTCAATAATCATGAAAAAATAATCGAATGAAAATCTTCAAAATTTCAGTACTCTTAGTTGCCTTATCTTGTGGTGTAACATCGAATGTATGGGCCCAAAACAAAGCAGCAAAAAGACCTAACATTGTTATCATCATTTCGGATGACCATGCTTTTCAGGCTATTGGCGCCTATGGCAATACAATGAAACCAACCCCAAACATCGACCGTATTGCCAAAGAAGGGGTTTTGTTTAATAAAGGCTATGTGACCAATTCTATTTGCGGTCCGAGCCGCGCCGTGATTTTAACGGGCAAATACAGCCATAAAAACGGATTTAAGGACAATGAGAACTCTCACTTTGACGGAAGTCAGGACAGTTTTATAAAACAACTAAAAGTTTCGGGTTATTCAACGGCATGGATTGGAAAATGGCATTTAGAATCCCAACCTCAGGGTTTTGATTATTGGCAAATTCTGCCGGGCCAAGGGCATTATTACAATCCGGATTTTCAAATGATGGACGGCACAAAGAAACGCACCGAAGGCTATGTTTCTGATATAGTCGAAGATGTTTCCGAAAACTGGTTGGACAATCGCGACAAAGAAAAACCTTTTTGCTTGGTCATAGGACATAAAGCCACCCATCGTACTTGGATACCGGATACTCAGGACATGGGGAAATTTGACGATGTTACTTTTCCTTTGCCTCATAATTTCTATGACGCTTACAAAAATCGGGAAGCGGCCAAAGTGCAGGATATGTCTATTTCCGAAACCATGGTGATGGGATATGACCTTAAAGTTTTTAAGGATGAAGCCGCCGCAAATAAGGAAGGGACCATTTCCAGAATGAACGCCGAACAGCGAAAAAAGTTTGACGACTATTATTTACCCATAGCAGCCGACTTCAAAGCTCGTAATTTAAAGGGAAAAGAATTGACCGAATGGAAATTCCAGCGCTATATGCGCGATTATTTGAGTACCGCAGTTTCATTGGATAGAAATATTGGCCGTACCTTGGATTATTTGGACAAAAATAATTTGACAGAGAATACCATCGTGATTTATATGTCGGATCAAGGGTTTTATTTGGGCGAACACGGCTGGTTTGACAAACGTTTTATCTATGAAGAATCGTTCAGAACTCCAATGGTGATGCGTTATCCGGGAGTGGTAAAGCCCGGAACGGTATCCAATGATTTGGTGATGAACCTGGATATTGCACCAACGATGCTCGATGCAGCCGGAGTGGCCATCCCGAAAGACGAACAGGGACAGTCGTTCTTGCCGTTGCTTAAAGATAAAAAAGCCAAAGGACGTGACGCCATCTATTACCATTATTACGAAAATGGAGAACATGCCGTATCACCGCATTTTGGCGTAAGAACCAAACGATACAAGCTGGTTCGTTTTTACAAAAGAGTACGTTCTTGGGAATTGTATGATTTGCAAAAAGATCCCAACGAAATGCATAATCTGTACGGGCAAAAGAAATATGAAAAAATCACCGCCCAGATGAAACTGGAACTCAACAAACTGACTGACCAATATGACGATCAGGATGCCAAAAAGATCTTGGCGGAGGATTAAGTTCGATTTTAGAAGTTAAATTGTTTTTAATGCTAATCAAGGGTTGAAAGTTATGATTGTTTATGATCATTAATTTGTCATAAATATGTCGCTCCTCTGGAGCTTTGAATCTATTGAATTATACTCTCTATAGCTATTTCGCTCCTAACGGAACTTTATTATATAACCTTTATTCATTATAAGCTCCAGAGGAGCGAAATGCTTATAGAAAAGTATTTAAGATTTGAGAAAAAGTCCCAGAGGGACGGCATATAAATTCAACCCTTAATTCGCAGTTTTAAGTAATGTTCTTTATAGTTCAGCCTAATCTCTTTTAGGGATGTCTTTTTAGTGAGGTAAAAAACGACCGCATTTTAACTAAGATTTTAAAAAGAATTAATTGTGAAACCTAAATCCGGTTTAGCTAAAAATAAAGGGTATTTAAAAATAAGAATAGAAATGAGTTCAAAATATGTAAAGCTACCATTAAGTATTTTTTTAATGTGTTTTTTTTCGGTAAACGCACAATTAAAGTCCTTGGCTTTGCCAAACAAACAGCAATTGGCCTGGCAGAAAGCCGAATTTGGGGTGGTTTTTCATTATGATTTACATGTATTTGATGAATCAAAATACAACCAAGGCACCAACAGGATTACGCCAGTTGTCGATTATAATATTTTTAATCCGAAACAATTGGATGTCGAACAATGGGTCATTTCTGCCAAAGCAGCGGGTGCAAAATTTGCTATACTTACCGTTAGCCATGAAACCGGTTTCGCTTTGTTTCAATCGGATGTCAATCCGTATTCGATGAAGAGTTTGAAATGGAAAGATGGAAAGGGGGATCTTTTTAAGGATTTTACAGATGCGTGCCGCAAACATGATATCAAACCAGGTGTTTATTTGGGTATTCGTTGGAATTCATTTTTTGGTGTCCATGATTTCATCGTAGATGGTGAACCCAATAGTGCAATGCAGAAAAAAAGACAAGCCTATTACAATACAATGGTGGAAGGAATGGTAAAAGAAATTTGTACTAATTATGGCCCTTTGTTCGAAATATGGTTTGATGGTGGCGCCAGTGCCCCACAAAAAGGAGCGCCAGATGTATTGCCAATAGTGAAAAAGTACCAGCCTGATTGTTTGTTTTATCACAATGACCAGTTGGCCGAAGCACGTTGGGGCGGCTCTGAAAGTGGGATGGTTAATTATCCTTGCTGGTCTACATTTCCATACAATTTTACAGGTTCAGGAGAAAGTGCTATTCCCGGAATCTCTAAAAACGGATTTCAATTATTGAAAGAGGGAGATGTAAATGGAAAATATTGGGTACCAGCGATGGCCGATGCGCCTTTGCGCGGTTTTAACGGAAGACATGAATGGTTTTGGGAACCTGGTGATGAAAAGAGTATTTATCCTTTGAAAGAACTGATGAGCATTTATTACAAATCAGTTGGACGAAATGCAACTCTGATTATGGGGTTAACACCTGATAATACAGGGCTTATGCCAAAAGAAGATGTTCAAAGACTAAAGGAATGGGGCGATGAGATAAAAAGACGCTTTGATTTTCCTCTTGCTGCTACAAGAGGAAAAGGGAAAATAATTGAACTGAAGTTGGCTCAGGAAACGGCAGTCAATCAGTTTGTGGTACAGGAAAATATTGCTACAGGACATCGCGTAAGGGCGTTCAGCATACAAGCCTATCAGAAAGGGAAATGGCAAACAATCAACAAAGGAACGGCTATAGGTAATAAATATATATTTCTATCTGATAAACCGGTTCTTACAAAAAAACTACGATTGGTGATTGATCAATCAGTAGCGGGGCCGGATATAACAAATTTTGCAGCATATCATGTCGAAGAAATTAACAAATGATTCGTTTTAAATAAATAGAAATAATTACTCTATGGTATTTAAAAACACAAAATGAATACTTGATAACGGAAAGAAAACAAATGGATTTGCATGTTCTTTTTTTGGTTGCGATACAACTATAGGATGTCAGTCTTTATGTTCAAAAAGATCCAGATGAGAGGCATAATTTCTATCGGCGAAAGAAATATGAAAAATTTACTAGCTGTATCATTGTGTCCGATTTTTTTCGTCCTATGTCTGTAGTCAGAAAAAGGTTTTTGATTAAATAAAAAAGAATAAATAAAGAACAACTTAAATAATTAAAAATAAATATGAGAAAAATATTTTCGGTTATACTGATCACTTGTTTTGCATTAAAAGGGATTTCCCAAGAAAAGCCCAACATCATTTATATTTTAGTGGATGACATGGGATATGGAGATATAGGCGTTTTTTTTCAAAATCAGCGTATGAAAACAAATGACCGTTCCAAACCATACCAGATTACGCCTTATCTGGACCAGATGGCTGCTTCGGGAGCAATTTTTACCCAGCAATATTGTAATGCGCCGGTTTGTGCGCCTTCAAGAGGCTCTTTGTTAACAGGGGTCAATCAGGGTAATGCACATGTTAGAGACAACCAGTTTGATAAAGCGTTGGAGGACAATCACACTCTTGCGACGGTTTTGAAACAGGCGTCTTATCAGACGATGGCCATTGGAAAATGGGGATTACAAGGAGTAGAGGAAACCGGCCCTGATTGGCCTTCGCATCCTTTAAAGAGAGGTTTTGATTCTTATTACGGATATATGCGTCATATGGATGGGCATGAACATTATCCTTTTGAAGGTTTGTATCGCGGTAAAAAAGAAGTTTATGACAATTATAAAAATGTGGCAGAAGGACTGGCTAAATGCTATACTACTGATTTGTGGACGGCTGTCGCCAAAAAACAAATTATTGATCACGTAAAAGGGAAAGAGGCTTCCAAGCCTTTCTTTATGTACCTCGCTTATGACGCGCCTCATGCCGTATTAGAACTGCCTACTCAGGATTATCCCAAAGGAAAGGGATTAAATGGAGGTTTGCAATGGACAGGGAAATCAGGGCAAATGATCAATACTGCTTCGGGCGTTCCGGATAGCTTTGTTTATCCTGAATACGCAGATGCAACCTATGATGATGATAATAACCCAGCTACAAAGGAAGTAGCATGGCCAGACACTTACAAGCGTTATGCTACTGCAAATCGTCGTATAGATGATGGAGTGGGCGATATACTTCAATTGCTGAAAGACTTAAAAATTGATGAAAATACCTTGGTTGTTTTTTCATCGGATAATGGAGCTTCTATAGAGTCTTATCTTCCGGCAGCATTTGTTGGATTCCAACCTACATTTTTTGCCAGTAATGCCACTTTTGAAGGTATTAAAAGAGATGTTTTAGAAGGTGGAGTTCGCATGCCTGTTCTGGCCAATTGGCCCAAACATATTGCAGCCGGAAAAGTGATCACCACTCCTTCGATGTTATCTGATTGGATGGCTACATTTGCTGAAATGGCCGGGATTCCCGCACCCGCAAGAACTGATGGAGTGTCCTTATTACCATCATTGACGGCTAAAGGCAAACAGCAAAAAAGCTTAGTTTATGTAGAATATCAAGGTGAGGGCAAAACGCCAAATTTTAAAGAGTTCAATCCTGCACATAGGGATAAAAAACGCGGACAGATGCAGCTGATACGAATGGGCGATTATAAAGGAGTTCGTTACGATATTAAATCTGCTGAAGATGATTTTGAAATTTATGATGTGGTGAAAGATCCACAGGAGATAAATAATCTGGCGCTAAAGGCCGGTTTTGAAAAAATGCAAAAACAAATGAAGGCCTCCGTTTTGCAACTAAGACAGGCGGATGCGGAAGCGCCTCGTCCTTATGACAATGCTTTTATTCCAGCTGCGACTGTTTCAACCAAACTTTCTTCAGGATTGATCCAGCAATTTTTTGAAGGGGATTTTCCTTGGGTGGTTTCGGAAAAAGGATTGAAAGCAAAAAAACAGGCGCTAGGTAAATCAATAAATACCGCTTTAGAGGCCAATAAGAATGGCATGGTTCTTTATACCGGTTTTATAAAAATTCCAAGCGATGGCAAATATAATTTTTCATTTCAAACATCCGGAAAAGCTTATATGCGTTTGCACGAAGCCAGTTTATTTGATGCTGATTTTGGCTATCAGCCGACTAAGGAATTAACGAAGGAGGTTTCTTTAAAAGCAGGCTACCATCCGGTTTCGATTTATTTGCTACAAAATTCCGATGTAACTAACAGCACTACCATAAAATGGAAAGCGGCATCGGCAGAGGACTGGAAAGTTTTAGAAGCAAATGATTTATATTATTCCAAAAAATAGCAGGAAAAACTAAATGATTTTTTTTAAGTTAAGGTCAAATAGTAGGTTTAAACTGGTTGGATGTAATTATTTAAAGCGTTAGTTTGAGTGTTCTTTACGGAGTAAAACGGAACAAAAAATCTATCGATCCGAGTCCCGATCTGTCGGGAGAAAAAGAGCTTTAGCTAGAACCGTTTTTAATAACAATTTTTCTATTCTCGATACGATTTTCTATTGAAAAAGACTATCATGACGTTTTTGTTAAAAATGGTTCTCGATACAAATTTTCTGATAAAACTGTTCGCATTTTCTGAAAATTCACTCGAACTGACGAGATAGTTGTAACGTCATTTTATATTGCCTTTTTTAGAATAAAAATTATGCCTCGAACTGACGAAAAATTATCATTAAAAACTAGTTGCAGCCCATGAGTTGGCTTTATAATAAGTAGAGAATTAGAATGTAATAATTGTAAAAATAGTATATGATGAATGTGTCGTTAAATAAGTTTCGTTTTTGTGTCAGTATGATGTTGCTGATTTTATTTATGGGAAGCGCGAAGGCTCAGTTTTCAAAAAAAGATAAAAAATCAAGACCCAATATCATAGTTTTTTTAGTGGATGATATGGGGTGGATGGATACCTCAGTACCTTTTGGCGATAGCGTTATGCCATTGAATAAACGTTATCATACTCCGAATATGGAACGATTGTCCAAAGAAGGCATGAAGTTTACCAACGCCTATGCGCAACCGGTATGTACGCCAACCAGAGCCAGTATGCTCAGCGGTATGAATGCGGCTCATGCCCGAATCACAAACTGGACTTCCCCAGCAAATAATAATCCTACCGATAATGCGGACGAGCAGTTTAGTGCCCCAGAATGGAATTACAATGGCATGAGTCCCGTGGCAGGAATTCCACATACGCAATACGCAACTCCTTTTCCTCAATTATTGAAAGATGCGGGTTATTTTACGGTACACGTGGGTAAGGCACATTGGGGATCAGCAGGAACTCCCGGGGCCAATCCTTTGAGTATGGGTTTTATTACAAATATTGCCGGTCATGCAGCGGGACATCCACAAAGTTATTTGGGTGAGGATAATTACGGAAACAAAGCCGGTAAAGCAAGCTGGCAGGCGGTTCCTGATTTGGGAGAATATTATGGAACGGGTACTTTTTTGACCGATGCGCTCACCAAAGAAGCAATAAAAACACTTGAAAATCCGATAAAAAACAAACAGCCTTTTTATTTGAACATGGCACATTATGCGGTGCATGACCCGATAATGGCCGATCCTCGTTATTATCAAAAATACATTGATGCAGGACTGGATCAGGTCGAAGCAAAATATGCCAGTCTGGTAGAAGGAATGGATCAGAGTCTCGGCGATGTAATGGATTATCTAAAATCCAAGCAAGCCGATAAAAATACGATTATTGTTTTTATGAGTGATAATGGCGGTTTGAGTCTTGCACCGCCCAGAGGAGGACAAGCCCATACGCAAAATTTGCCTTTGAAAGCGGGCAAGGGTTCTGTAAACGAAGGCGGGATTAGAGTGCCCATGATTGTAAAATGGCCTGGTGTGACTAAGCCGGCTTCGGTGGCAGATCAGTATGTAATTATTGAAGATTTTTTTCCAAGCCTGTTGGAAATGGCTAAGGTTAGCGATGATAAAAAAGTACAGGATATAGATGGAAAAAGTTTTGTTCCTATCTTGAAAAATCCTGATTTTAAGGACGACAATAGGGCTTTGATATGGCATATTCCCAATAAATGGATAGCAAATGAGGGGCCGGGTATCAACTATCAGAGCGCCATCAGAAAAGGAGATTGGAAACTGATATACGATATGCGCGACCAAAGCAAGCAACTTTATAATTTAAAAACGGATATCGGAGAGCATATAGATCTTGTGGACAAACATCCTGAGGTGGTAAAAACATTGTCCAAAACATTGTCGGAGCAATTAAGACAATGGAAGGCAACTATGCCAATAGATAAGAAAACGAATCAGCCCGTACAGATGCCTGATGAGAGTGAATAGAAGTGATAATTCAGTATAAAAAGGATTGTTTCTAAAACCTTAAATTAGGTTCTGTTTTTATGAAATCATCGCTAACAACATGTTTGTGCAAGCAATTGAATAATCATCAAACAGCGCTCAAAATAAAAAAGGGTGCGATTAAGCACCAATAAATAAAAAGGCGATCTGCACTGGCAAAGCAGGCCATATAGTACCGCTAGCAATAAATTTTACAGATATGAAAAAAGCACTAATACTTAGTCTGTTTTTGGGGATTCTCCTATTGGGTTGTAAGAGTCAAAATGTAGTAGTTTCAACTAAAACTACATTAGCAATTATTCCGCAGCCAAAATTAATAGAGACCTCAAAAAAAGGACTTGATATAAAATCGCTCTCTGAATTAGAATTGCCTGAGCTCTGGCGGGATTTAGGGGGGCAGTTTGCGGAGTTTAACCAAAAGAATAAGCTGCAGCCTCTCAGGATTGTTGAAAAGGCAAACGCTACTGCCATTCGTATAAAAAAAGTCCAAAATTTAAGTCTTGAATCATACAAATTATTAATAGATAAGAAGGGAGTCCTGATAGAAGCTTCAGATTATGGAGGTGCTTTTAATGCATTACAAACATGGAAACAATTGGTGTTGCATGCTGAAAATGGGATTGTAATGCAAGTAAAAATAGAAGATCAGCCCCGTTTTAATTATCGCGGACTGATGTTAGACTGTAGTCGCCATTTTTGGACTGTTAACGAATTAAAAGAAACCATTACGCAAATGGCTTTTTTTAAGCTGAACAAATTGCATTTGCACCTTACCGATAATAATGCCTGGAGAATAGAGATTAAAGCCTATCCCAAACTTACTACTGCCGGTACTTATTATAAGGATTATCCGGAGTTATCGGACAAGTTTTATACCCAAGAGGATTTAAAAGAAGTGGTCGCTTTTGCGGGACTGCATAATATTGAAGTGATTCCGGAAATTGACATTCCGGGTCATGCTACCGGTATTCTGGCTGCCTACCCAGATTTGTCTTGTACAGGCGGTGAGTTTGAAGTCTATCCGGAAGAAATGCCGTTGAAAGACCGTAAAAGAACTAATGTAAACATGCTTTGCCTTGGGAATCCCGAGGTGTATGCTTTTTCGGAAAAGGTGATTCAGGAAATAGTCTCTATTTTTCCTTCGCAAAAAATACATTTGGGAGGTGATGAGGTGCCTACCACTATTTGGGAAAAATGTACGAAATGCCAAAAACTGCACCAGCAGGAGCATTTAAAGGAATGGGGAGAACTACAGGATTATTTCACTAAAAGAATGTCGAATGTAGTTCAGAAATTAGGAAAAACCATGGTGGGCTGGGATGAGATTAATGAGCGACATGCTGCTTCTGCTGATGATATTGTCATGGTTTGGCGTGACTATGGGTTCAAGCAAGGGCTGGAAGCTTTGCAACGCAATGTTCCTGTAATAATGGCACCACAACATGGATGTTATTATGATTGGGGCTATGCCGGAAATGCAACCCGAAAAGTATACGAATGGGATCCCATTTCTGCAGAAATGGAAGCTTTAAATAAAAACAACTTGGTGCTGGGTGGCCAGGCTTGTTTATGGACAGAGCGTGTCAGCACTCAAAACAGGATAGAGGAGATGCTGTATCCAAGAATTACGGCTTTGGCAGAAGTGCTTTGGTCCCCTAAAGAAAACAGAAATTGGGACAGTTATCTGAAGCGATTAGATCAAAGTTATGATTCCATGAAGGCTTTGGGTATCGATTATTATATTGACGATGCCATTAATGAAACAGAGTTTAAACCCAAAAACGAAAAACCGGCATTGGTCAGACATGCTTGGCTAACAACTAATCTTCCCAACCATGGTAATTACCATCTCGAATACATATTTGACGGTAAATCGAATACTTTTTATTGGGGAAGCAGAAGTATTGGCGTTGGTGATTGGTATCAAATTAAACTAGGCGAGCCGGTAAAGGCAACTAAGATTTCGGTGCTTACGGGCGATTCAAAAGATTATATTCAATTTGCCGATTTACTGATTTCGGAGGATGGGGAGACATTCGAAAAAATTGCCGCTTTCAAAGACGATGGAACGGCTACGGCAGCATTGCAAGGAAAAACCATTCGTGCGATTCGTATAGAGGCTACCAAGCAGCATAGTTGTTGGCCGGTTATTAAAGAAATAAAAATTGAATAATTCATTAGGCCAATCTAAAGGGCCACAAACAAAATCAATTCGGGAAAGCCAGTCCCGCTGATATCTGTTATGAGTTGAGAGAAGGGAGTGGTGAATACTTGTTTTTTTTTTTCTATAATAACAAAAGATACTAAAGAATATATGAAAAGTATAAAGAAAATGTTTTTCTGGATAGTAAGATTGCAAAATTCCTTGGTTTTTTCCTTGTTATTTTAATTGTAACTTTGCCGTTTATTCTGGCATTAGTTCATTATAGAATTTTTTCTAGTCATTAGATGGAAATTTCATAAAATCAAATAGGCTAAGCTTAGTTGTTTGGCACGCTAATTAATTAAAGAGAGTATTTTAAAAACCATTCATAATACTAAGCGTATTATAGAATGTTATTTAGATTAAACTTAATAAAAATGAAAATTTATAATTTAATATATTGTTTTTTTTTACGAATTAGCGGAAAAAAGGGGCAGTGATGGCAGATTAAGTGCCACTGGAATAGTTTTTTTTTGCTTTACTGATGCACATTCTTTTGATTTAACAGGGCATAAAATAGCTTTATTCCCTTATCACGATGGGGCTACATATAGTCAGAGTAAGAATTTTAATTTATTGATTTGTATTCCTTTTATAATTACTATATGGTTGTTTTATAATCGAAATCGAACTGATAGATTATTGAAAGAATATCAGGATTGTTATAATGGAGACGAAAATAAAACATCTTTAAGATTTATACTCTACGTTATTGCTCCTACAATTTTATTAATAACTCTTGCCGCCATAAGACAAAAATTTGGTACACTCAATATCTAACTATGGTATTAAATAAATCGCTTTCTTTGCGAATAATATGGTTCTGTAAACCTTATCCGGAAAGTAGAATAGCTATCTAGATTGA
Organism: Flavobacterium granuli; assembly: GCF_900129705.1. Classification (GTDB taxonomy): domain Bacteria; phylum Bacteroidota; class Bacteroidia; order Flavobacteriales; family Flavobacteriaceae; genus Flavobacterium; species Flavobacterium granuli. Next base: position 483,040 of record NZ_FQWO01000001.1, on the reverse strand, counting down.
TCAGGTAGCTGGTTAATAATTAAAGAAGAATTTGGGAATAATAAATAAAAATTGTAATGAATAGGCTATTTTACATTATCTATAACTCTTATTATAAAAATGGGGAATATAAAAACGATATCCCATCGCTGACGGTTGGGGGAATTTTTTTAATTTGTTTTTTTTGTATTAGACTTTCGGTTTTGGCTATAATGGAGTTGGTCAATCCACCGTATCATCATACTAAAACTAGTAGTCCCACTGTGATGTTGGAAATGATTGTATATGGAATCCTTGTTTATTTCCTTTTCTATCATAATAAAAGATATCAAAGAATATATGAAAAGTATAAAGAAAATGTTTTTCTAAATAGTAAGATTGCAAAATTTCTAGGCTTTTGTACTGTTATTTTAATTATAGTTTTTCCATTTATTTTGGGAGTAGTTAGTTATAGAGTTGTATCCGGTCATTGGATGACACTTTCATAAAATCAAATGGGCTAAGCTTAGCTGTTTCAGGTGGCTGGCTAATTAATTATAGAGAGTATTAAAAAAAAAAAAAACTCATGATGGAAAGAGTGTTACAGAATATTAGTTGGATCATTTTAACGCATTAAATAGCGGATATTTAAGTAGTATACCGGCCGGTTGATAAATTATGGCTAGTGGTGGTAACATTTTTGACCAATCAGCTTGCCAGAGTTCTGTTTACAATTATTTATGTTGCTTTTGCTGCAGATGATTTTCTTGCTGAACAGATATTTATTTTAGTTAACAAATATTATTAATGAGAATGTATTGTATTTTTGACCATATTTATGTTGCAAGTTTTATTGTTCAGCAAAGGATTTATGGACGGTTTGCTCGTGAAATTTGGGGATCAAGAGTATTACGCGTTACAATGGCCATATTGACTATTTTTATGATGGAACTGTTTAATCGTTACATTAACAAGCTTTTCATAGTAGTTATATGTCCTATTGTGATTTGCTTTGGTCCTTTAATGCATTATTATACAAAGAATAGAAATAATGACCTAGAATTAATGGTTGCTAGTTTTAGAAAACTACCAAGTAGTCTTCAATCAATTTTTGTTGGATACGTAATGCTTTTATTTATCATCATACCGATTTTTATAATTCTACTAGCCATACTAAGCATTGGAGGATATTTATAAACTGAAGTCTGCTTCTTGGTTTATTTACGGCAAATTCCGGTGGTATTGACCACCCAATCCCAATTTAAAGGTGCGTCTGATTCCAATTCAAAATGACCACCTCTGCGAGTCACTTTTCATTACGTATAGATAGTGCATGGATGGTGCATGCTTAGTTTTTGACCCTTTATAACTGGAACAGGACCTAAAGTGGGCTTAATCTGAAATATGTATTTGTAAAAAATGTGGGGTACAGCTGTGGAAACATAATTAAAAAAACCTTGTAAGAGCAATACTTACAAGGTTTTTTAATTTAAAAAGTGACCACGGTGGGATTTGAACCCACACGCCCTTACGAGCACCACCCCCTCAAGATGGCAAGTCTACCGTTTCTCCACGTGGCCTAAAATAAAAAAGGTCAAGTAATAAATTACTCGACCTTTTGTGACCCGACTGGGGCTCGAACCCAGGACCCCATCATTAAAAGTGATGTGCTCTACCAACTGAGCTATCGAGTCAATGCTTTCAAGTAAATTATGTGTTGATCACTATTTGTGACCCGACTGGGGCTCGAACCCAGGACCCCATCATTAAAAGTGATGTGCTCTACCAACTGAGCTATCGAGTCATAATTTCTTTGCTTGAATGCGGGTGCAAATATAAGGACTTTATTTGGAGTTTTCCAAAGAAATTTGTCATAAATTTGACTTTTTTTAACAATAAATTTTAACACCTTAATTTATAGGGTTTTATTCTATGAAGAAAATTATATTATTAGGTTACATGGGGTGCGGAAAGTCAACCATTGCCAAAACATTGTCGAAAAATATTGGAATTCCTTTTGTCGATTTGGATGAATATATCGAAAAAAAAACCAATTTGTCCATAAATGCCATATTTGACAAACACGGAGAAGTTTATTTTCGAAAGTTAGAACACGAATCTTTTAAAGAATTATTGAGTTCTGCTGATCGTTTTATTATAGGACTGGGTGGAGGGACTCCTTGTTATGCTAATAACCATGAGTTATTAATAGGGGAGGATGTGTTGTCAGTTTATCTGAAAGCGTCTATTGAGACCTTATTTGACAGATTGTCTGCTAATAAAAGCAAAAGACCCCTTATCGCCAACAAAAGTGATGTGGAGATGAAGGAGTTTATTGCAATGCATCTTTTTGAAAGAAGCTTTTATTATAATAAGGCGCAGTATGCCGTTATTGTAGATGATAAAACGATTGATCAGGTCGTTTTGGATATTGTAGCAATTCTAGCTTAAATAAGCATAGCTGTTTTTGTTTTCGTCAAAAACAACCTGAACATGTTCTAATAAGGAGGTAGAAAGGGAGATTCCTTTGAAATCGGCTTTCACAGGGTATTTTTTGTGATTTCTGTCTACAAGTACTGCAGTTTTGAATTTTTTCAAAGGGACGTCCAGAAAGTGTCTTATAGCATAGATTAAAGTAGTGCCTGAATTCAATACGTCGTCAACCAGGATTAAACCTTTGTTGGCGTATTGTTCTTTTGGTATCGAAGTATGAATAGGTAGTTCAGGATTTAATTTATTGATTTGAACCTCGCACAAGGTAATTTTTAGCGGGGAGATGTTTTTTAGCTCCTGAGCGATCTTTTCGGCAAAAACGAAGCCATTGCTTGCTATTCCGGCAAGAACCACCTCGTTTTCGTCTACAAATGTTTCGTAGATTTGATAGGCTATTCTTTTTATTTTATGTTCAATTTCTTGATTTGTTAGGATGATATTTTTGCTCATTTTTTTAGTTTTAATTTTGTTTTTAAAATGTCAATGCTATTCCTCGTCGTCGTCTTCAATAGCATTGCCAAATTCGTCGATGTCTCTTCGGTCTTTTTTGGTAGGTCTTCCGGTTCCGGTCTTTCGGTAATGCTCTTTTGAAAGCTTTAATAGTTCTAGATGTTGGTAGACTTCGGGCGGCGTATCGTTGCGTCTGTAGATGTCAACCAGTTTGGCTCCTACACGGCTCTCCGGGATGTCCAGTACGGTAATGATTTGGGTGATTTGATCTTTTCGAAAAGTGATTTTATCAGTAGGGAAAACCTCCTTGGAGGGTTTTGCAACCAGGCCGTTTACGGTAATCTGGTTTTTTTTGCAAGCCTCGGTTACCATGTTTCTGGTCTTGTAATATCTTACGCACCATAAATATTTATCTATTCTCATAAAAATTCTAAAATCGGAGTTAAATAGTTTACAAAAATAAATCAATATTGTATATTGCACACTTAAAAATCAGCTATAATGAACAAATTTAAGTTTTATTTTATTTTATCAATTACAACACTGTCTTTATTTTCATGTTCGAAAAATAATGATATTCCAGAAATTACCCCACCACGTGATTACAAGATACAATATGATGCTGATATAGCTGATATCGAGACCTATTTGAAAGAAAATTATATAGAGGTTACTGCTGATAAAGATGTGACTATTACTAAGATTCCGGCTGGAGGAACCCAAGCTTCAATTTGGTCTTATAAAGACAATGCATCGTTTCCAAAACTTCTAAGTCGTGTTGTGAAGCTGCATGACATTAGCTATACCTTGTATTATTTGGTATTAAGTGAAGGTAAAGCAGGGAATCCTTCGCCTACTAATATGGATGCGGTATTGGCAGCTTATAAAGGACAATATTTAGCAAGTAAAACGGTAGAAGGAGTAACTACGATTAGTTCAACATTTTTTGAGGAAACTAAAAATCCGCAGCAAATGCTTAGTTTGCAATCTGTAATAAAAGGATGGAGTGAGATTTTCCCACAGTTTAAAACCGGAACTTATGTTTCGAATGCTGATGGAACGGTTAGTTATTCTGACTTTGGTGCTGGTGTTATGTTTATTCCTTCAGGATTGGGCTATTATTCATCGGGAAGTGCTGCTATTCCGGCCTATGCGCCTTTAGTGTTTAGCTTTAAATTGTTTGAAATCCAAAGATTGGATCAGGATGGAGACGGAATTCCGTCTTATTTGGAGGATTTAGATGGAGATGGCTATGTTTATGACTATAGAAATTCAGGAGATTATCCAACGCCACCTACAGTAAATCCTGATGATACGGATGGAGATGGTATTCCAAACTTTTTGGATGTGGATGATGATGGTGATGGCTATACTACAAAATTAGAAATTAAGAATCCTGATACTGGATTGGCTTATCCTTTTTTAGCAATTCCAAGTTGTGATGGTAATACTACTGATCCGGCAAGAATCAAAAGACATTTGGATAAGAACTGTCACTAGTACCTAAAGTGTTATAAAATAAAAAATCCCATTCGCTGCGAATGGGATTTTTTTATGGAAATCTATTTCTTATTTCTGAATCTGGTTAGAAATAGATTGGTTGAATTATTCGAATTCTGATGTAAAGAATAATTTTACGCTCGGATATTTGTTTTGTGTCATTTGGATTGTAAAATCAGAATCAGCAAGGAAAACCAATTGACCGTATTTATCTTTGGCAAGGAATTTTTGTTTGATGCGTTTGAATTCTTTAAACTCATCGTTCTTTGCGTCATCCGGTTTTACCCAGCAGGCTTTGTGTACCGGGAAATTCTCATAGGTACATTTGGCGCCGTATTCGTGTTCCAAACGGTATTGGATCACCTCATATTGAAGTGCTCCTACGGTTCCAATGATTTTACGGTTATTCATTTCAAGGGTGAATAATTGAGCAACACCTTCGTCCATCAATTGATCTACTCCTTTGTCAAGCTGTTTGGCTTTCATAGGATCAGCATTATTGATGTATCTGAAATGTTCCGGAGAGAAACTCGGAATCCCTTTAAAGCTCATGATTTCACCTTCGGTTAAGGTATCTCCAATTTTAAAATTCCCTGTATCATGAAGTCCCACGATATCGCCGGGATAGGAAATATCTACAATTTCCTTTTTCTCAGCAAAAAAAGCATTAGGACTGGAGAATTTCAGGTTCTTTTTTTGACGAACGTGATAATAAGGTTTGTTTCTTTCAAAAGTTCCGGATACGATTTTGATAAAAGCCAATCGGTCTCTGTGTTTTGGATCCATATTGGCGTGGATTTTAAAAACAAAACCGGTCATTTTTTCTTCTGTTGGGTCAACTAATCTCGTTTCAGAATCTTTTGGTCTTGGTGAGGGAGCGATTTGGATAAAACAATCCAAAAGCTCACGAACCCCGAAGTTATTCAATGCCGAACCAAAAAATACCGGCTGTAGTTTTCCGTCCAAGTAATCTTGTTGGTTGAATTTTGGGTAAACTTCGTCGATCAATTCTAATTCTTCACGGAGTCTGTCAGCAGGTTTTTCTCCGATTATTTTTTCCAATTCGGGGTTTTGTACATCCGAAAAAGCAATTGTTTCCTCAATGTTTTTACGGCTGTCACCGCTAAAAAGATTGATGTTTTTCTCCCATAAATTGTATATTCCCTGGAAATCATAACCCATTCCTATTGGAAAACTCAATGGAGTTACGGTTAATCCCAGTTTTTGTTCTACTTCATCCATCAAGTCAAAAGCGTCTTTTCCTTCACGATCCAGCTTGTTGATGAAAACAATGATAGGAATTTTTCGCATTCTACATACGGCGACTAATTTTTCCGTTTGTTCTTCGACCCCTTTTGCAACGTCAATTACCACGATAACGCTATCAACGGCAGTCAAAGTCCTAAAGGTGTCTTCGGCAAAATCCTTGTGTCCCGGGGTGTCCAGAATGTTTATTTTTTTCTCCTTATAATTAAAGGCCAAAACCGATGTGGAAACCGAGATCCCTCTCTGGCGCTCAATTTCCATAAAGTCACTCGTGGCTCCTTTTTTGATCTTATTGTTCTTTACGGCACCCGCTTCTTGGATAGCACCACCAAAAAGGAGGAGTTTTTCTGTAAGTGTAGTTTTACCGGCATCGGGATGTGATATAATTCCGAACGTTCTTCTTCTTTGTATTTCTTTTAAAAAGCTCATGTATAATGTAAATAGTTTGCAAAAGTACTATTTATAAATGCGAATAAAAAAAAAGCGGATGTCTTTTTGGAGATCTTCAAATTCATTGGCTTTTTTGTCAAAAGTTGAACTCCTACTTGTATAATGAAAGACTTTGAATACTGAAAAGCGACTTTAGAAATGAAGCTTGGATCCAGCTATTGAATTGAATTAAAACTGCGATTGATTGACAGTCATCCTGTGGCGGAATTGTGATGATGATGGTAGCTGTGTATAATTTTTTGTTAATAGTAGAGTGTAAAGTTGGATTATGTAATTGAATTGTTATTTTTGTTTGCCTTAAGTTGAGAGAATTGTAAGTAATTGTATTGAAAAATCAGTTCGTTTTTTTGACTCTTAAAGTGTATATTTGGACAAAATTAAAGATCCTTTTATGCGGATTAAGTAAAAGACAAGAAATAACAATATTTATCATACTATAAATTTCAAAATAATGCCATTAAAAACAATGCAAATGAATTCCATAAATAATAAAAGTGCTTTTCTTTTTTTTCTGTTACTATTTTCAAGCACACTTATTAGCGCCCAAGAAATTATTAAAGACAGTGTTGTACCTTCTGTGAAGAAGATTCAAACGGGGCAAAGACAAAAAATTGATGGTGTTATTGCAACTGTGGGAGATTATATCGTTTTGGATTCAGATATCGATAAGTCATTTCTTGAGATTTCGTCCCAAGGCGGATCTGTAAAAGACATTACGAGATGTCAAATGCTGGGAAAATTACTCGAAGATAAATTGTATGCGCATCAAGCTATTCAGGATAGTATTAAAGTGACTGATTCTGAAATTAAAGGCATGATGGAAGAGCGATTGACTTATATATTGGATAAGGTGGGTTCTATGGACAAGGTTTTGAGTATGTATAAGAAGAGTTCTGAGGAAGAACTAAGAACCAGTTTTTTTGACATTTTGAAAGAACAAAAATTAGCTTCTGAAATGACCAATAAAATTGTTGATGGAGTGGAGATTACCCCAGAAGAGGTTCGAAATTTTTTCAAAAAAATACCTAAAAATGAATTGCCTCTTTTTGGTGCAGAAATGGAAGTGGCACAAATCGTTGTGACTCCTAAAGTGTCTGATGCAGAAAAGCAAAAAGTAATTGATAAACTGAATAGTTTCAAAAAAGAAGTTGAAGAAGGGGCTAGTTTTGCTACCAAAGCGGTTTTGTATTCTAAAGATCCGGGCTCCAGTTCAAATGGCGGTTACTATAAAATGAATAGAAAAACTCCATTTGTTAAAGAATTTAAAGATGTTGCTTTTAGTCTTCAGCAAGGAGAAATTTCGGCTCCTTTTGAAACTACTTTTGGTTTTCATATTATTTATGTAGAAAAAGTTAAAGGACAGGAAATAGAATTGCGTCATATTTTATTGACTCCTTCGGTATCGGAAGATGAAATTAAGGCGGCTAAGGAAAAAATCACATTGATCAGAGAGAAAATTATTGATAAAAAATTAACTTTTGCTGATGCGGCGAGAACGGAATCAGATCAAAAAGAGACAAGAGCAAATGGTGGAGCCTTGATTAATCCAAATACTCGCGATACTCGTTTTGAATTGACTAAAATGGATCCGTCTCTTTACAGTCAGGTTTCTAATTTAAAAGACGATGAAGTTTCTCAACCGATATTGGATACGGATGAAAACGGAAGAAAGTATTATAAGATCATCACGGTGACCAATAGAATAAATGAGCACACGGCTGATTATGCTACTGATTATATTAAAATTAAGGAATTGGCTTTAAAAGAAAAACAAATTAAAGCTATTGGAAAATGGTTTGACACGACAATCAAAGATACTTATGTTAAGATTCTTGGAGAATATAGAGATTGTGACTTTACAAACAATTGGTTGAAAAAATAATTTTTATAAAATAAATAAAAAGAGTTAGTTTTATGAGTTCATAAAGCTAACTCTTTTTTAATTTAAAATACTTTCAAAAAATGTCTGACGTAGCAGCAATACATAATTTGGTTCAAAAGCGAAACGAGCTAAAAAGCGAAATCGCAAAAATAATCGTTGGACAGGATGCAGTGGTAGATCAAATTTTGCTTTGTATTTTTTCAGGAGGTCATGCATTGTTAGTAGGAGTTCCTGGTTTGGCCAAAACTTTAATGGTGAATACATTGGCGAAAGCTTTAGGGTTGGATTTCAAAAGAATTCAGTTTACACCGGATTTAATGCCTTCGGATATTTTGGGAAGCGAAATATTAGATGAAAACCGCCAATTTAAGTTTATAAAAGGGCCTGTTTTTTCGAATATCGTTCTGGCTGATGAAATCAATAGAACACCTCCAAAAACTCAGGCCGCTTTGCTTGAAGCTATGCAGGAGCGTTCGGTTACTATTGCAGGAGAAAATTACAAATTAGCATTGCCTTATTTTGTTCTGGCAACCCAAAATCCAATTGAGCAAGAAGGAACATATCCGTTGCCTGAAGCGCAATTAGATCGTTTTATGTTTGCTATAAAATTAGAATATCCTTCTTTTGAGGAGGAAGTCGAAGTGGTAAAACGCACCACTTCTGATATAAAAGCGATTGTTGAGCCGTTATTTACCGCTCAGGAGATTGTCGATTTTCAACATTTGATCCGTAGAATTCCTGTGGCAGATAATGTGGTGGAGTATGCCGTGACTTTGGTCAGTAAAACACGTCCTGACAACCACTTGGCTAACGAGTTTGTGAAGAATTATCTGGATTGGGGAGCGGGGCCAAGAGCTTCACAGAATTTGATTTTGGGCGCTAAAGCTCATGCTGCTTTTAATGGGAAATTTTCACCGGATATTGAAGATGTAAAAGCGGTTGCGGTGGGAATATTGCGTCATAGGATTATTAAAAATTATAAAGCAGATGCCGAAGGAATCACAGAAGAAATGATAATTGCCAAGTTGATTTAATGGTGAAATTAGGAATGTTTTTGTTTTATACTCTTAGTTGCTATTCTTTGTAAGACAAAAAAAAATATGTTGTTTTGAAGGGTTAATTTTAAAATTAATTGCTTTTTGCAAATCAAACTCAAAAATCGTTATGGATGAGATATTTTCTCCATAACGATTTTTTATTTGGGAAAAACATGACAAAAATCATATAGGATTTAGGCTTCAAATTTTATTTTTGGCGGATTATTTATTTTACAAAAAAGAAGCAGTATGAGCGAGAATAATGAGGTTTTTAAAAGACCAACTCCAATTGATAAGGAAGTTTCCTGGGATAAAACCCAAGTAATTATGAGTAAAACCAATTCAAAAGGTATTATTGAATATGCCAATGAGGTTTTTATTGATGTTTGCGGGTATGAAGATTATGAGCTTATGTCTCAACCTCACAGTATTATCAGGCATCCTGATATGCCTAAGGTTATTTTTAAAGTACTTTGGGAGAATCTAAAAAGCGGAAATAATTTCTATGCGGTGGTTAAAAATCTTGCGAAATCAGGAAGGTACTATTGGGTTGTTACTGATTTTGAAATTTCAAAAGATAAAAATGGTGAAACTACCCATTATTTTGGCAGAAGAAAGGCTGTGCCTCAAGATGTGATTACAAAACATATCGAACCATTGTATAAAAGATTGCTTCAAATTGAATCAGTAAGCGGAATGGAAGCGAGCGAAAAGTATTTGATAGGCTTTTTGGAAGAAAAAAACAGGACCTATGTTGAGTTTGTTAAAGAATGTATTTTAGATTATGAACAGTCTCAGAATGCGCAAAAAAGAATGGAATTAAAAGAAGAGGAAGAAGAGGAGAGTCGAGGGTTCTTTTCTCGATTTTTCGGAAGATAACCTTGTTTGTTTAGAGTTTATAGGTTGTTGGGCTTAAGTTGTAAGTTATAGTCTTTTGAATTCAGGGTTTTTCTTCGAGTTGAGGTTTTTGTCGGTGAAGGGGATCTATGGGATTCGTTGTAGTAAAAGAGAATAGACAAACTGGTATGTCATAATAAGTAATTAAAAAGGAGTTTGATTAAAAGATTGCCGATTATGTAATTTAAAGTTCTAAAATTAATGTTTTCTCATTTTTACGCAATAGATTTTGTTATTTTACAATAATAATTTTTCAAAAAGGGACTTCGATTAAATTTTTTTTAATTCTCATCTTTAATACTTAAATTTGCTGGGCAAAAAAAATAAACTAATTTATTATGGCATTTTGTTTTGAGATAATCAAGGAAATATGCCATTAACACTGAAAAGATAATATGAACACTTATAACGACTACATTAAGGAGATCGAAGAACGAAAAGGCCAGGGACTTCACCCGAAACCGATTGATGGCGCTGAATTATTAAGCGAAATCATTACGCAAATTAAAGATTTGAATAACGAGTACAGAGCAGATTTCCTTAACTTCTTTATTTATAATGTTGTTCCCGGAACTACTCCTGCGGCTAATGTTAAGGCTAAATTTTTAAAAGAAATCGTTCTGGGCCAATCAGTAGTTGCTGAAATCACGCCTGCTTTTGCTTTAGAATTATTATCTCACATGAAAGGGGGATCTTCAATTGAAGTACTTCTTGATTTGGCATTAGGAAATGATGTTGCAATTGCAAAAGAAGCAGCAAAAGTTCTTAAAACACAAGTGTATCTTTATGAGGCAGATACAGATCGTTTAGTTAATGCCTTCAAAAGTGGTAACGAAATAGCAAAAGAAATTTTAGAGAGTTATGCTAAAGCAGAGTTCTTCACGAAACTTCCAGAGGTAAAAGAAGAAATTAAAGTTGTTACTTTTATTGCAGGTGAAGGAGATATTTCTACAGATTTACTTTCTCCAGGAAACCAAGCACACTCGCGTTCAGATCGTGAATTGCACGGTAAATGTATGATTACACCTGAAGCACAAGCCGAAATTAAAGCATTACAGGCACAACATCCAGACAAATCGGTAATGTTAATTGCTGAAAAAGGGACAATGGGAGTTGGTTCTTCAAGAATGTCAGGTGTAAATAACGTGGCACTTTGGACAGGTAAACAAGCAAGTCCTTATGTTCCGTTTGTAAACTTTGCGCCAATTGTTGCAGGAACAAACGGTATTTCTCCAATTTTCCTTACAACAGTTGATGTAACTGGTGGTATTGGTTTAGATCTTAAAAACTGGGTAAAAAAGACTGACGCTAATGGTGAAGTAGTTCGCAATGAAAGTGGTGATCCAGTTTTAGAAGAAGTATATTCTGTGGCAACAGGAACGGTTCTTACGATTAATACTAAAACAAAAAAACTTTACAACGGAGATAAAGAATTAATAGATATCTCTAAAGCATTCACACCGCAGAAAATGGAATTCATTAAAGCGGGTGGTTCATATGCAATTGTATTTGGAAAGAAATTGCAAACATTTGCAGCTAAGACATTAGGGATTACTGCTCCACTTGTATATGCACCTTCAAAAGAGGTTTCTATTGAAGGACAAGGTCTTACTGCTGTAGAAAAAATATTCAATGCTAATGCGGTTGGAACAACTCCGGGTAAAGTGTTGCACGCTGGTTCAGATGTTCGTGTTACCGTAAATATTGTTGGTTCGCAAGATACAACTGGTTTGATGACTTCTCAGGAATTAGAGTCTATGGCTGCTACCGTGATTTCTCCAATCGTTGACGGTGCTTACCAATCAGGTTGTCACACGGCTTCAGTTTGGGATAATAAATCTAAGGCAAATATTCCTAGATTGATGAAATTTATGAACGATTTCGGTTTGATCACGGCTCGTGACCCAAAAGGCGTTTATCATGCAATGACGGATGTAATTCACAAAGTACTTAACGATATTACTGTAAACGAATGGGCTATCATCATTGGTGGTGATTCTCATACCAGAATGTCTAAAGGGGTTGCTTTTGGTGCTGACTCAGGAACTGTTGCACTTGCTTTGGCTACTGGTGAGGCTTCGATGCCAATTCCGGAATCTGTGAAAGTGACTTTCAAAGGAGATATGAAAGGGTATATGGATTTCCGTGATGTGGTTCACGCTACACAAGCTCAAATGCTTAAAACATTTGGTGGAGAAAATGTATTCCAAGGAAGAATTATTGAGGTTCATTTAGGAACTCTTAATGCAGATCAAGCCTTTACGTTTACGGACTGGACTGCAGAAATGAAAGCGAAAGCGTCTATCTGTATTTCTGAAGATTATACTTTGATTGAATCGCTGGAGATGGCGAAGGGTAGAATCCAGATCATGATCGACAAAGGGATGGATAATAAAAATCAAGTGCTGAAAGGATTGATTGCTATTGCTGATAAGAGAATAGCCGAGATTATTTCAGGTGAGAAACCAGCTTTAAGACCAGATGCAAACGCTAAGTATTATGCTGAAGTTGTGGTAGATTTGGATCAGATTGCTGAGCCAATGATTGCGGATCCGGATGTTAATAATGCTGATGTTTCTAAAAGATACACGCATGATACCATCAGACCATTATCTTTCTATGGTGGAGTTAAAAAAGTAGATCTTGGGTTTATCGGTTCTTGTATGGTTCACAAGGGAGATATGAAAATTCTAGCCCATATGCTTAAGAATATTGATGAGCAAGAAGGTAAAGTAGAGTTCAAAGCACCACTAGTTGTAGCTCCTCCTACTTATAATATTGTTGATGAATTAAAAGCAGAGGGGGATTGGGAAATTTTACAAAAATACTCTGGTTTCGAATTTGATGACAATGCTCCTAAAGCAGCAGCACGTACATCATACGAAAACATGTTATACTTAGAGCGTCCAGGTTGTAACCTTTGTATGGGTAATCAAGAGAAAGCGGCTAAAGGAGATACGGTAATGGCAACATCTACGCGTCTTTTCCAAGGAAGAGTTGTTGAGGATGCTGAAGGTAAAAAAGGAGAGTCTTTACTTTCTTCTACACCAGTTGTGGTTTTGTCAACAATCCTTGGTAGAACTCCGACAATTGAAGAATATAAAACGGCGGTTGATGGTATTAACCTAACTAAGTTTGCGCCTTCACATAAGTTGTTAGTTAGATAATTATAAATTATCTGTTAAATATATCAAAAAGCCTGAGTTATTAACTCAGGCTTTTTTTATTGTTACCCATTTTTTTGTATCTTGTGGGATTAAAATTGAATAATAAAACAAATATAAAATCTTATGGCTTTTGATATTGAAATGATTAAAAAAGTGTACGCAAATATGACAGCTCGTGTTGACAAGGCACGTGAAATAGTTGGCCGTCCACTTACTTTAACGGAGAAAATTTTGTACAATCACCTTTGGGATGGAATGCCGTCAACTGCTTTTGGAAGAGGAGTTGATTATGTAGATTTTGCTCCGGATAGAGTTGCTTGTCAAGATGCAACGGCGCAAATGGCTTTGCTGCAATTTATGCATGCTGGAAAGAAAACAGTTGCCGTTCCAACAACGGTTCATTGTGATCACTTGATTTTGGCTAAAAATGGAGCTGAATTTGATTTAGCTGCTGCAAATAAACAATCAAAAGAAGTTTTTGATTTTCTTTCTTCCGTTTCTAATAAATATGGAATTGGTTTCTGGAAACCGGGTTCAGGAATTATTCACCAAATCGTTTTGGAGAACTATGCTTTTCCTGGAGGAATGATGATTGGTACCGATTCACATACTGTAAATGCGGGCGGATTAGGGATGCTGGCAATTGGTGTTGGTGGAGCTGATGCTGTCGATGTAATGTCTGGAATGGGATGGGAATTGAAATTTCCTAAATTAATTGGTGTAAAATTGACCGGAAAATTATCGGGTTGGACAGCACCAAAAGATGTTATCTTAAAAGTGGCTGATATCCTTACTGTAAAAGGAGGAACCGGCGCTATTGTTGAATATTTTGGGGAAGGAGCTACTAATATGTCCTGTACTGGTAAAGGTACCATTTGTAATATGGGTGCTGAAATTGGTGCTACCACTTCTACTTTTGGATACGATGATTCTATGAGAAGATATTTAGCAGCTACAGGTCGTCAGGATGTGGTTGATGCTGCCGATAAAGTGGCTGATTATCTAACAGGTGATGCTGAAGTGTATGCTAATCCAGAACACTATTTTGACCAAGTAATTGAAATTAATTTATCTGAGTTAGAGCCACACATTAATGGTCCTTTTACTCCAGACAGAGGGACTCCGGTTTCTAAAATGAAAGCTGAAGCAGCGGCTAACGGCTGGCCAATAAAAGTGGAGTGGGGATTGATTGGTTCTTGTACCAATTCTTCTTACGAAGATATGTCTCGTGCTGCTTCTATTGTCAGACAAGCGGTTAAACATGGAATTACTCCTAAAGCGGAATTCGGTATTAATCCAGGTTCAGAGCAAATTCGTTACACTATTGAAAGAGATGGAATTATTGCGGATTTTGAAAAAATGGGAACTAAAGTATTTACCAATGCTTGTGGGCCGTGTATCGGACAATGGGACAGAGCAGGAGCTGATAAAGAAGAGAAAAACACCATTGTTCACTCTTTTAACCGTAACTTCTCTAAACGTGCCGATGGTAACCCAAATACGCACGCTTTTGTAACATCTCCTGAAATGGTTGCTGCATTAGCAATTGCAGGTCGTTTGGATTTTAATCCTTTGACAGATACCTTGCTTAACGATAATGGAGAGGAAGTTAAATTGACTGCGCCTTTTGGCGATGAATTACCCAAAAGAGGTTTTGCTGTAGAAGATGCCGGTTTTCAAGCACCAGCTGCTGATGGATCAGGAGTTAAAATCTTAGTTAGTGATACTTCAGATCGTTTGCAATTATTGGCGCCATTCCCAGCTTGGGACGGTAAAAATATTTCAGGAGCTAAATTATTGATTAAAGCATTCGGAAAATGTACTACAGATCATATTTCGATGGCCGGTCCATGGTTGCGTTTCCGTGGTCACTTGGATAATATTTCAAACAATATGTTAATTGGAGCAGTTAATGCTTTTACAAATAAAACCAATTCGGTTAAAAATCAGCTAACTGGAAGCTATGATGCAGTTCCTGCAGTGGCTCGTACATACAAAGCAGCTGGAGTACCATCTATTGTGGTAGGAGATCACAATTATGGCGAAGGTTCTTCTCGTGAGCACGCTGCTATGGAGCCTCGTTTCTTAGGTGTGAAAGCGGTATTGGTAAAATCATTTGCTCGTATCCATGAAACTAACTTGAAAAAGCAAGGTATGTTGGCATTGACTTTTGCTAACGAAGCAGATTATGATAAAATCCAGGAAGATGATACGATCAACTTTACAGACTTAGTTGATTTTGCTCCAGGAAAACCATTAACGATCGAATTTGTTCATGCTGATGGAAGTAAAGATGTTATCTTGGCAAATCATACTTATAATGAAGGGCAAATTGGTTGGTTCGTTGCTGGATCAGCGTTAAATTTATTAGCAGCTGGTAAAGCTTAATTTTAATTTATACGTATCTTATATAGAAAGCGCTCTGTGGGAACAGGGCGCTTTTTCTTTGCATATTTGTTAAAATCAATATAAAGAGTGGTTAAAAAATTGCGATATTTCTATTAATAATCTATATTAGCCGTATTGAATGCTTTGTTTGTGTGTTTTTGCATGAAAAAGCATCTTTTTTTAGTTTTTCAAATGTAAAATAGTAGTTTATTTATTTGTAAATCAATACGATATAATATAATTTGGTAAAATTTAATTTATGAGGCGGTATAGTTGGATCTTAATTTTTGTTTTTTTTAGTGGTTTTAGTGTTTTTTCCCAGGAAAAATACACCAATCACACTGTTTTAAAAGGAGAAACAATTTCTAAAATTGCCCAACAATATAATATTAAGTCCAGTGCGATTTATGAACTTAATCCAGATGCACGTAAGGGAATAAAATTTAAATCGGTTTTATTGATTCCTGCAAAAGCAGAAAAGAATACTAAGCTTACTACAATTGAGACTTCCTCAAATTATCCTGAAAAAGAACATCAGGTACTTCCTAAAGAAACCATTTACGGTATCGCTAAACAATATGGACTAACCGTTCATGATTTGTATAAGATCAATCCTACTCTTGAAAAATCAGGATTAAAAAAAGGTCAACTAATAAAAATACCAGGGACGGCATCCAATCCAATCCAAGCATTGGCTAAAGCCGAAACAGAAAACAGCATTAAAACAACAACGACTTCGGAGAAGATATTCCCTAAGACGGAAGTGGCTGTTAAAGCTCAGTCTTTAGCGGAGACAGCGACTCCAGCCAAAGCTATTGTTCATGAGGTTTTGCCTAAAGAAACTAAATATGCTATAGCTAAAGAACATGGAATCACAATAGCTGACTTGGATAGAGCCAACCCAATTTTAGAATCTGAAGCCTTGAAAATTGGACAAAAAATTAACATTCCTGTAAAAGCAGATGATGTTGTAACAGTATCAGTAGTAAAGGAAGAACTTGCCAAAGAAGAAGAGAAAGTTATTGAAAAGAAAGTGGCTGTGGCAGAAGTGAAAGCAGTTGATGTTTCTAAAGAAATAACAAAAAAGGAAACACCGGTTTCTTCTGAGGCGATAGTTGATAATAATGTTTTGGAAACTGAAGTGGTACGTGAGGTGTTAGCTCGTGAGACCAAATACGGAATTGCTAAAGAATTTGGCATTACAGTTAAAGAATTAGAAAGACAAAATCCTCAGATTGTTAAAAGTCTGCCTGTGGGTTATAAATTAAATATCAAAAGCTTAAAAGCAGTTGAGAAAGCAGTCGAAAAAGCAGAAAATGCCTTTAAAGATAGGATTGCTGAACAAAACTCAGAGTATAATATTAAATCATTTCACAGTACTGATTTCCTGGATCAACTTGTGACTAAAGCTTCAGAGAATATTGGGACCAGATACCGTATCGGCGGAACTTCTAAAGATGGTTTTGATTGTTCTGGCTTGATGTGTACTACTTTTAGTACTTTTGATATTCAGTTGCCTAGAACTTCTGTGGAGCAGTCTAGATTTGGAACCAAAATTAGCACAGAGGAAGCTAGAAAAGGAGATTTGATTTTCTTTAAAACAAACGGAAGAAAGCAAATCAATCATGTTGGGATGGTTGTCGAGGCTAATGATGGTGATATTAAATTCATACATGCTTCAGTGGGCGGTGGCGTGATTATTTCTTCGGTAAAAGAAAAGTATTATAGCAAAAGATTTACTCAGGTTAATCGCGTTTTATAAGCGAAGCGGTTTGAAATAACTTTATAAAAAAACGCCCAAGCATCCTTGGGCGTTTTTTGTGAAATTAAACTTTTTACATTTTAAGGCATCAGTCTTTTTTTAATTTCCTTTCCGATAACTTTTTCGGTAATAGCAAAAGTTTCTTTTTTGTTTTTTCTAAATTTTTTTATAAAAGCAGCAATCGCATCCTCAAGTTTTTCGTGTTCTCCTCTAAATTGATGGGAATCATATTTATAAGGGTCGTCAATAAGTTGGCCTAGATGTGACAAATGGGTTGTCGTTTTTTCAATTAATGAATCACATTCTTTGCTTTCGTCGGTTAATCGTTTGGTTAATTCTCTCATTTCGTCCAAGTTGTCTTTTTGGGTTAAAAAGATGAAATATTTATCAATAAGATGGTCTAAAAAGCGTATGTCGTCTTTGTAGAATTGCAGGTCTGATTGCCAGTGTTCCGTTAGTATATATAATTGTTGCCACTGTGCTTGCCAAGTAAAATCGCCTTTTGGCCTTTGTCTTAAATTTTCCATGATCATTATTTATTGGTTAAATATTCATTTCAATTTTTAAGTGTAGTTTTGCTGGTTATACTATTAGTTGTCTTAGGTTGTTAATATGTTTTTATGTGTTCAAAATTCGTTTTTTTAAGCACAGCTTGTTTCTTTAAAAAGGATATTAAATTTACGAAAAAAAATGTAGAATACTGATTTTCAGCAGTTCTATTTTTTGTTTGAGGAACAAAAAAAAACTACAACGCTTTTGTAATGGCGTTGTAGTTTTTTGGTGTGAATTTTTTAGATCCGGCAAAAAAACTTATGACTGTTGCATCGGTATCATGATATTCTATTTTAATTTAAAAATCAGCATTTCTGATTTTTTGTTTTAGTCCAGTCTCTCAACTTTTATGATTTCGAGTTGTTTTTCTCCTTCTTCAAAATCCCAATTGATCACATCGCCTACTTTGCATCCTACCAGAGCTAATCCCATTTTAGTTAATATGGACTCGGTGTTGTTTCTTTTTTTTGCTTTATCCGGCGCAACAAAAGTATAGGTTTCTTCTTGATCAGAATCAAGATTCTTGACAGTTATACGTGCATCGATTGTAACGATGTCTTCGGGTAAATTTTTTCGAGTTACCTGTGTTGCGTTTTTAAGCTGTAATTTTAAAGCTTCTTCTTCTGTAGGGGTTACTTTTTTTCTTCTAATATGGTCTTTAATTAAATCGTAAATTCCTGTGGTTAAAATGATGTTTTGTGACATTTCTCTATTCTCTTTGTATCAATATTTTGACGCATTTTTGTTAACGACCCAAACATTAAAAGCCAATTGTCCTTTGGAGGAGATTGGATTTAATGACAAAAATGCCATCAATACGCTATTGACGGTTTTAAATTATATATGTAAAGGATATCTGAAGATTTCCCTGCCTTGGGTTTTGGCAGGGCGTATTATATAAAGTCCTTGGAACTTTTTAGAAAAGAGTCGTCGTGCAGATAGGACAATGAAAATAAAAGTCCTAATGCGCAAGCGTTTATATGAAAAAAAAGTAGTTTGTTCATTGTTTTTAAACTGACTGTGCAATATACGAAATTAAATGAGCTTAAAAAAAGATTTGGCTAAACATTAAGACTGTTCTTTCTTTTGATCCTATAAAATAGCAAACAAACTTTTTTATAGGATAGAAAAAAGTTTATTCTTGTTGTTTTAAATCAAAATAGTTTTGACA
Source organism: Flavobacterium granuli (assembly GCF_900129705.1). Taxonomy (GTDB): domain Bacteria; phylum Bacteroidota; class Bacteroidia; order Flavobacteriales; family Flavobacteriaceae; genus Flavobacterium; species Flavobacterium granuli. Next base: position 464,067 of record NZ_FQWO01000001.1, on the reverse strand, counting down.
TAAAAAAAACTGCTATTGATGAAGTAGCAGTTTGATTTGATTGATTGTTGAAACTCGAATTATTTTTTTTCTAAATCTTTGGTCATTTTAAATCCAACAAGTAAACCTGTTCCGGCTGTCAAAAAGATAACTCCAGGAAATAGCGCTTCACTAGTGACTCCAAAAAGATCCTGAATGATTAAAGCGAGTAAGATGCCTGCTCCAATTCCCATTAACAGCACCGCAAGATTTAGGATAAATACTTTCCAGATTGGCGCTGCATCTTGTCTTTTGCTCATAAAAATACTGGCATCGGCTCCTTTTTCAATAAGGGCGAGGCGCTCTTTATTTCGAGTGGAAAAAAATAAGTAAAATACTCCGAAGATTGCTCCGAAAATTACAGGTAAGGCGAGAATGTCTGGTCCCATGATAAATTGTTTTTTAATTGATTATTTTTAATGTGTTCCTAGCTTAGGACGATGGAAGTCTAATTTTGGTTACAACTTTTATCAAAAAAAACTTTTTTTAATTTTAGTGTAACCAAAAAGCAATTGTAGCAGTCTTATTGTTATATGACCAAAACCGACGATCAATATTACATTTCAAAAGTAGTAGCAGGGGATACCAAAGCATTTGCTGTTTTGGTCGATCGCTATAAAGATTTGGTTTTTACCTTGGCTTTGCGGATGCTTAAAAATAGAGAAGAAGCAGAGGAAGTTGCACAGGATACTTTTATTAAAGTTTTTAAGTCTTTGAACAAGTTTAAAGGAGATTCTAAATTTTCGACTTGGATTTATAGGATAATTTATAATAGTTGCTTGGATGTCTTAAAGAAGTACAAACAGGAATATCCTGCAGTTGGCCTAAACGAATTTACGGAGCGTCAAATAGCAACATTAGATAATGCTTTTGATGCTTTGGTCGAAAAAGAACAACGGCAAGCAATAGATGATTGTTTGGATAGGTTACCTAAAGAAGATAGTTTTTTATTAATATTGTATTATTTTGAAGAGCAATCTTTAGAAGATATTTCTAAAATTGTAGGTTTGACAGCTAATAATGTTAAGGTAAAACTCTTTAGAGGCAGAAAAAAATTAGCTTCGTTGTTAAAAGAAAAATTGGAACCTGAAATAATAGAGCATTATGAACGCGAACGAAAATAAACAAATAGATGACTTTGCCAAAAAAGTGATTAAGAAAGCCACTTTAGAGTCGCCTTCATTTGATTTTACGGCTCAAATAATGACACAACTTAATGAATTGAAACAGAGTGAGGCAACAATTTATAAACCTTTGATTTCAAAAACAGCTTGGTTTGTTATTTTCATAGGTTTTGTTATTTTGGTGGGTTACGCAATTATTGGGGCACAGCCGCAACCGCCTAGTTATTTTGATTTTTCAAATTTAAATGTTCTTTTAGAGCATAAAATTACGGCTTCGCTGTTTCAATTTACTTTCTCTAAAATTGTATTGTATGCTTTGACTCTCTTATCTGTAATGGTACTTGTACAGGTATCATTTTTGAAGGCTTATTTTAATAAGAGATATGAGCATTGATGCGATATTACTAATGCTTGGTTTTTGGCTAAAATAGAATTAATGTAAATTAGGGTTTTGAGTGTTAAAAAAGCAAGGCGATGCAAATCCTTCAAAATATATTTTGCAATCTTTGAACTTTAATAAAAGTAAACAGTATTATGAGTAAAACTAAATTGACAATCAATCGCAATGGGTCTATAAAAATAGAAGGAGAATTCGAAATAACAGACTGCGAAGGGAATACATACGGATTAGAAGGAAGAACGGCTTTAGGTCTTTGTCGTTGTGGTTTGTCAGCCAATAAACCTTTTTGTGACGGTTCGCACCGCAATGGTTTTGAACACGAGTCTAAGGCATTTGACTTACCGCCCTTAAAAGCAAAATAAAAACACCCTTTCTTTATCGCATAAAAAAAGCTAGACTTTGACAAGTTTAGCTTTTTTGTTTTTAATGCAAACAGTACTTTTTTTCTTAGCGTGTAAGGAGTGTTTAGTTAGCCTAACCTTGTTGTTGAAATTATGCTCCCAAAAGGATTAATTAAACAGACTAAGAGCAATTTTTATTGAGATTTATTCTTTTTCCAAAAAAAGTATATCTTTAGCCAAACCAAAATCAAACCAAATTTTATATGCAAGACAACAAACCAGAAAATTTTAAAAGAGAGCTCGGCCTTCTTGATGCTACCATGCTTGTGGTGGGTTCGATGATCGGTTCGGGAATATTTATTGTAAGCTCGGATATGGTGCGTCAGCTTGGTTCTGCCGGCTGGCTTATAGCTATGTGGGTACTTACGGGAGTCATTACTGTAATTGCTGCTGTGAGTTATGGCGAGTTGAGCTCAATGTTTCCCAAAGCCGGCGGGCAATATGTATATATCAAAGAAGCTTACGGCAAACTCATTGGTTTCTTGTACGGCTGGAGTTTCTTTGCGGTGATACAAACCGGAACAATTGCAGCTGTGGGAGTTGCTTTTGCCAAGTTTACCGCTTATATTTTTCCTGCTTTTAGTGATACTAATATTTTATATGAATTTAATGGTTTTAAACTCAATGCCGCCCAAATTGTTTCGATTGTTACCATTGTTTTTTTGAGTTATATTAACAGCAGGGGAGTGAAAAATTCTAAAATTCTCCAAACGGTACTTACGGTTATCAAGATTTTGTCTTTATTGGGTTTAATCGTTTTTGGGTTTGTAGCTGCCAAAGCTGAAGTTTGGGATGCTAACTGGGCTAATGCTTGGGTTTCGGCTTCGCTTGATACCAGTAGTGGAACTTGGATGCCCATCAGCGGAACGGCATTGATAGCGGCCATGTCGGCGGCTTTAGTGGGATCTATGTTTTCCAGCGTAGCCTGGGAAGGGGTGACTTTTATTGCGGGTGAGATAAAAAATCCAAAGCGCAATGTAGGATTGAGTTTGTTTCTGGGAACTTTGACGGTAAGTGTTATTTATGTTTTAGCCAATTTAATGTACCTGGCCGTAGTGCCTTTGCAGGAAATTGCCACTGCCGAATCTGACCGTGTGGGCGTAGTGGCTTCACAAAATATTTTTGGATCGATTGGTACATTGATTATTGCCGTGATGATTATGATTTCGACTTTTGCCTGTAATAACGGATTGATTATGGCCGGTGCGCGCGTGTATTATACGATGGCTCAAGACGGTGTTTTCTTTAAGAAAGCAGCTCAATTGAATAAAGCCAGTGTTCCTGCCTGGTCTATTTGGCTTCAATGCATATGGGCTTCCGCTTTGTGTCTGACAGGGAAATATGGTGATTTATTGGATTTTGTGGTGATCATCGTTCTAATATTTTATATTCTGACTATTTTGGGTATTTTTATTCTCCGTAAAAAAATGCCTGATGCCGAAAGACCCTATAAAGCTTTTGGATATCCGTTTTTACCTGCACTTTATCTAATTATCGCCACGGCAATTTGTATCGCTTTATTGTATACAAAAACCAGTACCAGTGGTTGGGGTGTTTTGATTATGCTGATTGGTATTCCGATTTATTATCTGACCAAGGCGAAAGAGTAGTTTATTAGTGAGAAGAAGAAAGAGTTGGATTGATGATTTATGTTATTGTTCTGACTCTTTTTTTCTTGCTTCTTTCCTCTGTTTTTTCATAAAAAAATCCGTCTCATTGCAATAATGGGACGGATTTTCTATTGAATTCAGGTTGGCTTGCTGTACACTTTAATCTAAAACTTGAACTAAAAACTAAAAACTAAAAATTTGAAACCGCAACAACCAACCTGTAAGCTGTACTAGTAGTACGTAAAACGTCTTACTTTGGCAATATATTTGGCCAAGCGGATTACTTGGTGACTGTATCCAAATTCATTGTCGTACCAAATGTATAGTACGATATTTTTTCCATCAGCCGAAACGATAGTGGCATTACTGTCATAAATGGCAGGTGCAGAGGTTCCCACAATATCCGAAGAAACCAACTCATTATTCAAAGAATATTTGATTTGCTCTACCAGTTCGCCTTCTAAGGCGTATTTTTTCATGATAGCATTGATTTCGGCAATAGACGTTTCCTCGTTTACTTCAAGATTCAATACTACTAATGATCCATTAGGGACAGGAACACGAATGGCATTTGAGGTTAATTTTCCTTCTAAGGAAGGCAAAGCTTTTGCAACAGCACTTCCAGCGCCGGTTTCGGTAATAACCATATTCAGGGCGGCAGCTCTACCACGACGGTATTTTTTGTGCATGTTGTCCACCAAGTTTTGATCATTTGTGTAAGCATGAATCGTTTCCAGGTGTCCTTTGACAACTCCTAAAGTGTCTTCTACTGCTTTTAGGATGGGTGTAATGGCATTTGTAGTACAAGATGCTGCTGAGAAAATGTCAATTTCATCAGGATTGTACTCGTTTTGGTTTACCCCATGAACAATATTTGGCACTCCTTTTCCTGGAGCGGTAAGTAATACTTTATCGGCACCTTTAGAAACCAAATGTCTGCTGAGCGCTTCTTTAGTGGTGAAAGCTCCTGTATTATCAATGACTAAAGCATTGTCAATTCCATATGCTGTATAATCGATTTCTTCTGGAGCATTTGCTGTGATGATATGAACAGTGGTGCCGTTGATGATGAGGGCATTGTTTTCCGGATCAGCAGTTACTGAGCCTTGAAAATCTCCGTGAATGGAATCATAACGCAACAAAGAAGCTCTTTTTTCCAGAGAAGAAACGTCGTTTTTATCTCGGGTTACAATGGCTCTCAATCGCAATTGATTTCCTTTTCCGGTTTTAGACATCAGCTCGCGAGCCAATAAACGTCCAATTCTACCAAAGCCATAAAGAACAACATCCTTGGGTTGAATTTCTTCAGAGAATTTAGCATCTTTTAATTTATCCAATACAAAGTGTCTGGCATCTGGATATTTTTCGTCTTCCAATAAATATTCGTAAGTTAATTTACCAATATCTAATTTTGAAGGCGGCAAGTCCAGTTCTAAAACAACTCTTGCAATTTCTACTGAGTCGAAAACAGTAATTGGTTTGCCAACAAATTCCCCCGCATATTGATGCAAGTTGATAATGTCACTTACGTTTTTATCGAGCAATTGATTTTTGAACAAAACCATTTCTATGGATTTGTCATACCATAAATCACTGATGATTTTGATTAATTCGACTCCTGCACGACGTCTGTCGACTTGAAATGAAATTTCTTTTTGATACAAAACGGTATTGTTCATAAGATGAAAATTTGTAAAAATTGAATGGTTATTTTTTTAAATTTGGTGCAAAAGTACCCATTTCAATCGATTTCGTAAACTATTTTAGGTTTTTTTTAAATAAAAAAAGCCAACTTGTTTTTTGGCAAGCTGGCTTTGGTTTTTGATGAATCGAAAGCTTAGATGATGATTCGGATGAGTTCCCCGTTTTTATTGATCATTTCGAGACGAATGCTTTGGTTTTCTTCTTTTTTATTTAATAGTTTCGAAACCGTTTCAATATCGGTTGCTTTTACATTGTCTATACTTAGAATGATGTTTCCTTTCAGTTCTTCTTCATACTGTATCAAATTTTCATTGTTTATGGCTTTAATTTTAACGCCGTAATTGATGTTAAATTTCTTTTTGTCGGCAGCATTCAGGTTTTCTAATTCTATTCCTTTGAATTCGGTGCTAAAAAACTCATTTTTACTTAGGATGACAGCCACATTTTTATTTTTCCCATCTCGGATAAAAGTAACCTCTACTTTGTCATTAGGTCTTTTGGTATTAATATAACCCGAAAGATCAGCATAAGTAGCGATGTTTTGATTATCCAGTTTTATGATAATGTCTCCTTTTTGAAGTCCGGATTTAGAAGCTCCAGAATTTTTGGTCACATTACTAATATAGAAACCTTCCGTTTGGCTTATACCAAGTTCTTTAGAAGCCGTGGCATTCAATTCTCCACCCTGAACACCTAGAATTCCTCTTTGTACATTGCCGTATTCCATAAGATCTTCGATAATTTTTCGGGCAATATTAGAAGGAACGGCAAAGGAATAACCCACATAAGAACCTGTAGTGGACGAAATCATGGTATTGATTCCTATTAAATCACCACGGCTATTGACCAAGGCACCGCCACTGTTTCCTGGGTTTACGGCGGCATCTGTTTGAATGAAAGATTGAATACCGCTGGTTCCTATGTTTCTAGCTTTGGCCGAAACAATTCCTGCCGTTACCGTCGAATTTAAGTTGTACGGATTTCCAACGGCAAGGACCCATTCGCCAATTTTAACGGAATCAGAGTTGGCAAAAGCGGTATAAGGTAATTTCTCATCGGCATTAATTTTTAATAGGGCAATGTCCATTTTCGAATCGGTGCCAATGAGTTTTGCCTTGTATGATTTTTTGTTGTTTAAGGTAATTTCAATTTCTGAGGCGTCTTTTATCACATGATTATTAGTCACGATGTAGCCATCTTCAGAGATAATTACCCCGGAACCTGTTCCTATTTGTTCTTGTGGTTGCCCTCCTTTGTATCCATAGAAATACTCCAGCATAGGATTAGAAATGGTTTTATAGGATACGTTTTTTACGTGAACTACCGTATGTATTGTTTTTTCGGCTGCCTCGGTAAAATCAAGTACTTCGCCGGATAAGCCTACTTTTTTTGCATAAGAGTCGGCCGCTGTAGTTGTTATTGAATTGTGGTTGTTCGAAAAATAACCATTGGAGTCAAATAGTAATTTGTAAGCTCCTAATGTCATCGCTCCGCTTATTAACGACACTAGAAAAAGCTGAGAATATTGTTTCATAATAGAGTTTGTTTTTACGTTATTTGTTAAGTAAAAATAAAGCTAAAATGATATCACAAAAAACAGTTTAACGCTCTTTAACAATGATTAACATTTCGTTAATAGTTCGTACTTTTGTGGAATACAATTTAAAGAAAATGCAAATAGAATTTTATAAATACCAAGGAACCGGAAACGATTTTGTAATGATTGACAATCGTTCTAACAGCTTTCCAAAAGAGGATACAAACCTAATTGCTCATTTATGCGACAGACGTTTCGGGATAGGCGGGGACGGGTTGATATTGTTAGAAAATGATCCTGAAGTTGATTTTAAAATGGTCTATTACAATTCTGACGGAAATCAAAGTAGCATGTGCGGTAACGGAGGAAGATGTTTAGTAGCTTTTGCCAAAAAACTTCATGTGATTGATGATGTAACAGTTTTTAATGCCATTGATGGTTTGCATCATGCTTCTGTGGCTGAAAACGGAATCGTTTCGCTGCAAATGATAGATGTAGCCGATATCAAAAAAACGTCAGACTATACTTTTCTCAATACGGGTTCTCCACATCATGTACAATTAGTGGATGATTTGGAACATTATAATGTGAAAGAAAAAGGCGCCCAGATTCGTTACGGCGAATTGTACGGCCAAGAAGGAAGCAATATCAATTTTGTCAAGAAAATAGACGCGAATACTTTTTCGCTTCGTACTTATGAAAGAGGGGTTGAGGACGAAACACTAGCTTGCGGAACTGGAGCAACAGCAGTTGCCATTGCAATGAATGCCACCGGAGCGACCCAGGCCACTTCGATTGATTTGAATGTGGAAGGCGGGAAATTAGTCGTTTCTTTTGATAAAAAGGACAATCAGTTTACCAATATTTTCCTGAAAGGACCTGCCGAATTCGTTTTTAAAGGAACCATTTCGATTTAATTAAACCTATCCAAAATGCCATGATTACTCTAAAAGGAGACAATATCTACATCCGAGCATTAGAACCCAATGATTTGGAGTTTATTTATGCCATAGAAAACGATCAGAGCATTTGGGAAGTGAGCAATACCCATACGCCATATAGTCGATTTTTAGTAAGGCAGTATTTAGAAAATGCACATCAGGATATTTATGAAGCCAAACAATTGCGATTGGCCATTTGTCAAGATCAAGATTTCCCTGCTCTAGGATTGATCGATTTGTTTGATTTTGATCCAAAGAACAACAGAGCGGGTATAGGAATAGTGATACAGGGCAATGAGAATAGGAATCAGAATATTGGTTCGGAAGCAGTTGAATTATTGATTCAGTATGCTTTTAGGAACCTTAATTTACACCAATTGTATGCAAATATAGGTGTCGAAAATGTAGCAAGTAAGGCTCTTTTTACTAAATTTGGCTTTCAATGTATTGGCATAAAGAAAGATTGGAATCTTATCAATGGCAATTATGTAGATGAAGCCGTTTTTCAATTAATTAATCAACAACTTTAAATTTTTCAGCTTTGAACTTTAAAAAAATTATTTCAATCGTATCGGTAGTTTTAGTGACCGGATTAATCGTTTACGGATTTATTTTGGTCAGACAAATTTTTGCAGCTAATACTAAATTTGTTGAGAATGAGGTTTATGTTTATGTGCCAACGGATGCCAATTATGAAGCCGTAAAAAAAATAGTTTCGCCTTATGTTGAAAATATGGGGCGTTTTGAAATGGTAGCCGATAAAACAAGCTATTCCGAAAATGTCAAATCGGGACGTTTTTTATTTACAAAAGGAATGAGCAGTTATGAATTAGTAAAAGCCTTACGAGTTAATATTCCTGTGAAATTGGCTTTTAACAACCAAGAACGTTTGGAGAATTTTGCTGGACGTGTAGGTTCCCAAATAGAAGCAGACAGCTTGTCTTTACTTGCTTCTTTCAAGGATTCTATTTTTTTGAAAGAAAATGGCTTTAATGAAGAGAACGTTTTAGCGATGTTTATTCCTAATACTTATGAAATCTATTGGAACACATCAGCAGTGAAATTTCGCGATAAGATGATGAAAGAGTACCGTAATTTCTGGAATGCGGAGCGTGTTGCCAAAGCTGAAAAACAAGGATTAACGCCTATCGAGGCTACAATATTGGCTTCAATTGTTCATAAAGAATCTGTTAAAAAAGACGAAAGACCGAGGATTGCAGGAGTTTACCTGAACCGTTTGAGATTGGGAATGCCACTACAAGCTGATCCTACGGTGATCTATGCCATTAAAAAAAGAGACAATGATTTTGACCAGGTTATTAAAAGAGTCTTTTATAATGATTTGACAATGGTTTCTCCTTATAATACTTATGTAAATACGGGGCTTCCCCCTGGGCCTATTGCGATGCCAGACATAACAGCGCTGGAAGCGGTGTTGAATCCGGAAAAGAATGATTTCCTTTATTTTTGTGCCAGTGTAGATCGTTTTGGTTACCATGAATTTGCTGCTACTTTGGAAGAGCACAATGTAAATGCTAAAAAATATTCAGATTGGATCAACAGCCAAGGCGTAAAAAGATAGTTTTGAAGAGTAAAAAAAGGCTGCTTTTTTTACTCTTTTTTATATGGGGATTCCACACTGCATTTGCTCAAAATACAGTTGAAGGCTTTTTGAAACCTGCGGATAGCCTGAATCTCAAAAGGAAAAATGCACTTATTATAACCGAAACTGCTTTGGCTTCGGTTGCTTTAATTGGCCTCAACCAATTATGGTATGCAGATTATCTAAGTTCCCGTTTTCATTTTATAAATGATAATGCCGAATGGTTGCAAATGGACAAAGTGGGGCATTTCTATTCATCCTATCAATTAGGCAGGCTGGGAGCCGAAATGATGCAATGGAGCGGTGCAACAAAAAAAGAACAATTACTTTATGGAGCAGGCATGGGATTTGTTTTTTTGACTGCAGTTGAGGTTTTGGATGGTTTTTCATCTGAGTGGGGAGCTTCGACTGGTGATATAATCGCAAATGCTTCGGGGACTGCTTTGTTTGTTTCACAAGAATTAATCTGGAATGAACAACGTATTGTGCCTAAATTTTCATTCCATACCACTCAATATGCCAAATATAGACCTAATGTTTTAGGAAATTCTTTAGCCGAACAGTTGTTGAAAGACTATAATGGGCAAACGTATTGGCTTTCGATAAACTTACATTCTTTTTATAAAAAATCTAAAATACCCAAATGGCTCAATCTGGCGATAGGATATGGTGCCGAAGGGATGATTAGCGGCAATGCCCCAAAGGAAGATTTATTTTTGGCTCCAAAAACGGAAAGCTTCAGGCAGCTGTATTTGAGTTTTGATGTAGACTTGACTAAGATAGAAACTCAATCCCATTTTTTTAAAACACTATTTTCAGTGTTTAATACTTTGAAAATTCCTGCTCCAACAATTGAAATTCAGCAGTTTAACCGAATTAAAGCTCATTTTATCTATTATTAGAATGTAAATATTGATAAGTCTTTTTTTTGTTTTAAATTTAGTATGAAGATTTAAAAAAAAAAGCTTTTTTTATTGATCAGATCTGATTTACAAGTTGATTTTTTGCAAGATATTCGAAAATAAGTGGTTTAAGTTAAATTAATGATAATTCTGGAAAACATTAATGGTACTTCATCATTGACATTAGCCAGTTGAGGAAAGATATTGTTCAGGATTTATTTTATGTTAGCCAGAGTATCAATTGATGCTTTAATAATTATTTTCAAGCCTTTACTTAGACAACTTTTAATGTACCAAGCTTGGCTTGGTTTATAAAATTTGTAAACTAGGTCTTCTATCATGAGTTTACTTTGAGAGTGACATTTATTTAAATTTTATTGCTTTTCCTTTTTTGAAAAAAAGGAGCCACTAATCATTGCATTATAGCTTATGATCATGAATTTTTGTGGTTGTTTTTTTTGGAAATTTAGGATAGTATCAATCAGTATTAAAAACAAAATTTTGAAGCCGATAATAGCTGAATTTTGAATTTATTTTTTCGTGTATCATTGTCATTTTAACGACGTTTTTATCAAATTTTGAGTTCTTTTTCCTTTTTCAATTTGCACTTTTTTTTGTTTTTATAGCTTGGTTTGATTTCAATTCAATCGTTGGAATGCTCTTATAAATAAGGACTTAAGAGCTTCAGTTCGTTTTATTTTTTATTTTAATAACTTGATTGTCAATATTATGGAAAATAGTGGTATATTTGCACGCAGAAATTTTGAAGCGGGACAGCGTTTTGAAGAAAAACAATTTATGATAAAGAAGTGGTATTTTTATACAAGTTTAACTATTATTATAGCTTTTTTAAGCTCCGGTTTTAAACCCCTTAAAATAGATACTGACGAATGGTTTCTAATAAAAAACACAGATGGAATTCGATACTTATTTCCATCACTTGAAGAAGACGATTACACCAATTTGAACATCCCTTTTACCGGAAATTTATTTATTGGTTTCAAAGAAGCAATTGGTTTCAAAGAATCTGAAGGAAAATACAAAAAAGTTAATTCTCTCGGTTATATGGGTAAATACCAATTTGGGAGTGAAACCTTAAAATCAGTGGGGATACATGATTCTACTTTATTTTTGAGAAGCCCTAAGATGCAGGAAAGAGCTTTTGTAGCCCTTTTGTCAAAAAATAAGGCCATTTTACAAGATGTTATTGATAAGTACGATGGGAAAGTGGTAAACGGAATTTTGGTTACTGAGTCTGGAATTTTGGCTGCAGCCCATCTAGGGGGCGCTGGTTCCGTAAAAAGATACTTTAAATATAACGGAAAGAAATATATTAGAGATGCTTATGGAACGTCTATAAGAAGTTATATGAAAGCATTTGGAGGATATGATACTTCATTAATTGTGGCTAATGTCAATGCAATTGCAAGTCTAAATTAATTAGAAGACAGTAAACTAAGAAAGGCATTCAGAAACTCTGGATGCCTTTCTTTATGATTAATAGCTTTATTTTGCTTTTAGAATCTCACCATTGGGACGGACCGTTAATTTCATGGTTTCTTTTCCTTTTTTTATTTTTAGATTGTATTGTTTTTTATTAATGTCTCCTTCTTCCTGGGTGTATAAAAATTTATCATTGACTATAGACCAATCGGGATAATTTCTATAAACAGAATATATGACTTCGTTGGGTAGCCGTATATTTTTATATTGTTCCACTACCCGTGTAAGCTTTCCATTTTCATCATAAGTAGCCGCCAAAGATCCTTTTTTGGATTGCATTACCACCAGATAGGATTCATTGCCTTCATAATCTTTACCAATGTCATAGGCTATAAATTTTTCTTCCATCTTTCTCACGTCCATATCAGGATTCTTGTCAGGAAGGTATACTGAAAAATCAGAACCTACTCTTTTAATTACCACAGCGGGTAATTCTTCAATTTTCATTTTCCCTTGTTGGTTGTCTTTTTTTGGTTTGTCTTGTGAATAGGACACAACACTTAAACTTATTAAAAGAAAAGTAAGGATAATTGATTTCATAATGTTTGTTTTTAAATTAATACTCAATTCGCATATAGGTTTTAAGAAAAGAAAGGATTGATGAGGGCAATAAAAAAAGTATTGTATGAGCGCCTGATTTTGTGTTTTTTTACAACTATTTTGTTTTGAGTTGATGGGGAAATAGTATGGAATTTGGTTTTATTTTTGAATTCTAAAGACGCTATTATATTTATGCATAATAAGTGGCATTTATGAAAAAGACTGCCCTTATTTTTGGACAGTCTTGGATTATTTTTAGAATTATTTTTCTTCTACTATTTCGCCGTTAGGATGTACGACTAATTTGCGGGTTTGATTGTCTTTTTTTATTTTAAGATTATATTGTTTTTTGACAATATCCCCCTCTTTTTGTGAATATAAATACTTGTCATTTATGATTTCCCATCCAGGGAAATTTTTATAAATAGAATAAATCACTTCTGAAGGGAGTTTTACGCCCTTATAATTCTCTACAACATGAATTAGTTTCCCTTTTTCATTATAAGTGGCAGATAAGGTGCCTCCTTTTATTTCCATGTATACTAAATAGGTGTCATAGCCTTCATAGTCCTTGCCTAGGTTATAGGCAATGAAACTGTCTTCTAACTTTCTAACTTTCTGATCTGCGTTTCTGTCTGGTAAATATACAGAGAAGTCTTCTCCTGCACTTTTGATAACTACTGCCGGTAAGTTTTCAATGCCAACAATTGCGTTATCATTCTTTTTTTTATCTTGGGAATAAGATATATTCGCCAGTCCTATAACTAACAGAGCAATAAAATACGCTTTCATAATAGTTGATTTTAATTGTTTAATTGTATACTATAAAATAGAACATAAGGCTTGCAATTTTCTTCCCCTTCTATTGTTGTTCATTCTATAGTAAATGTTTTAAAAAAAAAGGTCAATTTTGGGGCTATTTCCGGATGTTTTTGTTATTCATTATAAAGGTAGTTAAATTGCAAATATTTGATAGTTAATGTTTTATGTATTTTTTGTTAATTATAATAAGTCTATCTTTGTAATTATAGTTCTAATAAAAAAGACTGCCCATTTTTATGAACAGCCTCAAGTTGATTTTAAGTGTTTTGTAAATTACATTCCAGATATTATTTCACCATTTGGACGAACCGTTAATCTTTTGGTTTCGTTCCCTTTTTTTATTTTAAGATTGTATTCTTTTTTTAGAATATCTCCATTCTCCTGAGAGTATAGGTATTTATCATTAATAATTTCCCATCCAGGAAAGTTTTTGTATACGGAGTAAAATACCTTGGCGGGAAGCTTTACATTGACATAATTTTCTACCACGCGAATTAATTTTCCTTTTTCGTCATAGGTAGCGGTTAATGCTCCCCCTTTTATTTCCATATACACTAAGTAAGTTTCATAGCCTTCTAAGTTTTTTCCCAGATCGTAGGCTATAAAACGATCTTGAAGCTTCCTGACTTTTGGATCAGAATTGCGGTCAGTTATATACACAGAAAAGTCATCTCCGACACTTTTAATTACCACAGCGGGTAAGTTTTCAATAGAGATGTTACCATCAGATGGATCTAATTCTGTTTTATTCTGGGAGTAGGATAAATTTGTTAATCCTAAAAATAAAAAAACAATAATGTACGCTTTCATAATAGTTGATTTTAATTATTTTTATTCAGCCCAAGAATAATTTTAAGGCTTATAGTTACTTCCCCTTTTTATGATAATAAATTAATTCTAAAGCTTTATTTTTTTTATTAACTATGTTTTTTTTGAAAATTTATTTATGAAATCGTGACTTTTAATAAAGGTATTGTTTTTGTATCTATTTGATTGTCAATAAATTGTGTAATATTTGTTAATTTGTAAATACTAGAGCTACAGTTTTTTAAGAAGAACTTTAACTTGTACTTGTTTCTTTGCGAATTATTTATCATCTGGAGTAAAAACAAAAAAACACCAACTTTGTTGGTGTTTTTTGAATCTTTATAATCGTCTAATTGTAGCTTAGTCTCCAATTAAAATTTGCAATATTTGGATGGCGGCTTCACTAATTTTTGTTCCTGGTCCAAAAACGGCTACCGCGCCAGCATCAAATAAGTATTGATAATCTTGGGAAGGAATAACACCGCCTACAACTACCATAATATCTTCACGACCGTATTTTTTTAGTTCATCAATTACTTGAGGAACCAGGGTTTTATGTCCCGCTGCAAGTGAGGAAACTCCCAGTATATGTACATCATTTTCTATTGCTTGTTTAGCTGCTTCAGCCGGAGTTTGAAACAAGGGGCCAATGTCCACATCAAAGCCCACATCAGCATAGCCTGTAGCAACTACTTTAGCACCTCGATCATGACCGTCTTGGCCCATTTTGGCTATCATGATTCTAGGACGACGGCCTTCTTGTTTGGCAAAGGTGTCAGCTAGTTGTTTGGCTTTCTCGAAGCTTTTATCGTCTTTTATTTCTTTACTGTACACGCCGCTAAAGGATTTAATTTGTGCTTTATATCTACCAAATACCGTTTCTAAGGCATCGCTAATTTCGCCCAAAGTGGTTCGGTTTCTGGCAGCATCTACTGCTAATTCCAATAAATTTCCCTCTCCGGTTTGGGCACAAAGAATTAATTTTCTCAATGATTCCTGTACTTTTTCGTTATTTCTGCTTGCCTTAATGCGATCGAGCTGTTCTAATTGTTGCCTGCGTACCATTTGATTATCCACATCTAGGATATGCAAAGGGTCTTCTTTTTCCAGTCGGTATTTGTTAACACCAACAATGATATCCTGACCGCTATCGATGCGGGCCTGTTTTTTGGCTGCCGCTTCTTCGATTCTGAGTTTTGGGATTCCGGCTTCTATGGCTTTGGTCATGCCGCCCAGTTCTTCGACTTCTTCGATTAGCTTCCAGGCATTTTTGGCAATTTCATGGGTCAGGCTTTCAACATAATAACTGCCTCCCCAAGGATCAACGGTTTTTGTGATTTTAGTTTCTTCTTGTAAAAATATTTGGGTATTTCGGGCAATTCTGGCAGAGAAATCCGTTGGCAAAGCAATGGCTTCGTCCAGCGCATTGGTGTGTAGGGACTGAGTTCCGCCAAAAGCTGCCGCTGCCGCTTCAATACAGGTACGGGCAACATTATTAAAAGGATCTTGTTCTGTTAAACTCCAACCGCTGGTTTGGCAATGGGTTCTTAATGCCAGTGATTTATCATCTTTTGGATTGAATTGTTTTACCAATTTGGCCCAGATCATTCTTCCGGCACGCAGTTTGGCAATTTCCATGAAATGATTCATACCGATGGCCCAGAAAAAAGACAGGCGGGGGGCAAAGTCATCGATTTTCATTCCGGTAGCCAATCCTGTTCTAATGTATTCCAATCCATCGGCCAAGGTGTATGCTAACTCTATATCAGCCGTCGCTCCCGCTTCCTGCATGTGATAGCCGGAAATGGAAATGGAGTTGAACTTGGGCATTTTTTTGCTGGTATATTCAAATATATCGGCAATGATTTTCATCGAAGGACTTGGCGGATAAATATAGGTGTTGCGCACCATAAATTCCTTAAGAATATCATTTTGAATGGTACCCGAAAGTTGCTCTGGTTTTACACCCTGTTCTTCGGCTGCCACAATATAGAAAGCCATAATGGGCAAAACAGCTCCGTTCATGGTCATCGAAACTGACATTTGATCCAATGGAATTTGGTCAAACAATATTTTCATGTCTTCAACCGAGTCAATGGCAACGCCAGCTTTTCCTACATCACCTACCACGCGTTCGTGATCGGAATCATAGCCCCGATGCGTGGGTAAATCAAAAGCGATCGATAATCCTTTTTGGCCTGCGGCAAGATTTCTTCGGTAAAAAGCATTGCTTTCTTCAGCAGTCGAAAATCCGGCATATTGACGAATCGTCCAAGGTCGACGGACATACATGGTAGCATACGGACCGCGTAAATTTGGCGCAAAGCCCGCTCCAAAATCCAGATGATTGAGATTTTCAATATCTTCTTCGGAATAGGTTGGCTTGAGTTCAATACCTTCGGCCGTAAGAAAACCTTTTGTCGATGGGTTTTGGCTGAAGGTTTCCGACTTTTGATGGTCTAATTGAATATGTTTGAGGTCATTTCTGATCATTTTTGAGACTAATTTAACAGGTTTGATTCACTTAATTATTCTAAATCCAGACGTTCTTGTTCTTTTTTCTCCGCCAATCGTTTTTCAATTATCGGATTAATCAATGTTTTTCGGGGTTTGATTTTTACAAAAGGAAAGAGTTTCAGATTGTGTTTCATTCTGTCATCTTTATTGGGGTATTTATTGGTTCCCAATAAAACTTCTTTTCCCGAATCAAAAAGTTCCTGTTCTTTGTCAGCACTTTCCTGAATTTTTCTTTTAATAATTCCTTCGTTCAATTGTTTCAAAAAACCACCGCTCGCTTCAATATCTTTGAATAAGGCCAATGCTTTTTCGGCTAATTGTTTTGTCAATGATTCAATATAATAACTCCCGTCAGCTGGATTATTTACCTTATCAAAATAACTTTCGTTTTTAAGAATCAACAGTTGATTGCGAGCAATTCGATCTCCAAATTCATTGTCTTTATGGTACAAAGAATCATAAGGCAAATTGGCAACGGCATCCGCACCTCCTAATATTGCCGACATAGATTCAGTAGTGGTGCGCAGCATATTTACATTGTAGTCGTATAATGTTTTGTTGCGTTTGCTTGGAGAAACCAAAAGATGACAATCGTGATTGTGATTGTACTCTTTG
Source organism: Flavobacterium granuli (assembly GCF_900129705.1). Taxonomy (GTDB): domain Bacteria; phylum Bacteroidota; class Bacteroidia; order Flavobacteriales; family Flavobacteriaceae; genus Flavobacterium; species Flavobacterium granuli. Next base: position 447,023 of record NZ_FQWO01000001.1, on the reverse strand, counting down.
GCTATTGCATTGAATAATAATCGAAAGGCTCGCAGTTTTGCAATTTCAAAGAAATAATTCGTTCCCACGGCAATTTCAAAAACAATCGGCTGATTGATAATAGGAATTCTATTAAAATATTCATTGGCATGCGCCATGCTATAGGCAATTTGTTGCACCATATTGGCGCCTGCATTTTGATACAAACTCGAATCAACACTAATGACGGAGCTGTTAGGAATCGCTGTACATAGTGTGTTGAGTGAGTCGAAATTGTTTTTTTCGCTTGTAACAAACCAGTTGCCTTCGCGGGCCAATTGTCCAATGGGATCTATATTATAGAATATTTTCGCTTCTTTTTGTCTCGCAATACGATCTGTTTTTTGAACGAAATCGATTGAGAAAAAGTTGAAATTGAAGTAAACAGGCACCGTTTTTAAAGGAAGTTTTTCAAGAAGTGCACCGATGTCTGTGTTTTCGTCCTCAATAGTAAAACGAAGACTTTCGGCACCTCTATTTAGAGTGTCAAAAGCTCTTTCTACTGATTTATCGATATCAAAAACAAAAATGTTTTGGCAAATTTTAAAGTCTGTGGCTTTTGTGGTAACCGGAATCGATTTTGTAAATTCGTCTTTATGATAAAAAGGTTTAACCTTAATATCCTCTGGAGAATTCCAGATTAAGGTTTCATTATAATCCGCACCTTTGAGCTCAAACTGGATTTTTTGTTTCCATTGTTTGGAAGAAACGGGATCGAAATCTTCGAATAAATTACTGTTCATTTTGATTCTGATTTTAATAATTCCAGATTTATTATTTTTTTTCTATGCTGTCACCTTCAAACTCGATAATATAAATGTCCTCGCTGTCCTTTTTCATGTAGTACTTTTCGCGGGCATATTTTTCTATTTGTTCGGGATTTTTCAGCTGTTTAATTTGCTCTTCATCCTTCTTTATTTCTTGTTGGTAATATTCTTTATTATCTTCAAGTTCATTGATTTGATGATCCAAAATACGATGGTCAAAATAGGAATAGTTATCCAAGAAAAGCATCCAAGTGGTGAAAAACAGTAAAACCCAGATGTATTTGTTACTCATGAATTTAAACCAAGGTTTGTCTTTGTAAGGATTTTTCATAAATTTTGTTTTTTAGCTCTGCTATTCCGGTTGTCACTTGAAGTGAATAAAAGAATTTACGGGAAAGTCTCCTAAAAATTGGAATGTTATAAAATTACAATAAATTATAGAATTTTCTGATTTATTACCGCACGAACCACATCAATTGCAACAGTGTTGTATTTGTCATTAGGAATGATGATGTCGGCAAATGCTTTGGTAGGTTCAATAAATTGTTCGTGCATCGGTTTCAAGGTGGTTTGGTAACGGTTCAAAACCTCGTCCATATCGCGGCCACGATCGGCAATATCGCGTTTTAAACGGCGAATTAATCTCTCGTCAGAATCTGCGTGAACGTAAACTTTAATGTCAAAAAGTTCTCTCAGTTCGGCATTTGCCAAAATCAGAATTCCTTCAACAATCATTACTTTTCTGGGATGTGTAAAAACAGTATCGTCTGTTCTGTTGTGGGTCACAAAAGAATATACAGGCTGATGTATGTTTCTGTCGGCTTTTAATTCCTTCAGATGTGCAACCAATAATTCGAAATCAATCGCGCGCGGATGATCAAAATTGATTAGTGCTCTTTCATCAAATGATAGGCCGTGGTTTTCTTTATAGTAGGAATCTTGCGAAATAATACCAACTTCCGCTTCCGGTAATTCATTCATAATCTGATGAACTACGGTTGTTTTTCCGCTTCCCGTTCCACCTGCAATTCCTATAATAAGCATATAATATTTTGTTATAATTGATAGGGCAAAAATAGCAATTTTATTGGGAGCTAATTTTGTTTTTTTTTATAAAATATTTAACTGAATTGCTAGTCAGGCTGAGGAGCTGATCCAGCTATACGTTTCAAGTTTTTTGCTCTAAAACTTTTTTTCTAATGCCCTGAAAGGAGCTTCCGTTGGTCACTCTTTCGGGACAAGAAAAAATAGTTTTTTCGCTGCACAACTTTTCACTGCTATCTGGGCTAGGGCAGATGTTCCATAGATGAAAGAAGTTTTCCTGTTTTCAGCATCTTTTTTAGTAATCAAAAAAAAGAGGAAGCCCTTTTGAGGCTCCCTCTTCTAAAAAAAAAAAAAATCAGATCTTAATTATTTATGCTAATCAAGGGTTGAAAGTTATGATTGTTTATGATAATTAATTTGTCATAAATATATCGCTCCTCTGGAGCTTTGAATCTATTGAATTATACTTTCTATAGCTATTTCGCTCCTAACGGAGCTTTTTTTATATGAGCTTTATGCATTATAAGCTCCAGAGGAGCGACATATTTAAAGAAAAGTATTTAAGATTTGTGAAAAAGTCCCAGAGGACGGCATATAAAACCAACCCTTGATTCGCATTATTTATTCTTTTTTGCTTTTATCATCATTTCCAGCTGATCCCAAAGTTCTTCCGGAATAGCTTCCAACAAATTGAATTGTCCGGCACCTTTAAGCCATTCGCCACCATCAATAACGACCACTTCTCCGTTGATATAAGCAGAGAAATCAGATACCAAATAGGCAGCTAAATTAGCTAACTCTTGGTGGTCTCCCACCCGTTTTAATGGCACTTTTTTGGACATATCAAATTTTTCGGCTAAATCACCCGGTAATAATCGGTCCCAAGCTCCTTTGGTAGGAAATGGTCCCGGAGCAATGGCATTGGTACGTATACCGTATTTAGCCCATTCTACGGCAAGGCTTCGAGTCATGGCTAGAACACCTGCTTTGGCAGTAGCGCTTGGCACAACATAGGCTGAGCCGGTCCAGGCGTAAGTGGTGACAATGTTCAACACAGTGGCTGATGTTTGTTTAGTATCGATCCAATGTTTTCCAAAGGCCAATGTACAGTTTTTAGATCCTTTAAGGACAATATCAATTACGGTATCAAAGGCATTGGCTGATAATCTTTCGGTTGGTGAGATGAAATTTCCAGCGGCATTGTTCAATAAAACATCTACTTTTCCAAAGGTTTTCAATACCGCTTGCAGCATGTTTTCTACTTCTTCATAATGACGCACATCGCATTGTAGAGGCAAACAACTGCCTCCGGTTTCGGCTTCTAATTCTGTTGCCGTATTTTTTAATTTTTCTAAATCTCGTGATGTAATGGCGACTTTGGCACCTAATTCCAAGAAGTATTTGGTCATTGCTTTTCCTAAGCCGCTTCCGCCTCCGGTAACCACAATTACTTTTCCTTTTAGGGCGTCATCGCGTAGCATTTTATCGGTATAATTCATGTCGTTTCTTTTTTTTTAATTGTAAATATAGGAAATAAATATTATGCATGCATAATAAAAAAAATCAATTTGTCAAATGGCGCAGAGTTTTTGAGCCGCTTCTTCTAATGTGGCATTGTCCTTTGCGAAGCAAAAACGAATTAAATGCAAATCTTTCCTATCAGCATAAAAAGTAGAGATGGGTATTGCCGCTACGCCGTGTTCTATAATTAATCTTTTGCAAAAGTCCACATCATTTTCATTTGAAATGGCCGCATAAGAAGCTACTTGAAAATAGGTTCCTTCAGAAGGCATTAATTCAAATCGGCTTGTTTGGAGTAATTCTCTGAAATAATCTCTTTTTTTCTGGTAAAAACCTCCAATTTCATCAACAGAAACGAAGTCTAAATAATTGCTAATTGCCACTTGAGAAATACTATTGACGCTAAAAACTAAAAATTGGTGTACTTTTTTGATTTCTGTCATCAGATATTCTGGAGCTATAAGATAGCCCACTTTCCAGCCCGTAACATGAAATGTTTTGCCAAAAGAAGAAACCATGATACAACGATTTAAAAGATTAGTTCGTGTATGAGCTGAAAGGTGTTTTTTCTCAAAAGTGATGTATTCATAAACTTCATCAGAGAGTAAAACTATATTGGGGAATTTTAGCAATAGCTTTTCTAAGGCTTCAAAATCTGTTTGGGTTAAAATTTTCCCTGTTGGATTATGAGGATTGTTAATGATTATCATTTTGGTTTTTGACGAACAGGCTTTCTCTATCCTTGTCCAATTTGGGGTGTAATCATCATTTAAAGCTACGCGTACGGGAATCGCATTACTTAATAAAACGGGAGCTTCATAGCAATCATAACTGGGATCTAGAATAATTACTTCGTCATTCATTTGTACCAATGCTTGAATGCTGGCGAAGATTCCTTCTGTAGCGCCTGCCGTGACCAATATTTCGCTTTCAGGTTGAATAATTCTTCCATAGGATTTCTCGACAAGAGCGGCTATTTTGGACAATAAAGGCGTGTAGCCAGCCATAGGAAGGTATTGATGCACGTTTTCTTTGGCAAGTTGAGCTACAATATCAGTTAAACGTTCGTCAACGGGGAAATTGGGAAATCCTTGCGAAAGATTAATGGCGTTGTATTCGACAGCCATTTTAGACATTACCGTAAAAATACTCGTGCCAATATTGGGAAGTTTAGACATACCTTTTTTTTTATTGATCTAAAAGTAAGTAAAAGCTTCGGGTTGAGAAAATCTTTGTGGGGGGATTTATCAAAAACTGAAGCACTTCATTTCAGCGCTTCAGTCTTGTTTTGATTTATTTAGCCGGTTTTGGCATATCAGAATTGGCCATATCTCTGATGCAAATGTATTTGCCGTCTTTTTTCTCAAAGAGACTGATGAAATTTCCGCTCATCATTTTTGTGTTTGTCGAATCCATAACTTGGTATGCGCCAATTTCCACCACTTGATTTCCGTCATTTGAGACATGAACTTCATTGGTTTTAAAGGCTATTTTTGCTCCTTTAGGAAAATTGTTTAATTCTTCTTTTATTGATTCGTGAATGGCTTTTTTGCCCATCATAGGCATTTTTCCATTAGAATAACTGATGGCGTCATCAGAATAATACATGATTCCATCAGCATTTCTCTCATTAAAAGCTTTGGCAAAGCCATCTTCCATGGCTTGAATTTCAGTTTTTACTCCTTCTAGGTCAACAGCAACCATGGGAGTCTCTTTCTTTTGGCAGGCAATCATCAAAGTGATAATCAGCAGCACTAATCCTCCTTTAAAAATCTTGTTTTTCATAATTGTATTTGGTTTTAAATTTAATTAAGAATAATTTTTTGGAGATTAAGGGAGAATAAATTTAAGTATAATATATTGATAGTTAGTTATTTTTGTATTATTTTTTTAAATTAAACAAAAAAAAACCAGAGAATTACTCTTGTTAAAGTGTAATCTTCTGGATAGAATAAAAGCTATTTGTAAAATTTTAAAGTTTACATTTTATGAATAATAAAAATAGTAGGACGTTTGTGTAAATCGATAGTCTCTTTTTTCCAAGCTGCAATTTTCTTAGTCTTGATGTATTCTGTAGGCAAGGTAATATCAGTTGCGATACATAGATGGGTATCGGGATGTAAAGTCTGTAATAAATCTTCCAGTAATTTATTGTTTCGATATGGAGTTTCGATAAATATTTGGGATTGATTTTTTTCAAATGATATCCTTTCTAAGCTTTTGAAACTGGCTTTTTTTTCGTCTTTCTCAATGGGTAAATAACCATGAAAAGTAAAACTCTGTCCGTTCATTCCAGAAGCCATCATAGCCAATAGGATAGAGGAAGGACCAACTAATGGAACAACTTGGATGCCTCTTTCATGGGCTAGTTTTACGATTACCGCACCAGGATCAGCGACACCTGGACAGCCCGCTTCACTCATTAATCCCATATTTTTACCTTCCAATAAGGGTTTAATAAAATCAAGATGTTCTTTAACTTCGGTGCGTTTGTTTAAGGTGAAAAGAACTAATTCAGACTGTTTTTTTTCTGGACTAACTTCTTTGATGGATTTACGTGCCGTTTTGTCGTTTTCGACAATATAATGATCAATGAAATCAATGGTTCTTTTTACTGTTTGTGGTAAAACATCCATTGGGTCACAATCGCCCATAGTAGTGGGGATTAAATAGAGTTTTCCTAGAAGAGTGTTTGGTTTCATTGGGATGTGTTTTATTCTAATTATAAGATGTAAAGGCTAAGTTGAAAGCTGAAGGCGATTGATTTAGGAGTAAACATTGATGGAAAACGAGAATTATTGATGTTTTGCGATTAGTTTTTTGGCTATAATGTCACAAACTTCGTCCAGCATTTTGTACACAATTTCAAATCCATTTGGTAATCCAAAATAAGGATCAGGAATATCTACATTTTCATCAGGGAATAATTCGTTCAGAATCATCTGAACTTTGGCTTTTTGTTCTGGGGTTTCTGATAATTCAATTACATTGTCGTAATTGGATTGATCCATAACATAGATGTAGTCGTAGATTTCAAAATCTGATTTTTGAAAATGTTTCCCTTTTTGATTGGAAATATCAATGTTGTATTTTTTTGCTGTAGCAATAGAACGCGTATCAGGTGGCTGGTTTATGTGCCAGGAACCTGTTCCGGCAGAGTCTACTCTGAATTTGTCTTTTGGAAGTTTTGAGGCTAAAATACCTTCGGCCAAAGGCGATCGGCAGATGTTTCCCAAACAAACCATTAGAATTTTTACAGACATGATGCTCTTATAGCGTTAATTTTTTATGGATATCTTCAACGAATTTTTTAAATTGTTTGTCGGTAGCCACTAAGTTGTCAACAGTTTTACAGGCATGCAAAACAGTAGCGTGATCCCGATCTCCAATTTGGGAACCAATATTAGCCAAAGAAGCTTTTGTAAACTTTTTAGCAAAAAACATAGCCAGTTGTCTTGCCTGTACTACATGTCTTTTTCTGGTTTTGGATTGAAGGGTTTCTATATCCAATTGGAAATAATCCGAAACGATTTTTTGAATATAATCGATAGAAATCTCTCTTTTGACATTTTTGACAAACTTTTCAACAACGCTTTTTGCCAGCTCGATAGTAACTTCTTTTTTGTTGAAAGAAGATTGGGCTATCAAAGATATAATTGCTCCTTCAAGCTCACGAACATTAGATTTTATGTTTCGAGCTACATATTCTATGATTTCTTCCGGAATCTCCACACCATCACGATAGAGGATGTTTTTCAGGATCGAAATCCTGGTTTCATAATCCGGTTGATGCAACTCAGCTGATAATCCCCATTTGAAACGAGACAGTAAGCGTTGCTCGATATCCTGCATGTCAACGGGTGCCTTGTCAGAAGTCAAGATAACTTGTTTTCCATTTTGATGTAAATAGTTGAAAATATGGAAAAACACATCTTGGGTTCCCGATTTTCCGGAAAGGAATTGCACATCATCGATGATTAAAACATCGATCAATTGGTAGAAATGAATAAAATCATTTCGGTTGTTTTTCTTTACCGAATCAATATATTGTTGCGTGAAAATTTCAGCTGAAATGTATAAAACTGTTTTTTCAGGATATTTGTCTTTTATTTCGACACCTATAGCGTGTGCTAAGTGGGTTTTACCCAAACCTACACCACCAAAAATCAATAAAGGATTGAATGATGTTCCTCCCGGTTTATTGGCTACAGCCATACCGGCAGAGCGCGCTAAACGGTTAGAATCTCCTTCAAGGAAATTGTCAAAACTATAGTTGGCATTTAATTGTGATTCAATTTTTAAGTTTCTGATTCCTGGAATTACAAAAGGATTTTTTAATTCGGGATCCAGATTTTTAAAAGGAGCATCAACATTTTGGGGTTTCATTGGAGCCCTGTTGGCACTTGGCAATTGTTCCGTAAAAGGTTGTTTGTTGCCATAAGTGTTTTCCATTTTGATTTTATAAAGTAACTTCGCGTTTTTACCAAGTTCTTTAGTTAGTGCCACTTTTAATAATTTCACATAATGTTCTTCTAGCCATTCGTAGAAAAATTTACTAGGAACTTGAATGTACAAAGCGTTATCGGTAAGTTCAACTGATTTGATCGGTTCAAACCAAGTTTTGTAAGCTTGATCTTGAATGTTGTCCTTAATAAAAGACAGACAGTTTTCCCATACTGATTGAGCAGTTTTGTTCATAAATTCTATTAAATTATTTTTTTTAGTAATCGGCGTCTTATTAAATAAAACTAAAAAAAGTCTTATTTTTCGGGGTAACAAATATGTGAACAATTTTCTGTAAAAAAAAATTATTAGGGGTTGATTATGTAGAATTATTGTCGTAAGTAGGTAAAAAGGCGTTTGTTTTAATGTTAAATATACAAAAAATAAGATGAAAGAACATGAATTTACAGTAAGGGTAAGGTATTCAGAAACGGACCAAATGGGGGTAGTTTATCACGGAAATTACGCGCAATATTTTGAGATGGGACGCGTGGAATGGCTTAGAAACCTTGGGGTTTCCTATAAATGGATGGAAGAAAACGGTGTGATGCTTCCGGTGGTTTCTTTGAGTATGAATTATAAAAAACCGGCACGGTATGATGACTTGCTGACGGTGAAAACTATTTTTAAAAGCCAGACTTCGGTCAAGATAGAATTTGATTATGAAATCTATAATGAGAAAAAGGAGTTATTAACAATTGCCCATTCAACATTGGTTTTTGTAGACATGAAAACGGGGCGTCCTACGCTTCCTCCGGAATATGTAAAGGAAAGACTTTTGGCAATGCAGGATTAATAAAAAAATAAGCAATTATTCTTTTATTTTAATATCAATTTCAAACAAAGAATTAAAGATGTCGAAGATCATTTCGGCATTTTTTTTTCTTGTTTTTATTTCAATTTTGCCAATAGCTAATCCATTTTCTTCATTTAGCTCCATTTCCTGAGCTACGATTTCCAGCTTTTTTTCTTTGATTACACGCATGACTTTATTCATGTTTTTGTAGTCAAATGTAATCAGATAATGAACGTCGATTGTTTTTTCAATTATTTCACAACTTTCAAGTGTTAATTGAGCTGTTGTTTTGTAAGCGGAGATTAAACCGCCAACGCCTAGTTTTACGCCACCAAAAATCCGAACCACCACAATTAATGTATTGGTTAGGGAAAACGACTGAATTTGGCCATAAATAGGCATTCCGGCACTATTGCTTGGTTCTCCGTCATCATTGGCTCTGTAAGAAAGGGTGTCGGTGCCAATTTGGTACGCATAACAAAAGTGCCCAGCATTGGGATGTTGCTTTCTCAGAACATCGAGAATTGGTTTTAGCTCTTCTTCTGATTCAATAGGGAAGGCGTAACCAAAAAATTTGCTGTTTTTTTCTTTGAATAGTACTTCTTCTGAAGGAAATGCAATGGTATTGTAAGTGTCTTTAATCTCCAAGGGATGTTGTTATATTATATTTTTTTCAAACAGATCCACAACATCTTCTTCTCCTACTTGAAGGTTCCAGATATTCATGCCCAGTGAAAGTGCGGCATCTGTATTTTCTTTTTTATCATCAATAAACAAAGTGCGCTTGGCTTGCAGGTCGTGTTTGTTTAAAACATGGTTGAAAGTTTCGGCATCGGGTTTTCTCATTCCCATTTCAAAAGAGAAATAGACTTTTTCAAAACATTGATAAAAATCACTGTAGAAAGAAACTCCGTTTTTTTGCTCGAAAGTTTCGATATGAATGGAATCAGTATTGCTCAATAAAAACAGGCGGTATCTTTTGGAAAGCATCTGAAGGAATTCCAATCGGTACAATGGAAAATCCAATAAAATCGAATTCCAGGCCTGCTGAATTTCATCGATTGTGGCTTTTGGCACGTGTTTTTGAATGCCTGAAAGGAATCCTTCTTTTGAAATTTTGCCTTTTTCAAAAAGGATATTCAATTGGTTCAAATCGTCATTCCATTCGGATAGGCCTATTTTTTTGAAACGGTCAACGGTCGTTTCTTTGTCTAAATTGATAAAGACATCTCCAAAATCGAAAATAATGGCATTAATCATGGTTTCTGGATATTATAAGTTCATCTCGATCAATCCAATGTTTTTTGAATTGCTTTCGGGCTAAAATTGGCGCCTTTATGCCATCTCCCAAGATGGAATTTCCAATAAAAACACGTGCTTCGTCCCAAAGGTTTGCATCGATAAACGTTTGTAATGTTTGGCTTCCGCCTTCAATAATTACAGACTGAATTTGATGTTTGAAAAGCAGCTTTGTAAGTTGTGGCGCTATATTTTGCTCGAAATCAATACTTTCAAAGATAGTGTTTTTTGAGTCTGCGTCAGTTATTTTTCCGCAAATAATGACTGTTTTGGTTTGATTATCAAATATATGGTTGGTTTTTGGGATTCGATTGTTTTGATCTAAAATCACCCGAACAGGATGGTTCCCAGTCCAGTCTCTTACATCCAGTTTTGGGTTGTCCTCCAGGGCTGTTTTGGTTCCTATCAGAATGGCTTGTTCCTCGCTTCGCCATTTATGGACTAGTTGTCTGGAATAAGGATTAGTTATCCAAACCGGTTTTTTCTCACTACCATATTGTTCTTTGCGGGAAATAATATTTGGAGCGATAAAGCCGTCCTGACTTTCTGCCCATTTCAAAATCAGGTAAGGTCTTTTCTTTTGGTGAAATGTAAAAAAGCGTTTGTTGAGTTCGTTGCATTCGTTTTCAAGGACGCCAACAGTCACCTTTATTCCGGCTTCGATCAGTTTTCTGATTCCTTTGCCCGCTACTTTTTCATTGGGGTCAACGGTTCCTATTACTACGTTTGGAATTTTATTTTGGATAATTAAATCGCAACAGGGCGGTGTTTTTCCAAAATGGCTGCAGGGTTCCAGACTGACATAAATAGTTGCTTTTTGTAACAGCGATTTGTCTTTTACAGAATGGATTGCATTTACTTCGGCATGGGGTTCACCGGCTTTTTTATGCCAGCCTTCCCCTATGATTTGATCGTTGTAAACAATTACGCTACCCACCAAAGGATTAGGGTAGGTGGTTCCTAGACCATTTTTGGCGAGTTCGATGCAGCGTCGGAGGTATTTTTCATGTATTTCCACGATACAAAAGTAGTATTTTTGAATCTAGCTCCGAAACTTCAGCATTAGTTTTAAAACTTTCGATAATAACAATAAACAATCTCTATTTTTGTAATCGAAAAATTAGCATCTAAAAACAATGGAAAATTGGCTTATTAGAAAAATTGAGAAAGAAGATAATCAACAAGTAGCGCAATTGATACGCGCTGTTTTTGATGAATTGAATATTCCAAAAGTAGGAACGGCTTATGCAGACCCTTATTTAGATTTCATGTTTGAGGAATACTCCAAGCCAAGATCAGTTTATTATGTGGTGGAATTTCAAGGCAAAGTTGTAGGAGCTGCCGGAGTGGCTCCGCTTGAAAACGAGGATCCAAGTATTTGTGAGTTGCAAAAAATGTATTTTCTACCACAAACCCGAGGTTTGGGAATTGGAAGTCAGATGATGGCTAAATGTCTGCAAAGTGCCAGAGATTTTGGTTTTGAAAACTGTTATCTCGAAACCATGCCTTTTATGAAAGATGCTCAAAAGCTTTATAAAAAAGTGGGATTTGAATACATAAATGCTTCATTGGGAAGTACGGGGCATACCTCTTGTCCGGTTTGGATGCTGAAAGATTTAAGATTGTAGATTAACGAATTTCGATTTTTTAGGATTTGAAATCATCTGTTAAGTCGGACTTATCCATCTGTCATTAATTATTCCATCTATAAAATTAAAGAATGAAAATCAAAGAATATCGAAGTCAATTTATTCAAGAACTTGCGCCAATTTATGATGCTGGGGAAGCTGAGAGTTTTTTCTATTTGATATTGGAAGAAAAACACCAACTGAAGAGAATTGATTTGGCACTGCAGCCTGATTTGGTTTTTTCTGAAGAAGAAATCAAGGTTTGGAATGCTATTTTGTTACAGTTAAAAAAGGAGATTCCGATTCAGTATTTATTGGGAAAAACCAGTTTTTATGGTTTGGATTTTGAAGTTAATGAAAATGTTTTGATTCCAAGACCTGAAACCGAAGAATTGGTGGATTGGATTTTAGAAAGTCAAAAGTCAAAAGTCGAAAGTCCAATTTTAAAGATTCTGGACATTGGAACGGGAAGCGGCTGCATCGCGATTTCATTGGCAAAGAATATTCCGAATGCCCAAGTTTATGCGATCGATGTTTCTGAAAAAGCATTGGCTACGGCCCAAAGAAATGCCAAACGCAATGAAGTAAATGTGACTTTTATCAATCAAAACATCTTAGAAACATTAGATTTAGGACAGGAATTTGATATTATTGTTTCGAATCCGCCTTATGTTCGAAATCTTGAAAAGCAGGAAATCAAAAAAAATGTGTTGGATAACGAACCTCATTTGGCTCTTTTTGTAGAGGATAATGACGCTTTGATTTTTTACAGAAAAATAGCCCAATTGGCCCAAAAAAACCTAAGGACAAATGGACAGTTGTATTTTGAAATCAATCAATATTTAGGCAAAGAAATGATCGAGCTACTTGAAGAAATGAATTTTAAAAACCTGGAGTTACGCAAAGATATTTACGGCAATGACAGGATGACGAGAGCAGTTGTCAGTTAGTAGTGAGCAGTTTTCAGAGTTTTGTTTTTGCTATTTCAAACTTGTATAAATCAGAAATTATAAAAATACCAAGTGCTAAATTTGAAAAGCAATAAAGCGTAGTTATTTCAAATGAAGTGAAAAATTCTCTAACATTGTTAGAAATTACAATGTATGTTAGATAAATAATAGAAAGCGTTATATTAGAAAATCCCGAAAAGATATAAAAGAAATTGTCTTTGTGATTTAAATTTCTGAGGTAAGAAAATCGTAAAAAAATATTTATAACGGCTAGTCCAATCGTAAATATTGCAGAAATAAAAAAGTCAAACATCAATGTCAGTCCTGGCATAAATGAGTGATCAGTATAATAATCAAAGAAAATGTACACACTCCAAATAGTTGATATAAAAAACGTAATTGCTAGATTTTTATAGTATTGTTTTGTCATGAATTTTTAAATCTAAATTCTGGTTCTGCCTTCTAAAATCTGCTTTCTAATTATTCGTATCGCAAAGCTTCGATCGGATCGAGCTGCGAGGCTTTTATCGCTGGATATAAACCGGAAACAATAGCGACCATAAAGCTGGTGAAAAAAGCAGCCAAGATGGCGGTCCAAGGGATTACGAATGCAAAGTCCATCGCTGTTGCAATCCCAAAACCAATCAGGATTCCAAAAATGATTCCCGCTAATCCGCCCAACTGACCAATGAGCAAGGTTTCTATGAAAAATTGAAAGGCCACGGTGGTTTTCTTGGCGCCCAATGCTTTTCTGACGCCTATTTCACGAGTTCGCTCTGTTACCGAAACAATCATAATGTTCATCAAAGCAATAGAAGAACCCAACACAGTGATAATTCCGATGAGCCAGGAAGCCAGTCCCAGGTATTTGGTGATACTCAGGATTCGGTTAATTAAATCATCACTTCGCACCACACCAAAATTATTGTCTTTTATCGGGCTTAGTTTACGGACTCTGCGCATGGTGCTGTTCGCATTATCAATGGCTTGATCCAGTACTTCCTTTTTAGCAACCATGACACTTATGGTATAATTTATTCTAGGTGCTGTAAATAAAGATCGGGCTACCTGAATGGGAATTAAAACCCTTAAATCCTGACTATTACCAAAGGTCGAGCCTTTTTCTTTTAATACGCCAATAACTTTAAATTTTGCGCCTCGAATCGAAATGGTTTTGTCAATAGGGTTGATGTCTTTTAATAATCCTTTTTCAAAATCAGAACCTACAATGCAAACATAGGAATTGTTGTCAATGTCAAATCCGGTAAAGTTGCGCCCCAAGCTGGTTTCTAAACCGGAATTAGTGATGAAATGCTCATCAACCCCAACAACTGAAATTTCAGGATCTGTTTTTGTGGCTTCATATTTTACTTCCGCTTTGGATGTTGCGGTAAACGAAAGTGAAGTTTCGGTAAAAGGATATTTGTATTTGTTTTTGAAAGCGACCGCTTCAGGATAGGAAATAATAGGATTTATGATTTCTCTCTCGCCACCGCCACGTCTTCGAGTACTGTTTTCGTATTGGTTGATGTTGAAGGTGTTGGCTCCCATAGAAGCAAAATCTTTGGAAAGGGTATTTTCTAAAGCCGAAACGACTGTTAAAATACCAACCAAGGCCGTTATTCCTATCGCAATAATTACGATGGTAAGTACAGTTCTTAGCATTTGCGTTCTTATTGAACCAATAGCAATACGGACATTTTCTTTGAATAAATTTAGCATCATAGCAGTTTGACACGAAAATACAATTTTTGTTACAAGTTTGCTTTCGAAGGAGTAATTTTTTATTTTAAAAATAAGATATTTGCAATCAAAATTTACGATTAACGTCCCGATAGTTATCGGGATTGCTTTCCGATTAGTTCTTTTGAGAACGAGCGCGGGAGCTAAAATTCCAAATGATCTAAAAATCCAATAAAAAATGGCATCAAAACCGAGCATACCTAAAGGAACAAGAGATTTTTCGCCAGCCGAGGTGGCAAAACGTCAGTATATCATCCAAATCATAAAAGATAATTTCGAGAAATTTGGCTTTCAACCTATAGAAACCCCTTCTTTTGAAAATTCCGAAACCCTGATGGGGAAATACGGCGAAGAAGGAGATCGTTTGATTTTTAAAATTTTGAATTCAGGAGATTATTTGGCGAAAGCCAATGCGGCTCATTTGGAAAGCAAAGACAGTACTAAATTGACGGCAAGTATTTCAGAGAAAGCCTTGCGTTATGATTTGACAGTTCCTTTTGCGAGATATGTAGTGCAACACCAGAATGATATTGAATTTCCTTTTAAAAGATACCAAATTCAGCCGGTTTGGCGTGCTGATCGTCCGCAAAAAGGACGTTTTAGAGAGTTTTTTCAATGTGATGCCGATGTGGTAGGATCGAAATCGCTGTGGCAGGAAGTAGAATTAGTACAATTGTATGATACTGTTTTTACGACTTTGGGGTTAGAAGGGGTGACAGTTAAAATCAACAACCGAAAAATATTATCCGGAATTGCCGAAGTAATTGGAGCATCAGACAAATTGATTGATTTTACCGTGGCTTTGGATAAACTCGATAAAATAGGCGAGGATGGCGTAAAAAAAGAAATGATCGAAAAAGGAATTGCCGAGGAAGCTATTGCAAAAGTGCAGCCTTTGTTTAATTTCACGGGAAGCATTTCGGAAAAAATAGAGAAATTATCACAGCTTTTATCCGCCTCAGAAGAAGGAATAAAAGGAGTTGAGGAGTTGCGATTTATATGCGATAAGGTGATGAATTTAGGATTGTCATCTGCAATTTTAGATTTAGATGTAACCCTTGCAAGAGGTTTAAATTATTATACCGGTGCCATTTTTGAAGTGGCTCCGCCAAAAGGAGTGGCCATGGGATCCATTGGCGGTGGGGGAAGATACGATGATTTAACCGGTATTTTTGGATTGAAAAACATGAGCGGCGTTGGGATTTCTTTCGGACTGGATCGTATTTATCTGGTTGTCGAAGAATTGAATTTGTTTCCGGAAACCGTTACTGCAACCTCTAAGGCTTTGTTTATCAATTATGGTGATAAGGAAGCTTTTTATGCGATGAAAGCAATTAAGGATTTGAGAGCTGCTGGGATAAAAGTGGAATTGTATCCTGATAATGCAAAATTAGCCAAGCAGTTTCAACATGCTGATAGACGCCATATTCCTTTTGCTGTAATTGCAGGAGATAAGGAAATGGAATCGAATACGTATTCGCTTAAAAATTTAGTGACAGGAGAACAGCTTTCGGTTGATTTTGAGACTTTAAAGAATAGTTTGTCTTAAGATAATTTTTCGGTCAATAAAAAAAGCTTTGTTTTAAAAACAAAGCTTTTTTTAATATAAGGTACTGATGAATTAATAATTATTATAGCGAACAACCTTAAATTCTTTTTTGAAAAATTAAATCTAAAATGATTCAGTAACAAACATAAAAATAATCAGGGTAAGATAGTCATAATATTTTATTAAATTTTAAACTATGAAAAAAATAATAATTTGAAGTGCTTCTTGAGAATAATTTCGAATCTAAAAAAAAGAATGACAATTTGACATTTTACAAGAATTGGCAGTACTTTTGCAATCCAAAGAAAAGTGTAAAAAATGAAGTTTAAGAATATTTTTAAAAATACAAGTACTATGACTACTGATAATACAGAAATCAATCAAGAGATAGAGGATGCTACGACATTAGAGCAAAATGCAAATGCAGAGCAAAGCGGGATTGATGAATTAAGTGTTGAAGAACAATTAGCACAAGACTTAGCTAAAGAGAAAGATAAGTATTTGCGTTTATTTGCTGAATTTGAAAATTACAAAAGAAGAACTTCAAAAGAACGTATCGAATTATTTAAAACAGCGAATCAAGATGTTTTAATGTCGATGTTGCCAGTTTTAGATGATTTTGACAGAGCCATTGTTGAAATTGCTAAATCAGAAGATGAAGCGATGATGAAAGGGGTGGAGCTTATTCATGAAAAATTAAAAAGCACATTGGTAGCTAAAGGTTTAGAGCAAGTTGATGTTAAGGCAGGTGATGCTTTTAACGCTGATTTTGCCGAAGCAATTACACAAATACCGGCTCCAAGTCCTAAATTGAAAGGTAAAATTGTTGACGTTATTGAGAAAGGATACAAACTGGGAGACAAAATTATTCGTTTTCCAAAAGTGGTAACAGGTCAGTAATATCATGTGAAGATGTGATTTTCGCATCTGTTTCCTATATCGTATAGAGACGTGATGCGTTTGCGTCAGTACATTCAAAAGTATAATAATGAAAAAAGATTTTTACGAGATATTAGGTGTTTCAAAAAATGCTGATGCAGCAGCGATAAAGAAAGCCTACAGAAAGAAAGCCATTGAATTTCATCCTGACAAAAACCCTGGAGACAAATCGGCAGAAGATAAGTTCAAAGAAGCCGCTGAGGCTTACGAGATTTTAGGCGATGCAGAGAAAAGAGCAAAATACGACCAATACGGTCATCAGGCTTTTGATGGTTCAGGCGGATTTGGCGGTGGTCATGGCGGCATGAACATGGATGATATTTTCAGCCAGTTTGGAGATATATTCGGTGGTGGTTTTGGCGGTTTCGGCGGAAGCAGAAGCGGTGGCGGAGTACGTCGCGCCAAAGGAAGTAATTTGCGTATCAAAGTGAAATTAACTTTGGAGGAAATTGCTAATGGAGTAGAAAAGAAAGTTAAAGTAAAACGTAAAGTTCAGGCTCCCGGAGTAAGTTATAAAACCTGTTCTACTTGTAATGGACAGGGTCAGGTAATGCGTGTGACCAATACCATTTTGGGAAGAATGCAGTCGGCTTCTACTTGTCCTACTTGTGGCGGATCGGGTCAAATTTTAGATAAAAAACCATCCAATGCGGATTCGCAAGGGATGATTCTAGAAGACGAAACGGTTTCTATAAAAATTCCGGCCGGTGTTGTTGACGGTATGCAATTGAAAGTTTCCAATAAAGGAAATGATGCGCCAGGAAACAGTATTCCAGGAGATTTAATTGTGGCAATCGAAGAATTAGAACATGAATTCTTGAAACGCGAAGGAGAGAATTTACATTATGATTTATATGTGAGTTTCCCTGAAGCGGTTCTGGGAGTTTCTAAGGATATTGAGGCAATCAATGGTAAAGTAAGAATCAAATTGGAAGAAGGAATTCAATCCGGTAAGATTCTTCGACTAAAAGGAAAAGGAATTCCTAGTATCAATGGATATGGTAGCGGAGATTTACTGGTACATGTAAATGTTTGGACTCCAAAAACATTGAACAAGGAACAAAAACAATTTTTCGAGAAAAACATGACCGACGAAAATTTTATTCCTAATCCTGAAAAATCAGACAAGTCCTTTTTTGAAAAAGTGAAAGACATGTTCTCTTAAACAGAAAACAGTATTAATCCCTTTTTATTAAAATACAAATTCCCATCCTTATAAAAATGAGGATGGGTTTTTTTATGCAACAATCGCAAGCATTTCGCTACTAATTATTTACTTTTACACCCGCAAGGCCACAATGGCCTAACTGAAGAAGCAAATTCAAAAATTCAGCATGAGTACCTTATTAGAAGTCAATAAAGTCGTAAAGCAATATGGTGATTACGTAGCGCTCAACGAAGTTTCATTAACCGTTCCCCAAGGCAGTATTTACGGACTTTTAGGTCCTAACGGAGCCGGAAAAACGTCCCTTATTCGAATCATAAACCAAATCACCTTACCCGATAGCGGCGAAATCATTCTTGACGGTGAAAAGTTGCAAGCCAAACACGTACAATACATTGGTTATCTTCCCGAAGAAAGAGGATTGTACCAAAGCATGAAAGTGGGAGAGCAATGCTTGTATTTGGCACAAATGAAAGGATTGTCTAAGGCTGAGGCTAAAAAACAATTGGAATATTGGTTTGACCGATTGGGAATTCAAGGTTGGTGGAACAAGAAAATCCAGGAACTTTCTAAAGGAATGGCACAAAAAATCCAGTTTGTGGTCTGTGTGTTGCACAAGCCCAAGTTGTTGATTTTTGACGAACCTTTCTCTGGTTTTGATCCGGTAAATGCTAACATCATCAAAGACGAGATTCTGGCATTAAGAGATCAAGGCGCTACCATTATTTTCTCTACACATCGAATGGAAAGTGTGGAAGAACTTTGTGATCATATTGCGTTGATCCACAAATCGAATAAACTGATTGAAGGCAGGCTCGAAGATGTCAAAAGAGAATTTAAGACGAATAGTTTTGAAGTGGGGATTCTATCGGATAATGTTGAAGGACTGATGTATGATATCACTCAGAAATTTACCGTAGGGCCGGCTAATTTTAAATCACTGAACAAGGAGTTGAAACTCGAAATTCAATTGGGGAATTCCTTGCCTAATGAATTGCTGCATGTGTTGACACAACGCGGACAAGTAACCCATTTTGTGGAAAAAATCCCAAGTGTAAACGATATTTTTATTCAAACCGTTAGTAAATAATATAGGATTCGGATGGTTGTTTTTTTATTTTAAAAATCAAAAAACAGCACTCAATAATCAAAATAAGAAGCAAAATAAATGAGCATTGTATCACTAATCATAAAGAGGGAGTTTATTGCCAAGGTGCGTAATAAATCCTTTATTGTAATGACATTTTTAAGTCCGTTATTGTTTGTGGCAATAGCGGCTTTTGTGGGTTATTTAAGCTCCATGAAAGCAGATACCAAGCGGATTGCCATCCATGATGAATCAGGACTTTTTGTTCAGGAGTTCATTTCGCAAAATAAAAATAAAAGTGACTATAAATACCTTGATTTATCGTTGATAGACACTAAGTTTCTAAAGGATAGCATTACAAATGAAAGTTACGAAGGATTATTGGTGATCCCAAAAACAACGGATGCGGCTGATTTGGAAAGTAAGATTCAATTCATTTCGAATAACAGTCCAAGTATTTCTTTTATCGAAAGTGTGCAAAATACAATTGCCCAAAAAATAACTAAACTCAACCTTGAAAAGGCGCATTTAGATACATTGGCTATCAAAAAGGCACAATCAAAAGTCAGTATTAGTTTAGCCAAAGCCTCGGGAGAACAAAGCGTAAAAGGGCTTAATGAGATAAAAATCGCCATTGGTGGCGGTTTTGGTTATCTGATCATGATGTTTATCATTATCTACGGAAATATGGTGATGCGCAGTGTTATCGAAGAGAAAACAAATCGAATTATTGAGATTATTATTTCATCAGTTAAACCGTTCCAATTGATGATTGGTAAAATTATTGGAACCTCACTGGCGGGAATCCTTCAGTTCTTTATTTGGGCGGTAATAGGACTTTCTTTAATGTTTGCTGCTTCTATATTTTTTGGTGTCAATGTGGGGCCAACAGCCAAAGTACCGCCGGAATTAATGCAACAAGCCCAACATGAATTTGCCGGTACCGCTCAGATGTATATTAAAGAGTTGTGGAATTTGCCTATTGCAAGTATTTTGATCGGTTTCGTTGTTTATTTTATAGGAGGTTATTTTCTATACAGTTCTTTTTATGCAGCCATCGGTGCGGCGGTAGACAATCAAACGGATTCACAGCAGTTTCTGTTACCTATTATTATGCCATTGATGTTGAGTGTTTATGTTGGTTTTTTCAGTGTAATGAGTGACCCCAATGGGACAATAGCGGTAGTTTTTTCGATGATTCCGCTTACCTCGCCCATTGTCATGCTGATGCGAATTCCTTTTGGCGTACCTTTGTGGCAAATTGCAATATCAGTAACCTTATTATTTGCAACTTTCTTTTCAGTAGTTTGGTTTGCTGCCAAAATATACCGAGTAGGAATATTGATGTACGGTAAGAAACCCACTTGGAAAGAATTATACAAATGGCTTAAATACTAATAAAAGGTATAGTTTTTGATTTTTCAGAGCCAAATAAATTAAATGTAGATGAGTAAAATTTTAATCATAGAGGATGAAGCAGCAATTCGAAGAGTATTGACTAAAATACTTTCGGAAGAAAGCGACAGTTATCAAGTAGAAGAAGCCGAGGATGGTGTAGCCGGTTATGAGAAAATAAAAAACAACGACTATGATCTGGTTTTGTGCGACATTAAAATGCCCAAAATGGATGGCGTTGAATTGCTTGAAGCAGTAAAAAAAATAAAACCCGAGATTCCAATGGTGATGATTTCCGGTCATGGCGACATGGAAACGGCCATTAATACCATGCGTTTAGGAGCTTTTGATTATATTTCGAAACCGCCGGATCTCAACCGATTGTTGAATACGGTCAGAAATGCATTAGACAGAAAACAGCTTGTAGTAGAAAATAAGATTTTAAAGAAAAAAGTCAGCAAAAACTACACGATGATTGGCGAAAGCGAAGCCATCAATCACATCAAAGTGATGATTGATAAAGTAGCTGAAACAGAAGCGAGAGTCCTTATCACGGGACCCAACGGAACCGGTAAGGAATTAGTGGCGCACCAATTGCATGAAAAAAGCGCGCGCGCCAGTTTCCCGTTGATTGAGGTGAATTGTGCTGCAATTCCTTCTGAATTGATCGAAAGTGAACTGTTTGGCCATGTAAAAGGTGCTTTTACATCGGCGGTGAAAGATCGCGCCGGTAAGTTTGAAGCAGCAGACAAGGGAACTATTTTTCTGGATGAAATTGGTGATATGAGTCTTTCGGCTCAGGCCAAAGTTTTACGCGCTTTGCAGGAAAGCATGATCACCAGAGTAGGTGCCGACAAAGATATAAAAGTAGATGTTCGTGTCATTGCGGCAACCAATAAAGATTTGAAAACGGAAATTGCCGAAGGTCGTTTTCGAGAAGATTTGTACCACCGATTAGCAGTGATATTAATAAAAGTGCCTTCGTTGAATGAAAGACGGGATGATATTCCAAAGTTGATTTCCCATTTTGCCGAAAAAATTGCTTCTGAACAGGGAAATGCCTTGAAGAAATTCTCTGCTGATGCCGTTAAATTATTACAGGAATACGATTGGACGGGAAATATACGTGAGTTGAGAAATGTGGTGGAACGTTTGATTATCCTTGGCGGAAGCGAAATTTCCGAAAATGATGTCAAGCTGTTTGCTTCCAAATAATTAAAAAATAAATTTAATGATTTAAAAATTTAATGATTTAAAGATTCAGCTTTCAGTTGTGATTTTTTAATTTTTCAATTTTTTAATCTTTCAATCATAAGTAATGAAATTAAAAAAAATAAACGAAGACCTAAAGCAGACCTTAATTGATAATGGTTTAACCGAAGCCAATGCGATGCAGCAGGAAACTTTTTCAACCATAAAAAGTGGAGCCGATTGTATTATTGTTGCGCCTAAAGGAAGCGGAAAAACTACGACAATTGTCATCAATGTCATTCAGCAATTAGTGAAAGAAGGGGAGCAATCACCAAGAGCTTTAATTATCGTAGAAGATAAAGCAAAGGTTCTGGCGATGGCAGAACTTTTTGAGAAATACGGAAAGCATACTGATTTGAATGTGTATGGAGTCCATGACAAAGGGGACATGGAGTATGATAAAAACTTTGTTTCGGGTGGAGTTGATGTACTAATAGGTACGCCAAACAAGTTGAGTGATATGTTTACCACTGCAGGGTTTAATGTAAACCGATTGAAAATGTTTATTCTGGACGATGCAGATCCCATTTTGAAATTGCGTCATGAAACTAGAATTATGCGCATTTCAAACAGTATCGTGAGAACGCAGCGCATTATTTTTACAGAACAGCTCTCAGATAGAATAGACAGCCTTGCTGATAAAATGATGACAGAACCTTTCTTGTTTGAAATTGATGAGGAAGATGAGGAAGATGAAGAGGATGAAGAAGGCGAAGAAGAATAATATTAAAAAAGAGATAAGATGGGATTAATGAAAGTGTTTTCAGGAAGTGAAATTTTAGCGATCGCTTTGAAAGAAAGAATCGAAGCAATAGGGATTGATGTGTTAATGAAGGATAATATTCAATCAGCTAGATTGGCCGGTTTTGGAACTTCGGGATCAGCGGTGGAATTGTTTGTTCAGGAAACGGAATTTGCAAAAGTAAATCCGGTTATTGAAGAATTTAGGTTGAGTATTTAAAAACAAATTCATTTTAAAATAAAATAAAAACCTTGATGCTATTTTGCTGTCAGGGTTTTGTTTTTAAAAGGATTTTAAAGCAGAAAAGAGAAATGAAATATAAAATGCTGGTTTTGGACATGGATGATACCCTGTTGACAGACGACCATAAGATTTCGAACGAAAATAAAGAAATGCTTTTTAAAGCGCAGGAATTGGGGGTTTATGTTATTCTGGCTTCTGGCAGACCTACGCCTGCAATGCTTCCGTTTGCCAAGGAATTACAACTGGATAACTCCTATATGATTTCCTATAATGGCGCCGTAATAACGGATTTGAAAGAAGATAAAGTAATCTTTGAACAAACTTTAACTCAAAAGCAAATCCATGAATTGTATGATTACAGCCTAGAAAGTAAGACTCATATTATTACTTATATCGAAGGAAAAATTGTCAGTGAAACCGATAGTGAATATATTGATGTCGAAAAAAATATAACAGGTTTAGATCATAATAAAGTGTCCAGTTTTAAGGATGCGGTTACTTCTTCGGCTGTTAAATGTATTTTACTAGAAGAGCCCGCTTATTTAAAAGAAGTCGAAAAAGATTTGAAAGCCGCAATGCCGCATTTAAGCGTGTGTATGTCGAAGCCTTTTTTTCTGGAAGTGGCTCAAAATGGCATTGATAAAGCAGCCAGCATAAAAATATTGGCCAA
The DNA here is from genome assembly GCF_900129705.1 of Flavobacterium granuli. Lineage (GTDB taxonomy): Bacteria > Bacteroidota > Bacteroidia > Flavobacteriales > Flavobacteriaceae > Flavobacterium > Flavobacterium granuli. The sequence continues at coordinate 423,713 of NZ_FQWO01000001.1, read as the reverse complement.
AAAATTAAATATTCATCAAAGCGAGATTATTGCCGTAGGGAATGCCGGCAATGACTTAACCATGGTCGAATACGCCGGATTAGGCGTTTGGGTTGATAATGTGACGCCTGAATTGAGAGACAGAGCGAATGTGATTGTAGCCTCTAATAATGATCATGGCGTGGCTGAGGTCGTTCGCCGATTTATTTTGAATTAGCGATTTTTGCAATTTATATATTTAAACCATTAAGGGATTAAGGGAAGTTAAGAGTTATTTATAACAATTTGATTTTCAGCTTTATTAGTTAGAATTAGATTAAATACTATCATTTCTTTTTTTAAATAAGCCATAAAGATAGAGCGAATAGCCCGACCCGAAGTTTTTACGAAGGGATACGCTCAAATTGTTATCTTAATTTTTTCTTTGGTTTTCTGCTTGTATTGAAAATAGCGGTTATAATAATGTCTTTTTCGTCAATACTATACAAAACAACAAAAGGGAAATTTTTTACGACTGCCTGATGGTATATTTTATGGACAACTTTGTAGGTTGTGTAATTCAAAACGATTGATTTGTAGTAATTCTCTAATTCGTCAAGAAATCGTTCGCCTAGATTTTTCGTCTGGATTCATAAAATTCATAAGCTACAATGGTATCCATATTAGCACGAAAAGTAAATTTAAGATTTCTTTTCATTGAAGCTTTTTCTGGCATTGTTTTTTATTTCTTCCCAAGTAAAAGAAGGTTCTTCTCCAGAATAGTATTTTGTTGTTGCGTCTTCTAAAATTAACTTTTGCTCATCGGTCAATTCATATTTTGAATGGTCATCGCTGAAGACCTCTTTTAAAAAATCCAAGGTGCTTTGATCTTCCGTGTGGATGATTTTATCAATTAACTCCAGTTTATCTTTTTGTGAATTAGTCGATTGCATGATTTTTTAGTTTAGAATCTATTTACAAATATAATGATAATCGCATTTTAATTCTTGTAATTAATATGTAAATTTGCAACCTCAATTTTTTTGACAACGATTTCATTAAATTGAGTTTACTTATGGAAAATAGAAAAAAAGTTGCCTTTTATACGCTGGGCTGTAAGCTGAATTTTTCGGAAACATCAACCATCGCCCGTTCCATTCAGGATGAAGGTTTTGATCGTGTGGATTTTGAAGAAGTGGCGGATATGTATGTAATCAATACCTGTTCAGTGACCGAAAATGCTGATAAGCAGTTCAAGCAAATTGTAAAAAAAGCAATGAAACTCAACAATAAGGCTTTTATTGCGGCGGTCGGCTGTTATGCCCAATTAAAACCAGAAGAATTAGCGGCTGTGGATGGCGTTGATCTGGTTCTGGGAGCGACCGAAAAATTCAAAATTACCGATTATATCAATGACTTGTCCAAAAATGATATGGGCGAAGTCCATTCCTGTGAGATTTCTGAAGCTGATTTCTATGTGGGAAGTTACTCCATTGGTGACAGAACCCGTGCTTTCCTGAAAGTACAGGATGGTTGCGATTACAAATGTACTTATTGTACCATTCCGTTGGCGAGAGGAATTTCCAGAAGTGACGAATTGGAGAATGTACTCAAAAATGCGAAAGAAATTTCGGCTCAAAACATCAAGGAAATTGTCCTGACCGGCGTAAATATTGGTGATTATGGAAAAGGGGAATTTGGAAACAAAAAACACGAGCATACTTTTCTGGAACTGGTTCAAGCATTAGATAAAGTAGAAGGAATTGAAAGGTTGCGAATTTCATCCATTGAACCGAATCTGTTGAAAAATGAAACGATAGAATTTGTATCGAAAAGCAGGACTTTTGTACCGCATTTTCATATTCCATTGCAATCCGGAAGTAACGCTATCTTGAAGCTGATGAAGCGTCGTTATCTGCGTGAAGTGTATACGGAGCGTGTCAATAAAATTAGAGAAGTCATGCCGCATGCTTGTATTGGTGTGGACGTGATTGTGGGTTTTCCTGGTGAAACTGACGAACATTTCTTGGAGACTTATCATTTCCTGAATGATATGGATATTTCGTATTTGCACGTTTTTACCTATTCAGAACGTGATAATACTGAAGCTGCCGAAATGGAAGGAGTTGTTCCAGCGAATGTTCGTGCCAAAAGAAGTAAAATGATGCGCGGATTATCGGTTAAGAAACGTCGTGCTTTTTATGAAAGCCAGTTGGGAACAAATCGAACAGTACTTTTTGAAAGTGAAAATAAAGAAGGCTACATTCATGGTTTTACTGAAAACTATGTCAAAGTAAAAACGCCTTGGAATCCTGAATTAGTAAATACGTTGCACGAAATCAATTTGACAAAAATTGATGAAGATGGAAGCGTGCGAATGGAGTTTATTTCTGCTTTGGTTTAAATTGTTGAACATATAAGTCATTTAGGTTTTTAAACCATTAAGAGATTCAGAAAATTAAGCGTAATACTTAATGAAATTTAATCTCTTAATGGTTTTTTTAATTTGCAGGCCGTTTGACTTTAAGACTTTTGACTTTCGGCTAATCTTATGGATTTGTAGACCAGATGCTGCTGTTTTTAATGAAAACGCGACGGTTCAATTTAAGTTGAGCGATAATTAATTCGGCCATATCATCGGCTTGCATCACTTTGTCAGGATTACCATCGGTCAGTTTTAAATCTTTGGCCATATCAGTGGCAACGGTACTTGGTGTCAGAGCTGTCACACGTATGTTGTGCTTGCGAACTTCCTGCATTAAGGATTCCGTTAATCCCAAAACGGCAAATTTGGATGCACTATAGGCGCTGGTCAAAGCATTACCGCTTAATCCTGCTGTCGAGGAAATATTGATAATGTCACCTGTTTGTCTTTCGATCATATTAGGCAAAACGGCACGTGTCACATAATAAGTTCCTATCAAATTCACCTGAATGATGCGTTCCCAAGTTGCAGGTTCTAATTCCAAGAATTTACCAAAAGCGCCAATTCCGGCATTGTTGATTAAAATATCAATAGTTCCAAATTCGGCTAAAGCTTTTTCAACAGCTGAATTTACGGAATTGATATCGGCGACATCAGCCGTTATGGCCAGTGCTTTTACTCTTAGTGAACGCGCTTTTGCCGCTACATTGTCTATTTCTTCTTGGGTTCTGGCCAGTAATATTACATTTACGCCTTCTTTGGCTAATGCAAGTGCTATTGCTTTTCCAATTCCTTTTCCAGCTCCAGTTATCAGAGCATTTTTATTTTTTAAGTCGTTCATATTTGTTTTTAGATTTTCTGTTTGATACACAAATTTAAAGCATTTTCATTCTTTTAGTGGCGTTAAAAGAAAAAAAAGGATATTATTAACGTTTGTTCTTTGCCACTAAAAAGAAATAAAAAGAGTTTAAATGATGTGGCATATTGTTTATATGGAGCCTCCCACGGATTCAGATATTAAGAGAGGAAACAGCACCGCTAAATACATAATGTTACAAGAAAAAAACATAATTATGTAATATAGAAGTTGATAAAAGGAGTCAACTTTACAACATAAAATTATGTAGAAAACCGTTAGTATCCTAAAGTCATAAAAAAAGTAATGGCATCGGAATACTAGCAAATAAATTTAGAATTTATGACAAAAATAACCTTCTGTTTGTGTTTTGGTATTGTAATCATTTCTCTTTCCTGCAAACAACAGCAGAAACCAGAACCAACTGTAGAGACGGTGAAAATCCCACTCAGACATCAGCCCAAGAAAAGCGCGTATCATTTTGAGAAGGCTACAGCATGGCTGTCCCAAAAAAGCAGAGACAGTAGCGACTACCACATTGTATATGCGGTAAATAGAACTGATGGAGCTAATTTTAAAAAAATGGATTCGATCGTAGTTCCTGATGATTTGACCGGTGATATTGCATATTATATGCCATTTCCGCTAGTTGTCCCTTCGTTAGAAGCGATTGATAAAATCGTTTTTTTCTCTTATCCCACACAAACATTTGCGGCTTACGAAAAAGGACAGTTAATTTATACGGGACCTACTAATATGGGAAGGAAAAAAGATCGTACTCCAACAGGGCTTTTCTTCACGAACTGGAAAGCAGAGGAAACAACGAGCACATTTGATGATGAATGGGTTTTGCGTTGGAATTTTAACATAGAGAATAAACTAGGTGTAGGATGGCATCAGTATAGTTTACCGGGTTATCCAGCTTCTCATTCTTGTTTGCGACTACAAGAAAAAGATGCAAAAGATCTGTATGATTGGGCTGATCAATGGGAATTAGCCGATGAAGAAACCGTTAAGATAAAAGGGACTCCTGTTGTTGTTTTTGGATCTTATGATTTTGACAAACCCAAACCATGGTTGCAATTAGTAACTCATCCAAAAGTGCTGGATATTTCAAAAGAAGCATTAGAGCAAATTACAAAACCTTTTTGGAATAGTATTTTGAAAGAACAAAAAAATAGAGAGTCACTGCAAAACAATCAGAAATAGAACATAAAAAAACTCCTTGTCGAAAGAAGTTTTTTTATGTTTTTTTAGAGTGATTCTATTTGAGATCTATCGTCAATTTAAAAATTTTGCTTTCCAATGCATCAGTATCGTTGTCTTCACAAAGCAGAAATTCTATCTTATCTTTTGCATTTTTAAAAACAGTTATGCCTTCAAATTTATGGCTGTCGCTAATTTTTTTGGTAAAATCGATTTTCATTGTTTCAAGATCTATCCGACCAATAAGGCTTCCCAGAACTTCCCCGTCATCATAAGTAGATTGGGTATTTTCGGCAGTGGCCAAAAAATAGATTTTATCGTTGACCAAAACGGCATCGGTAAAACTGGAGCGAACTCCTTTTATTTTTGGGAGTTTATAATCATTTGACAGCAAGTTAAATTCTTGGTCTAGTTTTTTGGCATGAAGGCTAAAGAGCGTGTTTTTGTTTGAAATACCATTGCCACGGTTAAAAAAGTACCAGTTTTCGCCATCGTAAATACTTCCTTCGAGATTAAAATCTTCGGCTTTGATGTTTTCAAAACTTTGCATTACGGCATAAAGATCAGCCAAATTATTAGTGGCAGTTTTCTTTTTTTCCTTTAAATCGAATTCAATCATCTGATTCCTGTTTGGGGTAGAACCCGAGCCAAAAATATATAGTGTGTCTTGAAAATGAGTGATGGATTCAAAATCTGGTTTTTCACTTTTGGGAATATTTACCGATGGATTTTTGATGAGCGGATGCTGTTTTAAATCCTGAGAAGCGATATTGTATTCGTATAGGAATCCGCTGTTGTCGCCAATAACTAGCAAACTGTTGTCTTGATAAAAAAGCCCCGATGCGGAACCAATACCTATAATTGTGGTGAATAATTCTAATGTTATTTTTTTCATATTTTAGTATTGAAAGCGGAATGCCTAGCCCAGATAGAAGTGAAAATCCTCTTGTCCCGGTGTTCGGGACAAGAGATTGCAACGTATAGCTGGAAATGGCTCCTTTTTATTGTTATGCTTTGAATTATAAATAGATCTGTTTTATTTATTATATTTGAGTTAGTAAATATAAAACATTTCCTATGAAGTCAATTAATCCCGATGATTTTAAAGTGGTTCGTCCTATTGAACTTTCTAAAATGCCTACTTTGCTTGCTGTGGACAGCAGTGATGAAGAGGAAGAAGATAAATTAGACAAGGTTCGAGAAAAGCTCAGTGCGCTGCAAGATGTGATGTATGCACACAATCGCTATGGGGTTTTGATATGTTTGCAGGGAATGGATACTTCGGGAAAGGATAGTTTGATTCGGGAAGTTTTTAAGGAGTTCAATTCGCGTGGAGTGGTGGTACATAGTTTTAAAACGCCCAATTCGACGGAGCTGGAACACGATTATTTATGGCGCCATTATTTGGCTTTGCCCGAAAAAGGGAAGTTTGCGGTTTTTAATCGAACGCATTATGAAAATGTATTGGTGACGCGGGTGCATCCGGAATATATTATGAATGAGAATTTGCCTGGAATTGAAACGGTAGAGGATATTACGCCCCAATTTTGGGAGAATCGAATGGAGCAGATCAGGAATTTTGAAAAGCATATTACCCAAAACGGAACCATTGTACTGAAATTCTTTTTACACATGAGTAAGGAAGAGCAGCGGGGACGCTTGTTAAGACGTTTGGAGGAAGAAAACAAGAATTGGAAATTCTCTACCGGTGATTTGAAAGAAAGGGAACGCTGGGCCGATTACATGCATTATTATCAAGAAGCGATTAATAATACGTCATCTGAATATGCACCTTGGTATGTGGTTCCTGCCGATGATAAAGAGATGTGCCGTTATATTGTGGGCAAAATTATCTGGGAAGAAATGCAGAAGCATACTGATATCAAGGAACCGGAATTAGATGATAAAATAAAAGCCAATATCGAAATGTATAAAGAGATTTTGAGAAAAGAATAAATAAAAAATGCGCTGAATTTCAGCGCATTTTTTAGGTTTTAAAGTAAGTTTATAGTTTGAAACCATAGGCCAAACGCACTCCAATTTGTCCGACTCCTTTACCGTTATTGTTTAGTTTTGGAAAATCAGAATAGTGCTCGTAATGTACCGAAAGATCAATGTACTTTGTGGCATAGCCAATAGTTGGAGCTAATAAAAGTGAGGTTTGATTGTAGTCATTTGTCACGGCAAAAGCAGCTCCGGCTTCTCCCATTACATAAAACTGATCGTTCCATATAAAGGCTTTAAAACCGGCTTTTGCAGGAATAAAACCCAAATCATTTCCGTCGGCTTCGCTTACAAATAGATTAGAAAAACCAGTGGTTAATGTAAGCGAATATCTTTTTGATAAGTCATATTGCAATCTGGCATCTGCTCCTAGGGCTAGTTTGTAAGGATCGTTGGTAGCGTAACCGGCATTCAAACCAATTCCCAAACGGAATCCTTGGTCATAATTTGTAGTTGTTGTTTCTTGTGCTTGGGCGTGACTTGCAAAAAGTGTCGAGACTGCAAATACGAATAGGATTTTAATTTTTTGTGTAGGTTTCATAGTTTTTAATTTTAAATTCATTTTTTTTAATTGATTAACTAATGCAAATTTAGGTCTCAGAATAACGACGAATGTTATAGAATTATTTGATTTTGTTTCAAAATATTTCAATGGCTGTAAAAAAACATAACAGATTGCTGTTTATTAATTGATTTATTACAGGGACATTCAGATGCTTCTAATTATCTTTGCCCCAAAAAAAAGCAAAAGTGAATTTATCCCAGTACACAAAAGAATTTTCTTATAACTTACGATTGGCTTACCCTATAATTTTAGGAATGGTGGGGCATACTCTTATCGGTATTGTCGACAATATCATGGTCGGTAAACTTGGAAGTACTGAGCTAGCGGCAGTCTCTTTAGGGAATAGTATGGTTTTTATTGCGATATCATTAGGAATCGGATTTTCAACGGCGATTACCCCAATTGTTGCCGAGGCCGATGCCGAGAAGAATGACGGCAAAATTCGTTCTGCCTTTCATCATGGCTTGTTTCTATGCACTATTTTAGGGTTCATGCTTTTTGGCGTTGTTGTTTTGGCAAAGCCAATAATGGAATTACTGGATCAACCTGCCGATGTGATTACACTTGCCAAACCGTATCTGGATTGGGTTGCTTTCTCGATGATTCCCTTAGTTATATATCAGGGATACAAGCAGTTTGCTGATGGGCTTTCGCTGACAAAATACTCGATGTATGCTATGATTATGGCCAATATTCTTCATGTTGGGCTTAATTATGTGTTGATTTATGGTATTTGGTTTTTTCCAAAAATGGGAATCATCGGAGCGGCGCTCGGAACCGTAATTTCCAGAATAATGATGGTAATGTTCATGCATATTATGCTGTCAAGAAGGGAAGAATTAAAACGTTATTTTCAGAATTTCAGCTTCGAAGAAATCAAAAAAGAAAGCATCAAAAAAATAGTAGCTTTGGGATTTCCGTCGGCCTTGCAAATGCTTTTTGAGGTGGTATTGTTCGCAGCATCTATTTGGCTTTGTGGAAATATCGGAAAAACCAGTCAGGCCGCCAATCAAATTGCGTTGAGTCTGGCCTCGATGACTTTTATGTTTGCCATGGGATTAAGCGTGACTTCGATGATTAGAGTCAGTAACCAGCGCGGATTGAATGATTTTAAAAATTTAGTTGTTGTTGCCCGATCTATTTTTTTACTGGCAATTATAATCGAAATTATTTTTGCCATTCTGTTTGTGGCTTTTCATGATCTTTTGCCTTATGTTTTTTTGAATATGGAAGATGGGGCCCAACTTTTGGACAATAAAGAGGTGATAAGTATTGCCTCAAAATTACTTTTGATTGCGGCTGTTTTTCAAATTACAGATGGAATTCAGGTAGTTGTTCTTGGAGCTTTGCGCGGATTGCAAGATGTTAAAATCCCCATGTACATCACTTTTGTGGCTTATTGGATTATCGGTTTCCCTATTTCGTATTATTTAGGCGAATATACTGAATTGAAAGCGCAGGGGGTTTGGATTGGACTTTTGGCGGGCTTAACGGCAGCAGCAATATTTTTGTATATTCGTTTTCATTACTTGACCAAAAAATTAATCAATAATTCGGTTTCAAAGGCTTAAATTTGAAACTTAAAATCTAAAAAATAAAAATGGAATTACCTAAATTTTTACTCGGCGATAATACTGATTTTCCAGATGATATCTTCATCATTCACCTTGATTATCCAAGGTTTATCATCAATTTAAAAGACGATGAGGTAGAGTTTATGGAAGAAGCTGAAGATCTGGATGAGGCGGAATTGAATGCTGAAATGGAAGGATTGATAGAGCAGGCAAATGCTTTTTATGACAGAGAAATGGAGCGTTACGAGAAGGAATAAACGAAGTCTCTGTTTTCAAAAACAGTTTACTTAAAGTAGGTTTTCAATAAAAGCTGAGCGGCTGCAAAAGGTGAGGTTTCGCCATTTTGCACCGCTTTTTTAGTTGAATCCAATAATTTTTGAATTTCAGGATTATTAAAAAAATTCAGTTTCAATTGCTCATTGATGGTTTCAAGCATCCAATATTCATTTTGCTCGGAGCGTTTTTTATAGAAATAATCATTCTCTTTTGTTTGCGCGAGGAATTTTTCAATGGTTTGCCATACCTCCGAAATTCCTTCTTTAGTAAGGGCACTGCAGCTGGCTGTTGTAGGGATCCAACCTGATTTTTTTGCCGGAAAAAGATGCAATGCGCGGTTGAATTCGGTTTTTGCCAGTTTGGCTTTTTTGATGTTATCGCCATCGGCTTTGTTGATAACAATGGCATCCGCCATTTCCATTATTCCGCGTTTTATGCCTTGTAATTCATCACCGGCGCCGGCAATTTTTAGCAGCAAAAAGAAATCGACCATGCTGTGTACCGCAGTTTCACTTTGTCCCACGCCAACGGTTTCTATGATAATAGTATCAAAACCACAGGCTTCGCAAAGACTGATGGTTTCTCTGGTTTTTCGGGCCACGCCACCCAGAGTTTCGCCCGAAGCGGAAGGTCGGATATAGGCATTGGGGTCTTTGACTAATTCTTCCATACGGGTTTTATCTCCCAGAATACTTCCGTGGCTAATGGTACTGCTGGGATCAACCGCCAGAACGGCTACTTTTTTTCCTAAATTGGTCAAATGTTTCCCAAAGGCTTCAATAAAAGTACTTTTTCCTACGCCCGGAACACCTGTAATTCCTATACGGACAGATTTATTAGCATGAGACAGACAGGCATTGATGACTTCATTGGCTTTAATCAAATGATCAGGATTGGTGCTTTCGACCAATGTTATGGCACGGCTTAAAGCAGTTATGTTACCCGATAAAATTCCGTCAATGAGTTCTTTTGACGTGGGTTGGCTATTTCTGAATTTCTGAATGTTTTTTGCCACTGCAGAGCTGATGATTTCAGGAGGTGAAATACCAGCTTTTTCGTTTAAAGCGCTTGGATTTGTTTTTTTGTCGTTTTCCAAAACTAAATGTCGTTTTGGTAAAATTAGCACTTAAACATGAATTATTTATTTTTTTTTATTTTTTATGAGGATAATTTGAAAAAGTCCAGCTTAAAAAATAAAGAAATGAATTGTGTCGTTTGGATGTCAGATATTTAGTTTGTGCTCTATGATATTTTTAAATTAGTAAATACCTTTGCAAGATTATGAACAACATTATTCTCATTTTTGTTTGCTTATTTCTTGGAATTGGCTTGCAATCAGTAAAACAATTGCCGGCAAATACTTACAAGTTTTTAAACAAGATTGTAATTTATCTTTGTCTTCCTGCTTTGGCCTTGTATTATATTCCTAAAATTCATTGGAATAATCAGTTGTTGTATCCCATTGGAGTAGCTTGGATTGGATTTCTTTTTTCGTATCTGTTTTTTAGTTTTCTGGGAAATAAATTCGGATGGTCCAGGAAACTTACGGGTTGTTTGATCATAACGGCGGGTTTTGGAAATACTTCTTTTTTGGGTTTTCCCATTATTCAGGCTTTATATGGTGAAGAGGGTTTGAAAACCGCAATTTTGGTCGACCAGCCGGGTACTTTTGTCGCTTTATCCACTTTTGGGGTTTTGGTGGCTACCTTGTATTCGTCCGGAAGTCCTTCCGGATTTTATATTGCCAAAAAAATATTGTTTTTCCCACCATTTATCGCTTTTTTGCTAGCTTGCCTGATGAATGTTTTGGGGTTTGATTTTCATCAGTACATTCAGTTTTTATTCCAAAAAGCAGGAAGTGTGATGACACCTTTGGCGATGCTTTCTGTTGGCTTGCAATTGAGCTTTGACAGAAGGAGCCGGCATTTGAAATTTTTACGACTTGGTCTTTTTTATAAATTAGTACTGACTCCTGCATTATTGTATTTATTATATGTTGTGGTTTTGAAACAAAATTCCAAGATGATTCATGTGGCTCTTATGGAGGCGGCGATGGCTCCCATGATTACAGCCAGTATTTTGGCATCTACCCATGGATTAAAGCCTAGATTGTGTAGTATGATGATTGGTTTTGGAATTCCAATTTCTTTTATCACCTTGGCTTTTTGGTATTTTGTCGTAGAGTATCTTTAGATTTTTTTTAAAATTAAATAATTGGTTTTTAGTGGTTTATTTGTGAAGTCTGTAACTTGTCTTGTGATTTTTTTTTATTAATTTTAGATGAATTTAAAAACAGCATCTATCATGGCAACATTACGATTAGGAGACATCGCTCCAGACTTTGAAGCAGAAACAACTTTAGGTAAAATTCATTTTCATGAATGGTTAGGCGATTCTTGGGGAGTATTATTCTCTCATCCAGCTGATTTTACACCAGTTTGTACGACAGAATTAGGTACCGTAGCCAATTATTCTAAAGAGTTTGAAAAGAGAGGAACTAAAGTTATTGCATTGAGTGTAGACGGATTAGCTTCTCATTTAGAATGGATAAAAGACATAAACAAAACTCAACATACTACGGTAAATTTTCCTATTATTGCCGATGAAGATAAGCGAGTGGCTACATTGTATGATATGATACACCCTAACGCCAATGATCATTTTACAGTGCGATCTGTTTTTATCATTGCGCCAGATAAAAAGATAAAATTAATGCTTACTTATCCTGCTTCGACAGGAAGGAATTTTGACGAAATATTGCGTGTTATTGACAGCTTGCAATTGACATCAGAATATAGTGTTGCTACTCCTGCCAACTGGAAAGACGGGGATGATGTGGTGATTTCTACTTCGGTGCCGGATAGCGAAATTTCCAAAAAGTTTCCTAAGGGATACCAACAAATAAAGCCTTATTTGCGAATGACACCACAACCTAATAAGTAACAGAGATTCTGTTCAAAAGAAAAAAAAGGATAATGAAACGAAAACGTTTCATTATCCTTTTTTTTATAAATTGGAAATTCATTTTCTAAATAAGCCCTTTGATTTTGGCATGTTGCAATAATAAAATGGTTTTGGCATCTTTTATTAGCCCTGACTCAATCATGCTGTAAGCTTCATCATAGGACATTTCCATAACCTCAATGTTCTCTTCTTCCTCTTCCAGACCGCCGCCATCACTGACTTTCATGGATTCATCGTATTCTCCAACGAATAAATACAAAATTTCGGTTACGGCTCCGGGAGACATATAGGTTTCCATTACTTTCTCAACTTTAGTGATCCGATAGCCGGTTTCCTCTTCGGTTTCTCTAATGATGCATTGTTCAGGATGATCTTGGTCTAATAATCCGGCGCAAACTTCGATCATCATGCCCGATTCATTCCCGTTGAGATAGGTAGGTAGTCTAAATTGCCTCGTTAGTATTACGGTTTTTTTTTGTGAATTGTAAAGTAAAATGGCAGCGCCATTGCCGCGATCGTAGACTTCTCTTTTTTGGGTGATCCAAGTATGGTCTTTTTTTTGGTAGTCAAAAGTTACTTTGTTTAGGGTGTACCAATTATCAGAAAGTAAATCGGTTTGTTTGATTTTTATTTGGGGATTATTCATTGCGCTGTATTTGTGAGCTTAAGTTGAATTAAAATAAAAAACGCCCTGAATTTTCAGAGCGTTAGTGAATCTTATTTAAGGATTGTTTGTTTTCTGTCTGGTCCAACAGAAACAATTTTAATAGGAACTTCAACTTCTTTTTCAATGAACTCGATGTATTCTTTTAACTCAATCGGTAATTCGTCATAAGTGGTCATTCCGGTTAAATCAGCTTTCCAGCCTTTGAATTCCTTGTAAACAGGAGTCACATTTTCCGGTTCGATGTTATAAGGGAAGTGAGAAATTTTTTCTCCTTTATAATTGTAATCTGTACATACTTTTAAGGTTTCAAATCCTGAAAGCACATCGCCTTTCATCATCATCAGTTGAGTAACACCATTGATTTGAACAGCATATTTTAATGCAACTAAGTCTAACCATCCGCAACGTCTTTGTCTTCCGGTAACTGATCCAAACTCATTTCCAACGCGTGCCATTGTAGTTCCGTCTTCGTCAAAAAGTTCCGTAGGAAATGGTCCACTTCCAACGCGGGTAACATAAGCTTTGAAAATTCCGTAAACTTCTTTGATTTTATTGGGAGCAATTCCTAAACCGGTACAAGCACCAGCGGCAGTTGTATTAGAAGAAGTTACAAACGGATAGGTTCCGAAATCAACATCCAGTAAAGATCCTTGGGCACCTTCACATAAGATTGATTTTCCTGCTTTTTGAGCTTGGTGCAAATATTCTTCACTGTCAATAAAATCTAATTTTTTTAGATCTTCGATAGATTCGAAAAATTCTTTTTCTAACTCTTCTAAGTTGTATTGAATATCAACATCATAAAAGGCAATCATCGCTTCATGCTTGTCAGCCAAAGCTCTGTAACGCTCTTTGAAATCTTCTAGTTCAATATCCCCAACACGAATCCCGTTTCGGCCCGTCTTGTCCATATAAGTTGGTCCAATTCCTTTAAGAGTAGAACCAATTTTGGCTTTTCCTTTTGAAGCCTCAGAAGCAGCGTCAAGCAAGCGGTGTGTAGGTAAGATTAAATGAGCTTTTCTGGAAATGATTAGTTTCGATTTTAAGTCCAAATTAAATTTAGCCAAACCGTCAATTTCACTTTTAAAAACAACTGGATCAATTACCACACCGTTACCGATGATGTTTACATTATTTGCATGAAAAATTCCAGAAGGAATAGTTCTAAGTACATGTTTTATTCCGTCAAATTCTAAAGTGTGTCCCGCATTAGGGCCTCCTTGAAAACGAGCAATAATATCATATTTTGAAGTAAGTACATCAACGATTTTACCTTTCCCTTCGTCTCCCCATTGTAATCCTAGTAATAAATCTACGGTCATTCTGTTTATTATTTGTTATTAATTTTTATCGAATGAACAGCTCGCAAGCGGTTCGTGTTTTAAAATGGTATGTTCTAAATTGTGGTATCTGATTTTGGAGTTTTCCTTACTCCATATAAATATAAGGAGTGATTGGTGATTTCAATATCAAATATTTCTTCAATGGTTTTCTTGATCGTTTGTATTCTCGGATCGCAAAATTCAATTACTTCACCGGTATCGGTCATTATGATATGATCGTGTTGCTTGTCAAAGTACGATTTCTCATAATGAGCCTGATTTTGGCCAAACTGATGCTTGCGCACCAAATTACAGTCCAACAATAACTCTATTGTATTGTATAAGGTAGCTCTACTGACACGGTAGTTTTTGTTTTTCATTTTGATATAAAGATTTTCTATATCAAAATGCTCCTCGCTTTCGTAAATTTCTTGAAGTATAGAGTAACGTTCAGGCGTTTTTCGATGTCCTTTTTGTTCAAGATACATTGTAAAAACATTTTTTACAATTTCTTGGTTTTTGTCGTTATCTGTGGAAATTAGTGTCATATTTGGCAAAGATAATTTTTTATTTTAATAGTTCTCAAGTTTAATACTTATAAGAGGATAATTTTGTGACTTTTGAAATAATAACAGTGCTAAGGCTTCGCGATTTAAGGATTAGGTTCCTAATTTTATCAATAGTAAAATTTAGGGTTAATTTTTATAAACTCGAGTCACCTTATCGATACCATCAATTTTTTTGATATTGTCAATTAGTTTTTTCAAAATAGTGCTATTTTGAACCACAACGGTTAATTGACCTTTAAAAAGTCCGGCTTCACCGCTCAAAGAGATGCTTTGTATGTTTACATGCATATTACTGGAGATTACTCTGGTGAGATCGTTAGTCAATCCCAAACTATCCATTCCTGTGATATTAAGAATGGCTTTGAATTCTTGCTGGGTAGAATCGATCCATTTGGCTTGCATGATGCGGTAAGCATAATTAGATTGCATGGCAATGGCGTTAGGGCAATCTTTTTTATGCACTTTAATGCCTTCATTGATGGTAACAAATCCAAAAACAGGGTCACCGGGAATTGGATTACAGCAAGTAGATAATTTATAATCGAGCTTGTCCTGCTCCTTGCCAAAAACGAGCATGTCATAATTACTGCTCAAAACTTGTTTGTGAATATCTATATCAGCAGTTTGTCCGCTGCGTTTTATTTTATTTTTAAAGAAATTGATTAAAGTGTTGCTTTTTTGTGCTGCAAAATCTTTCAGCTGTTGGTTGTCTATAGAACCTACGCCCACTCTGTAAAACAGATCCAAACTGGTTTTTAATTTGAAGAAATTGACCAATTCATTGACAACTGACTCGTTTAAATGCACTTTAAGGTGCTTTAATTTACGAGTCAACAGTTCTTTTCCGTCTTCGGCAATCTTTTTAGTATTTTCGTTTAAGACATTTCTGATTTTGTTTTTCGCTCTGGAAGTAGTTACATAATCAAGCCAGTTTATTGTAGGTTTTTGATTGGGAGAGGTGATGATTTCGACCTGATCCCCACTTTTTAATTCATAGTTTAAAGGAACTAATTTCCCGTTTACACGTGTTCCTCTGGTTTTGATTCCTATTTCGGAGTGGATGCTAAATGCAAAATCAAGAGAAGTCGCTCCTTTTGGTAAGGATTTAATGTCTCCTTTTGGGGTAAAAATATAGATTTCTTTCGAATACAAATTCATTTTGAAATCCTCTACAAAGTCAACGGCACTGGTTTCCGAATTTTCAAGGGCTTCTTTGAGTAAATTCAGCCAACGATCCAAACCGCCTTCTTCTGTGGCGCCATTTTTATATTTATAATGTGCTGCATATCCTTTTTCGGCAATTTCATTCATTCGTTCACTTCGCACTTGAACTTCTACCCAGCGGCCCTTTGGTCCCATTACGGTGATGTGTAAGGCTTCGTAACCGGTGGATTTAGGCGACGAAATCCAATCTCGTAACCGGCTTGGGCTGGGTCTGTAATGATCCGTTACGATGGAATAAATTTTCCAAGCCAGAAACTTCTCGTCATGGGGATTGGATTTGTAAACAATTCGAATGGCAAATTTATCGTAAACTTCATCAAAGCTTACGTTCTGTGCCCCCATCTTTCTTCGAATGGAATAAATTGATTTTGGGCGACCTTTTATGATATAATCAATTCCTTCTTCATCCAAAGAAGCTTTTATGACATCTGAAATGTCTTTGATGTAAGCATCTTGTTGTTCTTTGGTCTCTTTTATTTTACTTACAATGGTATTGTAAACTTCGGGTTCAGTATATTTTAAACCTAAGTCTTCCAGCTTGTTTTTTATTCTGTATAAACCCAAACGGTGCGCCAGCGGAGCATAAATGTATAATGTTTCTGAGGCAATCTTGATTTGCTTGGCATTTTCCATCGAATCCATTGTCTGCATATTATGCAGTCTGTCGGCTATTTTTATCAGAATTACACGTACGTCGTCATTAAGAGTCAACAGCATTTTTCGAAAATTCTCGGCTTGCATAGACACATTCATGTCTTTTTGGACCAAGGAAATTTTGGTTAATCCCTCAACGAGCTGTGCTACTTTAGGATTGAACAAACGCTCAATTTCTTTTACGGTTGTGGGTGTGTCTTCGACAACGTCATGCAATAAAGCAGCGGCAATAGAAGTGGCTCCAAGACCAATTTCTGAAGCAACAATTTTTGCAACGGCAATTGGATGAAATATATAGGCTTCGCCTGATTTTCTTCGTTGTTCTTTATGGGCTTCTACGGCAACGTCAAAGGCTTTGCGAATAAGTTTTTTGTCTTCGGTAGACAAGGTTTGGTAACTGATTCGCAGTAATTCTTTATATTCCTGAGCGATTGCTTTGTTTTCTTTTTCGATATCTATTTCTGTCATAACTTCAGGGTTCATTTTCTAAAAATAGCGATTAGTTATCATATATGCAAGGAGTAATTATGGTTCCTAATTATAATAGTTTAGTTTTTGATTTAGTCTTTTTTACATTAAAATTCCTCTAAATTCAAATCTAAAAACCTCTTTGTCTTTTGGCTTCAAAAATTAAAATTGCCGCAGCTACTGAAACATTCATGCTGTCGATTTCGCCTTGCATCGGAATAATGATGTTCTGTGTGGCGGCATCACGCCATTCTTGGGTTAAACCTGTTGCTTCGGTACCTACCACCAAGGCTGTTGGAGTGGTGTAATCTTGGGTATGGTAAGAGGTCGAGTTTTGTAAGGTGGCACAATAGAAATTTATTTTCCTTTCTTTTAGAAAGCCAATAATTTCTTCGGTGGTTCCCGTTGCAATTTGATTGGTAAACAAACAGCCCACACTTGAACGAACAATATTTGGATTGTATAAGTCACTTTTGGGATTAGCAATAAGTACCGCATCGAGTTTGGCCGCATCTGCCGTTCTCAATAGAGCACCAATGTTTCCTGGTTTTTCAGGAGCTTCGGCAACAAGGATCAACGGATTGTCGGATAATTTTAAATCAGATAATTGCAATGATTTGGTTTTGGCTATAGCCAATATTCCTTCAGTGGTATCGCGATAAGCCAGTTTTTGATAGACTTCTTTATTGATTTCGATCAATTCGGCATCGTTATAAATTTTTCTTGTCTCGGATTCAGAGCAAATTTCAGCCAAAAACAACATCGTTTCTATTTCATAACCTCCTTTTATGGCTAATGAAATTTCTCGCTTTCCTTCTATCAAAAAGCGGCCGGTTTGTTTGCGATTTTTTGCTTTTTCCTGTAATAATACCAACGATTTTATAAAAGGATTTTGAATAGAAGTGATTTGTTTCAAGTGATTCTAAAATTTAATTATTATTTATCAAACAAAGATACATAGAGAAAATACAGTTTTTATAAAATTAAAATAGAATATTAGCGATTCTGCGAAAAAGAGTCTGCTTATTTATTTTGTCAGAACTGTTTTACGCAAGTATTTTTCTTTAATTTTGCTTTGATTGTTTTTGAGTCAAAAACAGTTTTTTCTGCAATCTAAATTCAAAATAATCATGTTTCACTTATTAGACATCATAGGAACAATGGCTTTTGCCATGTCAGGTGCATTAACAGCGATGAACAAAAAATTAGATCCTTTTGGGGTTTTTATCATCGCTTTTGTGACCGCCGTTGGAGGCGGAACATTGCGTGATGTTATGATAGGGCGAACTCCGGTGGGCTGGATGCTGGATTTAAAATATGTTTATGTAATAATTGTGGGTTTTTTACTTGCTTTATTGTTCAGAAAAAAAATGGATAAATTGCGGAAATCATTATTTCTGTTTGACACCATCGGTTTAGGTGTTTTTACATTAGTAGGTCTCGAAAAAGGGATTAATGTAGGTTTGCATCCCATTATATGTATTGCAATCGGAACCATGACGGCTTGTTTTGGCGGAGTGACCCGAGATATTTTATGTAATGAAATCCCAGTGATTTTCAGAAAAGAAATTTATGCCACTATTTGTATTCTGGGTGGAATTGTGTTTTTTAGTATAAAAAGATTAGTAAAAAGCAAAAGTAAGCAAAACGATTAAAACCGTTGCTATACAATGCTTTCTAAAAGAGTAGTCTTAGTTTGGAACTCGGTGTCTGATACGTTTTGGTCGTGAAAACACAAAGTTAGGTTACTAATTCGTTACCGATTGATAAAGGTAACTATAGGGTTTAACTAATTATATTTCAGTGTTTTGCACTCTTTTTCATATTCCCTTGTAACTCAAAGTAATTTAATTTTAAACATTAAACATTTGAGTTATGGAACAGACGAAAAAATCTACGTTTAAACTGCTTTTCTATCTGAAAAAGAATGAACCGAAAAAGAACGGTAACGCTCCCATTATGGCACGCATTACCATTGATGGAGCAGCTAAGACTTTGGGAACAAAGTTAGAAATTAACTCCAATAATTGGGATTTAAAGTATGGAAGAGTTGAGGGCAAAAGTGTCAAAGCATTTAGCATTAACCAAAAATTGGATAACATACGGGGACGTATCGACACTATTTATGAAGATATGCTGAAACAGGAGGGTTTTGTCACGGCAGAAAAGCTAAAACTCGCATTTCTCGGTGTTGGTATTATGGACGATTCCTTACTGAAAGTATTTAAAAAGAACAATGAGGATTTTGGAAAAATGGTGGATAAAGGAGAACGCTCCAAAAGCACCTACTACAAATACAAAATTGTCTATAACCACGTCGCAGAATTTATAAAAAGCAGGTATCATCGTGATGATATGGCGTTTCGGGAATTGACCTGTGATTTTATTAGGGAATTTGATTTCTTCCTTAGAATTGACAAAGAATGCAAACATAATACTGTTTGGGTATATACGATGCCACTCTATCGTGTTGCAGAAATAGCTGTCAAGAATAGTCTTATCAGGATAAATCCTTTTGAAGATTATGAAATCTCTATGAAAGAAAATGACCGTAGTTATCTACTTAAAGAACACGTAGAATCCCTTTTATTACACAATCCTTCAAAACAACATTATGAACTTGTAAAGGATCTTTTTGTATTCAGCTGTTTCACAGGGTTATCTTATATCGATATTAAACAACTTAAAAGGACTAATATACGATCCTTTTTTGATGGTCACGATTGGATTATAAGCCGAAGACAAAAATCTGATGTTGCTTCTAATGTAAGACTTATGGAGATACCCAAACGAATTATTGAAAAATACAAAGGTACTACCAGAAATGATTCTATTTTCCCCGTTCCTACAAACAAAATTTGTAACAGTCATATAGACAAGCTTATTCAGGAATTAAAGATTGTTACAGAACAAAAAGTGACCTTTCACACAGCAAGGCATACATTTGGAACGATGTTTTTAACAGAGGGTGTCCCATTGGAAAGCCTCAGTAAAATGATGGGGCACAAAAATATTTCTACGACACAGATTTATGCTAAGATTACCAGCCAAAAGATAAGTAAGGATATGGATCTGGTATCTCATAAATTCTCTGGTATGGAAGCAGCATTTATTGAAATGGAAAACGAAATTATTGTTTGAAATTTATTCTTTACATACAGATTGAAGCAGGATTTAACCATCCTGCTTTTTTTATGCCCATACTTAATCCTCAAAGCACATTTATTTTCCAACGCAAATCTCACTGCTAATAAAAGAGCTTTGATTGGATACTTGATAAAGCATATTGAAAAAATCTCCCGTCACTATTTCTTGATGATATTTTTTAAATACCCTTTCAGTGGCTTCCCTAGCCACCACCAAAAACAATAGTTGTTTAGAAATTCTCCTGAAAGGATGCAGGTTTTGTAACCACATAGACCATTCCCTAAATGCCTTTTCCATTGGCTTCCACATAAGTTTTATTCAAGAAGCCGGTATGCTGTTTTGTCCCATTTCAAGAGCAAAGGTATTTCCGTGTTCTTAACGCAGAAACAAGGTCTTGCCCTCCGGGTTTGCAAAATAATCTCCACCCATTCGGGTCGTATTTTTTTGACAAAACCTTGTTTCTGCTAAACACGAACCTTTTATGCTCGTGAAACGAAACAAAGCATACTCCGGCTCTTTAGACGAATAAAAAAAATGTCAGAAATGAAAAAATACAGCATTGAAAATGGCAAAAAAAGTGAAACGAAACTTCAGCACCTCCTCTCATTGCCGAATAAATTAAGGCAAAAAAAATCAAGGCAAAAAAATCAAACAAAAATTCAATAACGTAAAAATCGAAAATCATGAACATCACAGGAAGATTGACAAGGGATGCGGAAGTACGCACAACCTCACAGGACAAACAAGTAGTAAATTTTTCAGTAGCCATCAATGACAGCTACAAAAACAAATCGGGCGAACGCATAGAGCAAACAACCTATTTCGACTGCTCTTATTGGATAACTCCAAAAGTAGCCAAGCTACTCACAAAAGGCACATTGGTAGAACTATCGGGAAGAGTAAGCACGAGAGCGTGGACAGGTAATGACGGAGAATTAAGAGCAGGACTTAATTTTCATACCTCACAAATCAAACTGCACGGAGGTAGCAGGAAAGCCGAAACCGTACAGGCTACTGCACAAACCAAAAACAACAAGGTTACAGCACAGGAAACAGCGGACGACCTCCCATTCTAACAACTAGTATTCAATCATTTTTAACATCAAAATTTTAAGCATTATGGCACATAATATCAATTTTAACGAGAGAACAGGACATTATTCATTCTTTAGCGTACAACAAAAAGCGTGGCACAGTTTGGGGCAAATCGTGGAGCAATACCCAACAAGCGAGGAAGCTATCAAATATGCAGGGTTAGATTACGAAGTCGTAAAATCCCCATTATTTACCAAAGGTTCGGGCATTATCGAAACGGCTAACGGCATAGAAATAGGCAGTAGCGAATTGGAAGTACCTAACTATTTCGCCAACATCCGTACCGATAACAATGCAGTATTGGGTGTAGTGGGTAGAGATTACCACATTGTACAAAATCGTGAAGCCTTTAATTTCTTCGATGCTATTGTAGGCGGTGGCGAGGGTATTCTCTATGAAACCGCAGGAGCATTGGGCAACGGAGAACGTATATTTATCACGGCAAAATTGCCAGACTATATTCGTGTTGGCAATGGCGATGACGTAACGGAAAAGTACATTTTCCTGACTACTTCGCACGATGGTAGCGGCAGTATCACAGCCGCATTTACGCCTATCCGTATCGTTTGTCAAAACACCCTTAACGCTTCGTTACGGAATATGACCAATGTAGTCCGTATCAAACACACTTCGGGAGCAAAACAGCGTATAGAGAACGCTCACAAGATTATGGGACTTGCCGATACATTGAGCAATCAATTAGAGGGAATTTTTAATGAGTGGGCAAAGGTAAAAGTAACAGACAGAGAAGTAAAAAAACTCATCCAATTGGCACTTTGCCCGAATAAAGAAACTTTGGATTTAATCAAAAAAGGTGCGGAAGATGAAATTTCAACCGTGTTCAAAAATACCGTTGAGGACGCATTTGCTTATGCAATGATAAGCGACACACAACAAATGGACACAACAAAAGGCACATTGTTTGGAGCGTACAACGCTGTTACAGGCTACTATCAGAACGTAAGAAATTACAAAAATGACGAAGCCAAGTTGCAGAGCATTGTATTGGGCGGTACGGCTCAACTCAAATCACAGAAAGCATTTGACTTGTGTACCTCTTTTGCAACGGACGGTGCGGAAATCCTAAACCTTAACTAAATAACCACAGGCTACCGCCTTAATCGGTGGTAGCCTATTAATAACAAACATTATGGCTAATTGGTGCAGTAATACGGTTGTTTTCGAGGGAAAACCCGAAGCAATCACAGCAATACAGGAACTTTTTCAAGCAATGAAAAATAAGGAAGAAGACGAAGAAGAGGGACAATTACCCGACTTCATAACAAATAAAAATGGCGGGTACTTCTTTAATAGCTATTGGAACGAGGGCGATGAAGGAATTTTTCAGTACGAAACACGATGGTCGCCCAATACCCAAGTGTTGCAAAACATAGCAGACCTGTATAAAGTCGATTTCGTACAGGACTATGAGGAAATGGGAAACCTTGTTTATGGTAGGGCAACTTATACAGATAGTATAGTAGAAGACATCTATTTAGAGAATGATGATTTTGAAGCCTATCAGTTTGACGAGGAAACCGATACTTACCACTTTGAGGGCGAAGAATACGAAAGCGATTACGAGATATTGGAAACTCTTTTGGAACGAAAAATAGCCACACTATGAAAGTAACGGATTTGAACGGTTGCCAAATTGAAATAATAGACCTTAATGAAGCTATCCGAATAACAGCAGAATGCAAGGAATACCGCCACGAAGACAAGAGTTTTTCGGAGTTCGACAAAAGGCAAAAAGCCTATTGGTCGGATATGTACGAGAAACTGACAGCAATCAAAGAACAATTATCAAACACATTAAAATTTTAGAACTATGAACACAAATTTTTTCAATCAGATACAGCAGTTGGACTTTACAGGAGTATTGCAACTGAACATTTCAAAAGGAATAGAAAGCAACCTAATAGTAACGGTAATGCTCAACAACGAACAATGCGGAGATAATGCCAAAAACGGTATTCCTCCATTGACATTTAACGCCACACCGCAGGAGTTTGACGAGGGATTTTTTGAACAGATAACCGCACCTATCAAAACCGTTTCGGGCTTAATGGTAGATATGGAAAAATTCCTAAAACAATTGGAAGAAGTCAAACGCCAATCGGCTATGGAAAAAGAAAAAGCCGACAAGCAAAAGAAAGAACAGGAAGCCAAAGACAAGAAGTTTAAAGACGGAATGGCAAAGGCTGACGAACTCGAAAAAGAGGGTAAGTTCCGTGAAGCGTGGATAAAAGTTCCCGATATGACGGAGTTCCCTGAAAAAGCGGACGAGATACGCAAACGCAAAACATCATTGTCTGACAAGTTTGGAACGCCAAGCCTTTTTGGAGCAATGGAAGAAGCAACACCCGAACTGCCACAAGCGGAAGAAGTTACTACCGATTACCCCATTGATGAAACGGACGAAAAAGAACAGTATTAACATTTAAAAACGAGAACTATGTTATTAGCAACGCAATTAGAACGAGTTTTTATACTCAAAGATAAAGGACAGGACATCAGATTGACCGACCCCGAACCACGTTGGAGCGTGGAGGCAGTAATGAATTTTTATGCCAATTTGTACCCTATTTTGACTACTGCAAAAGTATCTGCGCCGCAAATCAAAGATGATGCAGTAGAGTACAAATTTGAGAGCGTAATGGGTACGAAAGGTTAAACCAAAATAGTAAAACGATGAATTATGCAACGCAACATTATATCGGGAGTTATCAGCCTACCCGAACAGAAACGACAACGGCAGTTACACCGACAGTTGGGCGAGTTCGCAAATTGGCTACAAAGACCAAAGGACGCAAACCAAGTGCAGAAAGACAAGCAGAAATCCGTACCAATAGCAATGCTACCAATGGTATTCTAAAGTGTACGTTTCTGCCTAAACTGAAAACGGCACAATCCGTACAGGCTTGTCAGAAAACGGAGAGGGATTTTTACAATTCCCTTTCCCGACTTGCCGAACATTACAGTATTGAACCAATGCAGACAAAAGATTTTGGTTTTCCCTACAATATGGTATTAGCAATGTGGGATATGGAAACCAAAGTAAAACGTGCCAACATCAATTGGGATAGTTTCAAATTGGTACAGAATAGTAAAAAAACATTTTTTGTAAGCAAGGAAAGCTACAATGTGGGTACAACCTTGTATTATATTCCCATTATGCCACTCTTTCAAATGCTCAATGACCCAAAGCGTAAAAAGACCGCACAGCTACTTATATTGGTATGCAGTTATCTGTATCATATTGCCGATGTACCCTATTACAGACAGGAAGACAGCTATTTGTATTGGCTATATGAAATGCAAAAAGACTGGATAGAACAGGACGATGAAACGGACGAATCCGAAACGTATAAAAGTGAGTTAAGAAATGCAGAATATATTGGCGACAGGATAGAACAGAAACTATTTAACCGTATCAATCTAAAGATATTTGAACAGCGTTTGAGCCGATTTAAAAGCCTTGATACGTTCGACAAGGAATGTTGGCAGGTGGCTTGCAATACGTTTGCCCTTTATACTGAATATCCGAACGCAACTATTTTCAGAAATGCACCAAGACCCGAACAAGACCCTTATAATAATGATGATGAAAACGAAACTATCGGAATGGAAAAGTATATATCTTTTATTGCCGATACCAAAGGTTGGCTGTATGAAAGCCTTTCGGATAACATCAACAACGAGTTTAACGAGTATGGGGCAATGGAAGAACCAACCATTAGCAAACAATTTGACGGAAGCGAAATAACAGCAACCGATCTTGATTTTGAGAACCGTTTGTTTGCTTTATTGAACGATTTATGTGGGTTGCTATATGACTATAAAACAACAGAAAAATGAACAACGTAAATAACATAGCCGAGAATTTCGGAACATTGTACCATCCAAAATCCGCTTTGGTTTTCTATGAAACCGCAGGAACAGAAACCGATATGTATGTGGAACATTTTGATATGGATAGCAACGGAACGCCTATAAATGCCCACCCATTGACAGTAAAAGAAGCCAACATATTGGCAAAGGCTTTACAGACCGATGAAGAAAAAAGCACAGCCTTTTTAAAGCCAAAGGGAATTTTACCGACTAACATTCTGCATATCAATCCAAGTGAAAAAGGTACGGTACTTTGGTACACCAAAGCACAGCAACGGCAACTATATTTTGTAAACGGTTTGGGCGTACCTAACGGCAAAGCACAAGTACCACCAATGCTTTGGTTAGCAAGTAAAAGCAGTCTTATGGTATTTGCTTTGACAAACGACAGAAGACCAACCGAGAAAACGCTACTGCATTACGCACCTTTCTTCAATATTTACGAAAAGGGCAATGTATGTATGGGTACTGTTAGTATTGATATTAAAAATTCGGCTTCGGTTGAAGAATTTATACAGGCGTGGGAACATTATTTTTTCAATTCCTATTTCAGCCATTCATTATGCGAAAACGTGACAAGAAAAAATATTGTAACCCTTTGGAAAGACCTAATCAATACAGATAAACCCTTTCCTAAAGAGGTATTGAAAAAGAATAATAAAACCCTTAAAAATCTATTGTGATGAATACTACAAAAACAGCAGTCCATTTTACGGACAATTATTTACTCAATCCTACCAACCCGATTTCGGTAAACCTTATCGGAGCAGGTGGTACAGGCTCAAAGGTATTGACCGCTTTAATGGAAATAAACGAGAGCTTAATAGCGTTAGGACACTCAGGGTTGCAAGTTCGCCTTTGGGACGATGACAGTATTACCACCGCCAATTTAGGCAGACAGCGTTTTGCAGAAAGTGAAACAGGATTATACAAATCCGTTGCTTTAATCAATCGTTGCAACCGTTGGGCAGGTACAAATTGGAAAGCCGAAACAGTAAAATTTGAAAAGGACAACTTTGGCAGACTACCCGAAAAAGCAAGGGCTACTATTACCATTACTTGTGTGGACAATGTACAGGCGAGGTTCGGCGTTGCTGAAATTCTTAAAGAAATAAGCTACCGCAGACACTACCAAGACGAACCAAAATATTGGTTAGACTTTGGAAACAGTCAAGATACGGGGCAAGTAATACTATCTACTATTGGAGCCATAAAGCAACCTCATTCAGAGAAATACGAAACGGTGGCAAGTCTGCCATTTGTTACCGATGAATTTGGCGAATTGCTGAAGCAATCCGAACAAGAGGACAACACGCCAAGTTGCTCACTTGCCGAAGCATTGGAACACCAAGATTTGTTTATCAATTCATCATTGGCACAAATGGGTTGTTCCTTATTGTGGAATTTATTCCGCAGAGGAATGACCGAATACAAAGGATTTTTTCACAATCTGAAAGATTTTCGCACCCACCCGATAAAAGTCGCCTGACCTGACCCCGATTACTCTATCAGGACGGGCGGCAAAAATGCAATTCCTAACTACGGTCGGAAACGTATTTTTGCATTTAAAAAGGTGCAACCACTTTGTTAAAAATCTTCCATTTCATTCTTTCATTTCCCTATTTTTCCAAACAGGTTGCGAGATATTTTCGTGGGATATTCAGTATCCCTTTTTTAGTTTTGAATTGACATCTTTTCTTTCCAAACTGCGACCAAAGAAAAGAAGCAAAAGAACGTCGCTCTATTGATGTTGAATTTTGATTTAATACACGTTAAATCAAAATTTTAATTTAGTTAAATTTGTTCTCCAATATAAGACAAATGGGAGGAGTTAAACAAAGATGGCTAGAATTAGAAAGTAGAAATTTAAGCAACATTCCAGATAAACATATTTGTATCAAGCATTTTGATGACAAAAGCATTAATCGCTTCATTAGACAAAATTATGAAGATGGTTATTGTGATTATTGTGGGAAGGAATTAAAAGTTGTAGAGTTTGAAGGTTTAATGGAATTTATTATGGATGGCATTTCAAACTTCTACGAAGATGCTGCCAATTTTATGAGTTACAATTCAAGAGAAGGAGGTTATCTTGGAGAAATCTATAATCCTGACGAACTCATCCAAGAACATATAGAGTTAAATGCTGAACCATTTGAAGTTATAGAAGACATTGTTAACTCAATTGAAGATATTGCTTGGGCTCAACCAGACTTGTATTACGACAATATTAAAGATGACTTAGAATTTCAATGGAAATACTTCAAAGAAATCATTAAACATACGTCTCGTTATCTTTTTTCATCTGGAGATAGTGACCAATCTAAGGCTTTTCATATATTACAAGAGGTTGGCAAACTGATATCGAAACTAAACATACTAAAGGTAATCCCTGCAGGAACAAAACTTTATCGTTGTCGACAACACGACTTCAAAACAAAAATTACTGATTTTGAGGAAATTTCTGCTCCCCCTAATAAAAGAGCAATCTATCCAAATAGGTTTAGCCCTTCAGGAATATCTATGTTTTATTCTGCTTTTGATATTGATACAGCAATTTTAGAAACAATAAGTAGAGAGGATAAGTACAAAAAATATATTACCATTGCAGAATTTGAAACTTTAGAAAATCAGTTCGTTGTTGATTTTAATAAGCTTCCAAAAATCCCTAGTATTTTTGAAATTAAGGATAAGAAAAAATATTACTTAGTTTTATTTCTTTATTCATTTGTAAGGGATATAACTCAACAAATTACTAAGGATGGAAAAGAGCATACCGAATACGTTCCAACACAAGTTGTAACAGAATTTCTAAGGTATCCATTTAATAAAAACAGAAAGAATAAAATATCGGGAGTTATTTATCCCTCTTCGCAAAATAGAAATCATAAGTCGGCAGTTTTTTTCTGGGATGACGAATTAAGTAAAGAAAAAGTGAAATTGAACACTTTAAAACGAAAGAAAATAAATTAAATGAAAATTGACACAAAAGACATTGTAAAGCAATCAGAGAAGTTTGCGTTGAATACAGCTGACCAAATCTCAAGAATTACGGTTAAACCATTCTGCGAAATCTCTTTTCATTCCTCAGAATTTAGAGATAGAGCAACCATAAAAAAACACTTATATAAAGTTCCGAAAAGCAATAATCCGCTTATTTATATATTTCAAGTTCAGTCCACAAAAACTATAAGCACATTGATTGAATATTTTGAAGATTACCATTCATCAAATAAGCTAAAAATAAAAAATAAAGACCGTGTTAATCTATCCAGATACAATAAAACATCATCAGATATATTATATGTTGGAAGCTCAACGACAGATTTCAAAACAAGAATTAAAAACCATCTTGGCACAGAGGGAACTCGGGTTTATAGTTTGCATTTATGCAAGTGGGACAATTGTTTGGAATACGATTTGAAAATTTCAGCATACGAAGTCATTTCAGAAAGTGAAGAAATGGTAGAGCGTTTCATTGTCGAAATTCTTGAACAGCAATTTTGGGACAAACTAAGTCCAATATTTGGAAAACGTAGTGGTTTGTAACCTTATAAAATAGATTAAACAACTGAATTAATGAAAATATTATACATTATCGGTAATGGATTTGACATCCATCATAAATTAGACACAAGATATCAAAGTTT
This sequence comes from Flavobacterium granuli, assembly GCF_900129705.1. GTDB lineage: Bacteria > Bacteroidota > Bacteroidia > Flavobacteriales > Flavobacteriaceae > Flavobacterium > Flavobacterium granuli. The sequence goes on along the minus strand of NZ_FQWO01000001.1, from coordinate 395,195 downwards.
TGCGAACTACTTGGCTGAAAATAACAGTGAGGTTTATGACCTTTTATTAAATTATTATGGACTTCCTGATATTACAAATCCCGAATTGACAGATGAAGAATATGCTTTATGGTCAAGATTTGAGCAAGCATTAGCTGATTTAGATTACTTAACAGTATTGGACGATAATTCTGATTTAATTGCTCGCCCTGGAGCTGAAGATTTTCGAGATAGAGATTGGCATAGTTATCAGATAGAGATGGAACTAATCATCAAAGATTTAACCACCAATCTAATTAGCGATTTTAATAGGTTCATCCTCGAAGTCGAATACGAAAACATTCCTGATGATACGCTAATTGAATTGGAAGACGATAGCCATTTTTTAAATTTCAATTATACTGAAACATTACAGGAAAGCTACGGTGTTCCCGAGGAACGAATAACTTATATTCATAACAGAGCCGATGCAGACAATTGTATGCTAATTTTAGGACACGGAACCGACCCGTCAAATTTTATTGAGAAAGAAGAAGAACCGCCACAAGGTTTAAGCGAAGAAGAATTTTACGAATGGCGAGAACAAAAAGCTGATGAATATGATTACTCTTATGAAAGCGCCAAACAAGAAATACTATCTTATTACACAACGGCATTTAAAAATACAGCCTCAATTATAGAAAACAATATTGATTTTTTTACAAGTATTACGGAAGTCGAAAAAGTTATTGTTTTGGGACATTCTATATCAGAAGTTGATTTAAAATATTTTGAAATATTGAAAGCAAAACTAAACGAAAATGTAATTTGGAGTGTTTCATATTACAGTGAGCTTGAAAAGCAAATACACAAAGAAACATTGCTACAACTCGGAATAAATGACACTAATATTATTCAAATAAAAATTACAGATTTAAAAAGGCAACCTTAGTTGTTGCGAAAATATTCTTTAGCAATTTCCGCTACTCCCATACTAAAATATCTTTTACCATTAGAAACTCCTTCGATAGCTTTTTTAAAATCGTCTACATCGCTACCAATGAGCAGATAACTTGCAAAACCTATTTCCAAAAGAGGGTTTACAACTTTTTCGGTATCAATATCACTATGGGAAATCAGTTTTATTGTTGGGTATTGTGTCCTCAATTCTTGAAGCTGTGCCAATATATTCTTATCATAAAAATCGAGATCAATAACACACACTTGGGGAAGTGTTTTTAAAGTGGATAATTGAGATAGTCCGTCTTTAATGTTTTCTGAACGAAACAATACTTCAATTCCTGAAGCAACGAGGTTGTTGTAGGTCAAATCCAAAATCGGGCTTTTATCATTGATAAAGGCTAGGGTGTTTTTTTGTTGTGCTATACCAGTTTTCATATCATACCTTTTTTGAGTTGATGTAGCCTGCACAAAAAAGAAGACGCAGGCAAACTACACTTACCGAACATTGAGGCACTGGTACGCCCGACAACGAATAAGTGAGCGCCCACGCCAATGGCATGAGCGTTCCTCCTTATTTGTCCCGTTGTCTTAAAAATTACCAGTTTTCAATGTGGGACTTAAAGTAAAAACACTTTAATATTTTTCTATATATTGCTACAAAGATACTAAACTCTCTAATGATACACAATCAGACTTCAACGATTGAATAAAGAACTTTTATAAGCATTTAGCTTTGTTTATGTAATTTTGCTCAAGTACTAAGAGTATATCTGATTGCTTGAAAATAATCTTACCGCCTATCTGGATATAAGGAAGTATTTTATCATCCCTGTATTGTTGTAAAGTACGCTTACTAATGTGTAGCAACTCACATACCTCCTGACCAGAGAAGTATATTTCTCCATTCATTACAGGACGGTAATTCTTTAATATTTCTTCGATACGGCTTCTCAACTGCATTATCATCTGCTGTTGTTCAATGATTTCTTCGGCTTCATTCGTCAGTAAATCCATTGTCATTGGTGTTGTATGGTTGTCCAGCTTCGAGCAAAGCCTGTACGTCCGAGAGTTTATAATAATTCTTGCGGTTCAGTTTGGAATAAGGCAATAAACCTTTGTCTTTATAGGTCTGTAAAGTACGTTTGGTAATATTCATCATCAGACACACTTCCTGGTTATCCAGCCATTTCTCTTCTTTGAAAATCGAGGTATATTTCCGAGTGGCATTTTCGGTCAGTTCCAAAAGTTCCTTAAACTCATTTTTCATTCCGTCAAATACGGATTTTTGTATTGCGATAACTTCCATAGCTTGCTCCATTTTTCTGTGAAAGTCGAATTTATAAAGGCTTATTACAAGGTTCGGAAATGTTGCACCTGTTGGCTTTGAAAGGTAGTATTTGGCAGTTTACTTTTGCCACAAATAAAAAATCGGATAACCCAAAAGGCTATCCGATTTTGTTTTAAATTATCAGAAGAATATGTGTCAGCGTGGGACAGGTTGTTCTGTTTTAACTTTCTGCTTCTGTTTTTCCTTGTCTTTTTTCATTTGTGTATATGACCAAATAAGAAGAATACCGATGATAATCAAAGCGTAGGCAACCCATTTACCGATTCGTTCTATAAAACGGGTAAATACAGATGCTTCAAAGCTAGAAAATCCCTCTGCACCAACCGCATTACGCCTATAAAATTTTCTACGGCTTATCCAATAGACAAGCCCTATCCCCGTAACAAGAGGAATAATACCTAACACTAATTGAGAAGTAACTGCATTCATACTTATTGAGATTATAAATCAAGTAAATTTAAACAAAAACATCTATATCGAAAGCCGAAAAGCAAAAAACCGACCTAATGTTGTCGGTTTTGTTTTTTTACAATCGCTTTTAATCACTACTATTGAACTTAAAGCTCAATTTTTTCTCGTTCCCGAAGCTGTCCGAAATCCAAACCTCAAAGGATTGTGATACGGAAGAAGCCGAAGTATAATATAACCGGAACTGCTCCACAGGCAACGGGTATAAATCGTTCGGCAGGTACGGCGGTTCGTCATAATACCGCAATGTACCTTGTCCGTCAAATTGGAAGTAACGGAGAAAATATTGCGTGTTGCTGTAATTCCCTGTTCGTTGTATAGTAATGCGTATTTCTACCGTCTGCCCATTGGCAATAGCTGTAGGTACAGGCATTATGTTTACCTCGAAAGGAAAATCGTTTTGTATTTCGAGTTCATCGTCTTTGCTACAAGATACTAAAGAAACCGAAGCTGTGAGGATTGCCAAGAGTACATATATTGGCAGTAATCCTATTCTGAATTTATTGAATATTGCTATCATTGTTTCTGTTTTTAAAAATTAAACCTTAATCCAACACCTGCTGACGGTCGGAATTGTTCCAAATCCGTACCCCATAGAACCTTTGTACGTCCTTGCAGGACTAACACAAATCGGTCGGACAGGTACGTTTCAAAAGTGAACCGTCCGCCAGCTCCGTAGATGAAGTTATCCTCGCTCAATATTTTTGCCCCGTCATACAACATTGTTTCGCCCTGGTTGATACTTTCGTAACCTAATACGCCTGTTATTCCAAAGTTTAGCGTGATGTTCTTACGGGCATCACCCAACAGAAAGAAACTGTAACCGCCCTCGGCAGTATAGGTTTCCTGCGGTATGCGGAGGTCTTTATAATTTTGGTATTGGTGCGTATATTCCAACGCCCAAAGTTGGTAATTGCCATTTTTACCGTTTACGGTCATACCAATATTGATGTAGTAGTCATTACCGATTTTATCATCGGACAATATCCCAACATTTACCTCCAGTCCTTTCTGTTTAGGCAACATTCTTTGTGCCTGTGTAACCGTGATGACCATAAAGAGGAACATCACGGTATAGATATACTTTTTCATATTATTTACTTTAAAAGGTTATTAAAATTTCAGGTGCATATCGTCAATCAAATGAGCTTTAATTAAATCGGAATTTTCTATCTGAAGCGTTTGATGTCTGCCACCGTTCTTTTCGAAAATCTCAATCAGCAGTACCTTGTCATCGGCAATGGTAAATTGGTCTAACAGGAACACGTTTTGTTCGGTCGTTTTTCCACCAATCTCGTCCAATGGTTTGTATGTCCTAAGTGGTATCATCGGGTGTTCCTGTACTACGGTACGTTTTGCGACTTTCTTATCTACTACCTTAAAATTGATAAAATCAATCCCAAAAGGCACATTGGTAAGGTTTTTCAATTCTGTATGGAAATAGTATTTTCCGTTGTGGATGTAGATGCCTTTGAGGGTAAACTGAATGCCGAAACTTATAGCCCCGATATGCTTTACAATACGTTTGTCATTTTTGTAAATGGTTTCTAAAAGCAAGCCTGCCAATGACGGCGAATTATTCCCCAATTCTTCAAAAAGGACGTCGTTTCCGTTTTCTTTGTCCACTGCCTTTTGCATTGTCAGCAGGTCATAGCTCAACGCTTCGGGACAGGAACTGTAATGCACATTGAAGCTGTAAAAACGTCCATCATTCGTGATAACAGAAAAATTAGTTTCCGCTTCAAAATCCCTTACCGATGCTTTTACACGCAATACATTTTCAGCATCTTCCGCTTTTCCAGCAATTAGGAACTCACTTCCCAAATCCACGTATCGTATGGCAGTCGGAAAAATCAGGTGTGAAGTTTTATCGTAGGTAACTTCCATACGGTACGGTTCTATCTTACCCAAAGCAAGCGGAGTTTTTGCATTTGCACTGTCCTGTGCGAAAGAGGTTACGGCATAGCCGATGGTCAGGGCAGATGCCCAGAATGTTCTAAAAAGATTTTTCATTGTTTTATTTATTGAGTTCAACATTATTGTTTGGATACAAGGAAAACCTGATACCCTGCCTTTAGGGTAACTTTCGGTGTTCGTACTTTTTTGGCGAAATAGCCCGAAATACCCTGTACAACACCACGGCTCAAATCAGCCGCAACCTGTTGTCCTGCTGATTGGGTAAGCATCAGGCTCGTCCCGGATTGCTGGCTCATATTGCCCGCCATTTCGGTAAGGGCATTCATTTCCGGCGAATACGGAACGTACAAGCCCTGCTGTCCGTCCAAATCGTAAATCGTAATCTCCACCGGGATGATGTTTCCGTCCAGTTCTATGGAAGTAACCTTTAACTGTAATCGTCCTCCCTGAATTTTGGCATTAGCCGTTACAATCGTTCCTTTCGGAATGGTACGTCCAGACGTTTGGGCAGGTTCTAACAATCGTAATCTTACTCCCGTTTCGCCAATAACTGTTTGTGCATCGTGTACACAGGCTTTGATACTATTTTTCGGTTGTACCGCTTGCTCAATAGAACCAGCAGTGTAAAATCCTCGGTTTCTTGTTTCGCTCCAATCGGCTAAAAAAGTACTGTCGGTAGGCTCACGGTACAATGCTGATATTGTGTTTTTCCTTGCAGGCGTAAATGCTACAAAATTTTCTTTTTGAGTTGAACCTGTCGTAGCTGTACCTGCACTTTTAGTAGGTGGAGTTGCTGTCGAATTTGTACCCGTTGGAAGATACTTTGCCGCCATCTGATAGGATTTCTCCATTAGGGCAAGTTGGTCATCAACGGTTACAGATTTAGGCACCTCTTTTTCAGCCAGCTTTTCTTTCAGCTCGTCCAGTTGCCTACGGAGTTCTGTTGTTTCCGAATTGTTATCCTGATAAAATGAACCTAATGTACTTTGTGCATTGCGGTAACTGCTTAATACAGGATTGCCGTTTCTTCCCGAACTTCTGCCACCTCCATTGCTGTTGCTTTCTTCTTCTTCAGGAAGTTGTTCATTTATCGGTTCTTCTTTGTCTTCGGTATTCCAATAGTCAGAAAGTGTAGTTAAAGCATTACGCTTTTCCTGCTCTTTATGTTCTAGCATTTCCTGCTCATACGCCTTGCCTTTGTTGGCAGGCATTCCTGCTCCGGTAGCCTCTGGTACTTCATCGTTCAATCCGATATTTTCAATTTCCTTTTTATCGGAAGACGGTTTAAATATCAGGTACATACAGCCGAGAAACACGACACCCATCAAAACAAATAGGAGTGGCTTTTTGAGTTTTTCGACTTTGTTCTGTGTACCGTCTTGCAGTACATCAGCAGTTGCTGACGGGTTCCCCTCGGTTACCCGAACAACCGACTTTTTGTTCTCATTTTCTTTCATAAATCTTATTTTTTAGAATTGTTAATAATGTGTCCTGCAATCTTGCAGGACTTTCACTTTTTTTGAGGACAGGGTTTTCGATATGCTTAATGATCATATCGTTACCAGACTTTGAGGTATCGTACCCTACTTTGCAAATGACACCTGCGGTAAGCAGTAGATACCCCACAAAAAAATAAAGCGTGTATTGGTGCTGTTTTCGCAAGGGCAATGCCCGCCAATGTTCGTCCAGTTTGTCAAAGTACCTGTCCATATTTTCCCTGATTTTTTTCATATCGTTAGCTTTTAACGTTCAATTACTTCTATATCCTTGTTTTCAATCACCGCAAATTTTTCAATATTGAAGCCCTGCGGGTTGTTGTCCGAACGGACAGAGTTTACGAGATAGCAGGAAGTAATTAGGTTACGTCTGGTTACGTTACTCGAACGGATAATGAACTGTTTGGAGTAGGTGTGCACCGCATAAGGATAGGTGTCGAAATTGCATACAACACTATCGACCTCGATGCGTTGCTGAACATTACCAGAAATAATTCTGTTGTAATAACCCTTTTCTGACAAGTCTTTGTAATAGTCAAAAGCACTTTTGTCGGCAAGGTTGAATGCCCTGCTCATATTACTTTCGATAGCATTCTTGTCGGGAGCAAGCGTAAAGAAAAGCTCGTGAAAACGCCTGACGTGTTCCCTTGCTTCCACAGGTCGGTTGATGCTTGCATCTTGCGATAAGGCAAGCATCAACGATTTCCCATTATCCAGCACATAGATTTTTTGGCGTTGTTCGTCTGCAAAGCTGTACGATTTCCATATTGAAAATCCTACCACGCTTAGACAGAGTGTGGCAAATAAAATGGCATATAGCCGTATCTGTCTAAAACTGTTTTCGATATTTCTGAGTGTTTTAAATTCCATTTTTAAATGATTTGATTGTTTTTTATTTTCCCATTAACTTGCCACCGATATTTCCAACTGTTGAACCTGCTCCAGCTCCAGCTATATTGCCTGATTTCATTGCCGTTTGGTTTACGTTACGGGTAAAGTTTCCTGCACCGCCTGCCTGAATAATCCAGCCTGTTACCGTAGGGATAGTGAAGTAACCCACGATACCGATTATCATAAAAATGATGTACACAGTATTGGATGTATCGGGGATATAGTTCGGGTCGGCAAGCATTTCTATATCCTTTTCGATAATGAGGGATTGTATTTTGGCAAGCATACAACTGAACAAGTCTGCCACGGGCAACCACAGGTAAACACTGATGTATCGGGTCAGCCATTGTGTGAGTGTAGCCTGAAAACCATCCCACACGCTTATCGCAAAAGCTATCGGCCCTAGTATGGACAGGACGATTAGAAAGAACGTCCGTATGGTATCAATAACCAAAGCTGCTGCCTGAAATAGTACCTCTAATAGATTGCGAAACCAATTCTTTACAGTCTGTTCCATACTGTACATACCACGTTCCATATACATTCCCGACATTGTTACCAAATCAGAGGGCGACCAGCCCAATTCTTCGAGCTTCTTGTCAAATTCCTCGTCAGAAGCGAGATAAGCCGTCTCGGGATTTCGCAACATCGCTTCCCTTTCCAACAGGTCTTTTTTAGCCTGTAAATCGTTGAGGTCAAGCACCTGATTTTCGAGGATTGTGTGTGTGCCTTGTACTACTGGACTTAACACGGCATTGATTGTTCCCAGTACCATAGTTGGAAAAAACATAATGCAAATCCCCAAAGCAAACGGACGGAGCAAAGGATACACATCAATGGGTTCAGCTCTGCTCAAAGCCTGCCATACTTTTATGGCGACATAGAACAAAGCTCCCAAACCTGCTACTCCTTTAGCCACTGCCGCCATATCGGCGGACAGTGGAAGCATCTCATCGTATAATGAGCGTAGGACTTCGTGAAGATTTTGAAATTCCATAGCTTACCAGTATTTTTGGTTAGGAGTTCCATAGAGGTCAAGCACTCTTTTGGTATTATTCTGTTTTTTTGCTCTCAAAAAGCTCACGGAGATATTCTTATTGGTGTAGTAGCGTACCAAACTGTGGTATTCTTTTACTTCTTTGTACACTCTATCAATAATATCCATACGCTCTTTGTCGTTCAGCGAAAGGCTTGATGAGCTTACAATCTGTTTGAGTTCTTTCAGCAGTTCGGTACTTTCATTCAATAGTGCCGAATAGCCGTTGGCGATAGCGGCCAATTCCTGTGCAGAAAAATTTGGGTCGTTCATCATCTTACCGAAATTTTGTACATACATTTCGGATACGTCACCAACAAGCAGTACGGTCTGCTGTACCTTACGGGCATCTTTTACGAGATTATTTACAGCTTGTAGCTTGTCGTAATACTCCTTACCTTGTTTATACACCTTTTCCACTTCCTTGAAATTTTTAATTACATTCGATACCGTGGAGGAAGTCTGTATAATTTCATTCGCACTGTTAAGAATACCCGATGCCAGATTTGTAGGGTCGGTTACTACCCATTGTGCTTTCGCTGACGGTGCTACGGCGAGCATTAGTGCCGTACACACCATAAAAAGGATTTTTTTCATTTTCTTGAATTTTAAAATATTAATGATTATTGATTTGCTTTGTCCCGCCTTTCCATTGCGATATGCTTAATGGCGAGTTCTACGTTTCCGTCCAATTCGGAAGCTAATTGCATCACTTCCAGTTTTTCGGTTTCTTCTGTTGTGTATGCGAGGTATTCCTCCAAACTAACTTCGGTGGCATAAACTGCCGAATGCGTACCACCTAAACCTATCCAAACCTCTTTGTAGAGTCGGCTTGCATCGTTGTTCATATTGATAGAAAGTACCTGCCCTTTTTCCTTATCCGTAAGCCCCAGCATCGCCTGTATATCATCAAACTTGTTCATATATTTGCGTTGATCCAAAAGGATCTTGCAATCACTATTGTTGATGATACTTTCTTTGACGATGGGTGACTGGATAATATCATCGACCTCCTGCGTTACCACAATCGCTTCACCAAAATATTTTCTGACGGTTTTAAACAAATATTTTATGTATTCCGCCATACCTTCTTTGGCAATGGCTTTCCACGCTTCCTCAATCAGTATGAGTTTACGGATACCTTTGAGCCTGCGCATTTTGTTGATGAAGACCTCCATAATGATGATGGTCACGATGGGAAAAAGGATTTTGTGGTCTTTAATCGCATCAATTTCAAACACGATAAAGCGTTTGGAAAGCAGGTCTAACTGCTTATCGGAGTTCAACAGATAATCATACTCACCACCTTTGTAATAGGGTTCCAATACATTAAGAAAATTGGCGATGTCAAAGTCTTTTTCACGAACTTGTTTTTCTTCCAATACCTCGCGGTAATCTCTTTTTACATATTCATAAAAACCATTGAAGGAAGGAAATTCGCTGTGCTGTTTGATGCGTTCGATATAGCCGCTCACGGCATTGGACAATGCCACTTCTTCCGAACGGGTTGGTGGTTCATCATCACGTTTCCAGAGTGTCAGTATCAAAGTCTTGACACTTTCACGCTTCTCAATGTCGAACACGCCATCATCGGTATAGAAAGGGTTAAAGGCAATCGGGTTGTCTTCTGTATAAGTGAAGTAAACGCCGTCTTCGCCTTTGGTTTTTCCTTTGATGAGTTCGCATAAGCCCTGATAGCTATTACCTGTATCTACGAGAAGCACGTGTGCACCCTGCTCGTAATACTGCCTAACCATATGGTTGGTAAAGAAAGATTTTCCCGAACCTGACGGGCCAAGTATAAACTTATTGCGGTTCGTGATAATACCACGTTTCATCGGCAAATCCGATATATCCAGATGGATAGGCTTTCCGGTCAGGCGGTCAGCCATTTTGATACCGAAAGGAGAGGGCGAATTGTGGTAATTCGTTTCTTCTGTGAAGAAACACAATGCATGCTCTATAAAAGTGTAAAAACTTTCCTCACTCGGAAAATCGCCTGCATTGCCCGGCATTCCTGCCCAGTACAAAGTGGCTACATCCGTAGTGTTGTGTCTGGGCTTACACTCCATTAGTGCCAGCGCACTTCCACAATCGTTCTTCAACTGTTTCAGTTCTGCAGGGTCTTCCGACCAAGCCATAATGTTGAAGTGTGCCCTTATGGAAGAAAGACCGAACGAATGTGCTTCGTTCAGGTATTTTTCTATCCACTCTTTGTTGATTTGGTTTGCTCTGCTATACCTTGCCAAAGAGTGCATATTCCTTGCGGACTTCTCAAACTTTTGGAGATTGGATTCACTGTTATCCAAGAATAAATATTGATTGTAAATATGATTACAGCTTAACAGTAATCCAACAGGTGCAGCGAACGATAAACGGCAGTCGCTCCGGTCGGTAGATAGTTTTTCAAAACGGGTATCAGCCGAAACGGTTCCCGGCAGGTCGTCCGTATCGGACAAAGTATGCAGGCTCAACCTTTTGTTCCCGATACGAACTTCTTCCGCTGAGAGTGCGATGTCCTGCATTGGTGCTCCAGCTTCTTTTGATAGTGTAAGGTATTGTTCCAGCAATCCCTGCTTTTCATCCGTACCAATAATGTCTTCTTCGGTCAAACGTCGCAGGCTTACAAAACTACTATCGTTCACGATACGCTCAAACTGTGCAACGGCTTCCATAAAGCGATGTATCGTTTCCTTGTCCCTGATTTCCTTTGGTATCAGCGTACCTTTGCAAAGCGAACTAAAGTTGCTTTGCATCCGCATTCTTTCCTTAGTGGTCTTGGTCAGGAACAGGTAACAATAATGGTTTAGGAACGGTCGCTCATTAAAATGGCGTTGGTAGGATTTAGCCAAAAAACTTTGGTCTTCCTTTGCCAAATCGGGAGTGTAGTTTTCTTTGATGTACCAATCCTGTTTGTGAATGACCGTAAAATCCGGTAAAGTCTTGATAGCCTTGTGCCAGGCGGAATGAATGGCTTCATATTCCGCAGAAGCTACCGTGAACAGTTCTGGCAAACGCACCTCGAAACAGGCGGTAATGTCTGCATCTTTGGAAAGAATGCAGTTGTTTTCTACTGCCAACAAAGGAAATTTGTTTTCCAGTGTTGTTGTCTTTGATACGTTTCTCATAGGGCATTCGATTTTGGAGTGAATTTTAAATAGCGATGTACAGGCTTGCGGCAGATGATGTATCGGGGATGTCTTTTTCCTGCTCCGATTTTCATTAGTCCGTGTTCGCCGTACTTCCTGTTCAGTGAAAAGGTCTGCCACACAATGAGCGAAGCACCGCCTGCTCCGAGGAACAGGCAGATATAAGAGTTTACACCTGCCATATACAGTATCATCACGAGGATAAGCGTACCGAGCAGTCCGCCTGCGAATATGAACAGGTATTGTGCTTTCAGTCCCTTAAATTCCACCGTTCTCCCAATGCCTTTGTTGATATTGTAGTTCATAAGGCAAAAGATTAAAGGAAGAATGAACGCAGAACAGTCGCCGCAACGATTAAGAAGATACACGCACCAAACCACGATGCCGCCGTCTTGCTTGTGTCGGGGTCGCCCGAACTGAATTTGTTGTACACCTTAACGCCTCCGATTAAGCCCACGACCGCACCGATGGCGTAAATTAATTGGGTTGCGGGTTCGAAATAGGACGTTACCATTTGGGTAGCCTCGTTGATGCCAGCCGTGCCGTTTCCCTGTGCGAAGGCACCAATTTCTGACAACATAGCCACGGCGGCTGTCAGCAAAACTTTTTTTCTTTGTTTTTCCATAATTGAAACACATTAATTTAATCCTTGACCCACACCTTGTAGGCTTTCGGGACAAAGGTGTTATGGAAATTGAGGCAGTCTAAAAAAGTGGCAGTCAGAGGTATTATTTGGCGTTGAGTGGCTTTTTAGAAGGAGGCTGTCCAAAGCAGAAGTTCTAAAACCAGAGGTCTTTTTCTACAATTAACAGTTGGTTCAATGCAACTTTTAAATTACATTTGTACAATAATAGTAAAGTCTATTTTTAATCACTTTAAGATGAAAATATCGGGTAGACATATTGGTGAGATGCTGAAAGAAGCCAGAGAGCAACGGCAATTAACTCAGGAACAATTAGCTCAAAAAGTGGGTAAGAAAAGGAGTTATATATCGAAAGTAGAAACTGATTATGGTAATAATATTAAACTGCAAACCCTTAAAGAGATAGTAGAGAAGGGATTTGATGGTACAGTGAAAATTGATTTGGAACTCTGATTTGTATATGGATAAATTACTAAAGAATGCTTTTAAAATGCAAATTCAATCCAAAGAGGGATTTGAGTTCGAGGAATTTATTGATGAACTGTTTCTTTTGAAATATGGTGTCGATAATTATATCCCTATCAGAAGGAATAAAGACAAAGGCAATGACGGTACTGTTTTGCCTGAACAAAAGATATTGGCTTGCTATGCTCCAAGAAAGTACAACAAACCAGATTTTGAAACAAAAGTCTTAGGAGCTAAAAACAAGGAGGGCGATTTTGAAAAATATCAGAAAAACTGGAAAGATAAATTTCCAAATTGGGAAATGTATGTAAATCACGAAGTATCGCCGGAGCAATTTACTCTAATTCAGGCTTTGGATGGTAATACTTTGATTAAAGGTATAGATCAACTCCTTCCCATTATTGATGAACTTGTATCAAGTAAAAAGCGAAAACTTGCAGCCTATTTGGGAATTGAGAATTTCTTCATACAAGACTATATACAAGATATTATCAATGATTTACTGAATGCTCCAACTGAAGAAGATAAAGCTCTGCATTTTGACAAAAAAACATTAGTCCCCCCTCAGAAGAAAATCGAACTCAACTTTGAACAGGAAGATTGGGATGGAATGAATTCGGAGATGATGTTGGTAATGGAAGAATTTAATACGATTACCAATATACTTTCGGGATATAATGATGATGAAATTAACACTCTAAAAAGAAGAATAATAAATGATTACAATAAACTTTCTGGCAATTTTAAAGAAAGGTTATATAATCTAACAGACCAATACACAATAGCATATGGAAACATTAAAGATGATGAGTATGTAAAATGTGTTAAATCTATATTGCTTTATATGTTTGAACAATGCTTAATAGGCAGAAAAACAGAAAATGAACTATGATATTACCTCAGCCAGAAAGCAATCTTAAAACCAACCTGATGGTATTGGGAGCAGACATTATAAGTATTATGGGGAATTCCCCGTACAAGAATAAGTATGTTATTGTGGATGATGTGATGAGTAAATTTTTAAACAGGGATAAAGAAAGAACTCCAGACCTTTTCCTTTATGCTTTAACTTTTTTGCATACGCTTGGTAGTATTGATAAAAAGGGATATAAAATAAAATTAGTGAAGAAAGAAAACGAAGAAGAAATTCAAACAAGTTTATTCGACAACGATGTTAATTAGAATATATTCAGAAACCAACCTCATAGATGCTGTTCCATTTCACAATGGAATAAACATCATATTGGGTAAATATTCAGGGGATAAGGCTGCAAGAGGAATTAATGGTATTGGCAAGTCCACATTGGTAAGACTTGTCGATTTTACTTTATTAAGCGGCAAAGCAGAAAAAAGATTTGGACATAAAAAATATGACTTTTTAAGAGACGATGAACACACAATTACTTTAGAATTTGAAGTACAAGGACAAAAATATTTTATCAGGCGAAGTTTTGCTGAAACCAAAAAAATATTCTTTGGAAAACGACCTGATACTTTTGATGAGTACGAAAAATCGGAAATGCCCAAATTGCTGGAAGGGATATTTTTTCCAACGGAGAATAATGAAGTGTTCTTTGAAGGAAAAAGATATGGGACATTGATGGAATTTTTTGTTAAGGATGATTTGCAAAGCCAACAGAGAGCTGACCCTTTAAATTTTGTTTCATACAATGCTAATGCAAGAGAAAAGGCATTATACAATTTTTATTTGCTTAATCTTCCAACAAAAACACTTCTAAAATATAATGAAGTCTCTTCTGAATATGAAAGATATAATAACACCGTAAAATCATTGTCTGAAAAAGTTAAAGCAGATACTGGTAAGGATATTCAGGAATTTAGAACCGAACGATTAAAAATTGAAAAAGACATTACAGCTCTCGAAAATAGTCTGAAAGAGTATAATTTTCTTGCAAATCACAAAGAGATAGAGCAAAAATTAAATCAAGTTATATCTGAAATCAATGAGCAATCTGCAAGCTATCATAACACAAATCGGAAGTTAGAAAAACTAAAATCCTCATACAACGATGTTGCTTCAATTGACCTGGACAAAATACGTAAACTCTATAACGAAACTGTAGCTACTTTTGGCAACTTTGTGAAAAAAAGTCTTGATGAAGTTATAGATTTTAAAAAGCAACTTCTTTCAAATAGAAATAAATATCTATTGGAGGAAGAGAAAAAATTACAATCATCAATAGACCAAAGTTTAAAACAGCTTGAAAAATTAGAGAAGAACAGAAGTCAATTATTTTCCCTATTAAAAGAAAGAGGAGCATTAGATAGAATTGAAAGTACATATGAGAGATTAGTGAATGAAAAAACACTTTTGGAACGAAATACGTCCATTGTAAGAGAAATTGACGAAATAGAGGAAATATTAGGAAACTCAAATATTGTAATCGCTGAATTAAAAAGAGATATTGTTAGCGAGCTAAATAAGCAACAATCATATCTTGATGAATTGAGATTATTATTTCAACAAATTCTTGAGAATGCTATTTATCTGGATGAAGAATTTGATAATTCTTATTTTAATGTCACATTGAACTCTACTTCGCCAAGAAATCAATTGCCTTTTAAAATAAGTTTGGAAATTCCCAAAGCAGATGCTTTAGGACAAGAGCGTTTAAAAATTGTAGCGTATGATTTAATGGTATTCTTAAAAAGCAGCATAGATAAACGGAATTTCCCGGATTTTCTTGTACACGACGGTGTATTCCACGCCATATCAAACAAAACAGTATCCAATGTTTTGAACTATATGTACCACAAATCAAACGAACTGCATAATTTTCAATATATTCTTACTTTCAATGAAGATGAGATTGATTTAAGCACGGATGAGAGTAAGTTTGGTAAGTTTGATTTTGACTGGTCTAAACAGGTAATTGCCGAATATTCAGATAGCGAACAGCAAACAATTTTTAAACGATTTTTTTAAATGGCAAATGTTAAACGTCCAATGTTTGAGGCTCACATATTGGAAGGGTTGTGCAGAACAATTGGAGATACAACAGATGGTCTAACAGGTGCTGAAATAGGGCAAGTCCTTTTAAATTCTAACATTCCAGATATTGACTCCCAAAATACAAAATGGAAAAGACTATATTCAGCATTTGCTGATTGGCAAAATCAGCATCAATGCTCAAATCATATATTAAGGTTTGTTCAAGATGCCTTGCAACCGGTGAGGTACATCGGGAAAGAAGAAACTTTTCATAATCGTAGGTTGGAAGTGAATAAACGATTAGCCTTTATCGGTACTGAACTTACAGAGCAAGGAAAATTTAGATTAGTTGAAAAAGCTACAACAATCGCAGAAGCCGAACAAAGAGCCAGTCGTTTGAAGCATAAGTTGGAAAACAGAAATATTCATTCAGCAGTATTTGAATATTGCAAGGCTGAACTATTGGTTGAAAACTACTTTCATTCAGTCTTTGAGGCCACTAAAAGTATTGCTGACCGCTTAAGGGCAATGACTGGACTTTATGTGGATGGCAATGCTTTGGTAGAAACGACATTTTCTACCAGCAACCCTTTGGTTAAAATCAATCACTTAAAAACCGACACAGATAGAAGCGAACACATAGGATTATGTAATCTAATTAAAGGTGTTTTTGGCTTAATTAGAAATTCTACTGCACACGAACCTAAAATTAAATTTGAAATTATTGAAGAGGAGGCTTTGGATATTTTCAACACCATATCCTACATCCATAAACGGCTTGATAAAGCTATTTAAAACAAAGGGGAGCCATCTTTCAGACAAACTCCCCAATGTCAAAATCATTCAAATCATTTTTCCGCAAAGTGGAAGAACCGGCTTCCGTTTCACGTGAGAGTGTGCTATCCAAAAGCTCGGCAATTTTTTGGGAGGCACCCTCGATGGAATTTTCCAGCAGG
The DNA here is from genome assembly GCF_900129705.1 of Flavobacterium granuli. GTDB lineage: Bacteria > Bacteroidota > Bacteroidia > Flavobacteriales > Flavobacteriaceae > Flavobacterium > Flavobacterium granuli. The sequence goes on along the minus strand of NZ_FQWO01000001.1, from coordinate 378,952 downwards.
CTGAATAATTCAGTCCCCTGTAATCTTTGAACTATATCTACCGCTGTTTCCTTTTGTGATTGTTCCAAATTCTCTTTTTGGAGCAATGCACCTACGGAGCTTAGTTCTTCAAAGGTAACCCCTTGGGCAAGACTGTTATCGCCACCAAATATTCCGTACCTGTTCCATTCTTCTTCCTCTTCCTCCAAATCAGGCATATTTCTGAAAACTTCGTCCAGCTCTTCCTTGCGGATTTGAATGCCGACGTTTTCATTTTCGTCGTATTCAATGTCTAAATTAGCAGGGTTTATCTCCGGTTCCTCAATTTGGCGTTCATTGGCAGTGTTTGGCACTGAAAGGCGTTCTACGGGTTTAGGTTGCCCCATAATATCGGGCAGGTTCAGATTGACTTTCTTCTGCGAAGGTTCTTGCTTTGACCTTTTATGAATGACAATCTTATCCTGCAAAAGCAGGACAATGACAATCAGCAGGCATATCACAATTACTATTTCCATAACGTAGGGTTTTTAAAACAAGCCTTTATACTTTTCGTTGAACTCTTTTGTAATCATATCTACAAACACTTTAAAATGATGTTCAAGAATATTATTGAGATAGGCAAACAAGGGTATTTTATCATCGCCTATAATCTGGACTATACGGGTTAAACGCTCGTGATGTTCAGGGCTTAGGTATATGCTTTTATTGCCTCTTTTCTGCATTCTATTCATTTGCATAAATGCTTGTTCATAGGTTGTTTTAGCCTTACTGCTAACTGTATCGGAGCTGTTGCCAGATGCAACGCCTTTCCTGTACTTTTTTTCTTTTTTCATTATAGAATGGGTTTAAAATGTTCGTTGAAATAATTGGTAATATCGTCCCCGTACTCCCTGAAATGATTTTCAAGAATGTTGTCAATGTAAGAGTAGAGCGTAGTTCTTTCTTCCCTTGTCAGTTGAACGATGCGGAGTAATCTTTCGTGGTATTCAGGGCGTATGTAAACGACCTTGCCGTTACGCCCCGATGGAAACCGATTGACCAAAAATGTTTCCTCGTAGTCCGCTTTCTTTGATGAACTGTTACGGGCTTTTTCCCTGGGCTTTGTTTCCTTTGGTACATCCTGCTTTTTGTTATTGCTCGGTGGAGCAACAGGCTCATCGCCGCTTATGACGTTCATAAGGTATTCCTCATCAACATTGGGCTTTTCAAAATCGTTGTTTTTGTTATCTGAAGCCATACTTTACTATTTTTATAGATGAGTGATTTTTAAAAATTCCTCGACAAACAAATCCATTTTAGTTGCTTTCATTAACTGTGGTTCGGCAGGCAGCAAACTTGACCGGAATACATAACTACCTGTATCGTCTGTTTCCTTTCGGAAACGCTTGCTATCCATTATCCTTGTTTCCATTATGGGCAGGTTGAGTTCCTTGATGACACTTTGATACGCATCATACAAACCTGTTTTTTCCCTGCCGTCCACCTGGTTCCAAAACAGCCACATCTCTTGTTCGGGATTGCCCTCGTCCGTTTGGGGAAGTCCGAGAAAGGCTTTGGTAAAGCCCAATGTACTTTCCACTACCAAACGGTCGGCAGTAATGGGCGAAAAGATGAAGTCCATTTTTTTTAAAGTGGTCAAAACGCCTTTAGTATTGGCTGTTCCCGGCAGGTCGAAGAAGATCACATCTGGCACAACCGCCGACTGGCTTCTGTATTCCGATGCTTTCTCCAGAGCCGTTTCAGCTTTACATTTAATAATCGGGTACGCTTTTTTGTTGATTGCTTGAAACTGCTTCATTGCCGCTTTTTTATGGTAGTCGTTCTGCATTATGGTTCTCTTATCCCGTTCACGCATATTGGTCAGGCTGTGTTGCGGAAAGTCGCAGTCCATCACCAGCACATTAAAACCTAAACGGTAGTGAAGCACACTTGCCAGTAAAGTGGTCATTGTAGATTTTCCCACACCGCCTTTTTGGGTGGAGAAGCTGATTTTTAAAGTTTTCTTTGTTGTTTCCATTATTTAAAAATTTATTGTTACACACTTTATTTGTTTGCAGGATTGAATATTGGTTTATCTGATTATTACCTCATTCCTATATTCCTGCATTCCCTTTTGGGTACTTTCCTGCACAGGTATCTGCTTTCATTTTTGCCTTGTAAGGCACATTCTTTAGCAAGTGGCAAAACTTGCAACAGGTAAATTGCTTTACCGCTTTTATGCTTTTACACTTTTATTGTTTTATGCTTTTAAAACCCTATGCTTTTATTCCAAACCGCTTGTTTGCAAACCTGATTTTCTTCTTTGTTTAGATACATTTTTTACTACCTGCACTAAAATTATACGGCAAATAAAGCGATTGATTTGCCCGCTGATTGCGGTGTGGCAGTGTTTGGCGTTCAAAGGCAGTGTTTGGCACTGCTATACAGTACAATGCTTTCGTAAACAGGGCTTTACTTTGTACAATGATTTTTATTAATGGATTTATGCAAAATTCTTTTGACAAATCGGAGGGCAACGGGAACGGCATCGAGCCGTTTTTCCCTGTTACATTTAATCCGTCCCGCAGGGCGGATTTTTGTGTTCGACAGAACACGGCAAGTTGTGTTTTGAGGCACTCGAAACCGAGTTAGTGCCTCAAAACAACTTGCCCTTAGCAGGGGGCAGAAAACGCTCTCCGAAGTCGAGGTTTTGTGTGGATTAAAAATGGATTAGTGATGAATGAGAACAGTAACAAAAAACAGAATAAGGGCGGGCGGACACTGAAAACCGACCCAAGCATCCACCGCCACGTTTTCCGTCTTACAGACGAAGAAAATGCCAAACTTTTATCGCTTTTTGAAGCATCGGGAATGCCCAATAAAGCAAAGTTTATCATTTCCCTGCTGTTCAGTAAGGAAATGAAATCGGTTAAAATTGACAAGGGAACGGTTGATTTTTATATGCGATTGACCTCGTTTCACAGTCAGTTTCGTTCTGTGGGTGTCAATTACAACCAAATTGTAAAGCTTTTATACAAGAATTTTTCCGAGAAAAAAGCCGCAGCATTCCTTTATAAATTAGAAAAACAGACGGCTGAAATGGCGATGCTATGCCAAAAAATCATTCAGATAACCGAAGAATTTGAAGCAAAACATCTAAAAAAACAGTCTTAGAAATGATAGCGAAAATCGGCAGAAGCGGAAATTTATACGGAGCATTAGCATACAATCAGCTCAAAGTGGAGAATGAAAACGGAAAAATTTTGTTTGCCAACAAGATGATTGAAACCGCTAACGGGCATTATTCAGTTGCACAATTAACCCAATCCTTTGCACCTTATCTGATAGCCAACCGCAATACCGAAAAACATACGTTGCATATTTCGCTCAATCCCGACCCGAATGATAAGGTAAACGATGACAGGTACAGGGAAATGGCAGAGCAGTATATGAGGGAAATGGGTTACGGCGAACAGCCATTTGTGGTATTCAAACATACCGATATTGACCGTAGCCATATCCATATCGTTTCAGTTTGCGTGGACGAAGAGGGCAAAAAGATTTCGGACAAGTTCGAGAAAATGCGGTCTATGAATGTGTGCCGTGAACTCGAAAGTAAACACGGGTTGATACCTGCAACTGATAAGGAACACAAGCAGAACGACAAGGTTTTCCGTCCGATAGATTATCGGGCAGGCGATGTGAAAAGTCAGATAGCTTCAGTAGTCCGACACCTGCCGAATTATTATCAATACCAAACTTTGGGAGAATATAACGCTTTGCTTTCCCTATTCAATGTTACTACCGAAAAAGTGGAGGGCGAATTGCAGGGGCAGCTACGGCAGGGTTTATTATACATTCCGTTAAATGACAAAGGAGAAAGAGCCGGACATCCATTCAAGGCTTCGCTTTTCGGAAAAAACGCAGGGCTACCGACTTTGGAATTGCATTTTGCAAAATGCAAAGAGGTTTTAAAAGACCACCCGACAAAACCAACCATTAAAGCTGCCGTTACTATTGCCCTGAAATCAACAAGTAATGAGCAGGCTTTTAAAAAGCAGTTAGCCGAACAGGGTATAAATGTAGTAGTGCGTAGAAATGACACAGGACGTATTTACGGGATAACTTTTATAGACCACAATTCTAAAACGGTTTGGAACGGTTCACGCTTAGCAAAGGAACTTTCTGCCAATACCTTTAATGATTATTGGAACAATAATATCAAATCGGAGATTAAAGAACCTGCCGTACATCCACCAAAAATATCCACATCAAATGATGCAGATCTTCCTGCGGAAGAACCACATCATTTGTTCGACTTCCTGAATACTACTGAAAAACACGAAGACGGTTTGATTGAAGCATTGGGAGGTTTACTGCCCGAAGCACAGGGCGAAGATTACGAGGAACAGGATTTTGCCAACAAAATGAAGAAGAAACGTAAACGCAAAAGAGGTCAGCAATAGTATTCAGCCAAACACAGCCACGCACCGCCATTGACTGCCACATTCTTATAGCCACTATGTAGAGCCTTTAAATTCACGCCCGAACATTAAAAATTAAAATAATGCAGGGAGAAGACGATTTAACAGGTTTAGCCAAAATAATGGCTTTTATGAGGGCAGTGAGTATCCTTTTGGTACTGATGCACCTTTATTGGTTCTGCTACGGTTTCTTTATAGAACGTGGCTGGACTTTAGAAATCATCAACAAAGTATTGGGCAATTTTCAGCGAACGGCAGGGCTGTTTTCGCATACCATATATACCAAGCTATTTGCTTTGGTATTGTTGGCATTAAGCTGTTTGGGTTCTAAAGGAGTAAAAAATGAAAAGATAACTTGGTCTAAAATCTATGTGGCTTTAGCGATTGGTACTATCCTGTTTTTTCTGAATTTCCCTTTACTAAAGCTACCGTTATTAACCGCTACAATCCTTTATATCCTTACCACAGGTTTAGGCTATATCGCTTTTATGGTAGCCGGAGTTTGGATGAGCCGATTGCTACGTACCAATTTGATGGATGATGTTTTCAATAATGAGAACGAGAGTTTTCAACAGGAAACAAAGTTGATGGAAAACGAATATTCTGTCAATCTTCCCACAAAGTTTTATTACAAAGGAAAATGGAACAACGGCTGGATAAATATCGTCAATCCTTTTCGAGCCTCGATTGTGTTAGGCACACCGGGTTCCGGCAAGAGCTATGCAATCGTAAACAACTACATCAAGCAACAAATTGAGAAAGGCTTTAGTATGTATATATATGATTTTAAATTTGATGACCTTTCTACCATTGCCTACAATCACTTACTGAAGCATCGGGATAAGTACAAAGTCCAACCCAAATTTTACGTCATCAACTTTGACGACCCACGCAAGAGCCACCGTTGCAATCCACTTAATCCCGATTTTATGACGGATATATCTGATGCTTATGAAGCGGCTTATACCATAATGCTGAACCTCAATCGAAGCTGGATACAGAAGCAAGGGGATTTTTTCGTGGAAAGCCCAATTATCCTATTAGCTGCCATTATTTGGTATCTGAAAATCTATGAGGATGGTAAATATTGTACCTTTCCACACGCTATTGAATTGCTTAACAAAAAGTATTCAGACGTGTTTACTATTTTAACCTCATATTCCGATTTGGAAAATTATTTGTCACCTTTTATGGATGCGTGGCAATCCGGAGCGCAAGACCAATTACAGGGGCAGATTGCATCGGCAAAAATCCCGTTATCAAGAATGATTAGCCCGCAACTCTATTGGGTAATGACTGGGGATGATTTCACACTTGACATCAACAATCCGAAAGAGCCTAAAATTTTATGCGTGGGTAACAATCCCGACCGTCAAAATATCTACTCCGCAGCTTTGGGCTTATACAATTCAAGAATTGTGAAGCTCATCAACAAAAAAGGGCAATTAAAGAGTTCCGTAATCATAGATGAGCTGCCAACCATTTATTTTAGAGGACTGGATAACCTTATTGCAACTGCCAGAAGTAATAAAGTGGCAGTATGTTTAGGATTTCAGGATTTTTCGCAATTAACAAGGGATTACGGCGACAAAGAGAGCAAAGTTATCCAAAATACAGTAGGTAATATTTTCAGTGGGCAGGTTGTAGGAGAAACGGCAAAAAGTCTTTCGGAACGCTTCGGGAAAGTCTTACAGAAACGCCAAAGTATGACGATTAACAGGAATGATAAATCTACCTCTATATCCACACAGTTAGACAGCCTTATTCCTGCATCGAAAATTTCAACGCTTACGCAGGGTATGTTTGTAGGTTCAGTTTCGGACAACTTTGATGAACGCATCGAGCAAAAGATTTTCCACGCTGAAATTGTTGTGGACAATGAAAAGGTTGCCGCAGAAACTAAAGTATATCAGAAGATACCGGAAATCCTATCCTTTGTTGATGAACACGGAGAAGATAAAATGAAGCAGGATATTGACAGCAATTACCGTCAGATAAAACAAGACATTGTACAGATTATAGAAACGGAATTGGAGCGTATCAAAAGCGACCCCGATTTACAGCATTTGGTGCAAGAGGGGTAATCGCACCGCTGGTAGAAGTTTTGGTATTAATATTATGTTTATCCAAGATTGCTGTTAAAGAAGAAATAATTTCTAAGTAAATAATACTTAAAAAAAGAAGCAGAACAAGATGGGAAATTTTAATAAATTTCCAGAAGAAGATTTTCGTCAAAAGTTGTATTGTCGAATTTTGTAATACAATTGAAAAAAAAATCAAGAATTAAGTGTATCTTCGCAGAGTAATGAAATTTTTAGCATACATATTAACAACATATATTTTATTCCTTGTGATTAAGCCGGGAATAGTAGCTATTTCATTGCAGACAGACACCGAACAAAGCTGTTGTGGTGGGCAATGTGCCCCAATTCAATCAAACGACCACAATCAGAAGAAAGATAATAGTGAGAAAAACTGTAATCCTTTTCAAGTATGTAATTCTTGTCTTTTACAAGTCGCTTCTATTCCTTTTTATAAAATTCTACCCAAGCACAAAATATCAACAAAACGATATTTCTTCTATAAATCAGTATTTTCTTCTCAATTCGCTTCTGACTTTTGGCAACCGCCTAAAATTGTTTAACAACCCTTTTGAGTTTTGCACCGAGAAATCGGAGCATAAATTTTTATCGTTAAACAATTTAAAATCAGAACAATGAATTTCATAAAATTATTCGTTGTGGCATTATTATTAACTGCCACAACACACGTTGCATTTGCACAAACATCTTGTTGTAAAGGCTCTGATAAAAGTCAGTGTACAACTGATAGCATCAAAACCACTTCGGTCAAAGTTAAGGGCATATCCTGTTCTATGGATTTAAAAATGATTTCAGCCAATGTTGAAAAGCTAAATGGCGTGAGCAGTTGCAAATCAGGAAAACAAGGAACAACCACAACCTTTGAAGTAAAATACAATCCTGCGTTGGTAAATGAAAAAGAAATTTTTACAGCCGTTGAAAGCACAGGAAGTTGCGAAAATCCTGACGAAAGACCATATAAAGTAAAACAGTAAACAAGGCAGGGCAAAGCAAACTTGCTTTGCCCTTTATTAAAAAATCAGACAATGAAAAAATACATCTTCATTGTTGGTTTACTGTTTCCTTTTAGTATTTCGGCACAAACCATTTTAGGAAAAGTAACCAACAACAAAAAAGAGCCGTTAGTAGGTGCTAATGTCTATTGGCTTGGCACAACCACAAGCACATTAACAGGTAACAAAGGACAATTTGAAATATCAATCAAAGACATTTCCGATAAGAAACTGATTGCAAGTTATGTAGGACATTCGTCCGATACAATTGAAATCAGTAACCAAACATTTGTTGAGTTTACGTTAGAGGAAAACCATACTCTTGATGAAATTATAATTTCAAGACAACGTGACGGAGTAATTATTTCGGACATTAAGCCGATTAAAACCGAACAGATTACACAAACGGAACTTGCAAAAGCTGCTTGTTGTGATTTGGCAGGTTGCTTTGAAACACAAACAACCGTACAACCGCAAACAACCAATGTAATAACAAACTCAAAAGAACTTCGCATTTTAGGCTTATCGGGAGTTTACAATCAAATTTTAATTGACGGTTTCCCGATGATACAAGGTTTAGCATACACCTATGGTATAAGCAGTATTCCGGGGACATTGGTTGATAATATTTATGTTTCCAAAGGAGCAAACAGCGTTATTCAAGGGTATGAAAGCATTAGCGGACAAATCAATGTAGAAACAAAAGAACCTGACAAAACAGATAAATTATTGCTCAATCTGTATATGAACAATTTTATGGAAAAGCATTTTAACGCCAACTATGCTTTTAAGCAAGGTAAATGGAGCAACTTAACTGCGTTTCATACGGTGCAACCTGCCAACAAAATTGACAGGGACAACGATAATTTTTTAGACTTACCATTGCTTACCAGATATATGATTTTTAATAAGTGGAAGTATGGTAATGAAAAAGATTGGGGTTGGAACAGCAGAATTGGTTTACGTTTTTTCAATGAACAACGAATTGGGGGACAAACTTCTTTCAATGCAGAAAGCGACAAAGGAAGCACCAATGTTTATGGGCAATCGGTAAATATCAATCAGCCTGAAATGTGGACTAAAACAGGGTATCGTTTTAATGATAAACACAATGTTGTGTTGTTTGCTTCGGCTTTTCATCAACAGCAAAATTCATTTTTCGGAACCGTAAAATACAACGCACAGCAGACCAATTTTTACGGCAACATTCAATATGAATTAAACTATGCCAAACACGATTTGAAAACAGGTATTAGTTATCGTCATTTGAACCTGAATGAAGACATTGCATTTACAGATACATTTTTGCAAAGAACTTATGCAGGCAATTATCAGCGATTAGAAAACATCCCAGGACTTTTTGCCGAAAACACAATGCGGTTTTTTAACGACAAACTCACTTGGATTGCAGGAGTTCGGGGCGACCACCATAACCAATTTGGTTTTCAGTTTACACCAAGAACATTGCTGAAATATGACATAACGCCAAAAACTATTGTTCGTGCAAATATTGGAACAGGTTGGAGAACAGTAAATTTATTCAGCGAAAATATCGGATTGCTTGTAAGTTCAAGGGACATCATTTTTGCCGAGCAATTACAACCCGAAAAAGCAGTAAACTTTGGGTTTAACCTTACACAAAAGTTTGATACGGAAGACAATAATTTATCAGGTTATTTCAGTGCCGATTATTACAGAACCGATTTTCAAAATCAGATTTTCCCCGATTATGACAGCGACCCGACAAAGGCTATTATTCAGAATTTTACAGGGACAAGTGTAAGCAACGGTTTTCAGGCAGAATTGTATTTAAAAATTTACAGGCGGTTTGAGTTTAAAACAGGATATAACTATTTAGACGTTTATCGGGAAATCGGAGAAACAAAACAACTTTTGCCATTCAATCCAAAGCACAAGGTAATTACGACTTTTAGCTACAAGCCATTGACAAACAAATTTCACTTTGATATGAATGTGCATTGGTATGGCAGACAGCGTTTGCCCGACACAAAATCAAACCCAATAGAATTTCAACGACCTGACTTTTCAGAGCCATATACAATTGTAAATGCACAGTTTACTTACAACTTTAAAAAGTTTGAAATGTATGCAGGTTGTGAGAATATTTTTGACTTCCGACAATTACAACCAATTATCAGTTGGCAAGACCCATTCAGTCCATACTTTGACACATCTTCTGTTTGGGGTCCGACACGGGGACGGGAAATTTATGTTGGTATTAGGTTTAGATTAGAGTAATAGAAGAAATCATATTTAAACAACTTCGTCAAATTACTTTGTTTATCTAAAATCATCAAGTAAGATACCTTGTTCATCAAATATTGTACAAACAACTATCATTTGGAATAGTCGTTTGTACAATGTTTGATATTTATTACGGATAGTGCTTTTTCGAAAGCCAAATTAAACAGACCAACCGTATGGATAAATTTTATAATAAAACACTGCTTAGACTGGAAACAACAATAGATGAATTGGAGATAGAAACAGACTACTCTATACAAAGGATAGAAGCCGTTATAGATATCATCCTTAAATGCTTGTCCGAAGTAAAGGAGTATGTTTTAAATAGGGGATTTAAGAATATTGATGAGGAAATCCATTTTTTCAAACATCAGAAGCCTGCCATCGTTTCAAAACTAATTTACTATAATGCCATTTATAAAATCGAAACAAAAAAGCCTTACGGTGCAAAACCTATTAAGAAATACCTTAATGATGAGTTGAAAAAACTCAAAAGGTATTTCGATAACAACCTTGAATTTTATAAATATTACCGAACCAATAATTCTTTCATTGACGATAAGCTCTTTGTACGAGGCAAGTACGATATTAAGTTAAGTTTAGACACGTATTATTTTGAGGCAGACCGCAACTTTTCCACATCCCACGATTACAAAGTAGCAAAGATTATAGCTAATGACCTGATACAAGTCTATCTTGAAGACCAGCTTCACAACACTACGTATAGAGAGAAATCAACAGACCTACCGAATTTAAATTGGACAGGGAGCAAAACAGCACTCATAGAATTGATTTATGCACTGCATTCGCGAGCTGTGCTTGACAATGGAAATGCAGATATTAAAGTTATTGCCAAAACATTTGAACGTGCTTTTAATGTTGATTTGGGCGACTTTTATCATACATTTATGGAACTTAAATCCCGAAAAATAAACCGAACAAAATTTCTTGACAGCTTACGGGATGCTTTGATTAGGAAAATGGATGAACAGGAAGAAATGTAGCGGATACTTTTACATATTATAATACCCCACGGGGTAAGTGAATACCTTTCGTCCGTACAATACTCTCCAAAATATTTGGAGTTTCTTTTTGTTTTTCGGTTTGTTCCGCAGGTTCCTCTTTGGGTTCAGGCGTTATAGACAACTGTATTTTCCGTTCAACGGCAGACAGTTCCGTTTTGAGTTCACTCAATCGGTTTTCCTTAGACCACGTACCGTTTACCACTTCCAGAAGAACAGGTAAATCCTTTTGTATTTCTGCAATTTTCTTTTGTTCCTGCTCTATATAGCCTGGCAACTTCTCCAGAGCACTAAGGAAGTTCACAGTAGCCAGCTTTTCATCTTTAGCGATGATACCGTTATTATAGGTATATTTGATATTGCCCTCGCCCTGAACCAAAAAGCGGTTTACCCGTATATCCATACCCTCTTTTTCGGATATTTCGGTTTTTACCAACAGCATAAATCCATACAATGCACCGATTTCTTCATACTGACCTCCGGTGCGGGCTTTGTCCGAAAGCTGGTTGAGCTTTGCACCAATTTGTTTAATATCCGCATTGGGTGGCAAGCCGTCCAATTGCACAGGATTTGCGATTGTACCGTCCGAACGTTTTTGAATACGCTCTTGCAGATTATTCCAATCAAGGCTCATACGGTCAAAACGGGATTGGGCTTTATCAAGTTCAGCCGTATAGTCTTCCAATTTGTACTTTGCACTATACTTTGAACGGTTAAACGCCTGTTTTTCGCTTTCCAATCCGGCAACCTGTTTTTCTATTTTAGCTTTATCCAACAGGTCTGTATTTCCCGAAAGAATAGCCACGTATTCCGAGAAGTTCATTCCCGATTTTTCGTCCATACTGCCCTCGTCAATGGTTCGTTTGCCGAGATTATTATTTTTTAATTGGTCAATGAAAAGTTGCTTATTGTAAAGCAGATTAAACTTGTAGCTATCCAATGATTTTTCAACGGCATAGATAATCACATCTACTTTATTCTCCGCAAAGAACTTGGCAATCTCATTTCCTTTTCGGACTGCCCGACCGTCCCTTTGGGCAAGGTCGCTTGGTCGCCACGGCGTATCCAGATGATGGACTGCTACAGCTCTTTTTTGTGCATTCACACCAGTTCCTAACATACTTGTAGAACCGAATATTATGCGGATTTTTCCCTCGTTCATTCCTTTGATAAGCTCCTTGCGTTGCTTATCATTTTTCGCTTCCTGTATAAACCTAATTTCGTGTGAAGGTATGCCATGGTCTTCTACGAGCTTACGTTTGATTTCGGAGTAAACATTCCAGTCGCCCGGCTTGTAAGTTCCCAAATCAGAGAAAACAAACTGTGTTCCTTTCTGTGCATTGTATTGGCTGTAATACTTAGCAATGTTTGCTGCACAATGCGAAGCCTTGTTGTCGGGGTGGTCATCATATGCAGCGCTTACCATCCGCATATCCAAAGACATTTTACGAGCATAATCAGTAGCGATGAGCATTTTTGCTTTTTCTTCAGATGGAGATAAAGCTTCTCTTCCCAACAAAGTAGCATTTCCAGATTTAGCAAATTCCATCAAATTTTGTATAAACACTTCCTGATCGGGTGTAGGTGGTATGTTATATAATACCTCATTCTTGTTAGGGCGGTCAATGCCTATATCCCTAGCCGTTCGGTAATCCGTGATTTCCGAGTAAAATTGCGCCAACTCCGGCACTTTAATAAAATATCGAAAACGTTCTTTTGCTACGATGTTGTTGGCAACCGAAAATTCATAATCAGTCGTTTTCCTTGCATAGATAGCCGCCCACGCATCAAAAGAATGAATGCCTTGTTTTTCTAATGCCCGTGGTCGCAGGTATTTGAACAGCAGGTACAGTTCAGTCAAAGAATTACTGATCGTAGTTCCGGAAAGGAAAGTTACTCCCATATCCGCATTAATGCGTTCCTGAATGGTGCGGATAGCAAACAAAAGGTTGATTGCCTTTTGGCTTCCGTCAACATTACCTAATCCAGCAACTCTGGAATGTCTTGTGTTAAACATCAAGTTTTTGAATTGATGGCTTTCGTCCACAAACAAATGGTCAATGCCCATCATCTTAAAATCCACTACGTCATCTTTGCGATTTTCAATATCGTGTTGCAGGGTTTTGAGTTTAACTTCGAGGTTTTCTTTCCGCTTGATTACTCCAGCAAGCATACCTCTCGTCACTTCCTTGCCTTGTGATTGTAGTGCATCGAGGTTTCGTTCTACACTATCCAATTCGATTTGGAGAATTTCCTTTTGTATTTCGGGCGATTGCGGTATCATCCCAAATTGGTCGTGTGTGAGGATTACGCAATCCCAATCATTGTTTTTAATATCCCCGAAGATCCTCATCCGCTTTTGAGGTGTAAAATCCTCTTTGCCTGGAAACAGAATTTTAGAGTGTGGATAGGCAGTGCGGTAGGCTTCGGCAATTTCGTGAACATTGCTTTTCAGCCCGATAATCATAGGTTTATGGGCTAAGCCCAAACGCTTCATTTCCTGTGCTGCGGTACACATTACCAACGTTTTTCCTGCACCTACTTCGTGGTCGCAGATAGCACCATTGTTCAGTTTTATCATCCAAACGGTGTCTTTTTGGCTCGAATACAAGTCTTCAATACCTAATGCCTTACGGTCTAATCCCGGAAAATCCTGATGTGTTCCGTCATAGTTCGGTCGAACAAAACAGTTAAACGTATCGTTGTATTGGTCGGTCAGCCTGTTTTTAAACTCATCGCTTTGGGCGTGAAGCCAATCGGTAAAAGCGGTACGGATTTCATCAATCTTTGTGTTCGCCATTTGTATAGCTTCCATATCCCGCACCTTGACCTCTTGGTCGCCAATCCTAATTTTTTTAGTAATATCAGGCGTGGTATTGACAAGGGCGTGTTTAAGCAGGGCAATACCGTCAAACGTCCGGCTTTCAGCTTTGACAGCGTATTTTTCCCATATATGCAAATTCTTACGGTTGCACTTTACGGAAAAGTCATCCGAACTTTCAGAATAATGAACTAGTACGTCCGTATCAAAAAGATGTGAAGCAAAACGGGCATAAATACCAGTGGGTATCCAGCGTTCACCTAAATTAAAATCGAGTTCCTCAAACTCAATTCGTCTTGGTCGGGCTTCTTCCAAAACAGTAAGGCTTGTTTTGGCTTCGATATCATTGGGATTGTTTTCAATGTAGTTCTGTATCTCTTGGGCTTTTTCTACCACGTTCCCTGCAATCCAGCGTTCAGATATTTCATATTCTTTTTGCAAAGGATTGTAGTAAATACGACCGTGTAATGCTTCTTTTAAAGCCTCGTCCGTCATACCGCTGATTTCGGACATATAGTCCAAATCCACGCTTCCGTATTTGTTCAGCGCAGCCGCTAACGCTTCTTCGGGATTGTCCGTTGTTATGGTTAAGGTAGAAAAACTTACAGGGCGACTGAATATATCGGCCTTGTGTACCACGCCACCAACCACACGTTCCAAATAAGGTATTTCCTTTCCGGAACTGTCCGTTTTGATGAGCTTGATATTATCGGCAATGTTGAGGTTTCCGTGCCTTTTGACAAAGGCATCGTATAATTGATTAAGATTTTCTCTTTCTTCTTTATGTTCGGTCTGAAGCTTCGCCTCCTTATTGTAAAGATCTTGGTAAACATCACGTAACGCAATGTATGCTTCGGCTCTTGCTTTCTGTGAAGTCGGTAATTGCAAAGGATGAAAAATTGCTTTTTCATTTGATGTATCTACATCTTGCAGATGACCGACCCAACCATTATTCACGACAAGGCAATCGTTACGGTAGAACGGTTGCAGTTCGCTACTATACGGAGAAGGTTCGGGAATGGTGTCGAGTACGGCTGACTTATCAGCTTGTCCGTTCCCGTTGCTACTCGAAAACAGGTCGCCGATAGCTTCCTGTTTTTTACCGTTGACTGATGTGCTTCCGTTAGTAATTCTATTTGTGATTGGAGGTGTATAAGTTTGTTGCATTGCATTAAACAGGTCGGTTTGGCGACCTATTGCACGGCTACTTTTTTTAGTACTTTGTCTTTTGGCTTGTGTCGTTGTTTTGGGTCTAGCAAGAACCATTACAGGTTCTCCCGCATTTTCAAACAGGTCAAAAATGCTTAATTGTTTTAATTCCTGCGGGCTTTCCCGATTGATTGATAAAGGTTGTATTTCTGGCTGAATGTTTACTGGTTGGACAATTGGAGGTGTTACCTTTGGAGTAGTGGGAATTTGTATTATAGGCTCATCGTTCCGTTCGCCTTTGTATAAAATCAAATTCAGATACTTATCAAAATCTTCGGAAAGCATTTGTTTGAGGTCTTTGGCAATTCCCTCAACAGCCTCTTTATGTGTATAGATCAGAGCAGGTTGTCCATAAGGGTCGGTATCTAATTTGCTAGAGGTATGTACAATTCTTGTGCTGTCCTGAAACAACGTATTGCTTGGAGTATCGTATTCCGTTCGGTTGCTTTGGCAAAACAGATCTTCCCTTTCGGTCAGACTTTGTTTTGCTGTGTTCTTTTGCAGTATAATCAAATCACTGCCAACCTCCGTACCTGCATATTCTGTAAAAAGGTTGTTGGGTAATCGAACGACTGAAACCAAATTATTATCCTGCATCAACGCCCTGCGTATTGGTTCGTTGTTTGGGCTATTGAGAATGCCCTGTGAAGTAATGTAAGCTAGTAAACCGCCCTCTCGGAGCATATCAGCACCTTTGAGAAAGAAGTAATTGTGTATGCTTCGGGAAGCCTGTACTTTTGCAGTCTCTCTACTTCGGGAATAGGAAAGGTCAAATATCGAAGTGTCGCCAAAAGGAATATTGCTGGCAATTACATCATAGCTGTTTTGTTCCTTTTCGGGTATTTCCTCAAAGCCACTTACACGGATATTACTTTCGGGATAAAGTTGTTTTAAAATCTTGCCTGTGAGCAAATCCTTTTCATAAGCGGTAACACTTTTCCCGTTTTTCGAAAAGGATTGTATGAATGAGCCGATACCTGCGGAGGGTTCGAGGAATTTATCAATGTTCAGACCGCTTTCACGCAAGGTTGCGGAAATAGCATCTATAACCTGTGGTGGTGTATAAAAAGCCGTTAGTACGGAGCTTTTCATACTATCTACATACTTGCGGTATTGCTTTTCGTCTTCGGAATTTTCTTTGAGTAGCTGGTGGAGTTCCTGCGTGAGTGGAAAAAGATCGTGTTCTGTTTTTCTCCAATTATTGATGTCTATTTCGTTTGCTATGGGGTTCAACACGAATTTAAGACCGCCAAATCCGCTGTATTGCATCATTAGCAGTCTTTCGCTTGCGGTGGCTTGTCGTTTCTCCTTTTGTAGTTTAAAAGCAATTCGTAAGGCATCAATATTCGATTGGAGATGTTGCTTTTTACTGAAGCCCATTTTCAGCTATCCATATTGTGATGGTTCCCGTTATTTCGGTATATAGCAAGTCAAACTCATAACCGTATGCGAAGTCATCTGTTAGTTCATAGTTGGAGAAAACGGCCTCACAAACAAGGGACATTTTCAGGGCAAATGGTCGCAATTCCTCATCTGCCATTATGGTATCAAACTCATTACAGACCACCTGAAATATGGTGTCGAATTTGGAGAAATATAAGCCCTCAAAAAGTATGTAATTGGCTATTTCGTTGCATTGCTCAATTGTATTTCCCGCACGAAAAGCACTCTCATAAGCATTGGAAGCCCACGAGGAACGTTGCTCAATAAATTTCTGGTCGTTTGCTTTTTCGGGAAAGCTGGTGTTTAATAATTCTTGCAGTCGTAACCTGAAATACGATAGATCTTTTTGCTGTGTATTCATAACTATACTCTTGTTTAGAATTTTACTTGAAAGCCTTAAAGTTAAAACAGTAAATAAGAGCCTTTAAAATGTGGCAGGGTTTGGCTTTGAGAGGCGGGATTTGTCGTATAAATACTGTTTACGATAAGAAGTTAAAAGCAAAACCCCCTAAAATAGAGGGCTTATTTATTGTTTATTTAATATTTGGAGCATCCTACCAATCTCAATATCCATTCTTGAAAAGGCAAACCATTTTTTGCCCAAATCTTTTAGTGATGCTCCGATATGGTACAATTCGGTGTTGTCAATAATCAAGAAGCGGTCGTGAGCATCGGAAAAAACTTCAATTTCAATGGGAGGATATTGGCTGTTGTACCGTTGCAAATCCAGCCGTAACTGATTGCTGATGTTTTTGGTATAGATAGTTGCAGTTACATTATTATTCCGTTTGCCCAATAAGGTCAGTACCGTGTCATCGACATAATTATCCAACAGGATAATGGAGCTTTTAGCACTCCGGATAATATCCGATACAAAGGTATAGGCATCAAAAATTTGCCCGTTGTAGAAAATACCTTTTTCGCTGTGGAGCTTGTCGCTTCCCATCGCCTTAAAAATGGCTTCAAATTTTTGGTCAGTGTCTAATTGCTTTAGCTCAATTTTGTCCAAACGATGAAACAAAGAAGCGTTGCTGATAATCGTTCTACGCATTTCTACAAATGCTTCCATAATTTCAACACTGACTTTAACGGCAATATCTGAACGCAATATGGCAGAAGCCATTGCAACCCCTTGTTCTGTAAAAACATAAGGCAAATAACGTCTTCCTCCGTAGCTCAAACTTGAGGTTCCAATTTGGAACCTCAAGTTTTCAACTTCCTCTTCGGTCAGTTGAAAACAAAAAGAAGCAGGAAACCTTTCAATATTTCTTTTTACGGCTTTGTTGAGGTTCTTTGTTTCCACCTCGTATAAGGAAGCGAGGTCGCTATCCAGCATCACTTGCTTTCCACGTATGGAGTAAATCAGATTTCTGATTTCCATTGTGCTAATGGTAGGCTTATTTTCCATTACTTTTTGTAGCTTTTATTTTTGGCAAACTCAAAGGAACTTTCTGCTTTGTCATTTAAGACGATGTAGGCGTCGAACTTCTTTCCTGCCTTGCTTTTCATCCCTTTGATGAGTGAAGTTTTCCTTTTATTGACAAGACTTTCAATATCGGCTATACCGATTTGTACGCCACATACATTACGGAACTGCACCCAATTACAAGTCTCATCGGGACATTTGACAATTTTATCACGGATAATAAGTTGTTGGCTTTTGCATTTCGGACAAACCAATTTAGGTAGGTTATTTTGGGCAATGGAAGTTTGCAACAATTCATTGGTAATAGATGAAGCGTAAGTTTCCATTTCCTTTAGAAATACCCCTGCATCTGCTTCGTTGTTTTCGATTTTATGGAATGCCAATTCCCATTCGGCAGTCATTACCACGTCTGCGATTTTTCTATCTTTGACCAATTCATATACCTGCAATCCTTTTTCGGTTGGGATTAAAGACTTCTTTTCCCTTTGGATATAATTGCGTGTAAACAATGTTTCGATAATTGATGCCCTTGTAGCTGGAGTACCAATGCCTATATTTTGCAGGGCTTTCCGTTCCTCTTCATTTTCGATTTTCTTTCCAGCACTTTCCATAGCTGACAATAGCCCTGCTTCGGTATAAAGAACAGGTGGTTTGGTTTTCTTTTCCAAAACGGTGACTTCCTTGATTTTGAGTTCGTCGCCTTTTTTCAGTTCGGGCAAATCCTGTACATATTCGGTGTCATCATCAGAAAAACTACCTTTAATGGAACGCCAGCCCGCTTCTGTAATCTTACAGCCTTTTGCTGTAAAATCGTAATGCAATACCTGTAAACTGACATCGGTTATCTCCTTGATACAGGCTTGTGAAAGAGCTTCGAGCAACTGAAAGGCAATCATATCGTAAACGGCATTTTCCTTTGCGTTCAGTGCTGACGGGATTTTATCTGTAATCAATAATCCGTGATGGTCGGTAACACGCAAGTCGTTCACGATGCGTTTATTGAAACGTCCCCATTTCATTTTTGATACGGCTTGCTTGTAGGTTTCTTTGTCCTGCAAAGCCCTCACTAGGTTGGGAATTTCAGTCCATACATCTTCGGGAATATATTTGCTTCCGGTACGTGGGTAAGTGATAAACTTTTTTTCGTACAAACTTTGGGCAATGTTCAGCGTTTCTTCAGCAGAAAGGTTCAGTTTTTTGTTGGCTTCTTTTTGCAAGCCAGTAAGGTCGAACAATAAAGGCGGTTGTTCCGTAACGCTTTTGGTTTCTAACGATGTAATTGTTGCTGTTCCACTTCGCTGAATGGCTTTCAGCGCATCATCGGCAAGTTTTTGGTCTTCCCATTTGGTTTTGGAAATGCTTTTAAAATCTATCAACTCTTTGTTATGCGATAACTGTATCTGCCAATATTGCTGTACCGAGAAATTTTTATTTTCCAAATAGCGTTTGCATATCAAAGCCAATGTAGGCGTTTGCACTCTTCCGAGCGAATAGATACCATTGCCTGCGATAATACTCAATGCCTGTGAAGCATTGATACCCACAAGCCAATCGGCACGGCTTCTGCCTTGTGCCGACTGATACAATCCGTCAAATTCTTTTCCATCTTTAAGAGTATCAAAACCCTGTTTAATGGCTTTTTCGGTAAGAGAGCTTATCCAAAGCCGTTCAAAGGGCTTGTTACATTTCAGGTATTCATAAATGTACCGAAAGATGAGTTCGCCCTCACGACCTGCATCGGTTGCTACGATAATGCTATCGCTTTTATTAAAAAGTTGTTCGATAACTTTCAGTTGTTTTAATGCTCTTGTATCAGCGGTATAGTCTTTGTCTTTTTTAACTTTACGAACGGTTAGTAAGAATGGATTGGGGAGTATCGGAAGTGAGGCTTTCTGAAAACCTGATATTCCGTAATCTTCGGGCATTCCCAATCCTACTAAATGTCCAAATGCCCACGTAACAAAATAGCCGTTACCTGTTAGGTAGCCGTCCTTTTTCTCGGATGCGCCTAACAAGCCGGCTATTTCCCTTGCTACGCTTGGTTTTTCTGCAATGATTGTTTTCATACTTGATTATCTTTTTACGCCTTTGGACTTAGCAGGTGTCTTTAGCTGTTCCGGTTTCCTTTGAATGTCGAAATTTTCGTTTCCTGCTTTCAATCGTCCTGATAAGTGATCGATTTGCAATTCATATTTCTGTACCAATGATTTGTCTTCTTTAGATGAATTATTGACACCTGACTGAATTTTATCCGACAACTCCACTGCTTGGGATTGTGGCACAATAAAAAATCTGAATTGGATTGGATTTTGCATCGACGAAAAGAATTCGATCAGAAATTCCATAAGGAAACTACCATTTTTATCGAACAGCTTAAATTGTTCTTGATTTTTCAGGTTTACTTCTGCTGTTTCAAATTCATCATATTTCCCAACGCCCTTCATACCATAGATCTTATTGTCCCCTTTATTCATTATCAAGAGGATATCAGTCCTTTTTTCCTGCGAATATTGTTCGCTAATTGATTGTTTATTCATAACAAATATTTTTTTGTTTAATCCTTATAGTACTTGGCTTTTCGCACGATTTTTTTCTTGTTACATTTTTCTGCGTTTGGACTTTGCAGGTGCTTCGGGTTTTTCCTGTTCTTCCTGTTGCTGTTTGCTATCAGGATTTTTTTGTCCTGATTTTAATGGCTCTTTGATGTTTTTGGTTGCCTCATTGGTTTTGCCTTCTGAATTGACGGCAGTTTGTGTTTTATGGGCTTCAGTAGGTTTTATCCTTTCCTTGTATTGATTGGGAAATTCAAAATTGGTTTTCCCATTTTCTTTATTGAAAGTGATATAGCCTTGATAAGGTTGTCCTTTTTTATCTGTCAAGCCGTCAATGTAAATGGTTTGACCGTTTTTGAAATCCTTATTTTGCTCATCGGTCAGTTCTTTACCACGGAATGTTTTTGGAGCTTCCTGTGGTTGATTTTGCTGATTGCTTTGCTGATTGCTTTGTTGATTGTTCTGTCCGTTGCTTTGCGTTTGCTTATTAGAATTACTTCTATCAAAAAGAAACTCAACATAACGCTTGTCCGCATTGAACTGTACTGTTGCCGAAAACTCAGTTCCTTTCGTAGAAATCATGCCTTCTAACTTTAGCGGTTTACCCTCTATTAAAGTTTGCTTTTGGGTATCGTCCAATTTCACGCCTTTAATTTCATCGGGGACTTTTATGAAATCCGTTCGTAATGCAACCAGCTCATTGGTAAGCCTGTCCACACTGATAATAGAGGGCATCAGTTCGCCTGTTTTAGAATTTTTTAAATCAACCACACGACCCATATTACCTGTTTCGAGCAGGTTTTTCTTGTCCTCATTCGTAAACTTGTATCCGAAAAACTCAAAGTTGAGGTTCGGTTCTTTACGAATGCCGTTCAATGCAGGAACTACTCTTCCGTCTTCGGTTGCCTGTAAAGACAAGCGTACATCTGTGCGGAGAATGGCTGTGCCAAAATTAACGCTCACAGGTATAAGCTCATTGGTTTTGTAGCCTTTCAATAAAGGTTCAAGAAGGTTTCTTTTTTCAAGGTATTCTTTACTTAATCCGAGATTGTTCATTGTGTCCCAATCAATCTGTTCCGGCTTGTAGCGGTATTCGCTTGTTTCCGGCGTTGTTTGTGCTGTTTCCATATTATTTTGATTTACTTGTTTTTTATCTAGTTGATTTTCGGTTTTCACTTCGTGCTCTTTCATCACTTTTTCACCTTCGGGTGTTGGGTTATCTACCTGCTTTTGCATTTCCTGTGCTTTATTTAAAGCTTCATCAGCCGATACTTTAAAAAATGACAAATTGGTTGGGTTCTTCAGTTGGCTAAAAAAATTGGAGAAGAAATTGGAGAAGAAATCACCACTTTTGTCCACACGCATAAATTGGTTTTGGTTCTTTTTCGTTGGTTCAACGGTTTCCATTTTCCCGTTTTCGTCCATACTCTTTACGGCTTGGATTTTCATTTTTTCTTTATCCAGCACCAATAATATGTCCGATAGTTGTTCGGGCATTTCCTGTTTATTTGTTGTTTCTTTACTCATAATCCGAAAATTTTAAGTTCTATGCCGAATATAAAGGAAGCGTTCATTGCATTACCTAAAGTGGCAGTCAAAGGCAGTATTTGTCACTTATTGGCGTTCAGTTTAGTTATGGGAGGATTAAAACTCTCCCTGATAAACTGATGCACATCAGACAGTTTGTAATACAATTTTCCGCTAATGGTATAATAAGGCAGCTTGCCGATGGAGCGATACCGTTGCAGGGAACGGTTACTGATTTTTAGCATTTGGAGCAAATCCTGATTATCCAATAATTCCTCACCGTCTATACTGTTACGTTTTTTTTGTAATTCGTCTATAGTGTCGCCCAGCATATCAAGGCGACCCATCAGGCGTTCCATCCACGCCAAAAATTCCATTCTATCTATATTCATAGGGATATACTTTTAAGGGTTAATACCTATTTTTTATCTGTCTTTAGCTTTCTGCCTTTTTCGATATAGCTTTTGCCTTTTGCCATAAGTTCCTGCACAAATTCATCACTGCTCTGTATGGCATTGGCGTTGAGCATATCCTTAATAGTTCCAATGGTATAGAAGTATTGACCATAGATTTTTGAATAAGCTATCTCGCCTTTGGTACGCATACGCCAGAGGGTTTTTTCGCTGACATGCAGGTATTGGCATACTTCGTGGTTATTGAGCCACAGGTCATCATAGCTTTTATCTTCCTGTCTTTTCAGATAGTCGGCAATGGCATTGATACGGCTGTTGAGCTGTTGCCAGGCTTCTTCCTCAATAGTTATTATTTTCATTGCACAGCATTTAAAGTTCACTATGCAAAATTGTGAAAGGTGGTAGTGTTTGTCTGCCAATCCCTGCCAATTGGTTTGGCGGTTTTTTAAAAATTTTTATAAATAGAAAAAAACCTTGTTTAATAAGGGTTTTGAGGCATTTTGCATATTTTCTAATGGAGTTTTGCCAACATTTGCCAATTGGCAGATATGGGCAAAGAAAAAGCAGTACATTTTGTGTACTGCTTTGAAATTACTGTATTGAACCGCTAAAGCTCTTTATCCATATATTCTTCGAGGGATATTTTGAGCTGGTCTAAAAATGCAGTTCGGGAACCTACCCGTGTTTTCATTCGGTGGAAAGAGTGATGCAGATCTCCAAGAGGAACTCGGAAAAGTATCTGAAACATTAAGCTTATTTTTCGGATACCAATTTTGCCGTGAGAAATAGCTCCTGAAGCATAAAGAGCATACACCAATTCGATAAGTGCATTTTTGCTATCTGTCCAAAAAACATCTTTTGTTGATTCAGAATTTTGTAAAATCACATCAGGATTTTCGTCGGGATTAATTTTTGTTAGCAAGTAATTATACAATAACTCATTTGCTATAATTCGAGCAATTTTATAGTCATAAAAAGTAGAGAACTGAGAATCTATTTCAAATACGAAACTATTAAGTCCATCGTGATAATTGATGTTGCCAAGTCGGAAGTAAACTTCATCGTTATCAGTCCTTCCTGAGCGGTAATATCTATAAAAATCTGAATTACAAATGTGCTCATCGTATTCTTTTTTCAATTCCTGTAAACGGCTTGTAAAATAGCTGTGATATATTTTACCATTATTAACAGGGCAACCAGTTTCTATGCGGTATACCTTATTGTAATAAATTAGCTTTCCAAGGATTTTCGGCTTAATGGTATGGAAAAAATATATCTCTTCTTCATCATTTTTAAATCCCTCTTCAATAACGTATTTCTTGACCGTAAATAACAAGTCTTGGAGGTACAAGGTCATTTCGTAAGCTTCATCAATCAATCTCTTATTTTGCGATAAAATCTTATCCTCCTTGTTATGAATCTCTAAAATGATGTTTTGTAACGAGTACTTCATCATAACTATATTTTTTATGAGGATTACCGTCCTTTATAGCGAATTCCCCTAATTAGTTTACAAACATTAATAAGATAAAAGAAAGTATTTCCTAAGCGTAATTAGCTACAGTATTTCTTGTTTATTTCATCTTTCTATTATTTTATTGTAGTAATAATGGCACTTTTATAAGTTATGATTATTAATTAACGTAATATTATCGCTTTAATTGTGGAAATAAAAAAATAGGCAACATATCCACTTCAAGAGTCGAGATATTTGGTTGGACTACTAATTCGTGATAGATAGATTGAAACTTTTCTATGGTTTCAGAAAAAGCAATCAAGTCTTCGTTTGGTATAATCCCTAAAGACTTGTTCTTAAATTCTTGTATGGTTTGGCTTGTTGCCAAGTTTTTTTCTAATAAATCTACAGACATCATAGCCACTTTAAGTGGAAGAGAGGATATTGGTCGAAGGAATAGGTATAGTTTAAGCGAATTTTTTCAAAATCCGAAATCTACTTTTTATAACTTTCCATATTATAGTTCATTGCAAAAACCAAAAAAACAATATAAAAGCTTTGTAATGAACTATAATACTCAATTATGTAACACAGCTTGGGGAAAAAAATTACTGGCGCAAGTTGCGAGGCGTACGTGTTTTTGATAAAAACTGTGCCAGTAATTTTTTTTTTAGCGTTGGCAAAGGAGTGACTACTGAAATGTAAAACTTCCTTTTTACCACCGAACGAAAAAAGATATTCTCGTTATTGGAAAAGTAATTAGCGAAATGAAGCAAACAAAGACTTGAGTTTAGGAATACTTGGACTAAATGAAAGTTTTGTGCAGCTGAATGAGATAATGATTAGATAATTCCTCTTATTTGTAAATGATATTTTAAGGATGAAGTTTTTTCGTAATCATCATCAAAAGGCATTTGATTTTCTTGTTCTTCCTGAGAAAGTGTATTGTATTTATTTAATTTTTCGTAATAATGCTTTTCAAGTAGTTCTTGTAAATCAATGCAGTTTTGTAAAATGTTTGTTTTGAAGTAAACAGTATGGTCTTTATGTAAAACACAATTGCCTGTTTGTAAACTTTCCTCAGTCACGATATTAGCACATAATAATATCAATTCGTAATATAAATGTTCATACTTTACTAACCATTTTAATAAATCTATTTCGTTATCAAGATTAATATATTTAAATTCATCAATCGCTATTTTAGCTTCATTTTCAATCATTAAGAATTTATAAATTTCATTGATATGATAATAAAGCCAGTAAAACGAATAATGATGTTTGTAAAAATTATTTATCCAATTCATAGAATTGTATAATTCTTCATAGCTTTTAATCCAAGTAATTATTTGTTCTTTTGAAATTTCACAGTCATTGTGTTGCTTTATTTCATTTAGAGCAGTGATTGATTTATTTTTTAAATAGTTATATGAAGATGAAGGTGTAAAATTTACTTTTTCATCATTATAAACCGAAATATCAAGTTTTCTTTTATTTTCATCGATAACATTCTCATTAGTGAAAAAACCAGAACAAGTATATATGTCCTTTACTGTGCTATCTTCATTTTGTTCAATAATGAAATTAATGTAACGCCCTGTTTTATTGCCTACAAAGGCGATCCCTTTTTTATTTTTATTGGAACATTTATCGGAATTACATTTGCCCTCATAAGGAATAAGTTTATTGTCTTCTTTTTGGAAATCCTTGAAAACTTCTTTCAGTTTTTGAAGGAAAATTGATTTAGTAGTATCTTGATAACTGACATTGTCTTCCAAAATTAATTCAATTGCTTTACAATCCATTTCTGAAATAGCATTAATAAGACTTGATGTGCCTCTTTTTACAATGGTAACATCGCCTAATTGTGCAAGTTGTCGTATTAATTTTAGTTGTTCTGGTGTCATTTTTAAATTAGGGTTTAAAATAATGAAATTCCTCGCTGATATTCTGGCCTTAGTCCTTCGGTAGTATATTTTTTTAATTCGTATTCTAAATGCTCCTGCATAAAATCTTCCCCAAATTCCTCATATACTTTAAAAAATTTCATAGCTATTGTGTTCAAATTATTAGCCGGGATTCGTTCTTGTTTATCTGAGCTAGCGTTTCTGAAAGATGAACAAATTAGAGTGTATATTTCAATAATCTTTTCATCGCTAATGTTCTCTGTAGGAGCTGTATTGTTATATTCGCCAAGTTCTCTTAATCTTTTTACTAAGCTGGTATTTAGTTTATCTTCGAATGAAATTGGTTCTTCTGGTTTTCTTTTCAAGATATAATAACTAAAATAAAAAACAGGATAAAAAATGGTCATAAAGGATCTCGTCAAAATAATAAATGAGTATCTGTAAAACCAACTTTTGTTTTTATTTTCTTTTAAAGAGTATTTATCCTCAATGGCCAAATGTTTGGCAAGTGGGCCAATGAAATTAGATATAATTCCAATACCTAAATATGTTAAAAATTCTATCATATAAATCTTATAATTATTGTAAAATTTCTTGTTTTATAATCGTTTTTATGCTTTTGAACTTCGTTCATTTTTTTTGAATTAAGTAAATTTGCTTTAAAGTGCTAAACATTTAGTCAACTTCTTTTGAGTTTTTGGGAGTTTTACACTAGAGTCATAAAGGTTTTGTTTTATTCCCAACCCAAAGTTTCAATAATCTGTTTTCGGTAGCTTGTGGCTATTTGTTTTGGGGTGTTGCGGATGTATTTGCTATTTATTTGTTTCTATTATTTCTTTCAATTTCAAATTATAAGCTTCATTTCCAAAATTTATAATAATTAAATTTTTTCTACTTCGGGTTAATCCCGTATATAAAATTTCATCAAAAGTTGCTTCAACATTAGTGTGCTTTTTTTCTATTATTAAAAATATCGTTTCGCTTTCCCAACCTTTAAAACTATGAATAGTTGATAATTTTACAGTTCCACTATTCATATAAAAATGTAATTTTTTATTGTTTCTAAGATTTTTTATAGTCTCTCCTTTTGAAATTAAATTGAGATCATTCTTAAATTTATCATATTCTTCTTTTTCAATCGTTAACAAATTTTTCAAATTAATTGATGAAGTATTAAACTTTTTACAATACCAATTTAAAATTTTATCAAATCTCGGATAAGCTAAAGTAAGATCATAAATAGTAAGTAATATTGCAATTTCTGCAAAAGCTTTAGTTGTATCATAGTCATTATCTCTTTTAATTAAATAAATCATTTTATTAATCCACGATGGCAAATTATTAGGATTTAATGTTTTGATTTTATTGAGTAACATTGTATTTACCATTTCTGATGTTTCAAACATTGTATTTGTTTTTTCATTACTAGAATATCTATAATAAGCATCAAATTTTTTCAATAAAGCGATCGAATGACTTAGAATTGTTATGTCATTTGGAATGAAATTCTTATTTATTATATTATCGTGTATTATGGTGTAAAGACTTGATACATTATCGGTGTTTTGTAAATACATATAATTTACATACCCTTCTAAATTCCTTTCAAATTGAATTTCAAGAGAAGTATCTATTTTATTGAAGTCATCAATTTCATATTTATCTTTAAAGAAAAACTCTTGAAATTTTACTGCCAAATCCTTGATTTTATGGTCGGAGCGAAAGCAATCTTTTAATCTAATGAATCCTTTTACGTTTGTATTAACATCTTTAAATTCTGTTTGATTATTATTGTAAATATTTTGTTTTACATCACCAAAAAGCACATATTCTCCTCCTTCAACAAGGAAAAACTCTTTTATAATCTCCATCCAAGGTCTTTTATAGTCTTGGATTTCATCTATAAAAATGGCATCATATTGAACTATAGTTTCTGCATTGTCTGTAAACAATTGTTTATTAGAATAGTAATTGCTTTCAAAATATTTTTCTTTTTGCTCAAGACTTAATTCATTAAATTTTTCAGGAACACTCACATCAACCCCAAGATTATTCAGTTCATTATTTATAAAAGTATGGTAATTGAGGATAATAAAGTTTTCCCAAGGGAATTCTGCTCGAACTTGACTTATTTTGTCGTGAATGTAATTTTTTAAAGTTATATTGTACGTTAATATTAAGATTTTACCCTTTGTTCTTTTATACGCCTCAACTGCTCTTGCTGCCAATATGGTTGTTTTTCCAGAACCAACAACTCCTTTAATTCTTTGTTGTCTGTTTTGACTATGAATGATCTCAATTTGTCTTCGACTATACGGGATATTTTTACCATTTTCTATCAAATGTAATGGCGGACTTAAAAACCTTTTGAAACTTGTGTATAATTCATCAGAAAACAATGCTTGGGTATGATTGGACTTTAATTTTATTGCTCTTAGTAAAGTATCGAAATCAGACTCATTTAAGTTCTCATTACCTATAAAATTAATGTTATATTTTAAAAATTTTTGATATTTAATATCGTATTCAAAGGGTGCAACCAACAAGTTCTCAATTTCCAATTTACTTGCATTATGGAAGTAAATTGCACAAGAAACAACATTTAAAAATCTAAAATTAATAATCTGTTTTTCTAATAGTTGTGGAATATGAAGGTTATATAGATTTTCTTTATATTTTAATACTTGACTTATTGGCGATTTTATTTTTGCGTTATTATATTTTACAACCCAATTTTTTCTTTCATCTAATTTATAACTTTCTAAATTATAGTCTTTTACTTCAATAATTAGTACACCAAAACCTTTTCTTAAGATAACAATATCTGGTCTGTCGCCATTTAACATCGGATTAAAATAGATTTCAAAAGAATCATCTAAATTATTGACGAGGTATTTTAATAGATGTAGCTCTCCTGGTTCGGGCTGTACTTTGCTATTCAAAATAGTCTTTAAATCAGGATGCAAAACTGCCATTTTGTTAAGGTTTTATTATTTGTAAAATAGTAAATGAAAGCTCTTGATTTCGTTTAATTCGGATAATAAGCATTCATTCTCTTATCAGTTAGTAAGTTTTGAAAATGATTATCCATTTTTCTCAAATGATTACGCAATCTGTTATAGGTGTATTTTTCAAAAATAGTTTCAATGATTATTTGTGAATTAGAAGTTAATTGCTGATTAAAATTAAACCCAATTGCACAATCTATTATGTAATGATTAGAATACAACAATCTGTCGTGTGAATTTAAATTATCTACATTGTTATGCACAATCTTGATTTCAGAAGTTGGATATTTTTCTTTCAACAAATTGTAGATAATATCTGTTTTAAACGGAAATTTTTTATTCAGAATATCAGTGTAAAAAAGCTTTTTAGTTTTTTTGTTCTTTGAAATCACTTTAATTAGAGGGTAAACATTGCTATCATAAAATTCGGGTTTATCTAATAAATAAGCATCATTGATAATAATTTTGTTTAACGGCATTAATTCCTGAATGTTTTGTAATGTTTGTTCCCACCCCTGAAACCCTTCACTCAAATCAATCTTAAAATGACATTGTTTGATGATGTTTTCTATCCTTTGCTGATAATTTTCATAAGAAAAACACAAAGCACCTTTACGCTCTGCCTCATTAAACCAATCCTTATTATTTTGTGTAAAAATCAAAGTTTGTTCACATTTTGACTTTTCAAAAAAGTAATCTTTTATTGATTTTACGGCTAACGGACTTTTACTTTTATCGCAAATTGCTTTAAAAAACGAGTTTTCACTTTTCAAAAAATCAAGTTGCTCTAGGGATTCAATTTCGCAATCAATAAAACACTCCACCTCTGCGTATTCTTTTAGAATTGTAGCCACAATTTTCTGGGAACTTGAAGCAGATGATTCATCAAATTCAAGATAAAAATTATCCAAAAACTCTTTTTCTATATACAATTCCATACTAATTGTTTTGTTCTTGGTTGAGTTTCATTAAATCAAATTGCAAACGGGTGGTTTCATCATAAAATCCTGGCCCAAAAGTATCCGATAGATTTCCGTTTTCTCGGATTTCAATTTGCTTAACTTTTGGCTCTTGCGGGCTTACATATTTGTCGGCATTAAAATAGTATATGCTTGTGTCATCGGGACTAATATCTCCTTTGGCTGTTAAGTATTGCAATTTTCTAATTAGATACTCACTATGAGTTTCTATTATCAAATTAAGTCTCGGAAAAGTTTTTACGGTCAACGCAAATATGTCCGCTAATTTGGATTGCAAATTGGGGTGTAAATTGGCTTCGGGTTCTTCAATAATTAAAATTTCTGAATTAGATTCAACAGTGTTTATAATTTTTAACACAATAGGAATCAATTGCGAAAACCCAAAACCTAAATCGGCTAATGCAACATCTTTGTCTTTCTGTTTGATGTAAATTACTGAAATTACATTTTCATAACGAACTATGTCAAGAGTGCCTTCGATTTCAAGAATTTCTAATACTTTGTCAAAATATTCTCTATTATTATTGTCAAAAAGACTAATAAAGTGTCTTGTAAATTCAGGTAATGTTTTTTCATAATCCTCCTGTGAACTTAAATATTTATCTTTATATTTGAAAAAATCCAACACAATTTCATCAATATCATTTTCAGATTTATTGCTTAAAATCCTTTTTTGACTGCCTCGGTTGGCTGATAAATAATTAATATTCTTAAATACTCTTTCGTTTGTGTTGATGAATTTTGAAAACTGGTCGAATAATGATTCTTTATAAAAACCTTTGTCTTGACTCATATTAAAGAAAGGTTGGTTATATAATTTTTCATTAAAAATCAAGTTGCCTAACGCTGTTTCTTTAATTTCAATATTTTTAGATTGTAGTTCGTTTTTAAAAAATTGGCTTATTTGACTTTTAACTCCTTTATTAGTAAAAGGTAAAATGGATTTTAATATTGAAATTAAATCCTTGCCGTATTCCAGATTATCAAGATCTATATCAAATTTATGAGTTGAAAATAAAGTGTTTTGTAATTCAAGAATTTTATCTTGATATAAATGAGTAATTTGTTTACCGTCCGCAATTATGTCATACAAAAGATAATTTTTTTCTAAAGCGTTAATTTCGTTATACAAAGCTATTGTTCTATAAATGTCAAGATTAATTGTTTCTTCTTTATGATATAAATCAATCAAATCTGGAAAAGTAGTTTTGAATATTTCGTGATTACCAACAACTAAATCAGTCAAGATTATTGTTTTGTAATCTCTTTTATTATTTTCTTTAATTTCGTAAAATTTTTGTTTCAATTGTTTTGAATAAATCAAATCAATTAAAAAAGTAATGTTTAAATTTAAAATAAAAGAATCAAATGGAGCTCTTCCACTTATATATTCATCTGATTCTATTCCAAGTTCGTTAAGACTTTGTCCTGATGTAAAATCATTATCATAATTACACTGGAGTAAGGTATTTATGTTGTTTGAAATGGAAATTTTATTGATTTCATTTTTTCTATAAGTTAATTGGACTTTAAAATCATCCGTTAAAAAAGGGATTTCATTATCAAAAAACAATTCTAAAGTGTCTTGTTTGTTTTCCCAATTCAAAACTTTGTCAAAACTCTCCAAATTGTGAAGTCCTTCATTGAAATTTAATTTATTAATGCCATTTTTAAGCAACAACAAAAGCTTGGTAAAAGAACTTTTCCCAGCATTATTCGGACCCGTTAAAAGTGTAATTGGTTTTATCTCAAATTCGGTAAACTCCTTGAAAACTCTAAAATTTTTAATACCTATTTTGCTCATTTTTTCTTATTTATTTTGTTGGTGCAAACCCGAAGTCCTTGATATGCAATAAAAGTCCTGTATGGATAGCGCAGAATTGCATTCTGCGTACACTTCAATAAGCCAATAAACAAATCTAACTACAATTATTAGAACAAACTATTTTTCAAACAAAAAGCTATACCGTTTTTTGCTATCCGCAAATGGGTATTTATTGCATATCAGTCCGATCGGGTTTTACTCAAGAACAATTGGCTAATGAACTAGGTATTGAGATTTCTCAAATTAGTAGAATTGATAGAGGTGTGGTTAACACCTCTTTTTCAACCCTTTATTCTATTTCTAAAGTTTTAAATGTTGATCTTTCTGAATTCTTTGTTTTTGATTAATTATAGTTATCTAAATTTTTACTTTCTTTTAAAATGAAGTTCATCAGTTGAATTATTATTGTCAATTCTGTACAAGATTAACTCATCTTTGGTTAAACTAAATTTATTGGTTTCTTCTAAAACTTCTGTTTTTGGGTTGTAAAATTTTATGAAATCTCCATCAATTTTATAGCTATAATTATCTATGTAACCTTCTTCGTTAATAATGCAAGCATTTGTCTGAAATTCATAGGTTAGACAAGAGAAATCTTCACCACAAGACTTACTTACTTCGGTGACTCCATTATCAACTCGCTTATAATTCCACCATTTACCAACAATAGTGCTAGATTTGGATGATTCGTCCTTACTGTCCGAGCTACAACTTGTAGTTAATGAGAGCGCCCCAATAAATAGTAATACTAATGTTCTTTTGAATTTTACTGTTTGTTTCATTTTATAGGTTTTTATTTCTTACTCGTATGGCTTTTCAGATACGCCCCGTTTTTTTGTTGGTTTCTGGACTCCAATTTTTAGTAATCACTAATTTTATTACAAGAATAAAATGTATTATTGCAGTGTATCTGCAATTTTTATTATGCCATCAAATTTAAACGCTCTACTACGCTATAAAACGATTGACGAATGTCTTTCGAACTCTTTTTTAGAATGCACTATTGAAGTTCTAATTTCAAAATGTAACGAGGTTTTATCTGAACAACAAAGCAATGAAACCAATGTTTCTGAGAGAACCATTCGAAATGATATTCGTATTCTTCGCAGTGATGCTTTAGGGTTTAATGCGCCTATAATTGTGAAAAATGGAGTGTATAGTTATGAGGTTTCAGGTTTCTCCATTTTTTCAAGACCAGTGAAAGAAATGGAACTTTTGATAGACATACAAACGCTGCTAGTTGAAGAATTTGATAATATACAAAACCCTAATCTTTCTCATCTTATTATTGCACTTGCAGAATTGACAAAGGAAAAAGTTCCAAGAAAATGTGCTCCTCCTGGTTATGGTATCTTTGCTAAGAAAATATCAAATCCAAATGCTAAAATAACTTATAGCCGAGCACTTAATGACTATATTTATAAGGAATACCATTTTAAAAAATTTCCTAAAAAGAAATTCTTATTTTTCAACGTACAACAAAAACCAGTCTTACCTGAATGGCATTTTATTTTTGATGCAATTTGTAAAAACGTTCCTAAGAAGGAAGTATAAATGCAGATTAATTTTTGAAACGATTGGAAATAGCTTCGTAAATTTTTGGTTAATAGAATTTCAAACCCGACAAGTTTTAAAAAAACCTGTCGGGTTTTTTAGAAGAAAATGAAACGCTACTTTACTCTAAATCGAAATCAAAAGAATTCGAATTTAATTTAAACAAGAAACAAAGAAATTTAATTGAACAAATAACATCTGATTCAAATTATCACTTTTTAGATCCTACTGCAATAAAATGGGGAAATATAAAGAAATCGCTTGAAGCAAAAGAAATTACCATTGAAATAATAAATGTCCCTGTAAACAGAGTAGGAAAAAATGATAAAGGCTATTTTGCATTATTGATAAAGAAAAATTCAGTTGTTCCAGAAGTTATTTCATTGTTTTTGGAAAGCGAATTGACTACTATTTTAAATAAGAAAGGAAATACGGAAGCAAGGATAAATTCTATTTATCAACAGAATAGCGATAAACTAAGTAATTTGATTTGGAAAAAAATTGAGAATAAAATTTCTCCTAATGACAAGATTTATTTATCAGTAAGTGGCTTGCTTCATACCATTTCTTTTCCTGCATTATTGAATGAAATGAAAGTCGATATTACTTATCTCGGAAGCACGAAAGAGCTTATTGAAATAAAAAAAGAAACTTCTAAAAACAGCACTATTGCATTATTTGGCAACATTAATTATGGCAAGAATAAAAATAACGATAGTATAAAAATACAAGGCCGAAATTCAAGTTTTAATTTATTGCCCTATTCTAAAAATGAAGTTAATGGGATAAAGTCAATTTTTGAAGCCAATAATGCAAACTACTTGGTCAGTAATAAGTAAAGCGTCAATTTGAAGTCTTTCGTCCACTTCACAAAATGGGCTCCCAATTAAGAGCCCAGAACGTCCGTTGTCTACGAAAGATTTATGTAAGTGTCTTGCAAACTCTCGGAAAAAGGTGTTTTCGTAATTTCTTGAGTATGTGTTCTTTCTAACTTCTAACATCCGATTGAATTATGAATTTGTTTTATGCGATAGAAAAAATCATTTCGAATTTTGAGAAAAAGTTTGGCAAATAAATAAATTCACCATTAGTGATTTTATTTAAACCAGTTTTAGGAAAAGTATTATCATTTCCATTGCCCCCAAACATATCTAATTGCGCCATATACAAATGTAATTAAAATTGATGTTCTTTGATTATGCTTTGTTTTAATATTAATTGCACTTTATTGTTTGTTTTTATAATAAATACATTGTGTTGATTTTGTTGAACTTAATATTTAATTACAGAAAAAAATATTTATTTATTTTAAAGATTAAGTTTATTTTTTTAAACTAAACGAGGATTTTGTGCAGCTGAATGAGGTAATGACTATTTGAGTATTTCAATACTGGTGCAAGTTGCGAAGCGTACGTGTTTTTGATAAAAACTGTGCCAGTAATTTTTTTTGGAGCGTTGGCAAAGGAGTGGCAACTGAAATGTAAAACGTCCTTTTATCACCGAACGAAAAAGAATGTTCTTGTTATTGGAAACGTAATTAGCGAAATGAAGCAAACAAAGACTTGAGTTTAGGAATACTTGGACTAAATGAAAGTTTTGTGCAGCTGAATGAGATAATGGATAAAACTCAAAGGCTCAAAATGAATCTATTCAAAAACATTAAATTCTGCTATTTATAAACGGGAATAATTCAATTTGTTTATTATCCTTTGATGCTTTCTTTTTACTTATTAATTTACCTTCAAGATTATTGATTAATTGTTGGTTATAAACTGTGTTATCCACTTTGGGATGTTTGCCTAAAAGTAACTTTGAAAATTCTTCAATTTTTTCAATAATTGCGATTAAATTAATGTTTTCTATAAAAGTGAAATAATTATTAGTTAACTCCACTTTATGTTTAAGTGTGGACGAATTAGATATTAATTCGGTTAAGAGAACAAAACTAATTTTATTAATTCTATTATTTAATAAAAATTCGCTCAACTTAATTAGTAATTTTTTATTGTCAATTAAAATCGTATCGGTTGTGCTTTCTATGATTGATAATTTTTGTGAAGTATTAAAAATTTTAGAATTTAATATTTCTAAAATAATAGAACTATTCAAAGTATATTCCTCAATTGATTTTATAAAATCATTAACATTTTGTTCTACAAGAAGAATTAACAAATCATTATATGATTCATCAATCATAGTGTAATTATCAGTCGATAATAATATTCTTTTAGATTCAATTAATGATTTCATCTTTGAATTGCTAATACTTATGAATTCATTCCCATCTTTATAGGCAAATGGGAGACTATAAGTTAATTTAGAAAAACTCTCATCTGAAATATTGCTATTAATTAAATCTTTAGGAAAACTAGTTTTTACACCTGCATCTGAGTCATCAATAAAAGGTGGTTTTGAAAGAATATTATAATTATGTTCAAGATTTAAATAATCTATTATTGTTTCATCAAATTCTTTTGATTTTTTATAATAGGCCATTAAATTTTTCCAAGTTGGAATTATTTTCTCATATATTATTAATGCTGATTGGATTTCAATCTCATTGATTTTTGACAAGTCAACTATTGAAAACTTGCCTTTTTCTATAATATCAAAACGGATGTTGATTTTTTCGTTATTAAGAATTGAGCATATACTTTCTTGAGATTCATTAGAATTATTTTCTAATTTCAGAAAAACATTTTCTAAATATATTTCTAAATTGTCTTCAATATATTTAATGAGTTTTGGCTTTCCTGAATTTTTAATTGTTGTATAATTTGATGTTTTAAGATTTTCAACATTAGTTCCATTTTGATTAAAATTGGTTATAAACAATTCAATCATTTTTTCATTTATTACATATTTGTTTTTATCATAAATAAATTCAAAAATATTTTTATTTTCTTTATTGTATTTAATATTTTCAAATTCTATTGTTGAGTTTTCTAGAAATTTTTTGAATGTTTCTAAATTAGTTTCTTTAGGGTTGAGATAATTTAGATTTTCTAATTTAGAAATATAATTTGATAGTATTTTTTGGTTATCAATTTTATCAATTGTTTTTATATCAAGATATTTGAAAATGTATTTTAAATATTGCTTGATTTTTTCGTCAGGAAGATTAGACTTATTGAAAATTAAATTTAATATCTCACTCCAATTGATGAATATAATTTTAAATAATTCAGCTCTATTGTTTTCGTTAGCATACTCAAAATAAGCATCAATAAATTTAACAGATTTTTCATTTCCTTTGCTTAATAATGCAATTATAGAGTTTAATTTTGCATTGATTTTATTTTCAATCAAGTAATCAATCAAATAAAAATTTAAGATCGCTTCTTGATAATAATTTTCAGGCTTTATTTTTTTTATTAAAGTTTTAACTTCTTTTAGTTTATGATTATGAGATAATGCTTTTTCGCTGGGAAGTAAACTAATTAAAAAATCATTATCTTCTTTAGTAATACTACCAGGATGAAAATAAGAAATGTAGTGGTTGTAATCTTCATTTATATATCCTTTGATTAACAAATAGTTGATTAATTTATAATTGTTAATGATTTTCTTTTCTGAATAATATTTTTCAAAATAAGGTGCTGAATTATTTTCATCTAATAACTCAAATAATTTTTTTGAATTGAGTTCTTGTTTTTTATTTTCGATATCGATTAATTCAGTTTTAATTTGATTTAGGTTTTCTTTTTCACCGCTTTTAAGTGTTTCTAATCTTTCAGAATAAATTGAATTATCTAATGCTTTTTCAATTTGGCTAAATGAAACCCCACTAGCTGTTGAATTGTAAGTAGAATAATAATAATTAATATTTGGTTGGTTTTTAAATAACTCAAAATATTCATCTGTTAGAAGATTTTCAATTGAACATTTAGTTTGTTTTAAGTTAAAACCAAAAACCGAATAATTATTTTGAGAGTTAATTATTTCGCAAAATTTTAAAATATAAAGCATTCTTAATTCTTTTATATTTTTGATCTTTTCATTTTTAATGTTCTCTAATTTTGGATTCAATTCTAAGTTTATTTTTGTATTAAGACTTTGAATACGTTCTTCAATTAATTCACTAGAATTTTCAATAATTTTATAAACGTAACCTTGATTAGAATTTAATTCATTAAAATCTGTTGGTTCAATATTCTTATATACCATCATTGCTAATAAATTATTGTAATTGTCTAATTGTTTGCCTATGATTTTTTTATAAATCGTATATTCATTATATATTGATTTAATTGTTCTATAATCATTCAAAAACAAACAAACATCATCAATAAATTCTTTTGATAATTTCTTGTTTTTAATATCTAAATCTAATTTTTCTAAAAATTTAGAACTTGAACTTGTATAATTTATAATAGGAATTACAGGAATAATAAAATCAAAGAATTTAGCTCTTTCACTTTCTTTAAAAACATCGTCAGAAACGGCATAGATAAATGTTACTTTCCGTTGGTTTTTTATTGGTTCATAGTTATTTATCAAATTATTAATTTCTCTTAATTTTATAAATATTTCACTTTTATTTTTAAATCTGTCAATATCTTGAATAAAGACAATTTCAATTGGATTTTTTTCAAAAAAATATAAAATTTCATCAATTTCATTTTCGAAATTTATAGTTTTTTTGTCTTGATCATTTTCAAAATCAGTTTCTTTTATTTTAAATTTTGTCAATTTAAAATTGATAATAAAATTCATTACTTTATTTAAGATAATGCCTGTTCCAATAACTAGATAAAAACCATAAAAGAAATCAAATCCTTTAATGTGAAAATAAAGATGAAGATTTCTTTTAAGATTTTCTAAAAATTCAAATTCTATAAAGTAAGATATTGAAAATAGCCATAGTGAAAAGAATATTGTTTTTGACCAAATTCCAGTATGATTTTCAATTCTTTTAAAACGTGATTCAGGAATTTTCTTATGTTCAACACTATAAAAAAGTTGTTTTAAAATGTTATATTCTATTTTATCAGTTACTAATGTTTTTTCATCAAATGTTGCAAGTGAAATGTTTAAGTATTTATATTCAAGATGTTTGTGTTCAAATGTTTTTAAAATTGAGCTTTTTCCACTTCCATATGGACCAGTTAGGGCAAGATTTTGAATATTAGGATTGTCTATTGCAAACTTAATTGTAGTGCTGTGACTATCTTCTTCTTCATTTAAAACAACAGGACTAAAATCTTCTAAATTATCAGGATTTTCATAATTATTTATACCATTTATTTTTCTTAAATAATTGGTTGAATATTTTATTACTATGAAAAGAATCAGTTTTAAAATTTTATTTTTTTTAATTTTAAATTTTTCTAAAAATGTAGATTCATTTATATTCACTTTGACTTGACTCATATCATAATATGTTTAAAGAAAACAACTTAAAAATTAATTGTAAGAATTGTTTCTGCTAAATTAATTTTTTTAAAAGTTGTATTCTATTTTAGTTATCAACAAAATGTATAATTAGTATTTTATTTAATTCAAGATTCACACCTCAATTGAGGTTAGATTGCTGCTATAAACTGTGTATTTACTTTCG
The DNA here is from genome assembly GCF_900129705.1 of Flavobacterium granuli. Taxonomy (GTDB): domain Bacteria; phylum Bacteroidota; class Bacteroidia; order Flavobacteriales; family Flavobacteriaceae; genus Flavobacterium; species Flavobacterium granuli. The sequence continues at coordinate 340,448 of NZ_FQWO01000001.1, read as the reverse complement.
AAGTTTTAGTTCACTTCAAGTGTATCTATCCTCTATAATATTTCTATAATTGGATGGAGATAATTTCTTTGATTTTTGTGGTGAAGGTTGTCTTGGTTAAAACCGCGTTGAAAACGCTACGATTTGTTTTTCTAATGTGAGTAGGTACTCGCCGCAGGCAAGCACCTGATATGGATACAAACGAGGACAAGAGGGGTTTATTGCTGTTATATCTTGTAAATTAATAGTATTAGTGCAATCACAAATGTTACCGCTTGCAGAATGAAAAAACACCAAGTTGCCTTACCTAAATATTTTGTAAAGCAATTTAGACTTTTTATTTTGTCATTAAGTTTTTTTTGTGTTAGCTCTTCGCAATTCTCATACTTAATTTCATTTTTCACTTTAAACAATAATATTCTTTTGCGAATAATTGTCTTTGTGAGGCGAAAATCAAAAAGTCGACAAAACAAAGCGACAATTCCAAAAATTGATGAAATTGTAATAATAAATGCAACTGTCTGTGGAAGTATATATCCCCAAGCATATTTTTCTTTGAATATCGGTTTGTCAAAGTTATTGATTATTAAACCTACTGATGCAATTGAAATAGTAAACAGAAGGTTGATTGAAAATGTAAGTAAAGCGATTTGTTTTTCTTGCCAACGTATAAAGCGTTCATTTAAAGATTTTAAATGATTGGCTTCTTCGCCTTCAAGACTGTACATAGATTTTTCTCCAAAAGTTGGCATTGTGTTTACTATTAAATTACTGATTTGTTTCTTCTTTTTGTGTGCTAATATCTTCGTTTTTTATTTCTATAGTTTCTTTTGCTCCAATTCTTTTTAATGTAACAACGCTTTTATCTTTTATTGAGATTAGAGATAAATTATCGACATCAATTTTGTCAATTTTATAAAATAATTCTTTGTTTGGATATGATAAATTGATTGTGTTCCCTTTGTCGGTAATTTTTAATGTTCCTTTGTAAACTTTGTCGTTAATTATTTCAGTAAATGTTTGTTTTCCAAAAAATGAGTGTTCAAAGAAAAATATTTGTTCCTTATAAAGTAGGTTTTGCCATCTTTTACCATACAAGTTCAAGTTTCTAAAATATTTCGGTTTAGATATAAAAGCAATTAATAGTATCAAGAATATTAAACCAATGGCGATTCCGATATTGGTCAATAAATCTTTGTTTATTTTACTGTCGTTTTCTGTTAGTTCATAATGTTCTCCATATGTTTTATAATATACAACCCAGTTTTCATTATTAATATTTGCTCCGTGGTCACCAGAACTTTCCCAAGAAGCGGCAAATGTACCTGATGAAGAATATGATTTAGGTTCTCTATTCTCTAAATAAAAATATTCATTTCTTAAATCTGGAAAATTGTTAATGTCAATAAATTTTCCTGGAGAATACGCTCCTGGTGATTTTTTATCTTCTTTTGTGAAATATTCATACGCACTACGATAAGCATCACGTACAGAAGTTCTATAATTTTGGGATTGGTAACCTCCACTAATTTTAAATTTACCACCCAAACCATCATCCATATATTGCGGAGCAATATATGATGAACTTGGTTTTTTATATCCCATATCTCCAGAATATGATGTCAAAACATCAAAACTTTCGTCACTTTGTTTTGTTAATTGTTTAATTGTAAAACCACCACTTTCAGCAGTAAAAATTGTGTAAAGTTTTTCGGTTTCCCACCAAGGATTTCTAATAGGAATTGAAAGAGGGTCATCAGTTAGGTTCTGTTTTCTTTTTCCGTAATCTATATTTTTTAATTTACCTTCCGTTAAAGTTATTGTTCCGTCAATAATTAAACTTTTATTGTCAAGGACATTATTGATTTTTAATGAAATTTCATCTTTTAGTTTTGCTTTTTTAGAGTTTACAATATAAAAGCCTATAAATATTGCTAAAAGAATAAAGATAACAATAGAACCGAAAATTTTAAAAGAAGCCCAAAATTTTATGTTGCTATCTTCAACATTATTCATTTTTTCGTCTAAAATTTCATTCTCATCATCTTTAATCGAAGATGATGATAAAGTGTCTATTATTGGTGGTGGCGGTGGCGTTTTTTTTAATACAATTTTCAACTCATCAACATCTTTGACTTGTTTCCAATTTTCAAATCCATCTGACCAAACTAAAGTTTCTGGTTTTAGTCCAATTGTTTTTAATTGGTCAATAGTGAAAGGACCTTTTTGTTCCTTTTCGTCCAAGTAGTAAAATTCTTTTTCCATTAACTGTCTGTTAAATTTTTATTCGGTCGCCCAAAATGGCTGGTAACCAGCGGCGCTTTGCGAAGTGCTTTGAATTTCTCAAAGCGCTGTTGTGTGCCCGTGCATTATTTCCATTTAAAATCGTCATTAATCATATAATAAACAGCATCAGCATTTAAAGATAAGCAATAAACAGACGCTAATATTAATGCATATTCATATTTCATTCTTTCACCTTTAATCAAATACTCCTGTGTTTCTCCACTCATTCTAGTTTTGTTATATGAAATAAAAGCAATATCATTTGCCTTATCCATACCAATTTCATTAATTTGAAGTAATATGTAATTATTACTGATTGGTGTATTATTAAATGCAAAGCTGTTCTCAGCTATTTTAATAACTTCTTTCTGAAATATAGGTAAAAGAGAAATTCCAATATCTTTAAAACTAAATGGAGAGGGAGTTTTAATTAGTTCTTCTTTTGAAACTTTTATCGGTACTATTGGTTTTAAAAAGTCATCATTTTCAATTCTTTCCTTTTCTATCCATTTAAGGTAATCCTCCAAATTATTTTTAAGCAAATAACTATCAAAAATACTAATGTTTTTTTTAACAAAATTATAGCTCTCTAAATCAAAGATAGGCATAACAACTCCAACTGGAGGACATGATTCCATCCCTGTTGTGTCAAATCTAGGCCTTCCTTGTTTTCCATAAAAATCGGATTCTTTTCCCCATTGAATAGGAGGTTTTACATATCTAATATTATTTAACTCAAAATAAATATCTTTAATGGGTGGCTTCGTTCTTTCTATTTCATTACTAATGATTTGTTGTGTCATATATTCATTAACCTTAATACTCCAAGCCTCTCTTAATTTATCAATAAAATCAATGGGCTTTTCTTTATTTTGTATTTCAACATCTTTAAACATCGCTGTTGCAATTGTATCAAAGCCGTCTGAAAAATGATAGATTCCACAAATAATGAGCATGTCAATATTTGATGTGTCATTTTTTGCTCGCCTAACAGCTATGTCAAAAAACTCATCAGGCAAGGTCATCGATAAACCATTATTCACGATTATAGTAATCTTATATTCTCCATTTTCTGATGAAATCTTGAGTTGTTGAGATACTTTTTTTATTGCAGTCTTTATAGGCGTAGAAAGCTCATTGTAATATTTCCTTTTGTTTTCAAAATCAAGGTCTAATGGATTTATAATTACAGTTTTTATATCAGACCGAAACAACTCAGCTAGTTTATTTTGTTTTGATTGCTTTTCAATAGGCTCTTCCTCAATGATTTTTAGTTCAATCAGAATATTTTCATATCTATAATCGCAATTTTTAGTTTCAATTGATGGATCATATGTAAACCTTTCACCATCGACCATCGCAATTATATCATCGAAGTCCTTTTCAGTTAAGCGTGAAAAATTTAAATATTCCATCTGTTGTATTTTCTTTATTGGTGGTGGTTCTTTCGCATGGCACACAACTTGTATATACTCGCTATAAAGTAGCGCCTATACAGCCAAAATTGGGTAGATTGTCGCTATTGAATAGAGTGTATTTAACTTAGACGTATAGTTATTCCAAATATATACAACTTTTAGTACACTATTACAATTGGATGGAGAGTAATGAAGTAATGTGATTCTTATAGGTTATATAATTAATAAAACAAATAACCTTAATATCAACTTATTTAAACTATATTTTCTTTAATAATCTGCTTTAGTTTAATTTCTCTATTATTAATGAATTCTTCAAAATTGTTGAAATCTAAACTAGTATTTTCAGGTATTAATAAATGATCTTTTATGGTTTCACTAAAAACTAATTGCTTATCAATCCAATCCTTTAATGGACTTTTATTTTTTGATTTATTTTGCTCTTCTGATAACAATCCAAGATTAAGTACTGTATTATAATGATTATTATAGAATACTATTTGATCTGCATTCAGTAAAGAATAGGTTTCATAATTAAACTGAGATTTAGGATGTAAATGATCCACATTAGGATTTTTGAACTCAAAATTAAATTTTGGAAATAATATTGAAAGAATATAAAAACTATCCAAATTATCATAAGATGTTCTTAGTATTGTGTCTAACTTTTCGTCATCTATATTAAAACTCTTACTTGTCCCTTTAAAAGTAGTTTTAAAATTTGCTAATGGAAAATCACTAATCCCGTTATCAGTAATTACTTTTTTGAGTTTTATTAAAAACCCGTCAGAACTACCTCCAAAAAGCTTATTTAGTAAGGATATATTTAAATACTGCTTAATTAATTTCTTATTATCACTATGTTTATTCTCCTTATTTATATCCTTGTAGAAATCTGAAATATATAAATAATAGATAATTGGAATTATAGAATTCTTAGCACGAAGAGAATGATTATTAAATGATAATGATTTAACCAATTGAAAACTTTCTTTTATGCACAATGTTATTTTACTCCAATCTAACTTGATTTTACTTATAGTATCATTATCAAAATTTTTTAATGCAAACCTAATATCGGTTCCAACTAAAACTAAACAGGTTTTTAAAATAAAATCTTGATCTATTGTAAAGCCAAATTCTCTTATTTGTCTAATGACATTATCCAATTCTTCTCTTGCTCCCTTACTTGATTGACCAATCTCCCATGAAGCAGTTATTATAGACATCAGTAAATCTGCAAATGATAATTTAGTACCGCCTGAATTTGTTCTTATGAATTCATATAATATCTTATCAAAATCTTGCTCTTGTTCCAAAAAATAATTAATGATTGGTTTTTCGTTAACAAGTTTATATAGTTTTAACAATGTTTCTCCAGGAAAACCAGAAATATCTAAATTTTCTTTAGTTAGATATGTAATTACATTGTGCTCACTTTTAAACTCTAATATATTACCAACTTCAAACCAAAAGCATTCAATTTCTTTACTATTACCATTTTCATCAGAAATTTGTTTAACTCTCGATATACTCTCATCTTTATGCTCATTCTGAATTAAAAATAAAAAATCGTATACTTTTTTTTCCTCATGGTTCTCAATAGGAGATAGAATATCTAAAAATAATTTTCGTGTTGGATAATTCACTTCATCTTCATAATATATTTTTTTATTATAAACATAATGCCTGTATGCATAGCTTCCTTTTAATCCTATATATAAACTATTTAATCTTTGTTGACCATCAATAACCGCTTTGAAATTTTTATATCCTTTAGTTTTTCTTTCATGATTGTTACCTCCCTGATATTCAACGTATTTTTTAAGAAAATCATAAAAACGAAATTGATTTTTAATACTATCTTCTTCAACTTCCCAAAACATAAATGTATTAATTGGATAGTCTTGCATTATAGAATCAAATAAAAATTCAATTTGAATTGGATTCCAAACAAATCTTCTTTGTATTGATGGTAATAAAAAATCTCCCGAGTCAATTTTATCAATTGCATTTTTTATTGTTATAGCTTTTTCTAATTCGTTTGCCATTTTTATTATGTCTTAAAAAATAATAATTTATATGTAATTTAATAATAAAATTTAAAGGTGTAATTATCCTAGCCATCTCTTACTAACTGTTTCCAATTCTGAAGACTTAGTCGGTTCGTTTGACCACCCTTTAACAAAACTTATATCATTTGAGTCAGGTAATTGTTCTTCAGTTAATTTATTAATTCTAATTCTACTAGGTAAAGCAGCAGCTTCACCAACAAAAATAGCTTCCCTTCTAGTTAGTGATGGTAACATTTTTGTTAACCCAGTTAAACTATCAGGCAAAAATTTAGAAACATGTTCTTGGTCACTAGAATTTGTTAGACGAAGAATAATCCAAGAATTACATTGTGATAAAACAGTAGATTCAACATCGGAAGGCCTTTGCGAAATTAACATTAATCCAACGCCATATTTTCTACCTTCTTTTGCTATACGACGAACGGCCTCTTGAGCTTCTTTGTATTGCGCTTCACCATGATTTGGAACATATCTATGTGCTTCTTCACAAATAAAAAGAACTGGATCTTTTTCTCTTTCTTCTCTAGTTTGCCAAAGTTTATATTGAAATAATAATCTAGCAATTAGAGCTGTAAGAGGACCAGCAACTTCATTAGGCAAACCTGAAATATCAATTATTCTAAGGTTTTTATCTACTCCAGTTGTTTCGTCTTTTATCTCACCAAAAAATTGAGCTAAAATCTCATCTAATTTTGGAGATTCAGGACTAAATTCATCCATTATAAATGAAAGTTGAGGATTTGTTCTTAAAACTTTTAATTTTTTAAGTATAGAATCTATTTTATCTCTACCAGAACTAGCTGCAAGGTTTTCACTTTTACCAGGTTTTTGTCCTTGAACTTTATCAATATGTTTTATGAATTCAGACAGTAGAAAGGGTGTAGGTTTATCTCTATCAAAGTTTAATATTTGCTCTGGGGTTGTTACTCCTTCTGGAATATCATCTTTGGCTTCCCCCAAAGGATTAGCACCTATATTTTGCACTAATTCATGATTCAATAATCTAGCGTATGTGATTGCTTGATAAACCATGTTTGTTTGTGAAGTAGCTTCAAATTCTGTTTTACCAATAACTAACGACCTAAATTCATCACTAGACATTAACCAATAAGGTAATTTTAATTGTTCAGCTTTAATGGTACTGGTCGATGCTTCACTATAAGCTTTATAGACTACTGCTTTATCGCCAAAAGCTTTTGCATATTCACCATGTGGATCAATCATTATAATTCTTGGTGAAATATTTTTGCCATCCGTTTTGTGTGATAAAACAGAATGTAAAATAGAAGCAACTGTTCCAGATTTTCCGGAACCAGTTGACCCCAAAATTGCACAATGATGTCCAAATAATTTATCTATGTTTGCTCTACAAATTGCATTATTGCCACCTACATAATTCCCTATAGGAACCATAGGGTTAATTTTATTTTCTTTTAAATTTTCAGCAGCACGGTAAATACTTTCCAATTCATCATTTAAACATAAAAAAGCATCTTGCAAAGGAAGTGGATATGTTTCTATACCTCTATTGAACTCTAACTGCTTATTTTTAACACTCCAAATACCTTGTCCAAATAAATCAGCTTCTAAAATTCTTTTATCATCTCCTGGTAAAATTTGAGCTTTCCCTTCCTCTGACTGTATATCAGATTGCATTCTTAGCATCCTCACGTAGGCAAATAAAATCTTCCTTCCAAAGTGAATTTTTATAATACTGCCTATTTGACCAACAGAATATATTTGACCATAAACTGACCTTGTCAATTCAGTAATTTTAATATCTAACTCAATGCGAATAGAGTTACCACTTACTTCTATAATTTTTCCAATTCGAAGTGACTGATTTGTTGTAAATATTTCTTTATTCATGTTCTCCAGTAATAATGAAATTTGTTAAACCTGTAAATGTCCACCAGAATAAATCTTTAGAGTCATCTGGTTTAATTGGATTTGTTGAATTATAATAAATACCTTTTTGACCTGCTACATATATTCTTTCACCAAATTCAGGATTTTTAATCCAAGCATCTAATGTTTTATTTATAACTATATCGCCATTTGAATTTTCTTGTGCAAATGCAATAATAGTCGTCCTATTATCTTTTGAGAAAAGTGCCGCTTCTATTTCAGCATTAATATGGTCATCACCAAAACTATACCCACACGTAATTAATATATTATCTTCTTTTGAATTTAAACTATTTCTAAAACCATGAAATAAATAAGAAAATGGATCCTTTTGTGTCTCTACATATTTAGTAGCTTGTGGATAAATCATTATATCCGAAGTATTAGATAAATATTTAGTACCGTAGCGTGTTCGCATTAAGCCTTTATTTTTATCTCTTTGCCAATCAATTGAACCATGCAACTTATACAATAAACATTTATTTGGTAAACTATTTAAATCTTGGAATTCAAATTGTGGGTTCCAGTATCCAACTGAACCACCAGAAAAACCATCAACAACTGTAAATTTTTCAAGTGCCAAAGCATCTTCTAATAAAGTATCATAATTTGTTGTGAAAAAAGTTAATTTTGAACGTGACATCAAATTTGATCTATTTGAATATAATGCTTGTACAAACTTCAAATGATGCTCTATTTCAACTATTGGATTATTTGAATTTCCAATTTGTTCTTCATCTTTATTTTTAAAATAACCGTACCTAACTGTATCACCAATAGCTGAAATAATTGATTTATGAAGATTTATCAATTCTTCATTTGTAAATGAGAATTTATTAATATTTGCTGTTTGCGCTTTAGACCTCTCAGCTAAAGCAATTAAATCACCAATATGACTTAAATAGTGCTCAATATGAGAATTTGCTATTAATTCATTTGTTAATAATTCATAAATTTCATTATTCTTCTTGTGAGAAGGATTTGTTAAATCTTCAAGTATAATGTTTTTAACTCTTTCGGTCAAAGGATACATTAATGGAATATTTGAATTATAACTTATACCTGCACCAAATAACCAATTTTGTCTACTAGAATCAAGTTGTTTCTTTATTTCTTCTTTTATTTTCTCAAAGTCATGTTCTTCCATATTTTTATTGTTGAATGTGAAGATTTAATAATTCAGCTAACTGGTCTTTTGTAATTATTAAAAAATTAGTGGTGTCGTATGTGTTCTTTTCTACACGACGAAGAAAACCAAGGTAATTCATTATTCTAATAAAAGTACGTAAAGTATTATCATTGTAAGCTATCCCAATTCCTATTCTACCTAATGATGCAGCGTTTATCATACTACCCATTATATGCTTTTTAGAATTTTGGTTTTCAATTTCAATAGCTAAAAAACATCTAGCATTCTGATTTTTATAAATCAAATCGTCAAAATTTGGAATAGTTATCTCATTGTCAATTTCTCCTCCAATATTTTCTATATGATATTCATACAATTGTTTGAGAAAGGAATTTATATTCTGATCATTTACAAGATTATTATAATTCTGTATTTGATTTAAACCTTGCTCCATACTAAAAGGACCCACAGCAATATCAACACGTGGTGAGTAGTGATTAATATATCCATTAAATGCCGACCATTCATTTTTAACGGGGCAGTTAAAAAGTCTTTCAGTTAATAATGGAAATATAATATTTTGAAATTGTCTAGCTGTCATAATAAATTCATGAAAAAATTAATTCTTAAACTATATAAGGTGCCTAACCATTATTTTCTTAAACTTTTTACCAAATCCTAGTATAATAGCTTCGTTGTTTTTGATAATTAATTCTCCTTTTTGGAGCCCTGCAATGGCTTGTTTTATTTCTACTAAATCGGTTCCTGAAACCCCATACATATCTTTTAGTACTGCATCGTTAATGGATTGTTGCTTCATTATTAAAGGATATTGTGCATTGGCATAGAAGTCAAAATGTTTGCTTTTGTAGGCATCCATATTTTGAGTTGCCAGAATAATACTCATTCCTTTGTTACGACCTACTGCAATCAAATCACGAAGTGGTTTGTTGTCAAATCCTAGCATATAATGGGCTTCATCAATAATTGTGAAGTGTCTTAATTCCACTTTTTCTTTGTCATTGGCTTGAACTGGAAGATTTTCGTATATTGAATTTAGTTTTGATACTATGAAATATACTATTGCCTTTCCAATTGGACCTTCTTTTGGGAATTTATCCATTTTTACAATAAAACTATTTCCAATCAAATCAATTCTATCATCGTTTAGGAATAGATTAGCACGCTCTAATTGACTTAAAACCGATTTTACACTATCCATTCTTTCTCGTTCGTTTTGTGGCTGTAAATCAGTGTAGTTTTCTATTATCGTTGTGAAGTCGATTGATTTACCTTTTGTGTCTTTGTAGGCATTTATTATTGCTTCTGATAATCTATTACTCATATTGGCGCTTATTTTTGCACTATCTATAGCTAATAAAGCATTTGCCAATTCTGTTGAGTATAGATTGATTTCGTTTTGTGTTTTACCTACAAAATCTTTGAATGGCGTAAACGGCAAAGGCTCTACCATTGGATCTAAAATAGAAGAACGGTTTACCTCAAAATGTTGCAGCCAATCATTATTAGCAATATCAGAAAACTCTCCTTTGTAATCGAAGAAAAGGAAATTTACCGGATAATTACTTTCAACTGATAAGGAACGCATTTCGTTCATTAAAACGGCTAAAAGGTTTGATTTTCCAGAACCTGTTGAACCTGCAATAAGAATTTGAGTGTTGGTTACATTTTTGCTATTCATATCTAAATAAGCGCTAATATCCCCATCGTAATTACCTATATTTAAGTTTAATAATGGTATCTGTCCTGCTTTTATTGAAGCTGTTGTACTTACTTTTAGCCATTCGTGTAATGTATCGCCTTTCATCAGCATATCAAAGCCTCTGAAAATCTCCGCATTAACGACTTTACTTTTTGTAATGTTATCTTCCCAATTTATTTCTAAATCGTGGTATCGTAACTTTATCATTGAAGACAGCATTCCATTTAGATTGTGAACCGTAAAAAGTGTTGGATGAATACTGTTGGACGACATTTGAATATTGAGTACTTCTTTGTTTCTTTTCTCATTATCGGACAATCCCGCAATTAAACAAATACGCATCAGTTTTGCATTTCCTTTCGGACTTACATTTTTATGATTATCGGTATAGTGTTTTAAATTGATGTGTTTCTCTAAACGCTCTCGCAAATCATTCATTTTTGAATTCAATGCTTCCGCTTGTCGTAATCCTGTTTCTATTGCTGCCATAACTACTTAAAATTAATTAGGAAAATAGCCTTCAACTACTTCTGTTAATTGATTTTCCTTGTCTCTAACGAGAGTGAATTTTTTTGAAATGAAATTTTCGATTTTACTCAAATCAACAGACTTTCTAATTTCACTATCCGTACTTAATAAAATGGTTTGATGTGATAATTTAGGGAAGTAATTTTCGAGTAATGAAGCTCGACTACTTTCGTCTAAATATCCAAAAACGGTATCAATCATTACTGGAGGATTATAATCTCCAAAATAATGCAAAGATTTTAAAAGTACCTGGATTATTATTTGTTTTGAAGCTGCATTTAATTCATCAAGGTATATTTCATTACCGGCTTTGTGGTAAATTTTGAATGAAAGATTACTTAAATCTTCTGACAAAACCACACGATCAATCTGATTTTCATATACCACTAAAGTTGTATTTAAATCGTTTTTCATTGCCTCTTCAATACGTGCCTTTTTGTTTTTTAACAAGGCATTGGAAATATTTGAAAATAATGGGCCTAACTTTTTCAGGATTTCTAGTTTAGGATTTGGCACCTCTTCATCTGACAAATCAAATCTTTTAATTTTAGTATCTAAACGCTCAATTTCAGATTGGTAATTTTTGATAGCGTCTTTGTATTCTTTTATCTTTAATTCGTTGGCATCATAACTTTGGATAATTTCTTCACCACCACCCATATCATTTTTTCTTAAATCCAATAACTGAATTTTTAAATTAGGTAGCGAAGCTATTTCCTTTTCTAAACTGCTTTTTTGCTGCTCTAATATGTTGTATTGATTGATGCTTGACCAACCTAACAATTGTTCAAAATGAGTTATATCGTTTTTATCAATAAAATCATATTCTGTATCATTTTTGTTTTGACCTGATTTTTTTATGATATAATCCGCTAGTTTTATTTTCTGTTCGGCTGTTAGTTCTCCTTTAATTAAATTGTATGCTGCAAGGAATTCTAACACTTTATCCGAAACTTTATTGATGTGTTCCGGCTCTATAAAATCGCTATTGTTTTGTTGGCTTTTCTCCGAAAGTATTAATTCAATTTCGTTTTGAACAATTGTAATGAGTTTCGGAATGAAAACTTGAATTTCAATATCATTAAGGAATTTTTCTGATTGGTCTATGAATAGAATTTCCTTGTTTAGAATATCATCAATCTTTCTTTCTACAATTTGAATTTGCTCTTTGATGTTTGCCTGAAGACTTTTACCTTCTTTAGCACTTTCGTAGAAATCCTTTTGAGCCATAGCATAACTTAAACTTCTATCGTATTGCACTTTAGTAGCATCAATTAAGTCTTGGTATTTTTTATGCTCTTCTAAAAGGTTTTTGTATTGTGTTCTTTCTTCTTCAATTTCAATACTTTGTGCAATGTATTCTTGCGTTAGTGTATTGGTTGCATTGCCTAATTGAATGTACTTATTAAAACCCATCACGTTTTCAATATTCTCTTTGATGACACGATTAAGGTATTCGTCCTTTAACAAATTACCTGCTTCCATTGCATCAAAAAGGAAATATTTACTTAATTCTTGGGGCAGATTGGCTTTGATTATTTTATTTACTTCGGCTTCTTTCTTTACTCTTTCAGCGTGTGGTGTAGCCGTTCCATAATTAAAAACATCACCGTTAAGATTTAGCATTACTGCTTCTACAGGATTGTTTTGTGCATTGAGTGTATATAATCGCTTTATTATGTATTTGTAATCGCTGTGCAATACTTTACCCGTGAAGTGAATTTCTAATTCAATTTTGTTGCTGCTATTACCTGCGTTTTTTGCCCTTTCGCCCGCGTTTTGCAGTTTATTGAAGTGTTGTTCGTCTTTTACTTTTAGACCATACAACGCACTATAAATGGCTTGAAACAAGGTAGTTTTACCACCTCCATTTTCTCCACCAATTAGAATAATCGGTTGCTCTTCGTTTACGGTTAAATCCAAATCGAGTTCCCGATAGGTTTTAAAGTTTTTGGCAATTATTTTGGTAATGAGCATAGTACTTATATTTTGTTTAAAGCCTTTTCGATAATTTTTTCAATCTTTTTGCTATCAATATCTTCGTTATTGATTTTAAGATTGTGGAACTCTTTTAATATGTTTTCTTCCAGCCATTCAAAGCCTAATCCTTGTTCTTCACAGAGATTTTTGATAATTTCCATATCGTCTTTACGAATACCAAAATGAATGAATGTCGTATCTAGTCCTTTGTTTATCATAGCTATGTTATTTATTTAGTGCAGCAGCATTAAAAAATTCCCAACTGGTTAAATCCTTATCATTTTCAATTCTCATATTACAATATCTCCAACTACCTTTATTATTGATAATAATACTTCCAACCGCTTTTTTCCCTTGCTTGTTTAATTCTTCAATATATTCTATCAAAGCATTATGTTTGGCAACATTTTCAGGATCGCTTTCAATTGTTTTTGGATCGAATAAACCTAGTAACCCATTTTTGAATTTTATCACTATATCAACATAAAAAAGTGATTGGGTACCGTTTTTCTTTTTATAAGGTATTGCAAAATCTTCTTTGTTGCTGCTACCGTTTTTATACCACCATTGAATATGTTGTTCATTTTCTATTAAAACATTGATAAACTGATGTTCATTGGCACTATCAAACAATAAACTATTTCCTCTATTTCTAGCAAATAATGGGTCTAATGCGTGTGCATTTGCCTCGTATTCAACATATTTATCATTAAAAATTTTGAATTCTGGAACATCCCAAGGTTTTTCATATTCCTTTAAAGAAGCTGTATTTTTTGAAGCTTTTGCTTCCATTAGTTTAGCATATATTTCACGTGCTAAATTGAATAAATCAGCAAATCTATCCTCATTATACAATACTATTTTATACACTACAACACCATACAAGCCCAAATATTCTTCAAAAAATAATTGTGTATGATATTTAATACGCTCCCAACTTGCATCTTTTTGATAATCGCCACAACTAGCCAAACAAACCCTGTTGAATAATTGCTCCAATTGATAAGGTGTTTTAGCAAATTTTTCTACGTGGTCAGCTCTAGTAGCACCAACGCTAGTAACATCTAAATTCACATCAGTAGGAATGCCAATTTCGATATTATCAACATCCATTGTTATGCCGGATTGAACCATCGCATCTTTATTCTTGAAATACTTTGAGGTTTCGTCTGTAGCAACACTACTTACATTAAAGAGTTGTTCAGCAGCTTTAAATAGTGCTTCCCTAAAGTGTAAACCAATACGATTTCTTGATATTTCTTTCTGAATGTAATATGATTTTAATTCAACAGCCGAATAGATTTCATCGTTTCTTGTTGCCTTATTTTCTGTTATATAATCTGCTTCTTCTGGAAGTATTGTAATTAGATTTTTATTTAAATTGGTATAAATATAGCCGTAATTTAAGGCTTCTTCATTGTAATGTTTTTGCTCTGGCATACGTAAAATTCTACCCATTGTTTGAATAGTGAATGTTTCACTTTTCATTTCACGATAGATTAATAAAACAGAAGCTCTAGGGCAATCCCAACCTAACGCAATGGCTTGTTTGAATAACAAAACTTCCACCATATTGTCAGGTTTTGAAATATCTTCAAGGTTTGTTTTTTCGCCACTTAACCAAACTGCTAATTTTCCGTTTTGTTCTGTAATTCCTACTGTAGAAAGATAATCTACCACAGTATCACGAATACGAATATCTTCTGTAGAAACTTTTGCAGTATCCGAAGGTAGTTGTATCAATAATAATGGTCTTATATTGGTACCAATTGATTGGTATATTTTATCTAATTCAACGCGTTTTTCTAATGATTTGGTTAATAATACTACATCCGCATCACGACCTGCTTGTTCTTCGGCTCTAACCAACGGGTTTAAATGCACCCCTTTTTTAATCATTTGAGCTTTTACCACTTCGTCTCTTGAAATCATTACCCTGTATGGCGAACGCATACTATTATTGGTTAGTGTAGCTGATATTCTTAATTCAATTTTTGGTTTTATATTTCGTAATACTTTTTCGGCTTTTTCAGCAGTTTTACCTCCAGCCATCAAATGTTCTTCATCAATAATAACCACTATTTCGGTATCATTTAGAATGGTTTGGTTAATGATGTTGTAAAAGCTTTTACCATCTTCGCCTTCTCTCATAAAAATAGTATCGTCTCTGTTGATGGTTTGCCAATTGAGAAATAACATTTCATTTGGCTTTAAACAATCATCAGTAATATCATCAATACTTATTGTCTTAATATCACGAGTTTCACTGTAAAAGTGAGATAAACTGGCATAACTCTGCAAATGCAGTGCATTTGGTGCTATCCAAATATAAGTTACGTTCCTGTTTGGTAATTCAAAATGGGTAGGCAGTTCGTTTACTATTTCTTTCAATAAACAAGCCATCGTTACTGTTTTTCCAGAACCAGTTGGAGCTTGAAATGCTATGATATGACGGTGATAATCTTTATTCAATAACTCAAAAAAGTATTTCTTTAATTGTTTTATTGCTTCGTCTCTATATTCTAATTGTAATAACTTCATTATGGTACTTCTTATAAAATTGATAACTGTTCACCGTTTTCATTGATTGGATTTACTGTTTCCAAATCAATTATTGTTTCTGGTCTTTTTCTTTTAGGCAAAACATTTTGATACGCTTTGTATATAGCATCAGGCAATGCACAAAGCTCAACTTTATTAAGAACCTCTGTAAAATCTTCTGTATAAGGATCACTTCCAATCGAGAAAATATAAATTTTGATTTTATTCTTACTTGTATAGTTTTTTATAAATTCAATAGTTTCAGTAATTGCAATATCATCAAACAGAATAAGTAATGTCACCTTATTATTTTCAAAATATTTAACTTTTTTAATATCAATTTTCTTTTCAGCATAACAGTTTTCTTTAATGCACAGAAGTTCGGTAGCTAATAATGTAAGTTCCCTTTTATTATTTAGTGAAGTTTCACGACTTACAAATTCACTTTTGTAATAACGTAGATTGTTATTTGGAAAACTTGGCATTTCCTTTCCTTTTTTATTTGTGTATGGATTTATTGTTCTTTCACATCGTGGATAAGTTACTTCTTCACAAATATTATTTTCATTGTTAGTTGATATGATACAAGTTCTAGTTCCCTTATCTAATTCATTTAAACTCATTACAGAATGTAATGCAGTTCCTGAACCAGCAAAGAAATCTAAAACAGTAATGTCATTACTCTTATTAGTGATTTTTACTAAATGTTGAATTAATTCGAAAGGTTTTGAGTAACTAAACTTTATATCATATTGTTTTATTAAATCCGCTCCTTTACGGTTTATAAATTGGTCTATAAAATCTCTTGGAGAGGCTCCTTTTTCTGAACGATCATTTAGGTAACTTTTTGTGTAAATATTCCATTTTGCTTGATTACCAAATTCATCAACTAATGGTGTTTTGTTTGATTTTTTATAAACTAACAAATGTTTATCAATGAGATATTTTTCTAATGACCATCTCCAACATTTATCTTCATCTGATTGTGGAATTGATTGTGAACCATCGCTTTTTTCAACAGGAAAAGTATTGCCTGGAGGTATAACCAATGAACCATCAGGGCATTTAACATAATATCGTAAATTTGGACGAACGCCCAATGCTGCTTGATAAAATGCCACATCATCACGATATTTTTCTCCAGTTTTTGGACCAACGGTTTCAACTTTCTTAAAAAGAGTTTCGTTAACACTATCTTTAAAATTAGCAAGTAAATTAATGCTTTTTGTATAAGCTATTACATAATCTTTACTTGATGAAAAATAATTACCTTGATCATCTGCTGGTTTAGCTAATCTAGTAATAACACCTAATTTATTTTTTTCAGTAAATATTTCATTAAATAACAATGTTAATTGACTAATCTCGTCATCACCAATTGAACAAAAAATCACACCATCTTCTTTTAAAAGTGATTTTGCAATTCTAAGCCTTCTATGCATAAATGATAACCATTTGCTATGTCTAAATGCATCTTCTTTGTCAACATAATGGTCATTGTAGATAAAATCTTCTTTAGCTCCAGTGTTGTATGGAGGGTCAATATAAATAACATCAATTTTGCCTTCGTGGGTAAAAGTTAGAGCAGTAAGCGCGTGTAAGTTGTCGCCTTCAATTAATATATGATTAGGGTTGTCCTCGCCATTTATAATTGCTTTTTCTTTTACTTCCTTTAAAACTGGTAAATTATCTCGTAATTGTTCTTCAAAATCTTCCGGTTTGTCTTCCCAAACTAGGCCATATTTTTTCTTGGTGTTTACCAAATTAATTAAATAGGCGCGTTCGTCTTGAGAGATACCGTCGAGTTGTTTTATTTTAGATATTAGGTCTTGTTTGTTCATTGTTTATTTTACTGTACCGAATTCGATAATGGTTTCAATTAATTTTATAAGGTTTGGCGATGTTTCTTCTTTTTCCCAAGCTAACTCTAATGTTCTTGCTACAACTAATGGGTTTTTATGTAAATCTGCTGCATTGCCAAATTCAGCACAAGAAATAGTGTAAAATGCGTTCCAATTGGGAATTTCACTTTTTACTTCTTTACCTAAATTAGTTTTCCAAGCCCAAAGATTTGGTTTTACAATATTAGCCGCTTGAAATTCATCTTCGGCATCGTGCCCTTGAATAGTTAATAATTTCTTGTTGTCTCTTTTATGATCATTCTGATGAATTTCTTTGCAATCCGTATCGGTATCGTAAATTACAAATCCATTAATTTTTAATAGTTTGACTACAGCTGCTGGTTCTATTATGTTACTTTTTTTATCGGCATTGATTAAGTGCATACCTGTAGCTCTGAATTGCCCTGATAATCCCATTAATTCTAAATAGGTCTTGATGTAAGCAATATCTTCAATACCCTCTACAAAAACTGGAACTCTACAAAAAAACATTTCATTTATAGACGGACTTAAATATGGAAATAGTTTTGCTACAATTCCTTTATTATTGATTGGTTTTGAACCAATACTGGTTAAATAATCTGATAATTCTTGATAACTTACACTGGAACTTAATGTTTCAATTGGATTTCCGTGTTCACGAATTATTCTTATTTTCTCGAAACTGTTTTTAGGAATGAATAGTGGCGAATGTGAGCATAACATTACTTGCGTATTTAGTCCTGCCAAATCCATTAATGTTTCCGCTAAATGCCTTGCTTGTGGTGGATGTTGGTATAGCTCTGGTTCTTCTATACTTAATATTAAAGTTGGTGCGTTTTCATCATCGGTTGTACTTAATTCTTGCAATAAAGCCAACATAAACGACCTTTGTAATCCGTGACCAAAGCGAGATAACTCGCCTTCAAATCCTCTTTCGCCTAATGCTATTGCTGCTGATGGTTCTTCAATTTTAATGGCTTTGTCCGCATCTTTTTTCCATTGAACGGAAGCACTTATACTTGGATTAGCCCATTGACTTAACTTACTTTTTAATGAAGCTGAAATATCATCTAAAACATTTTGTTCGTCATCAAGTAATTTAGAATATTGTTCGCCAACTTCTTTTCTTATTTCTGATATTCTTTCTGTAAAATTAACTTTGGCTCTTACGGTTCTTGATAATAGTGTTCCTAAAGCGGAAGTTTTATTTTCTTCTCCTTCTTCGGTAACATCTTTTGAAGCTGAAACAAACACCCATTGAATATGAGGAGCCAATCGATTTGCACCTTTAGACGCTCCATAGAATTGGTCTTCACTAGGTATTAAAATACATTCGGCTGGTCTTGCAGCTTCGTATTCTTTTAAAGCTGTCATTTTAGCTTCTTTAGATCCGGCGTTAGGTAATTCCGGAAAATTAACTTGTAATTGAGCATAACACTCATTTAATTCTGGTGCTTTGGCTGCACTTTTTTCTTTTTCAAAAAATATTCTAAAATCATCAATACCCAATCTGTTACCAAATTGTTTTATTTCAGCTCTTTGAGTTGCAGCATCAAATTCAGCTTTGGCGGTTACAATTAACTTTCCTTGTCGAGCATAATTACTTAAATCTTCTTGGGCTTGTTCGCTTAAATCTGTAAATGTTACTGTAATCTCAATAGGTTCGGCAGTATTGCAATGATGAAAGTCTTTTTCAGTAAGCTTACTCAAATCGGTTTTACTGTCTTTGTAGTGTCTAAAGAAAACTTGCAAAGCCGTAAATACTGTTGATTTTCCTGCACCATTTGCTCCAACTAAACAAGTGTAATCATCAAAATGTATAGTATCATCCTTGAATGAGCGGAAGTTTTTTATGTGTACAGTTTCTATTTTCATAATTAGTCTAGCTGTTGTAATCGATTAGTTTTTGATTAAAATTTTTTGAAATATATTTTTCAAAACAATACTCCCATTATTAAATTATGCTTTAATTCAAGCTGCTTTTTGTTTTTGTTTCTAGTATTTAGGCATTTAATTATACAATTTTAACAATAGGATGTAAATATATAACAAAGCAATGGAAAGAAAAATGAGGAAAACCGTAAACGGATGAAAAAAACAGAAAAATAGCGCAAAAAAAATTAGGGCAAGGAGGGTAACCAAATTTAGAGTAAAAGATATTTTATATTTTTATAAAATAAAAAACAGATTTATATGGCTGTTTGAGTGCAAAATGAAACGACTACTTTATTATTTTACACTGATATGGTCTTATGTTACCCGATTTTTTTAGAAGAAAAAAAATAAAAAATGTTTCTTGAAAAACATCCTACTCGAAACCGCAACCGAATAGAATTACTAATGATGAAGATAACAACTAAAGCTCAATAGTAAAAGTCAAGCCCGAACAGTTGCTGATAGCGAACAAAAAACTGAGAATATATTCGTCGCCCCTCCATATTGCCAAACCGAATATTGGTAGCAGTGCATTTTGTCAACCGAGTGTTTTTAAAATCTCCATTCCTTCGTCCCAATTTGTGTGTCCTGAAACTGCATTGATGTGTCCTGCGTTACCAATATTTATAAATTCACTTCCCCAACTGTCTGCAAAAAATTTGGCTCTGTCCAACGAAACCCAAATGTCGTCCGCACTTGCTACAACGATTGTCTTAAAATTTATTTTGTCAAGTGGAATTGGTGCAAAACCTGTCGCTGGAAAAGTGTATTGTGGTGCTTCAAGGTCGCTTGGTGCAACAAGCAATGCTCCTTTAATTTGTCTTTTGTATTTTGTCGCCCAATGAGCAATAGTTGAACAACCTAAACTGTGTCCGACAAGTACAACAGTTGAAGGATCAAACTCTAAAACTTTCTTGTCAATGACAGTTATCCATTCTTCACAAGTTGGTGCGTCCCACTCTTGTTGGTGAATTCTAAAAAAATTATCTCCTGATTTTTCAAAATATGTCTGCCAATGTTCTGGTCCTGAATTTCCAAGTCCTGGTATAATTAAATAATTTGTCATTTAGTCTAAATGTTTTTTGTCGTTTTGAATTTTAGATGACTATGCAATACATTCAATACTGATTGGGAAACTTTTATTATGCCTAATTTTGAACTATTGAGTAAAAAACAAATCACATAAAATTTCTTAATGATTAAAGAGAAGGCACTAATCCTAAAAACAGATGAAAAATAAGCTAGATATTCTAAATGTTTCTCTGTTTTTTTGTAAATTTGCTATTGATTTACAAGGAATTTGGTTGAAAATGAATGCAATGAGCACCATTACTAAATCGTTACCGATAGTGTTTATGAATCTTGTAAACTACTCTTAATTAGCTGTTTTTGGATTTGCTAATTTTTTTATTTTAAAAAAGTTCCATCTGAACGATGATATTTTATACCTAACCACTTCTTTGGTTATTATTGCGGTACGCTTGATGGCGGTCAAATTCAAGTGGTATTTGCCTGCTTTGGGAAATAAATAAAACAGTGCGAAAGCAAAATATCCTGCTTTTAGTTAGTAAGAAATACTTAAACTAAAAACAGGATATTTAGAGTAAAGATAAAAATATATTAAACGGCTCTTTGAACCACTTCGAAAATTTTAGTATCCTCACATTTCAAGGTTTTCGATGGGAATTTCATCAATAAAGCATAGTCATGTGTTGCCATAATGATTGTTTTTCCGTTTGCGTTTATTTGTCTTAAAAGTTCCAGTACTTCGGCGCTGGTTTGTGGATCAAGATTTCCGGTAGGTTCATCGGCAAGGATAAGTTCCGGGTCGTTAAGCAAAGCTCTGGCAATGGCAACACGTTGTTGTTCGCCTCCTGATATTTGATGTGGCATCTTGTTGGCATATTCTTTCATGCTTACCTTATCCAGCACTTCATCAATCTTACGATCCATTTCATCCTTATCTGCCCAACCGGTTGCTTTTAGTACAAAAAGCATGTTGTCCTTTATGGTGCGATCCGGCAATAATTTGAAATCTTGGAAAACAATTCCAATTTTTCTTCTCAAAAACGGAATGTCATCTTCTTTTAAAGTGACCAAATCAAAATCAACAATATGACCTTCTCCTTCGGTTAACGGCAAGTCGGCATAAAGCGTTTTCATTAAGCTGCTTTTTCCTGATCCTGTTTTTCCAATGATGTATAAGAATTCACCATGGTTTACTTCCAAATTAATATTAGATAAAATTACTTTATCCTCTTGATAAATGGTTGCGTTTTTTAAAGACAGTACAGCTTGAGACATAGTTACTATTTGTTTATTGGGTAAAAGTAATAAGATAACGCTTGTATTCAAAATAAATTTTTGCAATAAAGAGTATTCCTGTCGAGGATCATTTTAAATTGAAGCAGTTCCTGCAGTATTAGGGTTTGATTTGTGGTTTTTGGGTTTAAATAGTAGTTTTCTTTAAATGTTAAAGTGCCAATGTTGACAAAAATGTTCATAATAAAAGCGATTTACAAGCCGTTATAGACCGTAGAATATGATACATTTGAAAATTATAAAAATAAAATAAAAATGCGTAAACTTTCCTGGCTCTTCTTTTTACTGATTTTTGTTCAGACTTTAAGCGTTTCGGCACAAAAATCATCAATATACACCCATGAATTAAAGGATTTTAACGAGGCTGTGTCTCTTTTTAAAGACAATCAATACGCTTCGGCTCAAATTATTTTTGACAAAGTAAAATCTGAAACTAAAAATGAGGAATTAAAATCCGATTGCGCTTATTATAATGCAACTTGTGCCATTCGACTCAATCATCCCAATGCCGATGATCTGATGGAACGTTTTGTTTCGGATTATCCTACAAGTGCCAAGAGCAATCAGGCTTTTATTGAAGTGGCGCATTATTATTTTGACCAAGGAAACTATCCGCAAGCCTTGCAATGGTTTCAAAAAGTAGATGAAAACCAACTCAGTTATGCTGATCGTGATAAATTTAATTTCCAAAAAGGATATGCTTTTTTTAGTTCTAAGAATAAAAAAGAAGCCACGACCTACTTAAATAAAGTAGTGAATTCAAAAGAATACGGATCTCAAGCCAAATATTATTTGGGTTTCATGGCTTATGAAGGCGATGATTATAAAGAAGCGACCAAGTATTTTGATGAAGTTTCCGGCGAAGAAAAGTACAAAGAGAAGCTTTCGTATTATCAAGCCGATATGAATTTTAAGTTGGGTAATTTCCAAAAAGCAATCGAATTGGGCGAGAAAGCCATGGCAAAATCCAACGCCTCAGAAAAATCAGAGCTGAATAAAATTATCGGGGAAAGTTATTTCAATTTAAAAAAGTACGATCAGGCAATTCCGTATTTGGCAGCCTACAAAGGGAAAAAAGGAAAATGGAATAATACTGATTTTTACCAGTTAGGTTATGCTTATTACAAGCAAAATGATTTTGAAAACGCCATTTCTCAATTCAATAAAATCGTCAGAGGCAAAGATTTCGTTGCCCAAAATGCCTATTACCATTTAGGAGAAAGCTATTTAAATTTGGATAAAAAGCAAGAAGCCTTGAATGCCTTCAAAAATGCATCCGAAATGGCATTTGATTCCGCAATACAAGAGGATGCCAGCTTGAATTATGCTAAACTGAGTTATGAATTGGGGAATTCGTATCAAAGTGTTCCAGCGGTTTTACTTGGGTTCATAAAAAAATACCCAAACAACTCCAGCCGTTCCGTTATAGAAAAATTACTGATCGATTCTTATATTTCCTCAAAGAATTACAAGGAAGCCTTGGCTTTATTGGAAAAAAATAAAAGTGGGGAGAATAAATTAGCCTATCAAAAAGTAACTTTCTACAGAGGCTTAGAACTTTATGTGGATAGGGATTACCAAGAGGCTGCAAAAATGTTCAAAAAATCAATTGACGGTCAAATTGACGCTGAGTTTACTGCCAGAGCGACTTTCTGGAAAGGAGAAACAGATTATGTTGCGGACGATTATAAAAACGCACTGTTGAGTTACAAGCAATTCTCGGGCATGCCTCGTGCTGCTTCGACACCAGAATATAAAAACAGCAATTACAACATGGCTTATGCTTATTTTAAACTGAAAGAATACGATCAGGCGGCAACGCATTTTCAGGCTCAGATTGATAAGGTAAAGGACGATAAAGTGCGATTGAATGATTCTTACTTGCGATTAGGGGATTGTCAATTTGTGACATCCAAATATTGGCCGGCGATGGATGCCTATAATAAAGTGATTGAATTTAAAGGTCTTGATGCTGATTATGCCTTTTATCAAAAAGCAATTTGTTATGGGTTTGTCTCTAAAAATGATCGAAAAATAGAAGATCTGAATTCGTTTTTACAATTGTATCCTAAATCAAATTTGAAGGATGACGCAATGTATGAATTAGCCAATACCTATGTTGCAACTGGCAAGCAGGATTTAGCCTTAAAAACCTATGACCGTTTAATCAATGAGTTCAAAAACGGATCTTATACTGCTAAAGCGGTTTTACGTCAGGGATTAGTGTATTATAATTCAGATAAAAATACGGAGGCTTTGGTCAAATTTAAAAAAGTAGCGGCCGATTTTCCTAAAACACCCGAAGCGCTGGAAGCGGTTTCGACAGCGAGATTGATTTATGTTGACGGTGGAAGAGTAGATGAGTATGCAACTTGGGTAAGAACATTAGACTTTGTTGCAGTTACGGATGTTGATTTGGATAATGATACCTATGAATCGGCTTTGAAACAATTTGAGCAAAACAACAACAAGCAGGCGATTTCAGGTTTTAGCGCTTATATTTCTAGTTTTCCAAGAGGAATTCATTCGTTGAAGGCTAACTTCTATTTGGCGCAAGCCTATTTTTCCGAAGGACAAAAAGACAAATCAGTACCTAATTATGAGTATGTGATTAAAGAGCCCAGAAGTGAGTTTACAGAACAATCTTTGGCAAGATTGTCTCAGGTTTTCTTAGACAATAACGAAAAAGCAAAGGCAATTCCGGTATTGACTCGTTTAGAAAATGAAGCCGATTTTCCTCAAAATAAAATCTTCGCTCAGTCTAATTTGATGAAATGCTATTATGATAAGAAGGATTACGCAAACTCAGTGGTATATGCCGATAAGGTTTTGAATAATCCAAAAACAGATGAGAATGTGAAAAGTGATGCTCAAATCATCATTGCCCGTTCAGCCGTGCAAACCGGTGACGAAGTCAAAGCAAGATCAGGCTATGCTAGGTTATTGACCATTGCCAAAGGCGAACTTGCGGCAGAAGCCTTGTACTATGATGCTTATTTTAAAAACAAAGACGGAAAATTTGAAGCGTCAAATGTAGCAGTTCAAAAACTGGCCAAAAACTATTCGGCTTACCGTTATTTTGGTGCAAAAGGATTGATTTTGATGGCTAAAAACTTTTATGGATTGAAAGACAGCTTTCAGGCGACTTATATTTTAGACAATGTTATTCAGAATTTTACTGATTTCCCAGATGTTGTTTCAGAAGCGCAAACGGAATTGGATCGCATCAATGCTGAAGAATCTAAGACCAATTCGTCAATATCTAAATAGGATTAAAGAAAATAGAATTTAGATTCAGAAATGTAACGGTATTAAATTAACATAAAAATTAACCTTGTTACAACTCCTTCTTCATTGGAGAGGGTTGGTAAGAGGAAAAAATATAAAAAAACATGAAATTCAATTTCCAAAATAAAATTAGTATTGTCCTGTTGTTAATGGTTTTTCAGTTCTCTTTTGCCCAAAAGAAGGAAGAGAATATTGGTTCAGAAGTGGTCAATGTGGTGAAACCTTATACCCCAACACTTTCAGATGTTTTCAAAGTACCGGAAACGCCTGTCCTGGATGATGCCGGAAACGCCAAGAAAGAAACGATTAAATATTCGATTTTCTCTTTCCCTGTGGCCTCAACTTTTACGCCTTCCAAAGGAAAAGCCGAGGGAGTGGATAAAGCAAAACAGGCGCATTTGTATGATAATTATGCCACTTTAGGATTTGGAAATTACGGAACTCTTAATGCGGAGTTATTTGTAAATCAACAATTGAATAATAACGATTATGTAGGCGGGATGTTTCGTCATCTTTCTTCGCAAGGTGGAATAAAGGGAGTGGAGCTTGATGATCGTTTTTATGATACTTCGGTCGATTTGACTTATGGTTCTAATTATAAGGATATGTCCTGGAATATTGATTTAGGCTATCAAAACCAGATTTATAACTGGTACGGATTGCCGGAAGGTTTTGGAAATACATTAGCGCCTTCTGAAAGAGCAGATTTACTAAATGGAATCGATCCTCAGCATAGTTATAATACTTTTTCTTTAGGTAGTAAGATTAGTTTTAAAGAGGGGTTTTTCAATGAAGCTGCGGCTAAATTCAGCCATTTTACGGATAATTTTGGCTCTGCCGAAAATAGATTTTTTATTAAGCCTTCTTTGCAATTTGATGTGATGGAGGAATCTGTCAAAACAAACATTATCGTTGATTATGTAGGCGGGAGTTTTGAAAAGAACTACATGAATAATACGCAACTGTTAAAATACGGCTACACTAATTTGGGTATTTCGCCTAGTTTTGTGATGCAACAGGATGATTGGACATTAAATTTAGGGGCATCGGTATTTTATAGTATTGACAATGAAAACAGCAACAATAAATTTTTTGTGTATCCAAATATTAATGCTTCGTACAAGGTAGTGGGCGATTTGATGATTTTTTACGCCGGAGCCGAAGGAAGTTTGGAACAAAACTCTTATCTGGATTTTGTTGACGGAAATTCATTTTTAGCACCTACTTTAAATATTGCTCCTACAGACAAGCAATATGATGTTTTTGCGGGATTGAAGGGAAAATTAGCCAATAATGTGAGTTATAATATTCGTGGTTCTTATCGAAATGAAAGAAATAAAGCATTGTATAAGAGCAATGATTATAGTGAAGACATTACAAACGAAGATTATGCTTTTGGAAATTCAATGCAAGTGGTTTACGATGATATGAGAACCTTGAGTTTTTCGGGAGACCTGAAAGCTGATTTTTCAGATAATGTGACTTTTGGGGTAAGCGGAACTTTTAATAGTTTTACCAATGACTTTCAGGCTGAAGCATGGAATTTGCCAACGGTGAAACTGAACTCGAATATTGATTTTAATATTACTGAAAAATGGTATGCAGGAGCGGCGGTGTTCTATGTGGACGAGCGCAAGGATATGAAAGCGAATACGGCAGTAGTTGTAAATTATACTTCAATAAAATTGGATAGTTACTTTGATGTAAATGCTCATTTAGGGTATAAATACAGCGACAGATTAACTGGTTTCTTGAGAGCAAATAATATTACAAATCAGGCGTATCAAAAATGGTTGAATTATCCGGTTCAGGGTTTTCAAATAGTGGTGGGTGCAAACTACAAGTTTGATTTTTAAAATAAATGTTTAACCGCAAAGAGCACAAAGGTTTGACAAAGAGCGCAATGAATTATAAAAAATAAAACCTAGCGAACTTAGCGTAAATTTTTGTGCTCTTTGCGGTTAAAAAAGTATAAAGCAGAAAACTTTTATTTGACAAAAGGAATAGCAACACGCATTTTATCCCAACCTAAATTAAGGATTACCCCATTGTCTGATTTGGTAAAAACCATTGAAAAAGCTTCCAGATAATCGTCGGCGGTAGTTACCGGAACGGTCAAACGCGCTACATCTTTCTCCGATTTATAGGTATAGGCTCCCCAAACGTTTCGATCTTTGTTGATGATAACGGTCCATTCTTTTTCTCCGGGAATGGTGTATAAGGTATAAGTCCCTGCCTTTATTTTGGTTTTACCAAGATACATATCAGTAAAAAAGCTTATTTCGGCAGCTTCATTGGCTCCGGTTCTCCAAACTTTTCCATAAGGAGCTAATTCACTAAGACTACGACCTTTTAGTTGAGGTCGGCTATAGATTATTCGTGCAATTTTGTTGGCATCTTTGTAATCATTAGGATACCAAGCCGCATCCATCGGGCTTTTGTCAAGATCCGGGAACTTTTGCGCATTTGCATTAACAGATAAAAGCATCAAAAATGCACAGCTAAGGGTAGTGATAAGTGTCGATTTTTTCATAGTTTAAATTGAATTATTTATAAGGTTAAAATTATTAATTGTGGTTTTGTAAAGTTAGAAAATCCTTTCAAAGTTTCATAACAATGTCGAAAGGGATTGAGGAAAAGTTGTGGGGCTTTAGAATAATAGCCTAACTTTGGGCTCTTTTGGAACAATGAAAATGTACTTCTTTATGATGAGATTTGCGGTTTTGCTTCCATTATTCTCTATTTTTAAAATAAATAAAATGACTTTCAAACAAAAAATATATCAGTATTACCAGCAACTCGTTCAAGACCGAATCGATGTTTTTAGGGACATGATTGCGGCATTGACGGAGGATTCTAAAAACGATGCCAAAGGTTCTGCCGGTGACAAACATGAAACGGCCTTGTCAATGATGCATCTTGAACAGGAGAAACTCAATACTAAGTTGAGGGAAGTGCTTGCCCAAAAAGCAGTTTTGGATAAAATGGATTCCAGTGTAATTGCTGAAACCATTATATTGGGGAGCTTGGTCAAAGCCAATGGGATCTATCTGTATCTGAGTTTGGCATTGCCAAAGATTACTATCGATGGAGTCAATGTTATTGCTTTGTCTCCTCAATCTCCGCTGGGAACCCATTTAATGGGGAATAAAGTGGGTTTTACCTTTGAAATCAACACTACAAAATATACTATTGAGGAAATAGTATAGTCTTCTTGTTGCTTATTTGCTTTGCATTTTTTGTTGAAAATTAAAATTTTCAACTTTAGCATCGCATTTAAAATCATTCAAATTACATATTTTGCATAAAAATTGATTTTAGGTTTATATATGTAACTATATAGTGTTTTTGTGTTTTGTTTTTATAACTGATAGCGCACCTTTGCCTTATCAAATTAAATAAAATATTTAAAATATATAGTTATGTGCGGAATAGTATGTGCCTTTGATTTAAAACAAAAAGCGGAAGTTTTAAGACCGCAAGTATTAGAAATGTCTAAAATTATTCGTCATCGCGGACCGGATTGGAGTGGGATTTTCAGCAATCATAAAGCCATTTTATCTCATGAGCGATTGGCTATTGTTGATCCGGCTTCGGGAAAACAGCCTTTGTTGAGTGAAGACGGAAAATTAGTTTTGGCTGCTAATGGCGAAATATACAACCACAGAGAGTTGCGCAAGCAATTTGAAGGAAAATATAACTTTCAAACAGAAAGTGATTGCGAGGTTATTTTGGCACTTTATAAAGAAAAAGGACCTCATTTTATAGACGAAATGAATGGAATCTTCGGATTTGCAATTTATGATGTAGATAAAGACGAGTATTTTGTGGCACGTGACCACATGGGGATTATTCCATTGTACATTGGTTGGGATCAACATGGAACTTTTTATGTGGCTTCAGAATTGAAAGCGCTTGAAGGCTATTGTACTAAAATTCAATTGTTCCCTCCGGGACATTATATGAGCAGTAAAGACGGAGAGTTTGTGCAATGGTACAAAAGAGAATGGACAGAATATGATGCGGTAAAAGATAACGAAACCAGTATTTCAGATATCAAAGTGGCGCTGGAAGCGGCTGTTCATAGACAATTGATGAGTGATGTGCCTTATGGAGTATTGCTTTCAGGAGGTTTAGATTCTTCTATTACTTCGGCTGTGGCCAAAAAATACGCCCAAAAACGCATTGAATCAGATGATACTACAGATGCCTGGTATCCGCAACTGCATTCGTTTTCAGTAGGATTAGAAGGTTCGCCGGATTTAGCTGCCGCTCGTAAAGTTGCAGATCATATTGGTACGATTCACCATGAAATTAAATTCACGATCCAAGAAGGTCTGGATGCAGTGAAAGATGTAATCTACAACTTAGAAACCTATGACGTGACTACTGTTCGTGCTTCGACTCCTATGTGGTTGATGGCGAGAGTGATTAAGTCAATGGGAATTAAAATGGTATTGTCAGGTGAAGGTGCCGATGAATTATTTGGAGGCTATTTGTATTTCCATAAAGCGCCAAATGCACAGGAATTCCATGAGGAAACCGTACGTAAGTTGAGTAAACTGCACATGTATGATTGTTTGCGTGCCAATAAAAGTTTAGCGGCTTGGGGTATTGAAGGGCGTGTTCCGTTTTTGGACAAAGAATTCATGGATGTGGCGATGAGGGTGAATCCAAAAGATAAAATGATTACTAGCGAACGCAAAATGGAGAAATGGGTCGTTCGTAAAGCTTTTGAAGATATGCTGCCGGAAAGTGTTGCTTGGAGACAAAAAGAGCAATTTTCTGATGGTGTTGGGTACAGTTGGATTGATACTCTAAAAGAAGTGGTGGCTAAAGAAGTTTCTGACGAACAATTGGCCAATGCGAAATATAAATTCCCATTGCAAACGCCAACATCTAAAGAAGAATATTACTATCGTTCTATTTTTGCTGAGCATTTCCCTAGCGATGCGGCGGCTTTATGTGTGCCACAGGAAGCAAGTGTAGCTTGTAGTACTAAAATTGCTTTAGAATGGGATGAAGCATTCAAAAACATGAATGATCCATCAGGAAGAGCAGTGACAAACGTGCATGATGATGCCTACGCCAAAGCATAAATCAGATTGAGATTTTAATCTTTATATTTTGAATTTTAGTTAAAAAAACGCGCTCATTTTGAGCGCGTTTTTTGTTTAGGAATCAGTTGTTAAAGAAGTTATAGGCTTTAAGTATAGACGATTGCTGTTTTAAGCTTGGAGTTTTACTTCTTCTGGTGAGGATTTAAGGTTTGTGTATTACATTTTTTATGTAAATAATGCGTTTTGGTTGTTTTTTGTAATTAAAATGGAAGTTTGTGTTTTGTAAATTCAAGTATTGATGCAAATTTGTTTTGATAAAATTGATGGGGAACTGTAAAAAAATACTGTTATGTGTGGAATATTAGCCGTTATAGGAAAAGGAAAAGATGAGGAATTAGTAAAAGAGCTTTCAAAAAGGATGTCGCATCGTGGTCCGGATGAAAGTGATTTTCATGTTACTGACAAAGGGCATATTCTAAGTCACGAACGCCTGTCTATTATTGATTTGCATTCGGGGAAGCAACCTATTCAAGGGACTAGATCGGCTTATATGGTTCACAATGGTGAAATTTACAACCATCAGCAATTGAGAGATGGTATTTTGAAAGCGCATACTTTTAGAACCCATTCGGATTCGGAAGTAATTGTTCATTTGTATGAAGAGTTTGGTTATGATTTCTGCGATATGCTGGATGGGGTTTTTGCCTTTGTTGTCATTGACGGAGATGATTTTATCGCAGCGAGAGATCCGCTTGGAGTTAAGCCGTTGTATTATGGACTAGATGCCCGAGGGAAGATTTATTTTTCTTCGGAAATGAAAGCTATAGCTGATCAATGTAAAACATTTTCTACTTTTCCGCCGGGGTATTATTATACCCAAAAAACAGCTTTTGTGAAATATTACAGACCACAATACGAAGATTATCTAAAAGCCGATCAGGATTTAGATCTCGAATTAATCAGAACAACTCTAACGGAGGCTACGCGTAAGCGCTTGATGAGTGATGTGCCTATTGGGGTGTTGCTTTCGGGAGGATTAGGCTCCTCATTGATCTCGTCTATCGCTTCAAGATTGTTGAAGGAGCAAGGGAAAACGCTGCATTCTTTTTCGATAGGATTGGATGCAAATACTCCGGATGCTTTGGCGGCAAGACAAGTGGCTGAGTTTTTAGGAACGGAACATCATGAAGTTCATTTTACAATAGAACAAGGAATCAAGATTCTGGATAAACTGATTTGGCATCTGGAAACCTATGATGTGACTTCAATACGGGCGAGTACTCCAATGTATTTCTTATCGAAAGCAATAAGCGATTTAGGAATCAAAGTGGTGCTTTCGGGCGAAGGTGCCGATGAGATTTTTGGAGGATATCTTTATTTTAGAAATGCGCCCTCTGCCGAAGAGTTTCAGAAAGAAACCATTGAAAGGGTACAGAAATTATTCACCGCCGATTTGTTAAGAGCAGATAAGTCGACCATGGCGCACGGATTAGAGGCCAGAGTGCCGTTTTTAGACAAAGCTTTTCTGGAAATGGCTATTTGTATCAAAGCGGAAGAGAAAATGCCTAAAACCTATGAAGGAAAAGAAAAATATATATTGAGAAAAGCATTCGATACTCCAGAAGATCCTTATTTACCACAAGACGTTTTGTGGAGGCAGAAAGAGCAATTTTCTGACGGTGTAGGTTACAATTGGATTGACCAGTTGATCGACTGTTGTTCTTCTCAGGTTACTGATGAGCAATTAGCCGGAGCTGCAGCCGAATTTCAATACAATACCCCAACGACCAAAGAAGCTTATTTTTACAGATCCATATTTAACAAACACTATCCGCAAATCAGTGCTGCTCAAACGGTTAGAAAGTGGATTCCGAAGTGGCAGGAAAATCAAGATCCAAGCGGAAGGGCAAATGCCGCTCACCTAAAAGCGGATGTTGAAATGGCGAAAACTTTCATGATATAGTTTAGAATATTTTTTTTTATCAGTTAAGAACAACGCTCTCGGTTTTGAGGGTGTTTTTTTTATGCCTTAAATCAACAATATGTTAATAACTTAACGGCTTAAAAAGGGATTTTAACGGTTATATAGTTTACGTTTTTATATATTTGCGTGTTAGAGACAATTATATTATTAGAATAAAACATATGAGCGAAGAAATCAAGAAGGACAATTATTCAGCGGATAGTATTCAGGCATTAGAAGGAATGGAGCACGTTAGAATGCGTCCATCGATGTATATTGGAGATGTAGGTGTTCGAGGACTGCATCATTTAGTTTATGAAGTAGTCGATAACTCTATTGATGAGGCAATGGGAGGACATTGCGACACTATTGGTGTTTGTATCAATGAAGATGGTTCCGTTTCTGTAGAGGATAATGGACGTGGTATTCCGGTTGGGATTCATAAAAAAGAAGGTGTTTCTGCTCTTGAGGTTGTAATGACTAAAATTGGTGCCGGAGGTAAATTTGACAAGGATTCTTACAAGGTTTCTGGAGGTTTGCACGGTGTTGGGGTTTCGGTAGTAAACGCATTGTCTACTCATCTTACTGCAACTATTCACAGCAGTGACGGTAAAATATACCAGCAGGAATATGAAAGAGGAAAAGCAATGTATCCGGTAAAACAAATTGGCGAGACTGAAAAGAGAGGTACTATTGTAACTTTTTTTCCGGATCCAACTATTTTTACTCAAACTACTGAGTTTTCATACGATACTTTGTCGGCACGTATGCGTGAATTGTCTTTTTTGAATAAAGGGATTACGATCACTTTTACGGATAAAAGAGAATTAGATAAAGACGGTAAATTTGTTTCTGAGGTCTTTCATTCAGATGAAGGTTTAAAAGAATACATCCGTTACTTAGATGGAAACCGTGAGCCAATTATTGCTCATGTGATTTCTATGGATCACGAAAAAGGAGAAATTCCGGTGGAGGTTGCGTTAATTTACAACACCAGTTATACGGAGAATATTTTTTCTTATGTGAATAATATCAATACACACGAAGGGGGAACGCACCTGCAAGGTTTTAGAACGGGTCTTACAAGATCGTTAAAGAAATATGCGGATGCTTCGGGAATGTTGGATAAATTGAAATTTGATATTGCAGGTGATGATTTCCGTGAAGGATTGACGGCAATTATTTCTGTAAAAGTGCAAGAGCCGCAATTTGAAGGGCAAACTAAGACTAAGCTTGGAAACAGGGAGGTGGTGTCGCCGGTAAGTCAGGCAGTAAGTGAGATGATTGAAAATTATTTGGAAGAAAATCCAAATGATGCCCGTATCATTGTTCAAAAAGTAATTCTGGCAGCTCAGGCTCGTCACGCTGCCAAGAAAGCACGTGAAATGGTACAACGCAAAACCGTAATGGGTGGAGGCGGATTGCCAGGAAAACTGTCTGATTGTTCTGAACAAGATCCGGCAAAATGTGAGGTGTACCTTGTCGAGGGAGATTCGGCAGGTGGAACGGCCAAACAAGGTCGTGATCGTGCCTTTCAGGCTATTATGCCATTGCGTGGTAAGATTTTGAACGTAGAAAAAGCAATGCATCACAAGGTATTCGAAAACGAGGAGATTCGTAATATTTTTACAGCTTTAGGGGTAACAATCGGAACTGCTGAGGATAGTAAAGCTCTTAATCTTGAAAAATTGCGATACCATAAAGTAATCATTATGTGTGATGCCGATGTCGACGGTAGCCACATTGCTACTTTGATCTTAACGTTCTTTTTTCGTTTCATGAGAGAATTAATTGAGCAAGGATATGTATATATAGCAGCACCTCCTTTATATTTGGTTAAAAAAGGAAATAAGAAAGAATACGCTTGGAATGATGTACAACGCGACCAAGCCAATGAAAGAATGGGAGGAAGCGCAGCCATCCAGCGTTATAAAGGTCTTGGAGAGATGAATGCAGAGCAATTATGGGAAACAACAATGGATCCTAATTTCAGAACATTGCGTCAGGTTAATATTGATAGTTTGGCAGAAGCCGATCGTGTTTTCTCTATGCTAATGGGGGATGAGGTTCCTCCAAGAAGGGAATTTATCGAGAAAAATGCAGTTTATGCAAATATTGATGCTTAATAAAAAAGTTTAATTGTCAATTCGTTTAATTGTTTATATTTACGTAAACGATTAAACGAATTGTCGATTTATCGAAGAAATAATTTAACTAATAACCAATAAAGTATAAAATATGAAAGTTACCATTGTAGGAGCAGGTAATGTTGGAGCCACTTGTGCCGATGTGATTTCTTATAGAGGAATTGCGAGTGAAGTAGTATTATTGGATATAAAAGAAGGTTTTGCCGAAGGTAAGGCTTTGGATATCATGCAATGTGCTACTAATACGGGTTTTAATACCAAGGTATCCGGTGTTACCAATGATTATTCTAAAACGGCAAATAGTAATGTAGTGGTTATTACTTCAGGTATTCCAAGAAAACCAGGAATGACGCGCGAAGAATTAATTGGGATTAATGCTGGGATAGTCAAAACGGTTGTCGAAAATGTATTGGTATATTCGCCTGATGCAATTATTGTAGTGGTTTCTAACCCAATGGATACGATGACTTATTTAGCCTTAAAAGCTACAGGATTGCCAAAGAACAGGATTATAGGTATGGGCGGAGCACTTGATAGTTCTCGTTTTAGAACTTATTTGTCTATGGCTTTAGATAAACCGGCTAATGATATTTCGGCTATGGTAATAGGGGGTCATGGTGATACTACGATGATTCCGTTGACTCGTTTGGCATCTTATAATGGTATCCCGGTTTCTCAGTTTCTTTCTGAGGAAGCTTTGCAGAAAGTAGCTGCTGATACTATGGTAGGAGGAGCTACATTGACAGGGCTTTTGGGAACTTCAGCTTGGTATGCTCCGGGAGCTTCAGTTGCTTACCTGGTAGATAGTATCTTGAATGATCAAAAGAAAATGATTGCTTGTTCTGTTTTTGTCGAAGGAGAATACGGGCAAAATGATATTTGTATTGGCGTGCCTTGCATTATTGGTAAAAATGGGGTTGAAGAAATTCTTGATATCGAGTTGAATGACAATGAAAAAGCTTTATTTGCTAAAAGCGCCGATGCTGTTAGACAAATGAATGACGCTTTGAAATCAATTTTAGCTTAATAATTTAGTTATATAATAGAGAAGACTGCACTTTTGCAGTCTTTTTTTTGAGATTAATTAATAAATAAATTGGTTAATCTTGTCGTTAATTATATATTTGCTCGGTTTAAAAAAATAATATAATTCTTGGTTTTTCTAATTGTATGGTTAAGAATGTATTAGGGTAAATCTTAGAAAGACTAAAACAAAAATAAATAAATATAAAATAATTAATTTTTAGTAATAATGCAGAATAAAGGACTTATTAAATTTTTCGCAATTCTATTTGCGTTGGTGAGTATTTACCAACTTTCATTCACTTTTGTCGCAGATAAAGTAAAAAGCGATGCAAAAACTTTTGCAGCTGGAAACCCTGATAAAGAATTGAAGTATTTAGATTCTATCAGTAAGGAAAAAGTATTCAATCTTGGATTTACAGATTTTACTTTTAATGAAGTTACTGATAAGCAAATCAACAAAGGTCTTGACTTAGAAGGAGGTATTAACGTGATACTTCAAATCTCTGTTAAAGACATCTTGAAAGGATTATCCAATAATTCTAAAAACCCTGTTTTCAATAAGTCTTTGGCTGACGCTACTGCTGATAAACAAGGAAATAAGCCTTATTTAGATAAGTTTTTTGATGCTTTTGATGCCAATTCCAAAGGAACAGTAAAATTAGCTTCTCCAGATATCTTTGCTAACAGAAGTTTACAAGGTGAAGGTGGTGTAGATTTTCAAATGACAGACGCACAGGTTAAAAAAGTAATCAAAAGAAAAGTTGATGAATCAGTAGAAAGTGCTTTCGGAGTATTGAGAAAACGTATCGATAAATTTGGTGTAACTCAACCCAATATTCAAAAATTAGGGGCGTCTGGACAAATTCTTGTGGAGCTTCCTGGGGCTAAAGATGTAGACAGAATCAAGAAATTATTGCAAAGTACTGCTCAATTAGAGTTTTGGGAAACCTATAAAATTGAAGAAATTGGTAATTTCTTAATGGCCGCTAACGAGTCATTGAAAAAAACTGAAATTAATAAAGTAGAGACTAAAGAAGTTGTAAAAGATTCTTTGAGTGCTTTATTGGCTGATGGTAAAGATTCTGCTGTTGCTAAAAAAGGAAACAATCCTTTGTTCGATAAAATTATTGCTCAAGGTGGTGGTCCGGTTCTAGGTCTTTTCTCACCAAAAGATACAGCCGTTGTAAATGGTTATTTGAAAAGAGCGGATATCAAAATTTTATTAGCAGCTGATCAGCGTTATGCTAAATTTGTTTGGGGTAAATTGACAACAATCAAAGATGCTAAAGATAAAGATGTTGATGCTGTTGAATTATATGCTTTAAAAGGAAATAGAGATAACGTAGCCGCTATGAGTGGTGGAGTTGTTACTGATGCTCACGATTCATTCGATCAATTTGGAAAGCCTTCGGTTTCTATGCAAATGAATGGACAAGGTGCTAAAGCTTGGGAAGAATTAACAGCCAAAGCCTATACTCAAAAAAGTAATATTGCTATCGTTTTGGATAACGTGGTATATTCTGCACCAGGCGTTTCCAGCGGACCTATCTCTGGAGGAAGATCTGAAATTTCAGGTTCTTTTGATGTAACAGAAACGAAAGATTTAGCTAACGTTTTAAGAGCAGGTAAATTACCAGCAGCCGCTGATATTGTTCAATCAGAAGTAGTAGGGCCATCCTTAGGTCAAGAAGCTATTGATAATGGTACTAACTCTGCATTAGTTGGATTGCTCTTAGTATCGCTATGGATGATGGTATATTATGGAAAAGCGGGTTGGTATGCTAATATCGCTTTAGCGGTTAACTTACTGTTCTTGTTTGGAATTTTAGCCAGTTTAGGAGCGGTTCTTACATTGCCGGGTATTGCCGGTATCGTATTAACTATGGGTACTGCGGTAGATGCGAATATCATTATTTATGAAAGAGCCAAAGAAGAATTGCGTGACGGCAAGTCATTGAGCGAAGCTGTGGTTTCTTCTTACAGTTGGACTGGAGCTATGCGTTCTATTGTTGATGCGAACGTAACGCATATTTTGACTGGAGCGGTATTGTTTATTTTTGGTTCAGGACCAATTAAAGGTTTTGCTACTACATTATTGATTGGTATTGTTACTTCATTGTTTACCTCTATTTTTATTGCTAGAATTTTTATCGATAGAAATATTGCAGGAAAGAATGATTTATCATTTGTAACTAATTTCTCTAAAAATTTCTTTACAAACTTCCATTTGGATTTCTTGAAGTATAAAAAATGGGCTTATGGTTTCTCTGCCGTTGTTGTGGTGGTGAGTATCGTTTCTCTTTCTACAAATGGATTGGATCAAGGGGTAGATTTTGTTGGAGGTAGAACTTTCCAAGTGCGTTTTGAAAAACCGGTACAAGCTGAAGTAGTAAAAGAAGAGTTGGTTAAAGTTTTTGGTAGTGCTGAAGCAAAAGTATTTGGAAGCGATGATCAATTAAAAATTACAACCAAGTATAAAGTACAAGAACACGGAAGTGAAGCTGATGAAGAAGTAAATAAATTATTGTATGATAATTTGAAACAACATTATTCTGCGGGACTTACTTACGAAAAATTTGTAAATGCTTATGATGGAAAAAAATTAGGTATTTTACAGGCTTCTAAAGTAGGACCTACCGTTGCAGAGGATATTAAAACCAATGCCTATTGGGCGGTTCTTGGATCTATGGCAATTGTGTTTTTGTATTTGATGATCAGTTTTAGAAGATGGCAGTATAGTTTAGGTGCAATTGCAGCTATTGCTCACGATGTTATTTTCGTTTTAGGAATTTATTCATTATGCTATAAATTTATGCCTTTCGGAATGGAGATTGATCAGCACTTCATTGCGGCTATTCTTACCGTAATTGGTTATTCTATGAATGATACCGTAATTGTATTTGACAGGGTTCGTGAATTTCTTGATGGAAAAATCAAAGGTTCTTTTTATGAGATAGTTAATAAATCTATTAATACGACTATGTCAAGAACGATCAATACGTCTTTAACAATGGTTGCAGTATTATTGATTATGTTTCTTTTTGGAGGTGAATCAATCAGAGGGTTTATCTTTGCAATGTTGATAGGTATTCTTGTAGGTACATATTCATCTTTGTTTATTGCTACACCAGTATTGGTAGATACGATTTCTAGTGTTGATAAAGACTTAATTGAAAAACATCATCTAGAAGCTTAATCAACAGATTTAAAATATTTTTAGAAAAGGCCTAACGAGAGTTAGGCTTTTTTTTTATGCTTTTTTTTGATATTAATGATGTGATAATTGATTAATTTTAGGGTAAGTATTTGATTTGTATGTTTTTATTCTAATTATAAAATCAGATCATGAAAGCGAAAATGTTCACTTTAGTCTTTCTTTTGTTTTCTATGACTTTCTATGCGCAAGAAAAGAGACGAGATTTTTCTGTTGGGGTTTTTTATGGTTTTGGGAGAAATATCAATAAGGAGGATTATTTTTATAATAGCCATTGCTTCAAGCTTCGGATTTCTGGTGTAATAAAAGAGTCAAAACATTTTAGATACGAATTATTCATACAGCCTCAGTTAAATTTTGTAAAACATAAGCTTTTGAATCTTAACTATGTTAGTGAAGATCTACCGGACTATATTCAAAAACGGGAAGAATTTGGGAACTTAAAATCAATTACCGATTATGTGTTTAATGTAGGCTTCGTTATTAAAAAAAGCATTTCTGAAAGATATGATGTTTTTGTTTTAGTCAGTACTGGTCCAATGATTACGGACACAGAGACTGAAAGACTCTCTAAAGGTTTTGCCTTTTCAAGTGTTTTGTCAATGGGAATTGCGATAAACTATTCTCATTTTAGTTTTGAATTTGGTCCTAATTATAACCATATTTCTAATGCAGGACTACAAGAAACCAATAGTGGCTACAGTGTTCTTAATTTTGAACTTGGCCTTAAGTATCGATTGTAATTTTGTGTTTATTAGAGTTAAAGTGTTTTTTATAAGTCTTTTACGGTTTTTAATTATGTAAATTTTCTCTTTTAAAAGGCTCAAATTTTATATATTTACTAAACAATAGAATATAATTCCTGTTTCTTAATCTATTTTAAAAATTAGAACTATGAGAAAGAATTTACTATTATTTGTTTTTGTATGTTGCACCAGTTCCTGCTTTTTTGCTTACGCCAATGTGACTAATATGGATCTGAAGATTGGTTTTTTAAAGCTAAGTTCGGAGAAATCCGTCTTAGCCCCGATAGTAAGTTCTCCAGTGTATTATTGTCAAGGAAGTGCAGCTGTACCATTAACAGCGACTCCTTCTGCGGGAGCAGTTTTAAATTGGTATGGAACAAATGCTACAGGCGGTACAGCCTCTTCAACTGCGCCAATACCATCTACAGCTGTGGTTGGGACGCTATCGTATTATGTCAGTGAAACAGCAGCGGGTATTGAAAGTCCCCGTTCAAAGATAGATGTTATCGTAGTTGCAGATAATGGCTCTTCAATTTTAAGTTTGAGATGTGATCCTAGTCAAATTGCGATAGCTGATAAATATTCTTCTGTTCTTTTTGATTGGACAAATACTGTCGGCTTGCCTAATCAATACAGCTACAGTTATTCAATTGATGGTGGAGCTGCAGTTACAGGAACTACCGGACCTACTACTTTACAAGTATTAGGACTTTCGCCGGGACAATCTGTTACTTTAACTGTGGCACATACAACCTATCCTTGTGATCGTTCTGTAATTACTTGTAGAGTTCCATGTTTAACAACAACGACGCCTACTTTTACTCCCGTTGGACCTATATGTGAGGGAGGAACTGTTCCTTCATTAGCATCCACTTCTAATAATGGAATTACAGGTACTTGGTTTCCATCAACGATAGATTCTAGTGTGCCGGGCACTGTAAGACATACTTTTACCCCAGATCCTGTGGCTTATCCATGTGCTGTATCACAAACGATGGATATAATTATTGGAGATTTTTTAGTACCTGATTTTACTGATTTGTATATTTGCTATGGTACAATACCTCCTGATTTAGAAACTCAGTCTCCAAATGGAATTAGCGGATCTTGGTCACCGGCTGTTATAGATAACACAACAAGTGGAACCTATGATTTTACTCCTGATCTAGGACAATGTGCTGTTTCAAAAACGATAAATGTTGATGTAAATCCATTAGTCACTATTACAGCTGTAGATTGGACGGTTTCTGAGGCTTTTGCAAATAACCAAATAATAGCTGTTTCTGTGACACCAGCAGGGGATTATTTATACCAGCTGGATGAGGGGCCTTTTCAGGATAAGGCAAGTTTTGAGTCGGTTTCCTATGGTGTACATTCTATTACCGTTAAGGATAGATACGGTTGTAGTTTGGCTGTTACAGTGAATGATATTCATGTTATTGATTATCCTAAATTTTTCACTCCAAATGGAGACAATTATAACGATACCTGGAATGTTTTTGAATTGCAGAATGACTTGAGTTCTAAAATCCATATTTTTGATCGTTATGGTAAGCTGCTAAAAGAAATTAGACCTAATGGTAACGGTTGGAACGGTACTTATAACGGTAGAGCTTTGCCTGCCGATGATTATTGGTTTGTTATTCATTATACGGAACAAAATATTCGAAAAGAATTTAAGTCTCATTTTGCTTTAAAACGGTAAAATAAAAAAAGCTTCCGCATTTTCGGAAGCTTTTTTATTTTTATATGTTATTTGAGAAACTTAATTAAATTTCAACGGGCTTTTCAGCTGTAATGATAAAATAAAGGCCAATTATTATAAAAGGGATGCTTAGCCATTGTCCGGTAGAAAGTAGTCCTAAAGCGCTTTCAAATCCGCCTTGGCTTTCTTTGACGGACTCCACTACAATACGTACTGAAAACAGTAATACTAGAAAAAGTCCAAACAAATATCCTGATTTCTTTCTTACATCTGTTTTCCAATATAGGAAAAACAATATTGCGAAAACAAAAATATAACAAAAGGCTTCGTACAATTGAGCCGGATGTTTTGCCGGTACCTGTTCCAGTAAACTAGCGAACTGAGGGTCTGTGGCAATGGCAGTATAAGCTTCTTTTGGGTTTTGGATTTGTGTTGCATTTACAGCGTCCCTAGGGCTAAAATGATCGTGAATAAATTTAATTCCAAAAGGAGAATTAGTTTCTTTTCCTACTATTTCTGAATTGAAAAAATTACCAAGTCTTACAAAGATGGCTCCACTAGCTACAGGGATTACTACTCGGTCTAAAATCCATAATAGGGGTCTTTGCAGTACTTTTTTACTGTAATAGTACATAGCAATTATGATAGAAATTGCTGCTCCATGACTCGCTAATCCTTGGAATCCGGTAAATTCCCATCCTATAATTAGGTCAAAAAGGACTGCGTTTGGATTTTCT
Source organism: Flavobacterium granuli (assembly GCF_900129705.1). Taxonomy (GTDB): domain Bacteria; phylum Bacteroidota; class Bacteroidia; order Flavobacteriales; family Flavobacteriaceae; genus Flavobacterium; species Flavobacterium granuli. Next base: position 298,855 of record NZ_FQWO01000001.1, on the reverse strand, counting down.
CTGATAGGTAAAAATATTTCCAGCAAATGATTCCTATAGTATTCCCAATCATAAAAAAACACATGCCCAAGACGTGCGCCAATTAGGGTAGCAAGAACGGTCCAAATGAATAAGGAGTCTAGTTTTTCGATGGATTCGCCCTCGCGTTCGTATATTTTTTTCATAATATACCAGCCTAATCCAAAGGCAATTACAAACATTAAGCTGTAATACCTGATCATGAAAAAACCTAAATCAATACCTTCTGATGGATTCCAAATTATATGTAAAGGCTGTGTCATTTATTTTTTTTTATAGTTTGTAAAAATAGAGATTCCGTGTAAAATCCGTACTAATAAAAGGTTAATGTTTGTGAGAACATTGTTTTTTTGGAACCGGGTCGTAGCCCCTTTTTCCCCATGGATGGCAGCCAAGAATTCTTTTTATTCCTAGAAAGCCCCCGTAAAACAAGCCGTGTACCTGTAAAGCTTCCATCATATAAGAAGAGCATGTTGGTTCAAATCGACAGGCAGCAGGAGTAAAGGGCGATATGGCGACCTGATAAAATCGAACCAGTAATAGAAATGGATATATGAGAATTTTTGAAAACATTTTCAATATGGATTTTCCACTTTGTTATTGCATTTTGTTTAGAGACTAAATGAAGTTCCTTCTTTACCATCTTTCAATTGGATGCCTAAAGCAATCAATTGATCTCTGATTTGGTCAGAAAGCGCAAAATTCTTATCGGCTCTCGCTTGATTTCGCATTCCGATAAGCATATTTATAGTCCCTTCCAGTTTATCATTACTATTGTCGGCAAGCTTTTCATCTTCTAATCCCAATACATCAAATACAAATGCATGCATTGCTGCTGCGAATATTTCTAAATCAGTCGCATTCAGACTTTCTTTGCCGTCATTTAATAGATTGACAAACCGAACGCCCTCGAATAATTGAGCAATTAAAATAGGGGAGTTGAAGTCGTCATTCATCGCGTCATAACAAGCTTGTTTCCAGCTGGCAATGTCAAGGGAACTTTTAGCACTTGGATTGATTTGTTTCAATACATCCATGGCTTCCATCAATCTTTTGTATCCTTTTTCGGCTGCTACAATGGCATCATCCGAAAAATCGAGGATGCTTCTGTAATGTGCCTGAAGCATAAAGAATCGGGCTACAGATGCTGAGAATGCTTTGCTTAAAATCGTGTTTTCACCGGTCAAAATCTCTCTTGGAAGGATATTATTTCCGGTAGATTTTGCCATTTTTTTACCGTTTAAGGTAAGCATATTGGCATGCATCCAGTAATTTACCGGAGTTTGTCCTGTACAGGCTTCATTTTGGGCAATTTCACATTCATGATGTGGGAATTTTAAGTCCATTCCTCCACCGTGAATATCAAAATGATTGCCAAGGTATTTCGTGCTCATGGCTGTACATTCTAAATGCCAACCTGGGAATCCATCGCTCCAAGGTGATGGCCAACGCATGATGTGTTGCGGTTCAGCTTTTTTCCAAAGGGCAAAATCCTGTGGATTTCTTTTGTCAGACTGCCCGTCAAGATCTCTGGTATTGGCAAGCATGTCTTCAATATTTCGGCCGCTCAACCTGCCATAATGATTGGTTTCGTTGAATTTTACCACATCAAAATAGACGGAACCATTGGCTTCGTAACCAATGCCTTTGTCAATAATTTTTTTGATGATCTCAATTTGTTCAATAATGTGACCTGTAGCTGTAGGCTCGATACTGGGAGGTAAAAAGTTAAATGCTTTCAGGATTTCGTGAAAATCAACGGTATAGCGTTGCACCACTTCCATTGGTTCGAGCTGCTCTAAACGTGCTTTTTTGGCAATTTTATCCTCACCTTCGTCAACATCATCCACAATATGACCTACATCAGTAATGTTTCGAACATAGCGCACTTTGTATCCTAAATGCAATAAATACCTAAAAATAACATCAAAGGACATGAAAGTTCTCACGTTACCAAGATGTACATTGCTGTAAACCGTAGGGCCACAAACATACATACCAATATTTCCTTCGTGGATAGGTACAAATGTTTCTTTCTCTCCCGAGAGTGAATTGTATATTTTTAGAGTCTGATTATTGTATAGAGGCATTATTTATCTATTTATTTCTAATGAATTCTGCTTTGGGGTTGGGAGGGGTTAGAATTTTGTTTCTAATTTGATATAATCTAAAAATTCTCTTCGGGCTTGGGCTTCTTTAAATTTACCGCCAAATTCAGAGGTAACCGTGCTGCTTTCAATATCGCTGATTCCTCTTGAATTGACACAAAGGTGTTTTGCATCAATAACGCAGGCAACATCTTGGGTTCCTAAAGCATTTTGCAATTCTTGAACAATTTGCATTGTCAATCGCTCTTGTACCTGAGGTCTTTTGGAGTAATACTCAACAATTCGATTCATTTTAGAAAGTCCAATCACAGTTCCGTTAGAAATATAAGCCACATGAGCTCTTCCTATAATTGGTAATAAATGATGCTCGCAAGTAGAATAGACGATAATGTTCTTTTCAACTAACATTTCGCCGTATTTGTAATTATTATCAAATGTGGATGCTTTTGGTTTTCGATCCGGATTTAGACCGCCAAAAATTTCCTTTACAAACATTTTAGCAACACGATTAGGGGTTCCTTTCATGCTGTCGTCTGTCAAATCCATACCAAGGGTAAGCAGAATATTTTTGACATCCTTTTTTATACTTTCTATTTTTTCATCGTCTGAAAGATCAAAAGCGTCTTTTCTTAATGGATTTTGTGCGCATGAACCAATATGATTGTCTCCTATTTCGTCATGTGATTCTTCTCTATTTATCATTAAAAGTTACTATTATAGTGGGTAGAATAATTTAAGCGGTAAAGATAATTAATAAAAACCAAAGAATTTCTATCGCTTTTAATAATTAATTGATCTCTTTTTGCTGCGGTTTAAACGGGGAATTTTATCAAAAAGAACAAAGGCAATAACGTTAGAATTGTTATTGCCTTTGTTATAAGTATTTAATTATTGCTTTCTCAATTGAAAAGCTTCATTTTTGAGGAACAGTTTTTTTTTAGATGGACAACTTTGTTTCTAATGTAAATTATTTCGAATTATAAGCAACAATAGCTTCTTTCAAAATATGAACCGCACTGATAAGATCTTCCTTTTTTAATACATAAGCAATTCGCACCTGGTTCAAACCTGCGCCTGGGGTAGAATAGAAACCAGCTGCCGGAGCTACCATAACGGTTTCACCGTTGTAATCGTAACTTTCCAAAAGCCATTGAGCAAAATCATCAGCATTTTCTACCGGGAGTTCAGCAATACAGTAAAAAGCACCTTTTGGTGTAGCCACTTTTACGCCTTCAATCTTGTTTAGTTCAGCTATAAGTGTATCTCTGCGATCTTTATATTCGGTGATTACTTCGTCAAAATAGCTTTGAGGAGTGTCAAGAGCGGCCTCGCTTGCTATTTGTGCAAATGTAGGCGGACTCAATCTTGCTTGCGCAAATTTCATTGCAGTGGCCATAAGTTCTTTGTTTTTTGAAACAATACAACCAATTCTGGCACCGCACATACTGTATCTTTTAGAAACAGAATCAATCATGATGGCATTTTCTTCAAGTCCCGGGATATTCATTACTGAATAATGAATGTCGCCATCATAGGTGAATTCTCTGTATACTTCATCAGCAATCAAAAACAAATCGTGTTTTTTCACCAAATCAGCCAATTGCATCATTTCTTCTTTAGAATACAAATAACCCGTTGGGTTTCCTGGATTACAAATAAGGATTGCTTTGGTTTTTGGAGTAATTAGTTTTTCAAAATCGGCTATTGGAGGTAAGGCAAAACCCGTGTCAATGGTAGAAATAACAGGTACTACTTTTACACCGGAAGCGGTCGAAAAGCCATTGTAATTAGCATAAAATGGTTCCGGAATAATGATCTCATCACCTTGATCCATGGTGCTTCCCATAGCAAAAAGCAAGGCTTCAGATCCACCTGTTGTGATGATAATGTCTTCAACATTGATTGGTAATCCCTGATTTTTATAGAACTGGGATAGTTTAGTTCTATAGCTTTCAAAACCCGCTGAATGACTGTATTCTAATACTTTAATGTCGAAATTCTTTACAGCATTCATGGCTACTTCCGGCGTTTTTATATCGGGTTGGCCAATGTTTAAGTGGTATACTTTATGTCCTTTTTTCTTGGCAATTTCCGAATAAGGAACTAATTTACGGATAGGAGACTCAGGCATTTGTTTGCCTTTATTGGATATTTTTGGCATGATTATAAAATATTTGATATGCAAATTTGCGACTTTTTTTCGAAATTAATGCCGTCAAAAAGGATATTTATTGTTGATTGTGTATTATAAAGAAGGAATTTTAGTAATTTTATAAAAAACGATTTTATATGAGAAAATTGATCTTGCTTTTCTTTGCCTTTCTTGTCGTCTGGCCTGCTTCGGCTCAAGATGAATTTCAATTTAAAAACGGAATTGATAAAGTTAAGATCCCTTTTCAATTGATCAATAATTTAATTTTTATTCCTATAAAAGTCAACGGTACCCAACTTACGGTTTTGTTGGATTCAGGTGTGCAGGAAACTATTTTATTCAGTTTAGAAGATAAAAGCGAGGTGAGTCTTAAAAATACTGAAAAAATAAGCCTGCGCGGTTTGGGGAGTGAAGATGCGGTCGAAGGTTTAAAATCTGAAGGGAACCTGATCGAAGTTAACGGAATGGAATCAAAGCAGCATCTGTTGTATATTATTTTGGATCCCAGTTTTAATTTATCATCTCATGTAGGGATTCCCGTAAATGGAATTATCGGTTATTCCTTTTTGAAACATAATCTGGTTTCAATTGATTATACGAAGAAACAGCTCATTGTATATAAAGACACTCCAAAAAACAGAAAAAAAATAGAGAAGAAGACAGTAAAGAGCCCAATTTCTATCGAAAAGGCAAAGCCGTATATAAACACCACGATGGTGATAGATTCAGTCCCTATTGCGGCCAAATTATTGATCGATATCGGAAACAGTGATGCAATATGGCTTTTTCAAAAGATTTCGGATAAGATAAAGGTTCCCCAAAAAAATTTCGAAGACTACTTAGGCAAAGGCTTCAGCGGTGATGTATTGGGCAAAAGAGCGCGAATTTCAGCATTTACAATTGCGGATTTTAAATTTAATAAACCTATTGCCGCTTTTCCGGATTCCAGCTCCATAAAGCATGTGACCATGGCTTCTGGTCGATTGGGTTCTGTAGGAGGTGAAATTCTAAAAAGGTTTTTAATTGTTTTTGACTATCCTAACGGATATATTTATTTAAGAAAGAACAAAGGATTTTCTACTCCTTTTAGTTACAATAAAAGTGGAATTGAAATTAGTCATGCCGGGATGCAGTGGGTCAAAGAGACCGTGCGTCTCAATACGACTAAAATTTTCATGAACGGCAAAGAGGATAAAGAGGATACTAACACTTCAGAATTTAAATACAAATTTGATTTAAAACCTGTTTTTGAAATTGCAAATATTCGAAAAAAATCACCAGCGGAAATTAGCGGCTTGCAAAAAGGAGATATAATACTTTCGGTTAATAAAAACCCGGCTTATAAGTATACTTTGCAACAAATTAATATGTTATTGAGGTCTGAGGATGAAAAATGGATAACATTAGAAATTGAAAGGAATGATAAGACTTATGTATTCAAATTTCAACTCATTGATGTTTTATAGCAAAAAAAAAAAATCGCTTCTTGAAAAAAGATTCAAGAAGCGATTTTTAGGTGTATTAAATTGTTTAATTGGCAATTATTTCCCCTTTAATCTTCAAGGGGATTCGGCCTTCCTCATAATTTATAGCGTTGGATTCCACGGTAATTGTTTTACGGATTGGTCCGGGAGCCGACATGTTGTATTTAATTTCAATTTTGGCAGTTTTTCCCGGCAAAACAGAATCTTTCGGTGCGGAAAGGATGGTCAAATTTGATGTTGATTGCACCGAAACGATGATTAATGGAGCGTCACCGGTATTGGTAAATTCAAAAGTCCGAATCCCGTTGTCACTGCCTTTGCTTATTTTTCCATAATCGATAGTGTTATTTTGTACCTTAAATTCAATTTTAGCACCTTTTTGGGCAAATCCTATACAGCTAAAGAGTACGATTGCTAATAATGTGGCTATTTTTTTCATTTTTAGTTTTATTTAATAAAAGTAAATATACTTTCTTTTAATTAGTACACAAATTTTTATTTCCCTTTTTATAGTCTACTTAATTATTTACTTTTGTTGCCTATATGAATTACAATAATTAGACCAAAGTAAAATTTAGAGCTTATTTTTGCATTTATTTCACTGCTAATCATTGTATTGAAAGATAAAAAAAACACCAAATTAACGATTAAACGAATCCACTATAAAATGACTATTCCTGCACAATTTGACGCCAAGACTATTGAAGATAAATGGTACGATTACTGGATGAAAAACAATTATTTTCATTCGGAGCCAGACCATAGAACTCCTTATACCATCGTAATTCCTCCGCCAAATGTTACCGGAGTTTTGCACATGGGGCACATGTTGAACAACACCATTCAAGATGTTCTGATCAGAAGAGCGCGTTTAAAAGGATTCAATGCTTGCTGGGTTCCCGGAACAGATCATGCTTCGATTGCTACAGAAGCCAAGGTTGTTGCCAAATTAAAAGCCGAAGGAATCAATAAAAATGATTTAACTCGTGATGAATTCTTGGCTCATGCCTGGGAATGGACAGACAAATATGGTGGTGTTATTTTGGATCAGTTAAAAAAACTGGGCGCTTCCTGTGATTGGGAACGAACTAAGTTTACGATGGATCCGGATATGTCAGCATCGGTAATTCGCTCTTTTGTCGATTTATACAACAAAGGCTTGATTTATCGTGGATATCGAATGGTAAACTGGGATCCCGAAGCCAAAACAACCTTGTCTGACGAAGAGGTTATTTATGAAGAACAACAAGGAAAATTATATTTCCTGAAATATAAAATCGAAGGAAGCGAAGACTTTCTTACCGTAGCTACAACGCGTCCGGAAACTATTTTTGGGGATACCGCGATTTGTATCAACCCGAATGACGAACGTTTTGCTCATTTGAAAGGCAAAAAAGCGATTGTGCCTATTTGCGGCAGAATTATTCCAATTATCGAAGATGAATATGTGGATATCGAATTCGGAACCGGTTGTTTGAAAGTGACTCCGGCTCACGATATGAACGATAAAACCCTTGGCGAAAAACACAATTTGGAAATCGTTGACATTTTCAATGAAGATGCCACTCTGAATAGTTTTGGTTTGCATTATCAAGGGAAAGACCGTTTTGTGGTTCGCACCGAAATTGCAAAAGAATTAGAAGAAAATGGAGCTTTGGCAAAAACTGAAATCCATTTGAATAAAGTGGGAACTTCTGAAAGAACCAAAGCCGTTATTGAGCCAAGATTATCAGATCAGTGGTTCCTGAAAATGGAGGATTTGGTAAAACCGGCTATTAAAGCAGTTTTAGAAGACGGCGAAATCAAATTGCACCCGGCCCGTTTTAATAATACCTACGCGCATTGGTTAAATAATATCCGCGATTGGAATATTTCGCGTCAATTGTGGTGGGGACAGCAAATTCCGGCTTATTTCTACGGTGACGGAAAAGAAGATTTTGTAGTTGCTGAATCTATAGAAGAAGCACTGAAGTTAGCACAACAGAAAACTTTAAACTTTAAACTTGAAACAAAAGATTTAAAACAAGATGTTGATGCCTTAGATACCTGGTTTTCTTCCTGGCTGTGGCCAATGTCCGTTTTTGGCGGGATTATGGATCCTGAAAATGAGGATTTCAAATATTATTATCCAACGAATGATTTGGTTACCGGTCCGGATATTTTGTTTTTCTGGGTGGCCAGAATGATCATTGCAGGTTATGAATACACGGGTAAAAAACCATTTTCGAATGTGTATTTAACCGGACTAGTTCGTGACAAACAAAGACGCAAGATGTCCAAATCATTGGGGAATTCGCCAGATCCTTTAGATTTAATCGATAAATTCGGTGCCGATGGTGTTCGTGTGGGATTGCTTTTGAGCGCTTCTGCCGGAAACGACATTATGTTTGATGAGGAATTGTGTAACCAAGGAAAAGGCTTTACCAACAAAATCTGGAATGCCTTTAAATTAATCAAAGGTTGGGAAGTTTCGGATGCTATTCCGCAACCCGAATCTTCAAAAGTGGCGATTGAATGGTATGAGGCTAAGTTGCAACAAACACTTTTGGAAATCGAAGACAATTTTGAAAAATACAGAATTTCCGATGCTTTGATGGGAATTTACAAATTGGTTTGGGACGATTTCTGTTCTTGGTTCCTTGAAATGATCAAGCCGGCTTACCAACAGCCAATTGACAGCCTGACTTTTGCCAAAGCGATAGAAATGCTGGAGAACAATATGAAATTATTGCATCCGTTTATGCCCTTCCTGACTGAGGAAATTTGGCAATTATTGGCCGAAAGAAGCCCGGAAGAAGCTTTGATTGTTTCTACTTGGCCAGAAATGAAACCATTTAACGCGGATTTAATAACAGATTTCGAAAATACAATCGAAGTGATTTCTGGAATCAGAACGATTCGTAAAGACAAGAATATTCCGTTCAAGGACGCGATTGAGTTAAAAGCAATCAATAACGATAAAGCTTCTACTTATTTTGATGCGGTTGTGACCAAATTAGGAAACATTACTTCATTGGAATATGTTTCGGATAAAGTGGACGGCGCCTTGTCTTTCCGTGTGAAATCGAATGAATATTTTATCCCAATTATTGGAAACATTGATGTTGCAGCAGAAATTGAAAAATTGACTGCTGAGCTGGTTTATACGCAAGGTTTCCTGAAATCGGTTCAAAATAAATTGTCTAACGAGAAATTTGTAAATGGTGCGCCGGAGAAAGTTTTGGCAAACGAAAGACAAAAAGAAGCCGATGCTTTGGCTAAAATCGCTACGATTGAACAAAGTTTGGCCGGATTGAAATAAAGAGTAGATCTTTTTTGAAATACATAAATCCTATTCGTCTTGACGAATGGGATTTTTTTTTGAATTAAAGTAACTTTATTGGGCTATCGAATTGTTTAGTATTTCTTGCAATAAAATGGCTTCATTGTGTGCTGTATCCCGAGCGGCATAGAGCAGCGTAATGCTTTGTTTTTTGAGATGATCTCTAATTATTTCCAAGTTTGCCGGATTTTCAGAAAGTTCCTTTGAATATTTTGATTTGAATTGCTCCCATTTTGTGGCATCATGGTCGAACCATTTTCGCAATTCAGTAGAGGGCGCGATTTCTTTAAGCCATAAATCGACGGCCGCTTTTTCCTTTGTGAGACCCCGAGGCCACAGGCGATCTACCAATATTCTGAATCCATCTTCAGCAGATGCCGGATCGTAAGCTCTTTTTATTCGTATCGTTTTCATCTTGCAATTAGACATTGTTTGGCAATAGCAGCTAATAGGCTTCTTTGATGATGTCTTTGTCCGTTATATTGATATGGTGCAACTGTTTGATGATGGCGTCCATCATTGGCGGCGGACCGCAAACATAAAATTTATGGGTATGCTCGTCGATTTTTGATTTCAAAAAATCTTCGGTTATAAATCCATGATCATAGCCATTGAGATTTTCGTCTGAGAGTATATTTATAAAATTTGCACCAAGTAAACGGCTGAATTCTTCTTCATGAATGATGTCTTGCTTGGTTTTGTTGGCAAAAATCAATTTGTTATTTCCAATTTTATTATTGGATTCAAGATTTCTGAAAATCGAAATAAAGGGAGTGACTCCGGCACCTCCGGCAATAAAAATGCCTTCATCGGTATAGCCGATGTCTCCGAAAATGTCATGTAAAATAAGCTCATCACCAGCTTTGAGTTTCAGCAATTCATTGGTAACTCCTTGGTGACTGGGATAGGTTTTGATGGTAAATTCCAGGAAATCATCTTTGGGTAAGGAGGTAAAAGTGAAAGGACGTTTTTTATCTTTCCAGCCGTCTTTATTGATTGAAATTTCGGTTGCCTGACCTGGCTTAAATTCGATATCTTTTGGTTTTTCAAGGACTATTCTAAGTACATCGTGGGTGACATGCTCAGCAGATTTTACTTTTACGGTGTAGTTTTGCATGGCTTACTAAGTTTAAAGATTTATTTTTTATGATGCGTTTGATACTTAAAAATAAAACACTTCGTATTGATTGTCATAAAGTTACGAAAAAGTTGCCGTAGATTGTAATACGCTTTTTTTAAAGTAAAATAATAATTCCGGTCAAGGCAAACTTATATTAGGTCTAGCTATAGTAAATGGGTCATAAACAAAAAAAAATCCGTGGCAACACGGATTTTTAGGTAGTAAGTATTTTGATTTTTTAGGCCAGGAAAAACAAGAAAATTAAAGGGAATATTATTCCGGCCAAAGCCAGTTTCCAGCCGCGTTCCTTGAAGCTGAACTTTCCGGCCTTTACCATTATAGTTCCCGTAAGTGCAATAATGATTAAACTCAGGGCAAAAATATCGGAATAATAAATCCAGAAATCCGAAGTGCTTTTATGCAATTTCATCGTTTGGCTGATGATTGGCGTTTTCAAGAATGATACAATTTCTCCTTTTCCCGTTTTGATATCAATTTCGACATCGTGTTTTTCAAAAGAGATTTTTAAGTTTTCTTTTTTAATCGTATGACGTCTGAATTTATCATCGATGCCCAATTCCTTTCCTAAATTTTTAGCATATTTTTCGGTAATTTCGTCTTCAGCAGGGAGTTTTACTTCGATCGCTTTGGTCTCAATAGTATATTTTTCAGGATGCCAATAGTCTCGGTGATTCATCATAAGCCCTGATAAAGCGAAGGAAACAATAAGTCCAATATAGAAGTAACCTAAATCTCTGTGTAAGTTACGGAAAGTTTTTTTGTTCATTGTAGCTGCTGTTTTGTGTTTGCGAAAATAATCTATTTTGGTATTATAATTCAAAAACTTTTTGCTGTTTTGATAGTTGTTCCAAGTCAGGAAAAAGTTTTTTAATCACAATGTTCTGATTGTTTTTAGAACTTGTATTTTAATGCAGTCATTACTTGACGTGGAGCAATTGGATTTACACTGTAATTTTCGTGAACGGTATAATTCAATTCATTAGTAAGGTTAGACAGTTTACACAATATTGAGAATTTTCCCCATTCGTAACCAGCAGAAACATCTATGGTTGTGTAAGCTTCCAGTGGAATTTCTCTGTCGAAAATTCCGTTAGCTTCTGTCGCTTTATATTGGTTGTTCCATCCGCCCACTCTTTGTCCGATATAATTTGCATTTGCTCCAAAAGAGATTCCTTTCAATACTCCTGAAGGCAAGGTATAAAAGAAGCTTAAGTTAGCCGTGTTTGCCGGTGTTCTGGCCAGACGATCGCCTACAATAAAGCTTCCTTCAAGTCCTGAAGTTTTAGTGTAGCGCATGTCGTTATAGCTGTAGCCAGCCATTATGCTTAGGCCTTCTGTAGGGCGAGCGGTGATGTCCAGTTCCACACCTTTGCTTTTGGTTGATCCGCTCAAGACCTTTATGCTGGTATCGGTATTGGCTGATCCGTCCGCTTTAAATTCGGCAGTTTGAGCTAAATTACTGTTCTCAATTTGGTATAAGGTAATGTTTGTGCTCAATAAACCTCTCCAAAAATCTTTCTTGATTCCCAACTCGTATTGATCGATTATGGAAGGTTTTATTACTTTTAGATCTGCTGTTGTTCCCGTATTTGGGGTAAACGAATTAGAATAACTGGCAAATAATGACATGTCTTGTGTCGGTTGAAAAACCAGACCTAACTTTGGAGTAAAAGCTTGATCGATGCGGTTGGCGTCTTTTTTAATTGCAACAGGGCTCTTAGTTAAATCAAGATTTTTTGCCTGAGCTTCCTGCCATGACCAACGTAATCCTGCCAATACTTTGAATTTATCGGTAAGTGAGATTAAATCTTGGGCATAGATTCCAAAACGGTTCGTATCTGTTTTTACTATTTTGGTATTTGTACCGTCTGGAATAGCGCCTCCTTGATCAAAATTATCAAAGTCAAAGATGTTACCGCTTCCATACGTTTTTGGATCAAATGTAAAAGTGTAGGCTTGTGCAAATGAATTTTCAAAATCAACTCCTGTAAATAGCTGGTGTTTTATTTTACCGGTAACAAAATTTCCTTGTAAACTAATTTGCTCGCCAATGATTTGTTCCAGATTTTTGTTTTGTCCCAATGGTCTTTCCCAGTCACCGTTGCTTTTTGGTTGGATGCGTTCTGTACCTTTTGAGGTTCTGTTGTAATTTTGAAATGAACTGTTGAAATTCAGTTTCCAATTGTCATTAAATTCGTGTTTCACTAATCCCGAAACGCTGGCTTGTCTGGTTTGACCGTTTGACCAGGTTGCCCCTAGATAGGTATTTCTTGGGATATCTATAATTTCTTTGCCGATGATTGCTGTTCCAAAATCAGGAGTCCAATTGTCGTGTAAATAATCTCCCTGCAATATAATTTCGGTTTTGTCACTTGCTTTAAAAAGTACCGATGGGTTGATATAATAGCGTTCTTTTTTTACAACATCCCTGAAACTCTCAGAGTTTTCATAAGAACCGGTAAAACGGTAGGCAATCGTTTTGTTTAACGGGCCGTAAATGTCAACCGAAGGTTTGTAGAAAGCATTGCTTCCCATTTGCATGCTAAGTTCTCCACCTTTCCTAAAAGAGGGTTTTTTGGTCACCATATTCAAGATTCCTCCCGGAGCAACATTACCAAATAATAAGGCGGCACTTCCTTTAAGCACTTCTATTCTTTCTAACGAAGATACTTCTGGAATGGAACCATTGTTGAAACGGAAACCGTTTTTAAACATATTATTGGATGACATATCATAACCTCTGGACCAGAATGATTCTTGGGCACCTCCACGGGCTGAACCTACGTATACCCCGTTTACGTTTTTAATTACATCGCTCAATCGTATCGCTTGTTGCTGCTCAATAACATGATGACTCACTATTTGTATGCTTTGAGGCAGGTCTATTGGCTTTATGTCTAAACCGGATAGCACGGTCTCTCTTTTTTTATTGGGAGTCTGTTTAATTTTAATTACCAATTCTTTTAAGGTAGTAATGTCTTCAACTAATCTGAATTCCACAAAATTTGTTTGGTTGGCCAAAACTTTAATTTCTTTGGATTGTTTTTTCATGCCGCTTCCTTCCAAAGTAATGGTATGGCTTCCGGTAGGAAAATTGACAAAGTTAAACTCACCATTGCTATCAGTTTGGGTTGTTTTTGCTTCTTTTCCCAGTTTGATTGCTATCCCGGGAAGAGGGAATCCATCTGCAGAAAGTATTTTTCCTTCAATGATTCCGGATTCTTGGGCCTGTATATAAAATGATGTAAATAATAAGACAAATAGTATTCTAATTTGATTGCTCATAATTGTTTATTTGGAATAATTAAAAATAACGATGCAAATATAGAAACTGATTTTGGTTTGGCAAAACTTATTTAGATTAAATATGAATAGAGGAATAAGGTTTGTTTTTAGCTTGTTGTTATTCAGTAAATTAATAGCGAAAAAAAACTTGCTTTTTTAGAGCAAGTTGGTTTGATTAGCGGGAGATTAGCTTTTTTTTTATTTGATTTTAGTCATGGAATATTTTTCTGAACTTGGTTTTCCAAATTGCAGACCTGATATTTCAGCAGTCAAACTTTGGTTTGAAATTTGTTTGTAGCTGATTTTTTGTGGATAATCGTGTTTCGGATTTTCAAAACGCAATTCCTTTTCGGTGGTTTCTATTAGTTTAAAGCGAACAGCCTTATCATCGTTTTGTCCTTTTACGCTGGCAATATAATCAAGTTCCTCTCCGGTTTGTTGCAATAGTATCGTTTCAAAATGTAAGGTATCCTTATCTTTTATGAAATAAGATTGTCCTTTATAAGTGCTGTCATTCAATTTCTCCCAATTTTCAGAAAGTGTTCCTTCCGGCGTTTTGGTTTCCCATTTCCCAAGGAGCCAATGCGCCATTTTAATTTTGTCTTTTTCGTTTGAATCAGAATTTTTGCAGGAAATAATGGCTAATAAAAGCAGTATAAGAGTTGTTTTTTGAATCATGGGGGTAAATATTTGCGGTTATTTTGAATAAGCTAAAGTATAAAAAATTAGCATAATGTCCCTTTTTTAGTTTTGTAATATTAGCGCAAACGGATGAGTTAAAAACAACCGCTATCTAAAGGTTTAACATATAGGTAATCGTTTTTTAGAGTGAGCTTAAAAAAACTGATCTGACTTATATGTTTAAAATTAAATACTCTCTTTCAAGATAGCATGAACCAGTTCTCTGGTTGGTTTTTGATCTTTTAGTTTTGCTCTAACCACATCAAAAGTCACTTTGAAGTCACAGCCCAGTTTGTAATTACCGCAACCATAGGCCGTTTTTCCTTTTAGAACGGTGCCTTTTTGACATTTGGGGCAAGACAATTCATCCGATGTTGTTTTGGTCACAGTCTTTTTGGGTTCTAAAACCAATTTGAAGTTTTCATCAAAACGCAGCAAACCTTCTACAGCGCCGGCATCGGTTTTGAAGTCTTTCAAGTTTACGGTTGAACCTTTTTGAAGCAATCTCAGGTATTGATTCTCGGATATTTTTTTTTCGGCAAAACTAAAAGGCAATAGGAAATTACAGCCCGCTTTATAATCGGCACATCCATAAGCCTGTTTTCCTTTGATCAAGGTTGATTTTTTACATTTTGGGCAGGCTTCCGCCAAAATCCCTGCGACTTTCTTTTTCTCCACCCTAGCCAGTTGCTTTTGAGTGCTTTCGGCATGAGAAATATTGGCGTGTCTGGTTTCACTTCGAACTTCATAAACCAAAGCTTCGACCATGCGTTTCATATTATTGATAAAAGCGCCAGCGGTAAAGCTGCCTTTTTCAATGTCTTTCAACTGCTTTTCCCAACTTCCTGTCAATTCAGCCGACTTGATCAATTCATTTTGAACGGTGTCAATCAGCTGGATTCCCGTTGGCGTTGGCAATACTTGTTTTTTGTTTCGAACGATGTATTGGCGTTTAAACAGCGTTTCAATAATGTTGGCTCGTGTTGACGGGCGACCAATGCCGTTTTCTTTCATCAATTCGCGTAAATCTTCATCATCGACCTGTTTTCCTGCAGTTTCCATCGCTCGCAACAAAGTCGCCTCGGTAAACTGATTGGGCGGTTTGGTTTCTTTTTCTAAAAACGAAGGCTGATGTGGCCCTTTTTCGCCTACAACAAAACTCGGCAATATATCGGCCTCTTTTTCTTTGGCGTTTGAATCTTCAAAAACAATGCGCCATCCTTTTTTCAGGATTTCCTTTCCGGTGGTTTTGAAGCTTACATCGGCTGCTTTTCCTATTACCGTGGTATTGGCGACCAAACAATCATCATAGAAAACGGCAATAAAACGCTTTACAATAATGTCATACACTTGCTGTTGGTTGTATTGCAAGTTGGTTTGAATTCCCGTTGGAATTATTGCGTGGTGATCGGTTACTTTCTTGTCGTTGAAAACCTTGGGCGATTTCTTGATCTTCTTTTCCAAAAGCGGTTGCGTCAGTGCGGCATAATTGCTTAATTTTTGCAAAATACCGGGCACTTTTGGATAAATATCATTCGGCAAGAACGTGGTGTCCACTCTGGGATAAGTAACTACCTTTTGTTCGTATAAGGTTTGGACAATTTTAAGCGTTTCATCGGCCGAAAATCCAAACTTGGTATTGCAATACACCTGTAAGCCTGTTAAATCAAACAGTTTTGGAGCATATTCATTGCCGTTTTTTCTTTCGACAGCGACAATTTCGAAATCACTTTCCTGGACTTTATGGGCTAAAAGTTCTCCGTCTTCTTTTTTCAAAAAACGACCTTCCTCATAGCTGAAAAGCGTTTCTCGATATAAGGTTTGCAGCTCCCAATAGGGTTGCGGTTTGAAATTTTCAATTTCTTTGAAGCGATCCACGACCATGGCCAGCGTAGGGGTTTGCACCCGTCCGATAGACAATACTTGCTTGTAACCGCCGTGTTTTACGGTGTACAAACGGGTGGCGTTCATGCCCAATAACCAGTCGCCAATAGCTCTGGAAAAACCGGCATAATATAAATTGTCGTAATTAGCCGATGGTTTCAGGTTTTCAAAACCTTCTTTGATGGCTTCGGTGGTTAGGGACGAAATCCACAAGCGTTGTACCTCGCCTTTGTAATTGGCCTCGTTCATCACCCAGCGCTGAATGAGTTCCCCTTCCTGGCCGGCATCCCCGCAGTTGATGACCAGCTCGGCTTTGTCAAATAGCGCTTTTATGATTTTGAATTGCTTTTGGATCCCCGAATTTTGTACCACTTTGGTTTCGAATTTTTCGGGCAGCATCGGCAGGTTGTTCAGATCCCAACTTTTCCAATAGGATTTGTAGTCGTTGGGTTCTTTTAAGGTGCATAAATGGCCAAAGGTATAGGTCACGGCATAGCCGTTGCCTTCGTAATAGCCATCGTGTTTGGTATTGGCTCCCAAAACGGATGCGATTTCACGGGCTACACTTGGTTTCTCGGCAATACAGACCTTCATTTTCTCCTTCTAATTTAAGGGCGCAAATTAGGAATTTAGATTTTGGTATTAAAGATAAAGTGGCAGGAGTTATGAACGGGATAAATAGAGGAGGAGGTGTTGGTATAAATGAAGCTGTTTTTGTCCATGCATTATCCATACACTATCTATGCATTATCTATATATTATCGATACTATATCTATGCTATATTAGTACTATATTAGTACTATATCTATGCTATATGACGAGTCATTGACCCGTCCTGAAATAACTATACAGCTTATTAAATAAATCCTGTTATTGCTATGCAAATACAAAAATAATCCTTGATCCTGAACTTACTATACATCGTTTTTTTTCATAGTTAAGTTTTTTATTATCATTCTTCCATCTCTCTTTCAAGTTCTCTGATTGTAGATGAGCTTGATTTGGGTTAAATCATCACAACTTGAATGAGGTCTTATTTCATTATAGACTTTTATACTTCTCTTTATCTGATTGTAGGTTTGTTCAAAGCCTAATTGGCTACTATGAAGATTGAACTCTGTTTTGATGATTCCGTTTGCAAGAAAAACAGCATCAATCCATCTAAATGGTTACCTCATGTTCTTGAAAATACCAATTACAGCAAATCTTCAGAATCTTCTTCGTCAATACATCCATCAGAATTTATTAGGCTAAGACAGTTGCTGGGGTGGATTGGAAGCTGATGAAATGCTTTTTTAGAAAAATGGAGGTTGCTTTTTTTATTCATTTTTTATTGGTGTAATTTTAAAAAAAATGGCAAAAAAACTGGTGGGCAGTGGTGTGTAAATTAAGCAAACTATTCTATTTTTGAGCATTGCTATTGTAAAACAGCAACCATAAGTTTTGATTTGAATACCATTTGGTATTGATGTCTAAAAAGGGTGCCCTTAGCTCAATCTATGGGCTAAAAAAGATTTGGACATACAGAAACATTCATTGAGTTTTGAAGTGCCTAAACATGGAGTTGTTCTTTTGACTGTCGATCGGAGATCAAAGCCGTTCCATATTTTCCAGAATAAATAATGATATAAACCTTTAGTTAAGTACCCGCATGAAGAATAGTAAACTAAAATTAATTATAAAAAACGTGGTGAATTACAAGCTCTTTAGTATTGTCTTATTCGGTTTAATTTTTACAGTACCCACTTTTGGACAGCAGACCACGAGGGAGGTTTTGACTTTAGAAAAAAATTGGCGTTTTCACAAAGGGGATGTTGCCAATGGGTATTCTGAATCGTTAAACGATTCAAAATGGGAAAAAGTGACTGTGCCGCACGATTGGGCAATAAAAGGGCCTTTTGATAAAGCCATCGATATACAGAACGTAGCTATTGTTCAAAACGGGGAAAAAGCCGCCACCGAAAAAACAGGTCGAACAGGAGCATTACCTTACATCGGCGTTGGTTGGTATCGCAATGAATTTGCTATACCCAATTTTGATTCCAATAAAAAGGTACTTCTTCTCTTTGAAGGTGCGATGAGTGAGCCGGAGATCTTTATCAATGGTAAAAAAATAGGGGGTTGGAATTATGGTTATAGTTATTTTTATTTTGATATAACAGCACACGTCTTGGGTAATTTAAAAAACACTTTGGCAGTTAAATTGACCAATAGAGAGTTGTCCTCCCGCTGGTATCCTGGTGCCGGTTTGTATCGAAATGTACGTCTTATTGTCAAAAACAACGAAAGTATCGATCAATGGGGTACGTTTATAACTACGCCTACAATTAGCCCTGAATTTGCGAAAGTGAATATCAAAACCAAGGTTTCCGGACAGCATCTTAGATTAGTAAGCCGCATTATAGATGCAACCGGTAATACAGTCGCGATTGATAGCACAGCTACTATTTATGGAAATGAATTTGAGCAGAATATCGCGGTAAAGAATCCAAAATTATGGAGTCCGGAAACCCCATATTTGTACACGTCTGTTTCGAAACTCTATGTTGGAAATACCTTAAAAGACGAAACTTCAACCAAATTCGGGATTCGAAAAATAAAATATGAAGCCAATAAAGGATTCAGTTTAAATGACTCGATTATCAAGTTTAAGGGAGTGTGTCTGCATCACGATTTAGGGCCAATTGGTACTGCCGTAAACAAGGCGGCCTTGCGCAGGCAACTAACAATTCTAAAAGATATGGGAGCCAATGCCATTCGAAGTTCACATAATATGCCTTCTTTGGAGCAGTTGGAATTATGCGACGAAATGGGCTTTTTGTTTTTAGCAGAAAGCTTTGATGAATGGGCGAAACCCAAAGTAGAGAATGGCTACCATCGCTATTTTGAAACAGATGCAGAAAAAGATATTGTAAACCTCGTTCATGCTACTCGAAATCACCCAAGTATTGTTATGTGGAGTTCCGGAAACGAAGTTCCTGATCAATGGGGAAGTGAAGGCGCAAAACGTGCCAAATGGTTGCAAGATATTTTTCATAGAGAAGATCCAACTAGACCTGTAACCGTAGGTATGGATCAAGTGGAGGCCACCATGGCATCAGGATTTGGCGCAGTATTGGATATTCCAGGTTTGAATTATAGAGTGCATTTATACGATAAAGCATATAAGGCTTTTCCGCAAGGATTAATTCTAGGTTCAGAAACCGCTTCGACGGTGAGTTCGAGAGGAATCTATAAGTTTCCTGTTGTAGCGGCAAAGATGAAGGAATACGATGATTTTCAATCCTCTTCTTATGATTTAGAAGCCTGCAGTTGGTCTAATATTCCAGATGAAGATTTTGTTTTGCAAGATGATAAGCCTTGGGTCATTGGCGAATTTGTCTGGACAGGTTTTGATTATTTAGGCGAACCTACTCCTTATGATACGAAGTGGCCTTCACGTAGTTCTTATTTTGGGATTAATGATTTGGCAGGTTTGCCCAAAGACCGCTATTATCTGTATCGCAGTCGTTGGAATATAAAAGAAAAAACCTTGCATATGCTTCCGCACTGGAATTGGGAAGGGCGCGAGGGCGAAGTAACCCCTGTTTTTGTCTATACAAGCTATAATAGCGCCGAACTTTTTGTCAATGGAAAAAGTATGGGTATTCAGAAAAAAAACAATAGCTCGCCTACAAACAGATACCGTTTAATGTGGATGGATGTTAAATATGAGCCAGGAACTATAAAAGTGGTGGCTTTTGACGATGACGGAAAGGCTGTTGCAGAACAAGAAACGCATACAGCAGGGAAACTTTATAGATTAGTATTGGAAGCCGATAAAACAGAATTGGATGCAGATGGCAAGGATTTGTCGTTTGTAACGGTATCTGTGGTGGATAAAAAGGGTATTCCATGTCCGACAGCAACCAATCAATTGCAATTTAATGTTAAAGGAGAAGGGGTTTTTCGCGCAGCCTGTAATGGTGATGCGACTTCGCTGGAACTATTTCATTTGCCAACTATGAAATTGTTTAGTGGTAAATTGGTTGTTTTGGTTCAGTCAACCTCAAGCGCTGGCGAGATAGAATTGAAGGTCTCAGGAAAAGGATTGCAAACTGCAAAAATAAAAATAGCTACCAAAGAGGAATTAAAATAGCTAATTGGTTTTTGGTACGAACAAAATGTTCCAGTGCTTTGGGCGAGCTGAAATCACATCCAGTTTGTCTGTTGTTTTATTTGTTTATCGCTATGAGGAACAATTTCATTAAAATTAAAGTAATCGCATTGCAAACACCAGGATTGCGCTTTTCATTACAAACGAGCAGCAGCTGCGAGAATAAAAGAAAATAACTTAGTTTTTATTATCTTCTTGAATAATTAATTTTAAGGAGTTGATATAGTCGGTGTCAAATTCAATTGCTCTTATTTTTTTAGGTTTGAAACTCATTTCTCCCTCAAATTTTCCTTCTGGGCCTAAAAAATCCATGACCAACTCTCGGTCATTGATCTCGATGAGTCTACCCAGATAAACCGCTTTGTCAGACTTTTTCATAATCTGAAAAATTTCATATTTATGCGCTAAAAAATGGATAATGGTTTCTAAATCAGTAAGCGGTATTATTTCTTCGGCACTGGTTCTTAAACCTTTTAATTTAATGACTCTTTCGGTGAATTCATGGTCTTTGTCTTGGGTAATCGATTTTACATTTTTGTTTTTCAAAATCGTATAACCATCAATAATAAAATCAACGGGATTGTTTTTAATCAAAATCCAATCTTCGGTCCAATCAATCAGAAAGCCGGTAAAAAGGTCTTTTTTATCTTCAAATTCAATTGTAATCAATTGACGCAAATATTTTTCCATGATAGTATGTCGCTTTTTTGAGCAAATATGATTTGATCTCAGTGGTATTTTTAACCTCTCAAGTTAAGAATATTATGGGGAATTACAAAGTTTTTTATCATATCAAAAGAAAGGCGATGCGAACCCTTCGCAGCGTTATTACGATTTTTTTTGTTGTAATGACTTGTATATACTTCGCATGGCCTTGGGGTGATTATTAAGAAATGACAGTAGCCACAAAAAAAATGTAAATAATTAGAATGAATAATTGCTGCCTAAATTTTGAACTAGGCTTATCTTTGTTAAAAATAATTCGCTGGATAGTCTGGCATCATAAAAAAAACCAAAGCTCGGACTTTGGTTTTAGGTGATAGAGTTATTAACTCTAAATATAAAATACTATGGAGTACATAGATAATTTATTTTGTATGTTATGTATCTATTTAATTGGATACGTAGTAAAGCAGATTAGAAAGTTAATCTTTGAGATTAAAATAAAACGCTAATCTTAGAATTTAATTCCCACTGGTATTAGATTTATTTTCTGGGACTGGTGGGTATTCTTTGCAAAGGTATTAAAAATGTATATTAAAGAATTTATTTATTATACATTTTTTACATAAATTAAGATCAAGGAGTCTTTCCTGAAGTGAGCGGTATGCCTGAGCGGTTAGCTTTTGATAGTAAGTTAATTCGTTGATAGCAAGTGTTTTGATTGTGAAATTGTATTACTTGCTCAGTTTGTGCTACGAGTCGGGAGACTTCGCAGAGCCATCACGATTGTATTTTGTTGTTTTTACTGGTTTATACTTTGCAGAGTTGGATGGTTGTGTGTACGAGCAAGATGCTCGCACCAGCCTTTTCGACTTCGCAGAGCCATCATGATTGTATTTTGTTGTTTCTACTTCGCAGAGGATGATTCTAATTTTAGCATACTTTATTTTCCTGTCTTTGTAGATTATTGGAATGGCTACGAAGTCGGGAGACTTCGCAGAGCCATCATGATTGTATTTTGTTGTTTTTACTGGTTTATACTTTGCAGAGTTGGGTGGTTGTGTGTACGAGCAAGATGCTCGCACCAGCCTTTGCGACTTCGCAGAGCCATCATGATTGTATTTTGTTGTTTTTACTGGTTTATACTTTACAGAGTTGGGTGGTTGTGTGTACGAGCAAGATGCTCGCACCAGCTTTTGCGACTTCGCAGAGCCATTACGATTGTATTTTGTTGTTTTTACTGGTTTATATTTCGCAGAGCTGGGGCTTTTTTGCCAGAAAAAGAGACAGTGGATAGCCTGAAAAAGCAGCTGAAAAACTTGAAACATCAAATAGAAAACTTTAAATAAAAATTTCGTAATTTTGCACTCCAATAAAAGGACTAAGATTATGTTAGATAGACTTCAAATAGTAAAACAACGTTTCGATGAGATTTCGGATTTGATCATCCAACCGGATGTGATTTCGGATCAGAAGCGTTATGTGCAGCTGAATAAAGAGTATAAGGATCTAAAGGCTTTGGCTGAAAAAAGAGATGAATATGTTCTTTTGATGGCTAATATTGATGAAGCCAATGAAATAATAGCGGATGGAAGTGATGCAGATATGACCGAAATGGCCAAGATGCAACTCGAAGAAGCGAAGGAAAGATTGCCGGAACTGGAGGAAGAAATCAAATTTATGTTGATTCCCAAAGATCCAGAAGATGCCAAAAATGTTATGGTGGAAATTCGTGCCGGAACGGGTGGGGATGAAGCGAGTATTTTTGCCGGAGATTTGTTCCGTATGTATACTAAATATTGTGAGAACAGAGGTTGGAGAACTTCGGTTGTGGATATGAATGAAGGAACTTCGGGTGGTTTCAAAGAGGTTATTTTTGAAGTTTCGGGAGAAGATGTGTACGGAACTTTGAAGTTTGAAGCTGGTGTTCACCGTGTGCAGCGTGTTCCCCAAACGGAAACTCAAGGCCGTGTTCATACCTCGGCGGCGACTGTTATGGTATTGCCAGAGGCGGAGGAATTTGACGTTCAAATCGATATGAATGATGTGCGTGTGGATTTCTTTTGTTCGTCAGGACCTGGTGGACAATCGGTAAATACAACTAAATCGGCCGTGCGTTTGACACACATTCCTACCGGATTAGTGGCCCAATGTCAGGATCAAAAATCACAGCACAAAAATAAAGATAAGGCCTTAACGGTATTGCGTTCCCGTTTGTACGAGCAGGAATTGGCCAAAAAAGAAGCGGAAGATGCTACAAAACGTACTTCACAAGTGAGTTCAGGTGACCGTTCTGCCAAAATACGTACTTACAATTATGCCCAAGGTCGTGTAACGGATCACCGTGTAGGATTGACTTTGTATGATCTGGGAAATATCATGAATGGTGACATTCAGAAAATTGTTGACGAATTGCAATTGGTGAACAATATGGAGAAATTGAAAGAAGCCAGCGAGATTTTTTAAATAGGTCTTAGGTTTTAGGTCCTAGGTTTTTGTAAAATTAAAATATATGAGAAACTTTAGAGATTTGGAAGTTTGGAAATGTTCGGTTAATCTAGTAAAGAAAATTTACATTATTACCGGTACATTTCCGAATGAGGAAAAATTTGGTTTAGTTTCTCAAATTAACAGATGTTCAGTTTCGATTCCCTCGAACATAGCGGAAGGCTGTTCCAGAAGTTCCCAAAAAGATTTCTCTCGTTTTTTGCAGATTAGTTTGGGGTCTTCTTTTGAGTTGGAAACCCAAATAGAAATAGCTAAAGAAATTGGTTTCATTAATGAAGAGTTATATTTGGATGTTATTTTAGAGTTAAATTCAATACAAAAAAGAATACAATCTTTGAAAAAATATGTTGATTCCAAAGTCTGATCCCAGCACCCAACACCAAACACCCGAAAAATGACTACACAACAATTAATTGAGCAAATTAAGATTAAAAAATCCTTCCTATGTGTTGGATTGGATGTTGATTTGAATAAAATTCCACAGCATTTATTGGAACTGGAAGATCCTATTTTCGAATTCAATAAAGCGATTATCGATGCGACGCATGATTTGACGGTTTCCTATAAGCCCAATACCGCTTTTTATGAGGCTTATGGGATAAAAGGATGGATTTCATTGCAAAAAACCATCAATTACATCAACGAAAATTACCCTGAAGTCTTCACTATTGCCGATGCCAAACGCGGAGACATTGGAAATACTTCGTCAATGTATGCCAAGGCTTTTTTTGAGGATTTGAATTTTGACAGCGTGACCGTAGCTCCTTATATGGGGAAAGATTCGGTGGAGCCTTTTTTGGCTTTCGAAAATAAGCATACCATTATGTTGGCTTTGACTTCAAACGAAGGGGCTTTCGATTTTCAAACCTTAAATGTTTCCGACTCTTTGGGAGGAAAAGAATTGTACAAACAAGTTTTGGAAACCTCTAAAAGTTGGAAAAACAGCGAAAATCTGATGTATGTGGTAGGCGCTACCAAAGCCGAATATTTCACCGAAATCCGTAAAATTGTTCCTGACAGTTTCTTGTTGGTTCCTGGAGTAGGAGCGCAAGGAGGAAGCCTGAGCGAAGTTTGCAAATATGGTATGAATGCCAATGTGGGATTGCTTATTAATTCGTCTCGAGGGATTATTTATGCTTCAAACGGCACCGATTTTGCTGAAAAGGCAAGAGAAGAAGCCTTAAAAATGCAACAGCAAATGGAAGAGATTATTAGTTTGAAGTTTAAAGTATAAGAAGTTTCAAGTTTCAGGTTTCAAGTTTTTTGGAATGTAAATAAAATATTTTGAACACCATAAACCTTAATTTTTCTTAATTCCTTAATGGTTGAAGCTTTTAAACTTGATGTTTTTTTGAACCATTAAGGTATTAAGATTCATTAAGCTGGAGTAAATAACTTTGTGTACTTTGCGAAAAACCTAGCGACCTTTGCGGTTAAACTCGAAATCTTTTCAAACTTGAAACAAATAATTTTAGCTGATCAACTTGGAACTCAACATATATTTGAGACTTCACCTAGGCGAATCATTTCGCTGGTTCCTTCGCAAACGGAATTGTTGTATGATTTAGGTTTGGAAGACCGTATTGTTGGAATAACCAAATTCTGTGTGCATCCCTACCATTTTAAATCGACTAAGAAGATAGTTGGCGGTACTAAGAAAGTGCATTATGAAAAAATCCGTTTGTTGCAACCGGATATTATTATTTGTAACAAAGAGGAAAATACAAAGGAAATTGTTGAGGAATTGCGTAGAATATGCCGGGTTTGGGTTACTGATATTATCACGATTGAAGACAATTTCAGGATGATCAGTGATTTTGGACAGCTGTTCAACTGCAGAATCGAAGCCCAAAAATGGAATGATAAACTGGCTTTTGCCTTGAGTGATTTTAAAAATTTCATCAAAGACAAAAGGGTGAAAAAAGCAGCTTATTTTATTTGGAAAAATCCCTATATGGTTGCCGGTTCAGACAATTTTATCAATGAATTGCTGAAGCTGAATCATTTTAAAAACAGTTATGATACTCTAGGGCGTTATCCGGAAATACATATTGAAAAAATGCAAGAAGAGGGGAATCCAGAGATCATTTTTCTTTCCTCGGAGCCTTTCCCTTTTAAAAAAGAAGACGGCCATGAAATAGCGCAATTTGTTCCTGATGTTCCCATTATTTTGGTAGACGGAGAAATGTTTTCCTGGTATGGAAGTCGTCTTTTGAAAGCCTTTGATTATTTTAAAAAACTACATAAAACTTTATAAATTTAAAATCCTACGACAGTGATTAATTATACCATTTATGAAAATAAAAACAGCCAGCAGTGGGTGACTTTTGTCCACGGTGCCGGTGGGAGTTCCTCTATTTGGTTCAAACAAATCAGGGATTTTCAGAAACAGTATAATGTTTTGTTGTTGGATTTACGCGGGCATGGCAATTCCAAACCTTCGCTTAAAACGGCCCTTAAACAGAAATATACTTTTTCGGCTTTGGCCAATGATATCTTGGAAGTTTTGGATTTTCTCCAAATTCAGAAATCCCATTTTGTAGGGATTTCTTTGGGAACCATTTTAATCAGACAATTGGCTGAAATGTATCCGAAAAGGGTTCAAAGTATGGTTTTGGGAGGTGCGATTTTAAAAATGAACTTCCGTTCGCAGGTGTTAATGCGATTGGGGAATGCGTTTAAATATGTTTTGCCTTATTTGGTATTGTATCGTTTTTTTGCTTTTGTAATCATGCCCAAAAAGAATCATAAACAATCCCGTTTACTTTTTATCAATGAGGCCAAAAAATTATATCAAAAAGAGTTCATCAAATGGTTTAAACTCACGGCAGAAATTAATCCTGTGCTAAAATGGTTTCGTCAGGTGGAACTAAATATTCCCACACTATATGTTATGGGACAAGAAGATTATATGTTTTTGCCTTCCGTTCGAAAGGTGGTAGAGGCTCATTATAAATCCTCCAAGCTATTTGTGATTGAAAACTGTGGGCATGTGGTGAACGTGGAGCAACCAAATGTTTTTAATACCGCAGTACTCTCTTTTATGAATACTACAAAATAAAAATGCCGACATCCTAAAAATGTCGGCAAATTTTTAACTAACCAAAACCAATATAATAAATAACCAGTTTATTACCCTGCAAAGATCGTATATAAGTCCCTGTTAGGCTGTTAATATTTTGTTATTAGTTTGTTGTTTATTAGTTAAGTTTTTTTAACTTTAAGTGTTTTTTCGAAGTTAACGGCATTAGTCCCCAAGTCCCTAATTTTGATCTTTTTTAGAGCAAGCCTTTTTTGCTCTTGTTACTTCTGTATCTTTTTTTCTGTTTTTTAAAAGCAGCTATAGCGTGTCCATTTTTTTTTGGATTGCAATTATTGTTTAGCATGTTCATTTGATAAAAATTTTTAAATTCTTCATCATGAAATTACATAAAAAGCTAACAACTGCATCGGGGAGACCTTATGTGGAAAATGAAAATTCCCAATCTGTGGGTTCGCGGGGTCCCCTTTTATTACAGGATTATATTCTTCACGAAAAAATGGCGCATTTTAATCGAGAGCGCATTCCGGAAAGGGTAGTGCATGCAAAGGGGTCGGGTGCTTTTGGAACTTTTACGGTAACCCATGATATCACGAAGTATACGAAGGCAAAAATTTTTTCGGAGATAGGGAAAGAAACCAAAATGCTGCTGCGCTTTTCTACGGTAGGTGGAGAGAAGGGCTCGGCAGATACAGAAAGAGACCCAAGAGGTTTTGCGATGAAGTTTTATACCGAGGATGGAAATTGGGATTTGGTCGGGAATAATACACCGGTCTTTTTTGTGAAAGACCCTAAAAAATTCGACGATTTTATACACACCCAAAAAAGAGACCCCCATACCAATCTGAAATCGCCCACGATGATGTGGGATTATTGGTCGTTGAATCCGGAAAGTTTGCATCAGGTTTTAATATTGATGTCAGACAGGGGGACGCCCTATGGATACCGCCACATGAATGGATACGGTAGTCACACCTATTCTATGATTGACGCGGCCAACAGACGAACTTATGTTAAGTTTCATTTTAAAACTGCCCAAGGAATACGGAATTTTACCAATGAAGAAGCGGCGCAGATGAAAGCCCATGATATGGATTTTGCACAAAGGGATCTGATAGAAAATATAGATGCGGGGAATTTTCCAAAATGGGATTTGAAAATACAAGTGATGAGCGAAGAGGAAGCGCTTAGTCAGGATTATTATCTGAATCCGTTTGATTTGACAAAAGTTTGGCCTCATGGTGATTATCCATTGATTGATGTAGGTGTCGTAGAATTGAATCAAAATCCGCATAATTATTTTCAGGATATCGAGCAGGCCGCTTTTGCGCCGGCGCATATCGTGGATGGCATTGGCTATTCGCCAGATAAAATGTTACAAGGACGACTATTGTCCTATCCGGATGCTCACCGCTATCGTTTGGGAACCAATTATGAACAAATTCCTGTAAACCGATGTCCTTTTGCCACAAACAACTATCAAAGAGACGGACAGATGCGGGTGGATGGTAACGGAGGGGAGAATCCTAATTATTTTCCCAATAGTTTTGACGGTATGGAAATTGATTCGGCATATCAGGAACCGCCGCTTCCTATTGACAGTCCTTATGCCGATTGGTACGACAGGAATTGCGAAGGCGAGAACGATCATTTTACGCAGCCGGGAAATTTGTTTAAAATTATGACGCCTGAACAACAACTAAATACTATTAACAATATCATTGGAGCCATGTCAGGAATTGAAGGGCCTAAAAAAGCTGAAATTGTCAACAGGCAATTGAGTCATTGGTACAGAGCAGACGGTCGTTTAGGAGCAGCGATTGCTGATGGGTTAGGGGTTGATGTAGATATGGAAGAGCCAGAATAGTTTTAGTGCAACTGATATGACTATTTTGGAACTGGAGTTGCTGACAAATGATATTAAGGCAACGGATGCTTTTTATGCAGGGAAACTGGGACTGCCAATTATTTCAAAGAACCAATCCCGTATTTCATTTGGAATCAAGGAAACGAAGCTGACTTTCAGATTGTCTAACATTCAAAAACCGATTTATCATTTTGCCTTCGATATTCCAAACAATCAGTTGCTGGAAGCCTTTGACTGGATGGATGAAAAAGCCGAAATTTTGGAAGTCGTTTCCCCTGATAAAATTGCAGATTTTCATAATTGGAATGCGAAATCATTTTATTTTTATGACAACAACGGAAATATTTTAGAATTCATTGCCCGATATAATTTGGATAATAAATCGGATAAACCCTTTAATAGTTCTTCGATTTTATCGGTGAGTGAAATTGGTTTTGTGGCTAAAAGTGTTTCGCAGTTTTGCGATGAATTAGTGGAGAAATACGATCTCGCTGTTTTTTCGATACAACCCAAACTGGAAAAGTTCATCGTTCTGGGGACAGAAACGGGACTTTTTATACTCGCTGCAGAAGGTAAAGATTGGTATCCCACAAAAATTAAGGCAAAGCCGTTTTGGAAAAAAGTAACTTTTGAAAATGAAAATAAAACGAATTACATTCAAGGTAATTATTAAACCTTGCTTTTAGTAAAACACCACCGTTTTATTCTCAAATACCATCACTTTCCTTTCTGAATGCAGTTTTATGGCTCTGGCCAAAACCGTGCGCTCCAGATCGCGCCCTTTCATGATGAAATCTTCAATGGAATTAATATGCGAAACACGGGTAATATCCTGTTCAATGATTGGTCCTTCATCCAGTTCCTCGGTCACATAATGGCTGGTTGCGCCAATGATTTTCACGCCTCTTTTAAATGCCGAATGGTAGGGTTTGGCACCCGGAAAAGCAGGTAGAAACGAATGGTGGATATTGATAATTTTGTTTTTGTAAAGTGCAATCAATTTAGGTGTAATGATTTGCATGTAACGCGCCAAAACAATAAAAGTAATCTGATATTGTTGTAATAATTCGATTTGGCGTTTTTCCCCTTCTTCTTTATTGTCTTTTGTAAACGGGACATGATAAAATGGAATATTGAACTGGTCTGCAATAGGTTTTAAATCGATGTGATTGCTGATGATCAGCGGAATTTCGATGTCTAATTCCCCGGCGCTGTGACGCCCTAAAATATCAAAAAGACAGTGGTTGTATTTGGATACAAACAAGGCCATTTTGGGTTTTGTTTCTTTGCTGTAAAAATCCCAAGACATTTGGAAGTCTCGGGCAATGGTTTGTTCAAAATTAGTTTTTATCGAATCCAGAGGGATTGATGCATTGGTCAGTTCGGTTTCCAATCGCATGAAAAATACATTTTGCTCCACATCAACATGCTGGTCAATATAGATAATGTTTCCTTCGACTTTTACTATAAAATTAGTCACTGCGGCAATAATCCCTTTTTGGTCTTTGCAGTGAATAAGTAGGGTGATTTTTCGCATTTTGGTTGGTTATTTTTTGGCAGTCAATAGGTTTTAAAGCTATTGTAGCGTATGTAATTTTATTGTGTAATTCTGATTTTTTTTAAATCTTCTTGTCTTGCATGGCAAAGACTTTTTGTAATAAAGGGGAAGTTCGGGCACTTAGATTGGTTCTGATGTTTTTTTCTTCGACAGCCACCATTTTAAAAACGCCCTTCATTGCTTGGTTCGTAACATAATCTGTCAAATCAGGGTTTACTTTATTGACTAATGGAATGCTATTGTATTTGGTGATAATAGTACTCCAAACCTTGTCGGCTCCTACCTTGGAAAAAGAATTTTTAATCACCGGATTGAATTTTCCGTACAACGCAGTCGAAGTGCTGTTTTGCAAATAATTTGTAGCAGAACTTTCATTCCCCATCAAAATTCCTCTGGCATCAGCAAAAGACATGTTTCTTACGGCATCTACAAAAATAGGTGTGGCTTCTTTTACCGCATCTTCGGCAGCGCGGTTCAATACTTTCAAGCCTTCATCGGCCAAGGCACTCATTCCAATTCTTCTCAAGCCTGTATCTACTTTTCGCAATTCTTCGGGCAAGAGAATTTTTACGGCTTCATTCTTGTAAAAGCCATCGGTGGCGGTCAATTTACTGACTTGTTTTGAAATTCCGTTGTTTAAGGCTTCTTTTAATCCTCCTGATATATCGACCAATCCCATAGCTTGGGTTTGCGGGAATTGATTCATTACTTGTTGCATCTCGGCACAACCAAAAAGAGAAAATACTGCTATTAAAGTCAAAAATTGTTTCATGTGTCTGTTTTTTTATGATTGTTTTTCTTTTTATTTAGTGCTCGGAGTCAAAAATACTATTTAATTCAAAAACAAAGCTATAATTTTGTTTAGAAGCTTAAACATTTGGGGTTATTTGGCCACAATAGTCCCGCTGTCCGTTGTATCCATGCCTTATTGCTCCGTTCCTCGCAAGGCATGGGATGCTACTTCCATCGGGGCTAAGAAGAAGTTTAATTGCTTTTTTATCAACAAGCTGAACGAAGGTTAAGCAATCATTAAAAAAATTTGTAAATTGCACGACTAAAATTATCATATTCTCAAAATGAATACACAAACACCATATATTCCTAAGAATAAAGTAAGAATTGTCACCGCGGCCTCTCTTTTTGACGGTCACGATGCGGCCATCAATATCATGAGAAGAATTATACAATCTACCGGAGTAGAAGTAATTCATCTTGGGCATGACCGCAGTGTTGAAGAGGTGGTGAATACGGCCATTCAGGAAGATGCCAATGCGATTGCCATGACTTCCTATCAAGGAGGACATAACGAGTATTTTAAATACATGTATGATTTGCTAAAAGAAAAAGGAGCAGGGCATATCAAGATTTTTGGTGGCGGAGGCGGAGTGATTCTGCCTTCTGAAATTGCAGAATTGCAAGCTTATGGAATCTGTCGTATTTATGCGCCAGATGATGGTCGTTCTATGGGATTACAGGGAATGATCAATGATTTGGTAGAGCGTTCTGATTTCCCTACCGGTGATACATTGACCGATGAGGTACAACAATTGGAATCTAAAAATCCGACAGCCATTGCCAGAATCATATCAGCGGCAGAGAATTTCCCTGAAGTGGCCAAGCCGGCTTTGGAAGCCATTCATAAAATCAACGAAAATTGCACAACGCCAGTTCTGGGAATTACAGGAACGGGTGGGGCTGGGAAATCTTCATTGGTGGATGAATTGGTTCGTCGTTTCTTGATTGACTTTCCGGAGAAAACCATCGGATTGATTTCTGTAGATCCATCCAAACGTAAAACAGGAGGCGCCTTATTAGGAGACAGAATCCGTATGAATGCGATTAACAATCCTCGAGTGTATATGCGTTCATTGGCTACGCGTCAATCGAATTTGGCTTTGTCAAAATATGTTGCCGATGCGATTCAAGTCATCAAAGCGGCAAAATACGATATTATAATCCTTGAAACTTCGGGAATTGGTCAATCGGATACGGAGATTATGGACCATTCGGATGTTTCGTTGTATGTCATGACGCCGGAATTTGGAGCGGCTACCCAATTGGAAAAAATCGACATGCTTGATTTTGCTGATTTGGTCGCCTTGAATAAATTTGACAAGCGCGGTGCTTTGGATGCTATTCGGGATGTCAAAAAACAATACCAACGCAACCACAATCTGTGGGATGTGAATCCGGATGAAATGCCGGTATTTGGAACCATTGCTTCGCAGTTCAACGATCCGGGAATGAATACGCTGTACAAGGCAATCATGGATAAAATTGTGGAGAAAACCAATTCTGATTTGAAGTCGACCTTCGAAATCAGCCGTGAGATGAGCGAGAAGATTTTTGTTATTCCGCCACATAGAACCCGTTATTTGTCTGAAATTGCTGAAAGCAATCGCAAATATGATGAAATAGCTTTAAGCCAAGAGCAAGTTGCCCAAAAATTATACGGAATTTTCAAAACCTTGGAAACGGTTTCCGGAAAAGTACCCGTTATCACAAAAACTGGAATTGATGATAATTCGGTTTTGCCAAGCGCTATTGAATCCGAAAAGCCAGGAGCAGCTGAAAATAAAATATTCCTTAATCTTTTACTGAACCAGTTTGATAAAGTAAAAATGGATTTGGATCCCTACAATTGGGAAATCATATTGAATTGGAACGAAAAAGTAAACAAATATAAAAATCCGGTTTATACCTTTAAGGTTCGCGACCGGGAAATAAAAATGGCAACGCATACGGAGTCGCTTTCGCATTCACAAATCCCGAAGATTGCCTTGCCAAAGTACCAGGCTTGGGGCGATATTCTGCGTTGGTGTTTACAGGAAAATGTACCGGGAGAATTTCCTTTTACCGCCGGTTTGTACCCTTTTAAGCGAGAAGGAGAAGACCCTTCAAGAATGTTTGCCGGAGAAGGCGGACCGGAACGAACGAATAAGCGTTTTCACTATGTAAGCGCGGGTTT
The DNA here is from genome assembly GCF_900129705.1 of Flavobacterium granuli. GTDB lineage: Bacteria > Bacteroidota > Bacteroidia > Flavobacteriales > Flavobacteriaceae > Flavobacterium > Flavobacterium granuli. The sequence goes on along the minus strand of NZ_FQWO01000001.1, from coordinate 266,019 downwards.
GCCGGCTAAACGACTGTCGACTGCTTTTGACAGTGTGACTTTGTACGGAAACGATCCGCATCTTCGTCCTGATATTTACGGAAAAATAGGGAATGCCGGTGTTTCTATTTGTTGTCTGGACGATGCCAAAAAGCTGTATTCCGGTTTTGATCTGGTTCATGCGATGACTTCGGTAAGTATGACCATCAATGGACCGGCACCTATGTTGTTGGGCTTTTTTATGAATGCCGCTATTGATCAGCAATGCGAGTTGTACATAAAAGCGAATGGTTTAGAGCAAGAAGTTGAAGCTAAAATAGCTAAAATATACAAAGATAAAGGTGTCCAAAGACCGCATTATCAAGGAGATTTACCCGAAGGAAATAATGGATTAGGTTTGTTTCTTCTGGGGGTAAGCGGAGATCAGGTGTTGCCTTTGGAGGTGTATAATGAAATCAAAGCAAGAACATTATCTCAAGTTCGTGGAACCGTTCAGGCAGATATTTTGAAAGAAGACCAAGCACAAAATACCTGTATTTTCTCGACGGAATTTGCTTTACGATTGATGGGTGACGTGCAGGAATATTTTATTACTAAGAATGTAAGGAATTTTTATTCGGTTTCGATCTCAGGATATCATATTGCTGAGGCAGGAGCAAATCCAATCACGCAATTGGCTTTCACGCTTTCAAACGGTTTCACTTATGTAGAATACTATTTGAGTCGTGGCATGAATATCAACGATTTTGGGCCAAATTTATCCTTCTTTTTTTCGAACGGAGTAGACCCGGAATATGCAGTAATTGGTCGTGTGGCACGTAAAATTTGGGCGAAAGCCATGAAAAATAAGTACGGGGCCAATGAAAGAGCGCAGATGCTGAAATACCATATTCAAACATCGGGACGTTCTTTGCACGCACAGGAAATTGATTTCAATGATATTCGTACCACTTTGCAGGCCTTGTATGCCATTTATGACAACTGTAATTCCTTGCATACTAATGCGTATGACGAGGCAATTACAACCCCAACAGAAGAATCGGTGCGTCGTGCGATGGCGATTCAGTTGATTATCAATAAGGAATTGGGTCTGGCCAAAAATGAAAACCCAATCCAGGGCGCTTTTATTATCGAGGAATTGACTGATTTGGTTGAAGCGGCTGTCTTACAGGAATTTGATCGAATTACAGAACGAGGTGGTGTGCTTGGCGCGATGGAAACCATGTACCAGCGTTCTAAAATTCAGGAAGAAAGTTTGTATTATGAAACTTTGAAACATACGGGTGAATTTCCAATTATTGGAGTCAATACGTTCTTGAGTTCCAAAGGTTCGCCAACGGTAATTCCGGCCGAAGTGATTCGAGCAACTGAGGAAGAAAAGCAATACCAAATCACGATGTTGGAGCATTTGCATCAAGCCAATCACGACAAAGTAGATGCGCAATTGAAAGCCATTCAAGAAGCGGCTATTAAGAATGAAAACCTATTCGAATATTTAATGGAAGCGACCAAAGTTTGTTCGTTAGGACAAATCACAGCGGCCTTGTTTGAAGTAGGAGGTCAATATAGAAGGAATATGTAAGTCAAAGAGTTGGATTCCTTATTCCGTTTTTGAAAACAAAGCATCATAGCTTTACAGAAATATTCAATCAGAATTTTAAAGACCTTTCAGAGATGAAAGGTCTTTTTTATTTTGAGGCTAAGGGTTGAATAGTCAAAAGTAAGATCTGTCATTTTCTCTGTTTTTAAATTTTGGATTGCAGTTGGTAATTAGTGCTAAGTGAATTATCTAGCGTGGCAGCATTCTTACAATGTGTTGATAATGAGTATTTTAACAAAATTACAACATTGCGTAAGTTGTTGTTAATCAAGTGATTGTGGTTTATTTCAATTAAGAGCTTAGTTGGCTTATTTCTTTTTAAAAAGTTTTAATTTATTTTTAGTAGAGAATTCGGTTCAAAACTTATGAAATATGTTGAATTTCAATTCGATAGGGTTCCTATGCTGCCTCTAGATTTTATTTAAATAAGCTTTAGCGGAGTAAATACGAATCTTTTATTCTAATTAAAGCAAATGTTAACTTCTTATGAAAAGTGTTATTATTTCCAATTTTCATCCTATTCAGGTTGGTACCTTATTCGACCAGGCAAAGCTCAATCAGTACACCAAGTTTTTATATTATCATTTTCAAAACCTACCTAAGATAGATGCTTCAGGGAATGAGGTTAATGAGGATGAGTCGGTTAGCTTTAAGTTTATTTCGGATCAGGTGGATAAGTATTCTGTTTCTCCGGAAAGTATTAATTGCAGACAAAGTATCATTTTTGAGGAAGTTGAAGACTTTATTGAAAATATAATGGACATCACTTCCCCTTCAGAATATCATTTTCCAAGTGGTTTTGAAGTCAAGTCCGGGCATTCTTTTGGCCCTAAGATTGAGGTTCGAATGGAATGGTTCAAAAGAAAAATGGGCTTTGTTTTTGATGCATTTTATTCCAATGTAAGCGCCAGACCTGAAAATCTTATACATGTTACTTGTTCCGGTTATTCTTCGCCCAGTGTTGCCCAGGAAGCGGTAATAGAAAGAAACTGGGAAACGGTTCAGGTCACCCATTCCTACCACATGGGCTGTTACGGCGCTTTTCCGGCAATCCGTACCGCCAGCAGTTTAATAAGCGCCAGTAAAAGTAACGGTAGGGCAGACGTGGTTCATACGGAATTATTGTCGGCACATTTGAATTTAACAGAATTTTCCTCAGCCAATACGATGATTTGCTCGCTTTTTGCGGATGGTTTTATAGGCTATTCTTTATATGAAGAGCAGTCATTCCTGAATGATGCCAGTATTACAGAGAAAAAAGGATTGCGAATTTTGGCTTTTCATGAGGTTATTATCCCGGATTCCCTGGAAGATATGTCTTGGGATTTAGGAGAGTACAATTTTTTGATGACACTTTCTAAACGGGTTCCTGTTTTTATTCGTAAAAACATCAAATCATTTTTAAGCACACTTTGTAAAAAAGGAGATATTGATCTTGAAGAACAGAAAGCCAATATGCATTTTGCGATTCATCCCGGCGGACCTAAAATTATTGATTATGTGGTCAGTGAAATTGGTCTTTCAAAAGAACAGGCCTATTGGTCTTTCGAAGTCCTACGAGGTCATGGAAATATGTCTTCGGCTAGCATCCCACATATTTTTAATGAAATTGTAAATGATTCAAACATTCAGCCGGGAACCAAAGTTGTTGCCATGGCCTTTGGACCGGGTCTTACTGCTACCGGATTGTTGCTTGAAAAAATCTGATTTTTTTTTTAAGTAAAATTTAGCTTGTTAAAGCTACTAAATTACAATAGGTTTCATTTTAAACCAGTTAACATTTCCTAAACAAGAATCACAACAATGAAGAATAAAACGGAAATGAAAGTCTAATAAAGAACATCCAATTAGTTTTTTAGATCGTTACTCTATTAAATCAGCAAAAGACCTTTTCAGCAATGAAAGGTCTTTTTTTTTTTTTTCAATTGAGCAAGTTGGGTCACTTTTTTGTAAAACTGTAGTAAACAGATGTTAAAACTGTTGATTTTTATTTTTGAAACTAATAAAAGAGGTTCATTTTACAGATTAAAAATTATGTATCATTTTGCGTTTTTTTTTATTTTAAAATCAAGATTTATTCGATAGAATGCGAATGTATTAGATTAATTTTTAGAAGTTTAACATTATTTTGGGATCAACCTTATTTTGGTAATATTATTTGTAATAATTTAATTATCAGGTAGTTAACATGTTATTTATTGTTAATGTTTTATTTGTGTAATGCTTTTCTTAGCGCGCCTTGTTCTTTGTCGTAGAAAAAAGAATTTGGTCTTGTTTAGACTAATTCCCTTCTCTTTTTTTAGCTAAACCCTTAAATTTGAGTGTATAGAAACCTAATTCAATAGTCTTAAAATATTAACTGAAAATTCAGAAAAAAGGACAGTCTATATTTTTAGTCAGCACATAAAAACGGCTTTTTGATACTGTGATTCTGTATGAATTTTTTTTAAGGTTTTCTCCTCAAGTATAGCAACTTTTTTTAAAAATACTGAGTTTTTTATATGAAAAATGTTAATCGTTTTAATATTAGTAATTGTTTGAAAAAAGGATTTTAATTTCTTTTCTATTGAAATAATCCTTTGATTGATAGTGTGCTTCAGGAGTATTTTTTGAAGTTTTCTTTTCTGTAGCGGCTTTTCTTCCCCAAGTCTGAAAATGCTTGTTTTTAACCTTTTGGTCACTCCTAACTTTAAAAGTCATTTATCAATAATGACTCTCTTATTGGTAAGGAATCGCATGATTGTTAGTGTTCATGTTTTATCCTTTGAATGATGGCCTACTTCATAAAGCGTTTTATGAAGGTAATTCTTTTAACAGCTTTTACCTCAATTCTCTGAATTGCCTACTCAATTTTAATTTATGGCATAAAAATACTATTACTATGAAAAATATTATTTTTTACACGATTAAAAGTGTACTGAAATGCTGGTACACTTTTTCCTGCTGTCTCAAAGCGGGTTTTTCGAGCTTTTTTTGGACGAATACGTTCTCTAAAAAGCTCTTTTTTTATGGATCACTGCTGCTTTTAGGATTTGGTTTTACGACTACTACTTATGGGCAGCTTGTTGGTGGGGCCGCTGTCAAGGCCAATTTTGGTATTGAGGCCGATGCCTATGCTAATTTGCTGCAGTTCGGGAATCTTGGCGGTGGCCAGAATACTGATGACTGGTTTAATCATACATATGCTTTGCCTGATAGTAAAGGTAAAGGAGTAATAGATGAGAGTACTGCGGCTGCGAAAAGAGCTTCAATATTAGCCAATAATAATTTTTCCTTTGAGCTAAGACAGTCTATCAGTAATCCAACTTTTCCTTATCCATATCCCGTTGTCAGCTCAGGAGACGGCAAGGACTATCTGTGGTTGGATGCCGTTTACGGCAGAGATAACAATTCTGCTCAGGGTAATTCTGATGCTACTATTTTTACTGCTACTTCTGATAAAAATCCGGATAACCCTATCACTTGGAATCTTGGATCTGGAAGTGTGCCACAAAAAGATGATATCATTGATGTTATGGCGCATTTAAGAGGAACAAATCCACATGATCCTTCCAAGAATCCAGGATTTCCATTAGATGACAGACCCTTTGATGAACTTTGGGCCTATGCTGCAGCTACACTCAGATCGACTGATGGTAGTAAGCATATTGATTTTGAATTCTTTAGAACTTTAGTAGCTTTCAATGGATCACAATTTACTAATACGGGAAATGATGGTGGGCGTACTGCCTGGGTTTTTGATGCAAGTGGTAACATTATTACTCCCGGAACGATCATTGTTTCTGTAGATTATGAAAATGGAGGAACCAAACCGGATGTAAGAATCCGATTGTGGATGTCAGAGGCTCAGTTTAACAGTTTGTTTTCGACTCCAAATCTCAAATTTACTCCAGTAGCAGGCTCTTTTGAAAAGGGTTTGCAAAGCGGAGATTTCGGATATGCCCGTATTACTGACAAAAGTGGATCGGATACAAATATATTTGGTAGAGTTAATGCTGAAGATACAACCTTGGGGCCACCTTGGGGAACTATAGAAGGGCCTAATGCTACTTTCTTCGATAACTACCAAAAATTCCAACATGTAGAGATTGGTATTAATCTGACTGCTTTTGGATTGGACAGAAAAGGAAGTTCTGATCCCTGTGCCAATATATTGGGTAGTTTAGTGGTTAAAACCAGAAGCTGCGCAGGGGGGAATAATGACCCTTTCAGCTGTGAGTTAAAAGACTTTGCGGGCCCCTACCTGTTTGGATTTACGGTTAAACCGGAAGTGACATTGGGGGTTGATCGTTCCATTACGTGTACTAACGCTAATGCGACAATTACAGCTACAGCTGTGATGCCGCCAGGGGCAATTGTTGCATTTTATGGGCCTGATCCAACGCCAGGAGATAAAACAGATGGTATTGGGCCACTCCTTCCAGCGGAAGATTCGGAACCCGACTTAAATCGTTTAGTTACGCAAGGTGGGGTATATGCTGCTGTTGTTTCGGCAACTGGCTTTGCAGGCTGTACGGCTACAAGTTATGTAACCGTTTTAGAAGATAAAGTGCCGCCAACGGCCAGTGATGCTCATACTGATGTAAGTTGTAACGGAGCCTCTGATGGTTCAGTGACTATAACTTTCAGCGGAGGAACAGCTCCTTATGAAGTTAATTTTAACGGTGGCGGATTTGTAACACAAACTTCTCCAAAAACCTATTCCGGTCTTATTGCGGGAAGCTATTCCTGGATTGTAAGAGGAGCAAATGGATGTGAACAATCCGGTTCAGAAACAGTAGGAGAACCTACCGTTCTTTTGGCCAGTGATGCTCATACTGATGTAAACTGTAATGGAGGAACTGATGGTTCAGTAACGGTCACTTTTAGTGGTGGTACGGCTCCTTATATGGTGAACTTTAACGGAGGCGGATTTGTAGCACAAACTTCCCCTAAACTTTATTCAGGATTGGCAGCGGGTACTTATTCCTGGACTGTCAAAGACGCCCATGGATGTGAACAATCCGGTTCAGAAACAGTGGGTCAGCCCACCGCTCTTACGGCTACTGATGCGCATACTGATGTAAATTGTAATGGAGGTAGTGATGGTACGGTTACTATTACTTTTGGCAATGGTACGACTCCATATACCATAAGTTTTAACGGAGGCGCTTTTACTGCACAAACATCCCCTAAAGTTTATTCAGGACTGGCAGCGGGCACTTACCCATGGACTGTAAGAGACGATCACGGATGTGAATTGTCAGGATCAGAAACCGTGGGACAACCAGCGGCTCTTGCAGCCAGCGATGTTCATACTAATGCATCCTGTAATGGAGTAGCTGATGGTTCAGTAACGGTCACTTTTAGTGGTGGTACAGCTCCTTATATGGTGAACTTCAATGGAGGTGGATTTATAACACAAACTTCCCCTAAACTTTATTCAGGATTGGCAGCGGGTACTTATTCCTGGACTGTTAAAGACGCTCATGGATGTGAACAATCCGGTTCAGAAACAGTTGGGCAACCAACCGATCTTGCAGCCAGTGATGCTCATGTTGATGTGAGTTGTAATGGCGGAACTGATGGTTCAGTAACAGTCACTTTTAGTGGTGGTACGGCTCCTTATATGGTGAACTTCAACGGCGGAGGATTTGTAGCACAAAGCTCTCCTAAGCTTTATTCAGGTCTTGCAGCGGGTACTTATTCATGGACTGTCAAAGATGCCCATGGATGTGAGCAATCCGGTTCAGAAACAGTGGGACAACCAACCGCTCTTGCAGCCAGTGATGCTCATGTTGATGTGAACTGCAATGGTGGTACCGATGGTTCGGTTACTGTCACTTTTAGTGGCGGTACAGCTCCTTATATGGTGAACTTCAACGGCGGTGGATTTGTAACGCAAACTTCCCCTAAACTTTATTCAGGACTGGCAGCGGGTACTTATTCATGGACAGTAAAAGATGCCCATGGTTGTGAGCAATCCGGTTCAGAGACTGTGGGGCAACCTACCGCTCTTGCAGCCAGTGATGCTCATACTAATGCATCCTGTAATGGAGTAGCCGATGGTTCAGTTACTGTGACTTTCAGTGGTGGTACGGCTCCTTATATGGTGAATTTTAATGGAGGTGGATTTGTAACGCAAACTTCCCCTAAACTTTATTCAGGATTGGCAGCGGGTACTTATTCATGGACAGTAAAAGACGCCCATGGATGTGAACAATCCGGTTCAGAAACCGTGGGTCAACCAACGGATCTTACAGCTAGTGATGCTCATGTTGATGTAAGCTGTAATGGTGGAAGAGATGGTTCGGTAACAGTCACTTTTAGTGGCGGTACTGCTCCTTATATGGTGAACTTCAACGGCGGAGGATTTGTAGCGCAAACTTCTCCTAAACTTTATTCAGGATTGGCAGCAGGTACTTATTCTTGGATTGTCAAAGATGCCCATGGATGTGAACAATCCGGCTCTGAAACAGTAGGACAGCCAACAGCCCTTATGGCCAGTGATGCTCATACTGATGTAGCTTGTAACGGAGGATCTGATGGTTCAGTAACAGTTACTTTTAGTGGCGGTACGGCTCCTTATATGGTAAACTTCAATGGCGGCGGATTTGTAGCGCAAACATCCCCAAAAGTTTATTCAGGACTGGCAGCAGGTACTTATTCATGGACAGTAAAAGACGCTCATGGATGTGAACAAACCGGATCAGAAACTGTAGGACAGCCAGCTGCTCTAATAGCCAGTGATGCTCATGCCGATGTAAATTGTAATGGAGGTACTGATGGTTCAGTTACTGTTACTTTCAGTGGCGGTACAGCTCCTTATATGGTGAACTTTAATGGCGGTGGATTTGTAGCGCAAACTTCCCCTAAACTTTATTCAGGATTGGTAGCGGGCACTTATTCATGGACAGTAAAAGACGCTCATGGATGTGAACAAGCCGGATCAGAAACTGTAGGACAACCAACTGCTCTTACGGCCAGTGATGCTCATGTTGATGTGAGTTGTAATGGTGGAACTGATGGTAGTGTAACAATTACCTTCGGCAATGGTACTACTCCGTATACAGTGAGCTTTAATGGAGGTGCTTTTACAGCACAAACTTCACCAAAAGTTTATTCAGGTTTAGCAGCAGGTACTTACCCATGGACTGTAAGAGATGATCATGGATGTGAATTGTCAGGCTCAGAAATAGTAGGGCAACCAACCGCTCTTGCAGCCAGTGATGCTCATGTTGATGTAAGTTGTAACGGAGGATCTGATGGATCGGTAACAGTTACCTTTAGTGGCGGTACAGCTCCTTATATGGTAAATTTCAATGGTGGTGGTTTTGTAACGCAAACATCCCCTAAACTTTATTCAGGACTGGCAGCAGGTACTTATTCATGGATCGTAAAAGACGCTCATGGATGTGAACAATCCGGCTCTGAAACAGTAGGACAACCTACCGCTCTTATAGCCAGTGATGCTCATACCGAAGTGACTTGTCTGGGAGATTCAGACGGTTCCGTTACTCTTACTTTTAGTGGAGGAACAGCTCCTTATATGGTGAATTTCAATGGAGGTGGTTTTGTAACGCAAAGCTCTCCAAAAGTTTATTCAGGACTGGCAGCAGGTACTTATAATTGGATCGTAAAAGACGCACATGGATGTGAGCAATCCGGTTCAGAAGTAATAGCTGAAGGACCATCATGTGCTGCAGCTATATGTACTTATACTCAAGGAGCTTATGGTAATTCTGGAGGTAAATACTGTGACGGATCAGTAGGAGGAATTTCCACTGCGAATTTAATTACGCAGGCATTAACTAATGCCGGAGGTTCTATTACCATAGGTAAAAACGCTCAAACTGTCATTATGTCTTTACCGGGTGCTGTTAGTTGCATTATTGACGTAATGCCGGGCGGAGGCAAAGCCAGAGAACTTGATGGAGGTAATGTAAGTATTTGTGGATTGCCAGCTTCCTATTTGAAAAATGGCCGAATTAACAACGTGCTTCTTTCACAAACCATTGCCATGGCGTTGAATATTAATATAACCAGTCCGTCTGATTTAGGAGCATTCCTATTGCAGGCAGGTACTTTGGCAACAGCCAAGCCTGATGGCGGATGTGGATCTGATATTCCAAAAACAAGAGTTTGTGGTCATTATGAAGGTGATATTTGGGTGCCAACTGTAAATGAGTATACTCGTAGAACATTCAGCGCTGCTGTTATTAATGCTATTAATGGTGATAAAACAGTTGCCGGTTTGTTAGATTTAGCAAATCGTGCCTTAGCTAATGTTGACGGAATTAAAAACTCTGAAGGAGGTGCATCATTATCTGATATTGCGGGTGCTGTTGGTGCTATTAATGAAGTGTTTGACGAATGTGCTATATTCGTTGGTTGGGATATTCCTGAATGTCCTAAAGCAGAACAATCATCACTTTCTAGTGCAGAACTTGCCGGTTTTACTGCGAGTCCGGTTCCATTTAAAGATCAGTTGACTATCAGATATGATTTTGATTATCAGTCTGACGTGAAAATTGAAGTGTTTAATACACAAGGAACCTTAGTGTATTCTAAAAAAGACACTAATAGTTACTTAAATAAAAATGTTATGCTTGATCTTAATGTGAATATAGGACAAGAGCAAGTTTTTATTGTGAAATTGACTACTGATAGAGGAAGCAGTTCCAAGAAAGTAATGTCTTCAGAATAATTTAATACTAATTTTCTAATCCTAATAAAACATTAGAGAAGGATTAGGTAACCATGATTAAACCCCGAAAGTATCGCTTTCGGGGTTTATTTATAGTTTTTTAATTGAATTAGCGACTTTTTTCGGACAAATGGATTTAGTTTAAGATTCTTTTAAATGATGGCGTACTTCATGAATTTGTTTTATGAAGATATTATGTTTTTCTACAAGTTTTTCCAAATCTGCTAGTTTCCTACTTTGTAATAATTTATGGTATTAAATTTTATTATCATGGAAAATTTTACAATTTCGAATTTTTTCGATGTTTTACTACGTAAAGTGATTTGTCCTTTTTTAAAAAAAGATAGTATTTTTAATTTAGGTCTTCTTATACCTCATCTTTCAAATCTGATATCCAGATTTCAAAATCAAAATTTTGCACAAAGTTATTCCCACAATAACATTTTAAAATCAAGTAAAGAGAGCTCTTCCCTTTGGTTTAAGAACCTGCTGATATTATTATTAATTTGTTTCTTGAGTTTCTCTTCACAAATGTATGGACAGTTTGCTAATGTAAACCCGCCATTTGGGGGTTTTGCTATTGATGGAGGTTTAAGAGCCAATACGCCAACCAGTCCTAGCCCCTTTGCTTTCAATCAAGGCGATTGGTATCCTGGGGCAGGAGGTACAGGTGGATCTGTTTTTGATGAATCCGGAGTGCCAATAGGACCCGCTACCGCTCAGACAAGTGGACGTGTGGATACAGAAGAGCCTTTTGGTTCTAATGACGACATTTTTACAAATGGAAGTAAATTCAATGACTATGTGTCGGCTTTAAGATGGTTTGATAATTCGGCTCCGGATAAAAATGATATTGATAATGCATTGTATCATGTGTCACGTGATTCCGGTAATAACCAATGGATTTTTATTTCCGGTGACCGTAAGTCTACTAATGGAACCAGTTACATTGATTTTGAATTATTGCAAGGTACGATTGTCCAAAATAATGATGGCACTTTTACCGGAGTCCCATTGGCAGGTAAATCAAATGGCGGAGGCAGAACCAAAGATGATATCATCATTTCTATGGAGTATACCAATGGAGGAACAAAGCCTAATGTATATATCTATCAATGGATGTTGAGTGGAACCAAGTGGTCTTATGAATTGGTAACTTTGGCAGATTTGGGTACTAACGCATTTGCCGAAACCAATAGAGCGGGCGCTGAATTGAATGTGCCTTATTCTGCATTTGGCTCTAATAGCTATCAGCAGTATGCATTTGTTGAAGCAGCGGTCAATGTGACTTATCTTCTAAATCAGGTACTTGGAGGAGCCAGTTGTAGCGGTCTTACAATAAAAACATTATGGGTTAAAACCAAGGCTTCTGCTGCTCCAACTGCTGCTCTCAAAGATTTTATAACTCCTATTTCAGTGGATTTTAATTTTGGTAGTACGGAAATCACTGGGATTGGCCCATTTTGCGCAGATGATACTACAGCTTATCTTCTATCGGCGGAACCTAGTGGCGGTACTTTTAGCGGACTAGGTGTTAGCGGTACGGGACCTTATTATTTTACACCTTCCAGTGCCGGTGCTGGTACTCACGAAATCTCTTACACTAGTTCTGATGGTAGTTGTACCGGGTCAATTAATATTGTAGTATATGCCAATCCAACGGTAACGGTTAATTCACCAACCAAATGTGCTAGCGATTCTGCAGTAACAATAACGGCGACACCTTCACCTACGGGTTCATATAACTATGCATGGACAGTTCCTGCAGGAGTAACGCCTCCCGGGAATGTAGCTTCTTTTTCTTCAAGCATTGCGGGTGTCTATAGTGTGATTATAACAAATCCTACCACAAGTTGTACAGGAAGTGGTTCCGGGACTCTGACCGTAAATTCGAATCCGACTGTAACGGTGAATTCGCCTACGAAGTGTGCCAGTGATCCCGCAGTAACAATAACTGCGACGCCATCTCCCGCGGGTTCATACAACTATGCATGGACCGTCCCTGTAGGAGCAACAGCTCCTGGGAATGTAGCTTCCTTTACTTCGAGTGTAGCGGGAACCTATAGTGTTATTATTACTAATCCTAGTACAACATGTACCGGTAGTGGTTCGGGCATTTTGACTGTAAATGCTAACCCATCTCCGCCAAATGTAACCTATAATCCGCCAGCTTGTGATGAGACTACTTTTAGTATTACTGTCAGTGGCGTTATCAGTGGCGCTACTTACACCGTAAAAGATAAGGACGGTAACACTGTTCCTGGGCTTTCTCCGTCATCTCCTCATATTGCTTTAAATACGAATAATATTATATTTAATAATTTTCCTGCCGGATCTGGTTATCAGGTTTCTGTTTCGGCCAGTGGCTGCGGTTCTCTTCCAGAGATTTGTCCAGCTCCGTCGTTACTTAAAATTACAGAAACGGCTGTATCAAAAGAACTGTCGACAAATAAGACAACTAAAAAAGCAAGTTTTGAGGCTTATCCTGTTCCTTTCAAAGACCAGTTGACCATTAAGTACAATTTTGATTATGTGTCTGACGTGAAAATTGAAGTGTTCGATACACAAGGTGTCCGGGTTTTTTCAAAAACAGATACCAATAGTTATCTGAACAAAGAAATTACACTGGATCTTCATACAAATAAAGCAAAAGAACAGATCTATATTGTAAAACTGACCACTGATAGAGGTACTAGTACCAAAAAAGTAATGTCTTCGCAATAAATTGATTTTTTAATTTTAAATTGAAAAGCAGCGGTCAAAAACGGCTGCTTTTTTATTGTTCATTTTTAAGGCTCGTTAAAAATGCTACATTTTTTTATTCAAAATAAACTTTGGCACAGTTCATGAATATATCGTTTTAACAAATAATTATTAATCAATTAAAATAGAATAGTATGAAAAAGATAATTACCCTTTTGTCCTTTGTAGGAATGTTGAGCTTACAAGGCTGTACCGTAAATGACACCACAGATTATGTGGATTATGATACCATTAGTGAGGTGTTTGAAATTAAGAATATTGATTTCGGTTATAATACGGTTGATGGATTTAATATTTATCAAAAGTTGACACCTAAAATACTAGCTTCAGATGTGGTGTTAATTTATAGGCTTTCTGGAACTATTGATTCCAATACTCCTATATGGCAATTAATACCTAGAACACTTTATTTAACAAATGGAAGAGAGATCGATTATGATTTTGATTTTAGTAGAGAAGATTTTAAAATATTTGCCAAAGGAAATTATGATTTAGAAACAACTCCTGGATATTTAGATAATCAGACTTTTAGAATAGTAATAGTTCCAGGGAATTTCGCAAAAACAATTGATAAAAACAATTTTGATGCTGTTATTACTGCTTTGAATGTGAATGAAAATCAAATTCAGAAAATTAATTTTTAGGGTTTAATCTGCTACAATCATAAAAAAAGGAAATCGTGAGATTTCCTTTTTTTATGCTTTCTAGTATAGGTTTTAAGAATTTTCGGATTCTGTATTTTCGTTAGAAACTTCTTTTTTATTTATTTTTAAGGATACTGCAATTCCCGTTAAAAGCGATACCGCAATGAATGCCAGTGATCCCCATTCCGGAATTTCTATAAAATCATGAAGCAGCATCTTGAGTCCCACAAAACTTAAGATAGCAATAAGACTGTATTCAAGGTAGCTAAATCTTTCGAGCATATTAGCTAAAAAGAAATACATGGATCGCAATCCTAATATGGCAAAAATGTTTGAGCTAAACACTAAGAAAGGATCGCTTGTTATGGCTAAAATAGCAGGAACGCTATCAAGGGCAAAGATAACATCCATCACTTCAATGATAATCAAGGCAACAAAAAGAGGCGTTGCTACATTAAGATGTCTTTTTTTTACAAAAAAATGTTCGCCATCGATATGAGTGGTTACAGGTATAAATTTACGTAAGCTTTTGTAAATAAATGATTTTTTGGGATTAAACTGTTCTTCTTCTTCTTTAGTGAATAGCATTTTTGCTGCTGTATAGAATAAAAAGGCTCCAAAAATGTAGGTGGTCCATGCGAATTTATTGATCAATAAGACACCAAAATAAATCATGATTCCTCTAAATACAATGGCGCCCAAAATTCCCCAGAACAAAACCCGGTGTTGGTATTTTTTTGGAATTCGAAAGGAATTAAAAATGATGGCGATGACAAATATATTGTCGACGCTAAGGGATAATTCGATTAAATATCCAGTGATGAATTTCATTGAGGCCACGGCCGGCTTTAATTCGTCAGGATTTGCAACATAATTGTTGGAGTACAACCAATAGATAACGCCTGAAAAAAGGAAGGAAATGCTGACCCAGATGGCGGTCCATTTACTGGCTTCTTTGGTACTAATAATATGAGGCGTTTTGTTGAATACACCCAAGTCGAGTGCAAGGAATAATAGAATAGCGATTAAAAAACAGATCCAGACAATCATAAAATTACAAGATTAATTAAAAGGGTAAAGATACTTTTAGATTTTTTATTTTTTAAATTTTAACTTAAAATTATTCTTTATTTATCCGGATAGGAAAATATTACTTTTTTTGAACATCAGTGTTGCAAAAAAAAAGGAGGTAAAATTATCATGTTCTAAATACTAAGCGAAAATATTGACGATTTAGTAATTTTTAATAGTGTACCCATAAAAAAATAGAGGTCATCTGTTGAGAAAATAATATTTGAATTATATTTGCAGTGAAATTATAGGGGGTTCAATTCTAAAAACATTTTTTTATATGTCAACAATACGTTTTCAAGCTTTGAAAGAAGCATCAAACAGAAATCCAGTTAAATTTGAAGAAACCGATAGAAAATCTACGATTTTTGGTTCAAATGTGTTTAATGAAAAGGCGATGAAGCAATATTTGACTTCGGATGCTTTTAAAGGGGTCCAAGGTGCTGTACAGCATGGAACTAAAATAGACAGAAAATTAGCCGATTATATTGCCATGGGTATGAAAGAATGGGCTCTTTCAAAAGGAGTAACTCATTATACACACTGGTTTCAGCCTTTGACAGGAACAACAGCTGAAAAGCATGACGCTTTTTTTGAAACTTCTTATGATGGTAGCGATCCTGTTGAAAAATTTGGTGGTGCCCAATTAGTGCAACAAGAACCAGATGCTTCTAGTTTTCCAAATGGAGGAATTAGAAATACATTTGAAGCCAGAGGATATACTGCTTGGGACCCTACATCTCCAGCCTTTATTTTTGGAACTACCTTGTGTATTCCTACTGTTTTTATATCGTATACCGGTGAAGCTTTAGATTATAAAACCCCTTTGTTAAGAGCTTTGACAGCTATAGATGAAGCGGCTACTGAAGTATGTAAATATTTTGATAAAAATGTAAAGAAGGTTACTGCAACCCTAGGATGGGAGCAGGAATACTTCTTGATAGATAGTGCTTTGGCTAGTTCCCGTCCTGATTTGATGATGACAGGAAGAACTTTGCTAGGACACACTTCTGCCAAAGGACAACAATTGGACGATCATTATTTTGGGGCCATACCTACTCGTGCTCT
Organism: Flavobacterium granuli; assembly: GCF_900129705.1. Lineage (GTDB taxonomy): Bacteria > Bacteroidota > Bacteroidia > Flavobacteriales > Flavobacteriaceae > Flavobacterium > Flavobacterium granuli. Next base: position 250,208 of record NZ_FQWO01000001.1, on the reverse strand, counting down.
TACCTATATGAGAGATTTGGAGCAAGAATGTATGTTATTAGGAATACCGGTAAAAACGCGTCATAACGAAGTAGCTCCAAATCAATTTGAATTGGCACCTATTTTTGAAGAAACAAACTTGGCAGTAGATCACAACTGTTTGTTGATGGATGTGATGCAAAAAGTGGCAGAACGTCATGATTTTAAAGTTTTATTCCATGAAAAGCCTTTCAAAGGCGTAAACGGATCCGGAAAACACAACAACTGGTCATTGGCGACAGATACCGGTGTAAACTTGTTGAGTCCAAGTAAAACGCCAATGAGTAATTTACAGTTTCTTACTTTCTTTATCAACACAATAAAAGCGGTAAATGATAACGAAGCTTTATTGAGAGGAGCTATCGCTTCTGCCAGTAATGATCACAGATTAGGAGCTAATGAAGCGCCACCAGCAATTATCTCTGTATTTATTGGAGAGCAATTGACTAAGGTTTTGGACGAATTAGAAGGCGTAACTGCCGGTAAATTATCTCCAGAAGAGAAAACAGACTTGAAATTAAATGTAGTAGGTAAAATTCCGGATGTTCTTTTAGATAATACAGACAGAAACAGAACTTCACCATTTGCATTTACAGGAAATAAATTTGAGTTCAGAGCCGTAGGTTCAACGGCAAACTGTTCGAATGCAATGACTACTTTGAATGCCATTGTAGGAAAGCAATTGAGAGATTTCAAAAAAGAAGTGGATGCTTTGATTGAATCTAAGGACATGAAGAAAGATGATGCTATCTTCAATGTATTGAGAGAGTATATCAAGCAGTCTAAAAAAATCCTTTTTGAAGGTGACGGATATAGCGAAGAATGGGAAATAGAAGCAGCTAAAAGAGGTTTGAGCAATTTCAAAACAACACCTCAGGCATTGAAAGCAAGAGCATCTCAACAAGCTTTGGATTTGTTTTCTGAAATGGGTATCATGAACCACATTGAAGTAGAAGCGCGTTATGAAATTGAATTGGAAGAATATACTAAGAAAATTCAGATTGAAGGTAGAGTTTTAGGTGATATTTCAAAAAATCACGTTATTCCAACAGCAATCCGTTACCAAAATACCTTGATTGAGAACGTGAAAGGTTTGAAAGATATCTTTGGAACTGAATTTGAAACCATTGCCAAAGAACAAATTATCCTGATCAAAGAAATTTCTAGACATATTGAAGGAATCAATTCTAAAGTAGAAGCGATGACTAACGAAAGAAAGAAAGCTAATGTATTGACGGATGCACAAGAAATGGCAGAAGCTTATTGTGATAAAGTAAAACCTTACTTTGAAATCATCCGTGAGCACTGTGATAAACTAGAGCTTTTGGTTGACAATGAACTATGGACTTTGACTAAATACAGAGAATTATTATTCACTAAATAATTCTTTTAAAAAAGATTTTTTTTTTTCACCCGACAGGTTTTCGAATCTCGTCGGGTGTTTTTGTTAATCCAAATTATTCAGCAGTTATAGGATCGATGATTGTGGAGACCTGGCTTATTGAATTAGCAGGAAAATCACCTAGTTTTGCGTGTTCTCGAACCATTTCTTCGTTTGGGGCGTTGTAAATACAATAGATTTTATCAGCTGTGGCATAGCTGTTGACCCACTGGATTTGCGGTCCCATTTTGTTCAATACTCCACAGGAAGTTTGTGAAATACCTTTCAACTGTTCGGCAGTCAGTTTTCCTGCACCGGGAATTTCTCTTTCAATTAGATACTTAGGCATAATTTCTTTTTTTTAGTTCCCTACTCTTGTGGCTTTTCGGTATGGCCCCGTTTTTTATAGTGGTCGCTGGTTTCCACTTTTCATTCAGTTCTGGTTTTATTTATTTGTATTTCAGTAAATTACATTAAATTTAATAAAATAAAATAACATTATCGATGTTGACTGCTAATTTTGTAAAACAGATGCAGAAAGGGGTTAAGCTAAACCCAAAAAAATAATTATCTTTGCCACACACAACACCATTTATTTCATGAGTTCAGATACTTCAAAAAGATACGCACAAAGAGGCGTTTCGGCTTCAAAAGAAGATGTGCATAACGCCATAAAAAATATTGACAAGGGTTTGTTTCCACAGGCTTTTTGTAAAATTGTCCCTGATTATTTAACGCAAGACGAAGAATATTGTCTTATCATGCATGCAGACGGAGCAGGAACAAAATCCTCTTTGGCTTATATGTATTGGAAAGAAACGGGCGATATATCGGTTTGGAAAGGCATTGCGCAAGATGCTTTAATCATGAATATCGATGATTTATTGTGCGTTGGGGCCACCGATAATATTCTGCTTTCTTCGACCATCGGTAGAAATAAAAATTTGATTACCGCAGAAGTTATTTCGGCCATTATCAATGGAACCGAAGAATTAATCCAGGAATTGGCCTCTTTTGGTGTGACCATACATTCTACAGGCGGAGAAACGGCTGATGTGGGCGATATTGTTCGTACCATTATTGTAGATTCGACCGTTACGGCTCGCATGAAACGTTCTAAAGTGATTGATAATGCTAATATCAAGGCAGGCGATGTGATTGTAGGTTTGGAATCATTTGGTCAGGCTACTTATGAAAAAAGCTATAATGGCGGAATGGGGAGCAATGGATTGACTTCGGCCCGTCATGATGTTTTTGGTAAATATTTGGCCAGCAAATATCCAGAGAGTTACGATGCTGCCGTTCCAGAAGATTTAATTTATTCCGGTCAGGTAAAACTAACCGATGCAGTAGAAAACAGCCCTATCGATGCCGGACAATTAGTGCTTTCTCCTACGCGTACTTATGCGCCTATTATCAAGAAAATTTTGGATAAATACGATGCGAAAGACATTCATGGTATGGTACATTGCAGTGGTGGAGCACAAACTAAAATTTTACATTTTGTTGAAAACCTACACATCATAAAAGACAACTTATTTGCTGTACCGCCGCTATTTAAATTGATTCAAGAACAATCCAAAACAGATTGGAAAGAAATGTATCAGGTTTTTAACTGTGGCCACCGTATGGAATTATACGTTCCAGAGGCTGTCGCTCAGGATATTATCGCTATTTCTAAATCCTTCAATGTCAATGCACAAATTGTAGGAAGGGTAGAAGCAGCCGATACTAAAAAACTGACGATTAGCAGCGAATACGGAACTTTCGAATATTAATTACAGCGCTTTTTTTTAGGAGCTATGCCCGCTATCCGCTGTATCTTTATGTTTTTAAAGAAAAAACATAAAGGATGCCGCTTCTATCGGGGCTAAAAACAAAATGATATGTACGAATTAATTTTTTGGAAATATTTAGACGAGGTTTATTTAAACCATCAGGAGGTCTATGAAGCCATTATGGAGCAACAAACCGTAGATGGACTGGAACAACTTCCTGTTCAGCTGATTTTGAATAGAATTGCTTCTAAATTCTCAAAATGGGAAAAAGTAGACGATAGCAGTTGGAAAAACAACCAAGGTCCAGGCGCTTTCCAAGTAAATACAACCGCACAAAGCATCCAGATTGACTGCTATGGTACTGAGGGCAAAACAATGGATAGCTTGGTAGATATCATGGAAGAATTCAAATGTCCGCTTTATGACCCACAAGTTCCCATGCGTTACGACGAAATGAGCGAATAAAGGCGAAAAAATATTTTAAGCATTTAAGGCATTAAAATAATTAAGATGAAAAATCCTTAGTTATTTTAATGCCTTAAATGGTTTATATCATTGAACTTAGTTTAGATCATCGCTGTGCAACAGTAAAATACCAGGTAGAAAAGCATTAAAAAATAGTTAAAACACGACGAAAAGGGATAGGCAATGTTAGGACTCTTTTTTGTCTTCTTTTCTAAAACCAATCAGTTGTCTGTATTTCGATTCGGTTTCTTTTAATTCTTCTTCCATTTTTTTATAATTGCTGATGTCTTTGATGGTTACTACGGCGGCAACCACATTTTTGTTCTGGTCAATTAAAGGTTTACCACTAATAAGCACCCGTCTTTTTACATGAGTGGCGGGATTCCAAAGCACAACATCTACATCATTTGTTTCTTCCCCGTTTAAGGCGCGTTCCATTGGAAGATTTTGCGAGGGGAAAACGGTTTGTTCATCCGGGAAATACAATTCAAAATGCTCTGATAAGTTAGCCGGTATTTTTGCATCATTTTCAATTCCAAAGATTTCATTGGCCATGTAATTGGCCATGATAATTTCTTTGTCGAGATTTGCTACGATGACCGCTTCGTTTATATTCTCAATAATCAATTGTAACTTCTCTTCATTTTCATAAAGTTCATTTATTATTTTTTTCTCTTCTTCTTCTAATCGTACTTTTTCAGTAATATCACGAGCTACAGAATACAGGATGTTTTTTTTGGTGTCAATATTGATGTTCCAGTCTAACCATTTATAGGTACCGTCTTTGCATAGCATACGGTCTTTAAAATTCACAGATGGGTTCTCTTTTGAAAGTTTTGCTAATATTTCTTCGACGGTCTTTTTATTATCAGGATGGATTAATTCTGTGAATTTGAGTTTGTTTATCTCTTTCTGACTGTAGCCTAATGTTTTTGTGAAAGCGGGATTTATTTTGACCAATTGATTCTCTTTGGTTACCGTAAGGATGTCGAATGACATATTGAAAAACTGATCAGCCATTTTTAGGGATTCCTCATTTTCAACCAGTTTAGAGATATCGCGAGCCGCTGCATACATTAATCCTGTTCGTACATCAAATGTACTGGTCCAGTCGAGCCATTTATAGGAACCGTCTTTGCATAGTGTTCGGGCTCTGTGATTCAGAACAGTACTTCCTTTTTGCAGTTTTTTCATGGAATCCAGCGAAGCCCTTTGTTCTTCGGGATGGGTAAAAGACAGAAAAGGCATTTTGTCCATGTCCTCTTGATTGTAGCCCAGCGTTCTGGTAAAAGCGGGATTTATTTTTATAAAATACTCCTCTTTTGCCACGACAAAGATGTCATACGATATGTTAAAAAAGGCATCGGCAATGATAAGCGAATTTTCAATTTCTTTTTGGGTAGTAATGTCATGGGCAACGGCATAAAACAAGCCTGATGCAATATCAGAAGAGGCCGACCATAGCAGGCGTTTGACGGATTTGTCTTTGCAGATCCATCTGTTTTCAAATTGGATAATTGAAACACCTGTTTTGAGTTTATCAATCTCTTTTAGAGTGGCTGTTTTGTCTTCTGGATACACATAAGTCAGAAAGGGATGGTTTAATAATTCTTCTTCAGTATATCCCAATATTTTACTTAATGACGGATTGATTCGGATGAACATATCCTTGGAAGCAATTACCATGATATCCAAAGACATATTAAAGAATTTGTTGGTGATCTTGTTGGATTCCTCGAGTTTTTTCCTGTCGGAGATGTCAGTTGAAATTCCACCTATAGCATAAATTCTTCCCGTTGCGTCATATAAGGGGAATTTTACCGCTATGTAAGTGTGTGGTCCATCTTCTTGCTCAATTATTTCTTCGATCTTTAATTCTCTTAATACTTTTACAACTTCAAGATCTGAATTCCTGTAGCGATCAGCGGTGCTTTTTGGCAGAAAATCATAGTCTGTTTTTCCCAGTATTTCGTCGTTAGAGATTTTAAATAAAGCGCCAAATTGCTTGTTGACGAGCAGGTATTCTCCATTTAATTTTTTTATGAAGATTGGATTGGTGGTGTTGTCTATAATGGATCGAAGGAGTTGTCTGTTTTCGGAAAGTAAGTCTCCTGAGATTTTTTTGGCTCGTAATTGGGAACGAATAATAAAATAAACAATGATTAATAAAATGATAGAAAGTAAAAATAATGAAAGTTCTACCCAGTTAAGCAAGGGATCCATGTATTGATTTGTTTGTTTGTTCAGCCGTGAGATGAAAATCAGACCAGAAGCAATAACAACTAATAAGTTGACAATAAATCCAAGGAATATTTTTTTTTCAAAAGAAATTTTCATGATTTTAGGGTTTTTTAAAAGGAATTTCATTAAAACCGAATCAATTATTTATATATCTGAAAGTTAGTGAATTATATTTAAATTTGTAAGGTCTATTCTGTTTTTTTGTTTTAAAACCACAGTTAATTGATAAGATGAAATAGATATTAATAGGGGTTGTTTTTGATTGAAAAAGGATTAAAGTGCTTTTTTTTGAATATTTTTTCTAGAAGTTAATTGGGGTACCACAGGGGCGGTAAAAAATGAAGTAGGACAATTTTATTTAATATTTCAGACTGATTTTTTTAGTTGGGTGTTTCATTTGCATAATTAGGTACAGTACTGCTACGCTAATGGCTGATGCGAAAAAACACCATACTGATATGACATAATCCGCATAGAAAAACAGTGTAAAAACATAAGAAATGAAGATAGTTGCGCCCAGAGTCCACATGCGTTTAATACTAGAAATCAGAGGCGGTAAGGTGGTAGCCATAATGTAAAGCAGATCACCATAATTTCCAAATAGGATGGGGTAGTTCTGAATATAGGAGATATGATAACCCACTATTTCTGCTTTGACATCAAACGAAATTAAACAGTAGGCGAGGTAAAAGGAGACTAAGATTCCCATCCCTAAAAATAGTTTTATTTTTTGTTTAATTCTGCTGTTGTTTTCTAGTTTGTACAAAGAAAAGGGAAGCCAAACAGGCCATAATATTTGAGCAAAAAAAAGAAAAATATAGGTCGTAATATTTTGAAACAATGCATAAGCTGGCTGGGTTAAAGCTAACCATAAAAAACCTTCGGATAGTTGTTGGGCGCAAAATAGCAAGGGAATGCACGCAAAGTATATTTGCGAAGGTTTTTCCACTTTTTTTATTGTGGAAATACTGATTGCCGAAAGGATTATTGCGGCACCAAAACTTGCACTTGCTGAAAAACACATGATTTAATTCATATCTAATTCATATCTAATTATAAGGTCCATATGTTTTTGTCTTATTGGCTTTAGTTAACAATTAATAAAAGCCTGATTTTTTTAATAGAAGACATACTAGTTTAAAGTTATTAGACCAGAATATCATTAAAGGTAGTTATAAACGGCTCTATTTTATTAGATTAATTCTGTGAAGTTTCAAATTTCATCAAATTCAGGCTCAGTACGATCACAACTAATGTAACTCCTACATCTGCGGCGATAGCTAGTACGAGATTGCTGTAACCCAAAAAAGCTAAAAGGATAAAAATTACTTTGACTGAGATTGCGCCAATAGTATTGATTTTTATTCGGGATAATGTTTTTTTGCTCAGTCGAATGAGGAATGGAATTAGCGAGAGTTTGTCATTCATCAGGGCAATATTGGCTGTTTCTATGGCCGTGTCACTTCCTGCGGCTCCCATTGCAATCCCCACTGTGCTCAATGCTAGGGCAGGATCATCGTTTATTCCATCTCCCACCATGGCTACGCTGCCGTATTCTTGCAGTAAGTCCTTTATTTTTTCGGATTTGTTTTCCGGAAGTAATCCGCCAAATACATTTTTTATGCCAAGTTGTTTGGCTACATAATGAGCTGTTTTTTCGCTGTCACCCGTAAGTATTGTCAATTCGATATTTTGTGCCTGTAATTGTTTTATGGCGGTGCTGCTGTCGGCTTTGATTTCATCAGTGAGACCAATGATGCCTGCCACGGCTGTGCCAAAACTGACCACCACACTTGTTTTGCCTTCTGAGGCAAGTTTTTCTACTATTTTTTCGGCTTCGTCGGTTACTTCATGCTGTTCTTTAATAAATTCAAGTTTACCTACAAAAACGGCTTTATCCTCACAAACCAGGCATTTTGCAGTAGCGCCTTTTCCTATGATACTTTTATAAGCTTCAGCTTTGTGCGGTTCAAAACCTGCTGCTTTGCTGGCGGTAACAATGGCTTGCGCCAAGGGATGTTCTGAGAAAATTTCGGTTCCTGCAGCACAGGCCAATAGTTTTTCACGGCTGGTATTATTTAGTAAAAAGACATCCGAAACAATCGGTTTCCCATAGGTAATTGTTCGGGTTTTGTCTAAGGCAATGGCTTTTATTTGAGCCATCGCTTCGATGTATTTGCCTCCTTTTACCAGGGCTCCTTTTGCGGAAGCGTTCCCAATGGCTGCATAGATCGCAACAGGAGTGGAGATGACCAATGCGCAAGGGCAGGCGATGACCAAGAGGGTAATGGCTTGTTTTAACCAAAGATCAAAATCCAATTGCAATACAAAAACAGGAATTGCAAATAATAAAACTGCCATTGCAATAATCGTTGGCGTATAAAATTTGGAGAAGCGCTGAATGAATTTTTGGGTTTCACTTTTGGAGGCTGTGGCTTCAAAGGTGAGTCGAATGATTTTTGCAAAAGTGGTGTCGACGGAAAGCTTGGTTGTTTCCATTTCGATAAAGCCATTTTTGTTCAGTGTTCCCGCAAATAAGGTATCGCCGGGATGCTTGTCTTTTGGAATGGGTTCCCCCGTGATGGCGGCTTCATCAACCGTAGTCTCTCCGGAAATGATTTTCCCGTCCAGCGGAATCATTTCGCCCGGTTTTAGCTGAATGATGGTTCCTATGGCTATTTTATTGAGGATTATGGCTTTGTTTTCTGATTTTACAAAGGCAGTTTTAGGAGCCCTGCTCACTAATTGATCGAGAGCTGATTTAGAATTTTCCAAACCGATATCCTCTAATCGTTCGCCTAAAACATAAAGTACGATTACAACAGCCGCTTCAGGATATTCGCCTAAATAGAAAGCAGCAACCACCGCAATAGTCATCAGTAAATTAATGCTGCTGAATTGAAGTTTAAAAAGGGCTTTCAGTCCATTGATCAAAACCCCGTGCCCAATGCCAATAATAAAGGCAATAAAAACAAAAGGTTCGTAAGGCATGGGAATAGTTATGCCAATAAGCGATAAAACTTCTAAAAGAAGTACTGTGGCAATTGCCAGCAGAAGGAAAATAAATTTTTTATCGTTTATTGGCAGATGCATCATTGAATTATTTGAGTTTACTTGTGGCTTTGCTCTTTGTTTAAAAGAATAGGTGTTCCAAAACCAATTTGTTCTAATTTTTTAAGCTGGGTTTCGGCATCACCTACAATCAGATAGATCATTTTATTAGTGTTGAGGTATTTTTTGGAAAGATTTTTTATGTCCTCGATAGCCATTTTTTTTACGGTATTTTCCCTTTGTTTGGCATAATCATCGGAGAAATTGTAGTTGCTGATTTCATACAGCATGTTTAGTTTTGAGCCCATTGTTTCGAATGCTCTGGCGTTACTTTTAATCAAGTACCCTTTGGTAACATCAAGATCATTGGCTGTAAAAAGAGGGCCATATTGTTCTAGAATATCTTTTATCAATTTCACTGATTCAAAGGTCACATTAGAACGCACTCCACTGTAAATGGTAAAAGGACCTTTGGTGGTGGTTCCGTCAAAAGAAGAGCCAATTCCATACGTATAGCCTTTTCCTTCGCGTAGTTCTTGGGTAAGCTGTGAAGAGAAATCTCCGCCTCCCAAACGATAATTCATGATATCGGCAGGATAAAAATCAGCATCAGTGGCAGCAAGAGCCGGATATCCTATTCTGATTACCGATTGCTTAGCACCCGGGACATCATAGAAATAGATTTTTGAACTTTCCGGAGCATCGGCAATTTTTGTTTCCGGAAAGCGAACTTTTTTAGACTTCCAGTTTTTATTTAGAGCGCTTAATGAACGATTGACTTCTGCTTTTGAAACGGCACCTACAATTTGGAAATTAGAAACTGATGGAGAGATGTTTTGGTTGTAATAGGCTTTCAAGTCGGTAATAGTAATGCTGTTGACTGAATTTTCGGTACCCATTCGATTGTTCGATAAAATAGATTCCTTGCCGTAAACCAGCTTTCTGTATTCGTTTCTGGCAATAGTATTGGGGTCTGCTTTTTGCTGTTGAATCTGGCTCAAAGTACTTTGTTTTATCAGCTCAAATTCTTTGCTGTCCCAACGAGGCTGTAAAATGATTTCCTGAACTAATTGGATTGTTTGAGCGTAGTTTTTTGCCAGTGTATTTCCTTGGATTAAAATAGATTCGTCAGTGGCCGAAGCTCTGATTGTTGCGCCAAGGCTTTCGATGGCATTTTCTAATTCGGCTGGTGTTTTGTTTTGGGTTCCTTTTGTGATTAATTCGGACAAGAGGTTTGCGACTCCAATTTTATCCTTATTTTCCAGCAACATTCCGCCTTTAATTTGCAGTTGAAATTGTACTAAGGGCACTTCCTGATTTTCGATTCCAAAAAGCGATAGACCAGATGTTAGTTTGTCTTTCCATACTGATGGCAACACTACATCAGGGCTATTCCCATAAGCAGGTTCTACACTGCGGTCAAAGCTGGAAGGCGTTTTTTCGTAAGTTGCCACAATACTGGCATCAAAGGATTCTTCTTTGCCTTCAATTATTTTCTCTTCGACTACGGTGGCTAGGGTTGATCCTTTTAATATCAAATTGGTTTCTCCTTTTGGAACAAAACTGCTGGCGATAAAATGTTGATCTTTGATGTATTTTTTATAGACGCGCATCACATCAGCAGTTGTTACTGCAAGAATATTTTTTACGTCTTGGTTGATGAAATCAGGGGTTCCAGCAAAGATTTCGTATTGGGCAAGTTGAAAACCTTTTCCTAAAACACTGGAAAGTCCGTTGTAGAAGGCGGTTTCCTGTCCGGCTTTGATTCGGTTTAAATCCTGCTGGGAAATCCCTTCTTTCTCGAAGTTTTTAAAAGCTTCATTTATACTATTCATGACGTCATTCAAATTCGTTTTGTCAAAAGCGATTACGTTGAGCATGTATTGTCCTGCCAGTTCAGAATTGTATTGGAACATCCCTACTTGATCGGTCAATTTTTTGTTTTCTACCAAAACTTTGTATAAGGGTGCATTTTTTCCGGTTGAAAGATAGTTAGCCAAAACTTCCAGGGCATAGCTGTCTGGATGATATTCATAAACGGAAGGCCAGGTTAGCGTAAGTTGCGGTAAACGGGCAAAATTGTCTTCATGGTATAGTTTTTTGGTTTGATTCAGAGTCACAGGCTGTTTTTCCATTTTTGGAATTGTTTCTCCTCGTTTTATTTCGCCAAAATATTTCTGTACCCAAGCCTTAGTTTGTTTGACATCAACATCACCAGCAATGGTTAGGGTCACATTATTAGGTACATACCAACGGTTGTAAAACTCTTTTACATCCTGAAGAGACGCATTTTGTAAATCTTCCAAAGAACCGATTACTTCCCAATGGTAAGGATGGTTTTCAGGATATAAATTGGAGTTGATTACTGAAAAATTATTTCCATAAGGTTTGTTGTCGTAACTCTGCCTTTTTTCGTTTTTTACCACTTGTTTTTCTTTGGCAAGTACCGGATCAGTCACTGTATTGATAAAATAACCCAGTTTGTCCGCTTCTGCCCAAATCATTTTTTCCAAAGCATCTTTGGGAACGGTTTGAAAATAATTGGTGCGATCGCGGCTGGTAGAACCATTAGCACCGGAACCGCCAATACGCGCGCTCATTTTATCCAATCCCCCTTTGCCCAGATTCTCCGATTCCAAGAAAAGCAAATGCTCGAATAAGTGGGCAAAACCAGTTCGGCCTGCTTTCTCTCTCGCTGATCCCACATGACAGGTCAATGCAACGGCAACAACAGGATCAGAACGATCGATATGCAAGATGACTTGCAAACCATTGTCTAAAGTGAATTGTTCGAATTCTACCTTGAATTCTTTTGACTTGTTCGCTTTAGCATCCTTTTGTCCATAGGAAATGAATCCCGTGAATAGTAAGAAAGAGATTGTTAGCAACTGGAATGATTTCATGATAAGGAGTTGAATGGTTGTTTTTTAGAGAATTGCGTAATTTAAGTAGGGTTTAATATTGTATTAGAGACTATTGATTGCTCTTCAGAAGTTTTAATAATATTTCAGGCTCTTGTCTATTGTCCTAAAAACCACTAATAATTATTTTTGAATGATAGTTTTGATAAAGGATGCTATAATGGCCCAAAGAAACGGCTCTGGTATTTTTAAATTCCGTTTTCTTTCCCAGTTCAGGATTTTGTTTTAAAAGTTCGGTTCGTTCCTTTATTTTTTGATTCAGCTTTTTTGCGTAAGTATTGCTTTTATTTCTTTCAATCCAATATTCAAAAATATAATTTCTTTGTAGGATTGCAGTTTCAGTCCACAATATTTTTAACTGAGCCATTCAGAATCACGTTTGTTTAGTTCAGATTCAGAAATGAGTTTTCCGGCTTGAATATCTAGTTCGCTCATAGCTAACATTTCTATTTGTTCTGATGAAAGTGAAATGAGTTCTTCAGATTGGGTGGAATCAAAAATGCTGTTTATAGCTTCCAATAATTTTTCGTTTTTGGTGGCTAAAATGCGGTCAATCAAACTGTTTTTGATGTCGTTTAAGGCATTCATAATTTCGTTTTTTGTAAAGTTCGATATTTATTGCGAATTTTCCAAACGGCTGTGAATAGTCCATATAGAATTTGAGGCAGCGGATTTAGGTTTAGAGTAGATTTAAAAAAAGCTTTTCATAGTTGGTTTTTTCTTAAAAATTAAATTATTGGAACAAACTCTTATTTACAAGTAGTTTTTATCCAAGGATTAAAAGTTTGAAGCAATTATAAACCCAAAATTATAGCGCGGTTTGCGAAAAACTTTGCGAACTTTGCGTTAAAATAGAATCAGATGAAAATAAACCTAAAAAACGGAATTGATAAACTCATTTTCGGGATGAAACAAAAGGATGTTACCGCTATTTACGGTAAGCCGGATAGAGACTACAAAGACGAGGACGATAACGTAATTTTTGCCTATAATGCGCTTAAAATTCGTTTGACTTTTTACAAGGAAGAAGAATTCAAATTAGGCTATATGGTAGCTTCTAGTCCAGATTTGGAATTGTTTGGCAACAAAGTGATTGGTAAAAAAATCAATGATGTCAAGAAAGATTTGGCTGCCAAAGGAATCACTAAATTTACGCAAGAAGAGTTTGACACTTTTGAGAACTATTTCAACGAGGAAAACTGGATTATTTTTCAAACGGAATTTGATGAGGTGGTGAAATTTGAAATTGGAGCCATCATCAATCAAAAAGATGAATTTGATTGGAAGTTTCCTGCTAAAAAGTAATTCGCATTCATAAAAAACAAAACCCGATAGCTTTTAAACTATCGGGTTTTTTGTTGCTAAACAGGACTGTGCTAATTTTTTAAAGGCTTAGTTTTCCAGAATTTCATAGATTCTAAAATCTTTATTGCCGTTAGAGTTTATTTCTATGGCAGTCGCTTTTTTTAATTGTTTAGAAGGGATTACGATGTAATTTCCGGCACCTTTATAGATTGGAGTTTTTTTGCCTCGCTTGCTGATTTGGTTTACTTCAAAAGGCTTGTTGCTGTTTTGTACAAGTAAGCTTATCGTTTTTGTTTGCTTATTTAGAGACAAGGGCAAGTTTAGCTCGTTTTTAGCATTCAGTTCTAAATAGGTTGCAATCGAATAATCTTGAACATAGATCGTTTGATCTGTGTTTTTATTTTCGGCTTCCACAATTACTTTAAATTCTTTTAAGAACAAGCTCTTGCTGTTTGCGGAGTCGTTTTTGTAACGAATGTATTTTACACCATCGGTCAAAACTTTAAGACTTCCTTTTCCGCGTTTTTGCTCCAGATTTAAAGTTTGCCAATTAAGGCCATCAACAGAAGTTTCAAAAGCACCGCCTTCCATCAAATTATTGGATTCTAAATTAAAGTGGAATTCTTTTGCTTTTAGGCTTTTGTCAAGGCGAATTCCCAAATATTCTTGCGGATTTAAATTTAAAACTTCTAAAACAGGAGAAATGGCAATACTCGTATTACTTAATTGTAAAGGTTGGTTTTTTAATTTCTCCGTATTGCTGATCAGAGCCGTAGTGCTATGGTTTTCAGAATTTGCTATAGTAGGAATAAAGTAGTTTTGAGCCTCATCAAAAACAGTTTTTACAAAAGGCATTAGAACCAAAGAACCCGTTTTTACGCCCGGTTGGTAGGGATTTTGGTTGAAGGTTTTGTCTACTATTTGAATGCTGTCTAAAAGCATTTTCGTTTTTAAATAATTATCCCAAGCCATCGCTTTATTACCAGACTCTTTTGCTTCAAGAAATAACATCGTTTGCAGTCCTGCTTTTCCTAATAAGTTAAATTGTGTTAGCCAAGGATCGATCTCGCGAATCAGATTTTTGTTCAGGCATTTGTCACGCAATTCCTGAGTGACCGGAATAATACGTTCAAATTCCGTCTTGATTTTAGTCGCTAATTCGGTAGAATAAGTGTTGTTTTTATATTCGGTTAGAAAAGAATCTATTACAGGTTTGATGATCACTGATTCCTCTCTTCTGTAACGGTGACCGTTTGGACCGAGATCGCTATTGTGTTCATTGAATAATTGAAAAGCTGTTGCGGCTTCAGGCATAATATATTTTGCCGCTGCATGCCAAGCAGCCATCGGTTCGTAGCTTTTTAGATTCCAGGAATACAAGGCAACACTAAATAAGGCCAGTTTAGAAGCTTCGGCTCGTTCCATTGGATTGGACACAAAACCGGATAAATCGTTTTTAATGGTGGTGTCCAAGCCATAAGCGGCACCCATCAACAAATGATCGCGAACGTAATCACTTACAGGGAAATTCCACCAAATGTAGGCTTTGCGTTTGATGCGTTTATTGATCCAATCCAAGTCCGCTTTGCTAACATCGTCTATAACTCGGTCGCCGGTCCACATAATTTGTATCGACGGATGTAATTGATCTCCCAGAATGTCTAAATAGGTATTTGGTTTTGGGTCTGACCAGGCCTTGTTGTATTCAGTAGGACACATAATCAAAGGCAGGACATCTTTTTTCTTTTCGATAAATTGTTTTTGGATATAGTTTAATAATTCAGCCTGTTTTTCGGCTTTGGTACCTTCACCTGAAATATCATCAAAAAATACGGCAAAGGAGCGTATGCCTAAATCATACATCCATTCCAGTTTATTTAAAATAGCTAAGCGATCAGCGTTGTTCCATTGGATGTCTAAACCGGGATGGATTGCCCAAGTAAAATCAACTTCATTGTTGTTGGCTTCTTGAACGAGTTCCTTGATTTGTTTCGCATTTTCTGCCGGATAGGGTTTTCTCCAATTTGGAGAAGAGTGGTAAGGATCGTCTTTTGGACCGTAGATATAAGTGTTTAATTTTAATTTTCCATAAAATTTAAATTGCGAAATGCGATCTTCATGGCTCCAAGGAGTGCCATAGAATCCTTCAACGGAACCCCGTGAAAGAACGTCCGGAAAGTCAGTAATATCAACTGTAGGAAGGCTATTGTCTTTTTTTAGTTGTTTTAAAGTTTGCAAGGCATAAAAAACGGAACGATTATCATAAACGGCAATTTCTATGGCTTTAGCGGTAATTTTTAAAGTATAGGCTCCTGATATTTGTAAATTTTTATCCGTTTTAGTTATAGGATTAATAATTACAGTCAAGGGTTTGCTTTTATTCTGAACGTTGAATATTTCGTTCAATAAAGCCAGGCTATTGGGCTTTAGTTTGAAGTTTCCTTCTAATTTATAAGATACATCGGCACTGATTTTTTGTCCGCTGAGGTTTATGATCTGTGGATTTGGGAAAATAGTGTAGCTATCAGTTTGTGTCCAGGCAGTAGTTACAAAGGATAAAAATAAGGCAGTTAGTAAGAGGTGTTTTAGTTTCATTTTTTAGTTTAATGTTATAGAGGTTAATTTGGTTGTATGATTTTTGCGATTGAAATGTAATAATAATAGGTCAAGACGAAACCGGTAAATATATGTGAATTGTCTTTTATGAAAAAATGTTTTTGTCTTAAAAAAGTGATAATTCAGTCCAAAAGAAAAGAGGCTGTTTGAAAATTTCTTTTCGCACAGCCTCTTTGGTTTTTCTATTGTTCACATTAGCTTTTGTACTAACAAACTAAAGGCGAAATTTTAAAAAACGAATTGAATTATTGCCATCCTCCACCCAGCGCTTTGTATAGGTTTATTGCAGCCTGATGTTGGAGTTTTTTGGTGGTAATTAATTCTATTTTTGATTCTAAGGCCGTACGCTGGCTCATTAGAACCTCTAAATAGCTTGCTCTGCCAGATTTAAAAAGATCATTTGCGATCGTTATCGATTGTGTATAGGAAGCGACTTCTTTGTCTTTAAGCTCGTACAATTGTTTTAGATTGTTCAAGTTCGACAATTCGTTAGCTACCTCAATATAACCGTTCAAAATTGTTTTTTGATAGTTTAGCAAAGCTTCTGTTTGGTTGGCTTTGGCTGTATTGAACTGTGCTTTGATAGCGCTTCGGTTCAATAAAGGAGCTGTCAAGCCTCCTAAAATTGTATAGGCGAAAGAATCGGGAGATTGAAACAAAAGCGCCGTTTTGAAGGCTTGGTATCCCACACTTCCGGTTATAGTAAAGGAAGGGTAAAAAGCGGCTTTGGCCGATTTTACATCACATTTTGAGGCAATTAATTCCAGTTCAGCCTGACGGATGTCGGGTCTGTTTTTAAGAAGTTGGGATGGAATTCCTAAGCTGATTGGACTGGTATTCTCAGCGTTGAATTTCGTCTTATCACGTAAAATAGTTTGAGGAAATTGACCGCTCAAGAAATTCAATCGGTTTTCGGTAAGGGCAATTTTCTGTATGATTTCGAATTCAAAAGCTTTTGAATTTGATAGCTGTCCTTCAAATTGTTTTACGGCCAATTCGTTTAAAACGGCTGCTGCTTTTTTTATTTTAATGACTTCTAAAGCCGCTTGCTGCAATACGATGGTTTCTCTGATGATGTCCAATTCGTTATCTAAAGCCAATAATTCGAAATAAGCTGAGGCTACTTCGGCAATTAATGCGGTTTGAATGGCGTTTTTGCCTTCTATGCTTCCGCTGTATCGGGCGGCAGCCGCTTTTTTCTTGGAACGAAGTTTCCCCCAAACATCTACTTCCCAGCTCGCATTGAATCCAGCTAAATAATCGGGTAAGTGTTCCGGTACGATTTGACCGGGTCTAATATCTGTGGTAGCATTTCCGGCACCATCCATCGTATACAAACCGAATTTCCTTTGGGCAGCACCTATGCCCGCACTAAGGCTTGGCAATTGCGCTCCTTTATTAAGACGTAAGCTACTGCGTGCGATTTCAATCTTTTGCATTGCGGCCTGTAAATCGTAGTTATTCGCCAGACTTATTTCTATCAATTGTTTCAGTTTTTGATCTTTGTAAAACAGATCCCATTTTGTAGCGGCTATATTCAATGTATCTTTTGAAGCTACATAGGATTCGGGCAACGGTTTCATTTCGACCATTAGTGGAGTTGCTATTGTTTTGCATCCCAACGCAAAAAACGTTAGGGCAGCACATCCTGCTATTATTTTTGTTCTTGACATAATTATAAGGAATCAATTTCTTCGGTTAATGGATTTTCTTCTTCTCCTTCAATAAGAGGGTGTTTCTCGGAAATACTGGCAAAAATGAAGTATAAGCCCGGGATGATCAGTACTCCAAAAAGAGTCCCGAAAAACATTCCTCCCGCAGCGGCAGTTCCAATGGTTCGGTTTCCGATGGCACCAGCTCCGGAGGCCAACATCAGTGGGATTAATCCGGCGACAAAAGCAAATGAAGTCATCAAGATAGGACGTAAACGCGCTGTAGCCCCTTCGATAGCAGCTTGTAGCGGAGGCAGTCCGTCTTTGTGCCGCAGCACTGCAAATTCGATGATTAATACGGCATTTTTACCCAAAAGTCCAATAAGCATGACCATGGCTACCTGAGCGTAAATGTTGTTTTCTAATCCCAAGGCGGCTAATAAGAAAAAGGCTCCTAAGATCCCCGTTGGCAAGGATAAAATTACCGGTAGAGGCAATAAGAAACTCTCGTATTGGGCTGCGAGTAGGAAATAAATAAATAACAAACAGATTAGGAAAATGTAGATCGCTTCATTACCTGCACTAGCCTGATCACGTGATGATCCGCCCCAGTCGTATCCATATCCTTTGGGTAGTTTTTCGGCGGCAATGGCTTTTACGGCAGCAATCGCCTGACCACTACTGTAACCTTCGCTCGGTTCTCCGTTTAACATAGCCGAAGGGTACATGTTGTAACGCGTAATTTGTTCCGGTCCGTACACTTTTTCTATGGATAAAAAGGAAGACATTGCGACCATTTCGCCTTCGGAGTTTTTGGCATATAATTTTAGAATATCTTCCGGTTTGGCGCGGTATTCCGGTGATGATTGTACCATTACTTTGTACATCTGATTGAATCGGATAAAGTTGGTAGCATAATCACTTCCCAAATAGGTTTGCAGGGTGCTTAGCACTTCGTTGACATTTACTCCTTTTTGAGCTGCCTTGGTATTGTCAATGTTTACCAAATACTGCGGAAAGCTGGCGTCAAAAGAAGAGAAACTGTTTTTGATAGCCTCGTTTTTGTTTAGTTCGGCTGCAAAATTAGTCGCTACTTCTTCTAATTTTTTCAAATCACCTTTTCCGGTTTTGTCTAAAATTCGGAGCTCAAATCCACTCGAGTTTCCGTATCCTGGTACCGGAGGAGGGGTAAAGAATTCAATTTTAGCATCCTTAATATGATTGGTTTTTTCTTTTAATTGCTGGATAATGTCTTGGTCTGTAGTGCCTTTTCGGTCTTTCCAGCTTTTTAAACTGATTAAGTTCATCCCGTAAGAAGCCCCAGTTCCGTCTGTAAGAAAGTTGTATCCTGCCAAGGTTGAAACCGAGGCGACCCCTTCATTTTTCATAGCCACTTCCTGAATGGCATCCACTACAGCTTCTGAACGCTCAAGGGTTGCGCCCGAAGGCGTTGTGATACTGGCATAGATTGTTCCCTGATCTTCGTTTGGGATAAATCCAGTAGGCAATAATTTTCCTAAGCCCATTGTTGCCACACAGAAAATCAGTAAGCTCAGAATAGTTACAACACGACGGTTAACGATCAGTCCTAATAATTTTCGGTAACGATCTGAAATCTTGTTGTACTGTTTGTTGAACGAATCAATAAAGCGATTGATCCAAGTGTTTTTTCTGAGCTGTCCGTGCGTATTTTTTAGCATCATCGCACACAAAGCAGGCGTAAGAGTCAACGCACTAATACCCGAAAGCACAATAGCAATAGCCATAGTTACCGAGAACTGACGGTAGAAAACTCCCGCAGGTCCGGGAAGGAAGGCAACGGGTATAAATACCGCCGACATTACCAGGGTAATGGCTATGATCGCTCCTCCAATTTCGTGCATGGCACTTTCAGTAGCGGCTTTGGCATCGAGATGTTCTTCTTCCATTTTGGCATGGACGGCCTCCACTACTACGATAGCATTGTCTACTACAATACCGATGGCTAATACTAAGGCAAACAAAGTTATCAAGTTGATGGAGAATCCGAACAATTGCATAAAGAAGAACGTACCGATAAGTGAAACCGGAACGGCAATTGCCGGAATAAGGGTAGAACGGAAATCACCCAAAAAGATAAATACCACTAAGGCTACCAATAAGAAGGCTTCGATTAAAGTAAATAATACGCCTTCTACAGAGGCGTTCAAGAAACTAGAAACATCGTAGCTGTAGGTATATGAAATTCCCGAAGGGAAGGAAACTTTGAGTTCCTCCATCTTATTTTTTATATTCTCAATTACGTCGCTGGCATTACTTCCCGGGCGTTGTTTTAAAACAATTGCTGCCGATGGTTTTCCGTTTTCTTTAGAAAGAACGTCGTAGTCCAGTGAGCCAAATTCTATTTCAGCAATATCCTTTAAGCGCAATAATTCTCCCTGAAAATCACGTTTGATAATTACGTTCTCGTACTGTTCTACGGTATTGTATTTACCCGTGTATTTCACCACGTATTGTAGTGATTGTTCCACTTTACCTGAACTTTCTCCTACTTTTCCGGGAGCAGCCTCAATGCTTTGCTGTTTTAAACTTTGTACCACTTCTTCGGTAGAAATATTGTACGATGCCATTTTAACAGGGTTCAACCACACACGCATAGCGTATTCACGTTGTCCCATAATGTCCGCAAATCCTACGCCTTCAATACGTTTTAGTTCGGGAAGAATGTTGATATCGGCAAAGTTGTATAAGAATTTTTCATCTAATTTGGGATCCGAACTCAAAATATTAAGGTACAACAGCATACTGTTTTGTACTTTTTCAACAATAACGCCTGATTTGATTACTTCTTCAGGTAGTTCATCCAAAACCGAGGAAACCCTGTTTTGTACGTTTACGGCGGCAATTTCTGGATCGGAACCAGCGTTGAAAATGATATTGATTACACTGGTTCCGTCGTTTCCGGAAACCGATGACATATAAGCCATTCCGGGTACTCCATTTACGGCGCGTTCCAAAGTGGTTACCACGGCTTTCACAGAGGCTTCGGCATTAGCACCGGTATATTTGGTGGTAACGGTAACCTCGGGCGGTGCAATATCGGGGAATTGGGTCATTGGCAATTGGGTCAATGACAATGCTCCCAAAAGTACTATCATCAGCGATATCACTATCGACAGTACGGGTCTGTGTATGAATTTTGTAAACATGAATTGTCTTGTTTTATATGACTTTAGCCTTATTATAATTTAGAAATCAATTGTTGCATCGCTACAAGTTGCGGTGTTATTTTGTCACCGTCTTTTAAGCTTTGAATTCCCTCGTAGATGATATTATCGGAAGCAGAAAGTCCCGAAGCGATGACATATAAGTGTGGAATTCTTTGGCTGATTTCAATGTTTCGGGCACGTACAGTATTGTTCTTGTCTACTACAAAGACGTATTGTTTGTCTTGAATCTCAAAAGTTGCTTTTTGTGGAATAATCAAGGCATTGTTCAGGGTATTGGTCAATTGGATTTTTCCGCTTGATCCATGTTTTAACAGCAATTCCGGATTTGGGAATTTGGCACGAAAGGCAATGTTTCCGGTATTTTGATCAAATTCTCCTTCGATGGTTTCAATGGTTCCTTTGTGTTGATGAGGTTTGTTGTCGGCCAGTAGTAAGGTGATGTCATCTTGTTTTTTAGTGCTGTTTTTTGCTTTAAATTGCAAGTACTCTTTTTCAGAAACGTTGAAATAGGCATAGACTGAACGGTTGTTAGAAATAGTCGTCAGCAAGGTTCCTTCGTTAATTAGACTTCCTGTTTTGAATGGAATGCGGTTGATGATTCCGTCAAAAGGCGCTCTGATTTGTGTCATTGATAATTGAATAGCAGCACTGGCTTCGTGCGCGCGGTGTTCCTCAATACGGGCCAAGGCAGCAGCATAGGTCGCCTGGGCTTTTTCCAATTCGGTTTTAGATACGACATTGTTATTGGCCAAGATTTTTACGTTTTGTAAATCCAATTCGGCATTTTTGGCATCAGCCAAGGCACTTTTTACCATTGCCTTTGCTTTTAAAACTTCTTTTTGTAGACTTTGGCTATTGATACTGAACAATAGTTGTCCTGCCTTTACCGGTTTACCTTCGTCGATGTGGATTTTTTCGATATAGCCATTGATTTTTGTACGAATTTCTACATTTTGTAATGATTGAATATCAGCAACATATTCATTGGTGTAGGTCGTGTCTACTACAATAGGTTTTGTAATAGAATATTTTTCTAAAGCAATCTTTTCTTCTTTTTTTGAGTTACAAGAGATTGTGGAGCCTAAAAGTACAGATAGGCTAAAAAGCAAAGCAATTTTGTTCATTTTAGTATTGTTTAATGAAATTTAAAATAGGTATAAGCGGAGGTGTTTGCCTATTCTGTTTTGTAGAATAGCAAATGAGTAAATGGACTTATAAATAAAGATTAAACTTCAGGAGGAGGCGGTACAATATTAGGATGAAATTGCATATTGTATATTTCCTTGTAATTGATTTTTCCTTTTTTTGAAGTATAAAAAGGAGTAACAGTAAAGAACAGGTTGTTTTTTATTGCAAAAAAATCAATGCTTTCACCAGTATCAGTATTGGATATAATATGGTTTTCAGTAGATGAATTTTCCGGGAATGCTTTTTTTATGGGTATAGCTGTTTTTGTAATGCCAGATACAATTGATTCTTCTGTTTTGGAAAATGACAAGGAGACACAAATTGTTCCAGATGTGTGAGCCATTATAGCATTGCTAAATAAAAAAAATGACAGAATAAGCCAAATAAAAGGGGAGCCACTATGTATTTTTATCTTTTCCATTTTGGAGTGCAAATATATAGTAATACTGGACTTTGCCCTCTGATTTAAGGAAAATTTAAGTATTTTTTATCCTACAATAAAGGTTCAACAGATTGGATTGTTTTCAACGATAGCCAAGTGGCTGTATATCAGAATTAATAAATTAAAACAGATAGAAGGGTTTATAAAATGAGGCAGGATGAGGAGGTTAAATTCGAAATTCGTAGTGTCATTTGATCCAAAAACGGAATTTGAGATAGCGCTTCTAGAAAAGAGATAAGCTTGATTTAGGCTTGTTGTTTTTTTTTGTAAATAAAAACTTAAATAGGCTGATATTATTTCTGAATTGTTATTTTTGCAAAAGATAATGAGACGCAGTAAGGCTTTGCTATTACTGGTTTTAATATACGGGCGTAGTTCAAGGGTAGAATAGCGGTCTCCAAAACCGTTGATGGGGGTTCGAATCCCTCCGCCCGTGCATGAAATAGGCCACAGTCTGGACTTAAAGATTTAAAGGTATCCGTTTAGATACTTTGGTAAAATTTAAAATGACAGTACATAAAAAACCCGACAGTTTATTGAAACTTGTCGGGTTTGTTTATTTAAAGAAAACGGGTTCTGTATTAAGGTTGTTTTTCAAACATTTCCAATTCAAAAACCAGATTTGTGTTTGGAGGTATGACGCCACCAGCGCCTCTTTCTCCGTAAGCCAAGCTTGAAGGGATGAACAGTACTACTTTGTCACCAAATCCCATAAGACTCAATCCTTCGATAAATCCAGGAATCATACCGTCTTTTTTGCCCGCCTGAAAAGGGAAGGCTTGATATCCTTTTTGAGCTGCTCTGTTTGGATCGTGTTTTCCATAAATTTTGGCTACATCCTCATAGCTGCTGTCAAATAAGTTTCCGTCTTCAAAGTAACCGGAGTATTTAAAGTAGAAAGTCGATCCATCTGCTGGTTTTACACCTGTTCCTTTTTGGATCACTTTATAGGCAAGTCCGCTGCTTGTCTTTGTAGCATTTGCTTTTGCGGTAGATAAAAAAGCCGCTTTTTCGGCAACAACTGAAACCAATTTTTGAGCTAAGACTTTTTTCTTTTCGGCTTCAATGGCAGCTTGTTTTTTGGTGTCTTCTTCTTTATTGTTAAAATAGTCGGCAAACACTTTTTGTGCGTCGAAGTTTTTTGCCAATTTTCCTTTTCTTATAATGGTAATTTTGGTGATTGCATCATCTTGAGCAATGCTGTTTACCACTTCGATCCCTTGGGTAACATGACCAAAAACGGTATGTTTTCCGTCTAGCCAAGAGGTTTCTTTATGAGTGATAAAAAACTGACTTCCATTGGTAGCCGGACCAGAATTGGCCATAGAAAGAATTCCTGCTTTATTGTGTTTTAAATCGGTAAATTCGTCTTTAAAAGCATATCCAGGACCACCGGAACCATTTCCTGACGGATCGCCTCCTTGTATCATGAAATCTTTGATTACTCGGTGAAATTTCAGACCATCAAAAAAAGGTTTTCCTTTGAGTTTTTCGTCAGTGACAAAAGTATTTTTTCCTTCGGCGAGGGAAATAAAATTAGCCACGGTAATTGGTGTTTTTTGATATTCCAGCGCAACGGTAATTTCTCCTTTGTTTGTCGCAATTACAGCAAAGATTCCTTCCGGAGCAGCAGCTTTTTTTGTGTTGGATTTTGTTACTGTTTCTTTCTTGGCAGTAGCCGTTTTTTTTACGGTTTGTGCCTGAACGCTCAGCATTCCGATAAACGCAAATAATAAAAATTTGATTTTCATTTTTCTAAATTTAAAGTTCTCTTTTTCTGTTGGATTGGATTATTGAGATGTTGTTTCCAATAATTCAATTTCAAAAATAATATTAGCATTTGGTGGTATAACATCGCCAGCACCACCAGCGCCATAAGCTAAATGTGAAGGGATGAATAGTATTGCCTTATCGCCAAAAGATAATTTTTCTAAACCTTCAATGAATCCCGGAATCATGCCGTCTTTTTTACCAGCTTGAAAAGGGATAGGTTGGTATCCCATTTGGGCAGCTCTGTTTTCGTCAAGTTTTCCGAAAATTTGTGCCACATTTTCTATGCTAGTGTCAAACAAATGACCGTCTTCAAGAAAACCGGCATAGTGGATGTATAATGGGGCTCCTTTAGCAGGTTTTTTACCGCCAGCTTTTTTAGTGATCACATATTTAAGACCGCTTGAGGTTTTGATGGCCTTACTTTTCAAAGCATTGAAGTATTTTACTTTGTCTTCACGAACGTCTTTGTATTTTTCGTCGTAAATTTTTCTGTTTTGTTCTTCAATTGCTTGTCTGTTCTTTTGATTTTCAGACTCAACAGTGAAGTAATCAGAAAATGTTTTAACGGCATTAAACTTTTTCGCAGCTTCCCCTTTTCGGATAATGGTCACTTTCTTGATAAAATCGTCTTGTACAATTTTGTTTACGGCTTCCATTCCATTTTCTACCACATGGCCAAAAATAGTGTGTTTTCCGTCTAGCCAAGGTGTTGAAAGATGGGTAATGAAGAATTGGCTGCTGTTTGTCGCAGGACCATTGTTGGCCATAGCCAAAACGCCTCCATCAATAAATTGCAAATCAGAAAATTCATCTTTAAATTTATAACCGGCATCTCCAGAACCAGTACCTAGTGGATCTCCCGTTTGTATCATGAAGTCATTGATGACTCTGTGGAATTTTAATCCATCAAAAAAAGGTCGGTCTTTTAGGTTTTTATTGGTAACAAAATCATTTTTTCCTTCGGCCAAGGTAACAAAATTAGCTACTGTAATAGGTGCTTTTTTATAATCTAAGGATACAATGATGTCGCCTTTGCTAGTTTCAATTTTGGCATACAAACCATCAGGAAGATTGTTGTATTCCTCTTTACAAGAGTATAAAGTGGTAATTGCGAATAATACGAGTAAGATTCTTTTTTTCATAACGATTTACTTAATTATTTTAATGGTGTTTTTAGGTTTATTGGATCAGTAATGGTTTTTATAAAGCGCTTTTAAGGCTCTAGAGTATCTGTAGTTGTCTTTTTGGAAGCCTTAGCATCAATAAGGGTATTGCCTTCTATTTCAGCTTTGTAAACAGCTTCAGGCTTAAAATCATGCAGGGTAACGGTGCAAAATAAAGGTTGGTTGACTCCTATTTTTTTATCATCACCATGATAACCATAGCCCATGTGAGAAGGGAAAAGAAAGTTTACTGTTTCATTTTTACGCATCAATTTGATACCGTCTCTTAAGCCCATCATGATATCTTGTTTGTCCACGCGATAAATTTGAGGTCTTAATTCTAATTGCGAATAGATGATATTGCCTTTGAGGTCTTTTATTTCATAATCAAAAAAAGCAATGTCTCCTTTTTTTGGCGTCAGCGTATCAAGTTCATTTTTGGTTTCATAAGAATACCAATAGCCTTTTGTTGAGGCAAAAAATTCTACCGTAGGCTTGCTTTTGATGATCGCCTTGATTTGGTCTTCCTCGCTCGCTACTAATTTTTTATTTCGGTCCACCGATTTTTTCATGAAAGAACCAGAGCTATGTGAGATAGGTCTGCGGGCTTCCTGATCTTGCTTGCAACTCAAAAAAAGTGATGCTAGTACCAATGAAATGGGAATGAAAAGCTTTAGTTTCATGATGTTTTATATCGTAAGTTTAGTTACTAAATCTTCAAATTTGGCAATTGTTTCTTCCATAGATACCTCTGATTTTCCTCCGGCGGCATTCTGGTGGCCTCCTCCATTAAAATGGTCTCGGGCAAATTGATTGACATCAAAGTCACCTTGGGAACGAAATGATATTTTGATAATTTTTTCTTCTTTATTTTCGATAAATATAGCTGTAAAAACAATTCCTTTTATCGTTAATCCGTAATTTACGATTCCCTCTGTATCTCCTTTGATGTGTTCAAAAGTGTTTAATTCCTCTTGAGTCAAAGTAGTATAGGTCGTCTTGTGATCAGCAAGGACTTTCATGTTTTGCAATGCTCTTCCTAATAATTGCAAACGACTGTAGGAGCTGTTTTCAAAAAGCAAACTTGGGATTTTAGTATTTTCTACTCCTAAATCGATTAATTCGGCTACAATTCTATGGGTGTCTCCGGTAGTTCCCGGGAAACGGAAAGAACCAGAATCGGTTAGGATTCCCGTATAAATACAAGTTCCTATGGTTTTATCGATGTCCTCTTTTTGGTCCAGAAAAGAAATGAAGTTGTAGATCATCTCACATGTAGATCCAAAAGCAGTATCTGAATAGGTATAAGTGGCATAATTGTCCGGTTTTTGATGGTGGTCAATCATGATAAAAGTCGCTTTTTGCTGAGCCAGTACCTCTTCCATTTCATTTCCTACGCGGTGTAAGGCATTAAAGTCTAAGGTAAAAATCAAATCGGAGTTTTCCAGTATTTTAGTACAGTTTTCCTTGTCTTTTTCGAATATTTTAACGGTTTCTGAGCCCGGAAGCCAAGCCAGGAAATCTGGAAATTCATTGGGAGCAATCACAATTGGTTCGTGATTGTTCTTCAATAGAAAGTGATATAATCCTAGAGTTGATCCCATCGCATCGCCATCTGGGCCTCTGTGCGGAATGATTGCAATTTTTTTTGGTGTTGCTAATAACAACTTTATCGCTTGAATGTCTTGTATTTTCATAGTCTGCGAAATTACATTTTTTTAATGTAAAGTTTTGAATCATTTAAAATTTAACATGCTTTTTCATATGTTGATATTTATTGTTTTTCAATGGTCATATGTAATTCGCATATCATCATTGGTGTTCGTGAGCAATTTTCGATCATGCTCATTTCACATTAGAAATTGTCCAGTTTTCTTCTTTTAAATTTTTCGTACAAATGGTATTTTGGTCCTTTTAAGCGCTGCGGATGATAAATTCCCACAGAACCAGACGACAGATAAGCAATAAAGCAGGCAATCGCGATAAAGAACCCGCTTTCTATCCCAAAAAGTTCCATTCCCATAACGGTACAGGCGATGGGGGTATGTGTGGCTCCCGAAAAAACGGCTACAAATCCCATTCCGGCCAATAAGGCAATAGGAAGTGGAATGAAAAGTGACATTGCGCTTCCCAGTGTAGCTCCAACGAAGAAAAGAGGCGTAACCTCACCACCTTTAAATCCTGCCCCTAAAGTAAAGCCAGTAAACAGTATTTTGAGTAAAAAGACATAATTTTCGCTTGGTTTCGAAAAAGATTCTACGATAACAGGAACTCCCAGGCCAAGGTATGTATTGGTTCCGATGCAATACATGGCAATGGCAAACAGCAATCCGCCAATGAAAGGGCGTAAAGGTGGGTATTTTATTGTTTTTGTAAATAAGAAACCCCAATAATGTGTGCTTCTGGAGAATAACATGGCGGCCAGTCCAAATAGAATGCTCACCGGAATGATCCAAAGCGCTATTTTTAGGCTGAAATCCGGAACTAGGGGAATGGAATAATGCGTGTGTTTTACTTCCCAGAATTCCACCGTAAAATAGGCAATGAAGGCCACTACGAACGATAAAACACTGCTTTTTATACTGATTTTACTAAAATATACAACCTCTAGCGCAAACAAGGCGCCGGCTAATGGAGTTCCGAAAACCGAAGCAAATCCGGCACTAATCCCTAAAATAATAAGCGTTTTTCTGCCGGAATTGTCTAGATTGAAGATGGTTGAGAATTGGTCGGCTATGGCGCCTCCCATTTGTACCGCTGTCCCTTCACGACCGGCTGAACCTCCAAAAAGATGAGTAATTAAAGTACTGATAAGTACCAGAGGAGCCATTTTTAATGGAATTATTTTTTGCGGATTTTCGTATTCTTCCAGCAGTAAGTTATTGCCTTTTACCACTTCTTTTCCGTAATAATGGTAGCCTAAGCCTACAAACAATCCGCCTATTGGTAAAAGCCAAATGATCCAATGATGGTTGTTTCTGGATTGGGTGACCCATTCTAGTGCGACTAGGAAAAAGGCCGATGCAGATCCGGATAAAATGCCTATTAGAAAACAAATAAGGATCCATTTGAAAAGAAGAGCTATTGTTCTTTTTATTTTTTCTAAATTCATTTGTTTCAATACGGGGATTGATAAGTGTTTTTGGGCTAAAGTATTACAATCCTTCTTGAATTAATGGTTTTTCGGCGGCGATAGCGGTAAATTCTATTTCTACCAGATATTCAGGAGCGACTAATTTGCTGATTTCATAAAAACCGGTAGTTGGTTTTACCTCTTTGAAAAATTTAGCATGTGCGGTTGCTACGGCTTCAAAAGTATTAATGTCAGTAGTGAATATTCGAGTACGAATGACATCTTTCATGCCTACATTAAGATCTTCCAGTACTTTTTCGACTCTTTTAAGTATATTCAATGTTTGTGCATGTGCATCATTGGCTTTTACAATTTCGCCGTCAACGATTGCCACTGTACCTGATACTTCGATGATGTTCCCGATGCGAACCGCTCTGCAATAACCCATTTTGTCTTCCCAAGGAGAGCCTGTCAGTATGTTTTCTCTTTTCATTTGGATGTTTTTTTTTGGTTTTAGATTTTAAAAACTAGCGTCATTAATAGTTTGGTATATTTTTTGCCACTTGTAAAAATAGTAAAATAAAGAACACTGGTTTTATATACGAAGGCAATTTTTAAAAAAAAAGGATTTAAAGTGTTTTTATGCTTTGATAGAAAATAAATTTGAAAATTGAATGTTATAATAGAAAGTTAAATTCTACTTTTTTTAGGCTTTTGTACCATTGGTTTTTTATTTTTAAAAATTTTACATCAATAATCATATTAGATTATACATATTATGAAGCGAATACTCTTTTTTATTTTACTACTGGGATTATCTGTAAAGGGTTATTCTCAAAGCGAATTTAATTCTAAGTTTAAAGCGATACCACCTGTAGATACCAAATTTAAATCTAAGAAGGTGAAGCCTCCCGTTGTTGAGCCGCCAAAGGTTGTTGCTCCGGAAGTGGCAAAAAAACCGAATCCTTCTCCGCCGATAGAAAAGCCCAGCACCATTTCGATGATTCCTAAAAATGAATTTATTAATCCCGGAGACGCCATAAGAGATAAATTGAATAAAAAAGATGAACAACCCGAAGGGATAGTGTATAGAAGGAACCAGAATCTTGGGGATTTTAAAACAACATCCGTTACTGCCAAAGTATTGTATCGTGATGCGGCTTATGTAGATGGCGATCAGATAAGGGTGTATTTAAATGACAGTGTTATTCAATATCAGGTGAATTTAGACAGTAATTTTCAAGGTTTTGAAATACAACTGGTAAAAGGGTTTAATAAAATTGATTTTGAAGCTTTGAATCAAGGGAGTTCTGGGCCCAATACGGCTGAATTTAAGGTGTATGATGACAAGGGAGCATTGATATCGGCTAGTCAATGGAATTTAGCAACCGGATTTAAAGCAACGCTTGTTCTTACCAAAGAGTAAGTTGTAATGCCGTTTTTTTTGTTTTACTTTTTAAGAATAGCGAAAAAAGCGGTGTTCATTTAGTAGCTGTCTCGCTGTTTTTGATGAGAATTTTCTTTTATTTCTATCCTATTTTTGGAGTTACTAATTCTGAAAATACTTGATGTTTATTGGGATATAAATAAATTTCAATTTTTTCAAATTTCAATTTTTCAATTCCAAATATAAAAAGTATTTTTGCGCATGCAACACAACGTACTTATTTTAGATTTCGGATCGCAATACACTCAGCTTATTGCGCGTAGAGTTCGCGAATTAAATATATTCTGCGAAATTTTCCCTTACAATCATTTTCCGAGTGATTTATCAAGTTATAAAGCCGTAATTCTTGGAGGAAGTCCATTTTCTGTTAGAGGAGAAGATGCACCACATCCTGATTTATCTCAAATAAGAGGTAAATTACCTGTGCTTGCCGTATGTTACGGAGCGCAGTATTTAGCCCATTTTAGCGGTGGAGAAGTAGCAGCTTCTAATACAAGAGAATACGGTAGAGCTAATTTATCTTATATAAAAGAGAATGAAATTTTCTTTGAAGGGGTTTCAGAGAACAGTCAAGTTTGGATGAGCCATAGCGACAGTATAAAAGCTTTGCCTACAAATGGTGTGAAACTGGCCAGTACCCATGATGTGGAATTTGCCGCTTATAAAATTGAAGGCGAAACTACTTATGCTATCCAATACCATCCTGAGGTTTTTCACTCTACCGATGGGTCAAAAATGCTTGAAAACTTTTTGGTAAAAATTGCTGAGGTTCCTCAAAACTTTACTCCAAATGCTTTCGTTGAAGAGATGGTAGCTGAGCTAAAAGAAAAAGTAGGAGATGATAAAGTAGTTCTTGGACTTTCAGGAGGAGTAGATTCTACTGTAGCAGCGGTTTTATTACACCAGGCTATCGGAAAAAACCTGTATTGTATTTTTGTAAATAACGGTTTGCTTCGTAAAAACGAGTTCCAAAATGTATTGGATCAATACAAAGGGATGGGTTTAAACGTAAAAGGAGTAGATTCAGGAGATCGTTTCTTGTCAGAATTGGCAGGAGTAAGTGATCCGGAAACCAAACGTAAAATTATCGGGCGTGTATTTATCGAAGTTTTTGATGATGAATCACACCTTATTGAAGATGTGAAATGGCTGGCTCAAGGAACAATTTATCCTGATGTTATTGAATCTGTTTCGGTTAAAGGACCTTCGGCAACGATTAAATCGCACCATAATGTAGGTGGATTGCCCGATTATATGAAATTAAAAATTGTAGAACCGCTTCGTATGCTTTTCAAAGATGAAGTGCGAAGAGTAGGAGCTACTTTAGGAATTGATCCGGAATTATTAGGAAGACATCCTTTCCCGGGACCAGGATTGTCTATTCGTATTTTAGGAGATATTACACCAGAGAAGGTTCAAATTTTACAAGATGTAGATAAAGTCTTTATTGACGGATTGAAATCTTGGGGATTGTATAATAAAGTTTGGCAAGCGGGAGCTATTTTGTTACCGGTTAACAGTGTAGGTGTTATGGGTGATGAGCGTACTTATGAAAAAGTAGTAGCGCTTCGTGCTGTTGAATCTACTGATGGTATGACAGCTGACTGGGTACATTTGCCTTATGATTTCCTGATGAAGGTGTCTAATGATATTATCAATAAAGTAAAAGGGGTAAACAGAGTGGTCTATGATATTAGCTCTAAACCGCCAGCAACAATAGAATGGGAATAAATTTATAGTATATTCCTTTTAAGAAATGCATTTTTATTAGTGCGCTTTATAGAAACGGTATCAGATTTTGGAATAAAATTTGATACCGTTTTGCTATCTTTGAATTATTAATTTTATAAATAAAATAATGAAGTATTTTTTCGCGATTTATATGACTGCTTTCTTGTTTACGACTACTGTTTTTTCACAAGGAAAAATGATCACACATAAAATAGAAAAAGGAGAAACAATCAACCAAATAGCTCAAAAATATAAAGTGACCCCATTTGATATTTATCAATTAAATCCAGATGCACAAAGAGGATTAGTTCCTAATGGAACCTTGCTTATTCCTAATAAATCGACCGCTAAAATTCTGACTCAGCAGCCTAAGGAAAGTGCTCAGCCGCAAACGCACGAGGTTGTTGCTAAAGAAACTTTGTACGGAATTGAAAAAAAATACGGAGTGTCGGATCAGGAATTGAAAAAAGCCAATCCAAGTATTGAAAAAGACGGTTTGCAAATTGGTCAAATTCTGGTAATTCCTTCAAAAAACAGTTCTAAAACAACTACTGCTATTCAGGAAAAAGTGGTCTATCACGATGTGTTGGCAAAAGAGACAAAATATTCGATTGCTAAACAATACGGAATCACAATAGAGGAATTGGAAAAACGCAATCCTGAAATTGTGGCTAATTTACCTATTGGTTATAAACTGCTAATTAAAGGAAATGCCCCAAAGGCGGTTAAGGCTATTGAACAAGTAGAGTCAAAAAAAGAGATTCTGAAAACAAATACTTTAAAAACATCTGCGGCAATTGATTATGCTGATTATGAAGTAAAGCCCAAAGAGACGCTTTATAGTTTGTCAAAAATGTTTGGGCTGAGTCAAGAAGAATTGGTTGCTCTTAATCCACAATTGAAAGACGGGGTTGAGATAGGGATGGTTTTGAAAGTTCCTTCCAAGGCTTTGGTTACAACCAATGTTAAAAAAGAATATGCTTCTTTATCAAAAAAAATAAGTGAAGGCAACCGAAAACGAATGGTTTTGTTGTTGCCTTTTAATGTGTCAAAAATAGAAGAAGATACTGTTAATTCGACTACAGAGCGTTTGAAAAAAGATAAGTTTTTAAATATGACTTTGGATTTTTATTCGGGAGCTCTTATGGCTATCGATTCGGCTAAAGTACTTGGTCTTCCGGTTGATGTTGAGATATATGACTCTCAGGAAACTAAAAACAGTTCTAATGTGGCGGCTATTGTGCGCGATAATAAATTAGAATTGGCTGATGCAGTTGTGGGACCTTTTTATCAAAGTAATGCAGAAACAACGGCTCAGCTGTTAAGCGCTACTAATGTTCCTGTTATTTCTCCGCTATCAAAAGATATCGGGAATCCTTATGCTAATCTTTTCCAGACGATACCTACTGTTGAAGTTGTTAGAAACACTGTATTTGACTATATGCGAGCTAATAAAGGGAATATTATAGCAGTGGTTGATAGGAAAAAAGAATCGGTGATTAAGTACATACAGCAATATCAAAAAGACGTTCGTTTTGTGGCTTTCAAAGAGAATGGAAGTGTGTCAGCTGAAAGTTTGAAAAGCATGTTGGTCAAAGATAGAATGAACTATGTTGTTATGGAAACCGGAAATACCGGAATGGTAAAGGCAACTATAGCGGCTATGGTAAGTTCTATGGCGATGTATCAGGTACAACTGGTTATTCTGGAGCCTAATGAGACTTTGGATACTGATGAAATTAATTTTTCAAATTTAACCAAGTTAAAGTTGATGTATCCTTCGGTGACACGTGATAATCAGTCTCCGGAAGCATTGGTTTTTAAAAATAAATATCGAAAGTTAAATAATATTTCTTCCAGTGATTTTGCAACCCGAGGTTTTGATGTTACTTTCGATACCTTGTTGCGATTGTCGCAGGATAAAAGTTTTGAAGAAACAGCAAACGCGATTGGAACTGTACAGGTGGATAATAAGTTTGAATACTATAAAAAAGAGGATGGAGGATATACTAATAAAGGCGTATTCGTGCTTTATTACGATACTGATTTAATCATAAAAGAAGCTAAATAATGACATCAAAAGTAACCTACTTAGGGGAGTTAAGAACGTCCTCAATACATTTGCAATCAGGAAATGAAATCATCTCTGATGCGCCAGTAGATAATAACGGAAAAGGAGAAGCTTTCTCGCCAACGGATACTGTTGCGAATGCTTTGGCCAGTTGTATGATGACTATTATGGGGATAAAAGCCCGTGAAATGGATCTTGATTTGACAGGAAGTACAGCTTCTGTAACTAAAATTATGAATGCGGAGCCAAGAAGAATTGGTGCAATAGAAATTGAATTTGAAATGTGCGGTACTTCGGATGCTAAAAATCAAACGATTTTAGAAAGAGCCGCTATGACTTGTCCCGTTTTTTTGAGTTTGAATTCGGATATCGAAAAAAGAATCACTTTTAACTGGAAATAATTTTAGAACTAAGAAGAAAGAAATAAGAGAAAAGATTCCGTCAGTTAATCTTTTCTCTTATTTCTTTTTTTGTTTCCCTTTCTTTTAAATAAAATGGATAAAAATCAACAACAACTTATCAAACTTGCTCATGCCAAAATGCCTTTTGGTAAATACGAAGGAAAATATCTCATTGATTTACCTGAATATTATGTGGTTTGGTATCATAATAAAGGATTTCCAAAAGGAGAATTAGGAGAGCAGTTGAAATTGATTTATGAGTTAAAGCTAAATGGACTCGAAGAATTGATACGGAATATTAAAAAACGTTATCCAAAACCTCATTGATTTCTTAAATTAATGAGGTTTTGATTTTAAGAATATTGTATTAAGGCATTGTCAAATTTCCGAATTATCTCTTTTCTAAATTAGCATAATCTCAATTTATAATCGTATTTTTGCCAAGTTTTTTACGCAACTACAATACAAACAACACATAGAATGAATCAAACGAAATATATTTTTGTTACTGGTGGTGTGACTTCTTCATTAGGAAAAGGGATTATCGCAGCATCTTTGGCAAAATTGTTACAAGCAAGAGGATATCGAACCACTATTCAAAAATTCGATCCTTATTTAAATGTTGATCCGGGGACTTTAAACCCATACGAGCACGGAGAATGTTACGTAACGGATGATGGTGCTGAAACCGATTTGGATTTAGGTCATTACGAGCGTTTCTTAAACGTCCCTACTTCTCAGGCTAATAATGTTACTACAGGAAGAATCTATCTTTCGGTTATTGAAAAAGAAAGAAGAGGAGAATTTCTTGGAAAAACGGTACAAGTAGTGCCTCATATTACCAATGAAATTAAAGACAGAATGCAATTGCTTGGTAATTCAGGCGATTTTGATATTGTTATCACTGAAATTGGTGGGACAGTAGGTGATATTGAGTCTTTGCCTTATATTGAATCGGTACGTCAACTGGTTTGGGATATGGGGGAGAACAATGCTATTGTAATTCATTTGACTTTAGTACCTTATTTGGCAGCAGCTGGTGAGTTGAAAACAAAACCAACTCAGCATTCCGTAAAAACTTTAATGGAAAGCGGTATCAAAGCTGATATTTTGGTTTGTAGAACAGAGCATGAAATTTCAGATGAAATACGCAATAAATTGGCTTTGTTTTGTAATGTAAAAAGAGAAGCTGTTATTCAATCTATCGATGCATCCACAATTTACGAAGTGCCTAATTTAATGTTAGAAGAAGGTTTAGATGTTGTGGCGTTGAAAAAATTAGATTTGCCTAAGAAAGCGGCTCCAGACTTGAAAAACTGGAATACTTTTTTACGCAGATTAAAAAATCCAAAACACACTATAAATATTGGTTTGATTGGAAAATATGTGGAGATGCAAGATTGTTACAAATCAATTTTGGAAGCTTTCATTCATGCAGGAGCTGCTAATGAGACCAAAGTAAATGTAGTTTCAGTCCATTCAGAGCATATTGATGAAACAAATATTGCTGAGAAATTAGCAGGATTAGACGGTATTCTTGTGGCTCCCGGTTTTGGAGAAAGAGGAATAGAAGGAAAAATTGAAGCGGTGCGTTATGCTCGTGAAAACAAGGTTCCGTTTTTTGGAATTTGTTTGGGAATGCAAATGGCTGTGATCGAATATTCAAGAAATATTTTAGGTTTGGCTGATGCCAATTCTACTGAGATGAACGATAAAACGGCTCATCCGGTTGTTAACCTGATGGAAGAGCAGAAAACGATTACTGACAAAGGAGGGACTATGCGTCTTGGAGCTTGGAAATGTGATTTGAAAAAAGACTCATTGGCTTATCAAATTTACGGAAAAGAAACTATTTCTGAACGTCACCGTCATCGTTATGAGTACAACAGTAATTATGTAGCACAATTGCAAAATGCAGGATTGATTGCCTCAGGGGTGAATCCTGATACTGGATTGGTTGAAATCATAGAAATTGAAAACCACCCATTTTTCATTGGAGTGCAATACCATCCTGAATACAAAAGTACCGTTGCTACTCCACATCCAATATTTGTGAATTTTGTAGCTGCTGCCGTTAAAGCTAAAAAGAAATAATATTCAGTTCAGTATACCAAAATGGTACTGGAATCTAATTTTGTTTGTTGGAAAACGATAAACGATAAAAATAAATAATTGTATTATAATGGAACAAAAAAAGTTTGACCCGAATTCGATAATAGGTTTTGCATTGATTTTTGGGATATTAATTTGGATAATCTACAATAATCAGCCAGATCCAAAAGTAATTGCAGCTGAAAAAGCGCAAAAAGAATTGGTTCTTAAAGCAGCCAAAGCCAAAGAATTAACCGAGAAAGCAGTTGCCGAAGCTACTGTAGCAGTAGCTACAAGCGGTGATTCAACTCAGGTGGCTCAATTGGAAAAAACATTGGGTAACTTTGCTTATTCAGCAACACTTCCTTCTGCCAAAGAGACTTATACTACAATCGAAAACGAGGTGGTTAAACTAAAAATCGCCAATAAAGGGGGATATATTGTTGAAGCTACTTTAAAGAATTTCGAAAGATTCAAAAAAGGTTCCGGTGAATTAGTGGAGTTGATAAAAAATAATAATTCCAATTTAAATATACAATTGTTTACCAATGACAATCGTACTTTAAATACTAAAAACCTTTATTTTGAGCCTAGTTTGACTAAAAACGGAGAAGATCAAATCTTATCCATGCGATTGAAAGCTGGTGCAAATGAATTTTTGGAATACAAATACATATTAAAGCCAAACGATTATATGATTGGTTTTGATATTCGTTCCCAAGGATTGAATAAAGTATTGAATACTTCAAAACCATTAGATTTAGAATGGAGTTTGAAATCGTACAGAAATGAAAAAAGTATTTCTTATGAGAATAAGTATACTGAAATTTATTTTGAGCATAAAGACGGCAAAACTGATTATGCCGGTCTAGGGCAAAAAGAAGAAGAAACTCTTGAAAAAGCTACTTTTGTGGCTTTCAAACAGCACTTTTTTGCTAGTATTCTTTTGACAGATAAGCCTTTTGAAACCGCTAAAGTGCAGTCTGATAATTTAGTGCATGACGAGAAAGTAGACAGTATTTTCACGAAGCAATTTAAGGCCAATGTTCCTTTGGCTTTTTCAAACGGAGAAGTTGATTATAAGATGAGTTGGTATTTTGGACCTTCTGATTATAAGATTCTAAGTTCGTATGATAAAAATATTGAAAAAATCATCACTCTGGGATGGGGAATTATCGGTTGGATTAACAGATTTATCTTTATTCCTTTATTTGGATTCCTAGGTTCGTATATTGCTTACGGAGTGGCCATTATTATTTTTACGATTTTGATAAAATTGGCTATGTCGCCAATTACCTTTAAATCGTTCTTGTCGCAAGCAAAGATGAAAGTATTGCGTCCTGAAATTGCTGAGTTAGGGGAGAAATTCAAAAAAGACCCGATGAAGAAGCAACAGGAAACCATGAAGTTGTATAACAAAGCAGGGGTGAACCCAATGGCAGGTTGTATTCCGGCATTGATCCAAATGCCTTTTTTGATGGCATCGTTTCAGTTCTTCCCATCTGCTTTTGAATTAAGACAAAAAAGTTTCCTTTGGGCAGACGATTTATCTTCATTTGATTCCGTTGTCAAATTACCATTTCATATTCCTTTGTACGGGGATCATATCAGTTTGTTTCCAATATTGGCAGCGATTGCTATTTTCTTTTATATGAAAATGACATCTGGTGACCAACAAATGGCTGCTCCTCAACAAGAAGGCATGCCGGATATGGCTAAAATGATGAAAATTATGATTTATGTGTCCCCATTGATGATGTTGTTTTTCTTCAATAGTTATGGTGCGGGATTGAGTTTGTATAACTTTATTTCAAATTTGATCACTATTGGAATCATGATTGTTATCAAAAGATATTTCATTGATAGTGATAAGATTCATGCTCAAATCCAAGAGAATAAATTGAAAGAGCCTAAAAAACAAGGTAAATTTCAACGAAAACTTCAAGAAGTGATGGAGCAGCAAGAAGCGCTGAAAGCACAACAGAAAAAGAAATAAATTTTTTATAAAAAAAAGCTCCCAAATTACGGGAGCTTTTTTTTTTATAAATTATTTTTTATAATAAAGGTAATAGAACTTTATCTATTGCATGAATAACTCCATTTGAGCACTGTACATCTGTAGCGACAATAGTAGAAATTCGATTGTTCGCGTCTTTTATTTTAGCGCCACCGCTGAGCTGAATGCTGAAGGTTTGAGCTGGAGTAAGGATTGGAGTTACTATTTGTCCTTCGGTTAAACTAGCTGCTAAAACATTAGCTGGGCTTACTACATGATATTGTAGAACTTTGGTCAAATTAGCAGCTGAAACTCCTGCGATTCCTCCTGGTGCCAATTCTGTATTTAATGCTGTAAATGCGCTATTTGTAGGTGCGAATACCGTGAATGGTCCAGTTCCTGATAAAACAGACACGAAGTCAGGCTGTCCTGAGCTTGTTAATGCGCCCACTAATGAGGTGAAGTTTGGATTTGCAGTTGCGTGGGTAACAATAGTGGGTAGCCCTATGACTTTGTCTACGATATGGATAACACCATTTGTCGCCATAATATTAGGAGTACTAACTGTAGCAACACCATTTAATTTCACTCCAGCAGTTGTATTTACGAACATGCTTAAGGTGTTAGTTGAAGATGCAGGTCCCTTGGCTAATGTTTTAATGTAGCCCGTAGTTAGGTCAGAAGCTGATAGTTTAGTTGCAATAACGTGATTTAGTAAAATTTGAGTCAATGTTTCTTTTGGTACATCATTGATGGTCGCATAAGGCGTTGATGCAAGAAATGCGGTAAATGCCGCATTTGTTGGAGCAAAGACCGTATAAGTACCACTGGCCTGTAGGGTAGCTGATAATTCAGCTCTTTTTAAGGCTTGGACTAAAATACTTAAATCTGAAGTTTTTGATGCCAGTCCTGTTATGGAGTTGTCAGCTGGAGTAGTAGTGTTGTCATCATTATTGCATGATGATACTAAAACTAAAAAACTCAAAAATAGAGTTAAATTCTTGATTTTAAATAGATTTTTCATAATAAAGGATTTAATATTTTGTTCGAAGTTAAAATATTATTTTCACATATTGTTTAATATTTTAAATAAAAAGATAAACAAAATAAAAAATTATGTTTTTTTTAAATTTTGTTTAACTGATGTTAAAATATTGTTTTATAGGTGTTTATAATTTTTATTAGTTGTGTAATGGGTTTTTGTGTAATACTAATTCTAATTTAGGTTAAACAATTTATAAGGATGTTTTATGTCAATAATAGGATGGCGTTTTTGTTCAAAATAGATTGGGCTGTCCCTTATGATGTTTTTTAATTATAGAACTATAAAATATTTAGGTATTCTTTAATAAAGCGTAAATTTGCCTTAGTAAGTAAATAGTTATAAGTAAACATTTGACACTAATGATACAATTTAAGTTTTGTTTTTTTAAAATGTTCTGTTTGGTTCTTTTTAGCCAAACAGTAGTATCTCAAACGGATTTCAATAAGCTTGATTCTAATGGTAAAAAACATGGTCTATGGAAAGGTTTTTATGAAGAATCTAAAAGACCTAGGTATGAAGGTACTTTTGAACATGGAAAAGAAATAGGTCTTTTCAATTTTTATGATGATACCAAAGCGAAATCCATAATAGCCACCAGAGAATTTAATGTACATGACAATTCCGCCTATACCATCTTTTATGATCAGGCGAAAAACAAGGTCAGTGAAGGAAAGTTAGTGAATAAATTATTTGAAGGACAATGGAAATATTACCATCAGGCTTCGTCTACGATAATGACAGTGGAGAATTATAAGAATGGGAAGTTAGAAGGGCTACGCTCGGTATTTTACCCCAATGGAAAAATCGCAGAAGAAACTAATTATAAAAACAATCTGAAAGACGGTTTGTATAAGAAATATTCGGATAATGGTATTGTGCTTGAAGAGGCCATTTACAAGAACAATGAGTACAATGGACCGGCTGTTTTTAGAGATCCTGAAGGAAACATCGTTTCAAAGGGACAATTTTCAAAAGGAAAGAAATCAGGGATCTGGCAGTTTTTTGAAAAAGGGAAACAAGTCAAGGAAGTCAATATGAGTGATCTTGGAAGTGCTTCAAAAACCAAACAGAATTAAGTTTGCCTATGCAGAGATACTGTAATAAAACTTTGTAACTTTGCAGTCTTAAAAAAAATAAAATGAAGCGTGTAGTTGTAGGACTTTCGGGAGGTGTAGATTCAAGTGTTGCTGCTTATTTGTTGCAACAACAGGGATATGAGGTAATCGGTCTGTTTATGAAAAACTGGCATGATGATTCAGTGACTATTTCGAATGACTGTCCTTGGCTTGAAGACAGCAACGATGCTTTATTGGTTGCCGAAAAATTAGGAATCCCATTCCAAACTGTTGATTTAAGCGAAGAATACAAAGAGAAAATCGTTGATTATATGTTCAACGAATACGAAAAAGGACGTACTCCAAATCCTGACGTACTTTGTAATCGCGAAATAAAATTTGATGTTTTCATGAAAATTGCCCTAAGTCTGGGAGCTGATTATGTAGCTACAGGACATTATTGTCAAAAAAGTGAAATTGAAGTTGACGGAAAAACAATTTATCAATTGCGCGCCGGTGCTGATAATAATAAAGATCAATCGTATTTCTTGTGTCAATTATCGCAAGAGCAATTGTCTAAAGCTTTATTTCCTATTGGGGAATTGACCAAACCGGAAGTGCGGGAAATCGCCGCCGAGATGGAATTGGTAACTGCCGAAAAGAAAGATTCTCAAGGATTGTGTTTTATTGGAAAAGTACGTTTGCCTGAATTTTTACAACAAAAATTGCAGCCTAAAGAAGGTTTGATTATTCAAATTGATAAAAATAACCCTGTTTATAATTTAGAAAAGAAAGAATCTTTGTCTTTAGAGGAAGAATTAGCCTTGGCCTCCCAAAAAATTGCTTACACTCCTGAGATGGGAAAAGTGGTAGGAAAGCATCAAGGAGCCCATTATTTTACAGTAGGACAACGAAAAGGTTTGAATGTAGGCGGTACAGCTGAAGGTTTATTTGTAATAGCAACAGATGTAAATACCAATACAATTTACACAGGAATGGGCAGTCATCACCCAGGTTTGTTTCGTTCGGCATTATTTATAGAGCAATCTGAAGTGCATTGGGTTCGTACTGATTTGGCTTTAGCCAATGGTGAACAAATGGAAGTGATGGCAAGAATACGCTACAGACAGCCTTTGCAGAAAGCGATCTTGCATCAGTATGAAACCGGAATGTATGTTTCTTTTGAAGAGCCGCAATCAGCCATTACCGAAGGACAATTTGTAGCTTGGCATTTAGGAGATGAATTAGTTGGTTCGGGCGTTATTTCTTAGCTTACTACTTATTTGTGAAATTTAGAACAAAAGAATATTGGATGCTATAGCGCTTTGATGTTAATTTGTTTTTTATATTTAGGAATTAAAACGCAATAAGTTTGTTTTGACTAATGACTAAGTGTTAACTATGAAAAAGCTCTGTTTATCTTTTTTCTTATTGCTGACCACGATTGTTTTTTCACAGCAAGACGCTTGGATTTATTTCAATGCTAAACCGAACTCGCAATTTTATTTTGATTCCCCTTTAGAAATGCTTTCTCAACGCGCTTTGGACAGGAGATTGAATCAAAACATTGGCTTAGATACCAAAGATATTCCTATCGATTTATCGTATATCCGTCACGTAAAATCTGTGGACGGAATTACTGTTATGGCCCAGTCGAAATGGTTGAACGCCATCCACGTGAGAGGAAATCCGGTCTTGATAAATTCGCTAAAAAGCTTTCCTTTTGTGGATAAAGTGGAATTTGCTGATGCCTCTTTGAATCAAGCTGGGAAAATAGCGAAAACCTTCAAAATTAAAAAGGAAGACAAAATTCAGGATATTGAAATCAGTTATACTTACGGAAGCTCGGAAAATCAACTTCAAATGCTTAACGGCCGCTATTTGCATCAGCAAAATTATACTGGTTCCGGAAAAATTATAGCCGTTTTGGACGCTGGTTTTCCGGGAGTGAATACCACCGAACCTTTCAAAAAATTAAGAGATAATAATCAAATTTTGGGCGGTTATGACTTTGTACGCCGAAATGCTGATTTCTATGCGGGTGACCAACATGGTACTATGGTATTGTCCAGTATGGGCGGATACAAAGAAAATGCGTTGATAGGAACTGCTCCTGAATCATCTTATTATTTATTTATTACAGAGGATAACTCTTCCGAAAATCCGGTTGAAGAATCTCTTTGGGTAGAGGCTGCTGAAAAAGCCGATAGTTTGGGAGTAGATGTAATTAATACCTCTTTAGGTTATTTTGATTATGACAATACGGCCTATAGTTATACTTATAACCAAATGAACGGAACTACCGCTTTTATGTCCAGAGGAGCCGAAATAGCCTTTAGCAGAGGAATGATTGTAGTCGTTTCAGCGGGTAATGAAGGCGCTACTGCTAACCCTCATATCGCTGTGCCCGCTGATGCAAGGTCAGTGATTACGGTTGGAGCTGTTTCCCCAACGAAAATAAAAGCCTCTTTTAGTTCCATTGGGCCTTCTTTTGACGGAAGGATAAAACCAGATGTTATGGCACAAGGAGTTGCAACAGTGGTTTCGGATCAGTTTGGGAATATTGTCACTGCAAATGGCAGTTCGTTTT
Source organism: Flavobacterium granuli (assembly GCF_900129705.1). Lineage (GTDB taxonomy): Bacteria > Bacteroidota > Bacteroidia > Flavobacteriales > Flavobacteriaceae > Flavobacterium > Flavobacterium granuli. Next base: position 207,505 of record NZ_FQWO01000001.1, on the reverse strand, counting down.
CAAGCCCTATTATGGCGGGAATGATAGCTTGTTTATGGCAGGCATTTCCGGATAAAACCAATCGGGAATTGAGGGATTTAATTGTGCAGTCGGCAGATAAATACAATGAGCCCAATACGAGCTATGGTTATGGAATTCCTGATTTCAGTTTGGCATTAGCTAATGGAGTCTCTGGGAATAGTTTAACAAAAAAATATTTTACGGCTTATCCAAATCCTACTGACAATCTGATTTCGGTTTATTTTCCTGAAATTTTTAATGAGGGAAAAGTCATTATTTATAGTCTTTTGGGAAAGAAAGTCTTGGAGAAAAGTTTCACTAGTCCTTTAGGAAGTATTTCTTTGGAGGCATTAGGTAGCGGAATCTATATCTATAAAATTGAAACGGATGCTTTTTCTAAAAGCGGGAAAATCATAAAAAACTAATATTCAATATCATCAATGAATAAAATCACAAGTCTTTTTAATATTAAATACCCTCTTATTCAGGCAGGAATGATTTGGGTAAGTGGCTACAAACTGGCAAGTGCGGTAAGTAATGCCGGAGGATTAGGAATAATAGGAGCGGGCTCCATGTATCCTGAAGTATTGCGGGAACACATTCAAAAATGCAAAAAAGCCACTTCAAAACCTTTTGGAGTAAATGTCCCGATGCTGTATCCCAACATTGAGGAAATTATGAAAATCATTGTTGAGGAGGGCGTAAAAATTGTTTTTACCTCGGCTGGAAATCCAAAAACATGGACCTCTTATTTAAAAGAAAACGGTATTATTGTTGTGCATGTTGTGAGCAGTTCGGTATTTGCATTAAAAGCCCAACAAGCAGGAGTGGATGCCATTGTTGCCGAAGGTTTTGAGGCAGGAGGTCATAACGGGAGAGATGAAACGACTACTTTTACGTTGATTCCAATGGTGAAAGAACAAATCACAATTCCGATTATAGCTGCTGGAGGCATAGCCAGCGGAAGAGGAATGTTGGCCGCCATGACGCTAGGTGCCGATGGCGTTCAAGTGGGAAGTAGATTTGCCGCTTCTGTGGAATCTTCGGCTCATCAGAATTTTAAGAAAAAGATTCTAGAAGTAAAGGAAGGGGACACGCAGTTGACTTTAAAAGAGTTGGCTCCTGTTCGATTAATAAAGAATAAATTCTATCAGGATGTTCAACATTTATACGAAAAATGTCCGACCAAAGAAGAATTAACGACTCTTTTGGGTAGGGCAAGAGCCAAAAAAGGAATGTTTGAAGGAGATTTGGTTGAAGGCGAGCTGGAAATAGGCCAAATTGCGGGATTGATTCATGAAATAAAATCGGTTGAGGAAATCGTTCAGGAAATGATGGCTGATTTTGAGACGGCCAGAAAAGAGCTAATGGAATTTAAATTTTAACTGTTATAGACAATGACCCAAATTAAATTATTTATTGTGTTGCTTTTTTTAGGGCTTGGTTCCCAAAATTCCTTTAGTCAAAACTACAAATTCAAAACTTCCGGTTTTAGTGTTTTAGAAAAAAACGAAAAAGGGAAATGGGGAAAATGGTCTGATCTGGAATTAGTCAATATTCTGGTTTCTTTGGATACTAATAAAAGCAGAATTGTTGTTTATTCTCAAATTATTCAATTATTTGAAATTGTAGTTTACCAACCTATAGAAGAAAATGACACAGATATTGTTTATTCCTTTACTTGTAAGGATAATAATGGAGAGGATTGCACACTTTCTATAATTACCAGAAAAAAACAAGGCAATAGGAAGCAATTGTATATCAGTTACGACAATCGCATTATTGTGTATAATATATTTAATATGTAGTTGGAGTTTGTTCTCGAAAACGAAGACCGCTGATTTGCAGAGATAACATAAAATCTGTAAATCAGCGGTTTTTAATTTTAAACCTTAGTCAATATCTTTTATGAATTCATCATATTCAGAATAGAAAAGCTCCAAGGCGTTCATTTTTTCGTTGTAGAAATCAAAAATTTCATCCCAATAGGAACGATTGCTCACGCTTACGCCCAATCTTTCAATCCAAATGCGGCTGATGGTTTTTCCGTTTTCAAGGATGTAGTTTCTCTCAAACACTAAATCTTTGATAAATTCTTCTTCGAGAATATTTTTTAAGGCCTCTATTTTATCAAAATAAGCATTGCGTTTGTCATCGCTGCGTTGTTCGATATCAATAAGAACCTGTGCTTTTTTATTGTCTACATAGAACTTAAAAGAGAAATCTTTTATTTTGGTATCGTATAGCAACCATTTTCGGGGATATTTCTCGGCGAATGTGACCCAGAATTCTCGTTTTAGTTTTTGAGTTTCTTCTTTGCTGTACATTTTATTGATTTAAATAGGATGCTGAAAATTTGCTGGCTATTATTTTCTGGCCTATATTTATATTGTATTTTTCAGATGCAAAAATAGTCTTTGATTATGGATTTTCAATATTTTTTAGAATTTGTTCCCAATTTAGTTCAAGCAGATCTTCCAGCGATGAAAGCCCATGTTAAAATGGCGCCTTTTGAAAGAATCGAAAGTTTGAAAAATATAGATATTGAAAATAAAAACCCAAGAACGGCTGCGGTGATGATGTTGTTTTATCCTAAAAATGGAGTCACCCATTTGGTACTTATTGTCCGGAATTCCTATGAAGGTGTTCATTCGGGACAAATTGCATTTCCTGGGGGAAAATATGAAAAAGAAGATAAGGATTTCAAGGAAACGGCACTGCGGGAAACACAGGAGGAAGTAGGAATCAGCCCGGAAGTAATGGAAATTATTAAAGCTTTTACTCCCATGTATATTCCTCCAAGTAATTTTATGGTACATCCTTTTTTGGGGATTTGCAACGATGAAATTTGTTTTGTGCCTGATCCTAGCGAAGTGGCTCAAATCATCGAGCTGCCTTTGTCCGTTTTTTTAAGTGATGCAATTGTTATTGAGGCAAATTTATCCACATCCTATGCCCAGAACATCAATGTACCTGCTTTTGAGATTGAAGGTCATGTGGTTTGGGGCGCGACGGCTATGATTCTTAGTGAGTTAAAAGATGTTTTAAAAACTGTTTTGGAAGTTTAAAACCGATTTTTGGAATTTAAAAAATGCGCTTTTGGGAGTTTAGCTATCGGATGTACTTCTAAAAATAATTTTCGTACGTTTGCAATCCTAATTTAGAAAATAAACAAATATTTTATGGGATTATTTAAGAGAAATCCTTTTGGTCACATACTATTGATAAAAAAATGGTTAATCCGAATTTTTGGAGTAATTACCCATAGACGCTATAGAGGATTCAATGAATTGAAAATAGAAGGCTCAGAAATAATCCGTAATTTACCGGAGACCAACGTACTTTTTATCTCTAACCATCAAACTTATTTTGCTGATGTGGTGGCTATGTTCCATGTTTTTAATGCCAGTTTGAGCGGGAGGGAAGATTCCATTAAAAACGTAGGTTATCTTTGGCAACCCAAAATGAATATTTATTATGTTGCAGCCAAAGAAACCATGCGGGCAGGATTATTGCCTAGAATCATGTCTTATGTTGGAGCAATTACCGTTGAGCGTACCTGGCGTGCCAAAGGGGTTGACGTTACTGAAAAAAGAGACGTAAATCCAAATGACACCGAGAATATAAAAATGGCGCTTAAAGACGGTTGGGTTATTACTTTTCCACAAGGAACCACAAAATCCTTCAAGCCAGTTCGTAAAGGAACTGCACATATCATCAAACAGCACCGCCCAATTGTAGTGCCAATCGTTATTGACGGTTTTCGACGTTCTTTTGACAAAAAAGGATTGCGTATGAAAAAGAAGGGGATTTTACAGTCTTTTATCATCAAGGAACCATTGGATATTGATTATGATAATGATAGTATTGATGAGATTGTCGAAAAAGTAGAATATGCCATCGAGCAGCATCCTTCTTTTCTAAAAGTAATACCAGTCGAAGAAATTGAAGAACAGGAAAAATTGAACAAATACCGCAAGTGGGATTATTAGCTAAAATTTTACTTAGCTAAAATGGAATAAGAAACCCAATCGTTTTTTAAAACGATCGGGTTTCTTATTTAACGACAATAGAAGAATTTAAAAAGTGATGAATTGATCTATAAACTATTTCAGTTATTTCAGATTCAAGTAAAACTACAAATCTATTTTTTTCAATTCTTTATAATTGGCATACAATCTTCTAAGCAGGATTCCGTATATTAAGCGGTAAAACAACCAAATGAGCCCTAATACGACTCCAAGTAAAACAAAAGAGATCACGCAAATAAGCATGTTCTTAGAACTATTATGGGTATTAAAAGTAGGGGAGTTTTGTAATTCATAAACAATTACTAAGGAAACTATCAGGAAAATGTAGATGATATTATACCAGATATAATATTGCACCGTTTTTCTGGTTTTTAAAATGCTTTGCATTAACTTTTTTGTTGTAGCCACAACAGAAATAGATTTGTAGTTTTTATAAAATAAATAAATAAAATAGAGCGTAATTCCATAACCCAGTATGGTAAATGCATTTAGGTAGTTTTCAATAACAATCAATTCTTCTCTCTTCTCATCAGGGATTAGAAAACCAATTAAGTTTAGGATGGTAAATTCCAAAATACTGATAATCAAAATCCACTTCACAATCGAAGATGATTTTTTATGAATCATTTTGTAAATTTCTTTTTCTGATACCTGCTCAAAAGAATTCTCATTCTTTTTCCAGTCTTTTTTCAATAAATCCAGCTCTTTCATATTCCTTAAGGATTTAGTATTTTTTTTAGTTTTCCTTTTATTCTGTTCATTTTTACTCTGGCATTTACTTCGCTGATCCCCAGTGTTTCGGCAATTTCATGGTAATCTTTGTCTTCCAGATACATGAAAACCAAGGCTTTTTCGATGTCATTTAGCTGATAAACCGCTTTGTACATGAGCTTAATTTGCTCTTCTTCTTCATAATTATAATCAACGTCCTTAGTAAAATGCTGCCGCGCTTCATATTCCACTGTCGCAATAGAGCGTTTGTTTTTTCGGTATAAAGTAATGGCGGTATTCAGCGCAACGCGATAGGCCCAAGTAGAAAATTTGCTGTCGCCCCTAAATTTTGGAAAAGCTTTCCATAGCTGAATCGTAATTTCCTGAAACAAATCTTTGTGTGAATCCTCACAATCAGTATATAATCTACAAATTTTGTGGATTATATTCTGATTTGCTTGCAATTGCTTCACAAAAGAATGTTCTGGATTCTCAATCATAATTCATTAGTACACTTGAATTCAATTTTGTTACAAAGGAATACATTTTTATTTAAAATCATTTGCGTATTGCGGCTTTGGAGCACAAAGTTCTCGATTTATAATGGACATTGGTCCCGCTGTTCATTTCAATCTCCCGAAGAAAAATCGGGAGGATTTTCATTTCCATCGGGGCTATTTAGAAAGTTTTGTTCATCTAATCACATTTGAGACGTAGAGAATCGCGGGGATTTCAGTAAATAAGTCTTCGAACAGTAACTTACAATTCTCTTTCTTTATAATAATTCACCATTAAGTTTACAAATTTGCTATAGCTTTCCATACCGTCTTTTTGTTGGTTTGCTTTTAAGAAATTATCATAAAAAACATGAAAAGCAGTTTCAATAGGACTTTCATATTGCTTCCAGAAATCCTCACTTTCCTGATAGTTTTTTAAAATTCCGGGATGGACGGTTTTTAGCAATTCATTTAGAATTTTTTCGTCACGCGCCTGCCAGTTTCCCAAGCAATATTGCAGTGCAATACTATAACCCGAATATTTAATGTAGGGGTTATCATTTTTTATGGATGCCAGAAAACCTATAAAATTACATTCGCTTTCGTTGGCAAATCCCATCTGATGTGCCATTTCATGATTAGCGGTCATTGGGAAACGGTACATGGGACCCAAATAATTTACTTGGGCTTCATTGGTAAACGGGTTTAGATAGCCTCCAAATCCCATATAAGTCAAAGGCAGGCTAAAGAGTGATTTTTTGACGCTCAGCTGGGAATATTTAAAAAAAGGATAGCTTTCTGATAAATTTTTATAGCCATTCAGGTTCATTGTGAAGGTTTGTTGCTGAGAATATGGAAATGTTACTTTCAGACTGTCATTTTTAGTGATTTGTTTTTGAATGGCGTTGGTCTTAGCAATCAATTTTTTGGTAAAAACTAACAAATCAGTATCGGTATATTCTCTTTGAATCTGCATTTTTTCAAAAAGCGGTTGGCGGTAATAATTTAATGCCCAAAGCGTATGAAACAGGAAATAAAAAACAGAAAGAAAACTCAATATATGGAGTAGGTTATTTTGCCAAAGCGATTTGCTAACACTCTGTTCAGTTTTGCCTCTTGTCCAAGATTTTCGTTTCTTCCAGAACCATTTGATACCTAGAATAATCAAAATAAAATAAATACAGTCTCCCACAGAAAAAGGAATTTTTCCCAGAATTGATCTTGAAAACAATGCTATATAGGGATATAAACCATTGCTGTATAAGGATTCTACCGCTTTGGGGAAATAAGGGATAAATTGCAGTACAATTATTTGTATAAGAAGAAATAGGGGTAGAATGTGTATTCTTTTCACGATATCAATTTTGAAACGTAAATATAATTACAATATCAATTAGTGCCTAAAAAGAATTTAAACTTTGTAACTTTGAGCTTTTAAAATGTTAAACTTCAAACAAAAATAAATGAGTCAAGAAATAAGAAATTTAGAACCCAAAGCACTTTGGAATAAGTTTGCCGATTTGAATGCCGTGCCTCGTCCTTCTAAAAAAGAAGAGCGTGTAATTGAATTCATGAAGAATTTTGGAAACAGCCTTGGATTAGAAACTTTTGAGGACGAGATCCGCAATGTGATTATCCGTAAACCGGCTACTCCGGGGATGGAAAATCGTAAAGCGATTGTGATGCAAGGACATTTGGATATGGTGCATCAAAAAAATGCCGATACGGTTTTTGATTTTGATGCTCAGGGAATTGATATGTATGTTGATGGGGATTGGGTTCGCGCCAGAGGAACTACGTTAGGTGCTGATAACGGTCTTGGAGTTGCCGCAATTATGGCGATTTTGGAAAGTACAGATATTCCACATCCAGCTATTGAAGCTTTGTTTACGATTGACGAAGAAACAGGTATGACTGGAGCTTTAAACTTAAAAGGAGGGATTTTACAAGGACAGATTTTATTGAACTTGGATACCGAAGAAGATGATGAAATTGACATTGGTTGTGCCGGAGGTATCGATGTGACGGCTACAAGAAGTTATCATGAGGAAGAAGTACCGGAAGGTTCTGTAGGACATATTATTAGTGTAAAAGGCTTAAAAGGCGGACATTCAGGAATGGATATTCACAAAGGTCTGGGTAATGCCAATAAGATTATGAACCGTTTGTTGTTTGACGCTTTTGAGAACTTTGGTTTGCAGGTGGCAGAAATCAACGGCGGAAGTCTGCGCAATGCCATTCCAAGAGAAAGTGTTGCCAAAGTGATTATTTCTGAAATGTTTGATGAAGCCTATATTTTTGATATGCAGGAAATCATCAATGACATTAAAACCGAATATAAAACGACTGAACCTAATCTGACTATCGAGATCGTGAAATGCGAGACGCCGAAAAAAGTGATGGATTTAGGAGTTCAAGAAGGAATTATCAGAGCCATTTATGCTGCTCATAACGGTGTTTATAGAATGAGTGCCGATATGGAAGACTTGGTGGAAACTTCTAATAATATAGCCAAAGTAACCATTAAAGATGGCGAAATTTCTATTGGTTGCTTGACGCGTTCCTCAGTAGAAACTTCTAAATTTGATTTGGCGAATGCGTTGCGTTCCGCTTTTGAATTAGTGGGTTGCGAAGTGGAACTTTCAGGATCGTATCCGGGTTGGACTCCCAATGTGAAATCGGAGATTTTAGACGTTTTGGTTTCTATTTATGAAAAACAAAATAGTGAGAAACCGAAAGTGGTAGCTTGCCATGCGGGATTAGAATGTGGAATTCTGGGTACTAATTATCCGGATATGGATATGATTTCTTTTGGACCAACAATCCACGGAGCCCATTCCCCAGACGAAAGAGCCAGTATCGCTTCTTCTCAAAAATTCTGGAAATTTTTACTTGAAATTCTAGCTGAAATTCCGGTGAAATAGCATTCAGTTATTGGAAAAGTGTTCAGTATTCAGTTGTTTAGTGTTCAGTATTTGTAACTGAATACTTATTTATAACTGAACACTGAACACTATTTTTTTTAGTCTCTTTTAGGGCTATTTTTCTTTTCTCTTTTTTCTTCTTTCTTTTCTTTTGCTGTTTTAAGAGGCTCTTTTTTTTGAGTCTTCTTCGCGTCCTGACTTTTTGCCATAATGATCTGTAATTAAGATTTGTATTTTATTGTAAGTAAAGATAGTGACTATTTTTGGGATGTAGTTATGTAAATAAATTAGGACTTAATTATTTATGAATTATCTCTGTTTAGACTTTGTAGGATTTGGTTTTTAACCAAAAAAAATCCTCAACTATTTCTGTAATTGAGGATTTTGTTATGTAAGTTTTTATTACTTCTTTTTCAATATTTTGTATTCTTCATAGCAACCGCTAATGGCGTCCATGATTTGAAGATCGTTTGCTGTTTGAATAAAGGATTCCGAATAATTGCAGCGTTGTAATATTTCCGGAATTTCTTTCTTGTCTATACCTAATAAAATGGCAAGTGTTTCGCGATCAAATTTAGATTCTAAAAGGTTTCTAACGGTATCGTCCTTCTTCATTTCTTTAAGTTTCTTAAGCTCTACTGTTTTTTTTCCAAAGAAATTATAAAGCATATCGGCTGGATTAAAAATAGATCCCAGAACCCTGCCAAAAGCATTTGGAGAGTAGTTTCCGGCTTCATATCCATCTGTTAATCCTGAAATACTGTAACGATAGTTTTCTTTTATAGGGATTGTTTTAGAGTCAACTTCAAGGTAGCCTGTTAAATTAAAGGGTTTAATGACTACTTCTTCTAGTGCTATGGCGCTTTCCGTAAGAAAGATTTTGGCCATTTTATTTTTCAACCAGTCATTGGTAACTTTAACTCTTAGCGATTGAAAGCCTAAAAGTGAAATATGGAGTGTGTCGTTTGGATGCACATCAATTTCAAAATAACCATTTGAATCTGTTCTGGCTCCTCTTACCTTGTTAACGTTAATGACGTTTACATTGGTCAATGCTGACTTAGTATTGTCATTATAAATATAGGCCGATACTTTTTGTGAAGATGTTATTTCCTGAGCTGAAGTGCTTACAGATATAACTAAAAAAAAGAAAACTACAAAATATTTCATAAACTGATTTAAAACTTTAAAAGTAGTAAAACAGGATTAAATATTTTGTAGTCTCTTGTATTATTATAAGAAAATTAACAATATATGTTAGTCTCTTCTTGGTCTTCTTGGTCTAGGTGAGTCACCAAAACTTTCAGAACGTCTAGGTGCTCTGTCTGATGAACCTTCTCTTCTTGGAGCTGAACCTCTTTCGCTTCTGAAACCACCTTCTCTTGGAGCTGAATTTCTGTCGCTTCTAAAACCTCCAGAACCTTCTCTTCTTGGAGCAAAGCTTCCTTCACGTCTTGGTCCGGAACTTCTTCCGCCGCCAAAACCTCCAGAACTTCTTCCGTTGTGGTCACGTCTTCCGCCACCGTCATTTTTAGAAATTTCAACATTAATACGACGTCCTTCTAATTGTACGTTGTTTAATACTTCCATTACTTTTTCAGTATGTTCAGGATCTGTGTTAAAGAAAGAGAATCCTTCTTTTACGTCTACTTTGAAAACATCATCACGACCTAAGTCTAGGGTTTCTTTCAAGTAATCTTTCAATGACATCCAGTCAAAGTTGTCTCTAGAACCAATGTTTACAAAATATCTTGTTGCACCGCCATTGTTGTTTTCTCTTGGAGCACCATCTCTGTCATCACGTTCACGTCTTTCACCTGATTGAGTAGAAAGATCTCTGTTTTTCTTGTAATAAGCGATAAAGCGGTTGAATTCAACAGATACCATTTTCTTGATTAATTCTTCTTTCGATAAATCTTCAAGAACATTGTTGATGGCAGGCAAGTAGTTGTCAATTTCATGATCAACTTCAGTGTCTTTAATTTTAGTAGCTAAGTGTAATAATTGGATTTCGCAGATTTCGATTCCTGATGGAATTGTTTTTTCTTCGAATTTTTGTTTGATAATTCTTTCGATAGAAGAAATCTTACGCAATTCACTTTTAGTAACAATAACGATAGAAGTTCCTAATCTACCAGCACGACCTGTACGGCCAGAACGGTGATTGTAAGTCTCTATTTCGTCAGGAAGTTGGTAATTCACTACGTGAGTAATGTTATCAACGTCAATTCCACGTGCAGCTACATCAGTGGCAACAAGCATTTGGATTTGTCTTCCACGGAAAGATTTCATTACGCCATCACGTTGCGCTTGGGATAAATCCCCATGCAATGCGGCAGCACTGTATCCATCTTCAATTAATTTTTCAGCAACAGCTTGTGTATCACGTTTTGTTCTACAGAATACTACTGAGAAAATATCTGGATTAGCATCAGCAATACGTTTCAGAGCTTCGTAACGGTCACGTGCATTTACAAGGTAAAATTCGTGAGAAACGGTAGCTGAACCTGAATTCTTAGTTCCAACTGTAATTTCAATTGGATCTTTCATGAATTGTTTTCCAATTCTTGCTACTTCGGCAGGCATTGTAGCTGAGAATAACCATGTGTTTTTTTCGTCAGGCGTAGTTGAAAGGATGTTTACGATGTCTTCGTAGAAACCCATGTTCAACATTTCGTCGGCCTCATCTAGAATACAATAGTTGATTTGAGAAATGTTTACCAAACCTCTGTTGATCATGTCTTGCATTCTTCCTGGAGTGGCTACAATAATTTGTGCGCCTCTCTTAATGTCTCTTGCTTGTTCTGTAATGCTAGCTCCACCGTAAACTGCTACCACATTAATACCTTTTTCGTATTTAGAGTAGTTTTTAAGTTCGTTGGTAATCTGCAAACACAATTCGCGTGTTGGAGATAAAATTAATGCTTGTGTATTTCTGTTGTTGGCATCAATTTTCTGAATAACTGGAAAACCAAAAGCTGCCGTTTTCCCTGTCCCTGTCTGAGCCAACGCAACCATATCTGTGTCTTTTTCCAATAATAGGGGAATCGCTTTCTCCTGTACTTCTGACGGATTTTCAAATCCTAGATCTAAAACCGCCTTCAGTAACGATTCACTCAATCCTAATTGTTCAAATTTATTCATATGTATTTTTAAAATAGGGTGCAAAATTACTGTTAATAATCCATATAAACTAATGCTATTTTAAGATTTAATGATTTATTATAATTTGATTATCAGAAAGTTATGGTTTTTGTTGGTTCTTGGCGTGTTTGAGACTTCTAAAATATAGGGAGATTTTGGGTAGCATATTTAAAAAATTGAACAAAAAATGTTGTATTTTAAACAATTATTGTTCTGTTTCCAGAAAGTCTATTAATTTTTGAGTTGCTTTTCCTCTGTGGCTTATTTCATTTTTGGTTTCCAATGCTAATTCGGCAAAAGTTTCTTTGAATCCAAGAGGTTGAAATATAGGGTCGTAGCCAAAGCCTTGGTTTCCGGATTTTGCTAAAGTGATTTGGCCTTGAGCAATTCCCGTGAAAAGGTATTGCTTTCCTTTAAGGTTTAAGGTGATTACAGTTTTGAATTGCGCATTCCTATTGTTTTCATTTGCCAAAGCGTCCAATAACTTTGTCATGTTGTCATCAGAATTTTTTTGTTCTCCTGCATAACGGGCTGAATATACGCCAGGTTCCCCATTTAAAGCTTCGACTTCCAGACCGGTATCATCGGCAAAACAATCATAACCATAATTGGCGGTTACATAATCTGCTTTTAGGATTGCATTTCCTTCAATGGTTGCAGCAGTTTCAGGAATCTCTTCATGACAACCAATATCGGTCAGGCTTAAAATTTTGATTGTTACAGGAAGTAATTGCTGTATTTCCTTGATTTTATTTTCGTTATTAGAGGCGAAGACGAGTTGCATGGTTTCGGTTTAAAATTTTAATGGTCAAATATACAGTTTTGAAATTTTAGAAAGAAATGTTTAAAATGCTGGTTTGATACTTTTGCCTTATTTGAGTTAAATAAATGCAGAATTATTAGTCTTTGCTTTAATCAGGTTAAAAATAGGTTAAATGATTGTTTTTGATAGTTTTAGGTTTTTGATAAGCGTATCTTTGAAATGTGGTTTTGATTAATTACTTGTGTTTGTCAATCTTCACATAAGATCGATAAGTGCAATATTCAACAATACTGTTAAAGGTATGAGTTGATAATGGTAAATCAGAACTTACAACTGGAGGGCTTTAATAGCCCTCCTTTTTTTGTTTTAATACTTAGTAACATTGGTCAAATTATCCGGAAAATATAAATCCGAAAGATGTATGAATTCATCGCCCCGCATAAAAATGGAGGCATCTACTTCTTTATAGCTTGTTTTTCCTGCAGCAGCCAGTAGTTCGTTGGCGGCGTGAAGCGTGTTTTTGTGAAAAAAATAAACCCTTTCTGATTTATCGGTTACAACTAAACCTTTCATTAGCATTTTATCTTGGGTAGCCACTCCGGTGGGACAGGTGTTGTTGTGGCAGCGCAATGCCTGAATGCAACCTAACGAAAACATGAAGCCTCTGGCGCTATTACAAATATCAGCTCCCATAGCGATAGCTCTTAGGATGGAATGGGCGGATATTATTTTTCCGCTACAGATTACGGTTATTTTATCCCGGATATTTAGACGTATTAATGTTTTATTGACGAAAATGAGAGCGGGTTCAAATGGCATTCCTACACCGTCAGCAAATTCCAGCGGAGCTGCTCCGGTTCCTCCTTCGGCACCATCTACTGTTATAAAATCGGGATAGCAATTTTGATTAATCATTTCTTGACAGATGGATTCAAATTCAGTAGTCTGGCCGATGCATAGTTTAAAACCAACAGGCTTTCCGTTTGATAATTGTCTTAATCTTGCGATGAATTGAACCAGTCCTTTGGTATCGTTGAATGCGGTGTGATTTGGTGGCGAAAGTACCGTTGTGTGTGGTTTTATTCCTCTTATTTTGGCTATTTGTATTGTATTTTTGATTGCAGGCAACACGCCACCATGTCCTGGTTTAGCACCTTGAGATAGCTTTAATTCAATCATTTTCACCGATGTATGTTTGGCGTTTTGAGCGAATTTTTCCGGATCAAAATTACCTTCTTCGTTGCGACAGCCAAAATATCCAGTGCCTATTTGCCAAGTTACGTCTCCGCCTTGTAAGTGAAACTCAGTCAGTCCGCCTTCACCTGTATTGTGGTAAAAATTTCCTTTTTGTGCACCTTTGTTAAGCGCAATAATGGCATTTTCGCTCAAAGAACCAAAACTCATTGCTGAAATATTCAATAAAGAAGCTGAATAGGGTTGGCTGCAATCAGGTCCGCCTATCAGTATTCGGGGCAGTTCTTCGTTTACTTTGGCAGGAAATATGGAATGTCTTATTCCTTCATAATTAGATTGGTTAATGTCTAATTGGGTTCCAAAAGGAGTATTGGCACTAATGTTTTTTGCTCTTTGGTAAACAATGGAGCGCTCGCTTCTGGAAAAGGGTTTTCCATCTGTATTTCGTTCAATGAAATATTGTTGGATTTCAGGGGCTACAGATTCGAAAAAGTATCTGAAATAACCTAACACGGGAAAATTTCTTAAAATAGCGTGTTTGTGCTGCAGGCTGTTGGCGAGTCCGATGAGTAGTAAAACAAGGAGAATAATGACAAGAAACAATCCGATTTTAAAATAGAAAAAGCTCATTAAAGAGATGATAAATGCGGTAATTCCTACTGTAAAAAAAAGCTTTCTCATATTTCTTGTTTTTAAAATTGAATTATTCTTAAATTATAAATTTTTTTAAACTAGCTGTAACGCAACCGCACATAAACATGTTTAATTCCTTTTTTGTCTGAATCTCTTTCGTCAATTTCCAGAATCTCAGTCAGTGATTTTAGCATGGGAGTCAGTTTTGTAAAGCCATAATTTCTTGGGTCGAACTCCGGTTTTTTCTTTACGATTAGGTTTCCTACATCACCAAGGAAAGCCCAACCGCTATCATCGGCAATATCGTCTATGGAATCTTCGATCAGGTCAATTGTTGGTTCGTCAATTTTATTAAGAGGTTTTTGTGCTGTTTTTTCGGTTGTTTTTGGGGTGTTTTTCTCAATTGCCTTTTTGGTTTCGGTGTCAGAAGTTCTTTTAGGTGTTTTCTTCTTGATAGCGCCATCCAAAACTTCAATATAAATGAATCTGTCGCAGGCAACAATAAATGAATTTGGGGTTTTTTGTTCGCCAATTCCAATGACTTTCATTCCGGATTCTCTCAATCGAATGGCTAAACGGGTAAAGTCAGAGTCGCTGGAAACGATACAAAAACCATCCACTTTGTAAGAATACAATAAGTCCATTGCATCAATTATCATCGCTGAATCGGAAGAATTTTTGCCAACCGTGTAGCTGTATTGTTGAATAGGAGTAATGGCGTGTTCTAATAGAACACTTTTCCAACCTCCGGCATTGGGTTTTGTCCAATCGGCATAAATCCGTTTGGTGGTAGGAGTTCCAAATTTAGCGATTTCCTCCATCATTCCTTTTACATTACTGTAAGGAACGTTGTCGGCATCAATAAGGACGGCTAGTTTTAATTCTTTGGTATCTTGTGACATAAATTTTTAATGTTGAAATGCTTATCCAAAGGTACGAAGTTTATTAATAATATAATTCTTAGGGCCAATTGAAACAGTATTTTTTTGTTTTTTTTCTTGGAAGCGGATTCGGTTTTAGTTTAAAGAGAAAAGATTAAAGTGAAGAGCGGGAGTTGCTTCTAAAAAAATAAAACTACTTTCGATACTATTATAAAATTTAAATAATTATTTTTGCAACCTCTTAAAATTAAAAATAGTACTTAAATATATTATGGTAAAGGATTTATTCGAAAGAATTCAAAACAATAAAGGACCATTAGGAAGATGGGCTTCACAAGCTGAGGGTTATTTTGTTTTTCCTAAATTGGAAGGAGAATTAGGTCCAAGAATGCAGTTTGGTGGAAAAGATATTTTGAACTGGAGTTTGAATGACTATTTGGGTCTTGCGAATCATCCCGAAGTGCGTCAAGCAGATACTGATGCGGCGATTCAATTTGGTGCAGCATATCCTATGGGTGCTCGTATGATGAGTGGTCATACCAAATATCACGAACAATTAGAAGAAGAATTGGCTGCTTTTGTAATGAAAGAATCGGCTTATTTATTGAATTTTGGTTACCAAGGAATGGTTTCTATCATTGATGCTTTGGTTACTAAAAATGATATTATTGTGTATGATGTAGATTCTCATGCTTGTATCATTGATGGAGTTCGTTTGCACATGGGGAAACGTTTTACTTACAAGCACAATGACTTGGAAAGTATGGAGAAAAACCTGCAACGCGCCACAAAAATGGCAACAGAAACCGGTGGAGGAATTCTTTTTATTACCGAAGGAGTTTTTGGAATGCGCGGTCAACAAGGAAAATTGAAAGAAATTGTTGCTATGAAGCAAAAATACAATTTCCGTTTGTTGGTTGATGATGCACATGGTTTTGGTACACTTGGAAAAACAGGAGCCGGAGCAGGTGAGGAGCAAGGAGTTCAGGATGAAATAGATGTTTATTTTTCTACTTTTGCTAAATCGATGGCTAATATTGGTGCTTTTGTAGCTGCAGATAAAGATGTTATTGATTATTTAAAATACAATTTGCGTTCGCAAATGTTTGCCAAAGCATTGCCAATGATTCAAACAATCGGTTCTTTGAAACGTTTGGAATTATTGCGTAAGTCTTCTGAGATCAAAGATAAACTTTGGGTAAATGTTAATGCATTACAAAACGGATTAAAAGAGAAAGGATTTAATATTGGAGATACTAATACTTGTATCACTCCGGTTTATCTTGAAGGAAGTATTCCTGAAGCGATGATTATGGTGAATGACTTGAGAGAAAATTATGGTATTTTCTTGTCAATTGTAGTTTATCCTGTAATTCCAAAAGGGATTATCTTATTGAGAATGATTCCTACTGCCTCTCATACTTTGGAAGATATTAATGAGACATTATCAGCATTTGAAGCAATCCGTGAGAAATTAGTAAACGGAACTTATAAAGAAATTGCATCGAGAACAACTGTAGATCTAGATGCATTGTAAGTAGTGTAATTTATATAATGAAGAAAAACCCATTTTGTTTTGCAAAATGGGTTTTTTTGTTTTGTAAAATGGAGTTTATAATTCTATTTTAAAGGTTTTTCTTCGGCAGTGAACCACTGGGTTAAAATGTTTCCATAGATTGTGAATGGCGGTATTGTCAGCCAGTTCCGGGGTTCTGAAACAGTTTACAATTCCCTTTTCTTTGAAAGTATGGTAATATTCATTAAAGATGATTGCTGTAACCGCTTTATTTTGAAAATCAGGATGAACGCCAATCAGGTAAAAAATCATGTCCTTGCTTTGTTTTTTGGCTTTCAATAAATGAATAAATCCAAAAGGGAATAACTTTCCTTTGGCTTTTTGTAAAGCTCTGGAAAATGATGGCATAACAATACTAAAGGCCACGATATTGTGGTCTTTGTCTTCTACAAATTTAATGTATTCCGGATTGATTAAACTGATGTATTTTTTCTTGAAATATTCTTTTTGTATATCAGAAATGGCAACAAAGGACGATAAACTGGCATAAGATTCGTTGAATAAATCGAACATCTTGTCCACATGCGGCATTACTTCCTTGGTGGTTTTAAAGTTAAGCGGACTTAACTGGTACCTTCTTTTTACCAATTCATTTGCTTTCTCAAAAAATTCTGGTTTTACATTTGAAAAAGGAAACTTACTCTCAATATATTCTTTTTCGGTCACATAGCCCAATTGTTCGAAATGAGTTGCGTAATAAGGGTGGTTGTACCAGGTAATCATGGTTCCTAGTTGGTCAAAACCTTCTGTTAGTACGCCCACTTTGTCCAAATTTGAGAATCCCATTGGACCTTCAACATATTCCAAGCCGTTTTTTCGACCTAATTCATATACTTTCTCAAGTAAGGCTTTGGTGACTTTTATATCGTTAATTACGTCAAACCAACCAAAACGCACTTTCTTTTTTTGTTGATCATTTACCTCGCTCCAATTGATGATTGCCGCAATTCTACCCACAATTTCATCATTTCTATAGGCAAGAAAAAAGTAAGCTTCGGCATTTTCGAAAGCAGGATTTTTAGTTTTATCAAAAGTTTCCAGTTCGTCTGCAATAATAGGTGGAACCCAGAATTCATTGTCTTTGTATAAAGAAAAGGGAAATTTAATATATTCAGTTAATTCGCTTTTAGTTTTGGCTTCTTTTATTGTAATCATTATGCTTTTTTAGATTGTATTTTTTTTATCCTTTTTTAGTTTTCTTCGCCTTTCTCTTGGCTTTTTTATCAGAATCGTTATTGTCTAAATTAATTCGGACTTCTTTATAATTGGCATCATAGCGCCAAGAAATTCCTATTCCTCCGTAAAGTATCGAAGGAGTGTTTTTTAAACTGCTGCTGATCGAAGCATCGATTTGCATGTCTTTATTTATTAGATATGCTGCGCCGCCTCTAACGATGGCATCGCTGTAAAAATCACTTTTGAAACCTTGGTTTTCTATAAAGCCAGACCATTTGTCGTTAAAGCCTTTGGTCAGCGTAAGTACATATCCATAACTTGGGTAATCAGTACCAATGTAATCAGCGATGGTATTGGTTACAAAAACCCAGGTTCCGTCACCAAAATGATTTTGGGTAATCAGCATAATTTTAGGTGAAATATCTCCTTCAGGTGAAAAATAATAAGGATTGTTAGAGGAAGTAATATTTGCCCCGGCAAATACAGCAACTGCCGGAATGAATTGATCCCAGTTAAAAGCATGATTGGCCTTCCAGCTGTAGATGTTGATTTTCTTTTCGTAATCTTTAAAGGGATCGTAAATTAGGTACTTAGCTCCCAAAACGGTTTGTTTTAAAGCAGCCTTGTTGGTATTGCTGAATTTGGTCGTAAAAGTTTCGTTTTGGTATTGTAAATCGGCTATTAGTTCTAGTTTTTCCAAAAATAATCCCCATCTTAGCGTCATGTCTACCCCAAAACCGTTGGCATCATAATTCAGTAGATCGTGTTTTTCTGTAATGCCGTAAATTCCGGTTTCTACTTGAAATACCGATTTCCCAACTGAAAATGCCGACATGGTTTCTCCGGGTCTGTTGGAATTAATCTGATCGGTATGCTGTCCATAATGAAAATTAGGGATCAGTATTAGGGCGCTGAAGATTAGTAATTTAAGTTTTGACATATTATTTTTTTAAAATTAAAAGTAATAACGCTTTTCAAATGTACTATATTTTATTATTTATTTAAGAATGATAGTTTAATTTTGAACTTTTGATTTGCTAATTTTGCTAAAAAAATATTTTGATTATGCAAACAGCTTCTTTTGCGGGTTTTATAAAAACCTTATTTTATATTGTAGCTTTCTACTATATTTTTAAGTTTTTGGCAAAATTATTTTTGCCTTTATTGGTTAAAAAAGTGGTAGAGAAAGCCGGAGCCAATTTTCAAGAGCAACAGCAGCGTTCGCAGGATGCCTCATGGAGAACATCCAATAGTAATGATGAAATAATTTACAACACTGCCCATTCTAAAAATCCAAGGGAGACTAAAAAAGTAGGAGATTATGTGGATTACGAAGAAATAGATTAAATTTGCTGCTGTTCCTTTTTTCGTATTAAATAAAAACTCCCTACAATTGAAAATAATAAATAAGTTTTATCCGCACGCGCTTGCCATTATTGGTTTTGTACTCATTTCTCTGATTTATTTTTATCCTGTTTTACAAGGAAAACAAATTTTCCAATCGGATATTGTTCAATATACCGGTATGGCAAAAGAGCAAAATGACTTTAGAGCTTCGGAGCATATAGAACCTTATTGGACCAATTCGGCTTTTGGCGGAATGCCAACCTATCAATTAGGAGCTAAATATCCGCATGATTATATTGGCGCTATTGATGATGCTTTGCGTTTTTTACCTCGTCCAGCAGATTATTTGTTTTTATATTTCTTAGGGTTTTATGGTTTGTTATTGGTTCTTAGAATCGATCCATTGAAAGCTTTTATAGGAGCACTTGCTTTTGGTTTTTCTACTTATCTGATTATTATTTTGGGAGTAGGGCATAATGCCAAGGCACACGCCATTGCGTACATGCCACTGGTTATAGCCGGTTTTATACTCGTCTTTAGAAAAAAATATGTTTTAGGAGGCTTGCTGACGCTGTTTGCCACGGCTTTAGAGATTAATGCAAACCACTTTCAGATGACGTATTATCTGTTGATTTTCCTACTAATACTTTCGGCTTATTTTATTTACTTGGATTTAAAGGCCAAAGAATATAATACTCTTTTTAAATCTTTTGGAATTTTGGCTGTTGCCGGAATTTTAGCTATTGGTGCCAATGCTACTAATTTGATGGCTACTGCTGAGTATGCTGATTTTAGTACTCGAGGAAAAAGTGAATTGAGTTTTAATCCTGATGGGTCTAAAAGCACCAGTTCTAGTGCAATGACTTACGATTATATCACGGAATACAGCTATGGTGTAGCAGAGAGTTTTAATCTGCTTGTTCCAAGGCTTTTTGGAGGTTCAAATCATGAGGCTTTAGGGACTGATAGTAGCATGTATGAATTTATGGTGGGTCAGGGTGTGCCGGAAGGACAAGCCGCTGATTTTGTTACCGGAATGCCAACTTATTGGGGAGATCAGCCTATTGTTGCAGCTCCAGCTTATATTGGAATTATCGTTTTCTTCCTAGGGATTTTGGCATTATTCGCTGATAAGCGAAAAATTAAATATGTTTTTCTTTCCGGTGCCATTGTCGCTTTGTTGCTTTCTTGGGGTAAAAATTTCCCTCTCTTGACGGATTTCTTTATTGATTATGTACCTATGTACAATAAATTTAGAGCAGTTTCTTCGATCCAAGTGATTTTAGAACTGTGTTTCCCTGTTCTGGCCATTATGGGATTACAAACCTTTTTTAAGCTAGAAAAAGAAACACAATGGAAAGCGCTTTGGCAATCCGCTGCAGTTGTTTTTGGACTTATTTTGGTGCTGTTTTTTAGCAAAAGTATGTTTCATTTTTCAGGTGCCAATGATGCCTATTATTTAGAAAGTTATGGCCCCGGATTTGTAGATGCTTTAAAGGCGGATCGAATGACTTTGTATAGCGCTGATTTATTGCGGTCTGGGTTTTTTATAGTATTGGTGGCTGGAGTTTTATGGCTGTTTATAAAAAATAGGATAGCCCAGAATACGGCAATTATTTTAGTAGGGCTTTTTATGGTTTCTGATTTGTTTTTAGTGGATAAAAAATATGTTTCGGCTAAGGACTTTGTGAGCGCGAGAGATGTTGAAGCTCCTTTTCAGGAAACAGCTGTTGATGCAGAAATTCTAAAAGACACAGGATATTATCGTGTTTTTGAGGTCAATGGAAATTTATCCAGTGCGAGAGCATCTTATTTTCATAAGTCCATTGGAGGATATCATGCCGCAAAACCAAGACGGGTACAGCAATTATTTGATTATCAGATTTCCAAAAATAATTTGGAAATGCTAAATATGTTGAACGTAAAATATGTAATCCAAACCGATAAAGAAGGAAAAGAATTTCCAACGATAAACCCGGATGCTAATGGAAACGCTTGGTTTGTAAACGACGTTAAATTAGTAAATAAGGCTGATGATGAAATGCGAATGTTGGATAAAATTGACAGCAAAAAAATCGCTGTTTTCAATATTAATCGATACAGATCCAAATTTAAAAATGCTCAATTGAAAAAAAACTTGGATACTACAGGTACGATTCAATTGAATGAATATAAGCCTAATTATTTAAAATACAGCTCTAATAGCAAGAATGAAGGCTTGGCTGTTTTCTCTGAAATTTATTATGAAAATGGCTGGAATGCTTACATAGATGGAGAAAAAACGGATCATTTTCCTGTAGATTATGTTTTGAGAGCTTTAATTGTTCCAGGCGGAGAGCATACTATTGAATTCAAATTTGAACCTGAAGTAATTAAAACAGGAAGTACCATAACATTGATTAGTTCGATAGGAATGTTGCTGTTATTGCTTGGCGGAATTTATTACGAGAGAAAGAAAAGTTTAAAGTCTGAAGTTTAATTTTAAATGTCATTTTTTTGGTTTTCGAAACCATATACACCTTAAATCTTAAACTTTGGAATCAAAGAAAATCCTTATCATAACTTATTATTGGCCGCCTGCGGGAGGGCCAGGAGTACAGCGTTGGTTAAAATTTGTTAAATACTTGCCGGATTTTGGAATTCAGCCCGTGGTTTATATACCGGAAAACCCAACTTATCCCATCATTGATCAAAATTTGGTTGAAGAAGTTTCCGATAAAGCAATTGTCGTGAAACATAAAATCTTTGAACCCTATCAATTGGCTTCCTTTTTTTCGAAGGCGAAGACTAAAAAAATAAGTTCTGGGATTTTTCCAAATAAAAAAAAACAATCGTTATTGGATAAAACCTTTCTGTGGATACGCGGAAATTTATTTATTCCGGATGCCCGAGTTTTCTGGGTAACGCCTTCGGTTGCTTATTTAGAAAAGTATATTATTGAAAATAATATTGACACAATAATCACCTCTGGACCGCCTCATAGTTTGCACCTTATCGGATTGGAGTTAAAACAAAAGATGGATTTAAAATGGTTTGCTGATTTTAGGGATCCATGGACCACAATTGGCTATCATAAATCGCTGTTATTATCTAATTATGCAGCCAAAAAACACAAGGCTTTAGAGCATCAGGTTTTGAATTCAGCTGATACCATTATTGTTACCAGTAAGACCACAAAAACCGAATTTGAAGCCATTACAACAAAACCCATTGCCGTTATTACGAATGGCTTTGATGTAGAAAAAGTAGCAACTCAAACTTTGGATACCAAATTCAGTCTGGCGCATATCGGCTCTTTTCTTTCTGAAAGAAATCCATTGATTTTATGGGAAAGTTTAGTGGAGTTAATCGATGAGATTCCTGATTTTAAACTTCATTTGGAACTTAAATTAATTGGTGCGATAAGTCAAGAAGTTTTGGATACAATTGCTAAGTTTGGTTTAAATCCGTATTTGAATAATTTGGGCTATGTTTCACACGCAGAAGCGGTGGCACATCAAAGAAAATCACAAATTTTATTGCTGATCGAAATCGATTCAGAAGATACTAAAAGTATTATTCCCGGGAAATTATTTGAATATATGGTTTCCAATAGGCCTATTATCGCCATTGGTCCTAAGGATTCTGATTTTGAAGAAATTATTAGCAATACTAATACGGGAGTATTCTTCGATTATTCGGAGAAGAGAAAGCTAAAAACTGTAATTTCAGACTATTACAATCAATTTTTGGAAGGGAAATTAGAGTCAAATGCTGTAGGTTTGCAAAAATATTCCAGAAAAAACTTAACGAAGGAATTAGCTCAATTGATTAATTCTAATTTTTAACCTCAAACTTCCAAGCTTTCATGGGAATAGTCTTAAATCAATCCTTAAAGAATACTATAATTACCTATATCGGATTTGGGATTGGAGCGGTAAACACTATTTATTTGTATCCTTTTTTTCTGGGTGCAACATATTACGCTTTAACGAATTATGTGCTTTCGGCTGCGGCTATTATCATGCCTTTGTTGGCTTTTGGGATGCAAAATACTCTAGTTAAATTTTATTCCCAGTGTAAAACAGAACATGAAGAATCTAGATTCTTGTCTTTTACAGTACTTTTTCCTTTGGTACTATCTATTCCATTATTGCTAATAGGACTTTTTTTTTATGATGATATTGCTGATTTTATATCTAAGGAGAATCCAATTGTTAGGGATTTTTTGTGGTTAATTCCGTTCACAGGTTTGTGTATGGCTTATTTCGAAATATTTTATGCTTGGGCTAGGGTACATATGCATTCCGTTTTTGGAAATTTCATTAAGGAAGTGGGATTGCGTTTCTTTTCTTTATTGGCATTGGTAGGGGTGTATTACAATTGGATTACGGTTATCGAGTTTGTTTATGTAACGGCTGGAATTTACTTTATTGCATTTATTGTCACTATGTTTTATGCTTTTTATTTGAAAAGGCCACAGTTTCAATTTACCGTTCCTCATAATGCAAAAGATATTATTGTCTATACTTTTTTTATTATCTTATCTGGTGGTGTGGCCACTTTATTGTTGGATATTGATAAGTTAATGCTTAATCAATACATCAAGATAGAGAACATAGCATATTATTCGGTGGCAACTTATATTGCTTTGGTTATATCGGTTCCCAGTAGAGCTATGCATCAAATTGTGTATCCCATAACAGCGAAATTGATGCATGAGAACAAACACAATGAGTTGAATGATTTGTATAAAAAAACATCTGTCAATCTGCAAATGGTGGGTGGTTTTGTGATGCTGTGTATTTTTGTCAATATCAGTCAGTTGTATGAAATGGTTCCTCAGGAATACAGCGGTGGAATTCCGGTTGTTTTTATGATAGGATTGTCTAAATATTTTGATTTGATATTGGGGAATAACAACGCTATTATTTTCAATACTAAATACTACCGTGCTGTTCTATTTTTGGGAGTGATTTTAGTTTTTTTGACGATAGGGTTGAATATGATTTTTATTCCAATGTATGGTATTATGGGATCAGCTTTCGCCACTTTATTGTCAATAACCTTATACAGTCTGGCCAAGTTAATGTTTGTGGTTAAAAGGTTGCATTTATATCCTTTTACAAAGCAAACATTGTATTCTATTATTATTACTGCTGTAGTATTTTTACTATTCTATTTTTGGCAGTTTCCTTTCAATCCTATAATTGCCATTGGACTAAAATCAGTTTTAGTCACGGTTTTATACGTTTATGTCAATTATAAATTTAGAATTTCTATGGAGATTAATCAAGTTATTGATAATGTACTTAGGAAGTTAATGCTGATGAGATAAGTTTTCAGTGATTATTATTTTTTGATAAAACAAATGTTAATCACTAAAAGTGGGTATTGTGTAGTGAATTGTGTTCTTTTATTTTTGCTAATGTTGATTATGTAATTAATACTATTTACTTAGAAAGTGAATGTTTGAATAACAATAATAGTTAGCCCTAATGATTATGAATAGCCCACAGATTTCAAAAGAAAAAAACCTACAAAAATATTCGAATATTGTTGCTCATAAAATCCATAATGGTTTTAAGATAGTAGAAACTAATGACAGTTTACCTTATTCTGTTTTGTTTAGAGAAGGCAAAGAGGTGAATAATAATTTAAATTTTCTGCTTTTTTGTGCCACTTTCGGTTTGTGGACAGTGCCCTGGATTTATATCAGTCAGGTAGCCTCAAAGCCCAAAAAGATATTAGTGGGCATTGATGAAGATGGCGAACCTTTTGAAGAGAAATGTTATATGGAATAGATTTGAACTATAATTTTTCTTTTAAGTATTTTCCGGTAATCGATTTTTTGTTTTTTGCCACTTCTTCTGGTGTGCCTTCGGCTAATAGTTGACCTCCGTTTTCGCCACCTTCCGGGCCTAAATCAATAATCCAATCGGCACATTTTATCAGATCCAGATTGTGTTCGATTACCAGAATTGAATGTCCTTTATCTATTAAAGCTTCAAAGGAAGCTAAAAGTTTCTTTATATCGTGAAAATGCAGTCCGGTTGTAGGTTCGTCAAATACGAACAATGCTTTTTCCTTAGTGGCTCCTTTTACCAAGAAAGAAGCTAGTTTTATTCTTTGGGCTTCACCACCAGAGAGTGTAGACGATGATTGTCCTAATTGTACATAGCCTAATCCTACATCTTGCAGAGGTTTTAGTTTCTGAGTTATTTTATGTTGCTGATTGGTTTCAAAAAAAGCGACAGCATCATCAATAGTCATTGTCAGTACATCATGGATGTTTTTACCGGCAAAGGCTACTTCGAGTACTTCTTTCTTAAAACGTTTTCCGTTACAGGTTTCACAAGGCAACTGAACATCAGCCATGAAAACCATTTCAACATTTATAGTTCCTTCCCCTTTGCAGGTCTCGCATCGGCCTCCATCTACATTAAAAGAAAAATGTTTGGTCTGATAACCTCTTATTTTGGATAATTTTTCTTTGGCATACAATTCTCTGATATCATCATAGGCTTTGATATAGGTTACCGGATTAGAACGGGAACTACGCCCTATAGGATTTTGGTCTACATATTCAATATGTTTTATTTGTGAAAAAGAACCGCTAATTTCAGTGAACTGTCCTGCTTTTTCACCTACATTTTCCAGCTTTTTTTGCATGGCCGGGAACAAAATTTTCTTTACAAGTGTGCTCTTTCCACTTCCTGAAACACCTGTGATAACGGTTAGTACATCCAGTGGGAACGTGACATCAATATTTTGCAGATTGTTCTCTCTTGCTCCTTTTATTTCGATAAAATTCTTGAAAGGTCTGCGTTTTTTTGGAACTGAAATCTCTAAATCTCCATTCAAGTACTTAGCGGTCAAGGAAGTCGATTTCAGAATTTCATCATAAGTTCCTTGAGCGACTAATTCGCCTCCAAAGGTTCCTGCTTCAGGACCTATGTCAATAATCATATCGGCAGCTTTCATGATGTCTTCATCATGTTCGACCACAATAACAGTGTTGCCTAAATCGCGTAACGATAGCAATACTTTTATAAGGCGTTCAGTATCTTTTGGGTGTAAACCAATACTGGGTTCATCGAGAATATACATCGATCCCACCAAGCTACTACCCAGCGATGTGGCTAAGTTGATGCGTTGGGATTCTCCTCCGGAAAGTGTCGAGGAATTTCTGTTTAAGGTCAGATAATCCAAGCCAACTTCGGTCAAAAAGGACAATCTGTTGTTGATTTCCAATAATAAACGTTTGGCAATTTGTTTTTCGTAAAGATCCAATTCAAGATTGGCAAAGAAAGTAACCAAATGCTTAATCGGTAAATCGACTAAGTCAGACACCGTTTTCGAATTGATTTTAACATAAGAAGCTTCAATACGAAGTCGCTTCCCTTTGCAGGAATAACATTTGGTTTTGCCTCGATAGCGAGAGAGCATGACACGGTTTTGAATTTTATAATTCTTCTCTTCCAGTTCTTTAAAAAAATCATTGAGCCCCTGAAAGTATTTATTTCCGGTCCATATCAATTCCTTTTGTTCTTCGGTTAATTGATAATAAGGTTTGTGAATGGGAAAATCAAATTTATAGGCGTTATTTACTAATTCGTCTCGAAACCAGCTCATACTTTCGCCACGCCAAGGAAAAATGGCATTTTCGTATATCGACAAAGTCGTATTTGGAATCACTAATTCGGCATCGATTCCTATGATATTTCCGTATCCTTCGCATACAGGGCAGGCTCCATAAGGATTGTTGAAACTAAATAAATGGACGTTTGGTTCCATAAAAGTAATTCCATCCATCTCAAAATTATTGGAATAAGAAAATCTTTTCTCGGAATTTAGTTCTTGTAAGTAGCAGATGCCTTTTCCTTCATAAAAAGCAGTTTGCACCGCATCAGCGAGTCTGTTGTAAAATTCCTCCTCCTCTTTGACTACGATTCGGTCAATAATGAGCGTGATGTCTTTATTATCTAATGAATGTTGGTCGATCTCGTCTAAACGAATCATTTGATTTTCAACTAAAATTCTGGAGAATCCCTGTTGTAATAATACTTTTAACTTGTCTTCTAATTTTCTTCCTTCTTCTAAGTGAATAGGAGCCAGTAGTAACCATTTGCTGTCCAGATCAAAATTTTTGACATCGGTCACCACATCGGTTACCGTATTTTTTTTGACTTCTTGTCCGGAAACAGGAGAAAAAGTTCGCCCAATTCTAGCAAACAGTAATTTCATATAGTCATAGATCTCAGTAGAAGTTCCCACTGTGGATCTAGCATTTGTGGTATTTACCTTTTGTTCAATGGCAATAGCAGGAGCAATTCCTTTGATGTATTCTACTTTTGGTTTGTCTAATCTTCCTAAAAATTGTCTTGCGTAAGAGGATAGACTTTCTACATAGCGACGCTGACCTTCGGCATATAGCGTATCAAAGGCCAAACTGGATTTTCCTGAACCGGAAAGACCGGTAATCACAACGAGCTTGTTTCGAGGAATCACCACGTCCACATTTTTTAAATTGTGTACTTGAGCGCCTTTAATAATAATATTTTTCTTTGGGTCTATTTTAGAAATATCAACTTGCATAAAAAAGAATGAATTTCTACAAAAGTAATCAATTTTGGATTGAGAAACTGGAATGAACAATTCACAAATTTTAGCTAATTAAAGTATTTTAAATTAAATTTGGTTTTCGTGTCTTAATAGTCATATTGTATAGTTTTAATATTTCTTTTCTGACGATAAATACTTTTTTAGTTTTATTTTTGAAATGCAATAAAACCCTCTTCCATTGAAAACAAAATTATATATCCTTTTTCTTTTTATTTCTTTTTTGGCTTTCTCTCAGGAGTTACCTCCAATATTAAAATATACTCCAAATCTCTATGGTGCAGGAAATCAAAATTGGATGATTTCTCAGGATAAAAATCATTATTTGTTCTTTGCTAACAATGAAGAACTTCTAGAATATAATGGCTCCAATTGGGAGTTGTACCCGTCTCCTAATGAAACAATTATTCGTTCTGTAAAGGTAATTGATGATAAAGTCTACACAGGCAGTTATATGGAATTTGGCTTTTGGAAAAGAAAATCTAATGGAAAATTCAGCTACACTTCCTTAAGTCAAACTATTAAAAATCAATTCCTTGATGATGTGAGTAGTCGTCTTCAAAGGGTTTAAATTTGTTATTAATCATTTATGAAATAGAAATTTGATTTTTAAGTATTGATTTTTAACATGTTAGCGAATTATTTTTAATTTTTTATTGCTTTTATTTGTTGTTTGTTGTAAATATTTGTTAAATTTGATTAATATATTAACATAAAAACAGCCACAGCCTATAGTATAAAACTACTTTTTAGAAAAATTACCCCAATTTTAACCAACACTAAAAAGTATTACTATGATAGCTAATATTGAAATTTCGGACGCCTTATTGGTACAGAATTATGTAGCAGGCAATGAAGAAGCCTTGTCTACATTGATCAAGAGACACGAATCAAGAATTTACGGTTTTATATATTCCAAAATTTCAGATCGAGACATTTCAAACGATATTTTCCAAGACACTTTTATTAAAGTTATCAAAACTTTAAAATCGAATTCCTATAATGAAGAAGGAAAATTTCTGCCTTGGGTCATGCGAATTTCACATAATCTTATTATTGATCATTACAGAAAGACTAAAAAAATGCCATTGTTTAGAGAAACAGAGGATTTCTCTATTTTTTCAGTAATGACCGACGATTCTATTTCTATCGAAAATAAGTTGATTTCAGATCAGATAGAATTAGATTTGAAAAAACTGATTGAAGAACTTCCTATCGATCAAAAAGAAGTTTTGGTAATGAGAATGTATCAAGACATGAGTTTTAAAGAAATTTCAGAAATTACCGGAGTCAGTATTAATACCTCATTAGGTAGAATGCGTTATGCTTTATTGAACTTAAGAAAAGTTATTGATAAGCATCAAATTGTTTTGACTAACTAATAATATATCAGTTAATGTCACGTTATCATAGAATAACAAACTGATATAGCATGGCAAAAAATTACGTTAAAAATTCATTAGTCATTAAAGCAATGAAACCCAAAAAAGAAGTCGTTTCTTTTTTATTAAACTATTCAAAAGCCTTGAGCGTGGTAAAAGTAGATAATCGAAATTATGAAATCATATCGAATTAATACCGTCTCAATTTTTAAACGCTAAAAAGAACAAATTTAAAATTCACCAGTTTATTTTTTAAGCTGGTGAATTTTATTTTTTATAATAATCATCCAAAACTGATTTTCTTCCAATTGTTTTGGTAATAATGTCCTGATCTAAATTCCAGCCTCGGGCCGGAGAATATTCCCTTCCGTACCAAATCATTTGCAGGTGTAAATCGTTCCATAATTCTTCCGGGAAAATGCGTTTGGCATCTTTTTCGGTTTGAACTACATTTTTTCCATTGGTTAGATTCCATCGGTACATCAATCGGTGAATGTGCGTGTCCACAGGGAAAGCGGGAACACCAAAGGCTTGCGACATCACCACGCTGGCAGTTTTGTGGCCTACGGCTGGTAATTCTTCCAGATATTCAAAGCTTTGGGGCACTTTTCCATCATGTTTGTCGATCAAAATATGGGATAAACCATGAATTCCTTTTGATTTCATTGGCGATAAGCCACAAGGTTTTATGATTTCCTTGATTTCCTCGACAGACATTTTTATCATGTCATACGGATTGTCAGCTTTGGCAAAAAGTAAAGGCGTAATTTGGTTCACACGAACATCAGTACATTGCGCCGAGAGTAATACAGCAATTAATAAAGTATAAGGATCCTTATGATCTAATGGAATAGGAATGCTAGGATAAAGCTCTTTTAACGTATTTATAACAAATGTTACCCGTTCTTGTTTAGTCATTATTGTAAATTTATATCTTGTAAAAATAATATAAAAAATATCAATTAAGAAAAACAAGTATTAGCGAACTTTGCGAAAGCCTTGCGGACTTTGCGTTTAAACAAAAATAATTATGACAACATTAAAAAAAGGAGATAAAGCACCTCAATTTTCGGGAGTGGATCAAGACGGAAAACAACATCAGTTAGCTGATTATAAAGGAAAAAAACTGGTTCTTTTCTTTTATCCAAAAGCGAGTACACCAGGATGTACGGCCGAAGCTTGTGACTTGAGAGATAATTTTGAACGTTTTCAAGCAAATAATTATGAATTATTGGGTGTAAGTGCCGATTCGGCTAAAGCGCAGGCAAAATTTAAAGAGAAGTATGAATTCCCATTTCCATTATTAGCTGATGAAGATAAATCAGTAATTCAGGCTTTTGGGGTTTGGGGACCAAAAAAGTTTATGGGACGCGAATACGACGGGATTCATAGAACCACTTTTGTAATTGACGAGAACGGAATTATTGATGAAGTAATCGAAAAAGTAAAAACCAAGGAGCATGCCGCTCAGATTTTGAAGTAATTATATAAAAAAGAGCCAAAATATAAAGTGTATTTTGGCTCTTTCTATGTGCAAATTAATTACTTTCGTTCAGTATTTTATTTGGATCATAACCAAAAAGTCTGTGTTCCTTGATGATTTCAGCAATACCGGAAGGAAGCATCGGTTCCCATCCCGGTTTTCCTTCGTTGATCATTTTGAGTACTTCACGGGAAAATATTTCTAAAATAGCCGGATCGTAATCGTCAATATCGATTACTTTTCCGTTAGACTTGAAGAATTTGTATAGTTCTTTCATTCGGGGATGTACTTTTAAATTCTCTGAAGTGATAATGTCTCCATTTTCGTCCAACATTGGATAAAGAAACACTTTCATGTCACGGAAAAATAATTTTCCGAAGGCTTCCAGAATTCCACCACTAAGATGACGGTAGTATTTCTCATCAAAAATATCAACTAAATTGTTGACTCCCATGGCCAGTCCCATTCTGGCTTTGGTGTAATTTGAAAAATATTCAACTACTTTATAGTATTCTTGGAAGTTAGAAATCATTACGGTTTGTCCAAGAGAACAAAGCAATTCCGCTCGATCCATGAAATCGCGTTCGTCAATTTCTCCATCAGAACGCAGGTTGGATAAGGTGATTTCAAATACGACTAGGGTATTCTCTTTTTCCACTTTGTTTTCTTCAAGGAACATTTTTAATGATTTCTCATACATGTCCATGTTTACCTTTGTAACCGGTCGAAAACTTCCTCTCAAGGCAAGAATGTTCTTTTTGTACAATATGGCGGCAGGAAGAATGTTTTTACCTTCAGGATCAAACATTACTGCATCAGTCATTCCATTTTTTACGAGTTGTAAACTCATCAAGCGATTGTCTACATCAGCAAATCGAGGACCAGAAAAATTAATAGTGTCAATTTCCAATTGGTCTTTATCCAAGTGATCGTATAAATAGCGCAACAATCGTTTAGGATCGTTGTATTTATAGTAAGCACCATAAATTAGGTTAACACCTAGGATTCCAAGAGTTTCTTGTTGTAATCTGGCATCTGTTTCCTTAAAACGGATGTGAAGTATGATTTCGTTGTAGTCTTCATCGGGTTCAATTTGGTAACGAATACCAACCCAGCCATGACCTTTAAATTGTTTGGCAAAATCGATCGTAGCCACGGTATTGGCATAACTAAAAAACATTTTATTAGGATGTTTTTCTCTGCTCAAACGCTCTTCGATTAACTGATTTTCCATCGTCAGCATTTTTTTGAGGCGGCTTTCCGTTACATAACGACCGTCTTCCTCAATACCATAGATGGAATCGCTGAAATCTTTATCATAAGCAGACATTGCTTTTGCAATAGTTCCAGAAGATCCTCCAGATCTAAAAAAATGCCTTACCGTTTCCTGCCCAGCACCAATTTCGGCAAAAGTCCCGTAAATGTTTTCATTTAAATTGATACGAAGTGCTTTGTCTTTTATCGAAGGGATTTGTTCGATGACTCTGTCACCTTTTAGTTTTATTTGGGTGTCCATTTTATTTTAAATATGGCTAATATGTTACAAAGTTAGTTAAATTGGTTTCTAATGAAAGAGAATTAATCCTATTTTTGTAAAAAAATAGAATAGTGTGAAGGTATATTTTTTGGGTACAGGTACATCGCAAGGAATCCCAGTTATAGGGAGTCATCATCCCGTTTGTAAAAGCACTGATTCTAAGGATAAAAGACTAAGGGTTTCAGTTTGGGTTTCTTGGGGTAATCATTCCTATGTGATTGATTGTGGTCCGGATTTCAGGCAGCAAATGTTAGTCTCAAATTGTCATAAAGTGGATGGGATTCTTTTTACCCACGAGCATGCAGATCATACCGCTGGATTGGATGATATTCGTCCGTTTAATTTCAAACAAGGGGAAATGCCTATTTATGCGCATCAACGTGTCATAGAGAATTTGAAAAAACGTTTCGATTATGTTTTCGAAACCGAGAACAGATATCCAGGTGCTCCTTCGGTAAAAACGCACGAAGTAGTCAATAACGAAGCTTTTGTCCTGGGTGATAAAATGGTAATTCCTATAAATGTTATGCATGGGGATTTGCAGGTTTTTGGTTATCGAATGGATGATTTTGCTTATTTGACTGATGTGAAAACCATTGAAGAAAGTGAAGTTTTGAAGTTGAAAAACCTAAAAGTGTTAGTGATTAATGCTTTGCGTGAGGAAACTCATTTTACTCATTTCAATTTAGAGGAAGCCTTGGATTTTATAGCTTTGGTACAACCTGAAAAAGCCTATCTGACCCATATCAGTCATCTTTTTGGCTTTCATGAAGAAATACAAAAGAAACTGCCTGAAAACGTTTACCTTGCTTTCGATAATTTAGAAATTACAATTTAATTAAATTTAAAATGAGAAAATCATTATTGCTTTATGCTTTTATTTTAATCGCACTTTTAAACATCTTTACCTATATGTTTTATAGTAAGGAAGTTGCTTTTGAAAAAGAAAGATATGAAAAAGTGACCAAAAAACTGAAAGACAGTCTGAATTCCGTTACTCTTAAATTGAAGGATGCCAATTATTTTTCTTTGGAAAACAACGAAAATGCCCAGAATTATTTTGATTCAGCAAGTTCAGATAAAATGATTCCCTATGAAAAGTTAATTCCTTATGTTACAGAGAAATTATTGGATTTAAATGCAAATCCGAAAGGCAATCCTTATGTAGGCCAAGATCAATTAGGAGCTAATAAATTCATCATCAATAAAGTAAAAATTTTGAACCACAGATGGATTATCGCTGATTATAGTGACGGTGAAATATGGGGCGAAGTCTTGCTGAAATACTTTGTCAATCCAGATGAAACTATTTCATTTGAAGTCAATCAATCGCTGTTGTATCAGAAATAAAATAGAAAAAGCTCCAAATTCTGGAGCTTTTTTTTATTCTGTTAACCATTTCTTGAAGTCATGAAACAGTTGAGGCGATATGCCATGACCAATAGGATATTCTTTATAAATAGAATCAATTCCTAATTTGTCCAAAAACGGTTTTGTTTTTCTGGCCCAATCAACTGGTATGACTTGGTCCACAGTTCCATGAGAAGCAAAAATTTTAAGTTTAGATAAATCGTTTTTCAGGTAATTTTCGTCTAATGCCGGCTCGCTGATATGACCGCTTAAAGCAATCACATTTTTAATTTTTTCGGGATAAGATAAGGCAACGGCATAACTCAAAATGGCACCTTGACTAAAACCGATTAAAGTAACATCGTTAGCGTCAATAGGGAAATTTGCAATCAATTCTTCTAAAAAACGGGCAATTAAATCCCTGGAAGATTTGGCTTGTTCGTTGTCTGAGAATTTATTTTGATTTGCATCAAAATTGATGGCGTACCAAGCATAACTGCCATATTGCAAATCATAAGGCGCACGGGCGGATATTACATAATATTCATCTGGCAGTTCATCTGCAAACGAAAATAAATCCTGTTCGTTGCTGCCGTATCCGTGCAATAAAAGAATTAGTGGATTTTTGGCTAATTTTATTTTGGGTTCTCTAATGAGATAGTCAAGAGATAAAGTGCTCATTTATTAAGTTTAAATTGAGGTTGTGTTCTGCAGTTTTGTTATTGATTTAAGAGATCGTTGCAAACCATTTTTGAAAAAGATTGCCCAATAAAGGGACAGGTTTTGTTTCGCCTTTTATGGCACTAAAAATGCCATACGACCATAAAATGGAAATACAAATCCACATGGGGGCTGAGATCATTAAACTGTCAAAATTGCTAATAATTAATCCTAATGAAATGAAAGTTAATGTTAGTCCCAGACCTTGACGAATGTGAAAAGAGGCAAAGCTATTTTTATCTTCAGAGTTCATTGACATCGCAATAAAAACGCCTATACCTAATATATAGCTTGTAATTGCGGCTGTTTTTCCCTGTTCAATATTGTTATTCATAGTAAGTTTTCTGTTATTTTATGTTGGTTGTAATACGCTTCATGATATTAAAATGACCGTGTGCTAATTACAGTTTTTTATGCTAAAATTAATTTTTCCTGATTTAAAATTCCATAAACCTTACCTTTCATTTCCATTCCCAGAAAAGCGGAGTTTTTTGATTTCGATAAAATGCTTTCTTTGGTAAAAATACTTTGGCCTTCAGGATTAAATAAACTGATGCTTGCTTTAGCACCTTCTTCAATAGCCGCGTTTTTGATTCCAAAAATTGTTTTTCCGGCTGTCAGTTTTTCGATCACTTTTTCTAATGGTAAAACGCTCATCAATGCTCCGTAAGCACTTTCCAGACCAATTGTGCCGTTTTTGGCCATGTCAAATTCCATCTTTTTGTGCTCAATATCCATCGGGTTATGGTCAGATGTAATCATGTCAATGGTATTGTCTAATATTCCTTGCAGTAAAGCTTGTCGGTCTTGCTCTGTTCGCAAAGGAGGTGAAACTTTGAAGCGGGTATCAAAACCTTCCAGTTTTTCATCTGTCATTACCAAGTGATGTACCGCTACACTGCAACTCACTTGCAGTCCTTTTGCTTTGGCTTCTTTGATTAATTGTACTGATTTTGCGGTTGAAATGGTAGGAATGTGTAATTTTCCTCCAGTATATTCGAGTAAGAATAAATTTCGGGCAATTTGTAATTCTTCGGCTAGGTTTGGAATTCCTTTCAATCCCAATCGGGTTGAGACAATTCCTTCATTGGCCACGCCATTTCCTTTTATTTTTTCGTCTTGAGGAAAAGCGATTAGCAATCCGTCAAAATCCTGAACATATTGCAAGGCAATTTTTAATAAATTGGCGTTGTTTTGACTTTTATTGTAATCTCCAAAAGCCACGGCTCCAACCTTTTTCATGTCAAATAATTCAGCCATGTCATTTCCTTCACTTCCTTTTGTCAAAGCGCCTATTGGGAAAAGTTGGGTAGCGCTGCCATTTGCTTTATTTTTTACAAAATTTATTTGCGATTGATTGTCAATGATGGGGAAGGAGTTGGGCTGCAAGGCAATTGCGGTAAATCCGCTTTTTGCTGCTACAGTCAAACCGTTTTCGATCGTTTCTCTTTCTTCAAAACCAGGTTCTCCAAGAGAAACACTGCTGTCAAACCAGCCTTGAGAAACATGTAAATTGTCGAGTTTTATCTCATCTGCATTTTCTTCGTTGGCTAATGAAGTACCAATTTTTTCAATAAAACCATCTACAATTAAAATATCTACTGTCTTGTCGTGAAAAGGACTTGTTGGATCGATAATTTTTGCTTCTCGGATGATTAATTTCATATATAGATATTTTTTATTTCAGGAATTTTAAAATTGCCATTTCGATTATCAGAAAGAGCAGTGCAAAGATAACAAACCATTTCCAAATTTGATTGTCTGTTCGTTCGGTTTCTATCGTATTAAAGACGGTGGCTATGGAATCAATTATTTTGTAATCAGAAAGTATATTTTCATTGGCATCGGCCCAATTGCTTTCGGTTCTGCTGTAATTAAAACTGATATTCTCCACAGGCGTTTTTTGATTGTAAATTTCAAAATTTCCGGCTTGGAGCGGATAATCATTAAAAATCAGTTTTACCTTGTTGTTTAGAATTTGTTGAACAGGAATAAATTGTTCTGTCGCGTTTCTGACTGAGAGAACCGCATCTTTTGATAACAGAACATCTGTAAAAAAAGCTTGCTGATTCCCTATTGTTAAAGCTGTTACTGCATTTTTTTGATTGCTCATTGCTATTTTATAAAAAACAGGAACAATCAAAGGAGACTGTTGAAAATTAGAATTAATACTATTTATTGGTGCCGAAAAAATATATACAGTTGAAGCCGGCTTAGACAAAGCGGTCAAAAACGGACTTTGATCGTCATTGTATAAAGCGGCTGGACCTGAAGCTGCTATTTCAAATGAAGCGTTTGTTTTTGGGTATTGAAAATTACTGATCTTATTTTCAAATACCGAAGCAAACAGCGGATGGTTGAAATTGATTTTACTAATCAGTTTTTCTACATTTTTCAAAGGCTTGAATTGAGCG
The DNA here is from genome assembly GCF_900129705.1 of Flavobacterium granuli. Lineage (GTDB taxonomy): Bacteria > Bacteroidota > Bacteroidia > Flavobacteriales > Flavobacteriaceae > Flavobacterium > Flavobacterium granuli. The sequence goes on along the minus strand of NZ_FQWO01000001.1, from coordinate 171,141 downwards.
GTTCCAAAATGAGACAAAAAGGAGTTTATGTTGGCCACCGTATTTTTCGAAGAAGGAATAAAAACAAGATTTCCGCCTTTTTCCACAAAAGATTTCAAAGTGATTTGTAAGGCTTGCGGAATTTCGTCAATTTCATTCAATAGAATGACATCCTGTTTTTCCAGGCTGTTGTAATCCAGTGAAGCTAGAGTTGAATTACTGAAATTGAATTCATCAGCGGTATAAATTCGGCTTAAGAAATTACTCTTTTCGGCCTCTCCAATACTGATAATGTTGACTTTTTTTGTTTTTGAAATACTGAAATATAGCGTATTGTCGTATTCTAAACTATTGTCGGTTATGGAAACAGAACCATGAAAATCCTGTTTTGGAATGGTAAAAAACTGACTTTTCTTTTTAGTGTCAAATTGTACCAATGTTTTTGCAATGAGTTTATTGCCGTTGTAAATTGCAATTGGAATAGGTTTAAAATCATCACCATAATTAGATAATTCAACGTTTATTTCATAGAAATTTTCCAATGTTTCATGGATGGAAACGCTATCAATAGCAACATTGTTTTTTTGTTCCGCTTTTGGGATTATGAAATAAGTTAGCTCGTTTTTGTCGTTGTTTTTTAGCTGTTTTTTGTCAAGACCTACTGCGTCAGTGATAATCACAATGTCTTTTTTGAAAGCAGATTTATGCGACTTTACTTTTGCCATCAGCTGATCTAACTGGAACGGTAAAGCACTGTATTTAAGGTTTTGTAACGAATTCTGGATCGATTTTATATCGGTGTTCCAATAAGTTTCAGAATTAGTAATCAAAGAGAAAGTTGCGTTTTCGGGCGTGTTTTCGAGTAATTCCTGAACGGAACGTCTAAGCAATTCTCCTTTTTTCCCTTTGGCTTGCATGCTGAAGGAATTGTCCAGAATAATGTACATTTCATTGGTTGCATTGCTATTGTCTTTTGCCTCGAAAAAAGGCTGGGCAAATGCCAGAATAAGGAACAGCATGAATAATAATCGAGAGCCCAAAAGCAACCATTTTTTGATTTTGGAACTTTTTCTGGTTTGAACAGAAAGTGCCGAAAGGAATCGAACATTAGTGAAATATTCTTTTTTGAATCGGCGAAATTGAAATAAATGAACCAAAATTGGAACAATCAATAAGAAGAGAAAGTACAGAATTTCGGGATGTTTAAACTGCATTTTTTGGTTGGGTTTTCTTCACCGGATTATATTCTTGGTGAAGTTTATTGTCAAAAATACAAATTTGCGGACAGTTTTTAAGGAAGTTGTTATAAATTTTAAAAGAAACAAATAAATGAAAATCATTCTGTAATTTAGCTTTTTTAATAAAAATTTTAACATGAAAAAAACCTTATCTGTTCTCCTTTTAATTTTAGTGTTTTCGAACCTCCAGGCACAAAAAAGCAAACAAAATTTGATTATTGGAACCTATACTAAAGGATGCGAAAGCAAGGGAATCTATGTGTATGATTTTGATGCTGAATCCGGAGATTTCCATTTTAAGAATAGCAGTAAGAATGTGGTGAATCCAAGTTATCTGACGGTTTCAAAGGACAATAAGTTTGTCTATGCTGTAAATGAAGACGGAAACGAAAGCGCTGTTAGTTCTTTTGGATTCAATCCGTCAAGCGGGAAATTTGATTTTATCAATAAGCAAAATTCAATAGGAGCTGATCCCTGCTATATCATTAATGATGATAAAAATGTCATTGTTGCCAATTATTCGGGCGGAAACATCAGCGTTTTTGGAAAAAATAATGACGGAAGTATTGCCGAAGCCAAACAACTGGTAGAACAGCATGCCCAAAACCAAGGAAAGTCCCATACGCATATGGTATATTTTTCTCCGGATAAAAAGTATGTTTTGTCCAATAATTTAGGTAATGATAAAGTATATACGTACCAATACAATCCAAATGCGGATAAAGAAGTTTTGAAAATTACAGATAGTATTTCAGTAAAAGCGGGTAGTGGTCCAAGACATCTTACTTTTGGCAAGGATGGTAAATATGTTTATTTGTTGCAAGAACTGGATGGTAGTCTAACTGTTTTTAGTTATGCCAAAGGGAAATTGACAAAAGTAGATGAAACGACTGTTATCGCTAAAGATTTTAAAGGCGTTATTGGCACAGCCGACATACACATTTCGCCTGACGGGAAATTTTTGTATGCAACTAATCGTGGAACGGCAAATGATATTTCGATTTTTAAAATTGCTAAAAACGGAAAATTGGAATTTAAAGGGCAAACCAGTACTTTGGGCAAAGGACCTCGTAATTTTGCGATTGATCCTAGCGGAAACTTCCTTTTGGTAGCCCATCAATATACAAATGATGTCGTTATCTTTAAGCGCAATAAAACTACAGGAGCGATTACTGATACAGGTAAAAGAATTGCTTTGTGCGCACCGGTTTGTCTGATTTTTGCTAAGAATTAGATTTTAAGGGACACGTTTAAATAAAAAAGCCTAAAAAAGAAATCTCATTTTTTAGGCTTTGGTAAACTTATTTCTTTTTCTTCTTTTTGGCAGCTTGGTTTTTCAGCATATTTCTGTTGACAGAACCATGTGTTTTTTTCTTGGTTACACCAGGACCTCCCAAGTTGACTTTTTTATTCTTCTTACTTTTCTCTTGAAATGCGCCGTCACCTTCCAGTTTTTGTTTTTTCATTAAAAACTTAATCGGCTGTCTGTCTTTTTCCGGTTCAATCAATTTCAATGAAATTTCTACTTCTTCAGGGAATGCTTCGATAGATAATTCCATGTTCATCAATACTTCGACTTCCACTTTGAACTCTTCTTCGCGAGGCGCTATAAAACTGATGGCAGTACCGGTTGCATCTGCACGACCTGTTCTACCAATACGGTGCATGTATAATTCCGGCATTTCTGGCATCTCGAAGTTGATTACGTGTGTGATATTCGAAATATCCAATCCTCTGGCCATAATATCAGTTGTAATCAGACCACGTAGATCACCTTCTTGAAACGAAGCCATCGTGCTCAAACGGTAATTTTGCGATTTATTGGAGTGGATTACTCCAAATTGTCCTTCAAAATCTTCCTCGATACGTTCGTGAACCATATCGGAAATTTTCTTATTATTGACAAATACCAAAACACGACTCATGTCGTCATTGTTTTGTAATAAATGTTTAAGCAGGTTTATTTTGGTATTGAAATTGGGAACATTATACGTAATTTGTTTGATGTTTTCCAAAGGTGTACCTGACGCAGAAAGGGTAACTTCTTCCGGATAATCAAAATAATCATTCAAAATGCCATCTACTTCATCAGTCATGGTTGCCGAAAATAAGATGTTCTGACGTTTTTTTGGCATCATAGCCAAAATAGCTGTCAACTGGGTGCGGAAACCTAAATTCAACATTTCGTCAAATTCATCAATTACCAGTTTTTGCATTTCTTCAAAACGAATCACATTGTCCAAAGTCAAATCCATGATTCTTCCCGGAGTTCCTACCAGTATATCACAACCTTGATAAACGGTTGTTTTTTGGGTATTGATATTTACACCACCAAAAATTCCGATGGTTCTAACAGACATGTATTTAGTCAGTTTTTCTACCTCTTCCACCACTTGAACCACAAGTTCACGAGTAGGGACAAGGATTACTATTTTTGGGGTATGTTGCCCCGGAGTAAATTTATATAACTTTAATAAAGGTAATAAATAGGCAAATGTTTTTCCGGTTCCGGTTTGTGCAATTCCCATCATATCACGACCTGACATTATCACAGAAAAAGTTTTTTCCTGAATAGGGGTTGGGGAAGTAAATCCTAAATCGTCAATTGCTTTTTGGACTGATTTTGGAAGATTTAATTGCTCGAAAGTGGTCATAAAACGTATATTTTTTGCAAAGATAGTCTTTTTGAAAGTAATGATTGATTTTCATTTTTAATGGATGCTTTTCATTGATGCTATTTGAATTTCAAATCCCAGGATAAATTTAGGGAATAAATCCAAAAATAGTTTCCCGGATCAAAGCTGATTTCTTGATGGGCAACATCAAATTGTGCGCCCCAAGCATTTTTGTTCTTAGCGGTAGTGAAATAATAACCGATATTGAAACGCTGAGTTTTTAGGTTTATGATTTCGGCATCTGCGGTGTCAAACTTAAATTGGTTTATTTCCGGAGAAACTCCCATGCTGTAGGAAAAACTGATATAATTCTCCGCATTAGAACGGTATTTCCGATAATTTAATGCCGCTGATGTGCTTGTTCCTCCATCTCCTGGAGTAAAGTAAGGGCGAAACGACCAGTAGCTATTTCCGGTGTACCAACCCAATGCTCCTGTGTAGATATTTGTGGTACTGCTGTATTTTAAAGTTCGGAAACCAAGGGAAACCTCTAAACTGTGCGGTAAAGATTTGTATAGCTCCGCGCCGTATCTAACATCGGGGAAAAGAAAAGTGTTTGCTAAGCCTAAATTCAGATAGGCATATAAACCTTTGGTGATTTTAGGATATAAATCGACTTCAAACTGGGCGCCATTTTCATTGAATCTTCTGCTTAAGTTAAGTTTTCCTATTATGCTTCCATATTTTGTAAGTCGGCTTAGTTTAAGCGTATGGTATTGCATAGGATCAAAAACCTTTGAATAGACATCAACACTCGATTTTATTCCGAAGGCATTTTTTCTAAGTTCCTGATTTAAGCTAATTTTATATTCATTGGCTTTTTGATCTTCCGGATTTTTGTCTAAAATGGATTGGATGGTACTGAAGGCGTCCAAAGGATTGTTGGTGTTTTCTTGTGCAGTCGCTTTGACGTATAATAGTTCCGGATCTTCAGGGAAAATTTTCAATGCCTGAGATGTCATTTCGATTGCAACATAAGGTTTGTCAGCCCATATTTCATTTTTAATGGCAGCTATCCAAGTGCTTTTTCTTTGGGAATCTTTGTCTAAAATAGATTTGAATTCTTTCTGGGCTTTTCTATAATCCGCGTCCCAAGAATAGGTTGTAGCCAAAAATTCTCGAATATCGTGATAATCGGGATACTTGGTTAAAATATGAGATAAGGTATCTTGTGCTTGCTTGCGTTGCTGGTTGAAAGCCAGATTGCGGGCGGTTTCAAATGAAGCGTCCGGATTGCCATTGTATTTGTTTTCTTGGCCATAGATTTGGAAAACCATTGCGAAGCAAAGCAAAAATGGTAATTGAACTATTTTTTTGGATATCATTTTACGAAGGTTTTTTTTATTTTAACAAATTCTTTTTCTGTAGGATGTTTTTTTATGACACTGTCAATTACTTTATTGGCTAATGTGAGCTTATTGGTTCGCTTGTAGGCTTGCGCTAGTTTTATACCTAATTCAGGATTGGCAACTTTGTTTTTGAGTCCTTTTTTGGCTATCAAAATTCCTTTTGGATCTTGATCTGTCCACCAATATAAATCCATTAAAGCAAGATAGCTATCGTTGTAATAAGGCGTTCTTTTGACTACTTCCAGTAATTCAGTTTCAGCTTTGGAGTAGTTTTTATCCCAAGCTAAGGTTCGTCCTTTTAAGGTTCTTACATCGGCATAATTAGGAAATTCATTCAAAATATAGTTGCATAGTAATCTCGCTTTGTCCCGTTCTTTGTTGAAAGCAAAGTCACGAGCAAGAAAAAATATCTCATCGTAGGTTAATCCCTTGGTTAGTTTTTTGATTTTTTCCAAATCTTCTTTAGAGAATTCAAAAGCGGGTTTAGTGTAAGTATTAATAGCATTCGGGATGATTTTGTTTTTCTGTGTCAGATAGGCATTTAGTCTTTTAGCCTCATTTAGCGTATCAGCCATGGTTTTCAACATCACTTTGTCATTGACTTTTGCCAGGTCAAAATTTTCGTTTATTTTGAATAAATCACCATTAGAATACAAATAGTCTTTGTAAATCAGTTCATTAATGCTTCCTTTATTTTGCATAATAGGGATTTTGTGAATGTTCCTGAATTTCTGGACAGTATCTAAACCGGAACTCATCCAAGTGGTTTTTTCCATTTTGTTCATCTTGTAATTATTCATTAAAAACGACAGCAAACTTGGGGTTATGTCCCAATGGGAAGAAACGGATTTGAAGGATTGCGGTTTTTTCAACAAAGGGCTATAAATGTACAACGGAACGTGAAAGCGGCATAATTTATCTTTTTGGGCAACAGGAATCAAACGGTGATCCCCGGTAATTACAAAAATAGTATTTTGGAATTCAGGCCTTTTCGAATAGGACTCCATGAAATTTTTGATAGAATTATCGGTGTATAGCAGACAAGCAAATATATCTTTATAGGTATTAACTTCTGATTTTGACACCTCAAGTGTTCTATTCGAATTAATGATCTTATCCACTTTTTTTAGATATTCCTGTTTTGAAGGAAAATCAAAAGGTTCGTGGTTAGTCAGTGTCATGATAACATCGAGGCGCGGAAGTTTTTTTGAATCTAATTCGCTGAGTGTTTTTTTGAAGATTTCATCATCTGGATAGCCCCAAGAAAAACCACCCGAGTTTTCTTTGGTTTTAACATAACCAGGACCAAATTTATTTACGTCTATGACATTCTCGATACCGTTGTATTCGAGGAAATTTATTTTTCGGTCAAAACTGGATTCGTCTCCGCAATAAAAAGAGGTAGTATATTCATTAGCTTTTAAAATACTGACAAGAGAAATATGCGAAGGAAGAGGATTCATTTCCAGAAAACCTTTCTCGCCATAAGGCAATGAACCCAATATAGAAGGCAATGCGCCAAAAGTTCGACCTGCATTACTGACAAAGTTTTCCCAATACAATGATTTTGGAATTAAAGAATCCAGATAAGGAGTAAAGCCCCGATATTGATTTTTCCCAATGAACTCAGCGCCTAATCCTTCTACGATAATCATCACGATATTTGGTTTTTCTTCTTTAATTTCAAAAAATGGAGCTAATACATCAGGCGAAGAATTAAAGGGTTGAACCAAAGGATATTCTTTTTTATAGAACAAATCAGCCGCAGTAAATACATTTTTATCGGATTGAAATCGGATGATATCTGTAGTGAAAAAAGACAGTTTGTTTTGATAACTGGAATCAGAAATTTCGGGGATCGAATATTTTAAACCGACAAAGAGCAGGATGAAAACAGTTGAAAACGCATAGATTACATTTGGATTAGCATATTTAACCAAAAGATTATTAATGCCCAGAAATAGAAGCGGAAAAACAACAAATGGAAAGAAATAAAGGTAGGAAAGCGATTCAGATGCTGTAACAGTAGTGTACATATCATCGATAGAATAGCCCAGAATATCTGCGCCCAGATTTACCAGAGTGGTAAGATTGTATTTGACCAAGGCAAATTGACCAATAACTATTATAGAAAATAGGATTTTAATTGCAGTTACGCTCCATGGTTTTCTTAGAAAATAAAAGGCAATGTATATCGGAAAAAACAGCAGCCCAATTACTAATGCTGTTCCAAAATCATTAAGTAATTTATAGAATAGATTTGTGATTAAATCTGTAGAGTGAATTCCGTTTGTGCTTTTGCTGTATATTTCAAAAATGCTCAGAGACCAAAATGTAAATAGTAAGGCAAAGGTTAAGTAAAGATGGGGGAAAGAGTTTTTTAATAGAAGCCTAATCTTCATATTTTAATTATTATATTTTTATTTTGGAAATTGAATCATTTGACATCCCTTTTCGAGTCATTTCTCCCCATTTTATTTTCTTGTTAAAATAGTAATCAAAGTTACCTTTAATGGCAGCATATACAATAAAAGGATGATTTGTAAAAGGCTCTAGGAAGGCCGTCATTATCAATCGAATACCAATCCCTTTTTTCTTGTATTGATGATAAGTAAGTTCTTCAGTAATAATAGTAATAATGGAGAACATTACCGTAAATAAATAACACAAAACAATGAATGCAATGGCATAATCCCATTTGATGTTGTTATTGATCAAAAGAAATAAGAAATAGAATATCCCCAGAACTTCGATTATGGGAGCGAGTCTTTCGTATATCAACCAGTAAGGGTAACTGATCATTCCCAAAGTATTGTATTTCCTGTTGAATCCTATTTTTCGATGCTTTTTTAAGGTCTCAATAGTTCCTCTGGTCCATCGGTTTCTTTGCGAAATGAATATTTTATAATTGTCCGGAGCTTCTGTCCAGCAAAGCGGATCCGGAATATAAGCCACTTTGTATTTTATTTTTTGCTCTTCCATATGTCTTCTCATTCTTACGATGATTTCCATATCTTCTCCAACGGTTTTGGTATCATAGCCGCCAACTTCAATCGCTGTTTTTTTATCGAATAAACCAAAGGCGCCCGAAATAACCAATAAACCATTAAGTTTACTCCAAGCCATTCTTCCTAGCAGAAAAGCTCTTAGGTATTCTAAAATTTGTCCTCGTACAATTAAGTTTCTCGGCAGATTAATATCCAGTAATTTTCCGTCTTTGATGACACAGGAATTAGCAATACGAATAACACCTCCGGCGGCAATTACTTTGGAATCGGTGTTTTCCAAAAAAGGTTTAACCATCTTTTGCAATGCATCCTCCAGTAATAAACAATCGACGTCAATACAGGCAACATACTTATTAGAGCTGATGTTTAGTCCCATGTTTAAAGCGTCTGCTTTTCCGCCATTCTCTTTGTCTACCACAACTAATTTTTCAAAAGCAGGATTGGTTGATTTAAAAACACCTGCTCTCAGTGGTTTTGTTTGAATTTGGTCGTTAATAAGGTATTCAACCTTAACCAGATCATAAGCTTTTATGAGTTTTTCAAGGCTGTCATCTTTACTTCCGTCATTTACTATGATTACATCGTAGTTGACATAATGATTAGACAATAAGGAACGCACATTCTCAACAATGTTTAAGGTTTCATTATAGGCTGGGGCAATAATTGAAACAGAGGGTGAAATGGACGATGACAGTATTTCTTTGTAATTTACAAAGCTGTTTTTCTTCATATAATCTACTGTTTCAAATGCAGAGATTATTGCTAATAAGATATAGGATACTATTGCCGTAAATGCAAATCCAAAAAAGAAGTATTGAATCAGATCTATTATCATTAGAATTGCAGTGTAGTTGAAGTTAACTGGCTTTGATTAAGGCAGTGTTTTCGGGATATTTTTTTTCAGATGGGATTATTTTGAAAGCATTTGGCTTTTTGATTTCAATTGCTTTTACGATTTTCATCGCTGAAACTCTGATATCAAAATTTACATGATTCATAAAGGGTATGATGAATTCTTCGTCATGGGCTTCATGCATGTTTTCCATCATTTTAAAAAAAGCAATTTGTTCGTCAAGGCTCAATTGATCAAAATTATTCTTCAAAATAGCAACAGCTTCAATGGCGCCCATATGAGACAAAACACCAATTGCTTCAATTCTCATTTCCTTTTCAGGGTGATACAGAAGGCTTATAATGGCATCCTTTGCTTCAAATTGATTGTATATTTTAGCCAGTTTTAAAGCAAAAAAGGCAACTGAATCATTTGAAGAATTTAACCAGTTTGTGATATCTGGAATCTCTTGGTCATCAAATTTTTGAAGAATTTCTAATAATTGAATTTGATCCCATTCAGACAAAGGAGTGGTCAAAATATTTAAAAAATCAAGGCCTTCAAAATGGAATAATTTGACTAAATACATTTGTATTTCCTTACGAACTTCCCTTTTAGGATGATTTATCAACTGAATAATCTGGTCATGGACTTCTTTAATCTCAAATTGTGTCAACTCATTTATCGCTCTTGCCACCACATTCCATTTTTTATGTTTCAACTTGGCAGCGGCTGAATTCATCATTTCGGTTTGATAATAAAGCTTTTGAATGGCATCTGCCGTTTCACCTGAAATTTCATTTCGTAGTTTCAGCAAAGTGGTAATGATAAGTTTCCTTTTCAGTCTATTGGTAGAACATTTTTTGAAATAATTGACAATTTGTTGTTGTTCAACACTGATTTCGTTATCCTCATTGCCAGCATACAAATACTCTATCAAATCAGATTCATATTTTTTTTGGTAGACTTTCTGGATTCTTTCTTTGATCCTGAGTCTTGATCTTGAGTGTTTTAAATAAAGGATCAAGCTGCATATTATAAGTATCAAAGTAGTAATCAAAGCCCATAGGAATTGAATGACTTCGGGTGCGTTTTTGAGATAATCAACAATATTTTGATATAGGTTTACCATAATTTGCTAAACTTAGTTTTCTATTGTAATAACCTTTTGATTCGGATAACTAATTCGTTTGGGCTAAATGGTTTGGCCATGAAATCAGTAGCGCCCAGATTAAAAGCATTGAGAACCATTTCCTCCTGACCTGCAGATGAGAAAACGATAACGGGAGTTATAAGATCCAGTTTGTTTCTTACATGACTGATTATTTCCAAGCCGCTGACAAAAGGCATCATTACATCAGTGAGAATAATTTCGGGTTTTTGTTTTTCTATTATTTCTATGGCTTCTTTACCGTTTTCTGCAATAATAAGATCGTATCCTGCCTTTTCTAATTTGAATTTTAGCAATAATGAGAGTATTGAATTGTCTTCTGCTAAAAGTATTTTTCTAGATTCACTCATTTCTGTTCTTTTTAAATTGTGGTATTAATTTTGAATAGTTGGAATAGTGTTGTTGTATATTTAATTCCAATAATTACAATCAAATTTAATCAAATTTTCATTGCAATATCGATAAAAAGCAAAAAAAGACGATAAAAAACAGTTGTTATTGGATTTGTAATATAATATTTATGCTACATCCTTGATTTTAATGCTGTTATTATTGTTTTTTGTTATTTATACAAAATCTGGTAGTTCTAAGTTTAGGAGTTTTTTTGATACAATTAAAACCCTTCAAAAACACCCAACCCAAATAAAGCAAAATCATATTTAGCCGGATCTTTTGGATCTAATTTTCGAAGTTGTGCATCTAGTTCGGCAAGTGCTTTTGCATCATTTTGTTTTCGGGATAATAAGCCCAGTTTTCGGGCTACATTTCCTGAATGTACATCAAGCGGACAGGATAACGCAGCAGGAGAAATGGTTTTCCATATTCCTAAATCAACGCCTTTATTGTCTTGGCGCACCATCCACCTTAAAAACATATTGATTCTTTTTGCGGCCGAATTGTTCATTGGATCCGAAACATGTTTTTGCGTGCGGTATTGATGTGGAATTTCAAAAAAAACTTTTTTGAATTCCGAGATGCTTTTTTGCAATGATTCCGGTTCTTGATTTTTAGAATAAATGCTTTCTAAACCATGGTGATTTTGGTAAATATTCTTTAAGCTTTGAATGAAAAAAGTGAAATCTTCTCCGTTAAAAGTGCGATGAACAAAGCTATCCAATCGCTCTAAATCAGATGGAGAATGCGACATCACAAAATCATAAGGCGTGTTGCCCATCAGATCCATCATTCGATGTGAATTTTTTATGATCATTTTGCGATTGCCCCAAGCAATGGTAGCACTCAAAAAACCAGCAATTTCTATGTCTTCTTTTTGAGAAAAGAGATGTGGAATTTGCACAGGATCACTATCGATAAAATCCAGCGTATTGTATTGAATGAATTTTTCGTCAAGAAAGTCTTTGAGTTCTAGTTTTGTCATTGTATAGGAAAGCGGATAACTCAGAGTAAACTGATTGATACGGATTTTTTTATTTCGGCTCGATAGTTAGAGGGCCTGACGACTAATTTGTCCGTCAACCATGACTAATTTACGGTCAGCCATATTGGCCAATTCATCATTGTGGGTAACAATTACAAAGGTTTGGCCTAATTCGTCTCTTAGTTTAAAGAACAATTGATGTAAGTTTTCGGCTGAGGCAGTATCCAGGTTTCCGGATGGCTCGTCGGCAAAAATGATTGCCGGTTTGTTGATCAAGGCTCTTGCAACGGCTACGCGTTGTTGTTCTCCTCCCGAAAGTGCATGGGGTTTGTGGTCCATTCGATGGGAAAGCCCCAGATAAGTCAATAATTTTTTGGCTTCTGTTTCGGTTTCTTTTTTTGATTTATTGGCGATGAAAGCGGGAATACAAACATTCTCTAGCGCAGTAAATTCAGGTAATAATTGATGAAATTGGAAGATAAAACCTAGATTCAAATTTCTGAATTTGGATAAAGTCTTGTCGTTCATGTTCAAAATGTCTTCGTCATTGATACGCAATTCGATTCCATTTTCGACAGTGGGTTTGTCTAAAGTTCCTAAAATTTGTAAAAGAGTGGTTTTACCTGCTCCCGAAGCTCCTACAATTGAGACAATTTCTCCTTTTTTGATATGTAAATCCACGCCTTTCAATACATGAAGTTGATCGTAGAATTTATGTAAATTTTTGGCTTGTATCATTTTGAAATTGTTTGCACAAAGAAACAAAGATTTTGATGATTATTTGGAATAATTTTCAAAAGACAAATTATAAATTTTAGTTAACAAAAAAGGCTAAGGTTTATTTAATAGACTAAATTTGATAGATTGTTTGTTAAGAGATTTAGAATTGCATTGGAAAATGTTTTTCTTTTGATAACGATTAAAAATTAAAAACCAATATAATGAATACACAGGAAAAAATGGAAATAGCCACATTTGCCGGAGGCTGTTTTTGGTGTACTGAAGCCGTTTTTTTAGAACTAAAAGGAGTAGAGAGTGTTGTTTCGGGCTATATAGGCGGAAAAACGGCAAATCCTACTTACAAAGAAATATGCAATGGGGATACGGATCATGCGGAGGCGATTCAGATTAGTTTTAATCCAAATGAAATTTCTTTTGGGGAATTGCTTGAAATATTTTTTGCAACCCACGATCCTACAACGTTAAATAGACAAGGGAACGATGTGGGCACGCAATATCGAAGTGAAATTTTTTACCACGATGAGGATCAAAAAGAAATTTCCGAGAGTTACATTGAATTATTGACCCAAGAAAATACATTTGGCAAGCCTATAGTAACTAGAATTTCGCCGGCAACGTTATTTTATCCTGCCGAAGATTACCATCAAAATTATTACAATCAGCATCAAGAACAGGGCTATTGTAGTTATATCATTACGCCAAAAATTGAAAAATTGAAAAAAGTGTACAAGGATATGCTTAAGAAATAATTGATCATTAGGATTTGTCAAATCAATATAGAGTAAAACAAATGAAAGAAGAACTGGGAATAGAAACTGTTTCGGAACAAAAATCGGATAAAACCAAAAAGCTACTTTTAGGACTGCTTTTTGACGCAATCGGGATGCTGTCTTTTACGATTCCTCTTATCGGTGAATTTTCAGACGTGGTTTGGGCACCAATAGCGGGATTTTTGATGACCAGAATGTATCGGGGTAGCGTAGGTAAAATAGCTGGAGTTTTAACTTTTGTTGAAGAAATAATTCCATTTACGGACGTGATTCCTTCTTTTACCTTGACATGGATGTACACCTATTGGATTAAAAACAAAAACGCCCAATAATCGAGGCGTTTTTTTTATTCTTTGAAGAGAAATCCCAATCCCATTCGTTTCAACATCTTTTTCTCGAATGACCAAAAGAAAGTAAATTGTCCAAAAACAAAACCAAATAGAACTAAAAATACTTGGTATATTGGGAAAATTAGAAGTAATCTGACAGGAGTAAACCAAAAGCCTAAGTCTTCGCTGGTGATTCCCAACCAAAGACAAAAAGGTTTGGATAGCCAAGCTGAAGTAGAGCCAGTAATGGCAAAAACGATCAATATGATTGTAAGCTGAAAGTTGGATTCAATTCCCCAACGTTTTTTTAATTTCTTCATTTTTATTTGCAATGGTCGCAAAGATAGTAAGATTATCTTAGGGGAACATGACCAAATAATTTTTGTCTGTAGGTATTTTGAAAATAGACCAAGTAATTGTAGATTAAATAATTTACCTCATAGCCATAATTGATGGTTGGATCATAATTAATGGTCATTTCATAAAGATTAGGATTGTATCTGAAAGGTTGTGCGACGCGACTGTTCCATTCACTAATCCACAGGCGATTTTTGTTTTCTAAATAAGATTGGGAGTAGTAATTTCTGGGGAGCGCTGTAGAGACAAGCCAAGAGCTAAACCCCGGATCAATGATAATGACTTCATATTCGAGCTCCTCATTGACAATCCTAACAGTATCATTTTTTGTACCTGTTGGTTTTTCTTTCGTCACCACAGCCGATTTGGTGCTGGTACAGCCAATGAGAACACAAAAAATAATTGCTATAATGTAAAGGCTGTTTTTCATGATATTCAGGAAAATAATTTGATTATTAAAATTACAAAATTAACCGGCTGATTGTTGATTTTTTAGTATAAAAAAAAGCCATCTATTTGAGATAAATGACTTTGATAGTATTGTAAGTAATCGTTTTATTTTCCGAAAAGTTTTGAAAACAGGCCACCGATACCTCCACTGTTCTTTGTTACGGCACTCATTGCATCGCTAATATCTACTTTTCCATCCGAATTCTGATCTAGACCAAATTGTCCTCCATATTTTGAAATAGCGTCCATGATAGATGAATTTTGGGCACCTTCTCCAGAAATAGCATTTATCAAATCCGAAATCTGAAAACTAGAGTCATTAGCGTCTTTAGCTTTACCAACCAAAGAACCTAAAATTTGTGGAATCATACCACCCGCTACGCCAGAAGCAGCATCGCTACTCAAGTTGAATTTCTCGCCCAAAGTTCCTGTTAGTTGTTCTGAGAGTTTTTGAACAACAGGATTTGAGCTGTCTAGATTAGTGTTGCCTTGAAATAATCCGGCAAGTTGATCGATGCCTCCATCTGAAGCTATTTTTTGTAAACCAGAAATAATCGAACTACTTGCTTCGTTTATTACCGCTTCGTTCTGATCATTTGGAATCGCATCGTTTTTTACTACGGCTTCATTTCCAAACTGCTGTGCTAATTGCGTCAATTGTTCAAACATTTGATTTTTTATTTAGATTAGAAATCAAATTTAATTAAATTAATTAAAAAAAAGCTTGCTGGGTTGTAATTGATTAGTTTTTAGCAATCATTTAATGTTTTGATATTAACGTAGTAAATTGATAATTTGTTCGGCTAACTCAATGCCAATCCTGTCTTGAGCTTCAAGGGTTGCGGCTCCAATATGAGGAGTCAATGAAATTTTTGGATTCATCAAAATGGTTATTTCTGGTGTGGGTTCATTTTCATAAACATCCAATCCGGCAAATAATACTTTTCCGCTGTCTAAGGCTGCTACCAATGCTACTTCGTCAAGCACACTGCCGCGAGCACAGTTGACAATTCCTACGCCTTCTTTCATTATCGCAAATTCTTTTTCGCCTATGATGTAGTTTTTTTGATCAGGAACATGCAAGCTGATAAAATCAGCTTCTTGTAGTAAAGATGCCAGAGGTTGGGAAACGATGGTAGTTGTAATCGACTGACCATCGAAAAAAGAGACCGTTATAGTTGTCTTTTCGATCGAAATATCAGAAGCAATTACTTTCATCCCTAAACCCAAAGCTATTTTTGCAGTAGCCTGACCAATGCGTCCTATTCCTATGATACCAAGTGTTTTTCCTCTCAATTCAATTCCGTTGGAATACGCTTTTTTCAAACCATTAAAATTTGTATCTCCTTCTAAAGGCATATTTCTGTTTGAATCATGCAAGAAGCGAATACCTGAAAACAGATGAGCAAATACTAATTCAGCTACAGATTCCGATGAAGCCGCAGGAGTATTAATTACTTGAATTCCTTTACTTTTAGCATAGTCTACATCAATATTGTCCATGCCGGTGCCACCACGACCAATTATTTTTAAACTTGGACAGGCATCAATAATATCTTGTCGGACTTTGGTTGCACTTCGTACCAAAAGTACGCTGATGTTATTCTGATTCACAAAATTTACCACTTGTTCTTGGGCTACTTTTGTGGTGATAACTTCAAATCCTCCTTTTTCTAAAGCAAGAATTCCGCTTTTAGAAATACCGTCATTAGCTAATACTTTCATTTATTTTTGGCTTAAAAAGACCGCTAGTCCCCAACGGAGACTAGCAGCTTTGTATTTTGATTTTATTACTATTTTAGGGCTGTTTCTTTTGTGAAACTTTTAAACTTTTGATTCCAATGCCTTCATTACATCAACTAGTACCTGAACGCTTTCCAGAGGAAGGGCGTTGTACATCGAAGCTCTATAGCCACCTACTGAGCGGTGTCCTGATAAGCCCGAAATACCGGCTTCGGCCCACATGGCATCAAAAATAGGGGTATGCGCTTCATTATTCAATAAAAAGGTCACATTCATAGTAGAACGATCTTCGGCTACGGCTGACCCTCTGAATAATGGATTTCGGTCAATTTCGGCATAAAGCAAGGCGGCCTTGGCATTGTTTAGTTTTTCAATTGCTGCAATTCCACCTAGTTTTTTTAACCATTGTAAGGTCAATAGTGAGGCATAAATAGGGAAAACCGGAGGAGTATTGTACATGCTCTCGGCTTTAATATGTTTTTCATAATCCAGCATACTTGGAATTGTTCTGCCTGTTTTTCCCAGAACTTCTTCTTTGATAACAACTAGAGTGGTACCAGCTGGGCCCATGTTTTTTTGAGCACCGGCATAAATAATGTCAAATTTAGAAAAATCTAAAGTTCTGGAGAAAATATCAGAACTCATATCGCAAACCAATGGAATATCCACTGAAGGAAATTCCTTCATTTGGGTACCAAAGATCGTATTGTTAGAAGTGCAATGGAAATAATCGGCATCTGCAGGTATGCTGTATCCTTTTGGGATATAATTGTAATTTTTGTCTTTTGATGAAGCGACAACCACGGTTTCTCCAAAGATTTTAGCTTCTTTGATAGCGCCACTCGCCCAAGTTCCTGTGTCAAGATAAGCGGCTTTTCCGTTTTCTTTCATTAAATTGTAAGGAATCATCAAGAACTCTAAACTGGCTCCTCCTGAAAGAAAGAGGGCTTTGTATCCTTTGCCTTCCAATCCCAATAATTCGATTACCAATGCTCTTGCTTCTTCTATAACGGCAACAAAATCATCGCTTCGGTGTGAAATCTCCAAAAGAGATAAACCAGAATTATTAAAATTTAAAATGGCTTGGGCTGATTTTTCAAAAACTTCTTGTGGTAAAATACAAGGTCCTGCGCTGTAATTGTGTTTTTTCATGTGTAGTTAAGGTCCAAAAGTTAATATGCAAATTTCGGGAATTACGACTTTAAAAGGGGGAAATAAAAGAAAATAATTAAAGGCCTTTTGTTTATATTGTTAACAAAAACGATATCGTATCGATATTGTCTGCGTAATCCCATAATTTAGGATTTTGTGTTTGTCCAAAATCAACACTATCGTCTATTAAACCAGCACTGACAACACATTGAATTTGTTCTTTTTCCGTTTGTAGTCGGTTTTGTATGTCTTCTATATTTTCATAAAACTCATAAAAAACACTCGAAATAGGCGAGGCGTGACTTTCATCTTCTTTGATGGTCAAAAAACCATTGTCTAATAGCTTGAAATTGCTCATCAAGAAAACGGCTTTATTGTAGTCGTAATTATTGGCGTATTTTTCATAATGAATGACGTCTTGGTATTCAAAAATCGCTTCAAAAAAAGCATCGAAAGAATATCCTTTTGGAACAAACAATTTAGATACATTGCGACATCCCAAACCAAAATACCTGAAAATATCTTCGCCCAATGCTACAAGCTGCTCCTTGGTTTCTTTTCCGTTTAAAACAGCAACAGAGTTTCTACTTTTTCTAATTATCGAAGGTTTCTCTTTGAAATAATATTCAAAATAGCGGGCCGTATTATTACTTCCTGTGGCGATTACGGCATCAAAATTTTCTAATTTTCCTTCAACAAAAGTTATTTTACTAGCCAATTCGGGTGCTATGGCGATGATGTATTTGGCTAAAAAAGGCAGTAAATGTTGGTCGTTTGACGATGTTTTTACCATCACATTATGCCCTGTAATCAAGACAGAGAGGAAATCATGAAAACCCACCAAAGGAATATTTCCCGCTAGTATCAGAGCGATGTTTTTTGGTTGTATGTTTTCTAAATCGTAAGCGGCAAGCCATTGATTCAGATTTTCTTCTGTTAAGGCCGTAGCCCAAGATTGAATCGAGAAACAAACCTGTTCTGGCGTGTACCAGCCGTTATGGGACTGGGATAAATTTATTAATTGGATGAAATCTTCGAAAAATAAATCGTTTTGTAAAATATCGGGTCTTTTTATGCTATTATTCTCAGAAAATTGACTTAAGAATTTTCCTAATTCAACAAAAACACTTTTTTTTGTTTCTAATGTCATAATGTTTGCTTATAAAAAGTTTTGATTGTAATTTTGCACAAAAATAAGCTATATTAAGTTATAAGTCAAAGGAGAAAAGATTGTTAGACGGTTTTTATTCTTCGCCCATAATTTTAACACCTAATTAATAGAAAAAATGGCAATCATAATAACAGATGAATGTATCAATTGTGGCGCTTGTGAGCCAGAGTGCCCAAATACTGCAATATATGAAGGTGCTGACGACTGGAGATATAAAGACGGTACAAAACTAAGCGGAAAAGTAATTTTACCTGATGGTAGCGAAGTGGATGCTGAAGCGGCCCAAACTCCTATTTCGGATGATATTTATTATATTGTTCCTGGAAAATGTACAGAGTGTAAAGGTTTTCATGATGAGCCACAATGTGCGGCTGTTTGTCCTGTTGACTGTTGTATCCCGGATGATAATCATGTAGAAAGTGAAGAAACCTTGTTGAACAGACAATCGTTTTTACATAACGAATAAGACAAAAATTAAAAATTTGAGTTTTGAAATAAAAAAATCCTGAGTGACTAACTCAGGATTTTTTTTGTTTTTGATTGTTTTTTACGGTTTAATAATAATATAAGTCGTCTGGGTTACTTTATCGGTTTTTTCATCGTAGTTTTCTAAGACAAGATTTCCATTGCTGTCAAAATAGCCAAACGAAGTGATGTTTTGTGCTTTATAAATATAGTTGTTATTAGACGTTTTTCTTAAAATGGCTCTTTCTCTTCCATCGGGTAAAAGCACGGTATAACCATTTTGATCAATTGCCACTTGGTATTTCTGACCATTTAGTTCATAATAGGCTGATCTGTCAACATCGACTATATTGGTAATTCCGTCAGCAGTTATCGCTGTGATGGAGGTTACTTGAACAGGGGTTTCTTTGATGTCTTTATTTAGTACATTAGAATCAGCATCTTTCAACTCAATTTTTTGAACTTCTTTAACTTCCTGTGTTTTTATAGATTTTTTTTCTCCTTTGGAATTATTTACAGTAGTTGTAGTGGTTTTTATTTCTGATTTTACATTTTTATTTTGCGCATGAATGTTTAAAGAAAATAAAAAAGCAGTCATACCTAGAATTATAGTTTTCATAATATTTGTTTTAATGATTTGTATATCATAAAGATAGTGGTTAATTGCGTCGAATTTGTTATATGATTTTTGTAAAAAATTATATTATTCACAGTAAAGCGTGTTCATTGTTCTAGGTAGAGTAGAATTAAAGTTTTATAGAAGAGCAGTAAATAAGCAAGAGCCGTCTCTCGACGGCTCTTGCTTGAAAATAGATGAGGTTTATATATGAATAATTCGATTAGAAATTAAATCCAAGTCTTGCATAATAGTAAGCTCCGCTGAATCCCATTTGAACGGCATCCCAGTAACCGCCAGCCTCGGTGTTGCCTTGTTCGTCTTGTTTATCAGGATAAATGTTGAAAAGGTTATTACTACCAATACTCAATTTTAAGTTTTTGGATAATTTATAACCCAAAGTTAAATCAGTAACTGTTTTAGCGTTATAAACATCATCTTCGTCAGCATAATCTACTAATACAACTTTGCTGAAATGCGTAAAAGCTAAACCGGCATCAAATTTATTTTTGGAATAATTAAGATTCAGGCCAAATTTGCTTTTTGGGGCTGAAGCCAATAAAAAGGCTTTTTCGCGTTTTCCAAAAAAAGTGCCTTCGTCCAGATTTTTGTTTTTTACATTGTCAATTTTCATGTCATTGATGTTTCCAACTAATGTAGCTCCGAATTTTGAATCACCAAATGATTTTTTCCAGGCAAAAACCATGTCTAAACCTGCAGTTCTGGTATCAACACCATTGGTGAAAAATTGTGCTTCCGAAACACCAATATTTAATGCAGTGGCATCAAAATATCCGGTCAATACAATTCTGTCCTTAACTTTAATGTAATAACCGTCAACCGTGGCGGTAAATTCTCCAAAAGAAGAAGTGAATCCTAAAGAAGCATTAACTGCTTTTTCTTCGTTCAATTTTTGAATGCCAAAGGCTTTTGTTACCGGGCTGTTATTTGGGGAAAGAATAACTTCTACAGCTCCGCCAGCATTAAAATTAGTAAAACGCAAATTATAGTAAATTTGAGCCAATGAAGGAGCTCTAAATCCAGTACTTATAGAACCTCTGAAATTGATGTTTTTGGTAGCTTTCAATCGGGCGGCTAGTTTTCCGTTAAGAGTACTTCCAAAATCGCTGTAATTTTCAAATCGAACGGCTGTGCTTACAAGAAAGCTGTCGGTTACGTCAAATTCGGCATCAGTATAAAGCGACAAGTTAGTGCGGCTTTTATCTACTTCATTAGCTGGGCTATAACCGGGAAAACCTTGAGAGCCTCCAGGTCTTGATAGAACGGCTGGAGAATCCGGATCGCTAGGATCATAATCAGGATTAGGAATTGTAGGAGCAGATTGATTGGCTGGATCTGTAATTGGACGTCCGTTAGTGTCATAAGTGGTATAAGAACCTTCTTCGCCTGCAAAAATCTCGAATTTTTCCGTACGGAATTCAGCTCCAAAAGCAAGATTCATTCCGTTTAACACCGAGCTATAATTTTTTGAAAAATCAAAATTCATCGTATTTTGACTTAAACTGTGTCCTCCGGCATCAAACTCTAAAGGAGAAGCTTCTTCTAATGAGGCGTTGATGGTTCCTTTAATGAAATAATGGAAAAGGTTTTTTCCATAAGTGTTGCTAATGTCAATTTTCCAGCCACTTGCTGTTTCAGTTCTGAAACCTGCAGCAAGAGAATTGTCAAGGATGTTTGAAGTAATTCTAGGAGTATATCCGCCTGGGTAAATAGATTCAACGACTCTTTCTCCGCCATTTCTAGTAAAAGCATAAGCATCAGTGTCTCTGTAATTTCTTCCTCCAAAGGCGTAGAACTGGGTTTTGTCAGAAACAGGAATCGCCATGTTTCCAAAAAAGTTGAAACCTTGTATTTCGGCCTCTCCAAATCCTTTTCGGAAATCATATCCTGGACGCAAGGTTTTGTTTTTGTTTAAATATTCTGCTGTGAAATTAGCAAAACCTCCTTTTTCTCCAAGAGCCACACCATAATTTGCGGCTATTTTTACAGATCCACCATCAAAATTTTGGTCTTTTCCAAAGCTATTTCCGTTACCGTTTTTGTCCAAACGATATCCGTCTGTGTTTGCGGTGCCAGAAAGAAAATCTCCTTTTGCATTGGTGTTGAATGCGCCATAAGTTACTGAACCAGTTAGTTCGTCAACATTGTCGTTGAGGACAATATTAATTACCCCAGCAATGGCATCAGAGCCATATTGAGCAGCGGCGCCATCTCTCAGGATTTCTATTCTTTTAATTGATGAGGCTGGAATGGCATTTAAATCTGTTCCAGTGTTTCCACGACCACGAGTTCCAAATATGTTGATGAGTGAGGATTGATGTCTTCTTTTTCCGTTAATCAAAACAAGTGTTTGGTCAGGGCCTAAACCTCTTAATGAGGCTGGATCTACGTGGTCAGCACCATCAGATCCCGATTGTTTATTGGCATTAAAAGAGGGGGCAACATATTGTAACAATTCATTGATTTCTAATTTCCCACTTTGTGTAGTTACATCTCTTACATTGATCACATCAATAGGAACTGCCGAGTTTACAACCGTTCTTTTCGTATTTCTAGAACCTACAATTTGAATTTCTTTCAGTTCCTGTCCGCCTTCAGGGGATAATACCATGTCTATTTTAGAATTTAGTGCTGGTTTTTCTACAGTTGTAAAGCCTACGTAGCTAAAAACCAATGTCGCACCTTCTTTGACATTTATTCTATAGGTTCCATTTGAATCTGAGGAAACACCATTTGAAGTTCCTTTTTCTACAATATTAACTCCCGGTAATACTGTGCCAGTGTTGTCTTTTACTAGTCCGGAGATTTCTTTTTGGGCAAAAAGAAAACTTGCATTAAGGAATAGGAACAATAAAGCAATTTTTTTCATAAGTAATGGAATTTTAAGTTTGGTTTTTTGGATAGCTAATCAGTTGCAATATATAATTTTTTTAACAAAACATTAAGATAACTATGTTTTTTTAACATAAATCATTAAAGAAATATTAATATAAAGATTTCTGAAATCTAGGATGTATTAAATGTTATATTTGCAAAAAAATATATATAGATATCATAAATAGAATAGCGGTAGCTGCTATTTGTGAAGGTATATTGTAAAATTGCCATGCTTCTATCGTAAAAACAAGGAAGAATGGCCAGAATCTATTCCATTAAAAAATAAATAGTAACTACATATGAAAGCAGGAATTGTAGGATTGCCAAATGTTGGAAAATCAACATTATTTAATTGTTTATCAAATGCAAAAGCACAAAGTGCTAATTTCCCTTTTTGTACAATTGAGCCAAATATAGGCGTTGTAAACGTTCCGGATCCAAGAATTGAAAAATTAGAAGAATTGGTTAAGCCAGAACGTGTTCAAATGGCAACTGTTGATATAGTTGATATTGCCGGCTTAGTAAAAGGCGCCAGTAAAGGGGAAGGTCTTGGGAATCAGTTTTTAGGAAACATTAGAGAGTGTAATGCTATTATTCATGTATTGCGTTGTTTTGATAACGATAATATTGTCCATGTTGATGGAAATGTAAACCCAATTCGTGACAAAGAAACGATTGATATTGAGTTGCAATTGAAAGATTTAGATACGGTTGAAAAACGTTTAGAAAAAGTAAACCGCGCCGCTAAAACCGGAAATAAAGAAGCACAAACTGAAAAGGCACTTTTGGATCGAATCAGAGAGTCGCTTTTACAAGCAAAATCAGCCAGAACGATTGTTCCTCAATCTAATGAAGAGGAAGTATTGATGGAAAGTTTTCAGTTAATTACCGCTAAACCGGTATTGTATGTTTGTAATGTGGATGAAAACTCAGCGGTAAACGGAAACAAATACGTGGATCAAGTTCGTGAATTAGTAAAAGACGAAGATGCCGAAGTAATTATCCTTTCGGTAGGTGCTGAGGCTGATATTACCGAATTAGAAAGTTATGAAGAACGTCAGGTTTTCTTAGAAGACATGGGCTTGAAAGAACCGGGAGCTTCTGTCTTGATTCGTGCTGCTTACAAATTGTTGAAACAACAAACGTATTTTACAGCAGGTGTCAAAGAAGTTCGCGCTTGGACGATTAATATTGGAGCAACTGCGCCACAGGCTGCAGGAGTAATTCATACTGATTTTGAAAAAGGATTTATCCGTGCTGAGGTTATTTCGTATGAAGATTTCGTTCATTACGGATCGGAGGCTAAATGTAAAGAAGCCGGAAAATTCAAAGTAGAAGGAAAAGAATATATCGTGAAAGATGGTGATGTGATGCATTTCCGTTTCAATGTGTAATTTTTAGAGAATAGAATAAAGAGCAAAGAGAATAGATGAAACCGCAAAAGCAATTTTGCGGTTTTTTTTTGGTCACGTTTTTTTTGTTACTTTTAGTGAAAACTAATTATTATGAAAATCATTGCCTTTGGAGCTAGCCCAAGTAAAAATTCCATCAATAAAAAATTAGCGACTTATGCTGCAGGTTTATTTGAAAATTCCGAAGTAGAAGTTTTGGATTTAAATGATTTTCAAATGCCTTTGTTTAGCGTAGATATCGAAAAGGAAATCGGTCAGCATCCTCTAGCGCAGGCTTTTTTGGATAAAATTGATTCAGCTGATTTTCTTGTAGTTTCTCTTGCTGAAAACAATGGTAATTATTCGGCGGCTTTTAAGAATGTTTTTGACTGGTGTTCCAGAATTAATGGAAAAGTTTTTCAACAAAAACCAATGCTTCTGATGGCAACTTCTGATGGGAAAAGAGGAGGAGCCAATGTTCTTGAAATTGCCAAAAATGCCTTTCCGCGCTATGGTGCAGACGTAAAAGCTACTTTCTCTCTTCCGAGTTTTTATGATAATTTTGATATTGAAAATGGAAGAATTGCTAATGCAGAATTAGATCTCCAGTTAAGAGATATGGTGAAAAATAGTCTCTTGTAAATACGGGGATGTTATCCTAAATTGGTGGTTTTAATCTCAAATCGAGTTGTCAATATCATTTTTGATAACTTTGAAGGCTTCTCCTTTTAAAATAAATCGAGATATCCTATATTAGCACAAAATCCACAAAATTTAAAATGTCAGATCAAAATAAATATACCGAGGATAATATTCGGTCGCTCGATTGGAAAGAACACATCCGTATGCGTCCCGGTATGTACATTGGGAAACTGGGTGATGGTTCTTCACCTGATGATGGTATTTATATTCTTCTAAAAGAGGTATTAGACAACTGTATCGATGAATTCGTTATGGGTGCCGGTAAAACGATTGAGGTAACCATTAAGGACAAAACGGTGGCTGTAAGGGATTACGGCCGTGGAATTCCGTTAGGAAAAGTGGTTGATGTCGTTTCGAAAATGAATACTGGTGGAAAGTATGATTCTAAAGCTTTCCAGAAATCGGTAGGTTTGAACGGTGTAGGAACCAAAGCGGTGAATGCACTTTCGAATTATTTTCGTGTAGAATCGGTTCGTGACGAAAAACAAAAAGCAGCTGAGTTTTCTGCAGGAAATTTAGTTCTGGAAGAAGATATTACAGATACCACAAAGAGAAAAGGAACTAAGGTCACTTTTATTCCGGACGAAGCTATTTTTAAAAATTATAAGTTCCGCTACGAATATGTCATAAAAATGGTTAAAAATTATTGTTATCTAAACAATGGTTTGACGATTATTTTCAATGGCGAAAAATACATTTCTGAGAACGGTCTTAGGGATTTATTGGAAGAAACAATTAGTGCTGAAGATTTAGAATATCCAATTATTCATTTGAAGGAAAAGGATATCGAGATTGCTTTAACACACAGTAAAACGCAATACAGCGAGGAGTATCACTCTTTTGTCAATGGTCAGAATACGACCCAAGGAGGGACGCACTTAGCGGCTTATAGAGAAGCGATCGTAAAAACGATTCGTGAGTTTTATAATAAAAGTTTTGAAGCGTCTGATGTGCGTAAATCGATTGTGAGTGCCATTAGCATCAAAGTGATGGAACCCGTATTTGAGTCGCAAACCAAAACTAAATTGGGATCAACAGATATGGGCTCTGATGATGGAACGCCGCCAGTTTCGGTTCGTACTTTTGTAAACGACTTCATTAAAACCAAATTAGACAATTATTTACATAAGAATCCTCCAACTGCAGAAGCCTTATTGCGTAAAATTTTGCAGGCTGAAAGAGAGCGTAAAGAATTGTCCGGAATTCGAAAATTAGCGACAGATCGTGCTAAGAAAGCCAATCTGCACAATAAAAAATTGAGAGACTGTCGTGCACACCTTCCGGATACAAAAAACCCTAGAAACTTAGAAAGTACGCTTTTTATCACCGAGGGAGATTCGGCTTCCGGGTCGATTACCAAATCACGCGATGTGAATACGCAGGCGGTTTTTAGTTTGCGTGGTAAGCCTTTAAATTCATACGGAATGAGCAAGAAAATTGTGTATGAAAACGAGGAGTTCAATTTGCTTCAAGCGGCTTTGGATATCGAAGATGGTTTAGAGAAATTGCGTTACAACAACATTGTGATCGCAACTGATGCCGATGTCGATGGAATGCACATCCGATTGTTATTGATTACTTTTTTTCTGCAATTTTTCCCTGAGCTAATCAAAGAAGGACATTTGTATATTTTGCAAACGCCACTTTTCAGGGTGAGAAACAAGAAAGAAACAATTTATTGCTATTCAGACGAAGAGAGAAAAGACGCGATTGAAAAATTAAAACCAAAACCGGAAATCACCCGATTTAAAGGTTTAGGGGAGATTTCCCCTGATGAGTTCAAGAATTTTATTGGGGACACCATTCGTCTTGATCCTATTATGATGGACAAAAACACTTCGATTGAGCAATTACTTTCTTTCTATATGGGGAAAAATACACCCGATCGACAGGAATTTATCATCAAGAATCTGAAGGTAGAGTTAGATGTAGTCGAAGAAGAAGTATAATAACATAAGTTGATAATCATAGTTCTTATAGAATTCAAAGAAAATAAATGGACGAAGAAGAAAATATAAATCCCGAAGAGCAACAAGAAGTACAAAAGACAGAAGGAGAGCATTTTTACGATCATCAAGAAGACGGAAATGATACCATTACCAAGGTTACAGGAATGTACAAGGACTGGTTTTTGGATTATGCTTCTTATGTAATTCTAGAGCGAGCGGTTCCTGCTATTGAGGACGGTTTCAAACCAGTACAACGTAGAATCATGCACTCCCTGAAAGAGTTGGATGACGGACGTTACAATAAAGTAGCCAATGTTGTAGGGCACACCATGCAATACCACCCACACGGTGACGCAAGTATTGGTGATGCGATGGTACAAATTGGACAAAAAGAATTATTGATTGACTGTCAAGGGAACTGGGGAAATATCCTCACCGGAGATGGTGCGGCAGCTTCGCGTTACATCGAGGCACGTTTGTCTAAATTTGCTTTAGAAGTTTTGTATTCGCCAAAAATTACCGATTGGGGCGTTTCTTATGATGGCAGAAGGGCTGAGCCCAACAATCTTCCGGTTAAATTTCCATTGCTTTTAGCGCAAGGAGCCGAAGGTATTGCAGTGGGACTTTCGACTAAAGTATTGCCTCATAATTTTAATGAATTGATTGATGCATCGATAAAGATCCTGAAAGGGAAGCCTTTTACGCTATATCCTGATTTTATGACTCAGGGAATTGCGGATGTGACGAATTATAATGACGGTCTGCGTGGAGGCCGCGTACGTGTACGTGCCAAAATTGCCCAACTGGACAAAAATACCTTGGTGATTACCCAAATTCCGTTTTCGACTAATACTACGACTCTTATCGATAGTATTTTGAAAGCCAATGACAAAGGGAAAATCAAAATCAAGAAAATTGAAGACAATACGGCTGCCGAAGTGGAGATTTTAATCCACTTATTTCCGGGTGTTTCTCCGGATAAAACCATCGATGCCTTGTTTGCTTTTACGGCTTGCGAAACATCTGTAGCACCGCTGGGTTGTGTGATTGAGGATAACAAGCCTTTGTTTATAGGCGTTTCTGATATGTTGAAAATTTCTACCCACAGAACGGTTGATTTGCTTCGACAAGAGCTGGAAATTCAATTAGAGGAATTAAAAAACAAATGGCATTTTTCTACTTTAGAGAAAATTTTCATTCGAGAAGAAATGTATATTGATTTCAAATTATATTCTGATAAAGAGGCATTGTACAAATACATGTACGACCAATTTGAACCTTTCAAGAAAGCATTCGTAAGAGAAATTAATGATGACGATTTGCAGCGATTAACGCAAATCCCAATGATTCGTATTACTCGTTTTGACTCTGATAAAGCAGATGATTTTATCGCGAAGTTAGAAGATGAAATGAAAGAAGTAGAGCACCATTTGGCACATATCATTGATTTTGCCATTGCCTATTTTGCTAAACTAAAAGAGAAATACGGAAAAGGAAGAGAACGCCAAACCGAACTGCGTATTTTTGACGATATCGAGGCTACGAAGGTTGTTTTAAGAAACACCAAATTATATGTCAATCGTGAAGAAGGATTTGTAGGAACGAGCTTGAAAAAAGACGAGTACGTGACAGATTGTTCGGATATTGATGATGTAATTGTTTTCCTTCGTGACGGAAGCATGATGGTGACTAAGGTAGATGCCAAAACTTTTGTGGGTAAAGACATTATTCATGTTGCTATTTTTGACAAAAGCGATAAGCGCACCATTTATAATGTGATTTATCGCGATGGAAAATCGGGGCCATCTTATATTAAGAGGTTCAATGTTTCGGGAGTCACTCGAGATAAATTGTATGATTTGACTAATGGTGCCAAAGGCTCACAGATTCTCTATTTTACTTGTAATCCAAACGGAGAAGCCGAAGTGGTGACAATAATTTTACGCCAAATAGGAAGTATTAAAAAACTTAAATTTGACATTGATTTTGCCAGCTTAGCGATTAAAGGTCGAGCTTCTAAAGGGAATTTGGTCTCCAAATACCCAATCAAGAAAATTGAAATCAAAGAAAAAGGAATTTCAACTTTATTACCAAGGAAAGTTTGGTATGACGAGACGGTTCAAAGATTAAATGTAGATGCAAGAGGAGAATTATTGGGCGAATTCAGGCCAAGTGATAAAATTTTGATTATTCATCAATCCGGAAAATTAAAAGTGATTACACCGGAATTATCGACGCATTTTGATCCTGACATGGTAGTTTTGGAAAAATGGATTCCTAAAAAACCAATTTCAGCTATTTATTACGACGGAGAAAAAGAGCGCTATTATGTGAAGCGATTCTTGGTCGAAACCGAAAACAAAGAGGAGAGCTTTATAACGGAGCATCCAAATTCGCAATTGGAAATTGTATCTACAGATTATCGTCCAGTGGTTGAATTGGTTTTTCCAAAAGTAAAAGGTGTTCAGAAAGAAAGTATAACCGTTGATGTGGAGGATTTTATCGCCGTAAAAGGGTTTAAAGCGCTTGGTAATCAGTTGACAACGGAAAAATTGAAGCAAATAAATATGTTAGAACCTTTGCCTTATGAAATTCCGGAAGAAGTTATTCCGGAAGAAGTAAAAGGAGGAACCACTGATGAAGGGGATGTACATCTCGATGAGGATGGACAAGTAATCTTGTTTTAAAAATAAAAAAGCTCCTAAATTTAGGAGCTTTTTTTTATAGAAAAACTATTTCTTTTTTCTCATTTTCATGTTCAGAAATTCTACTGCTAGTGAAAATGCAATAGCAAAATACAAGTAGGCTTTAGGTACCGCACCAACATGTTCTCCTACCAAAGCGGCATTGGATAAATGCATACTTTCAGTGATTAACATAAATCCGATAAGGATTAAGAAGGCCAAACCTAAAATTTGAATCGATGGATTGGCATTTACAAAATTCCCAACAGGAACAGCAAAAAGCATCATTACTCCAACAGAAATCACAACAGCAGTTACCATAATGTATAAAGCACCTTCTACACCATTGGTCATTCCAACAGCGGTTAGAATACTGTCAACAGAGAAAATAAGGTCGATCAGTAAAATTTGGAAAATAACATTTCCGAAAGATTTTGTTGCGGCAGTTTTTAAATCATGCTCTTCTTCTCCTTTATGATCTACTTTTTCGTGAATCTCTTTCGTACTCTTATAAATCAAAAAGATCCCTCCCAATAGTAAAATGATGGCCTGACCGGTAAAATCAGCACTAAACCAGCGCCAGTTGACACTAAAGAAAGGTTCTTTCATCGCAATTAATAGCGTGATTCCAAAAAGTAAAGCGATACGCATAAACATCGCTAGAAATAAACCAATTTGAGTCGCTTTTTTTCGTTTTTCTTCGGGCAGTTTTCCCGTTACGATTGAAATAAAAATAATGTTGTCTATTCCCAGAATGATCTCCAGAAAGGTCAACGTTAACAAGGCAATCCAAGCATCAGGATTTAAAAATACTTCCATCTTTTTTTAGTTATAAGTTTTTAATTTTATTTTTTTTGGATGATTGGTGTTTAGTTTTCAAGTTTTGTTACTGTTCCTTTTTGCTTTTGGCCAGTACCAACCATTCCGAATTCAAAGGTATAAGTATTTCCTGTTGTTGTCAAAATTTTCATCGCAATTGATTGCGCTTCATTTTTATTTTTTGGGTGCAATTTTGTCAAAACATATTCACAATCGTTAATCCATCGAATTGAAGCTGTATCTGTCTTTCCTTCGAAAGTCTCTATTTCTATGCTGTCATTACGCTCAAAAAGAGTTGTTTTCTTTACACCATCTACTTCGTAATCAAAACGAAATTTACCAGTTTTAAAATCTTTACAATTGCGTTCTACATTATAGCAGGAGAACATCGAAAAGAGCAGGGGAATCAGGAGTAGTTTTTTCATTTCTAAGTTTTTTATTTTTTATTTAGTTTTTTGAATTCGGCATCAGTAAAGTGTTTTATTTGTTTTTCCTGAGCAAATTTATCAGCATTATAACGCTCTGATTTATTTTTGGGAATCGAAAGGCTTTCCCAGCTCCCGTTTTTTAGTTGTTTGGAATAAAGTACGATTTGTCCAATATGGTAAGGATAATGTGCTAATTGTCGGTTTATGGCATCCAGAGCAGTTTGTCCTTCATTTCGGATGTATATAATTTGCAAAAGCTGCTCGGGAAGTAAAGAATCAATAGCTTGAAAAAAACAATCCCAGCCTGTATTCCATGTCGCTAACAATTCTTCTTTAGTTTGCAATTGGTTTTCAAATTCTAGGTCCCTATTTCGCCATTCTTTTTCTCCATCAGTAGTCAAAAAATCAGTCCAGCGAGATAACATATTGCCTGAAATATGTTTTATAATTGTGGCAATACTGTTAGAGTCTTCATTTGTCTCAATAAAAAGTTGGTTGGGTTCTAATTGTTCGATCGCTTTTTCGCCAATTGTCTTGTAATAGCGCATTTGTTTTTTTATGCTGGCAAGATAGTGCTCATTGATATCCATTTTATTGAATTTTGATATCATATTTGTCCAAAAGTCCAGGAATTCCCTGAACAGAGAACTTGGCTTTTTTCATTGGATTGAATTCAGGATCAATCTTATAGTTGTAAGCCGTCAAGAAATTGACTTTCTTCAATTGGGTGTCATTAAAAATGGCGTTATCCAAATTACAGTTATCGAAAACCGAAACAGAAAGGTCAGTATTTGTGAAATTGGCATCTTTTAGCGAGCACGAATTGAATTTTGTCTTGGGCATTTTCTTATTAGCAAAAGAAGAATAATCCAAAATACAGTCCTGAAAATGAACCGAAAACATAAAATCAGCGCAAGTACCAAACTGGATTCCCAAAAGCTTGCAATTTCTAAAACTCACCGTTTTTAGACTGGATCCAATTAGTTCAGTCATAGAAAGGTTGCAATCTATAAATTCACAGTCCATGAAAGTATTGTTCGAAAAATTACTATTCGAGAAATCGCAATTTTTAAAAACACAATCCTCAAATTCTCGATTACTGACTTTTTTATTGATAAAAATAACTTTCTCAAATGTTTTTTGAATGTGAATCAGTTCTTCCATTAGTCGTTGAATATAGCTTTTGTGATTGTTTTTAAACCCATAAACAGTAAATATACGGCTCCAAGACAGGCGATAATTCCAATTCCTAAAACAAGATAGTGCCAGCCATTCTGTTTGTTGATAAACGCATTGTGAATCACAGACGGACCAACAAATAGTAAAGGCAATGCCCAGGCTAAATATTTAATTCCTTTGGATAATAATTCTCTATTTGTAGCCATTTTTTGTTTAAGATTTAAATTTTCAGGTTCAATTCGATTTTCGATTTTGTAAAAACTGCTATCTGAATACTGTTTACTGCTGATTATTATAAGAGTCAACTGCTTTTCTTACGCTTCCGTATTTTTCTAGTAACGCAGCTGCTGCTTCATAGCTCACGGGAATTTCTCCCATGATCATTTTGATACCACGATCGACCAGTTTGTTGTTGCTGAGTTGCATGTCTACCATTTTGTTGCCTTTTACCTTTCCCAGCTGAATCATGGTTGCGGTTGTAATCATGTTCAGTACTAATTTTTGTGCAGTTCCTGCTTTCATTCTGGAGCTTCCGGTAACAAATTCAGGGCCTACAACCACTTCAATAGGGAATTGGGCCGTTTGCGAAAGCGGACTTTCGGCATTGCAAGAAATACTTCCGGTTATAATGTTATTTTCATTGCATTTTTCTAAACCTCCAATGACATAAGGAGTTGTTCCCGAAGCGGCAATTCCAATCACCACATCATTTGTATTTATATCAAATTGCTGTAAATCTTTCCAGGCTTGAGTGGTATTGTCTTCTGCATTTTCTACAGCTCTTCGTATAGCGGTATCACCGCCGGCAATGATTCCAACTACTAAATCAAAAGGAACGCCAAAGGTTGGTGGACATTCTGAAGCGTCCAAAATCCCTAAGCGTCCTGAGGTTCCGGCACCGATGTAAAAAAGTCTCCCGCCTAATTTCATTTTAGGGACAATTTGCGCTATCAAAGCTTCAATTTGTGGAAGGGATTTTTCTACGGCATAGGGAACCGTTTTGTCTTCCTGATTGATACTGGCAAGCAATTCCTGTACAGACATTTTATCTAAATGTTCGTATTTTGAGGATTGTTCGGTTGTTTTTGTGAAGGTCATTTTTTTTTAATATTCAAATTTTGTATCGATAACTATACATAGAATTCGTATGTTGTGCATCAAAGAGGATTAAACAAAATAGGCCAATATAATTCCGAAAACAATCATCGAAACTTTGGCAATATTGAATTTATGTCCTTCGCTGCTTTCAAAAATAATAGTCGAGGAAATATGAAATAATATTCCTATCACTACGGCTGTAATTTGGGTATGATAATCATTTAAAACGGGTAAATAATCAGACGCTAATGTTCCCAGCGGAGTCATCAATGCAAAGGTAAGCATAAAGGCAAAAATCGCTTTTTTGTTCAGATGGGAATTGATAAAAAAAGTAGTTAATATGATGGCAATAGGTAAGTGATGAATGGCAATTCCTACAGCTAAATGATTGTGGTTTCCCACCGGGAATCCTTCCAGAAAAGCATGGATACAAAGGCTGATAAATAATAACCAGGGAATGTGGGTCATGTTTGGATGACCGTGTACGTGCCCATGTTCGGCGCCTTTGGAGAAAAATTCGAGTAAGATTTGGAACAAAATTCCCAGCATGATAAAGATACCAATGTCATGGTTGTGACTTTCGTAAACTTCCGGTAATAAATGCATAACGGTCAGAGAAAGTAAAAAAGAACCACTAAAAGCCAATAATAACTTCAGATTGGTTTTGTTTTTTGGTTTTAAAACCAAAGCAATGGCATAGCCTATGAGTACAGAGAATAAGGGTAAAAGATAATTCATTATTTATTTAACCGTTTATTTGTTCGTATGTTGTATCGTGATGTATTTTATTATTAGCTCATTTTGCTATTTGAAAATAAGGATGAGTCTTTCGCTTTCGGTTTTATGAAACTTTTTCAGTTTATAATCTCCAAAAATATCCAGAAGATAGATTCCGGCTTCTTCCATCAGGTTTTCAAAATCTTCTAGTGTCAAGGCTTTCACTTTTTCGGTAAAATGAAACTTTTGTCCTTTGTCTTCAAAGTCAATTTCTTTATGGATGTGGCCGTCTTTTAAATAGCGTTTCAGGTGAAAATCGATTCCATCCACAGTTTTTATTTCCTCTGGAACAAGAGTATCAAGCACTTGGTTGACATTCATAAAGTCAATCACGGCAAAACCATATTCCGAAAGACTTTCTTTGATGGCTTTTAGGGTTTTAAGATTGTCATCGTCATTTTCGAAATAGCCAAAACTGGTAAACAAATTGAAAATGGCATCGTATTTTTCTTCAAAAGCTTCCCGCATGTCGTGTACCTTAAAATGCAAGGTTTCGTTGGCATTTTTAGTGGCTTCGGCAATACTGTTTTCTGACAAATCAGCACCAATGACATCAAAGCCCAATTGGTTCAAATAGATCGCATGGCGGCCTTTGCCACAAGCTAAATCAAGCACTTTGGCTTTCTCAGGCAAATTGAGATAATGCGTTAAATTATCCATGAAAACCTGTGCTTCCCTGTAATTTCGGTCTTTGTAAAGGATATGATAATAAGGAGTATCGAACCAAGAACTAAACCAAGTTTCAGTTGGTTGTTCTGGATTTATATGCGTTGGTTTTTGTTCTTCAGACATTTATTCTTTTTCAATTAATTCAAGTCCCGCAAATTTAGTGTATTTTTGCTGAAAAATAACGAATTGGGGGAGATAGACCGTGATTCTCATCGAGAATCCTATCATTTCTTTCGCCGAATGAATATTAAACAGAAAATGGTCTGTTTTAATTGATACACACAAATGGAAAATAATTTTAAGATGGTTGCCAAAACCTTTTTTGGTTTTGAAGAAATATTAGCAAAGGAATTACAAATGTTGGGCGCGCAAGACGTGGAACAAGGTGTAAGAATGGTGAGTTTTAAGGGAGACAAAGGATTTATGTACAAAGCCAATTTATCACTGCGTACGGCTTTGAAAATTTTGAAACCCATTTATTTTTTTAAGGCTAATAACGAACAAGCTTTATACAAAGGGATTTCAGGTGTAAACTGGTCCAGATATATCAATGCCAATCAGACTTTTGTGATCGACGCTACCGTGCATTCGGATAATTTTAATCATTCTGAATTTGTTTCTCAAAAATGTAAAGATGCCATTGTGGATCAGTTTAGGGAAAGAACAGGACAGCGACCAAGCATCGATAAAGTGCATCCAGATTTGAGAATCAACATTCATATCGATAAGGATCAGGTTTCGGTAGCATTAGACACTTCGGGGAATTCTTTGCATCAGCGTGGGTATAGAACAGCCACTAATATTGCGCCTATCAATGAAGTTCTGGCGGCGGGAGTTTTATTGCTTTCGGGTTGGGACGGACAAGGAGATTTCTTGGACCCAATGTGTGGATCCGGAACTTTCTTGGCAGAAGCGGCCATGATTGCCTGTAATATTCCGGCCAACATCAACCGTAAAGAATTTGCTTTCGAAAAATGGCACGATTGGGATAACAACTTGTTTGACCAAATTGTGGATAGTTTATTGAAAAGAGTGAGAGAATTTCATTATACAATAAAAGGTTATGATAAAGCGCCTTCGGCAGTAAGCAAAGCCAAGGATAACATCCGAAATGCTAATCTGGACGAATACATTACAATTGAAGAAAGAAATTTCTTTGATACCGAAAAAACTACCCAAGGGAAATTACACATGGTATTTAATCCGCCTTATGATGAGCGATTGGATATTCATATGGAAGAATTTTACAAGAATATAGGTGATACTTTGAAGAAGAATTATCCAGGTACCAATGCCTGGTTTATCACAGGAAATCTTGATGCATTGAAATTTGTGGGATTAAAACCTTCTCGAAAAATCAAACTTTTCAACGCCAGTATTGAAGCCCGCTTGGTAAAATACGAAATGTATGAGGGAAGCAAGAGAACAAAATTTCAAGTATCAGCAGACAACAATGTTGAAAGTTCTGATAAAAGTGTGGAATAATTAGATTCCTGTAATAGGTTTCTGTTTTCAGAGAACTCATAACTCATAATTTATAACTCATAATTATTATTCGATGACAAGATTACAAGTACGCGCATTTTTATACCAATTGGGTTGTTTTGCGATATTATTCATTTCAGTTCGTTTTTTGGCGGAGAAATATACTAATTTAACGGGAATATGGATTCCGGCAACAGCATTTGTTGTAGGAACACTTTTATCTCCAAAGTTTCAAGCGGTGAAAACAAAAGACGGCGAGAAATTATTTATGAGATGGATTTTATTAAAAGGATTTAGAGAAATAAACTAAGTTTAGTTTAAAACGCTAATTAAAAACCGCAAATTCACTGATTATACAATCGATGAATTTGCGGTTTTTTATGTTTTCGAAAAAAAATCTAAAAAGAATAATTTAAGAAGTTTATTTTTTGTTTCCAGTTGTTGCTTCTTCTGGTTTTAGTTTCTTCTTGTAGATAGGAATGAAATAGCTCACAGTGTAGTTGAATCCTACTCCAAAACTACCATTATAAGTACGGTTGAAACCCGGAATGTATAAGTTGTCAAAATTATCCGGTTTTTTATTGGAAATCAAGGTGTTCAAGCGAAGGCTGAATCCCATGAATACATTATTGAATACTTTTGCTTTTACTCCAGCGACTACTTCTAGCCAATGTGCCGATAATCCATTGAATTTTTCTCCGGAAACAATCGCAGCAGTTTCACCAAAATAAGGATTGGAATTGTAAATTTTGTAATTGTTTAATTCTTGACTAAAAGTACTGAAGCCATATCGAAATCCTATAGAGATGATATTCTCCATGTCTAACCAGTTTTCATACGCATTATAATCAAAACCTGCTTTTAGATAAGAACCTTTGGTAGTGAAATTCAATCGTTCATCATCGGTGGTTTTGTTTTCATTTCCCAGTTCAGCGGCCAAATAATATTTTTTGGTCAAACGATAATCTCCCGTAAATTCAATCCCTTTATAATCTTTATCGTATAAGGCTCGGGTCAATTTGAATAAATCCACACCCACACGCAATCCGTACCGATTTGTTTTTACCGGAACAACAATAGTGTCGGTCATTTTTGCGGCGGTTAATTTCACCATTTTTGAATTCCCGTTGTCAGGAATTACGCCTGCCGTTTTGGAGACATCAGCTTCCTTTTTTTGGGCAGTCTCTTGTGCATTGGCAAAAAACAACGATAGAATTAGACAAATGCTAAAAATAGATTTCAAGGTGTGTTTCATTTTCGGTTTCTATGTTACTTTTTTTAACGGCTACATATTGCATCCATTTTCCATCTGCAACTGCAGCATCAGTATGAGTAAAAGGAGTAAGGGGATCTAAAGTAAAAAGTGTTTTAAATCCGCACGCTCTTGATACAAAAAAATCTTCTCTGGTATAGTCAAATTTTATAATGTCTTCATTGACCGCGGCAGGATTTGGGTTTCCAAAATTGGATATAAAACGAAATGTACTTGTGTTCGCATCTGTTTTTAGCGGAATAGAAACGGTAGTGCCACTGATTAAATCGCTCCCTTTGAAGATAATTCCATCAGTCATTCCTTCTCCAATTATTTTTAGATTTGTAACCGTTTTTGGAATAGAGGAATTATTGATATCATAAAATGAAATCACTAATCGTGGCGTAGTTGGCGTATTGGCATCGCAAATATCATCTTTCTCACAGCTGGAGAAAGCGAAAGCAAGGGCAAATAGAAACAAAAATGTTTTTTTCATATACTAATATTCAGTGTTCAGTGTTCAGTAGCAGTATTTAGTGCGATTAGGACTGAATACTGCTACTGGCCACTGATTACTATTTTCTTCTTTCGAGAAGAACTACGTTTTCTACGTGATGTGTTTGCGGAAACATATCCACAGGACGCACACGCGTTACTTTGTATTTCTCGTCCATCAGGGCTAAGTCACGGGCTTGTGTAGCCGAATTACAGCTTACGTAAACCACTTTCTCAGGAGCGATTTTCATGATTTGTTCAATTACGTCTTTGTGCATTCCGTCTCTTGGCGGATCAGTGATGATCACATCAGGATGGCCGTGTTGAGCGATGAAGTCATCATTAAAAACCACTTTCATGTCTCCTACAAAGAATTCACAATTGGTGATTTCGTTGCGTACGGCATTTGCTTTAGCATCTTTAATCGCATCAGGAACACTTTCTACTCCTATTACTTTCTTTGCTTTTTTAGAAACAAATTGAGCAATAGTTCCTGTTCCAGTGTATAAATCATACACAATTTCATTTCCTGTCAATCCCGCAAAATCCCGCGTTATTTTGTATAATTCGTAAGCTTGATCTGAATTGGTTTGGTAGAATGATTTGGCATTAATGCTAAATTTCAACCCTTCCATTTCTTCCAATATGTAATCACGACCTTTGTATAGTTTAATATCGGTATCGTAAAGCGTATCGTTTGCCTTGTTATTCACCACGTATTGCAGCGAAGTAATCTGCGGGAATTTTTCGTAAAGATGATCCAAGATCAATTCTCTATTGGCTTTGTCGTTTTCAAAAAATTGAATCAAAACCATGATTTCTCCCGTAGAAGCCGTTCTTAACATTAAAGTTCTCAATAAACCTTCGTGCGCTCTCGGGTTAAAGAAAGTCAGGCCGTTTGCATTGGCAAAGGCTCTCACTTCATTTCTAATTGCATTTGATGGATCTTCTTGCAAGTGACATTTGTTGATGTCCAGGATTTTATCCCACATTTTCGGAATATGGAAACCTAGGGCGTTTCTATTGCCTAAATCTTCGCTGCTTCCTATTTCAGCTTCAGTTAACCAACGGCTGTTAGAAAACGAAAATTCCATTTTGTTTCTATAAAAGAACTTTTTCTCTGATCCCAAGATAGGTTCAAATTCCGGAAGTTCGATTTTTCCAATGCGCTGCAAATGATTCAAGACTTCATTTTGCTTGTAATACAACTGTTGGCTGTACTTCATATTTTGCCATTTACAACCGCCACAAACACCAAAGTGCTCGCAAACAGGTTCTACACGATGTTCAGAGAATTCATGAAAATGAACTGCTTTCCCTTCGTAATAGGCCTTGCGCTTTTTGAAAGTTTGCACGTCAACCACATCACCCGGAACGACATTCGGAATAAACACTACTTTACCATCGGGAGCCTTTGCTACCGAAACGCCTTTTGCACCTGCATCAAGGACTTTTATTTGATGAAAGACAACTTTGTCTGTATTTTTCTTTGCCATGGCGCAAAAATAAGCGTTTGTAAACTTTTATAAATTCAAATTAGCAAATATTTTTGAAAAGAGCGTGTTTTATTCGGACTTAAACTCAAAAAAGCGTTGATTTTTTGAAATAATAACAGTTTTATATGAAGTTTGGGGTTGTAATGAAATGATTTAATTTTATTTCTTTCAAAACTAAATTTTTAAATAGTCATTATTCTGAATACATTTACCATAATATAATTAGCAATTATCTATATGAAAAAACTATTATTTATTGCGTTTTTGGTAATCACCACTGGCGTATTGGCACAAAACAGTCCAAGTATTGTTGGCGATACTTATACCAAGAAAGAGGTGCAAATAAAAATGCGCGACGGTGCCACTTTGTTTACAGCTATTTATGCGCCCAAAGACCAATCTAAAAAATATCCCATTATCATGCAGCGCACGCCTTATAGCTGTGCGCCTTATGGTGAAACCGAGTTTAAGAAGAGTATTGGTCCCAGCGAAACCATGATGAAAGAAGGTTATATTGTAGTTTACCAAGACGTGCGCGGACGCTGGATGAGCGATGGTTTTTATGACAATATGCGTGCTTTTATTCCCAATAAAAAAGGAAAAACCCAAGTAGATGAAGCGTCCGATACTTATGACACGATTGATTGGCTGGTTAAAAACGTAGCCAACAACAACGGGAATGTAGGCGTTTGGGGAATTTCATATCCCGGATTTTATTCGACCTATTCTTTATTGAG
Organism: Flavobacterium granuli; assembly: GCF_900129705.1. Classification (GTDB taxonomy): domain Bacteria; phylum Bacteroidota; class Bacteroidia; order Flavobacteriales; family Flavobacteriaceae; genus Flavobacterium; species Flavobacterium granuli. Next base: position 131,658 of record NZ_FQWO01000001.1, on the reverse strand, counting down.
TAATCATCCTGCTTTGAAAGCGGTTTCGCCACAGGCTTGTATCAGTGATTTCTTTTTTGATGATTTTCACCACAATGGGGCTTATTTACTGAGTTATTGGAAAGCAACCCCTTTATTTGGTATTCAAAAATCGGAAAGAACAGCCAAGGCTTGGTATCAATTTCCGGATTTAGGAACTAAGGATGATTACCAGTTTTTTCTGGATGCGGGACCTTTGTCTAATTTGGATAAATATTATGGTAAGGACAATGAATTTTGGCAACAGCTAAAAGACCACAGCAGCTATGATGATTTCTGGCAAAAACGCGGAATTCTCCAACATTTAAAAGATATTAAACCAGCAGTAATGACAGTAGGAGGATGGTTTGATGCCGAGGATTTATACGGTCCTTTGAATACTTACCGAACGATTGAAAAAAGCAGCAAAAATTACAATACCCTTGTTATGGGACCTTGGAGTCACGGCGATTGGGCTAGAAATAGTGCAACAGCTACCATTGGGAACATAAAATTTGGCGATAGTATTTCTGCTTTTTATCAAAAAAATATTGAAGCTAATTTTTTCCGTCATTTCTTAAAAGACAATGGAAAAAGGGTGAATAAATTGCCGGAAGCCTATGTTTTTGATACCGGTGCTAAGGACTGGAAAACTTATGATGTCTGGCCACCAAAAAATGTTACAAAAGAAACTTTTTATTTGGCTCAGGATAAATTAACGACGGCGGTACAAAAGGAAGCTGAATTTCAGGAATTCGTCAGTGATCCTAAAAAACCGGTTCCTTTTACCGAAGATATCAATCAAAAAGGGATTACACCAAGAAAATACATGACCGATGACCAGCGTTTTGCCGCTAGGCGTCCTGATGTTTTGGTTTTTGAAACGGAACGATTATCGGATGATGTGACTCTGGCCGGAGATATTTTGGCACAATTACAGGTTTCTACTTCCGGAACGGATGCGGACTGGATTGTAAAAGTGGTTGATGTATTTCCAAATGACGAACCAGAAACAGCTGAAATTGCACCTTATTTAAAGATGAGCAATTACCACATGATGGTGCGAAGCGAAGTGATGCGTGGTCGTTTCAGAAATAGTTTTTCAAAACCGGAAGCTTTTATAGCTAACCAAAAAACAGCGGTGAATATCAAGTTGCAAGATGTGATGCATACTTTCAAAAAAGGACACAAAATCCAAATCCAAATTCAGAGCACGTGGTTTCCTTTGATCGATTTGAATCCGCAAACATTTGTAGACAATATTTTTTATGCAAAACCAGAAGATTTTAAAAAACAAACGCATCGTGTGTATGCTGATTCTAAAATAGTGTTTTCTGTTTTAAAATAGTAAAAGCTAATTTTTATACATAAACCCAATCCTAGAAATAGAGATTGGGTTTTTTGTTTTGTGGAATTATGTTTTATTAAGGCTGAGTTCAATTGTTTTTTCAATTAAAGGAGCCATGATTTCGTATCCTTTTATGTTTGGATGTACGCCATCATCCGTGTAGTCTACTTTTAGTCCTTTGTCTTGATCCACCATTTGCGAGTAATAGTCGACAAATAATATACTATTTGTCTCAGCATAAAGGCGTAGGCTTTTGTTTAAAGCAATAATCGTGTCGGCTGGTTTTTCCTTTGGTTTCCAATAGAAATGATTGGCCGGTAAAACCGAACAAAGAATAGGCTTGATGTGGTGTACTTGGGCCAGTTCAATCATCGAAAAGAGATTGTTTTGAATCATTTTCAGCGTTGAAGGTCCGGTGTTTCCGGCAATATCATTGCCGCCGGCGAGAAGTACAACTAGTTTTGGTTTTAAATTGATGACATCGGCTCTAAATCGCAGTAGCATTTGTGGGGTAGTCTGTCCGCTAATTCCTCGATTGATGCAGTTTTGTTTTAGAAAAAAACTGGGTTGAATACTGCTCCAAAATTCGGTAATGGAATCTCCCATGAATACAATTCTGTTTTCATCAGGTTTAGGAAGCGGGAGTTCGGCGTTTTCTTGTTGGTATTTTTTTAAGTAAGGCCAGTCTTCATTCATAGCAGATGCTCTTTATAATTGAAATTTTTAAAGCTTCTATATTGTTGCTGCTTTAGAAACAAAACTAACAAAATATTTCCCAAATTTTAACTAAAACCACTTTCGCTAAGAAATTGGAGCTCCTTGAGTGAAGGAAATAATAAAGGAACCGCTTTTTCTGTTGTTTTTGCTTAATTTTTTTCTGGGAACAAGTTTAGTTGCTATGTTTATGTTGTAGTTGATGAAAATTAAGGAAGCCTAAAATCAGATTGATCATTATTTTTTTAGAAGGAAAGGTCAAGCTAATTGAAAAAGGACTAAATTAGAGGAAACTAAAAAAATGATAAAATTATGAAAAGAAAAGCCACTGCAATTTGGAAAGGTTCTCTTAAAGAAGGAGGAGGAACGCTTACTACACAAAGCAAGGTTCTTAACGCTACTCAGTATTCATTTCATTCCCGTTTTGAAGAGGGGATTGGTACAAATCCTGAGGAGTTAATAGCTGCAGCTCATTCCGGCTGTTTTACAATGCAACTTTCGGCTTATGTAACCGAAGCAGGTTTTGAGATTGAGAGTATCGAAACCCAGGCTGTTATTAATTTGGTCGAAGGAACCATTATAGGTTCTCATCTAACGGTAAAGGCTACAATAAAAGGAATTTCGGATCGTGTTTTTCAGGAATTAGTGACCAAGGCCGAAAAAAATTGTCCTGTTTCTAAAGTACTAAATGCTGATATTACTTCGGTGGCAAGCTTAGAATAATAGTTGCCATGTTATCATTTATAAAAAGGAAGGCTCATTTTTTAAAATGAGCCTTCCTTTTTAAGTTATAAATCAATCTAGTCAAATAAATCCGAAGACAAGTAACGATCACCGCGATCGCAAATGATAGCTACAATCACACCGGATTCCATTTCTTCGGCAATTTTAAGAGCGGCAGCTACTGAACCACCGGAACTCATACCTGCAAATACACCTTCTTCGAGCGCTAATCGCTTGGTCATGGCTCTAGCTTCTTCTTCGCTCACTTCCATTATTCGATCTACTTTTGAGGCATCAAAAATTTTAGGCAAATATTCCTGAGGCCATTTTCTGATTCCCGGAATTTGAGATCCGTCGCTAGGTTGCGCACCAATGATTTGGATATTGGCGTTTTTCTCTTTCAAATAAGTTGAGGTTCCCATAATGGTTCCTGTAGTTCCCATCGCCGAAACAAAATGGGTTACGGTTCCGTGGGTGTCGTTCCAAATTTCAGGTCCTGTGGTTTTATAATGTGCTTTCCAGTTGTCTTCATTGGCAAACTGATTTAGCATGATGTAACCGCCTTCGGCTACTTTTTTATCGGCATAATCTCTGGAACCAAGAATTCCTTCTTTGGCAGGGGTCAAAGTCACTTTGGCTCCATAGGCGCGCATGGTTTGGGTGCGTTCTTTGGTCGAATCTTCCGGAAGGACTAATTCTATTTCGATATTGAATAATTGAGCAATCATGGCCAAGGCAATTCCGGTGTTGCCACTGGTGGCTTCAATGAGTTTGTCTCCTTTTTTGATGTCTCCTCTTTCTAATGCTGCTGCAATCATATTGTAGGCCGCGCGGTCTTTTACGCTACCTCCAGGATTATTTCCTTCTAGCTTTAATAAAAGTTTTACTTTTTTATTTTTAATCAAATTGACCGTTTCCATCAACGGAGTATTTCCAATCAGGTTTAATAATTTTTGTGGCTCCATACTTATTTTAGCTCTTTTATTTTTACTTCAGTAGTTGTAGTATTGGTTACCATTGATTTGGCTGGAATTGATTTGGTAACCCATGTGTTTCCTCCAATGATGCTGTTTTTTCCTATAATGGTTTCTCCTCCTAGAATAGTGGCATTAGCATAAATACAGGTGTTTTTCTCAACAGTAGGATGTCTTTTGGTATTTTTCATGTCTTTGCTGACGCTTAAAGCTCCTAAAGTAACTCCTTGGTAAATTTTGACGTTTTTTTCAATGACCGCAGTTTCTCCTATTACAATTCCCGTTGCATGGTCGATAAAGAAAGGTGAAGCTATGGTTGCACCAGCGTGAATGTCTGTTCCGGTGATTCTATGGGCGTATTCGCTCATTAAACGGGAAAACAGCAATAAATCTAAAAGGTATAATTCATGGCTCAATCTGTAGATGGCTATGGCATAAAATCCGGGATAAGCGAGGTATACTTCTTCAATGCTGTTAGAAGCGGGATCATTTTCTAAAATATACAAGGCATCCCGATTGAGATTTTCGAGTACAGCGGGTAATTTTTCCAGGTATTGCTCCCAAATGGAATCGCAAGTTCCTTTGGGTTTTTTGCAGGCAACAACAGAAATCTCTTTGAATAGCTGTTTTAGCTCCTCTATGCTTTCGTTTAAGGGGGCATTAGAATCAAATAGGGTATAGAATAGTTTTTCGGTAAAAGCTTCTGTTTTTGTCTTGATTCCGTAATTGATAGTCGTGTGACTCTTTAAAGACTCGATATTTTGGATAATCAGATCTTTTGTCATGATTATAGGGTTGAATTGTTAGTAGAAAATGCGAGATGTAAGGAATGCTTATTGACATCTACAACAGCTGTCGCTTTTAGTAAAAGCAGGCAGTTTTGAAAAAAACAGATTGTTGTAAGGGTTTTTAAGCATGATGATTTGTTTTCTGATGAAAAACGAAACAAATATATTGAACAATTTTGAATTAGGAGGAAACAATTGCAATTGTCTCGCTGGGAATCAAGCGATTTTGGGTGTATGCTGATTTTGGTTTAAATAATTAATAAATCCGTAAATTAGTATGGTAAAATAAAATGAATTGAAAATAATTTCGGCTTAGAACTGGAATATTATTCAAAAATAATTTTTATTGGGGATCCAGTTTCGATCTTAGTAATTTGTACTTCTATTTTGGTATAAAAAAAGAATACTTAGTTGATCAAAAAACAGGAATCAGTAGTGTTTGTAAATGTAACCCGCAATCATAAAAATCACATTTAACATGCCCATGAAGAAAATTGTTTTTTGAGAAAAAACAGCTTTGTAAATAAAATGAAAACCTATAAAAGCCAAGAATAATAACGAAGTGAAAATGGCTGGATACATTTGAAAAGAAGCAACAAATTCTCCTTTCAAAAGTAACAATAATGATCTCTGAAAACCGCAGCCTAAACACTCTATTCCGAAGAGGGTTTTACTCAAACACGGAAGCATGTATTTTTCTAAATTCAATGGATTTATTTTTTGACAATTTACAAAAAAAGGAGAAACCTTTTTAATAAAAAAGGAGGGCTGTTTTTAATTTGTTACTTTTGGAATCTGATATAAAATAAAATGAAAAAAATTGTAATTCTAATTATGATTCTGGCTATACTAGTTGCTTTTTTTGAGCAGGTGAGTGCCGAGAAAAATGTGTATGTAACGGTGGTGGCCATAGTCGTTTTTATGTTTGGTATGATGCGACTGAGTGCTAAAACACCAAGTAAAAATCAAGAAAAAGAAGAGAAAGATGTTTAGTAAAGGAGATAGGGTTTCAGTGCTTGACGAAGCGATCAACGGAGTGGTGTTGTCAGCAAAAGATAAAGAGGTAACAATAGAAACGGAGGAAGGATTTGTGATGACTTTTTTTGTCAACGAATTGATTAAAGTAAATGTTTCCAGTAACTTAATGGATTCTATTAAAAGGATTAATGTAGATGAAGTTTCGAAGGAAAAAGAGATTCCAAAACCGAGGAGTTTTGTCAAAGAACGCAAAGATAAAAATGAAATATCAGCTCCGGAGTTTGATTTACACATCGAAAAATTGGTTCCCAATAAACGTGGAATGTCTAATTATGATATTCTGACTTTGCAATCGGAAACGGCAAAAAGACATATCGAATTTGCTATTCGCAACCGTATCCCTAAGATTGTTTTTATACACGGAGTTGGTGAAGGAGTCTTAAAAGCAGAGCTGGATTTCTTATTAGGGCGTTATGATAATATTGCTTTCCAGGATGCCAATTATCAAAAATATGGCTTAGGTGCAACCGAGGTTTTTATCAAACAAAACAGCAAATAAAAGCTTGGTTATTGAGCTGAAAAAAGTCCCGATTTACAATTGTAAAACGGGACTTTTTTTGGCTTCTTTTATTAAGAAAATAACGGTTTAATTTGTTGTTAACAGATCACCATAAAGATAATTATCACCCAATAAAAAATCATTGTTGCCTTTCTTTAAAGTCACTTTTTTAAGCATAATGGTATGCTTAAAAGTGTTAGGTCCATCAGTGGTTGTGGTGACTTCTATGATTCCGTTTACACCGCTTATTCCGGCTACGGCATCCCATTGTTGGCTTATTGTTGGAGTAGTAGGTGTCGTGGTTGCACAAAAATAATCTGAGGTAAGAAGACCTGAAAATAAGCGATATTTCAGGATGTTTTTGCTAGTGCCAATCACTCCTGTACGAGGTGTATTTACTGCGGTCACTTCGTTAACAATTAGATTTGGATCTATATCCAGAGTCAAAGCTTCGCTGGTAGTATAATTATAAATCAGGTTAGACGAGCTGCATTTTTCAACCGTTTTGTCAAAAAGGAAAGGTAATGGAGTCGCTGGTGTAACATAGTTTCCAAAAGGGAAAGTTTCGTATACCTGGGTTCCGTTGCTTTTGGCAAATGTGATATTTTTAAAGACAATACTATGATTATAGCCTGAAATTTTAGTGCTATTCTCAGTGTTGTTGACAGTTTTGATTGCGGTGGTAAAAATCTCTATTTTCCCGGCAGTAGCATTCCATTGGTCCGTCACAATAGGGTTAGCGGGAGGGATGGTTTCGCATATATTGTCAGTAGCAACTATTCCGTTGTAAAAACGGTAAACAACACGGTTTGTGTTATTGATGTCTATAGATAGTGGTGTATTGGCCAGAGAAGGTTCACTAGGGAAGTAGTTTTTTGGGATTTCGAGAAGCAATGCTTCTTTCTCTTTTAGTTTGTAGATGATGTTATTTGTGGTGCAGTTCTGCGTATCAACATCTTCAAAATTAATATCTTCTTGAATTAAATTTCCATCATCACAGCTGTTTAATAACAGGGCAAAAAACATTAGGCTTACTACTCTTTTCATTTTTATCATATTTGAAACAAAAATAGAATTTTTAATTTGTTTCAAATGCATTCCATTCAAAAACATAGAATTTAACTGCGCCATTAGGTATTAAATTCAAAATAAGTTACTAATGGTATTGATTGGGCTTTGTTGTAAAGCAATACTGTTAATCATTTTAAGCGAATAGAAATCATTATCTTTGCGGCAATTTAATACAGGTGATGAGACTTAATAAATATTATTCAGCCGCATTTTTGGCTTTTTTTATCTGGGGATTTTTTAGTTTAGCTTTAAAGCCCTTATACAATTATTCTTCTTTGGATATTTTGTTTTACCGTGTTTTCTTTAGTGTGGTTGTAATGGTACTGATTAATCTGGTTTTTCGTAAGAAAGTGATCCAGAAAGATTGGAATTATTTTACAAATATGAATGCTAAACAGAAGCGAAATGTTGTTTTGTTGACTTTGGGCGGAGGGGTATTTCTCTCTTTAAACTGGTTTGTATTTATCTACGTTATGAATAATGTTAGTGTAAAAGCCGCTTCATTAGCCTATTTAATTTGTCCAATTTTGACTACTGTTTTAGCTTTTTTTATATTAAATGAAAGGCTCAGTAAATGGCAATGGCTAGCCGTTTCGATAAGTGCTCTGAGTTGTGTGTTGCTGTCAATAAACTATTTTGAGTCTATTTTTTATAGTTTGATTGTCGCAGCTACTTATGCCATGTATTTAGTGAGTCAGCGAAAAAACAGTCAAATGGATAAATTTTTGGTATTGACAGTGCAATTGATTTTTATCGCATTGGTTCTTTTGCCGTTTTATCCGGTACTTAGCGGACCAGTTCCTACTGAACCGCTGTTTTATGTCTGTCTGTTTGCTATAGTGCTCTTTTTTACAATTATCCCTTTGTTTTTAAATCTGTATGCACTCAAAGGAATTAATTCATCGGCAGTGGGTATTATGATCTATATCAACCCTATTATTGGGTTTTTATTGGCAATATTTTTTTACAATGAAGAGGTGAGTTTTCTACAAGGGTTTTCTTATTTTCTAATTTTTATTTCGGTATTGATTTTTAATGAAAGAGTACTTTTTGCTAAAAAAATGAAAATTGCACCATCAGAAATAGAAGGGTTTTAAATAATTTGAATCATCAAAAAATGAAAAAAGTATATCTCGATAATGCTTCTACAACCGCTATCCGTCCCGAAGTTATCAGGGAAATGACAAAAGTAATGGCCGATGATTACGGAAATCCCTCATCAACACATAGTTTTGGACGTAATGCCAAAAGTATTTTGGAGCTTTCCAGAAAATCAATTGCCAAGGCGATTAATGCTTCTGCCCAAGAGATTATTTTTACCTCCTGCGGAACGGAAGCCAATAATTGGATTCTTCGTTCGGCGGTGTCGGATTTGAAGGTAAAACGCATTATTACCAGTAAAATAGAACATCATGCCGTTTTGTTTACTATTCAAGCTCTGCAAAAGGAATTTGATATACAAGTGGATTATGTGAACCTTAAGCCAAATGGTGAAATTGATCTCACCAATCTAGTGGAGTTGCTTTCTCAAGAACATAAAACATTAGTGAGCCTGATGCAGGTGAATAATGAAATTGGAACCGTTCTAGATTTAGCTCGAGTAGGGCAAATATGCCAGCAATACAAGGCTTTATTTCATTCGGATACCGTGCAGTCTATTGGAAAAACAGTATTGGATTTACAGGTTCTAGCGGTTGATTTTCTGGTTTCCAGTGCACATAAATTTCATGGACCCAAGGGTGTTGGTTTTGCTTTTGTTCGAAAAAACTCAGGTTTACAGCCTTTGTTTTATGGTGGAGAACAGGAAAAAGGACTTCGTGCGGGTACCGAAGCCGTGCATCAGATTGCTGGAATGGCAAAAGCGCTGGAGCTTGCTTATGCTAATTTAGAGATCGAAAGAAAGCATATTTCTGATTTGAGAAGTTATTTGATTGAAAGACTTGAAGTTGAATTCCCAGGTTTTTCTATCAATGGAAATCCAGATGGATTTTACAACATAGTGAATGTTCTGTTGCCTTTTTCAGCCGAAAAAACAGCTATGATTTTATTTCATTTGGATATGAAAGGAATTGCTGTTTCCAGAGGGAGCGCCTGTCAAAGCGGAAGCATCAAGCCTTCTCATGTTTTGGCTGAGATGCTTTCTGTTGAAGATTTGAAAAAACCGAGTCTGCGAATTTCTATGAGCCATTACAACTCAAAAGAAGATGTTGATTTATTGATTGAAGCTTTAAAAAGCATTTAAAACACGACTCAATCGCTATTGAGGATGGATACTAGGAACATTTTGAGGTTTTCACGATGGTTATTTTTTCTGTTCTTTTAATTTTGCTTTTTCTTGTTTTTTGAAATAGCCTCTGAACAGGAAGTTGTGCTTTAATGCCTCCAGATTTTCATTTAGGCGTTTGCTGGCTTCATTTATATTAATCATTGTAGAGTCTATATTCTGAACTAAATTTGGGTCATTCGAAAGATAATTGATGGCACCTTTCCCGTCTTTAATATTCAAAACAGTTTTATTCAGATTCCCAATCACTTTGTCAATTTCGGTACTTGATTGATTTAGATTGAAAATGATATTTTTGATTTTAGCAGCTACTGCGGTATCTTTTAAAACACCAATTACGTTTTTCTTATTATCCAAAGAAGTGATGAGTTTGTTTAAATTTGATACTGATAAAGAGGTTTCTTTCCCTGATATTTTTAAATAATGTAAGGTCTGTTTTAAATCTCTAGCCATTTCGATATCACTGATCAATAGGCCTACAGTGCCTTTTCCTTGATTGATATCGTTTGTTATTTTAAGTAAATTTTCGGTAAGAATAGCCGCATTTTGATTGGTCTTACTTAGTGTATTTAGAATATCATCAGTTCTAATGCGGTCTTGCGAATGAATAACATCGCCCGGTTCAACGTTCGGTTTTAGTCCTTTTCCGGGTATAATGTTTATTATCATACTTCCTACTAATCCATCAGAACCTATGGTGGCTACAGCGTCTTTTTTGATGTGTTTGAAGATATTTTTATCAATGATCATGTCTACTTTGATGTTGGTGTCATTGATCATTTCAATGCCACGAACAGTTCCAACGTTTACGCCTGAGTAACGTACATTGTTACCTATTTGTAATCCATTTACATTGTTGAAAACGGTTTCCAAATGGGTTGTTTTTCCAAACATTTTTTGTTTATCACCAATAAAATAAATGGCGAGAATGAAAACCATAAGACCAATAATGACAAAGAGACCCAATTTTATTTTTTGCGATGTTGTTTTTTCCATGTCTGTGTTTATTTAAAGAAAGCCTGTATTTTAGGATCTGTGGAAGAGGATAGCTCTTTAAAAGTGCCTTCGGCATAATTAATTCCATCGACGAGTAAAATCATTCTGTTCGATATCACTCTGGCACAATCGACATCATGGGTAATGATAAGGGATGAGGTATTGTATTTTTGCTGGATTGATTTCATTAAGATTAATATTTCTTTGGCGGTTATAGGATCTAGTCCGGTAGTAGGTTCGTCATAGAGAATAATTTTTGGTTGGAGAATCAGCGTTCTGGCAAGGGCAATCCTGCGTTTCATTCCTCCGGATAGTTCTTCGGGCATCAGGTTTATGGTATCGGCTAGGCCTACGTTTTCCAGTGCTTCCATCACTAGCGGAGTGGTATCTTTTAGCACTCCAAATTTTTTAGTGTGACGGCGCAATGGAAATTCCAGATTCTCTCGGACGGTCATCGAATCATAAAGGGCGCTTCCTTGAAAAAGAAACCCAATTTCAGTTCGAAGTTCGTCCAATGCGGATCGGTTGAGTTCGTTGATATTCTCGCCCATTACTTCTATCGAGCCACTATCCGGCTGTTCGAGTCCTACCAGACATTTGATCATAACCGATTTACCCGAGCCGGATTTGCCCATAATGACCAGGTTTTCTCCTTCATTTAGCACCATATTAAAACCATTCAAAACATGATGGTCTCCGTAGCTCTTTTTCAGATCTTTGATTGTTATAATGGCTTTTGTATTTGGTGTTTCAGGAGTCATAAATCATAAAAAATATCGGTTACAAAAACGGCAATAAAGTCAATAATAAAGAGCAACATCGAAGTGAATACAACGGCTGAATTAGCAGCAAGACCCACGCCAGCAGTCCCTTTTTTACAATAATAGCCTTTAAAACAACCTACTAAACCTATGGCAAATCCAAAAAAGAAGGTTTTAATTGTTGCAGGGATTAAATCACCAAATTCCAATGCATTGAAAACCTTATTGAAATACAGTAAAAAAGAAACATTTCCTTTGACATTTTCGACCAAATAAGAACCAAAAAGGGCAATAGCATCACCAAAGAAAACTAATATGGGAAGCATAAAAGTGGTAGCTAAAATTCGGGTGACCACTAAATATTTGAAAGGATTTGTTCCGGACACTTCCATAGCATCAATTTGCTCTGTTACTCGCATGGAACCTAGCTCAGCGCCTATTCCGGAACCAATACGGCCCGCACAAATTAATGCTGTGATAATGGGACCTATTTCTCGAATGATAGAAATACTAACCATAGAAGGCATCCAAGATACCGCTCCAAATTCCAAAAGTGTGGGACGCGATTGTAAAGTAAAAACCAGACCAATAATGAAACCTGTTACCGCCACAAGTAATAAGGAACGATTCCCCATATTGTAACATTGTCTAAGGAATTCTTTAAACTCCATCGGACTTCTGAAAGCCTCTCTAAAAAAACGACTCGCAAAAAATGAGAGTTCGCCAATTTCCAGTAAGAAAGATTTGAATATTTCTATTATTTTAAAATTAGTATTCATAGATTAATGAATTAATTTTTTCAGCAAGAAAAGGCTACTCAAATATACGATTATTCTCCTTATTATCAGTTGTTTTGTAGGGGAGCTTTGGTTTTTGATTGATTTAACTAAAAAATATAGAGCCTGATTAACATCAATTGCTTTTATTGCAAAGAAGCGGTGTCAACAGATTCTAAAACGATCGAATAAGAGATTTTAAGTTTGAAATAAAATTTTGGGACCTAGGATTTTTAGAGGTTTTGAGCGATTTTCAAATAAGTGGTCTATATATTTATTTACAAGATTAATAAATCGCTTATATCAATACGATTGCTTTCGTGCGGAATAGTATTGCAACTGATGATTTCTTTGACACCGGAATTTTTTATTTCCTGATAAGAATTTCCGCTAAAAATGGCGTGAACACCTATGCAAACAGCTGGTTTCATTCCAGCAATTTTTAATTGGTTGATGGTTTCAATCATGGTGCGCCCTGTTGAGATAATGTCATCTACGAGAACTGGAGTATATTCTTTGTATTGCTCCACTGCAGGAGCAGAAACGGCTACGTCACTGTCGCCATGACGTATTTTTGTTAAAATGATGTAAGAGGCATTGGCTTTTTTAGCCACTTCTGAAACCCACTGTTCGCTTTCGATATCAGGACCAATTAATAAGGGTTTGTCGATATTGTTTTTGATCCAAACTGAGATGTGATCGGCGGCATGTCCTAATCTGGTAGGAATACTATAAATTTCGGATAAGCTAGTTCTTCGATGCAAATGCGGATCGATCGTGATTAAAGTATCTATGAAACTAGAAATCAGTTGGGCAAAATAGGTTGAGGTTACTGCTTCTCCGGAATTGAAAACTTTGTCCTGACGCATATAGGCCAGATAAGGCGCTACAAGAGTAATGTTTTTAGCACCTAATTCTTTCGCCGTTTTGGCCAAAAAATAGATTGGCAGTAATTTTGAATTGGGTTGGTTTAGTGTACAGATCAAAACCACTTCTTTGTCTTTAACATCCGAAAGTATTCGGACATAGGTTTCTCCATCTGGAAATTGGTGGATTTCTGTATTTCCTTTTTCCCCGTCTTCTTTTTGGACAAGTAAATCCCCGAGTTTTTCATTTCCGGGCAAAATAAAAAATGTCTTTTTCATGCTGGTTTATTGGATTAGAATGATGTCCTGTTCCTTTTTCAGATATTCTATGGCATAATTCAATTCACCTTTTGTTTCGGCATAAATACAGAATAAAATATCTCCCTTGGTTATTCTTGTTTTCAAAGGCGTATGAAGTAGTACACCGGCTTTTGGATCATGAGGAGCTCCGGCAAGTTTAGCAATTTTAGCAAGTCGGCGATTGTCAATTTCGACAACAATTCCCGATTTTTCAGCATGAATATCTGTTTTGAATGGACCCAAAACAGGTTCTTTAAAGCCGCCCTGTGCTTTACAAATTGCCATGAATTTTTCATAAGCCCTGCCCGAAGAAAGAATCCTCTCGGCCGATAGGTATCCGTTTCCATTTTTTTGATTGTTTGCCAAGTCGATGATACTGCCAGCAATGAGGAGGGATTTATTTCTTAGATCTTGTGGTGCCTCTTTTTCGTTTCGCAATACACTTAAAACGTCCATAGCTTCTAATGCTGGACCAATTCCTCTGCCTATAGGTTGTGAACCATCAGTGAGGAGTACTTTTACTTCAAGTGAAAGAGCTTTTCCTACCACTGTGAAATAATATTTTAATTTCTCGGCATCTTCTTCGGTTCTTACTTTTGCAGTTTTGCCAATGGGAATATCAATAACGACATGAGTGGAGCCGGCTGCTGATTTCTTAGACAATACTGATGCGATCATTTGGCCTTCGCCATCGATATCGAGCGCTCTTTCGATTCGAATTAAAATATCGTCGGCAGGACTTAGTTTTATGGAACCTCCCCATACAAAGCAGCCGTTTTCTTTTTCGACTACTTTTTTAATTGTTTGAATGTCCAGATTGACCGAAGTCATGGTTTCGAGTGTGTCAGCAGTTCCGGCGGGAGATGTTATAGCACGGGAAGATGTTTTTGGGATGGTGAGTCCAGCTTCGGCTACGATGGCTACAATGATAGGAGTAGTGCGGTTTCCCGGAAGTCCGCCTACGCAGTGTTTGTCTACTACAATCTTATTAATCCAGTTTAGTTTTTGTCCTGAATCTACCATTGCTTCTGTAAGTGCGATGATTTCTTGTATATTGAGATTATCACCGGCACAGGCAGTAATAAAAGAGGCAATTTCAATATTAGAATATTCTCCTTTTACGATGTCATTGATAATGTTTTGAAATGCTATTTTATTGAGTTCCTGTCCATACATTTTAGATCGGACACAACCCATGGAAGCAACGGGTTGTACATGTGCAAAGCTGATTTTGTCCCCTTCGACAGCATTCAATTGGATCCAAGCGCTATTTGAAAGTCCGGCTTTGCCTACTTTTAAAATACCGTCAGTGATAATGTATAAAGTAGCAATAATGGATTTTTCTTTTACGGTAACCAATACTCTGTTGTGTGCTTCAAAACCTTCTGATTTACAGATGTGGCAGTCTCTTCGCATGAAAACTACAAACTCTTTTTGGGTGTCAATGCCAAGCTGAACCAGTTTTAAAGTATTAAATTCATTAGTCATTCTTATTTCATTTAAAGGATTATGTAGAAAAGAAGCTGCTTTTAATCGTTTTTAAAATAAGATTTTCAGTGATTTACTTTGTAGAAAAAAAATCGAAAAAGGATTTTCTGATTTTAATTTTCGTACAGCTGCAATCTGTTTCGAACCAAAAGTAACTCAGTTTGCAAGGCATCTATTTTTTGGAGTAAATTAAACACAACATCAATACCTTCAATATTGACGTCTAATTCCTGATGTAATCTAATTATTTTTTCAATTTCATAGATAGAATCTTGATGGACATATTGTGTTTGATTAATAGTTTGAATCTCGATTAATCCTATTTCGTTTAGGTTATCAAAGAAAGTGAGTTCCACTTTATAATGGATAGATAATGTGCTTAGGGGAATGAAGTTTTCTGTATTCATGATGTTCTTAACTTAGAAAGTTCAGTAAATAATTCTTTTTCTTTTTCAGTAAGATTTTTTGGGATTTTTATTTGATAAGTGATGTATAAATCACCAAATTGTCCTTCTTTTTTATAAACCGGAAAGCCTTTGTCTTTCAGTTTTACTTTGGTGCCATTTTGAGTGCCTGGAGCGACTTTGAGTTTTACTTTTCCGTCAAAAGTATTCACGGTAATCTCGCCTCCTAAAATGGCGATGTATAAATCTAAATCTACATTTTCGTATAAATTGTCTTTATCTCGTTTAAAATCGGTGTGGTTTTCTATGGAAAATGTAATGTACAAGTCTCCTTTTGGACCGCCTCCGGCTCCTTCGCCACCGTGACCGGCTATTTTGATGATTTGTCCATTTTCTACTCCGGCAGGAATGGTAAGTCGGATGTTTTTTCCGTTTATGGTTAAGGTACGTTTGTGTGTGGTATATACGTCTTTGAGGTTAAGATGCAATTCAGCATTGAAATCCTGGCCTTTGTATTGGGGGCTTCGGCCTCCGCCGCCTCTTGAGGCACGTCCTCCAAACATAGATTCAAAAAAATCGGAATAGTCTTCACCACCTCCAAAACCTCCAAAACCACCCTGTTGACCGCCGCTTTGATATTGCTGCTGCTGTCTTTTTGATTTTTCAAATTCCTCGGCATGCTGCCAGTTTTCGCCATACTCATCGTATTTTTTGCGATTTTCGGCATGGCTCAATACTTCATTGGCCTCATTGATTTCCTTGAATTTTTTTTCGGCTTCCTTATTGTTGGGATTTAGGTCGGGATGGTATTTACGAGCCAGTTTTCGGTATGCTTTTTTTATATCGGCTTCCGTTGCTTTTTTATCCACTTCTAATATTTTGTAGTAGTCTATAAATGCCATTTTTATTTATTTTTTGAATATGAAATTTCAGAAAACGTATCTATTGCTTGCTATCGGTTTTGATTCTTATTTTAACATTTTTCGGCTACCAATTCGTAGCTTTTATTGGTTGCTGTTTTTTATTTTTCCCCATTTTATTCTATCCCAAATTCTCTCATGAAAAAAATAAGCTATGGAGGTGTAAATATTGCTGACGATCATAAAACCGATGGCAATTTTTATTTGTCTGGTAAATAAATAAATGCTTGCAAAGTCTAAAATTAAAATAACTACTCGGTAACTGACCGTTTTCACAATTGATCTGCGGATCGTTTCTTCTCTTTGAGGTGCAACGGGAAGCAGCTTTTCTATCATGACTTAGTAGGAATGATGAATAGTGGTTTTTCGGCATGTCTTAATACCTTTTCAGCTACGCTGCCTAAAAGCAGATGTGAGATTCCCTTCCTTCCATGCGTGCCTAAAACTATTATATCAGCCTCCCATTCTTGAGCCATATTTAATATCACTTCATGAGGCTTTCCTTCTTCAACAAAAGTCCAGACTTTATAATCTTTGAATACATGATCAACTAAAAGCTGCTGATTTTTTTTGCATTCGTTTTTCATGGTTTCCGCAAATTCCATTGGAGTAACGGAGCCTTCAGTCATAATCATGGTGGTGTCAATAACGCTGATTAATGCAATTTCAGCGTTCAGCCTGGATCCCAATTGAAAACCATGTAAAGCTACTTTTTCTGAAGAGGGTTCATTATCAATTGCGATTAAAACCTTTTTGATCTCATTCATATCATTTTTGCATTAATTTTTAATTTCTATAATGCTATCCCTATTTTGATACGGCTATCAAGCTAATATTTAAAATATTAAATTGATTTGACTTAGTTACATTATCAAATTTAATCAATTTTTAGCTGATAAATGGCAATAAATTAGTTTATTTCTGTTGATTATTAATTGTTTACAGCAATATTTTTCCCTATCATTTTAGCAATATAAAATGATTTTTGAAATACGTAATAGTAGTGGGATTTACCCGGATATTTCCCGATTTGCCTTTCTGAAATCTACGGGTCTTGTTTTTACCAAATTATAAAAAGTGTTGCTAAAAGTAGCTGGACTGTTATAACCAGAAGCATAAGCGATTTCACTAATTGACATTTCAGTTTGCAGCAGTTTTTCCATGCTGCGAATGATTCGGGTGAGTTTTACATATTGCAGGAATGAAATGTCTAAATCAGTTCTGAACAAGCGCGAGAGACTGCGGCTGCTAAAGCCAAAGAGGATTGCTGTATTTTTTAATAATAAAGGCTGGTTTAGATTTTGATGAATGTGCGCTAAAATTGGACTTAATCTTTCGTTTGTGGTTGTGGGCAGTACAACTGGTAATGGATTTTTGCTCATATCGCCAATTACATTGCCTAATGTTCTGATGTATTGGTATTTGTTTTTTTCTTTTTCAAAAATATTGCCGCTCCAATTTTCAGTAAATAAAATCATTTCCAGAATCAAATTTGGTGCAGGATAAATTCCCATTTTTGAAAAAAAAGTGTTGCTGTTTAAAATAGGCGGAGGAATATAGATATTTCGTATCATACTTATGGATGTTTTCAATTCAATGAAATGTTCCATTCCCGCCGGAATCCAGACAAAATGCCTCGCTGGTAAGAAATAGGAATTATCCTTAGTCTTTAAATAAACTGCTCCACCTTCTACATAGGTCAATTGATGCTTGTTATGACTGTGCATTAAAAGCCGCTCTTCGATCTTGCTGTGAAATACAAAAGTGGTCTTTGGATATTGGTTTACTTTTTCTAAAAAACTAAGCGTTTTTGCAGCTAGCATAAGACAATTTTTAGGTTGGCTCAAATTAACAAATAAATGGCTTAATTGACAAAATAAGACTTGAAAATATACTGCAATTTTACATCTTAATTTAATAAATCAATATGTGTTCTAATACTTACAAAATAGTATTACCTTTATTCTTATTTGCGCTCGTATCGGTCAAAGCTCAAGTTGTTATTCAGGATAGTATTCCTATTTCTTTAGAAAAGGCTTGGAAAAAAACCGCCATTAACAGCAAGGAAATTAAAATGAAGCAGTTACATA
Source organism: Flavobacterium granuli (assembly GCF_900129705.1). GTDB lineage: Bacteria > Bacteroidota > Bacteroidia > Flavobacteriales > Flavobacteriaceae > Flavobacterium > Flavobacterium granuli. The sequence continues at coordinate 113,621 of NZ_FQWO01000001.1, read as the reverse complement.
CTGCATCAGGAACCGAAGCTGTCAAAAATGCCAAAAGCAAACAACTTCCTGAAATAGGTTTTAATGCCAATTATGGAAAATTAGCAAATATTCCCATTTTTAATAATGGCATTTTGCATCATGCGGATTATATCCCCTTAAAAGACCATTCGATTTACGGAGCGACAATTGATGCCTATTTTGATATTTATAACGGTCACAAGCTTAAAACAAATATTGAAAAAGAGTCGGCAAAGCAAGAGTTGTCCAGATACATCGAAGAAGAAACCACCGAATCCGTTCATTACCAAGTGGCTGAAACCTATCTGAAACTGCAGCTTTTTTTAGAATTTGAAAAATTAGTAAAGCAGAATGTTTATCAGAATGAAGCCCGTTTAAGGCTGATTCAGAAATTGCATAGTGCAGGAGTAGTACTGAAAAGTGATTTACTTCGTGCGCAGTTGCAGCTGTCAAAACAAAAAACCTCTCTGACAGAGATCAGACATAATGCGCAGCTGGCCATGCAAGAATTAAATATTTTCATGGGTGATCCTGATAATCAGAAATTAAAACCAACGGATCCTATTGGTTTTCAACAAGAAAATAAAATATTAAGTTACACGGATTATGTTGATAGTGCCATCGATAAATCGCCCTTGCAGAAAATCGCCCAGCAAAAGGTAGAGTTGAGCAAATTAAATTTGGCTGCTTTAAAAGCGGATAAACTCCCAAGAATTGGCTTGTTTGGAGATTACAGCTATTCCTATCCACAGATAAAACTATATCCGTATGAAAACGCACCTTATTTATTAGGGGTTGTCGGAGTAAAGTTATCCTATTCCATTTCGTCTCTTTATCACGATGTTCACAAGGAAGAAGAAGCTAATATTTTATATGAGGAACAAAAAATGGCCCAGGAAAATGTTCAGGACAATTTGCGAAAAGCTATAAATACAGCCTATAAGCGTTATGTGGAGGATCAGGAAAAAATAGAGGAACTTGAACTGAATATTAAACAGGCTACTGAGAATTACCGTATACTCAATCAGACTTATTTTAATCAATTGTCTTTGATAACGGATTTACTCGATGCAGATACCCAACTATTACAGGCTCAGTTTGAACTTATTTCGGCCAAAACCGCAGAACAATTGCATTATTACCAACTTTTAAAACACACAGGAGATCTATAATTATGGCTACAGTAATAGAAAAACATGAACGCATTGATAGAATTACTGTCAAAATAACGTATAGTATCGCTTTTATAGTATTACTTATCTTATTCGTATATGGAATTTATGCGCTTATACGAATGTATCGATACGAAGAAACTAATGATGCACAGGTCGAAGAATACATCAATCCCATTCTGAGTCGTACCACAGGTTTTGTGCAAGAAATTAAATATAGAGACCATCAAAAAGTTCAAAAAGGAGATACTTTGATGGTAATCGATAGAAATGAAACACTGATGCAATTGCAGGAAGCCCAAGCGGCTTTGAATGCGGCCAAGGCATCCTTGTTAGTGCTGGAAAGTAATTTTGTAACCACGACCAACGGTGCTTCGGTTAGTGAAGCAAGCATTGCCGCTTCTAGAGCAAAATTGTGGCAACAAGAGCAGGAATTTAACCGGTATAAAAAATTACTTGCGGAAGAAGCGGTTACACAACAGCATTTTGAAGCAGTTAAAACCAGTTTTGAAATTGCAAAATCAGAGTATAAAGCGATGCAAAATACTTATAAAACGGCAAAAGGAAAAATAAACGATGTGGATTCTCAATTGGCGGTAGCTAGAGCTAATGTACAGCAAAGAGAAGCGATAGTTGATAATATAAAACTCAACCTGACTTATGCCGTTATTACTGCTCCTTCTGATGGAATTATGGGTGATAAAACCTTACAAGTGGGGCAATTGATACAAAAAGGACAAACCCTTGGTTTTATCGTAGATCAGGATCAGGGGAAATGGATTGTGGCTAATTTTAAGGAAACCCAAATTGCAAATATGCAGGAAGGTCAAGAGGTAGAAATCAAGGTAGATGCCTATTCGAATGAAATTTTTCACGGGAAAATACAATCTCTGGCACCGGCTACAGGATCCAGATTCTCGCTTTTGCCTCCAGACAACGCCACCGGAAATTTTGTCAAAATAGTACAAAGATTTCCTGTTCGAATACTTTTGACCGATGCAGCAGAAAAAATAAAAATGCTCCGTGCGGGAATGAATGCTGAGGTATCGATTTCTAAATTATAATATTTACATGAATCAATCAGCGACCATATTTAAAAGTTGGGTACCAAAATGGGGTATTAGAATCATGATCTTTTTGGTAATTCTGCCGGCCGTATCCATGTTGGCAGGTTATATAGGAGGCATTAATAGTGCCGCCAGTTATTATGGTCTGGATCCTACTGATATTCAGTATTCGATCGTTTTGTATTATGTAGGTATCACCAGTTTTTTCCCATTAGAGAAAAGGTTTTTCAGCTATTTTGCTTCTAAGACCTACTTTCTGATGAGTATATTACTGTTTACGGCAATTAATCTGCTGTTATATGGCACTCAAAATGCCTCACTTTTTTTTGTTTTGCGGTTTTTGGGAGGAGCGGTTACTGTTGCGATAATTGGGATTACGCTTAGTTTACTGTTTTCACAGTTTCATTCTGAAAGATCAAGAGTATTGGGTTACGCCGTTTTTTATGGTACTTTACTTAGTTCAAATGCTTTTGCCTATTTGTTAGATGCCTATATTTTTCAGAATTACGATTATAATGTATTGTATTTGGCTGTTGTTTATCTTCAAATTCCCGGAGTAGTGCTTATGCTTTTTTGTCTCAAAACAAATTTTCGTTTGCATACTAAAAGATTTCCTTTGCTTCATTTAGATTGGAAAAGCTTCTTGATTTACAGCGCGCTTTTATCCTTGATTGCTTATGTTATCTTATATGGACAATACTACAATTGGTTTGAGAGCCTTCGCATTTGGACTTGCATGGGAGCAATTATGATACTGCTCGCTACATTTATTTTAATGCAACAAAACCGTAAACGGCCGTTTATTGATTTAGGAATATACAAATACAGAAATTTTAGAAGGGGAGCCCTGCTTTTGATCTTGTATTATATTTGTAAAGGAGATATTAGTGTGGCCAATAGCTTTCTTTTTAACGGAATGAGTTTAGATTCATACCATTATGCTTATATCATGGTTTTTAATGCTTTGGGCATTGCAGTGGGGATAGGAATAACGGCTCGATTTCTTTTGGGAAAACGCAATATGCGTCTAATTTGGCTCGCCGGATTCGCTTTTTTGCTGCTGTATCATATACAAATGTTCTTTATTTTCGGTTCCCAAGCCAATGAAGAAAGTATTTTGATGCCTCTTTTTTTTCAAGGAATGGGCAATGGCATCTTAATGCTCTCGATAGTGTTGTTTATGATAACAGCTGTGCCGGAATCAAAAAGCTTTTCGGCTTCATTAAGCGGTATTTCTTTCCGATTTTTTGCATTTACAGTAAGTTTAGCACTTGTTTCGTTTATGAATTTAAGGCAGGGTAGTGTGCATTATCATGAATTGGGAAATACGGTTACCGCCTTAAATTCAGAATCGGCTAAAAGGTTGCAGTTATATGAAAACGCTGCAATTGCCAAAGGTGCTTCGGCAACTAAAGCTAAGGTTTTAGCTAAGAAGTTATTAGGAAAAGCAGTTGCCAATCACACTAATATGTTGTTTGCAAGAGATTACTATTATTATATGGGAGTTTTTATATTTTTTATTATGATTGGCATTGCATTGATTCCTCATTTGCATTTTCATTTTAGAAAAATTGGGGCACGATTGATTCCCATTTAAGCGGGATTTATTTCACATCAGAAGTAAGCCTCTTTTAATATTTTTCGCATCTTGTTTCTTTTTTAGATCAATAAGGAAAGCTTTATAGTGTATAAATTCAGAGTCTTTTGGGTTGATTTGTAAAACGAAGTTGATTTGGCCTAATAGATGTTCAAGGAAATTGGTTTGGTCAATTTCTTTGAATTCACGGTGTTCATCGATGCCAAATTTTTTAATGTAATACATCGTTTGTCTCAATGTATTGCGTTTATGGAATACCACCTGTGGTTTTTCATTGACGACTATTCCTGTCACAGTTTGTCTTCTATCAGGAGTCATGAGTTTGGTTTTGGCGGCATTAATTTTAAAGTCTAGTTTTTCAATGGTTTCGGTCACCTTATGGAGTAATTTTTTTTCGTCAAAATCTCCGGAAAAACTCAAATCATCGGCATAACGGGTGTATCTTATTTTGTGTTCTTTGCAATAATCAGAGATCATAAGATCGGCATCTTTAAAGATAAGATTGGAGAGAAAGGGGCTTGTAGGTGCTCCCTGTGGCAATCGACCGTCACGAGTACATAATTGGGCAAGCAAATTAGAGATGTTTTTCGAATAGCCCAATTCAGTAAATATTCTTTCAACTGCTTCTATTTTGATGGATGGGAAAAAATTTTCCAAATCCAGTGTAAATACCTTGGGTTGGTTTTTATGGAATTTGAGGTTTTCAATAATACTGATATTGGGTCTGTATGCTTTGGCAAAAGGACTCACGGGGAGTTTGTAAAGGATTTCTTTAAGAATCCAATGTTGTATTTCCATTAAACTCGGCAGAGGTTCAGATATGGGCCTTTTCTTGCCGTTTTTTTTGGTGATTTCGAAATCACGGTAAAAATATTTGGTGTGATGTGCCGCTTTTTTTAGGTATTCTTTTTTGTAACCCACCAAAACTGCCAGATGTGAGCTGTTATATATAACGGGAACATCTTTAGTTAGTAAAATCTGGGCATAATCCAGGCAGCTTAGAATATTTTGTTGTGAGTAGCCTATTTTTAGGGCTTCTTTAGTAAAAGAGTCTTTGTAGTGTACAAAATCCATAGCGTCTGAATCATTAATGGAGTGAGGACTTTTAGAGTCACTCACTCCCATTAGGAATACGGGTTTAAAAGGTTCGGAGCTCTGCGTAGAGCCTTTTAAACCAGTGCTTGAAAGAACATTCAATTACAGAACAGTGACTCACGGCTCCGACGCTAGCTGAGCTAACACAATCTTTAGAAACAATCAGAAAGGCAATTCATTTTGTAATGGAACATATACTGTTTTCTTGCCCAATTTTGGGATCTTATTTCTCAAATCTTTTTGGATCCATTCTTCTTTTTTTCTCTTTTTATGGGTGATTTTATCCACTTTTAATTATATTGTGTTGTTTTTAATAAATTCAATTTCAGTTGTTTAACCTTAAATTTAAAACATAAATTTACAAAATAAAAAACAATAAATTAGGATTGGTTTAATTTTTTTAGAAGTTATTTTTAATAAATTTTTTTGAATCTTTTATAAGGAAAATAAGTAACTACACTAAGGATTAATCTTGCTGTCCAATACGACAGCCAATTCATTAAATAGGAAGAGATGTTGTTTCTTTTTTTTAGGGATTTGGGTGTTATTTTGTCACATTGGGCTATGATTTTGTTGAGGTGTGACAAATAAGTATTTGAAAAAGCGACCGATTTGATTTCAGCATTTATTTCGAGACTTCCATAAGAACTTAGATTGTTCAGGTTGAATGAACCAATGGTGGTCCAACAACCATCTACTACTGCCGCTTTTCCATGTAATATCGTTTTATTCCATTCGTATAATTCAATATTATTCTTAAGAAGGGAGGAGTAAATATGATAGGTCGCTCTTCTGGAAAGCGGAATATCTGAAATTCCGGATAATATTAATTTTATTTTCACGTTGTTTTTAGCCGCTTTCTTTAGCGCATTTTCTAACCTTCTGCCCGGAAGAAAATAACTTCCTACAATAATTATTTCCTTTTCGGCATTGTTAAAAGCGTTGATGTAGGCTTTATAAATTTCATTTTTTCGTTTTAACCAATCGTTTTGAATAATACTGATGGCGGTATCTTCTTGGGTCAGAAAAACAGATTTTATTTTTTTTCGGAACAGATGTCTTTTTTTAAAGAATAAATCCCTGCAAAGCAATTGAAGTGTTTTAGCAATATTAGAATCGTTAATTTGTATCGAATAATCTAGCCAAGGCGCTTTTGTGGCTGTTCCTAAGTAATTTTCGGAAATATTAATCCCGCCAATCAAGGTCAAACGAGCATCGCAAACGACTAGTTTGTGGTGTAATCTTCGACCCATATAGAATGAGTTTGCAGAAAAGAAAGGAGAAAAAAAGCGAAAATGTATTCCCAGTTGCGTTAAATGGTTTATTTCCTCTTTTGGAAATGTAAACGACCCAAAACCATCCAGCAAAAGGTATATTTTTACATGACGTGCTGCCGCTTTTTTTAGTTCTTCCAGAATTTTTTTTCCTGCAGAATCATTTTTGAAAATATAGAATTGCAGGTGAATTTCATATTTTGAGTTTTGAATGATTTCTTCTAATCGGGAAAAATAATTCGTTCCGCTGTATACCAGCTCCAAGCTTTCTTCGGCTTCAGAGATGTAATTACTCGTTAGCATAAGTTTTTTGGGTTTTAACCTCTTTGATTAACAGAAATTCTAAAAGATTCTCGGTATCCAGAGTACCGATAAATTGATTGTTTTCCATGACAAGCATTAAATTGGATTTATTGCTGAAAACCATTTCAAAAATGTCTTCCAAAAGTGTTTCTACGTCAAGGAAAATCAGGTTTTTATTCATAGCAGTATGTATAGGGATATTTTCTCCTTTTTGGGAAAGAGCTAATATCATTTGGTCTCGGTTTAATGTTCCAACGGGTTCACCGTTTTCGGTAATTAGAAAAATCTTGGATTGGCTATCAAGCAACAAATCAACGGCTGTTTTTATAGGTTCATTGGAATCGATAGATTGGTATTGCTTCATTAACACATCACGTACTTTGTATCCTTTTAGAATGTATTTGGATTCGGTATATTCGGTCTCCATTTGTGCCCCCATTATGACAAATAATCCTATGAAAATTAGAAAAGGATTCGAAAAAAAACCTAAAATAATAAAACCTACGGCTAAAAGTTGCCCAATACGTGCCGCAATTTTAGTTGCCACATGTCTTTTGAATTTGAAGGCAAGTAATGCTCTGAGAATTCTTCCGCCATCCATGGGGAAAGCTGGAATCAAATTAAAAACAGCCAGCACTATATTTACGATAAAGAAGTTAAGAAAAAAATTATGTGCATTTATTCCCCCGGATAGTTGTGTGGCCATTAATTCAGGGTTTTCTGGTAGTGTAATAAAAAAGCCCGTTATTAGGGCTAAACCAAGGTTGACCATTGGTCCGGCAATGGCAACAATCAATTCCTCTGAAGGTTTTTCGGGTAGTCTTTCCAGTCTAGCTAATCCGCCTATGGGAAGTAAAGTAATGTCTTTGGTTGTGATGCCAAAGTTTTTTGCGGCCAAAGCATGCCCTAATTCGTGTAAAACAACAGTAATAAAAATACTCATAATGAATCCCACAGACCAAAAAATCTGAATTGCATTATAACCTGATTGATAATTAATAAAAATGATGAAGGCAATCAGTAATGAAAATGTCCAATGAATAAATAAACCAATTCCTGAAATTTTCCCGAGTTTGAATGTTCCTTTCATTTTTTTTAAATTTAGTACTATTCGATAGTAGAATTATATGAAATAAGCTTAAATTATTAAAAAAATAGCAGCTTGTATTGTGTTTTTAGAAAAAAAAGTCTAGGGCTGTACTAATTTACGATATTTTTTTAAGAATCTAAAGAATTTGAAATTAAGAATAATACGGTATAGAATTGCTCGGTTGTCTAAATGAACTGCTAAATAAGCTGTTTCTCAATTGAAGAGGATAAACTTTGGAATAGCAGAAAAAAAAGGAATTCTGTTTTCAGTTCAATTCATTTTCTGAAATGCCATTGTATTCCCAAGCATTCAAATTAGCAATGGTACTAACGGCAATTCCCTGTAAAGCTTCTTTGGTCAAAAAGCCCTGATGTCCTGTAATCAATACATTAGGATGGGAACGAAGGATTGTAAACAGATTATCCTCGATTTTTTTATTGATGTGGTTGCGAAAAAAGATTGTTTTCTCTTTTTCATATACGTCCAAACCAGCGGCGGCAATAGTTCCGGTATTTAATGCTTCTATTAAGTCTTCGGTATTTACAATCATACCACGGGCGGTATTGATAAAAAAAACGCCTTCTTTCATCTGTTTGAAAAGACTTCTATTCAACATAAATTTTGTTTCAGGATTAAGCGGACAATGAATCGAAATCACATCTGAATTTTGACATAGTTGTTCTATCGTTGTATAAGTAATATTGGTTTCCAGAATCAGTTTTTTATTCTCCTTCGGGTCACAAGCCAATAATTTACAGCCAAAGCCATGCATTATTTTTGCGAATGCAGAACCTATTTTTCCGGTTCCAATAATTCCAACTGTTTTTCCATGTAAATCAAAACCAATCAGATTATCCAAACGATAATCTCCCATGAGCATTAATTTTTGTCCCAGAATAAGTTTACGATTTAATGCCATCAACAAAGCAGTTGCATGCTCTGCAACAGAATAAGGAGAGTAGCTAGGGATATTAGCCACTTTAATCCCTAGTGATCGAGCTTTTTTCAGATCAATATTGTCGTAGCCTACTGATCGTAAAGCGATGTATTTGATGCCATAGGTATATAGTTTTTCTAACATTTGGGCAGTTGCATAATCTGAAGTGAAAAGGGAAATAGCGTCAAAACCTTTGGCAAGATTCACAGTCTTCTCATTTAATGGCTGGTCAGTATAGACTAATTCAAGTTTGCCATGTGTTGCTTTTTCTAAGAATGGCTTGTCAAAACCATAGGTACTATACACGAGTATTTTCATGATTCCTGTTTTTTATTTCCAATGTGGAAGATTTCCTAAGTCATTTTGTTTACTGGTATTTCTTTTACATTCCAAAAGCATAATAGTAAAAAGTGGGGTCTCCGGCATATTTTCCTTCAATCATTATTCCTCCTTCTTGATCTTGTACAGCTTCCAAGAAAGATTTAACTGTGCTTATCGGTTTTCTGTTTACCGATGTAATCACAAATCCTGGTTGTATGTCAGTCAATCGCTTTAATTTGCCGTCATAGAGTTTGGTGATTTTTAAGCCATTCATCACATTATACTTCTTTTTTTGGTCTTCTTTATTGATTTCTGTGAGTTCGACTCCTAATTCTTTTAGTAAGTTGGTATTTATTGTTGGTGTTTGTAAAGTATATTTTTTGAGTGTTACTGTCAACTCCTTTTCGTCTTTACTATTTCGGATTAGTTTGATTTTAACTGGATCACCGGGGCGTTTTCGTGAAACAATTTCCTGTAATTTTGAAGCAGTGGCTGTTTCAATGTTATCGATACTTATGATGACATCTTTGGCTCTAATTCCGGCTTCTTTGGCAGCTCCGTTAACCATTACACTGTCTACATAGACTCCGTTGGCTCGATTAATATTTATTTCTTTTGCCAAGCTACTGTTTAAGTCTCGGATACTCATGCCTAAAGTACCTCTTTGTACAGAACCAAAATTTAAAAGATCGTTGATAACTTTTTTTACAATATCTACGGGAATGGCAAATGCATAACCGGCATAGACTCCTGTGGGCGTTGCAATAGCGGTGTTAATACCGATTAGTTTTCCTTCTAGGTTTACTAAAGCGCCACCGCTGTTTCCAGGATTTACAGCTGCATCAGTTTGAATGAAAGATTCAATGGCTCCCTGTTCCTTTAGAATATTAATGTTTCTGGCTTTGGCGCTTACAATCCCGGCAGTAACAGTCGAGGCCAGATTAAAAGGATTTCCCACGGCAACTACCCAGTCTCCAACTTCTGTTATGTCGCTATCGCCAAATTGGATAAAAGAAAGATTTTTTTCTTCAATTTTAAGCAGAGCCAGATCTGTTAGCGGATCAGTACCAATAATTTTTGCAGGATAGGACCTCCCGTCAAATAAGGTGACATTAATTTCATCAGCCCCTTTTATTACATGATTATTGGTGGTAATATACCCATCATTGGTGAGAATCACTCCCGAAGCACTACCAATTATTGGTTCAGAGTTGCCTTGTGGAAATCTTGGGTCTTGGAACTTGAATTCTCTAAAAAAGGGATTGTCCTTAAAAAAATCTTTAAAAGGATCTGGAAGATTATCCTGATCTTTATAATCGTAGTCAGGAACTCTAGATTTAAAGGTGCTTTTGATATTAACAACTCCGGGCATGGCTGTTTTAGCGGCATTTCTAAAATTGACTAAGCCGGTATAAGAAACATTATCCGTTTGTTGGGAAGTGTTTTTTTGAAACTCTTCAATGTCCTTTTCTGTTTTTTTTTCCTGTGACTGACATCCTTGAAGGAAAAACAGTAGGATTGATAAACATATTAAATTCATTTTTCTAAATGGTATCATATTTGAAATTTATTTTATTAAACTTTTAGTTTTTCTGCTACCAAAATATTTTTGATTCCTTTAATGATGGCATCGGGATTAAAAGAGATACTGTCAATTCCTTCTTCCACTAAAAATTGAGTAAATTCAGGGATATCGCTAGGTGCTTGCCCGCACAAGCCTACTTTTATTTTGTTTCGTTTTGCGGCTTGAATTGTTTTTTTTATTAAAGTTTTTACTGCAGAATTTTCTTCATTAAATAAATAGCTTACCAGTTCAGAATCTCGATCTAGACCAAGGGTAAGTTGCGTTAAGTCATTCGAACCAATGGAAAATCCGTCAAAAATGTCTGCAAATTCATCCGCTAACAGCACATTACTTGGGATCTCGATCATGACATAGACTTCCAAATCGTTTTCACCTTGTATTAATCCATTTTTAGCCATTTCTGAAATGACTTTTTTGGCCTCTTCTATCGTCCTGCAAAAAGGAATCATCAGTTTTACATTGAGCAATCCCATCTCGTTTCGCACTTTTTTCATGGCTTCACATTCCAAAGCGAAACCTTTTTGATAATATTTACTGTAATACCGGGAAGCTCCTCGAAAACCGATCATAGGATTTTCTTCATGAGGTTCGAAATATTTACCACCGATGAGATTAGCATATTCATTGCTTTTAAAATCGCTCATCCTGACAATGACCTCTTTAGGGTAAAAAGCGGCTGCGACATGAGATACGGCTTCTGCTAGTTTATCGATAAAATAACTTTTACCGTCAGTATAGTTGCCAATCGTTTTTTTTATTTTGGCAGCAACTGTTTTGTTTGTTATTGTATCGGGTTCGCAAAAAGCAAGGGGGTGTATTTTTATTGTATTAGAAATGACAAATTCCATTCGCATTAATCCTACACCTTGATTGGGATAAGCACTCAATTCAAAAGCTCTTTCGGGGTCTGAAATAATTAACATTGGATCTGTGTTAGGCATGGAAAGTAAGCTGAAATCCTGTTCGGTTATTACCCAATCGAGTTGTCCATCATAAACTTTACCTTCTTTGCCTTCGGCACAACAAACGGTGATTTGCTGACCGTTTTTTATATTTTTGGTGGCATTGCCTGTCCCTACAACAGCTATGGTGCCCAACTCCCGAGCCACAATGGCTGCATGGCTTGTACGTCCACCTTTATTGGTGATGATTGCGGCCGATTTTTTCATAATCGGATCCCAATCTGGATTTGTCAAATCTGTGACAAGGATTTCTCCTTCCAATAATTGATTTCCTTCTTTCGGATGATGCAAAATTCGGGCTTTTCCAGAGGTTATCTTATCTCCTAATGCAATTCCTTTTGTTATTAGTTTTCCTTTTTCTTTGAGTTTGTAAATCTCTTGGACTTGTTTTTTTAATTTGCTATGAATAGTTTCAGGACGTGCCTGAACAATATAAAGTTGGTTGTTTAATCCATCTTTGGCCCACTCAATATCCATTGGTTTATTATAATACTTTTCGATGCTATCGCAGCATTGTGACAATTGAATTACTTCAGAGTCATTTAACGAGAATTGATTTTGTTTTTCTTTGAGGGTTGGTTTATTACTAATTGTATTTTCTGCTGAACTGGCGATTGAATTTTTAGTATAAATCATCGTAAATTCTTTTCGACCACATTGTTTTTTTAGAATAGGATTATAGTCTTTATTGTACAAAGTTGGTTTGAAAACCATCCATTCATCAGGAGTTACAGTCCCTTGAACAATGTTTTCCCCAAGCCCCCAACAGCTGTTAATGATGATTGTATTTTTGAATCCGCTATCCGGATCGATTGTAAATGCTACGCCGGAAGCCGCTTTGTCACTGCGTACCATTTGCTGAATCCCTACTGAAATTGCAATATCCATTTTAGAAAAGCCCATGTCATGACGATATTTTATAGCACGGTCCGTGAATAACGAGGCATAACAGTGAATTATGGCATCGAGTAGCTGTTCTTCTCCGGTAATATTTAGAAAGGATTCCATTCTTCCGGCAAAACTGGCTGAGGGTAAATCTTCGGCAGTAGCACTGCTTCGTACAGCGACACTAAGATTTTTGAAGTCGTTCTGTTCGCTTAGACATTGGTATGCTTCTAGGATTTCATTTTTAATTGTTACTGGTAAGCTTTTAGACAGAATAATCTCTCGGGCTTTTTGACCAATTTTTGAAAGGTTAGAATTGGTTTTTAAATCTAGGGAGAGAAATAAATCATTCAGTTCATCTTCTATGTTGTTTTCTTTGCAGAATAACCGATAAGCATTGGCTGTCAAAGCAAAACCATCCGGAACTTTAATTCCCATAGGACTGAGTTGGCTAAACATTTCTCCCAAAGAAGCATTCTTACCACCTACTTTATCAATGTCAGTGATGCGAATTTGATTAAAAAACAGAATTTGTTTAAAATGTCTCATGCCTTTTTTTGAAATGATTTTAGAGTACTTTTATTATTTCGTATACTAGATGATATAAAACACGAACATTGGTGTGGTTCGCTATGCTATGCTGTAGTTTGGCGAAAAATCATTTAGGCAATTTGGGGACTACCTTGTTTTTGGCGTTTGGAAAGAAATCAATAGTAAGTTTTCAACTTCTTAAAGCCGCTAGTGTAAATTTAATCATTTTATTTTTTTTATTGTATAAAACAGTTTGTTATTTTAATTGTAATTAATTGTTTAGTAGTGATTTATGATTTTTTTTGTTAAATGTTTTTGTAGATTTTAAGTTAAGGGTTATTCTGTTTTGAAAGCAGAAATTTTTCCATGTTGATAGGAGTTTTTTCTTTGGTTCCTAATTTTATGGAATGGATATCTTAGATTATGGTATTTCCAATTTTCTATTTCCACATCTGTTAAAAAGATTTACATTTGCCATTCTTGTAAAAGAGGGATTCATCCATTTTTTCAGGTTTCTACGTCTTGAATAAAGCTTTGGTTATGTTTTTATCTCTATAATTATTGGTTTTATTATCCATATTCGGAATCATGAATTTTCCGGCGGCTTATTATTTTATGAATTTTATAAAAAAGAATGAAACAATACTTTAATTTATTCGACTTTGCTCAAAAAGTAAATTACAAAACAGAAATTTTAGCCGGCTTAACAGTGGCTATGACTATGATTCCTGAATCATTGTCGTTTGCGATCTTAGCTGGATTTCCTCCGTTGGTAGGATTATATGCCGCCTTTATTATGGGTTTGGTTACTGCAATTTTTGGAGGTCGACCTGGATTGATTTCCGGTGGAGCAGGAGCAACGGTCATCGTATTGATTGCTTTGATGAAATCTCATGGTTTAGAATATGTTTTTGCAGCGGTGGCAGTGGCAGGTGTACTGCAAATAATGGTAGGCTTGTTTAAATTAGGGAAATTCATACGTTTGGTACCACAGCCCGTGATGTTTGGTTTTGTAAACGGTTTGGCGATTATTATTTTTATGTCTCAATTAGAACAATTCAAAACAATGATCAATGGAGAGTCAGTCTGGCTTTCTGGCAATCCAATGTTTATTATGGTAGCTCTGGTGGCATTAACGATAGCGATTGTGATTTTTTTTCCAAAAATAACCAAAGCTGTTCCAGCTTCATTAGTGGCTATTATTGTCGTTTTTATCGTAGTTTTAGGTTTGGGAATTCAGACTAAAACAGTGGCTGATATCGCATCGATTAGCGGTGGATTCCCTCCATTTCACATTCCTGAAATTCCTTTGAATTTTGAAACTTTACAACTGATTTTTCCTTATGCTTTAATTATGGCCTCGGTAGGATTGACCGAAGGATTGTTGACTTTAAACTTAGTGGATGAGATTACGGGGACAAAAGGCAGGGGTAATCGCGAATGTATTGCTCAGGGAAGTGCTAATATTTTGAATGGTTTTTTCTTTGGTATGGGAGGATGTCCTATGATTGCTCAAACATTGGTAAATCTCTCTGCAGGTTCCAGAGCTCGTCTGTCAGGTATTGTTGCTGCATTAACGATTCTGGTGATTATTTTGTTTGCAGCGCCCGTAATTGAAAAATTGCCAATTGCGGCTTTGGTCGGTGTGATGATTATGGTGGCCATAGGAACCTTTGAATGGCTTAGTTTTCGAATTATCAATAAAATGCCAAAACACGATATTTTTGTATTGCTATTAGTGACGGTAATCACGGTTGTACTTCATAATTTGGCTTTAGCTGTTTTAATTGGAGTCATTATTTCGGCCTTGGTTTTTGCTTGGGAAAGTGCCAAACGCATTCGTGCCAGGAAATATATTGATGACAAAGGGGTAAAACATTACGAAATATTTGGTCCGCTATTCTTTGGATCTACGGCAGCATTTGCAGAAAAATTTGATGTTTCTAATGATCCGCAGGAAGTGATCATTGATTTTAAGGAAAGTAAAATTTCCGATATGAGCGCTATTGATGCCGTAAATAAAATTACGGAACGCTATGCCAAAGTGGGTAAGAAAATCCATCTTCGTCATTTAAGCGCCGATTGCCGTCAGCTGTTACAAAACGCCGAAGGAGTTATTGAAATTAACATCATGGAAGATCCTACCTATAAAGTGGCTGTGGATTGATTTTGAAATCTCTTGGATGTAAAAAAGCTTTCTTTTATTTAATGTTCAGAGCTCTTTTGTGATGGAGGGAATTAAAGATGATTTTGTTTGTCCTAATAATAGATATCCAAAACAATATTCTTTTTAGAATTGTCAATTAGTTTTTCAATTCTTTTGTAGTATTTCTCATTAACCATCGGACATCCTAAACTGTGGCATATTTGGTTTTGCTGCTCTTCATAAGGTACGCTTTCAAATTTATGGAGTACGATGTTTCTATTAAAGGCATTATTGTTTGTGCTTTCTAATCCATACAATTTGTAGGCTTTGCCAAACTTACCTTGATAGCTTTTTCCAATGGAATATTTACCCAGAGCAGTGCAGAAAGAACTATTTTCATTGCTGAATTTTTGAGAACCATCCTCTTTTATTTTTGAGCCCAAACCATGTGCTACTAATCCTTGGTCAATTATGCTGTCATTTTTTAAATCATAAATAAAAAATCTGTTTTTTCCAGACATGATTTTCATATCAATGAAAAAGGCAATTTCTTCATTGTAATTGGGGTTATTACGGACTAATTTCTTTATTGAATTTACTTGTTGCAGCAGTTTTTCTACTGTTGAATTGTCAGACTCTAGATAGGTCAAAGTACCAGTTTCAAAATCTTTCGAGAAAATTTTGACACTTAAAAATAATAGCCCGATTGAGATTAATATAAAAGGTATTCTTCTCATTATTATCTGTTTGTATGGACGATTTCTATTTGATTTTGAGAATTGATAAAAACATTTTTTTATTAATTCCTGATTTTTTGAGGCAGTTTATTTTTAAAATGCAAAGGTAATAAAATAAATTAATGCTGTGCAAATAGCTGAAAGTTAAATGTTTGTATTTTTTTTATCAATAAATGGAGGAAAGTGTTAACGGAAGCTTAAAAATTAATAAGGACAGACATCGTAAAAGATTATTGCGACTATCAAATTTTGATTGGATTTTTTTTGGGAAAACGAAATACAACTGGAATTTCAAAATAATAACTTAAATTTTCTTTCAAAACTTTTTTTGGCGTTTAAACATACCAATGCAGTTGTGTTATTGGGGCTAATATTATTAAAGCTACTTATCATAAGTTGTAATAAAATACAGTATTTTTGTAGAGAAAAAAGAGTATATAATTACAGATTTATTACAAATGAACCAGAGCTTATCCGGTATGAAACAGTTACAAGAGGTATCGCTCTAAGTGCATCCACGGTATTAGAGGATAAACAAAAATAGTATGCTGCTTATTCAGGAAAGTATTGTGACAGCGAAAAATGGCTAGAGGTTGAGGTTGTTGTCTGCTGTTTCGATACGGTGGCGTATAACCTTATAGCGGTGAATGATGATTGAAAAGATGATTTTTTATTGTGAGAATAACAACATGGAGGAAACTGTACAACAAAAGCAGGATTTTTATATTTAAACCAATAATATATTAGCTAAAAAGAGCTTATGAAATTCAATTATATAGTAGTCTTAGTATTTATTTTTACTTTATTTTCTGCAAATGCTCAGCAAGATGTACAGTTTTCAGACTATAAACTTAACATGTCAAGTTTTAACCCTGCATTTGCCGGTTTTTTTGATGGAAGTGTATTGTTGATACACCGAACACAGTTTGTAGGACTGGATGGTGCTCCGGAAAGTAAGAACCTCAATGTCAATATTCCTCTGACGTTGAACATGGGAACCGGTTTTAATGTCATTAGTGATAAGCTTGGAATAACGGAGGAATTAGTTGTAACGGCAGACTATTCCTATACCATTTTTATTGACGATTTAAACATGTTTACTTTTGGTCTTAAGGGAGGTTTTAATTTGTTAAATGTTGATTACTCACTTCTTGATATCAAAGATATGGGCGATTATAGTTTTGAAAATAATATTGAGAATAAAGTATCTCCCCGAGTTGGTGTTGGTTTTTTGTTCAATACCCCAAGTTGGTTTGTAAGTTTATCTACTCCTAATTTTATTAAAGAAAACTACAATCCTACCGTTAAAGTAGCGACTGTCACTACAAGGCCTCATATTTATTTTTCAACAGGATATCAAATGCCATTGAATGATGAATTGCTGTTTAAGCCTTCGATACTGGCTAAGGCAGTTGCAGGAGCACCTTTGGCAATAGATTTGGCTTTAAATTTTGAATTTCAGGAAAAATTCCGTTTTGGAGCTTCTTATCGTTGGGATTCAGCGATTACTGGGATTGTAGGAATGAACATGCTTAAAGATTTTCAGGCTGGTTACGCTTATGATTATTCTACAACTAACTTAGGGAAATTTGCTCCATCATCGCATCAATTTTATCTCAAGTATACATTCAGACAGTCAAAAGACATGCGTAGAGAGTGTGCTAGTTGTAGCTTTATCAATTCGGCTGATAATATAGGATTTTAGTCTTTGTCTAAAGTTTAGAAAGAAATAAAAAAAAACCTTGTAATCAATTTTACAAGGTTTTTTTGTGGAGTCGCCGGGAATCGAACCCGGGTCCAAACAAGCAACTAAAAGGCTTTCTACACGTTTATTTCCTGATTGGATTTTCGATAGTGCGCTAGGCCAGAAACAGCCACACACTACTTATCTTCTTAATTTCGAAATCCACCCGAAGCTTATGGAAATCTAGGTTTATTTTTACGGTTCCCCTGTATTGACCGCCACAAACCAAGGCTTTCAAGGAGAATCCAGCTTTCCTATCTGATAGGAACGTGGCGTAATCTTACTATAATTCGGATTATGCAGCTAAAGCGTAGTTATTTTCGCCGTTTAAAATGGTAAGATCTTATATTTACGAGCAAGGTCTCAATGCTCGACGTGCTTACTTCTCAATTCGACTTGCTGTCAAAACCAGTCGACCCCTTTTTTTAAATTCAAAAATGAATTTGAGTTTGCAAATATACAATTAAAACTGGTATAATTTAGGCAGAACTCTAAACTCTATTGCAAAAATCATTCCTCTTTATCCAAACGGAAGGGATAGTCTCCAAATAGGCTAGATAATTTCCGAACTTGATATGTTTTTGTAGTAAATTTATTAGACAAGGCAATAATAGTTACCTTTTCATTTCTTAAAGTAATATAAGAAGAGGTATTCCCATGCCACCAACCGTTATGAAAATAGAAATTTTGTCCTGTATCCCAATTAATCATACGTATGCCCAAACCATAATTTTTTATTCCTTTATGCTCGTTACTGTATCCCATATATACTTCGCTCAATAATTTTGGATTTAAGAAATCAGGAGCATTGCTGGCACGGTCAAATTTCAATAAATCTCGCGGTGTAGAATAGATGTTTTTGTCGCCATACACAGCATCCAAAAAATCTTTGCCAATTTCCACCTTGTTTCCTTTATAAGATGGAACTACGCTATCTTTATCGTTTTCATAATCGAATACAAAGCTGTCCTTCATTCCTAGAGGTTTGAAAACCATTTCTTCCATTGCTTTTTTATAACTCAATTTTGTCACTTTTTCAATTATTAATGCCAGCATGGCATAATTGGTGTTGCAATAACTGAATCGGGTATCTGTTTTGGATTCTAAACCAATGTCTTTGGTAGCCATTAAAGTTAGAATATCTTGATTGGTAAGGATGTTATGACGGTCCCAAATTTCTTTTTTATCAGCAAAATAAGCATAATTTTTCATGCCGCTTCGATGATTTAGAAGTGTTTTTATCGTAACATCCGGATAAGGAAATTCCTTTAGAATAGTATTTACCTTTTGATCTAAATCAATTCTTTTTGCATTTATTAATTTTAATATCACGGCAGCCGTAATTACCTTACTGACTGATGCTAAATGCAAGGGAGTAGTAGCTGTAATCGGTTTTTTGGTTTTAAAATTGGTATAGCCTTCGTATTTTTCATAAATGATTTGACCATTTTTTGCCACGAGAAGACTGCCATTTAAACTATTGTTTGGCCAGTTTTTGCTATAAAAAGAATCAATGGATCTTTTTTTGGATTGAACATATTGAGCTGTTAATTTAGGGAGTTCATTGTTTAAAGGCTTCATCTTGGGCAATGTACTTTTTGGAAGTTTATCATCGCTTAATTCTACCTTCTTTTTCTCTTTTGCACAAGAGGACAATACTAGTGCGAGCACAAGTATTTGTAGTATATTTGTTTTTTTTATAAAAATCATTGTGGTGTGGTACTGAAAGGCAAATATATAGAATCAATCCCTTTTGAGGAGTGTTTTTAGTAAAAGCTTATTGCTGTATTTTGTTAAAGTTTGTTGCTGATTTTGTATTATTTTGGGCTTCAGCTTTTAATAATTTTTGACAAATAAAGGTTTATAGTAAAAGAAAGATAAATTTGATTTAAAATGTTATATTTGTAACAAAAATCAATAATAAAGTTATATAAATAAATACTATTGAAGAATATGAAATTCGGAGTTATAAAAGAGAGAAAAAATCCGCCTGACCGAAGAGTCGTTTTCTCGCCGGAGGAATTAGAAAGATTGAAAGGACTGTATCAGGAAGCTGGGATTAAGGTAGAATCCTCTGATATTCGAATTTTTACCGATGAACAATACCGTAATTTAGGGATTGAAGTTTCTGAAGATTTAAGCGATTGTGATGTTTTATTTGGAGTAAAAGAAGTTCCAATAGAATATTTAATGGCTGATAAGGCCTATTTCTTTTTTTCGCACACCATTAAAAAGCAACCTTACAACAGGAAGTTACTGCAGGCGATTCTCGAAAAAAACATCGATTTATACGATCACGAAACGATTATTGATGCCGAAAATAGAAGATTAATAGGTTTTGGACGCTATGCTGGAATTGTGGGCGCTTATAATAGTATTCGTGCTTTTGGGATAAAATTTGAATTGTTCAAATTGCCCAAAGCAGAAACACTTTCTGGAAAAGAGGAATTAATTTCATATTTAAAACGAATTGTTCTTCCTCCAATTAAATTTGTAGTTACCGGAACAGGAAAAGTTGGCAGTGGAGTAAAAGAAGTTCTGGACGCTATAAAGATCAAACAGGTCAGTGTTGAAAATTACTTAACTAAAAATTATACACAAGCCGTTTATGTCCAAATTGATGTTTTGGATTACAATAAGCGTATCGATGGAAGAGTTTTGGATTTTAAAGATTTTTACGATAATCCAAAAGAGTATATTTCTGATTTTGAAAGATTCACAAAGGTTTCTGATATAGTGATTACGGGTCATTTTTATGCCAATGAGGCGCCGGTTATTATTAGCAGAGAAATGCTTCAGGCCAATGATTGTAAGATTAAAATTATTGGGGATGTTTCCTGCGATGTTAATGGTCCTATTGCAAGTACTTTGAGGTCATCAACGATTGCTGAACCATTATACGGTTATTTGCCTTCTGAGAATCGGGAAGTGGATGTTTTTCATCCAGCCGCTATAGTCGTGATGGCTGTTGATAATCTTCCTTGCGAGCTTCCAAAAGATGCCAGTGAAGGCTTTGGCGCAATGTTTATGGAACATGTGATTCCAGCCTTTTTTAATGGGGATAAGGATGGTATTCTGAAAAGAGCCAAAATGACCGAAAAAGGAAAACTTACCCCTAGATTTGCTTATTTACAAGACTATGTTGACGGGAAATAGTTGTAAATTATGAATTGTTAATGTCAAACAGTAAGCAACTTTAAAATAAGAAAAAAAAAATAAATTGAAAACCCTGCAAATGTAAAAACATTACAGGGTTTTCAATTTATAACCCATAACTCATAACCCATAACTCATAACCCATAACTCATGACCCAGAGCTATTTTAAACCATATCTTCTGGTTTTACCCAAACGTCAAAATCCTCGGGCGTGACATAGCCTAAGCGCACGGCTTCTTCTTTTAATGTTGTTCCGTTTTTGTGAGCCGTTTGAGCAATTTCGGCCGATTTATAATAGCCAATTTTAGTATTTAAAGCCGTAACCAGCATCAATGAGTTATCAACCAGTTCTTTGATTCTTTTGTAGTTTGGTTCGATGCCTTGGGCGCAATGTTCGTCAAATGATACGCAGGCATCGCCTAATAATTGTGCCGATTGGAGAAAGTTGGCTGCCATTAGCGGTTTGAAAACATTCAATTCATAATGCCCTTGCATTCCGCCGACGGTAATTGCTACGTCATTGCCTATAACTTGGGCACAAACCATAGTCAAGGCTTCACATTGGGTAGGATTTACTTTCCCTGGCATGATAGAGGAACCGGGTTCGTTTTCGGGAATAATGATTTCACCAATTCCTGATCGGGGTCCAGAAGCTAACATGCGGATATCATTGGCGATTTTATTTAATGAAACGGCCAATTGCTTTAAAGCGCCATGAGTTTCCACTATGGCATCGTGAGCCGCGAGAGCTTCAAACTTATTCTCGGCAGTGACAAAGGGATGGCCTGTAAATTCAGCAATATATTGGGCCACTTTGAGGCCGTATCCTTCGGGAGTATTTAATCCCGTGCCTACGGCTGTTCCTCCCAAAGCCAGTTCAGATAAATGAGATAAGGTGTTTTTGACCGCTTTTAGGCCATGATTTAATTGGGAGACATAACCGGAAAGTTCTTGACCCAAAGTAAGGGGAGTGGCATCCATTAAATGTGTGCGGCCTATTTTTACAACAGTGTTGAATTGGATAGCTTTTTTTTGCAAAGTGTCCCTCAATCTTTCGACTCCGGGAATCGTAACTTCTACCACTGCTTTGTAAGAGGCGATATGCATAGCGGTAGGGAAAGTATCGTTAGACGATTGGGACTTGTTTACATCGTCATTGGCTTTGATAAATTGTTCGCCTTCACCAATGGCAAACCCTTTTAATACCTGAGCTCTATTGGCAATGACTTCGTTTATGTTCATGTTACTTTGGGTTCCTGAACCGGTTTGCCAAATAACTAATGGGAATTGATCGTCTAGTTTTCCTTCTAAAATTTCTTCGCAAACGGCTGCAATAGCATCGCGTTTTTCGATGGATAAAACACCCAAATCACAATTTGTATAAGCGGCCGCTTTCTTGAGAAAAGCAAAACCTTCGATAATCTCTTTTGGCATCGAAGCGACTGGTCCTATTTTGAAATTGTTTCTGGAACGTTCTGTCTGTGCGCCCCAGAATTTTTCTGCGGGTACCTGCACTTCTCCCATGGTGTCTTTTTCTGTTCTGAATTTCATTTTTATGCTTATTTGTTCAAAGTGATGAGATTTGTTTTTTGATAGTTACTTTTGATAAATAGGTAATGGCTCTATAATTATATCTAAATTTACGTATAAATACTATTTTATGAAAATTGATTTGGTTTTTTATTGCTAAGAAAAGATATTAAACTTACATTTGTGGCTACATTCAAAAATTCCGGAAAACATGTTTGAATTTTCACAGTATTTAGGCTTTTTACTTTTCTTAACCATTCTTACAATAGGATTTTGGTTAATGTTTTTCTTAGTAGGTTTCGTTCAGTATTGGATTGGAGGAGCTTTATGGGAAAGATACAAGGAAAAGAAAGCAAAGAAAGAACAATCAGTTTAACTGATTGTTTAATAAAAAAAGGATCCGTTTTTACGAGTCCTTTTTTTTTGGTCTAAACAATTCTGAATCTAAGTCTTTGGCTTTAAAAAGAAAATGATTAAGATGTTTGTATAAAAAAAGGACCCGTTTTCACGAGTCCTTTTTTGTTTATCCTGGAAAGTCACCTCCATTGTCGTTATTGTCATTTTTAGGTTGTCTTTCTCTTTCATTCTTCTGCTTGTTTATACGATAGGTAAAAGAAAGGCTAAATTGTCTTTTTCTCCATTGCATTTCAGAATAGGAATCTACAACACCAGCAAGATAGCTGTCCATCATTCTTTTTCTGGAATTGAAAACATCACTAATGTTAAAAGATAAGGTTCCTTTGTCTTTTAAGATGTCTTTGCTAAAGGCTAAGTTTGCGGCAAAAACACCTAGACTTCTACCTTGAGCATAGTTTTGCGGTCCGTTATAAGTAGCATTTGTTTGCCAGTCAATTTTATAAGGCAAGCTTACTTTTGATGTTATTCTAGTGTACCATGATGTAGTGGTATTGTCAAAATTTTGAACAATTTCTTGATTGTTAAAATCAGTATATACAAAGTTACCTTGGGTTTCGTTTCTGAAGAAATTGAAATTACCGTTTAGTTTCCACCATTTGTAAGGAGAATAATTTAAAGTAAATTCATAACCTGCTCTGTATTCAGTAGCCAAGTTTATTGGTGAGCTAATGATAATAGGTGTTCCGTTGACAAAATCACCCGATTCTCTTCTAGCAAATTGAAAAACATCGGTTGTTTTATTTACATATAAGGAAGTGTTAAGAGTCAATTTGTCCCAACGTTTGATATAACCAAGATCAATAGCATCTGTAAAAGCAGGATTTAAATCTGGATTTCCGGTGAAGATATTGATGTTACTGGATAAGTTGCTGAATGGATTTAACATTCTTCCTCTTGGTCTCGAGATTCTTCGGCTATAGCTGATAGAGGTACTGCTTTCATCAGAGATTTCATAAGTGAAAAAGGCGCTTGGAAAGAAATTGCTGTATTTTTTAGTATTGAAATCATTTGTGGCTAACTGATTGATATCAATATTTGAGTCTTCAAAACGCAATCCGAAAAGAGCTGAAAATTTATTAATTTTCATACCATACTGTGTGTAAATGGCATTTACTTTCTCTTTGTATTCTAATGTATTTGTAAAATTAGTGTTGATTACACCATCATTTTCCACTCTATAATCGGTAACCAATTTGCTGAAATCACCACGATAACCGGCTTCAAACTGACTTCCTTTTCCAAGAGGTAAAACATAATCCATTTGGATTAAATTCCTGTTTTGATCCTGATTATTGATTGTATTGTCAAATTTAACCTTGTTACTATTCGTAGCTTTATCGGTTATTATAGCATCATTTAAATCATTATTAGTAGAAAAGGAACCGTCAATGGTTAATTTATGACCGTCTTTTTTGAATTTTTTGGTAAAATTTGTAGAGAATTCAACATTTTCACTGTCACTATTTTCTTCATTTGTACGATTACGGGTGTAATCATAAACATAGTTTTGATCATAATTTTTTTGAAAAACATCATCCACATTATCTCCTTTGTTTTTTCGGTAGTTCAGGATGTTAGTCCATGAAGTGCTTTCATTTAGATATAGTTCTAAGCCAAAGTTACCATTATAACCTTTATTGTATCGGTCATTTTCTCTTGTTTCATTGACGTAATTTTTGGTCGTATTATCCGAATTTAAATAACGTGAATTAGTGATTGCACTTCCGGGACTGTTGCGGTAATTGTATCCTTGGGTTGTGAAAATATTGAAATTCTTAGATTTATAGCTCAATGTTCCGCTTAGACCATGATTGTCAGGAATTCCGGTTGAGGCAATAAAAGTACCGTTTAAGCCTTGGTTTTTCCCTTTTTTCAGAATAATATTTAATAAACCTCCACCACCTTCGGCATCATATCGGGCAGATGGATTTGTAATAACTTCTACTTTATCAATGGCATCGGCAGGAATTAATCGCAAAGCCTCGGCTATGTTAATGGCATTGGATGGTTTTCCGTCTATAAGTACCCTAACATTTTCATTTCCGCGAAGGCTTACGTTTCCTTCGACATCTACAGAAACTGATGGAATATTGTCTAAAACATCACTAACAGTTCCTCCTTTTACCATAAGGTCGTTTCCTACATTGTATACTTTTTTGTCTAGTTTAATCTCTACAGTCGATTTCTCGGCACGGATAATGACTTCGTTAAGTTGAGCAGCATCTTCTTCCAAAGCTATTTTACCTAGATTAGTACTAGACTGAAGATTTTTTTGCTTGATTTCATTTAGTTTAAAAGAAATAAACTCGATTTTTATGTCATAAACTCCTGATATGACGTCAATTGCAAATTCTCCTTTGGCATTTGTGATGCCACCAGCGATTGCTTTTGGATTTTTTGAATTTATAAAAGTTACCGTAGCATATTCTAGAGGTTGCTTGCTTATTTTTTCAATAACGGTACCTGTAATTTTTATTCTTTCTTTGGATGGCGCATTTTGCTGGGCAAAGCTCATTAGAAATGTAAATAAAAGGCTAATTGAAAAGAAGTACTTTAACTGGTATTTCATTTTAGTTTAAATTAAAAATTATGCGTGTAGGATTACAAAAAACGGGATTGGTTTAAAGGCTAAATCATAATATTCTGTTAAATGATTTATCGGGTCTCTAAAGGAATGAATTTAGTCGATCTAAGTCTCTGCCAATGATTGCTTTATTGTCTTTTATTACAATAGGTCTTTCTATCAAAATGGGATGAGAAACCATCGCTTGAATAATTTCAGAATCAGTAAGTTCTTTGTTTTTGAAATTTTCGATCCATATTTTTTCCTTTTGGCGAACTAAATCCAAGGGTTTGCTATCTAATTTATTTAGAATGGAAACCAATTCGTCAAAACTTGGAGGATTGTCTAAATAATTAATAACTTCATAGTCCAGCCCTGATTGCGTCATAAAAGCGAGGCAGTTTCTTGATTTTCCGCAACGCGGATTATGGTATACTTGTATCATGGGTTTTATTTTTTAAGAATTGTAGAAAATTGAATTTAAAAAACTAATTTAGAAGAAACAAAAATAGGCTTTGAGAATCAAGTTTCAGAATTATAATTCAAATATTAACAGATGTTTATAGAACAAGGTGTAAATCCAGAAAATAGGTTTTGGAGGTATTTAGTGGGTTTAGCATTGATTTTTACGGCTTCAATTGTAGGTCAAGTTCCTTTATTGGGAGCCATTTTTTATGAAACAATTTCTAAAGGGAAAGCTTATCCTTTGGATAATGAACAAATGATGCAGTTTTTTGAGCCTAATTTGACTTTATTCCTGATTTTAATATCTTTTGCTTTTGCTATGTTGGGAATTGTGTTTGTAGTGCGTTATTGGCACAAGCAAACGCTACTTTCGGTAACCACATCAAGAAAAGAAGTGGATTGGGGAAGAGTATTTTTTTCTTTTTCAATTTGGGCTGGTTTTATGATTGTTTCCACTTTGGTAATGTATTTCATGAGTCCTGATAGCTTAGTATTTAATTTTAAGCCGCTGCCTTTTGCGATATTAGTACTGATTGGTGTGTTGCTAATTCCTATTCAAACCAGCACCGAGGAATATGTTTTTAGAGGGTATTTGATGCAGGGTTTTGCTAATTTGGCCAAGAATAAATGGGTTCCATTGGTGGTTACTTCAGTTGTTTTTGGAGCCATGCATTTGTCTAATCCGGAAGTCTCAAAAATGGGAAATATTATTTTTGTTTATTATATAGGAACGGGATTTTTTCTTGGAATTATCACTTTAATGGATGAAGGAATGGAACTGGCTTTGGGCTTTCATGCCGCTAATAATTTGATTGGCGCCTTATTAGTTACTTCAGATTGGTCTGCGTTTCAAACGCATTCTGTTTTTAAGGATATTTCTGAGCCACAGGCAGGTATTGATATAATTATGCCAGTGGTTATAATTTACCCGATACTTTTATATATCTTTAGTAGAAAATACCAATGGACCAACTGGAAAGAAAAACTGAGCGGGAAAATTGAAATGCAACAGGATAGTAATAATCACTAATGAATTCCTAACAACATGAATGAATTGAATTATAATAATGTGAACAGTTTTTTTAAGCTGAATGGATTTCCAATGAATAAAGAGGAATTATGTGAGGCCGCTTATTGCTTTATCAAGGAAGGAGACGAATCAGAACAAACAACTGGAGAGTTTTTGTTAGACTGGTTTGATGCGAAAAGCTATATAAATTTGCAAACATCAGGGACAACAGGTATTCCTAAAAATATCAGAATAAGTAAACAAGCAATGATCGATTCAGCTTTGGCTACGGGGAGTTTTTTCGAATTGACTCCAGGCGATAAAGCCCTGTGTTGTTTACCTACTAAATATATTGCCGGCAAAATGATGCTGGTACGGAGCATCGTTTTAGGTCTTGATCTCGATTATGTCGCTCCAAGTTCCTTTCCGATATTGCATAATGTCACTAAATATGATTTTGTAGCAATGGTTCCTTTACAAGTAGAAAATTCTTTAAAGGAATTAAAAAACGTGAAGAAGATAATTGTTGGCGGTGCCAAAATGAGTAAATCTCTCGAAAAAAAATTGCTAAATACAAAAACAGCAGTTTACGAGACTTATGGAATGACAGAAACAATCACTCATATTGCTGCAAAGAAAGTAGGGGAGAAAGCTTTTTCTGTTTTACCGAATGTTAAAATTTCTCAGAATGATAAGAATTGCTTGGTAATTGAAGCTTTGAAAATATCAAATGAAGCTATAGTTACCAATGATCTTGTGGAAATCATTAGCGAAAATCAATTTGTTTTTTTAGGACGTATCGATAACGTTGTTAATAGCGGAGGGGTCAAGTTGATACCGGAACAAATTGAAGAAAAATTAGCTGCCGAAATTCATTCCCGTTTTTTTGTTGGAGGAATTACAGATGCTGTTTTAGGAGAGAAATTAGTTTTGGTAATAGAAGGAGAGCAAAAGGATTTAAGTAAAGCTGTTTTTAAGAGTTTAGATAAATATGAAAAGCCCAAGGAGGTGTTTTATATTCCAGTATTTAATGAGACTCAAAATGGGAAAATAAAACGGAAAGAGATTCTGGAGAGTATTCATACGGATTAGTAAAATAAAAAAGAGGTTGCTTGTGAAATGGCAACCTCTTTTTTATTAGATTATTTCTGCATCTTAAAATAATAATCAGCCGAATGTTTCCCACTTCCATAAAATAGAAAAAACACGCAAACTGCTAGAACAGCTATTGCCAATAATAAATTTTGCGAGTGCATTTCTCCCATGAAATTGACAATAATTGCTCCAATTAATATAGGTAATTGTGCAATAATAGCCCATCGGGTCAGCAATCCAAAAACAATCATTATTCCCCCGATCATATGAGCAGGAGCAATATAATGAACCATAAACATTCCTCCTCCAATTTTATCAATTGGAGATATCAAATCGGCTAAGTATTGAATGTTTGTAATAAATGTGATTCCTTTTACAAACAAAAATACGCCAAGTGCAATTCGTACTAAATCTAAAGTAAAATAAGTGTGCGAGTTTGCCCACTTATTTAATTCTTTTACAGTATTCATATCGCTTCGATTTTAAAATGGTTGTACTAAGTTAGTGATTTTTAAATAAATAAGATTGTTCTTGTTTTAAAAATGATAAACTCATTTCATTTTTTGATTTGGATAGCTAAATCAAAAGTTATTTTTTGTGTTGTCGAATTAAACCAAAGTTTTTATTTGTTGAAGCAATAATTAAGCCGTAAACCAAGAGAATTTTCGGCATGACCTTTAAGAAGGAAATTAGTCAGATTCATGGACGCTTCTAAATTATTATGTTTCTGACCAATTGATAAATATTTACCAATGTACAATCCGGAGCAGGAACCAAATTTGGCATTACCGTCATATTCAGAAACAAAACCAAGCCCTATGGCACCGTTTGCATCAGAAAGGGCATATCCAACTCCTGTTTCAGCACCAAAAAACCAATCGTGATTAAAATTAAATTGGACATTTGCTTTAAGGGCAATTAGGCTAAAGTTACGATGAGAAGCCTTTTCTTTTACGGTATCTGTAGTGTCGGGAATTTTTCGAGCAAACCGATAATCATAATCTAGTTTAAGACCAATCTCTGTTTTTGAAGATATTTTTTTAAAGGCTCTAAAATTGAGTCCAACAGCATATCTATGTGTTCGAAACATTTGAATATGAACCGGCAGCGATACATTGATACCAGCTTCCATCAAAATGGATTTATTCTTTTCGAAACTGTTTTCTTTGTTAGCTGTTTGTTGTGAGTAGCTTAATTGAAAAACTAGCAGCATCATAATCACAGATATAATTGATGTAGTTTTCATTTGATTTTAGGTATTAATTATTCATTCTGAGCAGTTTTAATTTTCCGTATAAATCGAGTGTAAGAGGTTGTTAAAGAGCGGATTGGTTTAGTTTTTATAGGTCTGTTAATTACTAATAAAGATAAGAAAAAAATAAACGTAAGTAGTTGTTAATGAGTGTTAAACAGTCTTTTTTTTGGAGGTTTTTTTTTAACAGGAAAGGGATTGCCGTTACTTTTAACAAAAAAGAGAATAAATAGGGTGAAAATGAATTTACAGAAAACAAATAGAACCAGGAAGTTTTTCTAATGTTAATCAGCTAGCTATTTCCAGCTCCATTTTTCACTGATAGTAAATAAAACTAGTGAAAAACGGAGGCAGAAATAGTATGTAAAAAAATGCTTGTTAAACCTGAATTACACCCAAGTTGAATTTTTTTTCAATAGGTGCATGGTTTGCGGCTTCTATTCCCATCGAAATCCATGTTCGGGTATCTAGAGGATCAATAATGGCATCAGTCCATAATCGAGAGGCTGCGTAATAAGGAGAAACTTGCTCGTCGTATCGGGCCTTTATTTTAGCAAATAATTCGGCTTCTTTAGCTTCATCCACTTGTTCTCCTTTGGCTTTAAGAGATGAAGCTTCAATTTGTGCCAATACTTTGGCGGCTTGTGTTCCTCCCATAACCGCAAGCTCGGCACTTGGCCATGCAAAGATTAATCTTGGGTCATAAGCCTTACCGCACATGGCGTAATTTCCGGCACCGTATGAATTTCCTACGATAACCGTAAACTTAGGTACCACCGAATTACTTACAGCATTCACCATTTTAGCACCGTCTTTTATGATTCCGCCTTGTTCTGATTTCGACCCTACCATAAAACCGGTAACGTCTTGGAGGAATACCAATGGGATTTTCTTTTGGTTGCAATTAGCAATAAAACGGGTGGCTTTATCAGCGCTATCCGAATAGATTACACCGCCAAATTGCATTTCGCCTTTTTTGGTTTTTACTACTTTTCGTTGATTGGCAACAATTCCTACTGCCCACCCGTCAATCCTGGCATAACCGGTGATTATAGTTTGGCCATAGCCGTCTTTATAAGCTTCAAACTCTGAATTGTCCACCAGACGATTGATGATTTCCATCATGTCGTATTGTTCATTACGGGCTTTAGGTAAGATACCATAGATGTCTTTTTCATCCAAAGCTGGTTTTTCAGGTTTTAGCCTGCTGTAACCGGCTGTATCAAAATCACCAATTTTATCAACGATATTTTTTATTTTATCCAAAGCATCTTTGTCATCTTTGGCCTTATAATCTGTAACTCCTGAAATTTCACAATGAGTTGTCGCTCCGCCTAAGGTTTCGTTGTCTATTGTTTCACCAATAGCTGCTTTGACCAAATAACTTCCTGCTAAGAAAATGCTTCCTGTTTTATCGACAATAATGGCTTCGTCACTCATGATGGGCAAATAAGCACCACCGGCAACACAACTGCCCATAATAGCGGAAATTTGGGTAATTCCCATACTACTCATTTGGGCATTATTTCTGAAAATGCGTCCAAAATGTTCTTTGTCAGGAAATATTTCGTCCTGTAATGGCAAATAAACGCCTGCACTGTCTACCAAATAAATTATAGGTAGTCTGTTTTCCATCGCAATTTCTTGAGCTCTCAGGTTTTTCTTAGCAGTAATTGGGAACCAGGCTCCAGCTTTTACCGTTGCATCATTAGCAACTACAATACACTGTTTTCCTTTGATATAGCCTATTTTTACGACCACACCTCCTGAAGGGCAACCGCCGTGCTCAGCATACATTCCTTCTCCTACAAATGCTCCAATCTCTATGCATTCAGCATGGGGATCCAATAAGTAGTCAATTCGTTCGCGTGCAGTCATTTTGCCTTCGGCATGCAATTTTTCAATTCTTTTTTCACCGCCTCCTAGTTTTACTTTGGAAAAGTTTTTCTTTAATTGGGATAATAAAAGTTTATTGTGATCTTCGTTTTTATTGAAGTTTAAATCCATGATACTGTAATGTTTGTAAGAAAATAGATGGCTAAAATACGAAATCCTTCGAAATATTTGATGGTATTATTTAGTTTAGAAATGGAATTATATATTTCTTCGTATTAGTTCAAAAACAAAAAAAGAAAACAGTTGTTTATTTCTGTTTTCTTTTTTTGTTTGATTTATAAATAATGAGGATTACTTTTTTGAATCGTTGACTAATCTTTTTAAGATAGCCCATTGTTTTAAGGCGTCTCGCGCTTCTACAGCTGGATAGCCCAATACTGTTTTACCGGCAGGAACATCGCAAGTGACTCCGGAACCCGCACCCACAACGGCGCCATCTCCTAATGTAGCGTGGTCTTTAATAGAAGCACTACCACCTATAATTACTCCGTTTCCTAAAGTAACTGAACCAGCCAGTCCGCTGCTTCCGGCCATAATACAAAAACGGCCTAGTTTACTGTTATGACCTATTTGGACTAAATTGTCTATTTTGCAACCATCACCAATTATTGTAGAGCTGAATTTTCCTCTATCTACGCAGGAATTAGCACCAATCTCAACTCCGTTGCCAATAATTACATTTCCTATTTGTGGTATTTTGACCAAGCCTCTTTCGGGACAAGGACGAAAACCAAATCCATCGGCGCCAATAGTCGCATTGGGATGAATGATACAATCATTACCGATGTGGCAACGCTCTCTGACTACGGTCCCGGACCAAATTACACTGTTTTTTCCTATGGTAGATTCATCCAAAATAGTCACATTAGGATAAATAATAGAGTTTTCGCCTATTTTAACTCTTGGGCCAATATACGATCCTGCACCAATTTTTGATCCAACTCCAATAATTGCCGTTTTATCTACAACTGCCGTTGGATGAATATCGATGTAGAATTCTGGCATGGGATGTGCAAAAAGAGTCAGTACTTGAGACATGGCCAAATCCGCATTTTTAACTTTTATAAAAGCTCTGTTCTCTCCTGGTTCGATTGAAATATCCTCGTTCACAACCGCCACACAAGCTTTGGAAGCTGACCAAAGTTTTTCGTATTTCTTGTTTCCAATAAATGAAATTTCAGTTTCCATGGCAACTTCTAATTGCTCGGGTGCAGTTATAGATTGTTGTGTATGACCTAAAATGGTACCTTTAAGGACTTCGTTGATTTGTTGGACTGAATAGGATTTCATTAAGTATTTGTTGAATTTGAAGTTTAATATTTTTCAAATAAAATGATTTAGACTTGTAATTCCTAACATTTGCAGATTCTTTAACAACAATAAAATGTTATTGTTATTTTTTTTGAAATAAATATACTGTATATGGATTGATAAAAGGGAATGTTTTTGACCGCTATGGTGGTTTCTGAGGGATTATAAACAGGTGTTTTATCGGCAAATTCACAAAAAAAATAATCCTAAAACATTATCCTGAATTTTCCGATTAACTTTAAATAGTAAACAAAAAAATCCTACAGTATAGCTTTTTGCTTGCTGTAGGATTATAGTTTTTAGTAAGAATCATTCTATTCTTCTTCTTTCTGTCCCATCATCATCAGATAGGCTTTAAGGAATTCGTCAATTTCGCCATTCATCACACCATCAACATTACTGGTTTCATAGCCCGTACGGACATCTTTGACCAGTTTATAGGGCTGCATGACATAATTTCTGATCTGGGACCCCCATTCTATTTTCATTTTGCCGGCTTCGATATCAGCGCGTTGTGCTTGTTTCTTTTTTAGCTCAATTTCGTATAATTGAGAACGTAACATTTGCATGGCGCGTTGCCTGTTGTCCTGTTGAGAACGGGTTTCCGAGCATTGAATTTGAATTCCGGTAGGCTTATGAAATAATTGGACTTTGGTTTCCACCTTATTTACATTTTGCCCTCCGGCACCACTGGACCTTGAAGTTGTAATTTCAATATCGGCAGGATTTATGTCAATTTCGATGCTGTCATCCACAAGCGGATACACATAAACGGAAGCAAACGAAGTATGGCGTTTGGCATTGCTGTCAAAAGGGGAAATACGCACCAATCGGTGTACGCCGTTTTCTCCTTTTAAATAACCAAAGGAATAATCGCCTTCAAATTCAAGAGTTACAGTTTTTATTCCTGCTACATCTCCTGCTTGAAAGTTTAATTCTTTTATTTTGAAGCCATATTTTTCGCCCCACATCATGTACATACGCATTAGCATCGATGCCCAGTCACAACTTTCAGTTCCGCCGGCACCGGCTGTTATTTGTAATACAGCACTTAAGGTATCTCCTTCATCCGAAAGCATATTCTTGAATTCAATGGCTTCAATATGATTTTCGGTGCGTTTATATTGTTCGTCCAGTTCTTCTGCCGTAAGTTCTCCCTCTCGGTAAAATTCATAGGCCAATTGCAATTCATCAGTCATTTCGACTGCTTTATTGTAATCTTCGATCCATTTTTTCTTGTTTCGAAGGTTTTTTACAATTAATTCAGCTTCTTTGGTGTTATTCCAAAAATCCGGAGCAAAAGTTTTTTCTTCCTCGTTAGAAATTTCAATTAGTTTGGCATCAACGTCAAAGATACCTCCTCAACGCACCAAGGCGCTCCACAATACCTTTAATTTGTTCGGTAGTTGTCATAAATTATGTAATTTTGTCAAGCAAAAGTAAGAAAATTTTTTGCTTAAGAACAAGCGGAACTTGTTTTGATTTAAAATAAAAAATATAGATGGAGATAAATTTAGTTAGTGATACGATTACCAAACCAACATATGAAATGTTGCAGTACATGTTTAATGCTCAAGTGGGTGATGATGTATACAAACAAGATCCTACCGTTATAGAATTGGAAGCAAGAGTTGCTGAAATGTTTGGAATGGAGGCAGGATTATTTTTTCCATCAGGGACTATGGCTAATCAAGCGGCCATTAAATTGCATACCCAGCCTGGGGAACAATTGATAGCCGATAAATATGCGCATGTGTATCATTACGAAGGTGGCGGTGTGTCTTTTAATAGTGGGGTTTCCTGTTGTTTACTGGATGGAAACAGGGGAATGATTACCGCAGAACAAGTGGCGGCAGCGATAAATGACCCTGAATTTTATCACAGCCCGTTAACAAGTTTGGTATGTGTCGAAAACACGACCAATAAAGGAGGCGGAGCCTGTTATGAAATAGAGGATTTGCAAAAGATAAAAGAAGTCTGTGTGGCCAATAATCTGAAGTTTCACATGGATGGCGCCCGAATTTGGAATGCTTTGATTGCCAAAAAACAAAATCCTAAATCTTTTGGAGCAATTTTCGATACTATTTCTGTTTGTTTTTCCAAAGGACTTGGCGCTCCAATAGGTTCTATGCTTTTAGGAGATAAAGCAACGATTCATCGTGCTTTAAGAGTGCGAAAAATACTAGGAGGAGGGATGAGGCAAGTAGGTTATCTTGCTGCCGCAGGAATTTATGCTTTAAATCATAATTTAGAACGTCTGGCCGAAGATCACAGAAGAGCAAAGGAATTGGCCGAAGTACTGCGTAAATCAAGTTGGGTTGCGACTGTTGAGCCGGTTGAAACTAATATTTTAATTTTTTCATTGGCTTCCCAATACAGTGACCAACTTTTGATTGAAAAATTAAAACAAAAGAATATCTCTATAAGTTCTATGGGGCATGGCAAACTTAGAATTGTAACACATCTTGATTACAGAGAAGTAATGCATACTTATGTGCTGGAAACATTGCAGAAAATAGTGTGGTAACTTAAAGAATTTTTTAAAAAGAGGTTTAAAGTTTTAGGATTGTCTAAAACTTTAAACCTTTTTTTTATTTGAATAAATTATCCATGCCTGGAATCATTGGCATATCCATTTTGGCAACGGCATCAAGTTCAGCTTCGTTTACTTTTGTGGCTTTTTCGATGGCTTTGTTTAAGACCAAAATCATATAATCTTCCAGTTGTTCTTTGTCTTCCATCAACTCATCGGCAATTGTGATCGCCTTAATTTTTCTGTTGGCAGTTATGGTTATTTTTAATAAACCGTCCGTACTTTGTTCGTCAACCAATACCGTATCCAAACGTTTTTTTGTTTCTTCGATTTTATTTTGGGTTTCTTTTAATTTACCCATCATTCCCATTAAATCCATTTTGCTGTTTTTTAAATTATTGGAGTACGAAATTACTATATTTGATGCAATAATCAATTTATTAGATGAAAAATCCAATCGTTTTACACTGTCTTTGTGTTATTTTTGTAACTTCATTTACAAATATGAAAGCACAACAAATGACAGAAAAAATACAGCCGCCAGTTGCTAAAATTATACCTACAAAGTTAGAGAAGTTCGGAGATGTAAGAATAGATGATTATTTTTGGTTGAAGGACAGAGAAAATCCGGAGGTTATTGATTATCTGAATAAAGAGAATGAGTATTATCAAAAAATGACTGCTCATACTAAAGATTTTCAAAAAGAATTGTTTGAGGAAATGAAAGCGAGGATTAAGGAAGATGACGAATCAGTTCCTTACCTCTATAACGGATATTACTACATTACCCGTTTTGAAAAAGGAAAGGATTATCCAATCTATTCCAGAAAAAAGGAGAGTCTTTCGGCCAAAGAAGAAATCATGTTTGATTGCAATGAACTGGCTAAAGGACACAAGTATTTTAAATTAAGCGGATTGAGTATCAGTGTAGACAATCAATATGCGACCTATGCTTTGGATTTAGTGGGCAGAAGAATTTATACTTTACATGTTAAAAATCTTTTTACTGGAGAAATTCTAGCAGATAAGATCGAAAATGTTACAGGAAGTTCGACCTGGGCTAATGATAACAAAACTATTTTTTATACCCGACAAGATGAAAAAACCTTGCGTTCGGATAAGGTTTTCAAACATAAATTAGGAGAAGAAACAGCAAAAGATGAATTGGTTTATTTTGAAAAAGACGAAACTTATGATGTAGGCGTTGGAAAAGAAAAATCAAAAAAATACATTTTAATCAGTTCTTCAAGTACCTTGACAACAGAGTTTAGGACTTTATTGGCCGATAATCCTGATGGTAAATTCAAAGTTTTTCAAAAAAGAAAACGTGGACTGGAATATAGTATTTCTTTTTTTGGAGACAGTTTTTACATTGTAACCAATAAAGACAAAGCGACAAACTTTAAATTAATGAAGACGCTCGAAACAGCTACTTCAGTTGAAAATTGGGAAGAAGTAATTATGCATCGCGAAGATGTTCTTTTGGAAGATATTGATATTTTTAGGGACTTCTTAGTGATTTCTGAGCGTAGTAATGGTTTGAATAGAATTCGAATAAAACCTTGGAATGGAGATGTAGAATATTACTTGCCTTTTGAAAGTGAAACCTATACTGCCTATACCACAACCAATGTAGATTTTGATACTGATATTTTGCGTTACGGTTATCAATCGATGGCGACACCAGCCTCGGTTATTGATTTTAACATGAAAACTAAAGAAAAAGAAATCAAAAAAGAACAGCAGGTTTTAGGAGGAAAATTCAATAAGGATAATTATACCGAAGAACGCGTTTGGGCTACAGCCGCTGATGGAACCAAAGTGCCTATTTCTATGGTTTATAGAAAAGAACTGAAAAAAGACGGTAAAAACCCATTATTATTGTATGCTTATGGCTCTTACGGACATTCAATGGATGCCTACTTTTCGTCAACAAGGCTTTCTCTTTTAGATCGAGGATTTATTTATGCTATTGCACACATTCGTGGAGGGGAAGATCTAGGAAGAAAATGGTACGAAGACGGAAAACTGTTAAAAAAGAAAAACACATTTACAGACTTTATTGATTGTTCTAAATATGTAATTAATCAAAAATATACTTCGTCAGAACACTTATATGCCGAAGGAGGTTCAGCCGGAGGTTTATTGATGGGAGTTATTGTCAATACGGCACCGGAATTGTATAAAGGAGTTATTGCACAAGTTCCTTTTGTTGATGTTATGACCACAATGCTTGACGATACAATTCCCTTGACTACCGGGGAGTATGACGAATGGGGAAATCCAAACCAGAAAAAATATTACGATTACATGAGATCTTATTCTCCTTATGACAATGTCAAAGAGCAAAATTATCCCAATATGTACGTGTCTACAGGACTTCATGATTCTCAGGTGCAATACTGGGAACCGGCAAAATGGGTGGCTAAACTGAGAAAGATAAAAAAAGATACTAATGTTTTGTATCTGGATACGAATATGGATGCGGGTCATGGCGGGGCTTCCGGGAGATTTGAAGCACTTAAAGAACTATCAAAAGAATTTAGTTTTTTGTTAGATTTAGAGAAAATTAATAAGTAATTGGATTTTTTTGTTAAATTTGCAACGTATCGAAGTCAAATAAAATAGGCTTAGATTAACTATTTTTTTATGAAAGAAGAAATAAACGCTTACAATAACGTTTTAGAATTAATAGGTAATACACCGCTTATTAGACTAAATAAAGTCACCGAAAAGTTAGAAGGTAATTTCTATGCCAAGGTAGAAGCTTTTAATCCGGGACATTCCTCAAAAGATAGAATCGCATTATATATTATTGAAGAGGCAGAAAAAAAAGGGATATTATCGCCAGGAGATACCATTATAGAAACTACATCAGGAAATACCGGTTTTAGTTTAGCAATGGTAAGTATTATCAAAGGATATAGCTGCATTCTGGCTGTGAGCTCAAAATCTTCTAAAGATAAAATTGACATGCTTCGCAGTTTAGGTGCCAAAGTCTATGTGTGCCCTGCCCATGTCTCTGCCGATGATGAACGTTCTTATTATAATGTTGCCAAAAGATTGCACGAAGAAACTAAAGGTTCTGTGTATATCAATCAATATTTTAATCAGTTGAATATTGATGCGCATTATAAATCAACCGGACCGGAAATTTGGAAGCAGACTAACGGAAAAATTACCCATCTTATCGCTTGTAGTGGAACTGGAGGAACGATTTCTGGAACGGCAAAGTTCCTGAAAGAGCAAAATCCTAATATTAGAGTGCTTGGAGTGGATGCTTTTGGTTCTGTATTGAAAAAATACCATGAGACAAGAGAATTTGATAACGACGAAATTTACCCATACAGAATAGAAGGTTTAGGTAAAAATTTAATTCCATCGGCTACAGATTTTGACATGATCGATAAGTTCATGAAAGTAACAGATGAGGAAAGTGCTCATTCTGCAAGAGAAATTACAAGAAAAGAAGGATTGTTTGTAGGTTATACTTCGGGTGCCGTTTTACAAGCTATAAAGCAATATGCCGAAGAAGGAGAATTTGACGAAAACAGCAATGTTATTGCGATATTCCCTGATCACGGTTCGCGTTATATGAGCAAAGTATTTAGTGATGACTGGATGAATGAACAAGGGTTCTTTGACAGCGTTAATGAAGAAGAAGCTCAAAAAATCGAACTTATAAAATAGAGGATTCTATTTTTAGCTATAATAAAAAACTCCAGAGGAATCTGGAGTTTTTTTTGTATTTGTATTTTGTTCTTACTGTGAAATAAGGATTTATGTTCACTTTCTTGAAGATATATACATCAGATATAAATTTGCGTGACCACAATTAATACGATTGCTATTAAAGCCAATACTAAACCCAAATAATTTTTTATACTCAATTTTTCTTTAAACAAAAAAATACCTGCAAAACTCCCCAGAATAATAACTCCCATATTCATTGCTGCAAAAACGGTTGAAGGGTTTTCGGAAAACGCTTTATGAGCCTTTAAGTAAAAAAGGATATTGCCAAAGTTAAAAACGCCTACTAAGGCGCCAAAAATAAAATTTACCTTGTTGAATTGTCCTTTTTTGAATAGCACTTCATAGATTAGTACGATTGTCATCAGTAGCAATGCCAAACAAAAGATAACAAATAAAGAACTGGTATAAGGCAGGCTGGTGAATAAGGAAATCTGTTTGAACAGTATGTCTATAATTCCAAAACCAACTAATACCGTCGCTGGATAAATCCACTTATTATTTGTATTTTCTTCCTTTTTAGATAAAATAAGTAATAAGGCTACTAAGGCGATACAAAAAGCGATAATTTTAAGTGGACTGAAAGCTTCGCCAAATAACAACCAAGCCGCTAATAGGGGTATAAATAATGACAGGCGTTGGGCGGCATCGGTTTTTGCAATCCCCATTTGTTTTATGGATAAAGCCAAAAAAAGAAATACGGCAGGAAGTAAGACACCAAGTGCGATATAGATATGCCAAGGCGCAGTAGCATCTATTTCTTTTAAATTGGGCTGAAACGAGATATAACAAAGTAATAAAGCAACAACATAATTCCAGCTTATAATCTGTGGAACGTTTGTCTTATAATTTCGAGAAAATTTAAAAATAATTCCTACCGTTACGCTGCATAAAATGCTAAGGACGAGAAATAACATAATTGTCTTTTTTAGTTAATGGATGTCTAATAAAAAACTCCAGCATAACTGGAGTTTTTTGTTTTTATAAAAAGAAATATATTAAGCTTCTTCCATGGTGTGATACACATTCATTACATCATCGTCTTCTTCCATTTTCTCAATCAATTTTTCTACATCGGCCATTTCAGCTTCTGTTAGTTTTTTAGTGATTTGAGGAATTCTTTCAAATCCGGAAGAAAGAATTTCCAGTCCTCTGTTCTCTAGCTCTTTTTGGATGGTTCCAAAACTGTTAAAAGGAGCGTAAATCAGGATTCCATCTTCGTCTTCAAAAACCTCTTCAGCACCAAAATCGATTAATTCTAATTCTAACTCTTCAGGATCTATTCCGGTGGCGGGAATTCTGAAATTACAGGTATGATCAAACATGAATTCTACTGAACCCTGTGTTCCCATAGTTCCATTACATTTGTTAAAATAACTTCTAACATTGGCAACAGTCCTGTTATTGTTGTCTGTAGCGGTTTCAATTAAAAGCGCAATACCGTGCGGTGCATAGCCTTCAAAAAGAACTTCCTTGTAGTTGGCAGTATCTTTATCGGTTGCTTTTTTAATTGCACGTTCTACATTATCTTTAGGCATGTTGGCAGCCTTTGCATTTTGAATAACGGCTCTCAATCTGGAGTTGGCATCTGGATTAGGTCCGCCTTCCTTAACAGCCATTACGATATCTTTTCCAATTCTGGTAAATGCTTTAGCCATTGCTGACCAACGTTTCATTTTTCTACCTTTTCTGAATTCAAATGCTCTTCCCATTTCTAATTTGTTATTTTGAATCGCAAAAATACGGTTATTAGTTTTTTTTACCAAAATCAAATTATCTTCTTTTTGCGAAAAGAGACCGATAATTGGCTCGAGACTTCATTTTAGACTATTATAATCCTCTAATATGGTAATTGCCTCATGGAGATAATGATTTTTTTTAAGAGTTTCCAGTTGGAATTGGTTGCTTGTTTTTTCCAAAGGATAAAGCGTCAGCAGAAATTGATTCAAGTTTGAATTGTGAATGTCCAGACCATTTGTTTTAGAATCCAGCGCATGAATATCTTCCCACAGGCAATTCAGTTCTTTTCTCTCTTTAAAAAAAGCATCAATTGTTAGTGGCATTAGTGGTTTTGATTTCTTAAGGATGTTCTCTAATTTTAAGTTGAGGCTTTTTATTTCGTTAAAATAAGAATTGGCAGCTACTCTTTCGGTGCTTTCTTTTGCGATTTTTCGAACGAAAGTATCGTCTGAATACGGTTTGAATTCCAAATTCACTGCTAGACTGTCATTTTTAAGAGCAGTGTGACTGTCTGTTTCCTTAGTATAGATTGTTTCAAATAGTTCAGGAAGGTGGACATCAGGAATAATTCCTACCGCCTGATTACTTTTTCCGGTTATTCTATAAAATTTGTTGATAGTTAGTTTTAGAAAAATAGTGTCCTTATCTTTTTCTAATGGAAGTATGGTTTGCATGCTTGCTTTGCCTATGGTGGAAGCTCCTATCAGTAAAGCTCTATTATAGTCTTGCATTATTGAAGCAAAGAATTCGCTTGCCGAAGCCGAATTACTGTTTATGAGTATAACAATGGGGTCTTTATAAATCATCCCTTCATAAGGATCATTTATAGCCATCGGGACTTTTTTATTGTCAATTATGATTGAAATTGGCCCCGAATCAATCAGCATTCCTGCCAGTTTAATGGCTTCGTCAATAGAGCCACCTCCGTTATCAGTCAGATCGATAATCAGTCCTTTGATGTTGTCTTTCTGTAACTTTAAGGCTTCCAAGGCAGCATCTTCGGCGCAACCTTTTCCACTGTTTCCGTCATAATCGGTGTAAAAACTAGGGATTTTTATATAACCAAACTTTTCGTTTTCATGTTCAACGACAAAGCTGTAAACCGTATTTCCCTCATCTTTCAGCAATTGTTTTTCTACCAATACATCAAAAATTTTACTGGGAGTTCTTTTGAGGGTCAATTTTATTTTCGTGTTGGTATCTGATGTAATCATGTTCGAAATTAAATCCAGCGTAGCACAAGAAACATCTATCTTTTCTTTTAAATTCGAAATGGAAACAATTTGGTCTCCTTTTTTTATTTTACCCGTTTGAAAAGCAGGACCCCTTGGATTCAGTTCATTGATGATGATCTCGTTTTTTTCGTTCAAACTCACATTCATTCCCAGCGAAAGATGTTCTTTTGATAAGGAAGCCACAAAACTAGACTTAGCATTGATGTTGAAATAGCTGGTGTGTGGGTCAAAATAATTGCAAAAATAATTGAATATGTTTTCATCATAATTGGTTTCATTTTGCAATGCGGTATTTATTTTGCAGAGTTCATTTTCAATAATTATTTTTTTGGAAGCGAATTCCAAGGTTTTAAAATTTGTTTTTATAGAGTCTAAATCCTTGTGTTTTGAGACAATTTCATTTAGGACTTGGTATCTTATTTTTTTAATCAACACTTTTTCTACTTGATGCTCTTGCAGGTAAAAAGGGAAGTATTTCTGGTAAAATCGAACCGTATCTTTGAGTTCATAATCAATGTCTAGGTTGTTTATTTTTTCTAAAATGGATTTATTTCTTGAAAGATCCTTTTTGTATACCGATATGATTTCTGACAGGAAAGAGCAATTTTTAGCATTGATAAAATCGTCAATATGGAAACGGTATTTTTGAGAAAGGGTTTCGTACTCTGATTTCAGGAAAATGTTTCTGGAAGGATCGAGTTCATTAATCAAGTGATCAAACACAAAAACCGATAGGCTGTCGTCTATCGGTTTTGGATTTATGTGCTCGCTTTGAATAAGCGTATTTATTTTAGAAAGAATTTCACACGTTTCAGCATCATTTTGGGCAAAGACCGAAAATGTTGAAAAAACTACTATCAGTGCATGCTTTCTCATGAGTCCTCCATCATCAATTGCACTTAAAATTAAGCCTTTTTTCGAAAAAAACGGCTTAAAAAAAGTATAATTTTTTGACTGTGAACCCTATAATTATTTCTTGTAAAAAGGTAATTTTACTACTTTGGCAGCAACATCATTTTTTCTGATTCGGATGAAGATATCGCTATCAACAGCGCTGTTTGCCACAGTTACGTAACCCAAACCAATTCCTTTGCCCATAGAGGGTGACATGGTTCCCGAAGTTACAATCCCAATTACGGCTCCAGTAGCGTCTACAATTTCGTAATCATGTCTTGGTACAGCACGTTCCTGCATTTCAAAAGCAATAAGTTTTCGGCTAACACCGGCTTCTTTTTGTTTTTTCAAATTTTCAGAATTGGTGAATTCTTTGGTGAATTTAGTAATCCAGCCCAATCCTGCTTCAAGTGGCGAAGTGGTGTCACTGATGTCGTTTCCATACAAACAGAAGCCCATTTCCAGACGCAAGGTATCACGCGCAGCCAAACCGATTGGTTTGATTCCATAGGCAGCTCCTGCTTCAAAAACCTTATTCCAGATTTGTTCTACCTCGTCATTTTTGCAATAAATTTCAAAACCTCCTGAACCGGTATAGCCTGTTGCCGAAATAATTACATTGTCAATTCCTGCAAAATCAGCTACTTCAAAATGATAGTAAGGGATTGAAGCCAAATCAATAGATGATAAAGCTTGCATCGATTCAACTGCTTTTGGGCCTTGAATGGCTAATAAAGAATAGTCGTCAGAAAGATTTTTCATATCCACTCCTAAATCATTATGAGCCGAAATCCATTCCCAGTCTTTGTCAATATTCGAAGCATTTACTACTAATAAATACTCTTCGTCTTTCATTTTATAGATGATTAAATCGTCTACAATACCACCATCATTGTTAGGCAGACAAGAATATTGCGCTCGGCCGATTGCCAACGTAGAAGCATCATTAGAACAAACTTTTTGAATCAAAGCCAATGCATTTGGTCCCGAAATCAAGAATTCACCCATGTGTGAAACATCAAAAACACCTACGGCATTACGCACTGTTTCGTGTTCAGCATTCACCCCTTCGTATGAAATAGGCATATTGTATCCGGCAAACGGAAGCATTTTGGCTCCCAGACTTTCGTGTATGTGCGTAAGCGCAGTATTTTTCATGTGTTTTTATAATAAAATTTAAAGTGGCTAATTTATTGAT
This sequence comes from Flavobacterium granuli, assembly GCF_900129705.1. Taxonomy (GTDB): domain Bacteria; phylum Bacteroidota; class Bacteroidia; order Flavobacteriales; family Flavobacteriaceae; genus Flavobacterium; species Flavobacterium granuli. Next base: position 70,130 of record NZ_FQWO01000001.1, on the reverse strand, counting down.
TTTTTATGGAGTGGCAAAGGCAAAAAGAAACAGATTCAAACGATTTCGTTATTCTGTGGTTGAATGCGTGATTTGTAGCCTTTTTGATTTTTATTAAGCGTGTTAGCTAACTGTTTGACTTCTATGAGGTTTTGTTTTTTGTTGAAAATTAAAAAGAAAGCGAGTGCTTTAATTTTGTAATTAGGATCGTTTTTAAATGCAAAAAAGACAAATAAAACCCTAGGGTATTATTTGTCTTTTAAGATTAGTTTGTAATGATTTTAGTATTTTGCCGGTTGATTATTTTTAGGAAGGGATTGTTTGATAAAAATCCGGATGTCCTCATTGGCGGTTTCCAAATCTTGTTTTCTTAGATACATCATATGTCCGCTTTGGTATCCTTTCCAGCTCATTCTTTCTTTTAGTTTTCCACTTGGATCCATTTGCCATAAATTGTATTTCGAATTAAAATAATCACAGGCTCCATCATAATAACCTGCCTGAACCATTACATTCAAATATGGATTTTGTGCCATGGCTTGGCGTAGGTTTTCACCGCTTGAATCATTGGAATTGTCCCAAGGATGGACCGGACCAAACATATTGTATTTGAAATCGGTTTTATAATTTAAATTATTACGAAGGTACATATTGATGGCTGGCGTGAAGGAATGCAACCAGGAAGTGAGTTCTGCATTAAAATCAGGACGGTCTCCTGCGTCCTTGCGGTCAATACCCTTGTAGCGTGAATCTAGTCTTCCTACAGTGTAACCCTGATCTCGCAAAAGCTCTTTCCAAAAATAATTATAAGGAACATTAAGATTGTTTTGTAATACCACTTTTTCTGAAAGTCCGGAATAACGCGCTATTTTTGCCGCAATTTCTTTTCTTTTTGCTTCATCAAGAGAACCTCCTTTGCTTAAAGCGGGTAGCAGTTCATTGAGGGTAAAATCTTCCACTTCAGGTAACATCGCTGTCAACTCTTTATTCTGCAAATCGGCAGCCAACATTTTGTGATACCAGGCTGTAGCGGCAAAATAAGGCAGTTTAAGAGCAGCATCAGCAGCAACTCCACGATTTATTCCTAAGGTTGTAGGGGATACCAATATGACTCCGTTAAGGTACATCCATTGGCTGTTTTGCAATTCAAGAGCAAGACCGGAAACACGGGTGGTACCATAGCTTTCGCCAATAAGGTATTTTGGCGAAGCCCAACGATTATTGCGTGTTACAAATCCGCTAATCCAATCGGCTAGATATTTAATGTCAGCATTTACACCAAAAAAAGTAGACTTTGGAATGTCTTTACTCGTTGCTCTCGAATATCCTGTGTTTACTGGATTTACAAAAACAATATCAGCAACATCCAGAATAGAATAAGGGTTTTCTTTGATGCCATAAGGTTGTAAAGGATAGCCTTCGTCGTCGATATTTAAAAGTGTTGGTCCGGTATAAGCAATATGCATCCAAACCGAAGCGGAACCCGGACCGCCATTGAAGGAAATAACTAAAGGACGAGCAGCACGATCTTTAACATCAGATCGCTCATAATAGGTGTAAAACAATCCTGCAATGGCCTTTCCTTCTTCGTCCCAAACGGGCATTGTTCCGGTGGTGGCTTTGTAAGGAACTTTTTGGCCTTTTATGGTTGTGGCGTGCTCGGTGACCACATTTTGGTCCGGATTAAAAACGAGATTGGAAGACGAATTATTCTCTTTAGCTGTTCCTTTTGAATCTTTTGGCTGTGAACTATTTTGTTGGGCAAAAGAAGTATTGAAATAGCCAACCATGATTAATAAAAATAGTGTTTTTTTCATACGATTGTTTAATAGGTTTGTATGGGAAGTTCAATTTAGCTCACTAAAGTAGCTTTTTTTAAAAGAACAGCAAAAATACTATCCCGTTTTGTAAGAAATAATGTTGGTTTTCATTAAGGCAAATGGAATGTTATTTCTGTCAAATGGGGTGATTTGACTCTAGGCAAGTTTTTTTTTCATTTAATGTCGTAATTTTATAGCAATCCAAGATAAAAGTCCATGATGCTTCCCATACCTATTGATCTGAAAGAAATTTTAAAACATTATAAAACCATAGCGCAGCATACGCACAAAGGAATTCAAGGCCATGCGTTGCTTATTGCGGGAAGTTATGGGAAAATAGGGGCAGCGGTGCTAGCCTCTAAGGCTGCTATCAAAAGCGGTTGCGGTCTGGTAACGGCTTTTGTTCCCAAGTGTGGCTATGAAATTATACAAATTGCTATCCCCGAAGTGATGGTGCTAACAGATATGGAGGAAAAGTACATTTCAAAAATAGCTTTCGAAATACAACCGCAAGCCATTGGCATAGGTCCCGGAATAGGGCAGGATGAGGCTACTCAAAAGGCGGTGCATGAATTTCTAGAAAACAACAAAATTCCACTAATTATGGATGCCGATGCGTTGAATATTTTGTCTCAAAATAAGTCTTGGTTGTCTTTATTGGTTTCAAAAACGATACTGACACCGCATCCTAAAGAACTGGAACGATTAATAGGAAAATGGACTTCGGAGGAAGAAAAGTTTCAAAAAACAATTGCTTTTTCCAAAGAATACAATTTAATTGTGGTGATGAAAGGCGCGCCCACGCATATTATTGACGGAGAAACGATTTATCAAAATACTACAGGCAATGCCGCTTTGGCCACAGCCGGAAGCGGGGATGTGTTAACGGGAATAATCAGCAGTTTATTGGCGCAGTCCTATGAACCGATTCAGGCGGCAATTTTGGGCGTCTACCTCCATGGATTAACGGCAGATATCGCTTTGCCAGAGACAGGCTATCAGTCTTTTATCGCTTCGGATATTATTTCGAATATTGGGAAAGCTTTTTTGAGTTTGGACAATAGTAGGAAATAAGAATAAATGCGATACGATTCATCACAGTTATTTGTAAGTTTGTACAGCTTTTAAAAGCGCAATTAATAGTTAGAGTATGGGAAATATACCGCAGCTGCGAACCGTAAATGTCACAAGATACATCAGCCCTTTGAGGGAAGGAGGTTCTTTACCTGCATTGGCCGAAGCCGATGATGATTTTAAATATGTTTTAAAATTTAAAGGTGCCGGTCATGGCGTAAAAGCCTTAATTGCCGAATTGATAGGCGGGGAAATTGCGCGCGTATTGAAATTGCAAATTCCTGAATTGGTCTATGCTAATCTGGACGAGGCTTTTGGACGCATGGAAGCCGACGAAGAGATTCAAGATTTATTGAAGGGGAGCCAAGGACTCAATTTAGCCTTGCATTTTTTGTCTGGAGCCATCAATTATGATCCTGTGGTCACTGTTGTTGATCCTAAAATGGCCTCACAAATTGTATGGTTGGATGCCTATATTACTAATGTGGATCGTACCTTCAGGAATACTAATATGTTGGTTTGGCATAAAGAACTGTGGTTGATTGATCATGGAGCTTCTTTCTATTTTCATCATTCCTGGACCAATTGGGAAAAACATGCTCAAAGTCCGTTTGCACTTATAAAAGACCATGTTTTATTACCGCAAGCATCGATGTTAGAGGAAGCTGATGCCTTATTCAAATCTATCTTAACAACAGAAACATTGCAATCTATTGTAAATCTTATTCCTTTGGAATGGCTGGACTGGGAAGACACTGACCAAAGCCCTGAAGAAGTAAGAGAAGTGTATCTTCAGTTTTTATTGATGCGATTAAACCATTCCGAAATTTTTATAAACGAAGCACAAAATGCAAGAAAAGCACTTATATGAATATGCCGTAATTCGGGTGGTGCCAAGGGTAGAACGCGAAGAATTCCTCAATGTGGGCATTATTCTCTTTTGTAAAAAAGCAAAGTTTATAAAGGTTATATATACAATTGAGAAATTGAAATTACGATTGTTTTCCGGAGAATTAGATTTGGAACAACTGGGGTTAAATCTGGAGGCTTTCCAGCAAATAGCACATGGAACCAAGCAGGGTGGACCCATTGCACAATTTGATTTGCCTTCCCGTTTTCGATGGTTAACAGCACTGAGGAGTTCGGCTATTCAAACCTCCAGACCGCATCCGGGTCTTTGCGATGATTTAGAAAAAACCACCCAACGCCTGTTTGAAGAACTGGTTTTGTGATTTTTTTTACTCTAAACGAAAGCCAAGAGAAGCAATAGAAAAGTGGAAATACAATCGAAACTGCGTATTAAAATAACAGAAGTTATCCGATATTTTTCTGTAGTACAATAAATTCCAACGGCTGATGGCTAATGGGAATATGGACATCGCTTGCCGGAAAGGCTTCTCTTTTTCCGGTATCAATATAACCATGACGTTTGTACCAGGCGATCAATTCTTCTCGAACGGAGATAACTGTCATTACAATTTTGGGTAAACCTACTGCCAAAGCATGAATTTCAGCCTGTTGTAATAATTTTTTACCCAGACCGCTATTTTGCAATTCAGGAGAAACGGTCAGCATTCCTAAATACAATTGATCTTCTTTTTCGACTAACAAAACACAGGCTATAATACGATTGTCTTGGGTAAATTTTAGAATGGTATTATTTGGATTTTGAAGAATTTCAATCAGTTCCTCTTCAGTGGTTCTGAGGCCTTCTAAGAGATTGGCCTCGGTAGTCCATCCTTTTTTGGATGATGCTCCGCGATAAGCGGAATTGATTAATGTATTTAATGGGGAAACGTCTTCTATTGTTGCTTTTGTGATCATGCTACTATCTTCCTGAGTTCTGACTTTGTATCTTCAAAGATAAAAAAAACTAGAACAAAATGAGATTTAGTTCTAGTTCTGTATAGCAAATTATTTTGTGGTATCTTACTGAGAAATGTTTAATTTATTGGTTTTAATTTTCGTGGTTTACCAATGTTTTTAACAATATATCAGAATGGTCGAAAATATCATCTAATGTCAAAACTTCGGTTTTAGTTTCTTTTTTTTGATCATCGAATGTTCCTATAAATTTTTTACCACCGTTTAGGTAAAGTCTGCAAATTGCTTTTCGATTGTTGTCGTCTAAAAAAATCGCAAAATAGGATTGTGCATCTCTGTATGTTATTCTTGTGGCAGGAATTTTTTGGCGTAAAATAGTTTTTACAATCATAAATCCTTCTAGTTCCTCGTCTGTTGTATTTACTTTGCTAATTTCTTCGTTTGTTTCTTCATTAGATTTAACTTCTAAATTCTTTTCATCTTCTTTCGATAGAGCAGTTTTTAATCTTTCAGTAATTAGGTCGCTAATATGATGTTGAATTGATTTTTTAGTTAGTTCTGTAAATTGGTCCAATACCTTGGCCGTTACGACACTTGGATAAACTTGTTTTGCAAAATGTTTGACAAACTCAGGGGATGGATTATTAAGTTCTTGCTGAAGTAAGTTTTTTAATTCATTCATGAATTTTAATTCACTTGCAGTATTTACAATGCTTTCGGCATTGAAATTTGCCTTATGAAATTTTTTCAACTCTTCTATTTGGTTGTCTTTAATTTCAGTGATATTGAACTCTAAAAATGGTTTTTCATCCATTTTATTTGATGCAACTAAATCAGAATAAAAGCGATAGATAATTCCATTTGTTAAAATCCCAAATTTAGCTTTGGATACATGAAAATACCTTAACAATTGTCCATCATGAATATTTAGATTTTGAGCCCAATGTTTGCATTCGATAAGGATGGTGGGATTTCCATCTTTGAAGATGGCATAATCTATTTTTTCCCCTTTTTTAATGCCTATATCTGCAATAAATTCAGGTACAACTTCTAATGGATTAAAAACATCATAACCCAAACTTTGTAAAAAAGGCATAACGAAGGCGTTTTTTGTCGCTTCTTCAGTTTGAATTTGTTCTTTTAGCTTGTTTGCCCGATCAGCAATTAATTTAATTTGGTCTTTTAAATCCATTTTTAGTTTTTTTAATTAATAGTGAATTTCGTTTGTTTTCTATAATTGAGAAATTAGGAACATAATCATATTTATAAAAAAGGATAAACTCATTTTTTACAATTTCATTTTAATTAAAAAGTTAGTCTGCTTGTTGCAACTATATCAAATATAACCATTTATTCCTACAAAAGATACGTTGTAATCGTTTTATATTGTTTTTGTAGTTTCTAAACGGTGGTATTGTCATAATGCAATAGCTTTTAATTATTACTTTTCAGGCTGATTGTTTTTCGATTGAATACTAAAAAAGTCCTAAAAAAAGGAATAAACTTGGTGCTTTGTAGGTTGTTTTTAGTATTTTGGCGCTAGAATCAATTACAACTAACAGATTAGTATGAAATATAGAGTCGCTACTGCGTCATTGAATCTCAGAGATTTTCCGGCAACAGATCATAATTCCAAAATTTTAACACAAATTCCTTTTAGGCATACCGTTAAATTAATTGATAAAACAACAACCGATTGGTGGAAAGTAAAACTTTTAAACGGGGACAAAGAGGGTTTTGTTCTTTCAAAAGATATTGAAGCGCTTGACGAAAGCAATATAAAAAGTACTGATATTGAAGTGCCTAATTTTGAACCAAGCTCAAAATCAAGACTAGACAGTAAAGAAGAAACCTACAAGCCGATTAGTGATCCTTCAATTCCTTTTAGGGATCTAACGAGCCTTGAGTCTAAATTAAGCTCAATTCGCGGTATAATCGATGCGCTGGATGTGTCAAGGAGTTTTCGTTATGAGAAAGACGCAGCGGATACGTATTGCAATATTTACACCTTTGATTATTGTTTTTTTGCCAAGGTTTATATTCCCAGATTGCGATGGACTGATAAAGCGATCGAAGAACTTGAAAAAGGCAATGAAGTCGCTGTTGTTTTTGGCGATACGGTAAGACCATTTTATTCGAATTATATTTACGATTGGTTTTTACAATCGGCAAAGGAATTTGGATGGCAAAGAATCGATAATGTAGACGAACTTCAAAACAAAGTGAATGCCAATGGCGGAGTAGGAATCATCTGTGCCAAAAGATTTATCTTGAATAAATCCGGACATATTGTTGTGGTGGTTCCCGAAACAGATACCGAAAAAGCATATAGAAAAGACGGTAAAGTCATTTATCCATTGCAATCTCAGGCAGGAGCTGATAATTACAATTATTTTTCAGAAATCAGAAAAGATTGGTGGGACAATAAAGATCCGGAAAAAGGCTATTCCTCGGCAATATTTTATTACCATGAGTAAAAATTCCAGTCAATAATTACACTTTTTCTAACTTTAGTGAAAGTGTAATTATTGATGGACATGAAAGGCTAGTCTAATGCTGGCTGTTAATTTTTAATTAGCAAAGAACTGCAAAAACCTTTTTCATAATAAGTAGCATGTAAACTGCTGTATATTTGATTGTAAATGAGGATAGGATCGTTGGATTCTATTCTAATCCCCAACATGTTTTCTAAAAGCGCAATAAAGTTTGACGGAACAACGGTTTCTTTGCCTTGTATAATCGATTCATAGACAAAATTATTCCATTCCAAGTCACAAATAGGGTTTTCGATTGGAGTCAAAAGCGAATGATCCATGATAAAAACAAGAAAATTCAAAACTTCTTGTAAGTATTTTTCGTCGAAATAATCAAACATTCGAAACTCAATTCCATGATTTTTGTGCTTGTGGAAATTGATGTCAAGTCCTATTTTGTCAATTTTCTCATAATCCGAAATTTCAGAATAACGGTTTACCCACCACAACGGATTTTCGTGCATAGGGTGTTCGTCAAAATTCATCTGAACAATTTTTCCGGTTTTCATCACATTAGTGTCATAAGTTCCCACTCCAATGTATCTTGACATAGCGCATCGTTGTGAAGCTTTAGTCAAATTGACGCTGCAGTCATGGTGCGACAGATAATCCGAAGAACCGAATTTGATCATAAACAACGGACTCAACCATTGAAATAATCGAATGGCGCTCTGGTGTTTTTTTATAAAATCTATTTTGTCCTTAATTTCTCCATCTTTATTTAATTCTGTAGGAATGGTTAAATTAAAATGATAGGTCATATTATTGAAAACAGAATAGTTTTCATTATTTGAAATAAATATGGCAAAAGGATGATTCTCTGAACATATTTTTATGGCGCCATAATCGCTAAAGATTTTCTCTTTCTCAAAGGCGTTTTGCAAATTATTGATGAAACCTTTTTTGATCGTTGCCAGTTCACTAATCACCGAATCAACATCCGTTTTGTAAAATTTTTGGGTAACAAATTCAACTGTATCACCGTCAAAAATAAATTCTTTTTGAAGCTCGTCTGTAAAATAAGGATTGTGTTTTTGTAATATTTCGAATATGCTTTCCCCCGTATATTCAGGATTAGGCTCATTATCGATAGGATCAAAAGTTTTATGCTGATTATTGATGTCTGTTTTTGTAAACGAATGGGAGTTCATCAATACGGGCAAATAATACTCTTTGTCGGATAATATTTTTTGCAATGAATTCGTGTATATATTCTCTTTGTAATTCTTGAAATGATTGACACTGTATTTTTCATGAAGTCCTTTAGTTAACAAGAAATGTTTGTCCACCACACGATGATTTTCAAACTCTAAATAACATTCATTTTCGATTCCTACGCCCCAATACAAATCGTTTGATCGATATTGATTCCTGTAATCTTTGTGTTTATCCAATAATTCAATTTCAAAACTGACATCATTCATGCTATGATCCGTCATAAATTTTTTTCTCCTTCTTTTTAAAAATTATGTTGATATGGGAAGCTACTTTATCAGGTAGTTTTTTTAAAGTATTTTTAATCTGTTGGGTTTCTTTTTAAATAAGATTCGAACAGTTTCTTAGATACTTATTGTTGTGTTTTTTAGTGGGGGCAGGTTGTTTTTTTTTATTCTTCGAAGACCTGAATATAGACAACTCAATTTTCCTGCAAAAGTAGGTATAAAATAGCTGATATTCAAGTTATATTTTTAGGCGCCAAGTTTTATTTTTTTTGGCAGTGAAATTTATCGTTGTTTTATTGCTGTAATTGGCTAAATGACTCATATTTATAGAATTAAAAATAAAAACAAAAAGGCTAATGGATTGTCTTTTTTCTTCTAAAATGTGATTTTTACAGTTGTGAATTGGTTTTGTAATCGAAATTTTAGGACATAATAAAAAACGACTAAAAGAAATTTTTAGTCGTTTTTTATTTGTTTTTTGAAACTTATTTTAACCTAAAAAAGCTTTCAATTCTTCGTAGCTTTTAATTTTAGTGCTTACTTTTTCTTTATTCATCACACTTTCTATTTGTGTAGGAATAGGCAGTTTTATTTTTAGTAAAGGTTCCACCACATCCAAGAATTTGATAGGATGTGCCGTTTCTAAGAAAACACCAATCGCATTGGGGTAATTTTTTAATTCTTTTTTCAACCCTAAATAGCCTACGGCACCATGCGGTTCAGCTATATAACCATCGGTTTCAAAAATGGATTTCATGGCTTTTTTTGTTTCTTCATCCGTAAATGAATAAGACGAAAAATCTTTGCTGAATTGTTCCAAATCATTTTGGTACATTTCCTGAATGCGAATGAAATTACTTGGATTTCCCACATCCATCGCATTCGAAATAGTTGCCTTGGAAGGTTTTGGGTCGTAAATGCCTTTTTCTAAAAAGCGGACTACCGTATCATTCACATTCGTCGAAGCGACAAAATGAAGTAGGGGTAGCCCCAATTTTTTAGCCATAATCCCGGCACAGATATTTCCAAAATTCCCGCTTGGGCAGGAAAAAACCAGTTCTTTGTTTTGCTTCTTCAAGGCTTTGTAAGCAAAGAAAAAATAGAACATTTGGGGCAACCAGCGCGCAATATTGATCGAGTTTGCCGATGTCAGGTTTTTATGTTGTAGACTTTCGTCTAGAAACGCTTTCTTGACCATATCCTGACAATCATCAAAAACGCCGTCCACTTCCAGCGCTTTTATGTTTTGTCCCAGAGTTGTGAGTTGTTTTTCCTGAATGTCACTCACCTTTCCCGAAGGATATAAAATCACGACTTCAACGCCATCAACGCCCAGGAAACCGCTGGCAACGGCACCGCCAGTATCTCCGGATGTGGCGACAAGTACGGTATTTTTACTGTCTTTTTTATCTTTGTTAAAATACGCCAAACAGCGCGACATGAAACGCGCTCCCACGTCCTTGAAGGCCATCGTAGGTCCGTGAAACAATTCAAGGGAATAAATTCCTTTTTCGACTGCAACGACAGGAAAATCAAAACATAAGGTTTCGGCAATGATTTGTTTTAAGGCAGCTGCTGGAATTTCATCTCCCACAAATGGCTGGATGGCTTCAAAAGCAATTGCTTCGTGACTTAAATTTTCGATATTATCAAAAAAAGCTTGCGGCAAAGGTGTGATTGTTTCGGGAAAATACAATCCTTTATCGCTGGCTAATCCTTGTATTACGGCTTCTTTAAAAGAAACTTTTGGTGCATTATGGTTTAAACTGTAATATTTCATTATGATTTTTGATTGAGGATTAACGATTTGTGATTTTTTTCGCAACATTAAGTTACATCTGAAATCAAAAAGCGTTAATCAAAATTCTTATATTATTTTCATTCCTTGGTCATTCACTTTAGAAACATGAATTTCGTAAGGGAGATTCATTTCTTCATAGACGGCACTCATGGCTTTTGCGATTTTTTGAGCGGTTGCCGCCCCTTTGCTTAAAGCAAAAATAGAGGGCCCGGAACCGGATATTCCTGAACCCAAAGCGCCATTTTCTAAAGCGGTCTGTTTGATTAAATCAAAACCCGGAATTAAGACACTGCGAATGGGCTCCACAATTTCGTCATGTAACGAACGGCCTATCAAGTCGTAATCCTGAGTGTATAAACCGGCAATCAATCCGCCCACATTTCCCCATTGCATAATGGCACTTTTTAGAGAAACGTTTTGTTTTAATACCGAACGCGCATCCGAAGTTTTCAATTCAATCTGCGGATGTACCACCGTAGCGTATAATTCCGAAGGACTTTCAATTTTTATGATGTCCAATGGAGTATAGCTTCTCACCAAGGTAAAGCCACCCAAAAGAGCAGGAGCCACATTATCGGCATGCGCGTTTCCGCAGGCAAGTTTTTCGCCTTGCATGGCAAATTGTACCAAATCTTTTATCTCAAAAGGACTTTCCAGCAAAGCATTGATGCCAAAAACGGCTCCCGCAGCACTCGCAGCACTGCTCCCAATACCGCTTCCGGCTTTGATGTTTTTGTAAATTTCGATATCAAATCCGATGGTTATTGGACCCAATTTAGCTTCTACAGCTTCAATCAGTGCCAAAGCGGCTACTCCGGCTACATTTTGTTCGGTTTCCAGCGGCAAATCGGCACCCACAATTTTAGTGATGCGAATTCCTTTGGTGGTCGATTTTTTGATAATCATTTCATCGCCCACATTGTCTAAACACAAACCCAGGACATCAAAACCACAGGATAAATTAGCGATTGTGGCCGGGCAGAATATTTTTATTTCGTTCATATTATGAGTCTTAAAGTGGTAAAGTCGTAGAAATAGGCACGAAATCAAGTGAATGATTTTCGAACTTTATAGCATTCGACTTTACGACTGAGTTATACATTTCCTATTCTGATTACATCGGCAAAAATCCCCGAAGCGGTTACGGCGGCTCCCGCACCGGCGCCTTTTATCAACAATGGCTGATCGACGTAACGATCCGTATAGAACAATACGATATTGTCTTTTCCTTCCAAATTGTAAAAAGGATGGTCTTTTGGGATAAATTGCAAATCAACGCTTGCTTTGCCATTTTCGAATTGAGCAACAAATTTCAATCGGCTGTCTTTTTCTTTGGCTTCCGCCAAAATTCCTTCGAAATGACTTTTATGTTCTATTAAGGATTTAAAAAAATCCTCGTTATTTGATGTGTCCATGCATGCTGCGGGAAGGAAGGATTTATTTTCAATTTCTTCAATTTCCATTTGGTAACCGCTCTCGCGAATCAAAATTAAAATCTTTCGGGCAACGTCAATTCCGCTCAAATCAATCTTTGGATCGGGCTCTGTAAATCCTTGTACACCGGCTTCTTTTACCACGTCGTGAAAAGAGCTCCTTTCATCAAAATTATTAAAAATAAAATTCAGACTTCCAGACAAAACAGCTTGTATTTTATTGACTTTATCACCAGAAGCGACTAGATTTTTTACAGTATCTATAATAGGTAATCCCGCGCCAACATTGGTTTCAAAAAGAAAAGGGGCATTGAACTTTCTGGATAAATTTTTGAGGTTTTTATAATTGTCATAAGCGGAGGAACAGGCAATTTTGTTGCAAGTTACCACGGCCACATTTTCCCTTAAATAGTGTTCGTATGTTCTGGAAACAGTTTCATTGGCGGTGATGTCCACAAAAATACTGTTGCGTAAATTCAATTTTTTTACTTTTTCGATAAATAACTCTTTGTTGGCTTCCTCGCTATTTTCTAAAGCGGACTGCCACGATTTTAGATCAATTCCGTCTTCGTCAAAATGCATTTTTCTGGAATTGGACAAAGCGATAACTCTGAGGTTTATTTTTAAGTTGTCTTTGAGGAATTTTTTTTGCTGATTGATTTGTTCGATAAATTTTTCGCCCACGTTCCCAACTCCCATCACAAACAGGTTCAGCTGTTTGGTATTGTCTTCAAAAAAACGTTCGTGAAGGCTGTTCAGCGCTTTTTTTACGTCTCTTTCGTTGATTACCACTGATATGTTTCTTTCGGATGCGCCTTGGGCAATGGCTCGAATGTTGACATTGTTTTTTCCTAAAGTACTGAACATTTTGCCGCTCAAACCCTGATGATTTTTCATGTTTTCTCCCACCAGAGCCGCAATGCAAAGGTTTTTTTCGACGATACAAGAATCTATTTTGTTTTGTAAAATCTCAATTTCAAAAGCTTTGTTGATCGCATTTTCGGCAAGATCAGCATCAGTATTCAGAATTCCGATGCAGATGGAATGCTCAGAAGAGGCTTGGGTAATGAAAATGACATTAATGTTTTCTTGTGACAATACCTCAAATAACCTTTTGGATGAACCCGAAACTCCAATCATACCGGAACCTTCTAAGGTTATCAATGTAATATTGTCGATATGGCTGATTCCTTTTACAGGATTAGTGTGGTGAAATACGTTATTTGAAATGCAAGTGCCGATAGCTTCCGGTTCAAAAGTGTTTTTAATATGGATGGGAATGTTTTTCCTCAAAACAGGTTGGATTGTTGGAGGAAACAACACTTTGGCACCAAAATGAGACAACTCCATCGCTTCCTGATAAGAAATTGAGGCGATAGGTCGGGCTTGTTTTACTATTTTCGGATTGGCGGTATACATACCGTTTACATCAGTCCAGATTTCCAAATCGCTTGCATGCAGCGCTCCGGCGATTATGGCAGCAGTATAATCGGAACCACCGCGGCCTAAAGTAGTCGTAATTCCGTCAAGAGTAGAAGCAATAAATCCGGGCATCACCACAACTTGGCTGTCATCGGAAGCAAAAAACTCAGTGATGTTTTGGTTTGTAAGTTCAAAATTGACAGCGGCTTTGCCAAAATTGCTGTTAGTTTTGATCAGCTCGCGGCTGTCTTTATAACTGGAGTTTTTTAAATTCTGTTTTAATGCTTCGGCAATAATATACGAAGATAATAATTCGCCAAAGCTCAAAATCGTATCTGATGTTCTGCGGGACAATTCCCCTAAAAGGAAACAGCCATCCAATAAGGTCTCCAGATGATTGATGATTCGTTTGATATGACTCAGCAAGCTGCTTTGTTGACTTACAGGAATAAGTTCTTTTAGTGTATCTAAATGTTTTTTCTCGATTTCGGCTACAATTTCTTTGTAACTTTCGTCTTTAGCGGCGGCTTTTGTGGCGGCCAACTGAAGCAAATCAGTTACTTTACTCAGTGCCGATACCACTACGACTAGTTTATCTTGTTTTGCCTGATGGAGAACTATGTTGAGGACTAATTTTATATTTTGGGCATTGGCAACGGAAGTTCCGCCAAATTTTAATGCTTTCATTCTAATTGTTTTTATTTTGAAAAAAGGATTGAGCTATTTATGTGTGTGATTCTTCTCTTTCTAAAAAAAAAGAAAAATATAAATATAGGTTTATATGTAAAATGTATACCCCTAAGGGGTAGTGGTAGTTGTTGTAGTAATTGTAGAAGTAGCAGAAGCCGCAACTCTAATTGGAGTTGTTAGTGAAGAATGATATGTTGTTCTGTTACTTGACATTATGGTTTTTCAAATGTACGGTTTTTTTACAAACTCAAAAGCTGTAACAGTCTTTTTGCGAATATTTTAAAAAGGAATAGGGAATTTGGCTCTCGCTGACTATTTCTTAATTTAGGCGCCTTTTGTTGATACAATCATTTTTTTTTTTGCCAAAATAAGAGATTTGCTTGAAGGCTTTTTTGGAATTTTAATTCGATAAATTAGTCCACTTTAAGGCCAATCAGCAATTGTTTGTCTATTGTTTTAATAACGAGAGAAGTTTTTAAAAAAGAGCTATTCCAAATTATTGGCTGTTAAAAACATAATTTATATAATCATAAAGAATATGATAGTAACGTATTAATTAGCTAAGATTTGTTAAATGGATGTATATTGATGAGATTTTTAAATTATTATTAATATATGTTGCTTTTTAATATTGATTTATTGAATTTTGGCTTCTTAAATTCGATACCCGATGGATAATAAACATTATATAAGTACTGCTGTACTTTCCTTAGAAATAGTTCAAGAGATTATTTCACAACATAAATTATTGGAATTGTCTGAAGAAGCCAGGGTAAATATTCAAAAATGCAGGGATTTTTTGGATAAAAAGATGGCTTCACATTCTGAACCTATTTATGGAATAAATACCGGTTTTGGCTCACTTTGTAATGTCAAAATATCCAATGAGAACTTATCAAAATTGCAGGAAAACTTAGTTAAATCGCATTCTTGCGGGACAGGTGAAGAGGTTCCTGCTGAAATTGTAAAACTGATGTTGTTGCTCAAAATTCAATCTTTGAGTTATGGGCATTCTGGGATTCAATTGCAAACAGTCGAGCGTTTGATCGCTTTTTACAATAATGATATTCTGCCGGTAATTTATACTCAGGGATCGCTGGGAGCTTCGGGCGATTTGGCCCCACTGGCTCATTTATCTTTGCCTTTGTTGGGTGAAGGGGAAGTTTATTTTGAAGGCAAAAAAGTACATTCTTCAGAAGTATTGAAGCATTTTGAATGGGAACCAATTGTATTACAGTCCAAAGAAGGTTTGGCCCTATTGAACGGCACGCAGTTCATGAGTGCTTATGGAGTTCATATTTTGATGAAAGCCAATAAATTTTCATATCTCGCCGATTTGATCGCATCGATATCATTGGAAGGCTTTGATGGTCGTATTGAGCCTTTTCACGAATTGATCCATTTTATTCGTCCTCATAAAGGACAAATCGTAACAGCGAATCGCATTAAAGGATTCTTAGAAGGAAGTGAAATTATTGAACAGGAAAAAACGCACGTTCAGGATCCCTATTCTTTCCGTTGTGTGCCGCAAGTTCATGGCGCTTCTAAAGATGCTATTGATTATGTAAGAAAAGTTTTTAAAACAGAAATTAACTCGGTTACCGATAATCCAAATATTTTTATTGAGAGTGACGAGATCATTTCGGGGGGGAATTTTCATGGGCAACCTTTAGCATTGGCATTAGATTTTATGGCAATCGCCTTGGCAGAATTAGGAAGTATTTCTGAGCGCAGAACCTATCAATTGATATCGGGATTGCGAAATCTACCTGCATTTTTAGTGGATAATCCGGGACTGAATTCGGGTTTTATGATTCCACAATATACCGCGGCGAGTATTGCCAGTCAGAATAAGCAATTGGCCACGCCCTCAAGTATAGATAGTATTGTTTCCAGTAACGGACAGGAGGATCATGTGAGTATGGGCGCTAATGGCGCGACAAAAGCATTGCGTATCATGGATAATCTGGAGCGTATATTAGCGATCGAGCTGATGAATGCTTCCCAAGCGATTCAATACCGAAGACCATTGCAATCGAGTGATTTTATCGAGATGTTTTTGAGCTCTTATCGTGAGGAAGTTCCGTTGGTTACAGAGGATAGAATTTTACATTATGACATCGAAAAAACGGTTTCTTTTTTAAATAGTTTTCAGATTGAAGAAGATTTGTTAACAATGGCTTAACATTATCTTAAAATAAAGAATTAAATTTGTCCCCAAAAAATAAATAAAAATGTCATTAAATAGTATTTTCCAATTTTTAGTTCCAAAGGACAAGAAGTTTTTCCCGCTTTTCGAGGAAGCATCCACTAACTTGATTGAATTAGCTTCAAACTTGCACGAAGCGGTTAATTTGCCTTTAAAAGAAAGAGAAGTTCTTTTTCAAAAAATAGACAAATTAGAACAAAGAGGTGAGGATATTACGCGTCAGACTAATTTAGAGTTAAGTAGAAACTTTATCACTCCATTTGATAGAGAAGACATACACTCTTTGATTACATCAATTGACAATGTGGCTGATAACCTTCAAGGTGCTGCAAGCAGAATGAGATTGTATCAAGTGGATAAGATTACGAAGTCGATCAGAAAATTGACCGAAATTAATCTTGAGGCTTGTCAGAATATTGATGCTGCAGTGAAAGAATTGAAAAACTTCAAAAACATCAAGAATATTACTGAAGCTTGTGCTAGAATTAGTAAGTTAGAGAACAAGTCAGATAATGTTTATAATAAAGCAGTGTTTGAAATTTTTGAAAATGAAACTGACGCAAAAAATATAATTAAATACAAGGAAGTATTGTCTGTTTTAGAAACGGCAACAGATAAGTGTAAAAGTGTGGCAGGTGTTTTAGAATCAATTGCTGTAAAGCATTCTTAATTTAATCAGTTACTTTCTGAAATTACATTTATGGAATTTACTTTACTTATAGTTATTATTTTTCTGGCTCTTGTGTTTGATTACATCAATGGTTTTCATGATGCAGCCAATGCGATAGCTACCGTTGTTGCCACAAAAGTGCTGTCTCCTTTTCAGGCGGTAGTTTGGGCAGCCTTCTTTAATTTCCTTGCCTATTGGGTTTTTGGTTTTGGGGTGGCAGATACGGTTGCTAAAACGGCCAATACGCTTGAGATCAATCTGGTGGTGATTCTCGCCGGTGTTATAGCAGCCATTATTTGGAATTTATTTACCTGGTGGCAGGGGATCCCTTCGAGTTCTTCTCATACTTTAATTGGTGGTTTTGCTGGTGCGGCCATTGCGCATGCCATTGCTGTCCACGGTTTTTTTGAATATACAATTGTTGAAGGTGCAGAAATACACAAAGCCTATTGGTACGATACGGTGAACTGGTACACTGCCGGAAAAGACGGTGGTTTTCCTTCGGGGGTTATGGTCATCGTTGCTTTTATCGTTTTGGCTCCTTTATTAGGTGCTTTAATGTCTTACTTTATTTCAATCTGGCTTCTTAGTGCTTCTAAAAAAAGTATTTATCCTAAGATATTTACAGCAGCTTTGATGTTGTTAACGATCTGGTTTGTTGAAAGTCAGATGATTTATTACGATCAAATTAAAAAACCACGTTTTGATTCCCATTTTTGGAGTGTTGTTTTCGAATCACATAATATTAAATGGTTTTTAGTTGCTTTCATTATTTTGTCGATCAGTAGTTTTTGTTTGCTGTTTAGTAGTTTGAACTTACACCAATCGGCATCTTGGTTAAAAAAGATGCAGCTGTTGTCTTCTGCGGCCTTTAGCTTAGGTCACGGTGGAAATGATTCTCAAAAAGTAATGGGGATTATAGCGGCAGCCGTTACGGTTTACATCCATACTAGCGGAATTGCTCAAGAAAGTCTTCCTCATTGGTTGGATGTTGTGCTTCCAAATGAAGCTGGTGATTTCAGAATGCCAGAATGGATTCCATTAGCTTGTTATTCTGCTATTGCTGCAGGAACTTTAAGTGGTGGATGGAAGATTGTAAAAACAATGGGTTCAAAAATTACAAAAGTGAGTTCTTTTGAAGGGGTTGCTGCAGAAACTGCCGGAGCATTAACTTTATATTTTACTGAGCATTTCAAAGTGCCTGTGAGTACTACGCATACTATTACTGGTTCTATTATCGGTGTAGGTTTGACGAAAAGAGTTTCTGCTGTACGTTGGGGAGTTACGGTAAGTCTTTTATGGGCTTGGGTTCTAACCATTCCAATTTCTGCAATTTTAGCAGCATTGATTTATTATTTCCTTAGTTTGTTCTTCTAGAAGAGATCCTAAAATCATATAAAAAACCATTAACATTGTTAATGGTTTTTTGTTTTTGTCCAAAATAGGATTGGGTATGATTTAGAGATTGTTTTCGTGAAAGCAGTTTGTAACAGTGAAACCATTTTATTTATATCCAATACTGAAACTCGGGGATTTAGTTGTTGTATTTCTAATTATTCCTGATGTAATTCGGTGTTAATTTCGATTGAATTACTTAAAATAAGATGTATTGGACACTTATTTGCAATGGCTAATAATCTTGCTCTTTGATCCGCGTCCAGATCTCCAAACAGTTGAATTATACGCTCAATTTTGGTTTTATTTTCTGATGGATCTCTATCGACTGTGACTTCGACTTTTACATCAGTTAAATTCCATTCTTTTCTGTTGGCATACATGCGCAAGGTAATGCAGCTACAGGCCGCTAAAGAAGAGGCTAGTAACTCCTTAGAGTCAAATCCTAAATCGCTTCCGCCGTTGCTTTCGGGTTCATCAGCGATTAGGATATGATTTGGCGATTTTATTTCTGTTCTGTACAGTTGTGTACCAATGTGTGCTGTTATTTTAGTCATAGCCGATAGTGTTTATTTTGCTCAGGAAGCGGGACAAATTCATTTTCGCCGGGAACTTTATCAAAAGTTTGTGCCAGCCATTTGTCTTTAGCTTTTTCAATCAGTTCTTTGGTTGAAGCTACAAAATTCCAATAGATAATTCTTTCTTCGGGAAAAGCTTCTCCTCCAAAAATATAGATAGTTGTGTTTTCTGCCATTTCGAAAGAGCAAAGTTTGCTGTCTTTGGCTACCAAAAGCTGTTTGGGTTCAAAAATATTGCCCTCACTTTCAATGCTGCCTTCTAAAATATATAAGCCGCTTTCGCCAAATAAATAGTCTCCAATAGTCACCGTTTGACGACTGCGGCTTTTTAATTCTAAAAGATAAAGCGGGCTGTAAACCGGAACTGGTGATTTTTTGCCTAGAACCTCGCCGGCTATGAGTTTAAATGCAACATCTCCCAGTTGCCATTCTGGAATTTCATTCTCAGGGACATGAAAAAAGGAAGCTTCTATTTCTTCCAATTCCTTTGGCAAAGCTACCCAAATTTGAAGTCCGTGTAGCATTTTATCGGAATTACGTAAATATTCAGGTGTTCGCTCTGAATGGACAATTCCTTTTCCTGCAGTCATCCAGTTGATTTGTCCGGGTTTGATTTCCATTTCGGTTCCCAGGCTGTCTTTGTGCATAATACTGCCTTCAAACAAGTAAGTCAAAGTGGAAAGTCCAATATGAGGATGCGGTGGAACATCGAGATTTTCGTAATTGCTCATACAAGTGGGTCCCATATGGTCGATGAATGCAAATGGCCCTACCATTCTTTTTTCTCGAAAGGGAAGCAATCGTCCTACCATAAAATTGCCAATGTTACTTGGGCGTTCTTCTATTATCAGTTTTATATTTGACATTTTGGCGTTTTTTGATCTATAAATTTAATAAATTAATCTTCTAATAAATTTAATTTTTCCATAAGTAGATTATCGAATAGTAAGATGATTTTAGGCCAAGTAGCCTTGATAAAAAGTTCAGGCGTTAATCATGTTTTTTCTCTAGGTTCAGAGCTTAAAATTAAAGTTATCGTTCATCCGTTAGATTTGCTTTGGATGGAAAGCTCTTTTTTAATTGATTCCGCTTAAATTTTTATGAATGCGTCTTCTTTTAAAGTGGGTTTGACGAAGTTGCTTTTCTCCGGAAATAATACTGATATTTCCGTCAATTTCAAGCATAGCCAGCTTTACATCTGTAAAATGTTCGACTCCATGTTCCCTCATGGCTTCTTTTAATTCTTCGGATGTGATATTTAATTTGCTTAAGGTCTTAAAATCCAGATTTCCGTTGTGAATGAGGATTTCGGGTTTGTCTTGCATCAAATCACTTATTTTTGGATAGCGATACATCAATTTTTTAAAAATATAATTGATTGTAAAAAGCACTATTGCAGCTGCTAAACCGCCCCAAAGACTACTGTTGTTTCCTACCATGGCATTTTGAACGGCATTGCTTATCAGTAAAATCAGAATAACATCGGCTGTATTAAGCTGCGATAATTCTTTTTTGCCAAATAAGCGCAACGCAATCAGCATAAATAGGTATACGCTTGTACTTCGGATAATGATGTCAAGATAGGGGTTCATATTTTTAAATGTTCAGTCTCGGTGTTCAAATCCATAGCAGATTGTACTCTGCAGCAGAGAATGAACAATTTAAAACTATTTTAGTTTGAAATTTTTCTCTATGGCTCTAATCATTTCACCTGCAATGTCTTTGTTTGTAGCTCCTTCTATTCCTTCTAACCCCGGGGAAGAATTCACTTCCAATAATAAAGGACCTTTGGAAGAGCGAATGATATCAACACCTGCCACTTTTAAGTCCATTGCTTTGGCTGCTTTTATGGCGATGCGCTTTTCTTCGCTGGTTGCTTTTATTACTGATGCGGTTCCTCCAAGATGGATATTGGCTCTGAATTCTCCAGGCATGGCCTCACGCTGAATGGAGGCTACTACTTTGCCGTCTATTACAAAACAACGAATGTCTTTTCCGTTAGCTTCTTTGATGAATTCTTGGACTAATATGTTGGCATTTAGACTTTTGAAAGCATTAATTACACTTTCGGCCGCTTTTTTAGTTTCGGCTAATACAACTCCTTTTCCCTGAGTTCCTTCGAGTAATTTTACGATTAAAGGTGGGCCTCCAACCATTTTTATCAAATCGTTGGTATCTAAAGGAGAATTAGCAAAACCGGTTGTTGGTATTCCTATTCCGCTATTGAGCAGTAGTTGTAAAGAGAATAATTTATCACGCGATTGGGTGATTGCTGATGCTGAATTCAAACAGAAGACTTTTAATGCTTCAAACTGTCTTGTTAAAGCACAACCATAAAAAGTGATACTAGGCCTTATTCTTGGGATAATAGCATCAAATTGATTTAAAATTATTCCTCCTCTGTAATGAATTTCAGGTGTTTTTGCATCTAGTTTCATGTAGCATTCCTTGATGTTCAAAAAATGCATTTCGTGTCCGCGCATTTCGCCAGCTTCCATGATTCGTTTGTTACTGTACAGTTCAGGATTGCTGGCCAAAACACCAATGCGAAGACCTGAACTGGCTTTCTCGGAATTTTTATATAATTCTTTGAGGCTGTCTGATGTGGGTTGTCCTAAAAGATATTTTTGTTCCGGATCAACAAGAACCCTTCCGCTCATGGCTTCCCTGCCCAAAAGCATTCTGAAACCCATAGAATCTCTATTGGTTAATGTCATTTCTATAGGCCAATTTGAATCACCAATCTTCAAGGAAGTCTGAATAACGTAACGTTGTTCTCTAAATCCACTAGAGCTTTTTACGATTCTTTTGTCAATTAGCGGCGCTTCACAATGGATTACGGTCTTTAAGTTGTTTTGGATAGGGTTGATGTCAAATTTAACCCAATTAGTGTCGTTTTTAATGAACGGAGCTATGTTTATGGCATGTAAAGCAGAGGTCTTAGCTCCTGAATCTACACGGGCTTTGATTGTAGGAATTCCTAATTCAGGAAATGAACACCATTCTTCGCTGCCAAGTATAACTTTGTTTTGAGACATATATCAATTTTGTTTAGACTGTTTTATAAAAACCAAATGTAAATATTTGTTTTTAAAAAAGGTTTAATTTCTATAAAGAATAAGCCCGTTATGTTATAAAAACGTAACGGGCTTATTGGGTTGCTGCAGATAGAATTAGCTACAGATTAGTTGGCTCAATTGCTTTTTTTATTTTTACCGTCAATTCTTGAGCGCCTTCTTCGATATCCATGAAGATTTCGTCGCCAGAAGCAATTTTAGAAGTGATAATCTCTTCGGCAAGTGTATCTTCTACATATTTTTGAATAGCTCTTTTTAGCGGTCTTGCTCCAAATTGCTTGTCAAATCCTTTTTCGGCAATAAACGCTTTGGCTTTATCGGAAAGACTCAAGTGGTATCCTAAGTCGGCTATTCTGGCATATAATTTTTTCAATTCAATTTCGATAATCAAATCAATGTCATGTTTTTCTAGCGTGTTGAATACAATTACGTCATCAATTCGATTTAAAAATTCAGGAGCAAAGGTTTTCTTTAACGCATTTTCAATGATGCTTTTCGAGTTATCCTCGGCATTTGCAGTTCTTGCAGCAGTTCCAAAACCAACTCCTTGACCGAAATCTTTTAATTGTCTGGCTCCTACATTAGAAGTCATGATAATTATAGTGTTCTTGAAATCAATTTTTCGACCTAAGCTATCGGTTAAAAAACCGTCGTCTAATACTTGTAACAACATATTGAAGACGTCTGGATGTGCTTTTTCAATCTCATCCAATAAGACTACACAATAAGGTTTTCTGCGAACTTTTTCGGTTAATTGCCCACCTTCTTCATAGCCTACATAGCCTGGAGGTGCTCCAACCAAACGGGAGATGGCGAATTTTTCCATGTATTCGCTCATGTCAATTCGTATCAGTGCATCCTCAGAATCAAATAATTCTTTGGCGAGTACTTTGGCTAGTTGTGTTTTTCCAACTCCTGTTTGTCCCAGGAAAATAAATGAACCAATTGGTCGGTTTGGATCTTTTAGACCTGCGCGATTTCTTTGTATGGCACGAGCAATTTTTAAAACGGCTTCTTTTTGACCTATTACTTTGCTTTCAATTAACTCCGGTAATTTGGCCAGTTTGTTGCTTTCGGTTTGGGCAATACGATTTACCGGTATTCCGGTCATCATAGAAACTACATCGGCCACATTGTCTTCTGTAACTTCAATACGATTGTTCTTAGCATCTTCTTCCCATTGTTCTTGGGCAATAGCGAGGTCTTTTTCAATGCGTTTCTCGTCATCGCGAAGTTTCGCTGCTTCTTCGTATTTTTGCTTTTTAACAACTACATTTTTCAACTCTCTAATATCTTCTAATTGACGTTCTAGATCCAGAATCTTTTTAGGAACTTCAATATTGGTGATATGCACACGCGAACCCGCCTCGTCCAAAGCATCAATAGCCTTGTCTGGTAAGAATCGTTCAGACATATAGCGATCCGTTAGCTTTACGCAAGCTTCAATCGCTTCTGCCGAATAAGTGACATTGTGGTGGTCTTCGTATTTGTTTTTTACATTGTTCAAAATGGTAATCGTTTCTTCTACAGATGTTGGTTCAACAATTATTTTTTGAAAACGTCTTTCTAAAGCGCCGTCTTTTTCAATGTATTGTCTGTATTCATCTAGTGTTGTTGCGCCAATACATTGGATTTCTCCTCTGGCTAAAGCCGGTTTAAACATGTTTGAAGCATCCAATGAACCTGTAGCTCCACCAGCACCAACAATGGTATGAATTTCGTCAATAAAAAGAATGATATCGTCATTTTTTTCCAATTCATTCATCACTGCTTTCATGCGCTCTTCAAATTGTCCGCGGTATTTAGTTCCGGCGACAAGGCTGGCTAAATCTAAGGTTACGACGCGTTTATTGAATAAGATGCGGGAAACTTTCTTTTGAATGATGCGTAAGGCTAGGCCTTCGGCAATGGCTGATTTTCCAACTCCAGGTTCTCCAATAAGAAGTGGGTTGTTCTTTTTACGACGGCTCAAAATTTGACAAACGCGTTCAATTTCTTTCTCGCGTCCTACAACAGGGTCTAGTTTTCCTTCTTCGGCCATTTCGGTCAAATCTCTTCCAAAATTATCTAAAACAGGTGTTTTGGATTTCTTGTTTGATTTGTTAGCCGGATTATTGAAATTCCCTTCTTTCAGACTGTCATCTTGTCCTAAATCGTCATTATAAGAGTCGCTCGCTTTGGGCAAGTTCTCTAAAAAATCGTCTTCGTTTGGAGTCATATTTAGATATTGTTCTTTAGCTACGTCGTAATCAATCTTTAATTTATTGAGTAGCTTGGTTGTTGGATCGTTTTCGTTTCTTAAAATGCACAATAATAAATGTGCCGTGCTGATAGAGGAGCTTTGGAAAACTTTTGCTTCTAAGAAAGTGGTTTTTAAAGCACGCTCAGCTTGGCGTGTCAGGTGCAGGTTTTTCTTTTCTATATTAGTATCTATGCTAGGGCTTGCTGGGCTTAGGATTTCTACTTTCTTGCGTAAATGGTCTAGATCAACTGAAAGGTTGTTTAATATTTGAATTGCCTTACCATTACCATCTCTAAGGATGCCCAGCATTAAATGCTCGGTTCCTATAAAGTCATGTCCCAATCGCAAAGCTTCTTCTTTGCTATAGGTAATAACGTCTTTTACTCTAGGTGAAAAATTATCATCCATAATATATTTGGTATATGTAAATTTAGTGATTTCAGTAATTAAAAACAAAAATCATTCCTTTATGAAATCATGTCAGCTAAGAGACAAAAAAAACGATAGAATAACATGAAATCAGCCTTAATTTAGTAAACAAAAACAATGTTTATTTGTTAATAAATCATTGAAATTAATGAGTAAATATACCTTTAAGAATTTCTAAAAGACGTATATTGGCACGTTTTGAAACTAATATAATTTTTTAATATAACAACTTATGTCTGAAGGAGAAAAGTTAATTCCTATTAACATAGAAGATGAAATGAAATCAGCTTACATTGATTACTCAATGTCAGTAATTGTATCAAGGGCGCTTCCAGATGTTAGAGATGGTTTGAAACCAGTGCATCGAAGAGTTCTTTATGGAATGTATGATTTAGGAGTTTTTTCAAATAAAGCCCATAAAAAATCCGCTAGAATTGTCGGAGAAGTTTTAGGAAAGTATCACCCACATGGAGATACATCCGTTTATGACGCTATGGTTCGTATGGCTCAAGAATGGAGCATGCGTTATTTATTAGTGGATGGTCAAGGTAACTTTGGTTCTGTTGATGGGGATAGCCCGGCAGCCATGCGTTATACTGAGGCCAGAATGAAAAAGATTTCGGAAGAAATCATGGCAGATATCGAAAAAGAAACGGTTGATTTTCAACTAAACTTTGATGATACTTTGTATGAGCCAAAAGTAATGCCAACTAGAGTTCCAACTTTGTTAGTAAATGGAGCGACTGGAATTGCGGTAGGTATGGCAACTAATATGCCTCCACACAATTTAACGGAAGTTATCAATGGTACCTTGGCGTATTTAGATAATAATGATATTGAAATTGACGAATTGATGAATCATATTAAAGCACCAGATTTTCCAACTGGAGGTGTTATATATGGTTATGAAGGCGTGCGTGAAGCTTTCAAAACAGGAAGAGGTCGTGTTGTAATGCGTGCCAAGGTTGGTTTTGAAGAAGTTGACGGAAGAGAATCAATCATCGTTACTGAAATTCCATATCAGGTGAATAAAGCCGATATGATTAAGCGTACAGCTGACTTGGTTAATGAAAAGAAAATTGAAGGAATTGCTAACATTCGCGACGAATCAGATAGAAACGGTATGCGTATCGTTTATATTTTGAAACGAGATGCAACTCCAAATGTTGTTTTAAACACGCTTTATAAGTACACACAGCTACAATCTTCATTTAGTGTTAATAATATTGCATTAGTAAAAGGGCGCCCACAAATGTTGAATCTAAAAGATATGATTCATTATTTTATTGAGCACCGTCACGATGTTGTAGTTCGTAGAACACAATTCGAATTGCGTAAAGCAGAAGAGAGAGCGCATATTCTTGAAGGTTTAATTATTGCTTCAGATAATATTGACGAAGTAATTGCCCTGATCAGAGGCTCTAAGAATACAGAAGAAGCTCGTGAAAAATTAATCGAAAGATTTAAATTGTCTGATATTCAGGCACGTGCTATTGTTGAGATGCGTTTGCGCCAGTTAACAGGTCTGGAACAAGATAAATTAAGAGCAGAGTATGAGGAATTGATGAAGTTAATCGAGCATTTGAAAGCTTTATTAGCCGATGTTGATTTAAGAACCAATTTGATTAAAGAAGAGCTAGTTGAAATTCGTGAAAAATATGGAGATGAGCGTCGTTCTATAATTGAATATTCAGGAGGCGATGTAAGTATTGAAGATTTAATTGCTGATGAGAATGTGGTGATCACAATATCTCATGCAGGTTACATCAAGCGTACTAATTTGTCTGAATACAAAACCCAAAATAGAGGTGGGGTTGGTCAAAAAAGTGCCGGAACAAGAGATCAAGATTTCTTAGAGCACATGTTTGTGGCTACTAACCACCAATATATGATGTTCTTTACTCAAAAAGGAAAATGTTTCTGGATGCGTGTGTATGAAATCCCTGAAGGAAGTAAAACAGCCAAAGGTAGAGCAATCCAGAATTTGATCAATATAGAAAGTGACGATAAAGTAAAAGCATTTATTTGTACTCAAGACTTGAAAGATCAGGAGTATATTAAGAGTCATAACTTAGTTATGGTCACTAAAAAAGGTCAGGTTAAGAAAACATCTTTAGAGAAATATTCTAAACCTAGAGTAAATGGTGTCGCTGCAATTACCATTAAAGAAGGCGATGAATTATTAGAGGCAAAATTGACCAATGGTGAAAGTCAAATTATTTTAGCGGTAAAATCGGGTAAATTAGTTCGTTTTGAGGAAACTAAAACCCGTCCGATGGGAAGAACAGCATCGGGAGTTCGCGGAATTACTCTTAAAGATGATACTGATGAAGTAATTGGTATGGTTACTGTTGATAAAGACGATATAAATGATTCACAAATTTTAGTGGTAACCGAAAACGGATACGGTAAACGTACCAAATTAGTTGACGAAGATGGTGAGGATGTTTATAGAATTACAAACCGTGGTGGGAAAGGTGTCAAAACCTTGAATATTACTGAAAAAACAGGAAAATTAATCTCTATCAGTGCCGTTACGGATGCCGATGATTTAATGATTATCAACAAATCAGGCTTGACTATCAGAATGGCTATTGAAGATTTAAGGGTTATGGGACGTGCCACTCAAGGGGTTAAATTAATTAATCTTAAAGGTAAGGACTCTATCGCTGCTGTTACAAAAGTAATGAAAGATGATGTTGCTGAAGTGGTGGTTGATGAAGATGGTAATGTTGTAGAAACTGAAGCAATCGAAAGAGTAAAACCGGTATTGGAAGTTTTAGAAGATGACGGAGTTTTAGAAGATGATGAAGACGAAGATGATGAAGAGGAAGAACTGGATGAGGAAGCTGAAGAAGAGGATTCTGATGATGAAGCTTAAGCTGTAAATATTGAATAAACAAGAATAATTATTAAATACAAAAATTGAATTTTATGAAAAGTAAATATGTAATACTAGCATCAGCTTTATTGATATCGGTAGCTACTTTTGCTCAAAAGGATCAAATTAAAGCAGCTGAAAAAGCGCTAAAAAAAGGGGAGGCTCAAGAAGCAGCAACAATTTTGCAAGGTGCAGAATATTTAGTTACCAATGCTGCTGAGGCAGAGAAAGCATTGTTTTTCTTTATAAAAGGAAATACGTTTTTGGAATTGGCTAATAAAAATATTGATACGGATAAAAATTTAAGTACCGCTGCTGCGGCTTATCAGGAGTTGATTGCTGTAGAAAAAGAGTCTGGTAAAGTAAAGTATTCTACTCAGGCTGCAACCTCTATAACAGATATAAAAAATAAGCTGATCAATGGTGCTATTGCTGATTCTAAGGTTGAAAAACATTCTGAAAGCGCCAAAAAATTATATGATGCTTATTTGTTAGACAAAAAAGACACCATCAATTTGTATTATGCCGCATCTACTTATGTTAATTCTAAAGAGTATGATAAAGCATTGGAATTGTATGATGTTTTGAAAAAACTGAATTATTCAGGAAAGGCTACAAATTATTTAGCAGTTAATAAAGTAAGTGGTCAGGAAGATCTTTTTGCTACTGCGCAAGAAAGAGATAAAATGGTGAAATTGGGAACGCATGAAAAACCAAAAACTGAGGTTGTTCCTTCAAAAAGAGGAGAGATATACAAGAATATAGCTTTGATTTTGGTTCAAAATGGAAAGATTGAAGAAGCTAAAAAAGCAGTTTCTGAAGCTAGAAAATTAAACCCGGAAGATTCTTCATTAGTATTAACGGAAGCTAATTTGTATCTGGAAACTAAAGACTTTGAAACTTACAAAAAGTTAATTGGAGAGGTTTTGGAGAAGAGCCCTAATGATGCTGATTTGGTTTTTAATTTAGGAGTAATCAGCGGTAATGCAAATAACAAGGCTGAGGCTGAGAAATATTACTTGCGTGCAATTGAGATTAAGCCGGATTATATCAATGCTTATATCAACTTAGCGGCTTTGAAACTGGAAGCTGAAAGACCTATTATTGATGAAATGAATAAATTAGGTACTTCTACAAAAGACATGAAGCGCTATGATGAGTTGAAGTTAAAGAGAGAAAATGTATTTAAGAGCGTAATTCCATTCCTTAAAAAAGGATACGAATTAGATCCTAAAAACGAAGATGTGGCTAAAACTCTTTTGAACGTTTACAGTGCTTTGGAGATGACTACAGAATATAAAGCATTGAAAGCTAAAATGTAAAATCGGATTGATATTGATAAAAAAACCTGTTTGAAATTATTTTCAAACAGGTTTTTTTTTAGATTATTTTTTTAATAACCCTAAGTTTGTGTGTGTGCTTATTGATTTCCGCATTGTAAATCCCTAAGTGATCTAATCTGTCGATTCTTATTTTTCCGCTGGCATGAATGATGTAATTGTTTTCCATTATGATGCCCACATGGGTAATGTTTCCTTCTTCGTTATCAAAAAAAGCCAGATCTCCGGGCTCGCTTTCTTCTATAAAACTTAGAGCTTCACCTTGGAGGGCTTGTTGCGATGCGTCTCGGAATAATTTATATCCATTGAGTTTGTAAACCATCTGTGTAAAACCGGAACAGTCTATGCCAAAAGGAGTTTTTCCTCCCCATAGATATGGAGCGTTAAGGTATAAAAAAGCGGTTTTTATCAGTTCTTTTTTGTCTTTAATGCCTTGGGTTGTTGTGCCTTCAAAATAAAATTGAGCGGTATTTATTTCCTTGTTTTTTAAAAAAGATAAGGACGAACCTAATGGAATGGGCAACAATAAATTAGACGGCGCAGTGATGTATTCTATTAAATCCGAATTCAAAACAATCACGTCATCAGATAACTGATTGTAGTTTTCTTCAGAAATTAATTGGTATTGTTTAGAATCTACCCAGCCCTCATAACTATCGTATTGTGTTTTAATGCGAGACCATTGTTTTGACTTTTCCAAAATTTCAAAATGTTCGCCAAACAGGACTTGGGAAACGATTTCACTTCTGTCGCTAGGTTCAAACCGAAGCGGGATTATAGCCAGATTACAAATTCCGAACATTTAGATTTTTTTATATTGAAAAAAAATGGTCTTTGTTTTTGTTTCCGTTGGTAGGAACAAAGTCAAAGACCATAGTATTTGTTTTTAAATTCTTTCGATAACAATTGCCGAAGCTCCACCGCCGCCATTGCATATAGCAGCAGCTCCGATTTTTCCATTATTTTGTTCTAAAACGTTTAACAGAGTGACGATTATTCTTGCTCCAGAACAACCAAGAGGATGTCCTAATGAAACGGCACCTCCATTAACGTTAACTTTATCATTGTCTAAACCTAAAATTTTAGAATTGGCTAATCCTACCACGGCAAAGGCTTCATTAAATTCAAAATAGTCTACATCACCAATGTTTATTCCGGCTTTGTCTAAAGCTTTAGGAAGTGCTTTTGCGGGACTGGTAGTAAACCATTTTGGTTCCTGTGCGGCATCGGCATAACTGCTGATGTAAGCTAAAGGTTTTAGTCCTAGGGATAGTGCTTTGTCTTCACTCATTAAAACTATTGCTGCAGCGCCATCATTGATTGTTGAAGCATTGGCTGCAGTTACGGTTCCGTCCTTGGTAAAAACGGCACTTAATGTCGGAATTCGGTCTATTTTTACGTTAGTGTACTCTTCGTCTTTAGATACTATTATCGGATCTCCTTTCCTTTGAGGTACAGCTACAGGGACAATTTCGTTGTCAAATTTTCCGTTTTCCCATGCTTTTGCAGAACGCTCATAGGATTGGATGGCATAATTATCCTGATCTTTTCTGGTGAAATTATATTCGGCGGCGCACAAATCGGCGCATACACCCATTGCATTATTATCATAAGCATCCGTAAGGCCGTCTTTTTGCATGCCGTCAACCATGGTGGCAGGGCCAAATTTGGTTCCGTTTCTCAAGTTTAGGTAATGCGGAATCAAACTCATGTTTTCCATCCCTCCGGCAATAACAATTTCGGCATCTCCGCATTGGATGGCTTGTGCGCCCATCATCACAGATTTCATCCCTGAGGCGCAAACTTTATTTATTGTAGTACAACTAACAGAATTTGGCAAACCGGCAAACAAAGCTGCTTGACGAGCGGGAGCTTGTCCTACGCCTGCCTGAACAACATTACCCATATATACTTCGTCAACTAAATTCGGATCTAATTTTATTTTGTCTATAGCACCTTTAATAGCTGCTGCACCTAGTTTTGGGGCAGAAACAGTGGATAATCCTCCCATAAAACTTCCTATGGGTGTCCTAACGGCAGAAACGATAACAACTCTTTTGTTCATGATTTATATTATGTTAGTTTATCAAGCAAATTTAATCATTTTTAGATAAAATCTGATTTTGATTTGGGTATTATATTTTTGTCAAAAATAAATGCAATTTTTATTGTGGCCTATGTGTTTGATTGTGAATTGATTTTGTGAAAAAATGAAAAAATATTGAAAAAAGTCGTCAAAATAGTTGTGAGAAACCTAATGAAGTGTTAGATTTGCAACCGCAAAACAGGACACGTTTCCTAAAGAGTTTTGGAGAATTTTGGAGAGGTGCCAGAGTGGTAATGGAGCAGTTTGCTAAACTGTCATCGAGTGATCGGTGCCAGGGTTCGAGTCCCTGTCTCTCCGCATAATGATTTTTACTCGGGGTGTAGCGTAGCTCGGTTATCGCGCCTGCTTTGGGAGCAGGAGGCCGCAGGTTCGAATCCTGCCACCCCGACAAAATAAACTTTTTCCATTTAAGTTTTAAAAGAAAAATGGAGGCATAGCTCAGCTGGATAGAGCACCTGCCTTCTAAGCAGGCGGTCGAAGGTTCGAATCCTTCTGCCTTCACTTCAAAACCCACTGTTTTCAGTGGGTTTTTTGCGTTTTATACTTTTTGCGTTTTTTATTTTCCTACATTTGTAGTAACAAAATGCTACTTTTTACAACGAAAACGCAAAAAAAAAAGCAAATTAGATTCTGGAATAGAAAGCAAAAAGCCCTGAGGATTTTATGAAATACTCAGGGCTTTTATATTTTACTACCTAGTTAAAGATTGTGTAGCTATTCAATACAACGTAAATGATCAATAAAATAATTTTCTGGCTGATAGGTCTTATTGTCTAATTCTGATTTTAATTCTCTTCTAAGGATATAATCTTCGGTTCCGGTTAAATATTGGATGCGCATCATTGATACCGGAGATTTTTTTAATTCTTCGATACTCCCTTTCATAAACATAAAATTACCGGTATTGACACGATTGTCAAAACCTTTGTCGTCTCGAATCATTGTCCCGCAATTTTCCTGATCGATATGCAGCATCGTAATGATGGTTCCGTTATTTAATTGTAAAATTAATTTAGAGTTTTTGTCAAAACAGTTTGCCTTCAAAAAACCTTTACTTTTTTGAAGAAGCTGCACGTTTAAAGTAGGCATGCCGTCTGTAGAGGCTAAGGAATAAAAAATATAATTTGAATTTCCGCCAAAAATTTTCTCATGCACAATGTATTCTCTGGTTGATTTGTAACTGCCAATGGAATCATTGACATCTACGCTGTACTCACAAGGCTTTTGGGCTAATAGGTTTGCTGTTATAAAGAATGCTACTATTGTAATTATCTGTTTCATATAAGTGAATTGATTTGTCGGTTTTTGCTTAGCAAATTGGTTGTTAATGGCGATTTTATGTTTATTTTATTTTGTTGCAAATTAAAACTATTTTATTGTTTTCTTCGTCAGTTGTAAAAAAACAATAAACATTTCCTCCCTCTTTTATTTTCCATTTTTTGCGAATAGTTTCTACTGACTCAGGAAAATTTCGAGTGGTGACATTTGCTTTCTTTTGTTCTAGATAGGTTTTTATTTCGTTTTTCTGGTAGGAAATGCATTTTTCAATTGCAAAAACTCTTCCGGGAAATGGTATTAAATCTACTGAAGTGTACAAATGAGAGTGTTTATGTAGCTTGTTGAGTTTAAACGATAATCCAACTTGATCAAAACCGCCCGATTTCATTATGGCACTATTGGGCTCGTATAAGTATTTTTGAGGGAGGCTGTAATGGGCAGTTTCGGATTGTTGATCCAAGACAAAGTCAAAACTTTCTGTTTCATCTTTTAAAAGGTTGACTGTTTTGATTTCTACCTCGCCCGCATAGTCTTTATGTATTTCCCATAATAATTCTTTGACTTCATTTTCCAAAGCAACAATATGAATCGCTTTTACGTTTTGGAGTTCTGATAAACCAGCGGATAAATCCAATAAAGGAGCCGTTTTTGTCAGAATTTTATTCGAATGTTTAAAGTAAAAATCAAGATTGTCAGGCACATTAGGCAAGCAATCTTGGAGCAGGAATACTTTTCCTTTGGCATCATTTCGCCTTGATGGATCAATATAAATCCAATCCCATTTTTTATTTAATGAGGCCAAAGTAGCTATACTGTCCCCTGAATAACAACTGATGTTTTTTACGGCTAATTGTTCGAAATTATGTTGTACAAGATTCGATAATTCAGAATTGATTTCACAATGGACAACCGTGCTGATTTTTTTTGCAAAATAATAATCGTCTACGCCAAAACCGCCTGTTAAATCGATCAAACTGTCGCCGGAAACGATAGTAGATTTGTAAAGAGCGGTCTTCTCCGAAGAAGTTTGTTCTACCGAAATTTTAGCAGGATAGATGATGTCTTTGGTAGCATACCAAGTGGGCAGCTTGTCCTTGGCCTTTGTTTTGGCTTCAATTTGGTTCAAAATAGTAATCCAAGCCACTTCTGGGAAAGGATTTTTTTGTAAAGCCAGTTTTGAAATTGATGTGCCGATATTGGTGTTTATAAATCCCTGAATTTTGGGATTTAGTATTTGTAAATCCAAGATTATAGGTTTTTAGTTAAAAGTTGGACTACGATGTTCTCTGGAAAAAATTCCTTGCCAATTACCTTTATGATGGTATACATTGGAACGGCAACAATCATTCCCAGGATTCCAAAAAGAAAACCAGCAATTAAAATGACTAGAAATATTTCTAATGGATGAGAACTAACACTTTTTGAAAAAATGATGGGTTGGGATAAGTTATTATCGATAATTTGAACAATCCAAAAACCAATTAGAACATAAATGGTTGTAGGTAGTGTTTCTGTTTGAAAGTCACTTCCTAAATGGCTAATCATCGTTAGAATTGCTGCTAAAACAGAGGCGATTAACGGGCCAATGTAGGGAACGATATTCAATACGGCACATAAAAAAGCAATAACAATGGGATTTGGAACTCCAAATAGGAGTAAAACAATAAGATATAAAAGAAAGACAATAAACAATTGGATCAATAAGCCAATGAAGTAACGTGATAACAGAAAATTGATTTTCTCCAAAGAGTTTAAAATTTGGTCTTCGTGACTATCGGGAATCAATTTTTTAGCGCTTTTAATAAATAGGGATCTGTCTTTAAGGAAGAAAAAAGCAATAAACAAAACTGAAGCTAATCCCATTCCGAAACTACTGATGGTTCCAAGTACGGCGTTTAAAAAATTGGGAATAAGGTTGAAGTTAATTTTTGAAGTGATATTGGCTTCTTTTAAAATTTTTAAGGAATCGATGTGATGGCCTTCTAGAAATAGATTAAACTGATCAAATAATTGAATGGTGTTTTTTTCAATTTCAGCCGTATTTAAAAGCGATAAATTTTGGCTTTGGGATGAAACCAAAGGGATGAACATCATTATGAATCCAGAAATGATAAGAATAAAGATAAATAATGTTCCAATAGTAGCAAAAAGATGATTGAATTTCATTCGTTTCTTAAAAAAATCTAGAATAGGGTTTCCTATAAGAGTCAGTATTAAGGCTACAATTAGATAAATGAGTACAGATTGAATTTGATATAAAAAATAAAGTAATAAAGTTGCTAAAACTATTGCCACTATTGCCTTTAAAATCCCATTTGCTATAATTCTGGATGTAATCATTTATTTTTCTTTTTAGGATCTAAAGATAAAAAAAAACTCGCTAACAAGTAGCGAGTTTTTAAAATCTTAAATCTTAAAATTTTTATATCCCGAAGGCAGCTCTTGCTCCACCAGCAACAAATATCGCTTCCATTCTTGATTTTTGTCCGTTAGAGAACATGTACATTCCTCTATCGTCTGTATAATCCATATAATTCATGGTCATCTCTACAGGAGTTCCTGTACAAGTGCTATAGTGTGGATAAGCCGGAACACCATAGTTAGCCGTGTTATGAGTAGGAGTGTCAGCAACTTGATCGCTTCCACAAGTGGCATCACCCCAGATGTGACGTAAGTTCATCCAATGACCTACTTCATGTGTAGCGGTTCTTCCTAAATTATACGGATAGCTTCCGGAGCCGGCTAATCCAAAATATTTTGAATCAATTACCACTCCATCTGTAGCGCTGCTTCCACCAGGAAATTGGGCGTAACCTAAAATTCCGCCACCAATAGTACAAGCCCAAATGTTTAATTTTGTTGTTGGTGAAGTTGGGTCTAATCCTCCTTGTTTGGTTTTTTTCATCGCATCTCTGGTTCCCCAAGAGGTTTTGGTTGTAGCTTTTCTGTTGATGGTTTCTAACACAAATGTAATACCTACATTTGCTTTTACTCCTGAAAATAAAGTTGGGACATCATTGAAATCAGAGTTTGTTGCATTGAAATCTTGGTTCAAAACATCAATTTGAGATTGGATTTGTGAATCTGAGATGTTTTCGGCAGCAGTCTTGTATAGTACATTGACTACGACAGGAATTTCAATTTTCCCATTGACTAAACGGCCACTTAAGATTGCTTTTTGTGTGAAGGCTTCAATTTGGTTCATTCTAATGGCCAGTGTAGGATCGGCGGCTAACTGGGCTTCCAGTACTTCTTGAGATGCGCAACCTCTGTGTGCAATTGCATTTGTTTGTGCATCAGTGGTCTCTTTTGGGTCATTTTGACAAGAGAAAAGTAGCATACAAGCTACTGCCGATAAAATTAATTTTTTCATAATTAATAATTGGTTTTGTTAAAAAAAATACGATTTGGTTGTTAATGGCGCAATTTTATAACAAAATTATAAGATATGAAAAAAAAAATCAGAAAAAAATTTTAACAAAAAATTATGAAGGCCTATTTTACTGGCTTTTCGAGCTGTTTGCGAAAAAGATAATTATTTTATTTGAAAATTAATTCTTACGTTTGATTATATCTTGGGTAGCTTATTGCCACACACTTTTCAGCTATGTGTTAAAGTATTTTGCTGGTTAGATATAAAAATACGTTCTCTTTCAATCAAGTTGCTAGGTTTTTTAGGTAGGATATCTTTTGTTGAAAGTAAAAGTGGTTCTAGTAAAAGTGGTTCTGGTAAAATAATAAGATTACTATTTATAGATTACGAGAACATGTATTAGTTATTGAACACGTAATTTAAAATATTAGCTCCCATTTTTAACGCTTTTTCGCGAACACTAATTGGATCATTATGTACTTCTGGATCTTCCCAACCATCACCCAAATCACATTCGAATGTATATAGTAAAACAAGTCGGTTTTCTACAAAAATTCCGAATGCCTGTGGTCGCTTTCCATCATGTTCATGAATTTTGGGTAATCCATTGGAGAAGAGAAAGGGTTTTTGAAAAAGGGGATGATTGGCGGGAATTTCGATTAAATTAGTATTGGGGAATATTTTTTTTATTTCTTTTCGGATGTACTGATCCATACCATAATTGTCATCAATATGTAAAAAACCTCCTGAATTGAGGTAGTTTTTCAGATTGTTGACATCAGTATCACTAAAGACTACATTACCATGTCCAGTCATGTGTATAAAAGGGTAGGAGAACAAATCAGGACTGCTAGGTTCTACCGTGGCGGCTTTTGTGTTTATTCGGGTATTGATATTGGTATTACAATATTTGATTAAATTGGGCAAAGCGGTAGGATTAGCGTACCAATCACCACCTCCGCTGTATTTAACCAAGGCGATTTCTTGTGCGTATGAACCAACTGAAAATAGGAGTAAAGCCAAATAGATTTTTTTCATACAGCTAGTTTTTTTTAGAGGCACTGTGTTTTTATCGCTTTTGATATAAGTTTTTTGTGTTCGGATAGC
Source organism: Flavobacterium granuli (assembly GCF_900129705.1). Taxonomy (GTDB): domain Bacteria; phylum Bacteroidota; class Bacteroidia; order Flavobacteriales; family Flavobacteriaceae; genus Flavobacterium; species Flavobacterium granuli. Next base: position 33,425 of record NZ_FQWO01000001.1, on the reverse strand, counting down.
CCTATTTTAAGTGAAGATTTTATATTTCTAATTAGTCTTCATTGACAAAAACAACACTATGACAAGCAACCACAGCAGCAGTTTCAGTTCGTAATCTTGTATTTCCCAAAGAAACGGGAATAAATTGATTTTCAATTGCCAATGCGATTTCATTTTCAGAAAAATCCCCTTCTGGACCGATTAATAGAGTGATGTTTTCCTTTGGTTTTAAAACGGACTTCAGTGTTTTTTTGTCGGTCTCTTCACAATGGGCAATTAATTTTAATCCCTCTGTTTCCAGTTTTACAAACTCTTTATAGGTAATGGCTTCATTCAATTTAGGAAGAAACAACTCATTAGATTGCTTCATGGCTGATAAAATGATTTTTTCAAAACGGTCTTTGTTGATGACTTTTCGTTCAGAATGGTCACAAATAATGGGCGTTATTTCATGAATCCCAATTTCCGTAGCTTTTTCTAAAAACCATTCATAACGGTCGTTCATTTTTGTGGGTGCGACGGCAAGATGCAAATGATAATTAGAAGAATCCTTTTTTTCGAAAGAAATAATTTGAACCGTACACTTATTGTCTGAAGCTAAGGTGATTTCGGTTTTGAATAAATAGCCAAGGCCATTGGTGACAAACAAAATATCGGAATCTTTTTTGCGCAGTACTTTTATGATGTGTCTGCTTTCTTCTTTGTCAAAAGAAAAGCTTTCCGTGGTTTCGTTTATGTCGGGGTTGTAAAATAATTGCATAGTTTAAAATTGGATTCGTGCTTTTGAAACCACAGCTGCGGTTTCGAAATTTTGGGATAAATATTTTTGATAACCTACAATTCCTATCATTGCAGCATTATCGGTTGTGTATTCAAATTTTGGGACAAAAGTTTTCCAACCGTATTTTTGTTCGGCTTCTTTTAGGGTTTTTCTGATTCCGGAATTGGCCGAAACGCCTCCGCCAATGGCGATTTGTTTTATGCCCGTTTCTTTTACCGCCAGCTTTAGCTTATCCATTAAGATTTCGATAATCGTATATTGAATAGAAGCACAAATATCATTGATGTTTTCGTCAATAAAATTAGGGTTTTCTATTTTTTTCTTTTGGATAAAATATAAAATAGCCGTTTTCAAACCCGAAAAACTAAAATCCAATCCGGGTACTTTTGGTTTGGTAAAAACAAAAGCCTTAGGATTTCCTAGTTGAGCATTTTTATCCACTAAAGGTCCGCCGGGATAGGGAAGTCCAAGGATTTTAGCACTTTTATCAAAGGCTTCGCCTACGGCATCATCGGTCGTTTCTCCAATGATGGTCATATCAAAAAAGTCATTTACTTTTACAATTTGAGTATGTCCGCCACTTATGGTTAAGGCCAAAAAAGGGAAATCGGGCTTTTCAAAACCTTCTTCATCTATAAAATGGGCCAAAATATGAGCATGCATGTGGTTGACAGCAATTAATGGAATTCCCAGCGCCAATGCCATTGACTTGGCAAAAGAACTGCCTACAAGTAGCGATCCCATCAGTCCGGGACCCTGGGTAAATGCGATTGCGGTTAACTGCTCTTTGTTGATATTTGCTTTGCGAAGAGCGGCGTCTATAACCGGCACTATGTTTTGCTGATGGGCGCGCGAAGCCAGTTCGGGTACAACGCCTCCATATTGCGTGTGAATCAGCTGATTTGCAACAACATTTGACAGCACTTTGTCATTATGTAAAACGGCTGCTGCCGTATCATCGCAAGAACTTTCGATTGCAAGAATAAAAACCTCTGGATTTTGCATAAAAAGGCACTAATTTTGAATTATATTTGACAGACCGAAATTTTAATTTGTTTAAATTTGCGGTGCAGCCAAAATTAAAGAATTTTTAGCAAAGCTGCCGCTCTTTCCTTGGGCAAAATAGTATTTTAGGAAAAAATAAAACAAGAATAGGTATCAAAAATATCAAAAAAATAGTTTTTCGTTCAGTAATCGGGATAATCCTCTTTTTATTGATGCTCGGTATTATTTTATCTTTGCCTTTTGTCCAAACAAAAGTAGCGCAGTATTTTACCAATAGCCTCAATAAGGATTTTGGAGTGAATATTACTGTTGAAGGCGCCAGGGTTTCTATTTTTGGTGGTGTCAAATTAAAAAAAGTACTGATATTAGACCATCATAAAGATACCTTAATTTATTCGAATATAATAAATACCAATGTTTTAGATACTAAAAAGGTATTGGATGGAGACTTGATTTTTAGCGATATAGAACTAAATGGATTGCTGTTTAGTATCAAAACGTATAAGAATGAAAAATTGACCAATATTGATGTGTTTATTAATGCTTTCGATAGTGGTAAGCCTTCCTCGGGTAAACGTTTTTTACTGACTGCAAATAAAGCATTTATAAAAAACGGCCATTTTATTTTGGTCGATGAAAATCGTGAAATCCCCAAGGATGTCGACTTTACTAAGCTTAACGTAACTTTGAGTGAGTTTAAGCTTTACGGCCCCGATGTGTCTACCAAAATTGACAAGATGTCTTTTTTAGACCATCGTGGTGTATATGTTGCCAAGTTGAGCTCTAATTTCAGTTATACAAAAAAGAGTATAAAACTGGAAAATCTTGATTTAGAAACCAAAGAATCAAAATTAAAAGGGGATGTTTTTCTAAATTATAAAATAGAGGATTTTTCAGATTTTAATAATAAAGTCCAGTTTGATGTAAAACTGCAATCGGCTTCACTGGCTTCTAATGATATCAGATATTTTTATAAGGATTTAGGAAGGAACTTGCATTTTGATATCAAATCAAATATAAAAGGGACGCTAAACGATTTAAAATTATCCGATTTAAAATTAGTTGATTCTAATAATTCCCAAATTAATGGTACGATAAAATTCAAAAATCTTTTTGGGAAAAAAGATCAATATTTTTTCATGGACGGAAATTTTAATAAAATAGTGTCCAGTTATGATAATCTCGCTTCAATACTTCCTAATGTTTTAGGGAAAAAATTGCCCGCTGAGCTCAAAAAATTAGGCGTGTTTACGATTGTAGGGAACTCTCAGGTGAGTGCCACTTCGCTAGATGCTGATTTCTCTATCTTAACTGATTTGGGTAATGCGCAATCAATTTTGAGCATGAGAAATATTGATTTTATTGATAAAGCTTCTTATGTGGGGAATGTGGTATTGGAGGATTTTGACCTTGGAACTTTATTGGACCGTAAGGATTTGGGTAAAATAAGTCTGAATGTTGATGTAGATGGAAAAGGGTTTACAGAAAAGTATCTTAATACTGCTCTGAAAGGAGCGGTTTCTAAAATAGATTATAACAATTATACTTATAACAATATAGCGGTCGACGGTAATTTTAAAGCGCCAAACTATAAAGGACAAATTTCAGTAAACGATCCTAATCTTAAGATGAATTTTGACGGTTTGGTAGATTTGAATAGGAAAGATAATAAGTATGATTTTCATATCAATGTTGAGAATGCCGATTTGCATAAGCTGAATTTTATTAAAGATAGTGTTTCCCTTTTTAAAGGAGATATTATCGTGCAGGTTGCCGGAAAAACAATTGAAGATCTTCAAGGGAATATTTACATTCAAAAAACTTCCTATCAAAATGAGAAAGATACCTATAGTTTTGATGATTTCAATATCAATTCTAGTTTTGATAAAGAGAAAGTACGTACCATTACGATAAATTCTCCTGATATTATTGAAGGCGAAATAGTGGGGAAATATCAGTTCAATCAGTTGGGCAAATTAGCGAAAAACTCTTTAGGAAGTTTATACACCAATTTTAAACCGGAAAAGGTAAATAAAGGGCAGTTTTTGAAATTCAATTTTACAATTTACAGTAAAATAATTGAGCTTTTTTATCCTGAAATTTCCATTGGTTCTAATACCGTTGTCAAGGGGAATATCAAATCGGATATCCAGGAGTTTAAACTTAATTTTAACTCTCCACAAATCGTAGCTTCCAAAAATATTTTTGATAATATAAGGGTTGCGATAGACAATAAAAACCCACTTTACAATGCTTATGTAGAGTTGGACAGCATTAAAACTAAATATTATAAGGTTCGGGATTTTAGTTTGATAAACGTGACAATGAAGGATACCTTGTTTTTTAGATCTGAATTTAAAGGCGGTTCTAAAGGGCAAGATTATTTCAATCTGAATTTATACCACACCATTAATAAGGATAATAATAATGTTGTGGGAATTAGTAAATCTGAGATGAAATTCAAAGATTATTTGTGGTTTTTGAATGAAAAAGATACGCCTGACAACCAAATTGTTTTTGATAAATCATTTAAAAATTTTAAAATTGATGATATAATATTATCGCATGAAAATCAGGCGATAACCCTTAAAGGAGATATAAAAGATGTTTCTAATAAGGATTTGAAATTGAGTTTTAAAGATGTGGATCTGTTTAAAATCACACCGGCTGACGATCAATTTGTGTTTAGGGGAAACATAAATGGAGAAGTCAATTTTAAACAAAATAATGCGGTTTATAAACCAACGGCTTCATTGACAATTGATCAATTGAACATTAATAAAACCGATTTAGGCGTGCTGAAATTCGGTATTGAAGGGGATCAGAATCTTGAAAAATTCACCATTAACTCTTTCTTAGAAAATGGAAATCTGGAATCCTTCAAAGCCGACGGGAACTTTGAAATCGTCAATAGGGAAGCGGTTCTCGACATGAATTTAAAGTTTGATAAGTTCAATTTGGGAGTTTTGGGTTCTTTAGGAGGAGATGTGCTTTCTAATATTAGAGGCTATGTTTCAGGAAATGCCAGCGTAGGCGGAAATGTAAAAAAACCTAAAATTAACGGACGGCTTTATTTGGAAAAAACAGGAATGACCATTCCGTATTTGAATGTGGATTATGAATTAAATGATCGATCGGTGGTCGATTTGACCGAGCAGAAGTTTTTATTTAGAAACAATGTTCTGACAGATACTAAGTTCAATACCAAAGGTTCTTTGGAAGGAAGTATTGAACATGATGTTTTTTCGGACTGGAAGTTGGATTTAACCATAAATTCAAAGAAACTACTTGCTTTGAATACACAAGATCATGAAGATGCGGCCTATTATGGTACCGCATTTATAAATGGAGAGGCATCTATAAAAGGGCCAACCAATGGTTTGTTTATTAAAGTTGAAGCGCAATCAGAAAAAGGGACTACACTCAAAATTCCTATAAATGACGCCGAAAGTGTGAGTGAGAATAGTTTTATTCATTTTTTGACTGCAAAAGAAAAGTATAATATTGAAAAAGGAATTGTTGAAAATTCCCGAAAATACAAAGGTCTTGAGCTGGAATTTGATTTGGATATTACTCCTGATGCCGAAGTGGAAGTGATTTTTGACCGAAGTTCAGGACATGGGTTGAAAGGTAAAGGATATGGTACTTTATTGTTCAAGATCAACACCTTGGGAAGATTTAACATGTGGGGAAATTTTCAAGCGTATGAGGGTTCTTATAATTTTAAATATGGTGGATTAATTGACAAGAAGTTCTTGGTAGAAAAAGGAGGCTCTATTGAATGGTTTGGAGATCCTATGAAAGCGGTTTTGAATCTTAAAGCGGTATATAAAACGATTGCAAATCCATCTGTATTGTTGGAAAACTCTTCTTTTAAAAGAAAAGTTCCAGTTGATGTAGTGATTGGTATTCGAGGGGATTTAGCGAGTCCAGAACCCGATTTTAACATTGAATTCCCAACGGTGAGTAATGTATTGAAATCTGAAATTCAATATAAATTGAATGATAAGGACGTGAGACAAACTCAGGCTTTGTATCTCTTGTCGTCAGGCGGTTTCTTGAGTCCTGAAGGGGTAAGTCAATCTGATATTTCAGGAAGTTTGTTCGAAACAGCATCCAGTTTGTTGGGAGGGATCATAAAATCCGAGGATGAAAAATTCAAGGTGGGATTGAATTATATTTCTGCTGATAGAAGAATTGGAAAAGAAACTGACGGCCGATTTGTAGCTACCATTTCTTCAAAAGTGAATGAAAGAATTACCATAAACGGAAAAGTGGGGGTTCCATTTGGAGGAATCAATGAATCTGCTATTGTTGGAGATTTAGAAGTACTGTATAGAGTTAATGAGGATGGAACAATGAATCTGCGCTTGTTTAACAGGGAGAATGATATTAATTATGTCGGCCAGGGTATCGGCTATACGCAAGGGTTAGGAGTCTCTTATGAGGTCGATTTTGATACTTTTAAAGAATTGATTAATAAAATTTTCAAAAAGCATCAGCTAGGCAAAGAAAACATCATTACGGATCAATTTCAAGATTCTAATCTGGCTCCTGAATACATCAATTTTTCAAAACCAAAAAGCCCTAAGAAAGAAAAAGTACCTGAGAATAAAGAGGCTGTGATTAGGAAAGAGGATTGATAATAGCTATTTTATTGTTAATGTAATGTAGTTTCTGCATTCTGCAGTAATTGAGCTAAATAGTTAGTCTTTTCGCTGTGAAAAAGTGTTTTTGGAATGATTTTATCAGTAACTTTAAATGTTTTTTTTACTGAAAAGAAAATCGTTCGTTAAAAAAAACGCAGTTTTTCTTTCTTCGATTCCCAATAATTCTTTTTTCAATAGCGTGTAGCTGTTAAGCAAAAGTGGTCTTCAAATGTTGAATAATCTAAAATGTGGACAGTTTTAGCATCAGCTAATTTATTGAATTAACGAACTGAAGCTTAGTTCGTTTTTTTAATTTGGAATAAACTTATCAACGAAAACGTTTGAATTTGAGAGAGCTTTTTAATTTACTGAAAACATAGCATTATAACTGTATTATGTTTGCTAGTTTTACACTTTAATACTTAAATAATGCAAAAAACAATAAAAAAAATAGGTGTTCTTACATCCGGAGGAGATTCTCCTGGGATGAATGCTGCTATTCGATCAGTTGTTCGAACTTGCGCTTATCATAATATAGAATGCATCGGGATTTATAGAGGATATCAAGGTATGATTGAAGGTGACTTCAAGGAAATGGGACCTCGAAGCGTAAATAATATTGTTAATAAAGGAGGGACGGTTTTAAAATCGGCTCGTTCTCTTGATTTTAAAACGCCGGAAGGTAGAACAAAAGCACATGAGAATCTTTTGAAAGCCGGAATTGATGCCTTAGTGGTTATTGGTGGAGACGGAACATTTACCGGAGGATTGCTTTTTAATTCTGAATTTGATTTTCCAATAATGGGAATTCCGGGTACCATTGATAATGACATCTTCGGTACGAGTCATACTTTGGGTTACGATACCGCATTGAATACAGTTGTTGAAGTAATCGATAAAATTAGAGATACGGCAAGTTCACATAACCGACTATTTTTTGTAGAAGTTATGGGAAGAGATGCAGGTCACATTGCTTTGAATGCCGGTATTGGAGCAGGAGCCGAAGAAATTCTTATACCAGAGGAGAATTTAGGATTAGATCGACTGTTGGAATCTTTACAAAAAAGTAAAGCTTCCGGAAAGTCATCCAGTATTGTCGTAATCGCCGAAGGCGATAAAATAGGTAAAAACGTATTTGAATTAAAAGATTACGTAGAGGCCAATTTGCCTGAATATGATGTAAGAGTTTCAGTTTTGGGTCATATGCAGCGCGGAGGTTCGCCTTCTTGTTTCGACAGAGTTTTAGCCAGTAGATTAGGTGTGAAAGCAGTCGAATCTTTATTAGAAGGAAAATCAAATTACATGGTGGGTTTACAAAATGACAAAGTAAATCTTACGCCATTGGAGCAAGCTATAAAAGGAAAATCTGAAATTGATAGAGAATTATTGCGAGTTTCGGATATCATGTCAACATAAGAATATATTGAAGTTTATTGTGAGGAAATTAGACTTTAAAGGAGTTAATAGAAAAGGAAAATAAACAAAAATTAAAGTAAAATGTCAAAAGTAAAATTAGGAATAAACGGTTTCGGAAGAATTGGAAGAATCGTTTTTAGAGAATCATTCAATAGAGATAATGTAGAGGTAGTGGCTATCAACGATTTATTAGACGTGGATCACTTAGCTTACTTGTTAAAATACGATTCTGTTCACGGTCGTTTTAATGGAACTGTTGAAGTAAAAGAAGGAAAATTATACGTAAACGGAAAAAATATTCGTATCACTGCTGAAAGAAATCCAGCTGATTTGAAATGGAATGAAGTAGATGTAGATGTAGTGGCTGAATGTACTGGTTTCTTTACTACTGTAGAAACGGCTAATGAGCACATCAAAGGTGGTGCTAAAAAAGTAATCATTTCTGCTCCTTCTGCTGATGCACCTATGTTTGTAATGGGAGTGAATCATACTGAAGCTAAAGCTTCTGATTTGATTGTTTCTAACGCTTCTTGTACGACTAACTGTTTAGCTCCATTGGCTAAAGTGATTAATGATAATTTTGGAATTGTTGAAGCTTTGATGACTACAGTTCACGCTACAACTTCTACTCAAATGACTACTGACGGTCCTTCTAGAAAAGACTGGAGAGGCGGACGTGCTGCTTCATGCAACATCATCCCGTCTTCTACAGGAGCTGCAAAAGCGGTTGGAAAAGTGATTCCTTCTTTGAATGGAAAATTAACAGGAATGGCTTTCCGTGTTCCTACTACCGATGTTTCTGCAGTTGACTTAACTGTAAAAGTGGAAAAAGAAACTTCTTACGAAGAGATCATGGCTGTATTGAAAAATGCTTCCGAAACGACAATGAAAGGAATCTTAGGATATACGGAAGATCTAGTAGTTTCTCAAGATTTTGTTTCTGATAAGAGAACTTCTATCATTGATGCTAATGCAGGAATTGGATTAAATTCTACTTTCTTCAAAATCGTATCTTGGTATGATAATGAGTACGGATATTCTAGTAAATTAATAGATTTATCGGTACATATTGCAGGCTTAAAATAATTATCTATATTTACAAAATCCCGTTATCTTTGGTGATTAACGGGATTTTATTTTTTACTTTCCTGAATATCAATTATTTGGAATAGAAAAAACGAAACCTAAAAACCAAAAAAATGAGATTAATAGTTGATAGTGGTTCAACCAAAGCCGATTGGATCGCAATAGATGATGAGGGGAAAGTATTGTTTACCACCCAAACATTGGGGTTGAATCCGGAAACTCTTGATAGTAGTGAAATTGTTAAGCGATTGAATGATCGTTTTGATATTTTACAAAATAAAAATGAGGCGACTCATTTATTTTTTTATGGCGCAGGTTGCGGAACTGATAGAATGAAAATTGCGCTATCGCAAATTTTTCAAGCTTATTTCCCTAATGCAATTATATCTGTAGAAGAAGATACCTATGCAGCGGTATATGCAACAACTCCTAAAGGACAAGAAGCGATTGTCAGTATTTTAGGTACGGGTTCTAACTGTAGTTATTTTGATGGAAAAGAATTGCATCAAAAAGTACAATCCTTAGGCTATATTGTTATGGATGATTGTAGCGGTAATGTTTTTGGAAAAGAATTGATAAGAAAATACTATTTCAATAAAATGCCAAAAGAATTGGCACAGCAGTTTGAAAAAGAATACGATTTAGATCCTGATTTTATTAAGAATAAATTGTACAAAGAGCCTAATCCAAATGCTTATTTGGCAACCTTTGCCAAGTTTTTAATTCAACATAAAGATTCTGAATTCTGCAAGAAAATTATTCTCAAAGGAATGAAGTCTTTCGTAAAAAATTATATCCGACAATTTGATAATTGCAAAGAAGTTCCCGTGCATTTTGTAGGTTCTATTGCTTTCTATTTGAAAGATGAATTGCAACAAACATTTGATAAATATGAGTTGCAGCTAGGTAATGTACTAAGAAGACCTATAGATGGACTGATTGCTTACCATATTGCTAATAAACAATAGAGATTCAATGATGGAGATCGCGATTATTGCGCACGATGGCAAAAAAGTGGATATGGTTCAGTTTTTAAATAAAAACAATGAACTATTACAGAATGTAAAGATTAAACTCATAGCTACCGGGACAACGGGAAGCAAAGCCGAGAAAGCTGGATTTAAAGTAAAAAAAATGCTTTCTGGACCCATGGGTGGAGATGCTCAAATAGCAGCAAGAGTCGCCGAAGGGAAAACCAAATTGGTTTTGTTTTTCAAAGATCCACTGGCAAGTCATGCCCACGAAGTGGATATCAATATGTTGCTTCGGGTATGTGATGTTCACAATGTGCCAATAGCGACTAATGAAGCTACTGCTCAGTTGGTATTGAACGCAATACTATCGAAATTATAGCCTATTTATATTTTTATAAAACTAAAAACCGTTTCTGTAGATGAAACGGTTTTTTTGTTTTAAAGAAGTGCTTAGCAAAAAAAAATGTCCCGTTTTTAGCAGGGACATTTTCTTTAGATTGTATTTATGAAGTTTGCCAGCAGTATTATAGAATAGCAATCATAGAGATCTCTACGTTGACATTCTTTGGCAGGCCGGCTACTTGAACAGTTTCACGGGCCGGAGCGGTGGTTTCGTTAAAATAAGATCCATAAACCGTGTTGATACTTGCAAAATCATTCATGTCCATAATGAATATAGTCGTTTTCACAACGTTTTCAAAGCTCATTCCGGCTGCTTCTAGTACAGCTTTCATGTTTTCCATTACTTGCGCAGTTTCGGCTTCTATATTGGCTACATTCAGCTCGCCAGTTTCCGGATTAATAGCAATCTGGCCAGAGGTATAAAGTGTATTTCCTTTAATTACGGCTTGGTTGTATGGGCCAATAGGAGCAGGGGCTTTCTCGGTAAAAATTATTTTTTTCATGATAAAGTAGATTAATTGGTTTAGAAAATGAATTTGTTATAATTCGAAATTAGCTTATACAATTATAGAATTAGCGGGAAACGTTTCGGCTTCTTTTGTCCCATTTGATATCGCTCAACACACCTGATTTTATTCCTATAAAGAAACCCCAGTTTGCATTATCGCCAAATGGAGTCCAATTGAAATCCATTCTCCAGCTCAATAAATCTCTCTCAAAACGCAACTGTGTAAAGGTAACTCCGTTTTGAACAAAGTCGTAACCTGTTGAAATTCCGGCTTTCCATTTAGGTGTTAAATCGGCATTTGCAGAAATCATGATAGAATTCCCTATGATTTTTTTCTCCCTATTGTTGTTTCCATAAGTCAATGAATAGGCAAATGTCATGTCCCAAGGCAATTTAGATCTGAAAAATTCCGAAATTTGATCTTCACCTTCTTCTTCTTCTCCGTCAAATTGGCTCCTTCTGTCATTTAGAACGGTATTGCTTCCAAAAAGATCATCTTCACGGCCTCCGTTTCTTTGGGTCTGACTGTCCTTGTTTTTGTCTTTCTTGTTGTCTTTATCTTTGCTCGAAAGAGAATAATTTAAGGTCATATTGGCACTGGTCATTCTAAATAAACTACCACCGTTATTGATGTTGTAGAGATTCATTCGGTTGCCGGAATTGTCAATCGCATACGGATCTAAGGTAGCTCCAAAATTGACATTCATTTTGTTCTGAAATAATTGTGTTCCTCCACTAACTCGTACTGGTGACCAGGCAAGCGAAGTCTTACCGTCAGCGTCCAGATTATAACTGGTGGATAAGTTTAAGTTGTTCAGTAACATGATTTTTTTAGGTTCCACTTTAGTACTATCCTTATCGGTTACCTTAGCTTCAAAAGTGTTACTCAAACTAAAACCTACATTGTTAGAGCGATTTAAACCGGGAGCGCCAAAAATTCCACCTTCAAAACGGGAATACTGCTTTGTCATGGTTCCAGAGGCATCCGTATCATAGGTATCATAGTATTTTTCAAAGCTTGGCGTATAGCCATAAGAGGCAGACGGACGCATGACGTGCCTGATGGATTTTATTTTTTTGTCTTCACCAAAGTTGAAAGTTCCATAAATGGTAGTTCCTATGCTTGATGAAAAAGAGTAGGTTCTAAAAGCGTCAAAACCGCTTACTACTTTATCGACCACTTTGCTTTGATCTGTGTCGTAGCTTCTTTCTATGGTTTTGGCGTACCAGATTTCTTCATAATTTACTGAAGTGGAAGCGCTGAAGTATTTGAATAATTTAAAATTGGTACTCAAAGGGATACTGTGTTGTAAACCTACTTTTGCATCTCTAAACATCTGAGGCTTGAAGAAAAGCGAGTCAGTTGTCGTGATACTGTTTCTTCCGTTTAAATTGTATTGTAAATTGATGTTTTTGAAAAAACCTTTTTTAACGGCATCTTTTCCAACAAAAGGATAGATACGATCCACACTAAGTTGTAGTGTAGGCAAGGTCATGTTGATTACTTCAGATTGGGTATTTTGGGAATGTGTTGCTGATAAGGACATTCTGACCTGTGGAACAGAATTGAACGTTTTAGAATAAGATACAGACGAACTTAAGGTATTGTTTAGATTAGAACCAACATTTGCCAGATTTATCGATTGTTTAAAATATTTACTACTTCCAAGATTCACCGAAGCGGAGAAACTCGAATTTGGGTTTGCTTTTGCATCTCTGGAATGCGACCATTGAATGTTGTAAATGCGTTGTTTTGAATAATCAGGATAGCCTCTTTCGCTACTGATTAGATTTTCAAACCTGATATTGACATTTCCACGAAATTTGTATCGTTTGGCATAAGAGGACTCAAATCGCATACCATAACTGCCATTGGTATAATAGTCTCCTAAAACGGTCAAATCATAATGTTCATTTAGGGCAAAATAATAACCACCATTTTGCAACGAAAAACCTCGATCGTTTGAGTCGTTATAACTAGGCAAAATAAGTCCGGAAATACTGGTTTCTTTGCTCATTGGGAAATAGGCAAACGGCAGGGCTATAGGGGTAGGTACATTGGCAATAACCATGTTGGTTAAGCCGGTTATTACTTTTTTTCCGGGGATGAATTTTACCTTACTGGTTTGGAAATAATATTCAGGATTGTCAACATCTTTAGAAGTCGTAAAACGAGCGCCTTTTAAAAAGTAAACGGAATCATTTTCTTTTTTAGTAATTGCGGCTTTTACTTTAAATTCGCCTTGATCTGATCTGGAATTCCAAATTATGGCTTTTTTGGTTTTAAAATTAAACCGAATAGAATCTGGTTCTACTTCGTTAGCGCCTTGTTTGAAATTGGGATATTGGGTAAACTTGCCTGTAGAATCTTTAATTCGGCCGGCATAAACTTCATTTTTTTCATAATCCATGACAATTATTCCCGACTTTAATTCAACATCCTGGTAATAAAGTTCGGCTTTGTCGTATAAGGTAATCAGTTTTTTCTTTTGGTCAATTTTTACAAATTGATTCGCTTTATATTTTACCTTGCCGTCAAGAAAAGCTTTTTTGGGCTTGATGCTGTCTTTTTTTGGGACAGTATCGAGTTGTTTTTTTTGTTCTAATATAGTTTTATTAGCTGTTGTCACTTCTAAATTAGGAGTGTTTGCTTGTTTTTTAGCAGAAATTGCTGTCTTTTTTTTGGAGATATCTTGTGCGTAGGTCTTACCGTATCCAATTGTTAGGAAAAAGGATATCAAAACGATATTAAATAAGTTTGTCTGCAAAGGTTTAAATGCTATTTTTGTAAAATTATGGCTTGTTTTTTGAAGTGTCAAACTTACAGATTATTTTTTGTCAAAAATAATCAAATACGAAGATATATAGCCATAGTGTTTTAATTAAATTTATTTTTTGATGCGTTTATTACATAAAATTAAAGGACTGTTTATTTTTCTGATAATTATAGGCTCTTATAATTCCTACAGTCAATCCCATATTTTTAAAGTTGCCTTAGATGCCGGTCATGGAGCGCATGATTTTGGTGCGGTTTATAATGGCCATATCGAGAAAAATATTGCTTTGGCTATTGTGTTAAAAGTGGGGAAAATATTGGAAGAAAAACCTAATTTTCATGTAATCTATACTAGAAAAACGGACGTTTTTATTGATTTGATCGAAAGAGCCAATATTGCCAATAGAGCCGATGCCAATATTTTTGTTTCGATTCATTGCAACGCCAATAAAAATACTGCTGCCGATGGAACTGAAACTTATGTAATGGGGATGAATAAGATTGCTTCAAATTTAGAGGCTGCCAAAAAAGAGAACTCCGTTATTACATTGGAGAAAGACTATAAAACCAAATATGAAGGTTTTGATCCAAATTCTCCTGAGACGATGATTGGGATGACTTTGATGCAAGAAGAATATTTAGATTACAGTATTTCTTTGGCAAGTAAAATTGAAGAGGGTTTTGGCCGATTGGGAAAAAAGTTAAGACAAGGCGGGGTCAAACAAGCGCCTTTTATGGTGCTTCATAAGGCATATATGCCAAGAGTTTTGGTGGAAACAGGTTTTATATCTAATTATGCCGAAGGAAACTTATTGGATTCTGAAAGTGGACAAAATGAAATTGCAGAAGCGATAGCCGAAGCGATTGTGAGTTATAAAAATGAGTTCTTTGGTAACGAAATGACTGATTTTATTGAAGTCAAACCATCTCAGAAAGTGAGTGGAACCGCTGTCAAAGACAGTGCTGCCTTTGTTAAAACCAAAAACACTCAAGCGGTGATTGTAGATAAAAAAACATCAGGAAAGGCAGCTGATTCTAATACTCTTTTTAAAGTACAGATTGCAGTAAGCTCCAGAAAAATGGATTTACTGCCTCGAAATTTTAATGGCTTGAGGAACGTAACAATGCAGTATGATGATAAAATGTATAAATACATGTATGGTGAAACCCCGGATTATAACGAGTCAAAAAAACTGTTAGAAGAAGCAAAAGCCAAAGGATATAATTCAGCTTTTTTAGTTGCGTTTAAAAATGGGGATAAAATCAGTATTCAAGAAGCCATTAAAAATTAATATGAAAGTAAAATCTTTATATTAGATTTGTAATAAAAAAACTAAAATTTTGAAAATACGTACAGGAGTAAAAACAGGATTGACAGCTATGTTGTTGATTTTTTCTTTAAATGTTTTTTCTCAATCCCATAATAAATTTATTGTTATTTTAGATGCAGGCCACGGAGGGAAAGATCCCGGGAATTCTTATCACGGTTTTGTAGAAAAAGAAATAGCGCTAAAAACAACCTTGAAAGTGGAACGTTATCTTGAAAAAGATACCCAAATAAAAGTGATTTATACCAGGAAAAAAGATGTTTTTGTAAGTTTAGCAGAGAGACCTAAAACAGGAAATGATAGTAATGCTGATTTATTTGTATCTATACATTGCAATTCGGTTAATAACCCCGTTCCTTATGGTACCGAAACTTATGTGATGGGTTTAGCGCGCAGCAGTACTAATTTTGAAATTGCCAAAAGAGAAAACTCTGTAATTTTATTGGAAAAAGATTATAAAGAAACCTATAAAGGTTTTGATCCCAATAAGCCTGAAACTTTGATAGGCCTCAAAATTATGCAAGAAGAATATTTGGAAAGAAGTATTCGTTTAGCTTCAAAAATAGAACATAATTTCTCCAACAAATTACATCGAAAATCAAGAGGGATTAAGCAAATACCTTTATGGGTCTTAGACGCTTCTTATAGGCCTAGCGTGCTAATCGAATTGGGTTTTTTATCTAATAAAAACGAGGGACTTTATTTGAATTCCGAATTTGGTCAGGAAAAAATGGCCGAAGCTATCGCAGAGGCTATCATTAGTTACAAAAACGAGTATTTTGGCTCCCAATCGAATAATGCCACATCTAAAAAAATAAGTGTAAATGAATCTAAGGATTCCGCTATTCTTAAGAAAGGAGAGGCTGTTGCTAAAAACAAAATAATTGGAAAAGAAGTTGCCAAGGCATCAAGCTCTGAGGTGGTTTTCAAGGTGCAACTTGCTGCCGGAAAAAGAAAGATTGAATTGAAACCTGTAAATTTTAAAGGATTGTCAGATGTTTCATGCGTGACAGAAAGTGGTGATTTTTATAAATATATGTATGGCGCTACTTCAGACTATGGGGAAGCCAAGCGCAATTTAGAGATAGCAAAATCCAAGGGCTATGCATCGGCCTATTTGTTAGCCTTTAAAGACGGATTAAAAATCAGTGTTCAAGAAGCGATTAAATTATAACAAGTTCAAATTATTATATTAAATTTGTCCAAAATACTTTAGATTTTGAAATTAACAAGAGAGATTAAGACAGCAATTTTAGTGATTGCATCGATACTATTATTTATTTGGGGATACAGTTTCTTAAAAGGAAAAGACCTTTTTAGTAGTTATAGAACATTATATGTAGAATACGCCAGCGTTGAAGGATTGGCTACATCAGCTCCCGTTACTCTAAACGGCTTGGTCATTGGTAAAGTGAATAGCATTACTATAAATCAAAATACCGGAAAATTATTAGTTGAATTACAAATTAAAAGTGATTTTCCTATTTCAAAATCCAGTTTAGCTTCTATTTATGAGCCTGGTTTTATAGGGGGGAAGCAAATTGCGATTGAACCTAATTTTGAAGACAAATCGGTTGCTGAGAATGGCGATCAGCTAAAAGGCAATGTGAAGTTAGGACTTACTCAAACGGTAGGGGATAAACTGGCTCCTGTTCAAGAGAAATTGGAAAAAATAATGGTTAATGCGGATAATCTGATTACCGGAATTAATAATGTTTTGGATAAAAAAGCGCAGGAAGATTTAAAAATCAGCTTGGCCGAATTGAGCAAAACTATGGAGCAGTTTCACAAAGCTTCAGTAAGTATGAACACTGTTTTGGATGATAATAAGGGTCAAATTAAAGGTGTTGTTTCTAACTTCAATAAAATTTCGGGCGATTTTTCTAAAATTTCAGATTCTTTAAACAAAGCCGATTTAGGTAAAACAGTTAAAGATTTGAATAAAACCTTAGCCAAAGTCAATGGCATTATGAACGGTTTGGAATCCGGAAAAGGAACAATGGGTAAATTGTTGAACGATGATGCATTATATGCTAATTTATCCAAAACTTCAAAAGAATTAGAATTGCTACTTCAAGATGTAAGGCTTTATCCTACTAGATATGTAAATGTGTCTCTTTTTGGAAAAAAGAACAAACCGTATAAAGCCCCTGTAAACGATACGATTCCTAACGAAAAAAACTAAGTTCCATGAGCTATTTAGACAATATATTATTTGCCATTTTATTAGTAATAGGATTTGGTTATTTTTTTAACAACATAAAAAAAATACACCGAAACATCAACCTTGGGATCGCTGTTGACCGAAAAGACAATCCCGGCTTGAGATGGAAAAATATGGCTATGATAGCGCTTGGACAATCAAAAATGGTCAAAAGACCCGTTGCCGGTGTTTTGCACATAATAGTCTATTTAGGTTTTATTATTATAAATATCGAATTATTGGAAATCATCATTGATGGTTTGTTCGGTACACATCGCGTATTTTCTTTTTTAGGTTCGGCCTATGATGTCTTGATTGGTTCTTTCGAAATATTAGCGTTATTAGTTTTAATTGCGGTTTCTGTTTTTTGGATCAGACGAAATCTAATTCGATTAAAACGTTTCATCAATCCGGATTTACAGGGTTTTCCTAAAAGCGATGCAAATTACATTCTTTATTTTGAAATGGTCTTAATGACTTTGTTCTTATTGATGAATGCTTCCGATTTGCATTTGCAAAATGTTCCTGGAGGTTTCTCTCATTTTGTCAAAGCGGGTTCGTTTCCGGTAAGTCAATTCATTGCGCCTTTGTTCAATGGAATGTCAAATGAATCGGTGATGTTGTTTTCAGAACTGTTTTGGTGGTTGCATATTGTGGGGATTTTTGTTTTTATGAATTATTTGTACTTTTCAAAACACCTACACATCTTGTTGGCTTTCCCAAATACTTATTTTGCTAATTTGAATCCTTTGGGACAATTTGACAACTTAGAAGCGGTTACCAAGGAAGTTAAAACCATGATGGATCCTAATGCTGATCCATTTGCGGCAGCTCCGGCATCTGAAGGAGAAGTTCCGGCTAAATTTGGAGCCAGCGACGTTCAGGACCTAAATTGGGTACAACTTTTAAACGCCTATACGTGTACAGAATGTGGAAGATGTACTTCTTCCTGTCCTGCTAATCTTACCGGAAAGAAATTATCACCGCGTAAGATTATGATGGATACCAGAGACAGACTGGAAGAAGTAGGAAAGAATATTGATGCCAATAAAGGGGTATTTATTCCGGACAATAAGACCTTGTTGAATGATTATATTACACCCGAGGAATTATGGGCCTGTACTTCTTGTAACGCCTGCGTTGAGGAATGTCCGGTAAATATCAGTCCGCTATCTATTATTATGGACATGCGTCGATACTTGGTAATGGAACAAAGTGCTGCGCCAATGCCTTTAAACGCCATGATGACCAATATAGAGAATAATGGTGCGCCTTGGCAATACAGCCAACAGGACCGATTGAATTGGAAAAACGAAAATTAATATTTTACAGTTTAGTGGTTACTCGTTTAAACATTTAACCGGATCAACAAATAATCGATTAACCGAATCAACAAAATAATATGTCAGAAAATTTAATAGTGCCAACAATGGCAGAAATGCTAGCTCAAGGAAAACAACCTGAAGTATTATTTTGGGTAGGTTGTGCTGGAAGTTTTGATGATAGAGCCAAAAAAATAACAAAGGCATTTGTTCGAATTCTAAATCGTTCCAATGTTTCTTTTGCGGTATTAGGGGCTGAGGAAAGCTGTACGGGTGATCCTGCTAAAAGAGCCGGAAACGAGTTTTTGTTTCAAATGCAAGCCATGATGAACATTGAAGTTCTGAATGCTTATGAAGCAAAAAAAATTGTTACTGCTTGCCCACACTGTTTCAATACCTTGAAAAACGAATATCCTGAATTGGGCGGTAAATATGAAGTAATTCATCATACTGAATTTTTGAAATCACTTTTAGACGATGGAAGATTGACCATTGAAGGAGGACAATTCAAAGGAAAACGCATTACTTTTCACGACCCTTGTTATCTGGGAAGAGCCAATAATGTTTACGAAGCACCAAGAGATTTAATTCTTAAACTGGATGCCGAATTGTTAGAGATGAAACGTTCCAAAGCCAATGGTCTTTGCTGTGGTGCCGGTGGTGCCCAAATGTTTAAAGACGCTGAGCCAGGAAACAAGGAAGTCAATGTTTTAAGAACCGAAGATGCCTTAGAAACCAAACCGGAAATAATTGCCGCAGCCTGTCCTTTTTGTAATACGATGATGACTGACGGAATTAAAAATAAAGAAAAAGAGCAAGAAGTAAAGGTAATGGATATTGCCGAATTGATTGCCAATGCACAGGATTTGTAAAGAATTTTAATTCTTTCTTTCAAAATTTATATTTAACAATTCATAATTTTACAATATGTACGTTCCATTTGAAAATTTACCCGAAGAATCCAGGATATGGATTTATCAATCGAATAGAAAATTTTCGGATGCCGAATTTTCTGAGATTGAAACCGATTTGAAAACCTTTCTTGAAGGTTGGGCAGCCCACGGTACAAGTCTGGAGTCCTCTTTCCAGTTAAAGTACAATCGTTTTATCATTATAGCCGTAAATCAAGAAGTTCAAGCTGCTACAGGTTGTTCTATTGATTCTTCAGTGGAGTTTATCCAAAGTCTGGAACAAAAATACGGAGTGGATTTGTTAGACAAAATGAATGTGACCTTCAAGTTAGGGGAGCATATTGCTCATAAGCCATTGATTGATTTTAAGAAAATGGTAAAAGATAAGGCCGTTACTGAAAACACTATTGTTTTTAATAATCTGATCAATAACATTCAGGAATATAACGAATCTTGGGAAGTTCCGGCTATGGATAGCTGGCACAGTCGTTTTTTCTAATATTCAAACATTTTAAATATTAAAAAAAGGCATAGGAATCGTATTCTTATGCTTTTTTTTATTCTAAAATAATTTGGCTGTTTCAGTTGATTTAAAAATATAAGTTTTAAAAAGCAGTAGAAATAATTACAGAATCCTTAAATTCGTACCTCTAAAATAAGTACATGAAAATTGCAATAGTTTGTTATCCTACATTTGGTGGAAGTGGTGTTGTCGCTACGGAATTAGGGCTTGAATTGGCCCGACTCGGGCATGAAATTCATTTTATTACCTATAGCCAACCGGTGCGCTTGGCACTTTTAAGCCCTAATGTTTATTATCACGAAGTAAATGTTCCTGAATATCCTTTGTTTCATTATCAACCTTACGAACTGGCTTTGTCCAGCAAGCTGGTCGATATGGTGAAATTATATAAAATAGAAATACTTCACGTACATTATGCCATTCCTCATGCCTATGCGGGTTATATGGCCAAACAAATGCTGAAAGATGAAGGAATTGAAATTCCCATGGTGACCACACTTCACGGAACCGATATTACTTTGGTAGGGAATCACCCATTCTATAAGCCTGCGGTGAGTTTTAGTATCAATAAATCGGATGTGGTGACTTCGGTTTCCCAAAGTTTAAAAGAGGATACTTATAAATTATTCAACATAAAAAGAGACATTCATGTCATCCCAAATTTTATTGAATTGGATAAGAATATTTTGGATCCTAATATACCCTGCCGCAGATCGGTAATGGCCAAAGAAAATGAAAAAATTATAACGCATATCAGTAATTTTAGAGCGGTAAAACGAATTCCGGATGTAATTAAAATTTTCTATAAAATCCAACAACAGATTCCTGCCAAATTAATGATGGTAGGGGATGGACCCGAAAAAGAAAAAGCCGAAATTTTATGTCAGGAATTGGGTATTCTGGATAAGGTAATCTTTTTTGGAAACAGTAACGAGATTGATAAGATATTAAGTTACACTGATTTGTTCTTGTTGCCATCAGCGACAGAGAGTTTTGGACTGGCAGCCCTGGAAGCAATGGCTTGGGGAGTGCCGGTAATTTCGAGTAATTCGGGTGGTTTGCCAGAAGTGAATTTTGAAGGGGTTTCAGGATTTTTGAGTGATGTTGGGAATATTGATGAAATGGCCGAGAATGCTTTGAAAATTTTGAGTGATGACGCCGTTCTTTGTAAATTTAAAGAGAACGCTTTATCTGTCGCTAAGAAATTTGATATTAAAAATATTCTGCCTCAATATGTAGAATTATATCAAAAAGCGATCAAAAAGTATTCAAAAAAAGCAAAATCATTGAACAAACCAAAATAAACAGATTTTTTGAATGTATGAAGAATAACAAATGAGAAAAATAACAGCAATTTTAGTCGTTTTAATTTTAGTTTCCTGCGGGGCTGTAGCTACAAAAAATTCTGGAAAACAGCCTTTGTATGAAGTCTTGACTCAGCAGCAGCAAGGAGGTGCCGGCATTCTTTTTTTTGAAATTCTTACAGAACCGAATGAGATCAAAATGTTGCAAAACGATGCTCATTTAAAGAATAAAATCAGTGCCGAAGATGTTCAGCAATCAAATTTTGTTATTTTGAATTTAGGCGAAAAAGTGACTGGAGGATATACGGTAGGAGTAGAAAGTGTAGTAGAAACAGACAAGAATATAATAATAACCGTAAAAGAAACGAGTCCAGAACCTGATGCGATGGTTTCCCAAAGTATCACTTATCCTTTTTGCGTGGTAAAAATTAATTCGAAAAAAGAAATTATCATTAAGTAATAAACAACTAATCCGGCTCAGTATTTTTTTGAGCTGGATTAGTTGTTTTATCTCCTATAGTATTCCAAGTTCAATCATGCAGTTTTTCATCATTTTATAGGTTCTTTCGATATCGTTGTCTAGGCCTATCGAAAAACGAATTAATCCATCGGTGAGTCCCATTTCGGCTTGCTCATCCAGTGGGATTTCGCTTGAAGTTGAAGTGCCGGGAGCACTAAAGAGGGTTTTATAAAAACCTAGGCTTACCGCAAGATAACCCAAATTTCGAGCTTGCATCAATTCCATTAGCTCATTGGCTTTGGCCAAAGTCCCTACGTCTAGTGTCATCATTCCGCCAAAACCATATTCAGGGTTGATCATTGATTTATAAAGCTGATGGCTGGGATGACTTTTCAATCCTGGATAGACCGTTTTTAAGCCGTCTTTTTCAAAGCGTTCGGCAAGATAAGCGGCGTTATGACTGTGTTGTTTTATCCTCAGATGTAAGGTGCGCAAATTTTTCATCACGCTGGCAGAGCGCATGCTGTCCATTGTAGGTCCAAGAAGCATGCTGGCACCGCTGTTTACATTTTTTAGGGAATTGATGAATTCCTGCGAAGCGCAGGTGACACCGCCAACGGTATCGCTGCTTCCGTTGATGTATTTGGTCAAACTGTGAATGACAATGTCGGCACCTAATTTAATTGGAGTGACTGACAAAGGAGAAAAAGTATTGTCAACAACCAGTTTTAAATTGTGTTTCTTGGCGATTTTTGATAAACCGGCAATATCAGCCACTTCAAGCAAGGGGTTGCTTACGGTTTCGCAGTATAAAACTTTGGTCTCTGGCGTGATAGCAGCCTCAACGACTTCCAGTTTTGTAATGTCTACAAAAGTTGTTTTTATACCTAATCTTGGGGCAAAATTCTTAAGAAAAGCATAGGTTCCGCCGTAAATTGTTCGGCTCGAAACAATATGATCACCAGCTTCGCACAGTTGTAACAAAGTAGGGGTAATAGCTCCCATTCCTGAGGCAGATACATTGGCCGTTTCTGTTCCTTCCATGGCAGCCAAGGCTTTGTCTAAATATAGATTACTGGGTGAAGAATGGCGAGAGTAGAGATAGCAGCCTTCCATATTGCCCTCAAAGGTGTCAAACATGGTTTTTGCCGAAAGGAAAGTATAAGTGGAGGAATCAGAAATCGACGGATTAACACCGCCAAATTCTCCGAAATACTGTAAATCCTGAATGTTGTCTGCGGGATTGAATTTCATAGGGGTTTGTTTTAATTAGTTTTAATGTAAAGTACGATTATCTAGTTTTTATTATCAATACAATAACCTAAACTCAGATTTTTAATCTGTAAATGTTTAATTAGTTAGATTTATTTTCTATATTTATTCGAATTATAAACCTTTTACCAAAAAAAGTACAGCATGACTTTGGATTTAATAGATAAGAAACTACTCAAACTACTGCAAACCAACAGTAAGAAGACTACCAAAGAACTGTCTTTGGAGCTTAATCTCTCAGTGACTGCGGTTTATGAACGAATTAAAAAACTCGAAAGAGAAGGAATTATTGATAAATATGTGGTTTTAATCAATCGCTCTAAAGTCGACAAAGGATTTGTGGTTTTTTGCCACCTGAAACTCATCCAACATACCAAAGAGTTTCTTACCAAATTTGAAAGTGAGGTGGTAAAACTCAAAGAAGTTCTGGAATGTTATCATGTGAGCGGTGATTATGATTATATCTTAAAAATTGTGGTAAAGGACATGGAAGCTTACAGGGAGTTTTTGGTAACAAAGCTCACAACCTTACAGCATATAGGCAGTACGCACAGTACTTTTATGATAAGCGAAGTAAAAAGTACTTCGGTGGTTGATGTTTAATAAGTGTTAATTTACAAAGGAGTAAAGAGCGAAAAAGAGTAAGATTTCTAGGTTTTAATACTGTGTTAAAATAAATTCAGCGTACTTGGGATGAAATAAAAACCTTAAATTTGAAGTAAATAATGAAAATATGGAAACGAAAGAATTAAGACATAAACTAATACTTGATTTTGGAAAATTTATAAAGGATGATTCAAAATTGGAAGTTTTAGAAGGCGTTTTTGATGCAATAAATCAGGAAGAAATCAGTTCAGTAGTGCCAGATGAACATTATCATCGTGTTTCCGAAGAACGAGAAAAATATCTTTCAGGCATAAACAAAGGCAGTTCTTGGGAAGAAGTTGAAAAGCAGTTGAACATAAAATATGGTTTTTAATATTATAATTTTAGATTTGGCAGAAATTGAAATTGATGAATCTATTAAATTTTATGAAAGTAAAAGTAAAGGTTTAGGTAAGCATTTTTTGATTTATTTAAAAGGTTATTTTAAGATTTTAAAAACAAATCCTAAGCTGTTCGGAATTAAGAAAGCACCCGGTTTTCGCGAATTGATTTTGTCAAAATTTCTTTTGTAATAATTTTTGAAATTATAGAAAATGATGTTATCATACATTTCATTTTTCATACTTCTAGAAATCCTGAGAAAAAACTCAAACTTTAAACTTTAAACAAAACTTAATTCCTTAATTTTGTGCAACCATTTATAAAACACATTAAAAATAAATATACTATGAGTTCATTTGACGTAGTCATTATAGGTTCTGGCCCAGGAGGATATGTATCAGCGATTCGTTGTGCACAGCTAGGTTTCAAAACAGCAATTATTGAAAAATATTCCAATCTTGGAGGAACTTGTCTTAATGTAGGCTGTATTCCGTCTAAGGCATTATTATCATCTTCTCATCATTATGCAGAAATTAAGCATTTTGCAGATCATGGAATTGAAGTTTCTGGTGAAGTGAAAGTAAACTTGGAGAAAATGATTGCCCGTAAAAAAGCAGTGGTAGACCAAACTTCTGGCGGGATTAATTACTTAATGGATAAGAATAAAATAACTGTTTTTAATGGTTTGGGCTCTTTTGTAGATGCAACTCATGTGGCTATCGCTAAAGAAGACGGAACAACCGAAACAATTGAAGGTAAAAATATCATCATTGCAACAGGTTCTAAGCCATCTTCTTTGCCATTTATCAAAATTGACAAAGAAAGAATCATTACTTCAACCGAAGCTTTGGCACTTAAAGAAGTTCCAAAACATCTTGTAATCATTGGTGGTGGAGTAATTGGTATCGAATTAGGTCAGGTATATTTAAGATTAGGCGCACAAGTATCCGTAGTGGAATTTATGGACCGAATCATTCCCGGAATGGACAGCTCATTGTCTAAAGAATTGACTAAAGTCTTGAAGAAACAAGGAATGAAGTTCTACGTTTCACACAAAGTACAATCAGTAGAAAGAAACGGAGATGCAGTGACAGTTCAGGCCGAAAATGCAAAAGGAGAAACAATCACTCTTGAAGGGGATTACGCTTTGGTTTCTGTAGGGCGTCGTCCTTACACTGACGGATTGAATGCGGACAAAGCGGGAGTAAAAATTTCCGATAGAGGACAAGTAGAAGTAAACGATCATTTGCAAACTTCAGCTTCTAATATTTATGCTATTGGTGACGTGGTTCGCGGAGCGATGTTGGCACACAAAGCAGAAGAAGAAGGAACTATGGTTGCTGAAATAATTGCCGGTCAAAAACCACATATCGATTACAACTTAATTCCAGGTGTTGTGTACACTTGGCCAGAGGTGGCTGCAGTAGGACAAACAGAAGAGCAATTGAAAGCTTCTGGTGTTGAATACAAAGTAGGAAGTTTTCCTTTCAAAGCGCTAGGTCGTGCCAGAGCGAGTGGAGATTTGGATGGTTTTGTGAAAATCCTTGCCGATGCAAAAACGGATGAAGTCCTGGGAGTTCATATGATTGGAGCCAGAACAGTCGATTTGATCGCTGAAGCAGTTACTGCAATGGAATTCAAAGCTTCTGCTGAAGATATTTCAAGAATGTCTCATGCGCATCCTACATTTGCAGAAGCAATAAAAGAAGCAGCCTTGGCCGCTACTGACAATAGAGCTCTACACGTATAGTTTCTTAAAAGATCAAACAAGAAAACCGTTCAATTTGAACGGTTTTTTTATTGTAAATAGGGTCAAATTATAATGGGTTAGCTATTTAATTGTCAGCAATGAAAAGACCTTTATAGTTTTTCCAATGGGTAAAAATTAGAAAGATGTTGCCGACGAAAACAAAAAGAGCAATAGGCAAGTTCTCTGGAGTCAAAAAGTAATTGATCAGTAAAATGTTTATGGTTACCGGAAAAATAACAAGGTTGGCCAATGTCATATATTTACCAGTAACGAAGGATAATCCACATAATAGTTCGAGTGTTTTTGCCAAAGGGATTAAGTAGGTAGATGCTACCAAGCCTACTTGAAATGCTTTGAATTCTCCCGTGGATGCAGGCTCAGGTGTTAGGTGAAAAAAGTAACTGATGGAGGTATAGAGAAACAATAACCCAAGCATAGTTCGAATAATAAGAGTTGCGATTTTCATAGTATTTAGGTTTAGTGGTTTAAAGACTAAAAAGAGTTCCACATGTCCAACTATAATTTTGCGGAACCGTATAATTCGTTTGCCGACTTTCGAGAGCTTTTTAAAAGCCAAACTCACGATTTTTTAGAAATCCTGATGAATGGAATTAAGAGTTTTAAACTCAATAGATTAATGTAAATTTACGAAAAAAAGGGACTAATTTTCTGATAATCGATTATTTATGGATATTTTTTATCGTAATTTTGAATTTTAAAGAACATATTTTTTGAGAACTTCAGTTTATAAGCCTATTCCCGATGCAAAATTGTTTAAACAACAACTTTTATTTTGGGCACAACAATTTCGGGAAGTTATCTTTATGGATAGTAATGATTATCCGCAAGAATATTCCAGTTACGATTGTATTCTGGCAGTGGATGCTTTTACGTCTTTAAAAACAGATTATTATAATGCTTTTGAAGATTTAAAACAGTACCAGCAAACAACTAAAGACTGGCTTTTTGGTTATCTGGCTTACGATTTAAAAAATGACATCGAAGCATTAGAATCCAATAACTTTGACGGGCTGGATTTTCCGGATCTCTTTTTCTTTCAACCTAAAAAAATATTTTTGCTGAAAGGGAATCAGCTCGAAATCTCTTATCTCACCATGTGCGATGAAGAATTGGAACAAGATTTTGAAGAAATAGAAAACAGTCAAATGCAGCAACTGGAAACAGCAGAAAGTTTGTTAATTCAACAACGGATTTCCAAAGAAAGCTATCTCCAAAAAGTTTCCAAAATGCTCGCTCATATACATCAGGGAGATATGTATGAAGCTAATTTTTGCATGGAATTTTATGCCGAAAATGCTCGTATTGATCCATTCGATAAATTCAAAAAATTAAACGAAATTTCCAAACCTCCTTTTGCCGTTTTTTTTAAAAATAACAAACATTTTTTACTTTCGGCTACACCGGAAAGGTATCTTAAAAAAGAAGGAGAAAAGTTGATTTCACAGCCTATTAAGGGAACTTCTAAACGTTTTTCCGATCCAATCGAAGATGAAAATGCTAAAAATCAGTTAGCGTTAGACCCAAAAGAACGCGCCGAAAATATTATGATTACTGATTTGGTTCGGAATGATTTATCCCGAATAGCCCAAAAAGGATCAGTTGCCGTGGACGAATTATGTGGGATTTATTCCTTTATGCAGGTGCACCAAATGATATCGACCATCACCGCAAAACTAGATCCGCAATTCAATGTCATTGACGCTATTAAAGCTACTTTTCCTATGGGAAGCATGACGGGAGCGCCAAAAATTTCGGCAATGAAAATTATCGAAGAATTGGAAGAAACAAAACGAGGTTTGTATAGTGGAACAGTGGGCTATTTTGCGCCAAATGGCGATTTTGATTTCAATGTGGTCATTCGCAGTATTTTATACAATCAAGAGAAGCAATACGTTTCTTTTTCTGTAGGAAGTGCGATCACCTCGCAATCCATAGCCGAGAGGGAATATGAAGAGTGTTTGCTTAAAGCAAAAGCCATGCAGGAAGTTTTACAATAGTTGCCCTTTTATTATTCGATAGTAGAGTTTAATTTTTAATTTTTGAAAGATGCTAGCCAGATTTAAAAAACATATCGTTGAAAATTTTCAGTTTCTTGAAAACAAAAAACTCCTTTTGGCAACCAGCGGTGGTTTAGACAGCATGGTGATGAGTCATTTGTTTCAGCAATTGAATTTTGATATAGCGCTTGCCCATTGCAATTTTCAGCTTCGAGGACTGGAGAGTTTCGGAGATCAGACTTTTGTTCAGGAATATGCCGCTACGAATGAAATTCCACTTTTTGTGACCCAATTTGATACTGAGGCTTTTGCCAAAGACTATAAGCTTTCTACGCAGCTAGCCGCGAGAGATTTGCGTTACAACTGGTTTTATGAGCTTTTGGAGACAGAAAATTATGACTATGTACTCACGGCCCATCATGCCGATGATAATTTGGAAACTTTTTTGATAAACCTAAGTCGGGGAACGGGTTTGGAGGGTTTGGTTGGGATTCCAGAACAAAATGACAAGATAATCCGACCGCTTTTGTTGTTTTCTCGCGAAGAGATCGCTAATTATGCGGCCGAGAATACCATTCAATGGAGGGAAGACAGCAGCAATGCTTCGGATAAGTATTTGCGAAATAAAATCAGACATGATTTGGTTCCGCTGTTTAAGGAGTTGAATCCGCAGTTTATTGCTTCTTTTCAAAAAACACAATCTTATTTACAGGATGCCCAAACCATGCTTGAAGATGCTTCTATTATAGTGTACCAGCAGCTGGCTAAAAAGGAAGAGGACGAAATTTATTTTGATTTAAAACAATTGAAAAGATTACCCAATTACAAATCGTATTTGTACCAATGGTTGCACGAGTTTGGATTTTCGAGCTGGAATGATGTGTATGATTTAGTTGAAAGCCAATCTGGCAAGCAAGTTTTCTCGGCCGATTTTCGATTGTTGAAAGACAGAGATTCTTTAATTCTGAGCCCAATACATGCTGAAAAGGAAAAATCAGAATATTTTGTCAATAAAAATAGTACAGAAGTTAATTTACCCTTAAATCTTTCGTTTTGCAAAGTATCCGATCTTAGCCTTCCTACAAATACCGCTATATTTGTCGACGAAGATCAATTAGAATTTCCATTGGTTTTAAAAAGATGGAAACAAGGAGATTCTTTTCAACCTTTCGGGATGGAAGGGAAGTCTAAGAAAGTGAGTAAATTTTTTAAAGATGAAAAATTATCCTTAATACAAAAGGAAAATAGCTGGATTTTATGGTCCGGCAATAGAATTGTTTGGATTGTAGGGCTTCGACAAGACGAACGATTTAGAATTATTAATTCAACAAAAAATATATTAAAAATAGAGTTAGAAGATGGAAGCCAAGGATTCTAAAAAATACCACTAAATGTTTAAATAAATACTTATGAAGAAAAAAGTTGTTTTTTTACTGCTTGCTTTTTTAGCTTTTGCCAATGTAAATTCGCAGATACTGGATCCGGCAAAATGGACTACTAAAATTGAAAAAAAATCCGATAACACTTATATATTAATCTTTGATGCCGTTATCGAAAAAGACTGGCATCTGTATTCCCAGTTTACCAAAGATGGCGGTCCACTGCCGTTAGAAGTTGTTTTTAAAAATCAAAAAGACAACTTTACTCTTATTGGTAAAGCCAAAGAAAGTAAAACAAGAACGGCTTATAATGATATTTTTGAAGTTGATGAAACCTTTTTTGAGACTAAGGCCCAAATACGACAAGAAGTTAAGGTAACCAATCCAAAACTTGCTAAAATTGACGTGGAATTAAATTACCAAGTTTGTAAAGAGGTTTGTATCAATGTAGAAAAGAAATTTAGTTTTGCTCTTCCGGCCTTTAGTCCCGAAGCGGCGACTTCAAAAACGGAAGAAGCTGTTGTTCCTGTTGCGACAGATTCAACAAAAACAGATACACTTGCTGCACCTAGTTTAGGGGCCAGTAATTATATGGAAGCGACTACTGCTCCGGTAAAAGATACCGTTGACGAAACAACATCCGATTCGAAAAGAGGACTTTGGTCTATATTTTTTATAGCATTCCTATCCGGTTTTGCAGCCTTATTGACACCATGTGTTTTTCCGATGATCCCTATGACGGTGAGTTTTTTTACCAAACAAAGCAAAACTAAAGCTAAAGGTGTGAGAAATGCCATTATTTATGGAGTTTCGATTATCTTAATTTACGTTTTATTGGGTTCGCTAGTTACAGCTGTTTTTGGCG
Organism: Flavobacterium granuli; assembly: GCF_900129705.1. Lineage (GTDB taxonomy): Bacteria > Bacteroidota > Bacteroidia > Flavobacteriales > Flavobacteriaceae > Flavobacterium > Flavobacterium granuli. Next base: position 3,527 of record NZ_FQWO01000001.1, on the reverse strand, counting down.
CTGATGCGTTGAACGCCTTGTCTACTAATGTGTGGTTTAATATTATTTTCTTTCTTTTATTGGTTGTTTTTGCTGCTTCATTTTTGGGTGCATTCGAAATTATGTTGCCTAATTCATGGGCAAATAAGGTAGACAGTCAGGCGGATAGAGGCGGTATTGTGGGAATTTTGTTTATGGCCTTGGCCTTGGCAATCGTTTCCTTCTCTTGTACAGGACCTATTGTAGGAACACTTTTAGTCGAAGCGGCTTCCAAAGGTGGTATTGCTCCAATAATTGGGATGCTTGGTTTTTCATTGGCTTTAGCCTTACCTTTTATGCTCTTTGCGATGTTTCCGGGATGGTTAAACTCTTTGCCTAAATCAGGGGGTTGGTTGAACACAGTGAAAGTGGTTTTAGGATTTTTGGAATTGGCCTTGGCTTTCAAATTCTTATCAAATGCTGATCTTGTATTACAATTGCATCTATTGGAAAGAGAAGTGTTCTTAGCCATTTGGATTGCCATTTTTGGTTCATTGGCTTTTTATCTATTCGGAAAAATCAGTTTACCGCATGACAGCCCAATCACACATATTTCGGTAGGAAGACTAATGATGGGATTATTGGTATTAACATTTACAGTTTATATGATACCCGGACTTTGGGGAGCGCCTTTAAAAATGATAAGTGCTTTCCCTCCTCCAATGGAATACAGTGAAAGTCCGTTTGGAGTAGGTGGTTCCAGAGGAAGTGTGTCAGCTGATGCAGTTTTGCCTGATGGAGCCAAAAGTGGTCCACATGGAATTATGGTCTTTGATGATTATGAAAAAGGATTGGCCTATGCTAAAACGGTAAATAAACCTATTATGCTCGATTTTACGGGTTATGCTTGTGTGAATTGCAGAAAAATGGAAAACAACGTTTGGTCTGACGCAAAGGTGTTGCCTATTCTAAACAATGAAGTGGTTCTTATCTCTTTATATGTGGATGATAAGAGAGAATTGCCTAAAAATGAACAGTTTGTTTCTAAAACAACAGGCTCAGAAATTGAAACAGTGGGCGATAAATGGACAGATTTTATGATCACAAAATACAAAACCAATACCCAACCCTTATATGTGATTACAGATTTAGAAGGAAATAATTTGAACGCTGAAAAACCAACGATAAGTTATGTAGGCGTAAACGAATATGAAACTTGGTTGAAAGCCGGAATTTCAAATTTTAAAAAGTAAAATCTGGAAAAAGATTCTTTTTTAATTATAAATAAAAAACCTGTTCAATTATTTTGGACAGGTTTTTTTATGCGTTGAAAATGAGTTCGAAAATTGAATTTATTCTAATTTTTTTATTCTTTCAGTCTTTCAAAAAACTAAAAGATGCAATTGAAAGAGCTTTTCATTCCTTTAATCGAAAATGTATTAAAAAGTGGACTAATGTATTCTTAATTATATAAATTAGTGTTAAGTATTTGTCATTTAATGATTTATACTTATGCTTTTGTTGTTAATATAAAGAGTTTGTTGCGGTAAAATCAAAAAAGAGAGAAACTTCATTCGACTGATTTTACATTATTATAGTTAGGCATTCCATATTCGTTATTTTATTATTTCTAATTCGATAAATATGAAAACATTTCTACCTAAGTCCGCATTTTTAACGATTGTTTTTTTTATTGCCAATTTATTTTTTGCTGGTGCAGCTTTTGGGCAGGCAACGGTTACTACTGATAAAGAGGATTATGCTCCCGGTGAGTATGTAATTATTAGCGGTACAGGATGGTTGCCTGGGGAAACCGTGACTTTACATTTTGATGAAACCCCAAAGCCGGCAACTTGCCTTCTTCCACACGACATGACTGCTGTGGCTGATTCTAATGGTGCTATTTTCAATAATCTGTTTTTAATTAAAGATAACCATCTGGGAGTTTCTTTTTTATTAACGGCTACTGGACAAACATCTGGATTAATTGCAACGCGCAATTTTACGGATGCAAATATAACTGTAGCGGCTACAGGACTGCCTACCGGAACTTCTTTACAGGTGTCTTACCGATTAGGTACTGGCGGTAGTGTTCCTTCAGGTTCTTATTTAACTACGGCAACTTTTACTCCTCCTGCTTCACCACAGACATTTGTACAAAATAATAGGGAATATATTGATTTTATTTTCCCAACAGTTGTAATTGGAAGTACTACTTATGAGAGCACAACAATAACTGCTGATGGTACAAGTGTTACTGGTCCAACCTTACGTTATTTAATGCCTAATGCAAGTGCAAAAACATTTACTGGAAATTACGTCATAACTTGTACAGCACCTACAGCTCCTGTAGTAAATAGTACGGTAACCTACTGCCAAGGCGCATCGGCAATTGCTTTGACAGCCAATGGTGCTAATTTATTGTGGTACACAAATGCGACCGGGGGAACAGGGAGTGCTACGGCACCTACACCGTCTACCGTTTCCACAGGAACAACAACTTATTATGTAAGTCAAACGGTAGGTTGTGAAAGCCCAAGAGCAAAAATTGATGTTGTTATTAATGGAATTACCGCTGGAGTAATTGGCAAAGGAGCAACTCAACCCGGACCAGGTTGTGATAGTTTAGATCCGGGGATAACTTCAGTTACAACCGCTGCTAGTGGTTCGGGTACTCTTAGTTATATATGGCAACAAAGCACAGATGGAGGAATAAGCTGGACAACAATTACCGAAACATCGAGTCAGTACAATCTACCTGTTTTGAATATGAGCACCTCTTTTAAAAGGATTGCTACTTCAACTCTTAATGGTGTTAGTTGTTCTGCCGAATCGAATATTTTAACTTTCGAAGTTAATCCTTTGCCAATAGTGGCTTCCATATTGCCTGGCGGTAGTACTAATGTTTGTGCTGGCTCTGCTTTGCAGTTATCAAATGCAACTCCAGGAGGCGTTTGGAGTAGTTCAAATACTGGAATCGCAACAGTAAATTCTACAGGGCTTGTGAGTGGTATTGTAGCGGGTAGCGTTACAATCAGTTATACTGTTACAGATGAAGCTTCTGGATGTTTTAAATCTGCAAATAAAACAGTAAATGTCTATGCTTTGCCAACAGCTCCAATTGCAGTGAATTTTACTGGTCCTTATGATGGGGTTGTTCATGCCGGTTCTGCAACTGTGGCTGCTGGAGAAACCATAGACTGGTATACTACCGCTACAGGTACGACAACAACAACTGCCCCTGCAGGAACCAATGCAGGTACATATTCTGCTTATGCGGAAGCTAAAAATACTACAACGGGCTGTAAAAGCGCTACTAGAACACTTGTCACTGTGACAATCAGCAAGGCAGCTTCAGCCACGGTTGTAACAGTGAGCGATGCTACTTACGATGGAGTTTCCCATGGAGGAACAGCGAATGTAACCGGTGCAGGCGGATTGAATGAAGCACGCACAGTGATGTATGCAGGAGTGTCTCCAACGGTTTATGCTTTATCAGCTACGGCACCAACGGCCGCAGGAACCTATACGGCATCAGCAAGTTATTCAGGGGCTAACCATTTAGATTC
>NZ_FQWO01000019.1 GCF_900129705.1 Flavobacterium granuli | reverse complement strand
AAAAAAGTACTACCTTAAAAGGCTTTATTTGCATTGTAGAATAGGACAATTTGAAGATTTCAATAGGAAAAAGAGGTTTTTTCACAGCCTGACGTCCCAGCGCTACAAGCAGTTTGGGACAAATTAAGTCCATTCTTCGGATTTGCCACTCGAGCGGTAGCGAACAGGCGAAGCAAATCTTCCAAATACTACCCGAGGCTGAAAGCCGAACCGGCCGGAGGCAAACCAACTTCCCATTAAGCCCAATGCCCAAATCACTAGTAGCAAGTGTTAGCGGATGCCAGAAAATGCGGTTTAATTCAGAATTTTAATTGTCAGCCAAAATACAAGAAATATTGCGCCAATTATTAAAATTCGATTTCCCTGTTTTCTGTCATTTTCTGAATAAGCATAAATTCGGTTTCCATTTGGTAACGTTTTTTTATAAGTTAGTAAATGCCAACCGATAAAAATCCCCAATAATCCGCCCAAAAATGCAGTTATATATCCTAAAATTATATAATTTTTTTGGCCTTCTTCAGGTTTTGATAATTCTACAATTCGTTGTTGTTTATTTTTTTCAATTTCTTCGGGCGTAATTTCTTTGCCTTTTTCTTTAAGTAGTTTTTTAGCAAGTGAAACGTCAAATTTATTCCATTCGTCACTTTTTGAAACTACGTCAATTAATTCATCGTCGGAAAAACTAAACAAATAATAATCTTTATCAATGTCATGAATTTCGTTTTCCGATTTATCAGCTAATATTTTATTGGCTTTTTCAAAATCACTTTTCTTGAGTTTTATACAATATTCTTTCCCAAAACCATTGTTAGCAAAAGTTGGGTCGAAACTCAAAGAATTGTCTTCTAACAAAAATTCAATGTTTTGTTCAGCTATTAATTCGCCTAATTCTTTTGCTGAATTTTGATCATTAAATTTTTCAAATGTTATAAATTCTTCTTTCATATATATTTCTGTTTTCCGGACTGGTAACCGCTAACATCAGTAAGTCCGATAGCTATCGGACTAAAAACCTCTAAACGAACTGATTTTTGTTAATTAGAAAGTAAATATAAGGTATTTAAAACAACAATTATTCCTCTTTTTGATAGGCATTCGTGATGGAAACACCCTAAAACCGACCTCCGATGGCATATAGTCGCTGATGGTTTCCATTTACTTGAGTTTGTTTAAAGAATTGCTGCTGAATAATGATTTCATTTGGCTAATAGCAAGGGAATTTAATTTTTGTAATCTTTCGGGTTGGCTAATTCCTTGTTGAATTAGCATGGCATTGATGCTTTCGAGATTAGACAGAACCACCAATTGTTCGATGGAAGCTTCGTCTCTGATGTTTCCTTTTTGGGATGGATTTACTTCACGCCATTGCTTAGCCGTTTTTCCAAACAAAGCAGTATTCAAGACATCGGCTTCGTCAGCATAGACAAAATTTCTCTGAGCCGGTGCAATTGTTTTCGGGATCAAGTTTTCTTTAATGGCGTCGGTATGAATTCTATAATTAATTTTGGAAATGGTTCTCTGTAAGTTCCATTCGAGTTTTTTGGTATTACTTTCTTCTTCTTTAAGACGTTGGAATTCTTTAACTAAATAAATTTTAAATTCGGCACTAATCCACATTCCAAATTCAAAAGCAATATCCTGATGGGCATAAGTTCCGCCATATCTGCCTGATGTAGCTTTGATACCAATAGCATTTGTTTTTTCAACCCATTCTTTCACGCTGAGTTTATAGTTGTTTAATCCTGCCTGACTTTTAATTATGGCAAATTCGCCATAATTAAAATCCGGATTATGGATTCGTTCCCAAATTCCCAAATATTCAATAGTATTTCTGTTTCTTAACCAATCAGAAATGAAGAAGTCACCATCTTTTGCTTTTAACATATCAGTTATAGAAATAAAATCCAGACTGTTAGACTGAATTATTGTAATTTCTTTTCCCTATACATTTATTTTTTTATTCTTAGCCATACTTACTCTTTTAATTTTAGCTTTCTAAATCCATCGAATTCGATGGGATTAAAAATTGTTGTTTTTCTGAACAATTTTCTTAATCTCAGGAAAATGGTTTTATATTAAAATCATACTTCGAAATAATTACCGTTTTCCTGAAGTTAACAAGTAAATATATAATGATTTAAACTACAGTTACTTCTCTTTAAAGACTAACTCCGGTTCCGTTCTCCGCCGCGGCGGATCATTGTTTGTGCTGCGCACGCAACGAAAGCTTAGCTATTATAGGGCGTTTTTCTTTTAGTTTTTAGGATATTTCGCATATGCCAATTTATCAATTTCTGTTTCGCTTAGTCCTTGTTTTCTTAGTTGTCCGCAGTAAGTTGCTCTTAATCCAGCCAAGTCGTCAAAAGGATGTCTTTTTAAAATACTTTGATGTTCTGTATTTTCTTTTAGACGCCAATTCTCATTAAGCTGTCCAAGTAGCTCTTCTTGTTTTTCAAACATTATCCGCCTACAATCCTTATCTTCAATTCTATTTTTCAGTTCAAAGTCAGAAGCCATAGAAAATGTTACACTTGTAAAAATCCAGTATAGTAAATCGTCCAACTTGTCAGTTGTTCTTCGTTCAAGTTCTTCCCCACGTTCTATAATTACATAATGTAAACGTCCAAAATTGTCTATTTCAATATGTGGATAGGCAAAATCTTTGGAATGCCCGTAGGTTGGCAATAAGTCAGTTGTTGTATTTATTATTTCTGCTAATTCATTAACTTTTTTCTTTATGTCGTCAAGTGAGTATTTTATCATTTCAACTGTCTGTATTTTTTGTAGTTTCGTTCTTCCAAAATGCCCTATAACTTTTATATACTCGCTACATATTAGCGACTATACGCCTAATTTGGGTTAGATAGTCGCTATTTCATAACGTATTTATTTCAAATATATAGATAATATTTTTATTACAAATAATCAAAGATTCTTTTTATTTGTTACAGGTCATTCGTACTTACATTGATTTACATTTCACTAATTCTACTACTACTAATTCCTGATTATAGCTTTAGAACAACTGCTAGTAATTCGAGGTCAGGAGACCTCGAATAGCGGGGGGTGTAAGTGAAATACAAGCAAAACTACCAACTTCTCTAAAAACCGCTTTCTATGACTTGAAAATCGACTTTTTAAGGCTTTTTATTTTTACAAACTACAACCTAAAACCAAAAATAAACCTCGCTTAAATGTGCTTAAACGAGGTTCTTTTTTATGAATATTTTTTATGTTTTAATTTTCAAGATAGTTGTGCAACAGCTACCGCTGTTGGGCGTTCGTTTTTATTTTTCGCCTTGATGTGTTTCCAAATTAATCATCCAATTGATGCCAAATTTATCGGTAAACATACCAAAATATGCACCCCAAAAAGTGTCTGCCATAGGCATTGTTACTTGTCCACCTTCTGAAAGACCCTTGAATAATTTGTCTGCTTCTTCTTTGCTTTCGGGATTTATAGAAACTGAAAAATTGTTTCCTTGTACAAATGCAGGTGCCCATTCTCCCACGCTGTCGCTTCCCATCAAAATGGTAGGGCCTATTGGTAAACCAACGTGCATAATTTTGTTATTGTCTGCATCACTCATCGGTGGCATTCCTTCTTGTGGTGGCATTTCTCCAAATCGTCCTATGTAGGTGAATTCTCCACCAAATACTGATTTGTAAAAGTTAAATGCGTGTTCGCAATTTCCGTTAAAGTTTAAGTAAGTGTTGACTGTTGCCATAATTTTTTATTATTAATTTATTGTTCTGATAATTGTTTAATAATTTCTAATGCTTGAGGAAAAGCATTATTCATACTATTTTCCCAAGGTTCGAGTGTGTCAACTTTTGCAGTAAGAGTTACTGAGTTTTCATTTTGAACAAGCTGATAGGTTTCCAAATATTGATGATTATCGTTTTCTGCTTTGAAGGAACTTTTCTCGCCATTCATTATCATTCCAAGATGCTCAAAAGCAACAAAATAATTGGGTTTTAATGAACTGATTTTACTTAACATTCCATCTCCAGTTGGTGATAAAAATTTTATTTCATTACCTTCTGTAAATGATTCTGTTTCATAATAACAGCCTTCTGTAAAAGGTTTTGTCCATTCTGTGTAAGATTCTTTATCCCAAAGTGTTTTCCATATTTTTTCAGGATTTGAATTGATATTAATATTAAAAATTAGTGTTTTCATATTACCTATTTATCTATGTTGGTCAATTAAAATATTGTTTCCGTCTGGGTCAGTCAATGTAATGTGAGCTGGTCCATTTGTATTTGTGTCAGCTTCTGCAGTTAATACAATACCACATTTTTTTAAGTGTTCTTGGATAATTCTTACATCGTCAAATTCTTCCACATTTTGTGCGTTCTCGTCCCATCCTGGATTAAAGGTAATAATGTTGTTGTCAAACATTCCTTCAAAAAGACCGATAATTGCGTTTCCATTTTTCAATATGAGCCACTTTTGGTTGATATCGCCACCCAAATCTGAAAATCCTAAATTTTCGTAAAATGCTTTTGATTTTTGAATGTCTTTTACGGTAAGACTGATTGAAAATGCTCCTAATTTCATAATTTTTATTTTTCTAATTCACTTTTTAATTTTGTAAGTCCTGATTGCAAATCATCTCCAATCATTTTTTCAAAATCCATAAAAAGCAACATTAAATTCATCGGGTAATCCATATGACCGCTGAAACCCCATTTTACTTTTGTTTGATTTTCTGATACCATTTCGGTACTCATAAATGCAGGTTCGGTGGCTTCAAAAGGTTTAATGAAACGAAGTTCAAAGTCAATTCTTTCTCCTTCTGTAATTTTTTTGATTTCTTGCTCTCCCCATCCAACTTCTTCATTGTCACTTTCCCAATGTGAAACAAAGCCAACGGTTCCGTCTGTGCCTTTATAAGTCTTTTTTATATTTGGGTCAATGGTTGCCCATTTACTAAAATTGTCTTGGTTTCTTAGCAATTTGATGTACTCAAAAACTTCTGTTTTGGGTTTGTTGATTACAATTTCTTTTTCAACTGCGTAATCCTTTTTTACAAATAAGGCTACAACTAATGGAATGGCAATTAAAATGCCTACAACAATTAAAATCTTTTTTAAAATTCTCATATTCAATATAGTTTAAGTTTGTGAAATTACATTTTTTATTTATCCAGCGTTTTCGTAAGCTGTTTTTATCCAGTTTAGTATTTCATTGTCAATTTCGTTGATGTCAGCAATTTTAATTTTATGCGAACACATTGAATTCGGTTTTTCTGCTTCTAATTTTTCGGTTGGTTCTTGTCCTTTTAAGTTGATGCCAATTTCAAAACGTGTTTTGGTAGCTGGATTTAAGATTGCGAACTGTTTTTTTCTTCGCAAACTTACATAAGCGTTTTTGGGTGCAACTTCAATATCGTTTCCAAAGGTCAGAATTTCAGTAATTAATTTGTCATAAATAGGTTTGAAATGTTCTTTTCCTTGATATTGGCTAATTATCAAATCATCGGTATTGTTGGCAGAACCCGCATCAGTTTCCTTTGCTTTGTGTGCTACAAGATTTGCAAATCCGTGTGTGAACCCATGTTGTTCTTTAAGGAATTTGATGATTTCTCCGTGTTTTTCAAAATTTTCTTTTTTCACAATTTCAATCCATTGTTCCAAAGTTTTACCTGTGTTTTTGTACACGTTATCAATCATTGTTTGTGTTGCTTTGTCCATTTGTTTTTTGTTTTAAGCACGGTTGTAAAATGACGCCCAATCGAGTCACGCAAGGGAATTTCACCCCTGCGTTCTCACAGAACCGTAGGTGAAAGTCTCCCTTCATAGGGCTCTTCATGTTAATAAATCACACTAAATTTAATTCAATTTATGGATATACTAACAACCAATGTGCAAATAAAATAGGTTTTTCTTTATACTTTGTTTTTAAGTATCAAACAGATGCCTTTTTATACAAACTCTTTTCCCATTTTACCCATTTAAGTAATCGCGCATTGAGCTGATTCCATATAAAACTCTCTTTTATCTTGATTGTCAATCCCTAAAAGGAATTTGTATTGTGTCCAATTCAATTGTGTCCAATTCAATTGTGTCCGTACTATGGACACGATTGGAAAATTTGTAAAAAGTAAAATACGAAAGTAATCCTCATGTTGAAACGCCCATTAAGCTCCCAAAAGCTGATAACGACGGGTTCCGTTCAACAGCGACTTCTTGCTGGGGCTTGCAGACCGCATGAAGTCTTGCTTATTAGCTGTAGTTTTTATTTTCAAGTTCTGTTTTCAATTCAGTTTTGTGTTTCTGTTTTCTTTTAGACTTTTCAAAGTAATGATTGGCTTAAATAATACTTTTTCACAAGCGTAACAATTTTCAATTCTGTATTGTTCAAAATCACCAAACTTTGTTTTATAGAATTCATATCCACTTTTTTCGATTTCGAATTCCGCGTAACAGTAGCCAATTGGCAAATCTAATGGAGTATGAAACCAATCTATTTTTGATTTTTCATAAAACTTGAAGTTTCCATTTTTGTCAGTTTTGACACTTTCAGTTCTTAAATCTCTTGATTCATTTGAGCCAATTTTCTCATTTATGTAATACTCTTTTTCAATTCTGTAAACTGTTGCATTGATAACAGGCTTATTATTTTCGTCAATTACCTTTCCTTCAACATTTGCCTCATAGATTACTTTCTGGGGATGAATGAAAATTCCAATTATTAAAATTAGAAGGATTAAAAAGAAAATTTTGGTTGATTTTTTCATTTTTTGTGTCGTTCAGATAAAATAACGGCTAACTAGTATATAGGTCTGATAAAATCAGACCTATCACCCCACATTTAGAGAGATAGGTCTGACAACGGTCATACCTTATGTTTTATCAAATATATAAATAATTTATTACAAATCATCAACTGAGCTTTTTATTCACTGCAGGCTTTTCGTACTTACATGGGTGTAAATTTCGGTGGTTTTGTTGTTAGTAATCCTCGTTATGGACCATAAAAAAAGAGGCGCAATAGCCTCTTAAAATTCTTCTTACTCATTTATAATAGACCCCATAAGGGATGGCTTGACATACATATTAGAACGAGTAGGGGATAGCAGCTATTTTTACTTTTTTCCTTGATGAAAAAAGTAACAAAAAAATCAAGCCTGAATATTTTTGTCCTGAAAATCTTCGGGGAGGATTTCCCTATCGCGACCCCAGCCGCTCGTGTTGCACACTCGACTCGGGGGTCACTCCCATCGGCCAACGCTCAAATCCTTGCCCTGATTTTATAGGATAAAAATATAAGGGCGGGGTAAACCTAAAATCCTAAGCAACTTTTATTTCTCACAACCTTAACCACCCCACAAAAAAAAAGAGGCACAATAGCCTCTTGAAATTCTTCTTACTCATTTATCGTAAACCCCATAAGGGATGGATGCAGAGCGGTTTATCTCACAATTTTATATTTTTGGATGTGTTCGATGAATATTATTTCGTTTAACACAGCTTTCATTGTTCGTGCTGCGCTTGCAACGAAATTCTAGCTGTTAGGGCACGTTAATATTATTCCTAAAATTAATATTGGTGGTATAATAATCATAACTGAATACCAGCCATAAATTTCCCATAAGTATCTCCGTTTTACTTTTTTAATATTTTCTGGTGTTACTTTTTCGGGTGCTACCTTTTCAAAATAGTTTACATTATTAATTTGAAACATATCGTAATCAATCGGTGAATGATTTTGATAATTCCTCAATACTGTCTGATATTTTTCAGATAAATTTTTACCGAAAGCATACACTTCGTATTCGGATGGTTTGCTCTTGAGAGTTTTAAACATTCTTAAATCATTATATAATACCGATAATTCAAGACCACAATCGTGGAATATTCGAGCATTCAATTTGTAATCTTGCGCATTTTCAAACTGACTTACCACCAATACTAAAATCGATAATGCTGTTATTATATAGTTTATAACATTTTCACTATTTCCAGTATTTATATTATAAACAGAAATTAAACTTGCAATAATTAAATATGCCGATAGAAAAGCCAAGCTTATATTTGAAAATTTTGCTTTTGTTTTTAGGCGTTTGTCGGCATTAAATCTTGATGCTTTTGTAGACCAAATTTTATAATTCAATTCCTCCAGAAAGCTTTTTTCTAAATATTGTTTTGGTCCCGTGAATTGATTTGCTTTTTCGGTCATTCCGGTTGTTTTGTTATAATGCGCCTTAACGGTCTTGTATATGAAACGTAGCGTGTAAAAAGACGCTGACTCTTCGGATTACACACGAGCCGAATTTTTAAATTTTTCTTTTTTTCTTTATTTTACTAAAAGCCAAATTTAAAAATTTGACGGTCTTCGCAAATACACACAAACCTCTCGGAAAGCCTGTAATAGCTATGTTTTATATACGTTGTGTGTGCCCTGCATGAGCAGGACACACGCTGTAAGCTCGATTAAAAATTGAAAAATACAAATTTCAGTTTAGAAAACAAATCTTACAGCGTGTTATTTTTCCAGAGGGTGTAAGTCCCTTTATGAGCGGATTGAAAACCCGAATCATTAGTACGTCGCAAGGTGGTTTACCGTGAGGTATGCACTGAAGGAAGCGAACCGACAAAAGCCTGTACCGACGAACAGAAATTGTATAAGAGGCATATCAATAAGGATGAGTATCCACAGCAATACGAAGTCCAAAACAGTGTTCTGAACATGCTAACAAATCAGATTATTGTTATGTAGATACAACGGGAATAGGCGGAAGGAAAGAGCTCTTACCAGGGGAGGTCTTGGCAACCACGAGTTGGTTAGGTCAAGAAGTCAGCAGAAGTCATAGTACTTGAGGCAACGAGTTGCGAATAGACACCGCACAGGTCTCACAAACAAGGAAGGACAGAACGCAAAGAGGTTCTTAATTTTCAACGGAATCCGCCAAGGCGGATAGCCCTGAAAAACAAGGACAGGTTAAATGATTAAAGCAACAAAATGATTGAACGAGTAGTAAATCCTTACAATCTGCAAAAAGCTTTAGAGCAGGTGATTTTTAACAAAGGAAGCGCAGGCGTTGACGGCATAAAAACCAGTCAGCTCAAAACGCTATATCCTCAAATAAAACCCCAATTGCTTGAAGCCATCAGACAAGGCAACTACCAAACACAACCCATTTTAGGGGTGGAGATTCCCAAAGGCAACGGCAAAACCCGACTTTTGGGCGTCCCTACCACCACCGACCGAGTGTTGCAACAAGCCGTTTCGCAGATTATCGCACCGCTATTTGAACCCGAATTCAGCAACAACAGTTTTGGATTTCGTCCTAACAAAAATGCCCGACAAGCCGTTGGGCAAGCACGGGATTATATCCATCAAGGACTGAATTACATTGTGGATACCGACCTCAAGAATTTCTTTGACGAAGTAGACCATTGTTTACTGCTGAATTTAGTGTACCAAAAAGTAAAATGCAAAACTACGATGCGTCTGATACGAAAATGGTTACGAGTACCGATACGAATCAATTGCAAACTGCAAAAACGCATCAAAGGAGTTCCGCAAGGAAGTCCTTTAAGTCCGTTATTGTCCAATATCTTGCTCAATGAGTTGGATAAAGAAATGACAAGGCGAAAACTGAAATTCGTTCGCTATGCCGATGATTTTAGTGTCTATTGCAAGTCCGAAAATCAGGCGAAAGCTACCGCAAAAGTGATTGCGAAATTCTTAAAAACGAAGTTACAACTAACCATCAACGAGGAGAAAAGCGGGATTAGACGTCCTGTTCACTTCACGATTTTAGGATTTGGTTTTGTGCCAACGTACAAGAAAGGAAGCAAAAACGACTATCAATTGGTGGTGGCAGAAAAGGCTTGGAAGAAACTCAAAGAACGGCTCAAAAGCATTAGCCGAAAAACCGCTCCAGTCAAACTAGAAGAGCGTATTGCCAAGATAAAAGAAGTGCAACGAGGATGGTTAAACTATTTTCGGGGAACGAGTATTATGGGTAAATTACGTGATTTAGACGGCTGGCTGCGCAACCGACTTCGATATTGCATTTGGCACGACTGGAAAAAACCCGAAAGGAAGAGAAAGAATCTCATTCGACTTGGCGTTGACCAAGGCCACGCCTATGCTTTTAGTCGCACTCGCAAAGGCGGTTGGGCAATTGCGCAGAGTCCGATTTTGAGCACTACCATTACCTTGAAACGCCTAAAACAACGTGGCTATCAATCATTGACAGATGTTTACATCGAATTGAACCCATCTCTTTGCGAACCGCCGAGTACGTGACCCGTACGCTCGGTGGTGTGAGAGGCGCACTCCGTTCCTTTGGGGCGGAGCCGTCTACTCATATCTTTGGGATTAATATAAATCTAAGGTTGATTAATATCTTTGTGAGTAAATGAAAACTAAGGTTGGCTCTAGACAGGTCTACTAAACACGTATTTACGATGTTGTAATCGAGGAATATCCAACTTTAGTTTCTTCTTTCAAAGTTTGAACAGTACTTAAAGATATTAGTTAGCCCTAATAATCTTGAATAAATGATGAGTAAAAACAAAGAAGAAGAATTCATTTTAAACTATGTTTCACTAAAAAAAACAGTTATGGTAAAGTTAATGAAGTATGCAGTTGGCATTGATGTTTCCAAGGACAAATTTGATGTGTGTTTTTGTGAAATTGATACCATTCAGCAGATTAATATTAAATCAAGTGAAAGGTTTTCCAATGCGGATAAAAAGTTTAGAGAATTTGATTTATGGCTTAGGAAGAATCAAAAAGAAAAAATTCCCTTGATTTTAATAATGGAGGCCACTGGTGTTTATTATGAGAAAATAGCTCTGTATCTCTATAAAAAGGGTTACTCGGTATCAGTTGTACTTCCAACAAAAGCAAAGAAGTATATGCAAGCATTGGGTTTAAAATCAAAAAATGACAAGATTGACGCAAAGGGCCTTGCTCGAATGGCTGCTGAGCAGAAACATGATCTTTGGCAACCTATGGGTGATTATTTTTACAAGTTACGCCAATTAACCAGACATCATGAACAACTTCAACAATCGAAAACACATTTTGCAAATCAAATACATGCTCTTGAACATGGTTTTTTTCAGGTAAAAGAAGTTGTTAGCCATCAACGGAAAATGATTTCGTTGATTGAAAAACAAATAGTAGAGACCTTAAAGTTTATTAAAGCGCATATCTATAGTAGTGAAGAAGTGAAACAAAAAGTAGATAATATTTGTCTGGTCAAAGGGATTGGTTTATTGACAGTAGCAACAATAATAGGGGAAACAAATGGATTTGAAATGTTTGAAAATATTAGACAACTGGTAAGCTATTCGGGATATGATGTAGTAGAAAATCAATCGGGAAAACATTTTGGAAGAACTAAAATTTCTAAAAAAGGCAACGCCCATGTCAGACGAATATTACACATGCCTTCCTTCACAGTAGTGCGATATGATCAAAAACCTTTTGCTGATTTATTTGAAAGGGTTTATGAAAGGACAAATATTAAAATGAAGGGATATGTTGCTGTTCAGAAAAAAATGTTAATCTACATCTATACGCTTTGGAAAAATAATCAGCCTTATCAGCCTCGAGTGAATAATATTTCCGGTAATGATGAGTCTAAGTCTCCCTTTCTGCTTGTTTCCGAAGGAAACATTATAGATTCCAAAAAGAAATAGTCCCGGAAAAAACCAGGACTATACTAGATGAACTTCCGTGCAAAGAGTCGCCTGAAGTCCTCTTTCTGCTAGACTAAAATTACGAAAATTTATTTGTTTTTTAAGACAGTACCTCGATTAGCCGACGTATTTTTTATTCCATTCGGATATATTTATATTCCATGTTGCCACAAACTATTTCAGTCCGACTATTTTCAGATTCCTCGCCAGTCATATATTGTTGCAAAACTTTCTTTTCCTCATTATAGTAAAAATTCCAAAGCGTTTTATCTGAAAAAACAAAGTCAAAAGGTAAATCTCCCATATCTCTATGTTTTGTAAAAACGGATTTTTCAGATTTAGTTAAAGTCATTTCATTTGTTTTGATATTCAAGTTGTAAAAGGAAAATTTGTCTAATTCAATTATCAACAATTTTTTTATATCAGTTTCCTTTTCTTTTTCAAATCCCCAATTAGAACCGCTTTCATATAATATCCATTTTCCAACGATTTTTTTTCGGATATTTTGCTGAGCAAATGGAAGAATTGAGTCAGCTTTTTTTAAAGCGATGATGCTCAAATCGTTATTTTTATACTTGTGAACAAAGTAAAAATCATTATATGCACTTTCGAATTGATTATTTTTCATAGCTTCAGTAGCTTTCAGGTATCTTTTTTCCTGATAACCTTCTTGGCCATATTCTTGAGCGAAAATTTGTGAGAAAATAAAAATAAAAATAAAAATAAATAGTCTTTTCATATACGTTTTTTCTGCGGTTGTGACAATATGTCGGCTAACTAGTATATAGATCTGATAAAATCATACCTATCACCCCACATTTAGAGAGATAGGTCTGACAACGGTCAGATCTTATGTCTTATCAAATATATAAATATTTTATTACAAATAATCAAAGGATCTTTTTATTTGTTGCAGGCTTTTCATAATTATAGGAATGTATATTTCAGTAGTTTTACTGCTAGTAATCATGATTATAGAGCATAATAAAAGAGGCGCAAAGGCCTCTTGAAATTCTTCTTAATCATGTATCGTAAACCCTATAAGGGATGGCTTGACATACATATTAGAACGAGTAGGGGATAGCAGTTATTTTTACTTTTTTCCTTGATAAAAAAAGTAACAAAAAAATCAAGCCTCAATATTTTTATACTGAAAATCTTCGGACGGTTTTTTCTATCGCGACCCCAGCCGCTCGTGTTGCACACTCGACTCGGGGGTCACTCCCATCGGCCAACGCTCAAATCCTTGCCCTGATTTTATAGGATAAAAATATAAGGGCGGCTTAAAAAACAATTACACCCTCATTTTCGGCTTCCGCCGCGGCGGAAAGGGGTAAATCGAAAATCCCACTCACCATTCACTTCTCACTTCTCACGACTTCTGGTTCCGTTCAACAGGAATTTCATTACTTCGTCCGTTCGTCCCGATAATTATCGGGACTCGGGTATTGGCTTTTCAACCCCAATTTGGGCTATTAGCGGCCGGTATTTTTCAAAGTCCAAATTGCACCGTTTTTTGTTGTCAGTTTTTCTAATTTTCCGTTAGTGGTTAAATCATCTAAATATTTTTCACATTCGTTTCGTGTTATTCCTGTCAGTACCGAAAATTCTTTTGCTGTCAATGAATGATATTTAGAAAATACCGAATTCCAAGACTTTTCATAGTTTGTTTTGCTAGCAGTAGGAAACAGCTTTATCAAAGCATTTTCAAAGGTGTCATAGGGTTTTGAACCATAAACCATTTCTTTATTTCCTGTTGTGTCTGTAAAAAATATTGTCGGAAAACCTCTTACGCCCAATTCTCTACCCAATTTTAAATCTTCTTCAAAAAGTTCTTTTGCCTTTCCTTCGTAATCGGCTTTGAACCTAACAAGGTCAAGGCCAACTTTCTTTCCTGCAAATTCTAAATGTTCCCATTTTGTGATATTCTTTTTTTGAAGAAAAACCATTTCTCGTATTTCACGAAGAAACAAAATTGCTTTTTCATTGTCTTGCATTTGTGCTGCTTTAAATGCAATTGATGGAGGATAAGAAGAAGATAAAGGGTCTTCTAACCAAACATTTCCGTCTATTGGCATATCGTAATAAACACTTACTTCATCCCAATGGATTGCTACGTCAGAAGGTTTGCTAATTCCACCACTATTGTAACCCCAATTAGGAAGTAAACCACCCATTCTGTATTCAACTTCAATATTGTTTCCATATTCCAATTTGAGTTTTCGTAGTTGTGGTTCAATACCCCAACAAGAAGAACAGATGGGGTCGGTGTAATAAATTATTTTTACAGCTTTCTTGTTGGCTTTGACCAAACTGCTGTCTGTCGAACTTGTTGGCTTAGTTGATATTTCGCAAATACCACTTTCAGGGTCACACATTAAAGGATTGTTATTTTCCATTTTCTTTTTGGTTTGAGCTTGGCAACTTATAGTGCCAAAAGTGAACATTGTAAATAAAATAAGATAAGTTAGTTTCATTTTTTTAAGTGTCTTACACCAATTGTTTATCTTTGTACAAAGTTGAAGACTTAATTTCAACTACGCAATAAGTCAGAAAATCATGACTACTAAAAAAGAAATTATTGAAAATGAAACTTGTCCTGCACAAGGGCTTTTGAAGTTGCTGTCTGGCAAATGGAAACCTGAAATTTTTCGTTTGGCTGTCGAAGCTCCATTGCGTTTTAGCAGTTTATTGCGCCAAATTGAAGGTTCTAATAAGCAAACTTTGTCGGTTGCTTTAAGGGAATTAGAAGAAGTTAGTTTACTGGAAAAAATTGTCATTAAGCAAAAGCCTTTGCATATTGAATATAATCTTACCGAAAAAGGGAAGTCGTTAATAGCTGTCTTTAAGCAGTTAGAAATTCTGGGGTAGTGCCGGGGGGTACGAGCCACTAACGTCAGTCTCTGAAAACCTCCGTTACATTATCCTCAAATATAACAAAATACCTTTATAAAAAGAAGATTATTCTTATTTTTAAGAAGGCAACACATCACAGGAATACCGCGCAATCAGATGATCTTTTCCAGTTTAAAAGACCTAAGAAGCCCATAAAAAAACTCCGAATTATGATTCAGAGTTTGATTTATAAGAAGTAAAATACGAAAGCAATCCCCATAAGTTGAAACGCCCATTAAGCTCCCAAAAGTTGATAACGACGGGTTTCGTTCAACAGCGACTCCTTGCTGGGTCTTGCAGACCGCATGAAGTCTTGCTTATTGGCGGTAGTTATTAATAATCCGCAATAATTTGCTCGGTTGAACATATTTTGCTGAATAAAATATCTAATTCTTTTGCAGTGCATTTTTCTGAATATTCTGTTCTTAATACATTTATCATCTTTGGAATTTCGGATGTATGCTCAACTATAATATAAGAAATGTCGTTACTTTTAAAAGTAAATCTACAATCAGAAATTTTTTCGTTGTATGTTTCTTTTGATTTATTGTAAGAGGCTAAATCTAATGAAAAAGTGGCATTGTTCATTTTTGAAGATTCGGGAACTAATCGCCATTCACGTTCATCATAGTATTTGTAATTTGATATGTCAACGGACTTTCTTTTTAAGTGGCCTGAATAGTTTTTTGCATATGCTTTAATTTTTAATATATTCCTTGCCTGACTAGATGTTAAATTAGTGTCCTTTTTTCTTCTTTCTTTAATTAGCTCATGCAAGCTTTTTGCAAAAAGCGAATTGGAATCAATATACAAAACTGGATTAACTCCATTTTTTACAGCCCAATTTTTTGTCAGCCCAATTCCATATTTACCATAAGCATTAAAATGCTGTTTAGAGTCAGAGAGAGGGATATCACAAAATGAAATCATTGGATGTGCAGCGTTAGATGTACCATCATCAAGTTTTAGTATTTCTGCACAATATTTAATTTTAAAGCCTTCTTTTAGAATTAATGCTAAAATATTGAAACTATCCGTATAATGAATAATTGAATTTGTACTTATTGCCATTTTTTTATTTCTATAATGCGATTTACATTAATATTCTTTTGTTAGATTAAGTAGCGAATTACCGCTAACGTCAGTCTGTGAAAAAACCTCCGCTTTATTACAAACAAATATAGCCAAATAGTTGTATAAAAACAGGATTTTTCTTATTTTTAAGAATGCAA
>NZ_FQWO01000006.1 GCF_900129705.1 Flavobacterium granuli | reverse complement strand
GGAAAGTTTTTTTTTCGAAAATTTAATCTCGTTTTTCTCTCACCTGAAACCCGATTTCTCAACGTTTCCACTCACTCAATCTGTATATGAACTTGATCCCTTTCGGGGCGGCAAAGATAATTACTTCTTTTATTTCTCACAACTCTTTTTCCCAATTAAATTACTCTAATCTCAAAGTTTTGCTTCTCATTAAAAAAGTAAGAACGTCTGCGCTGTTGCGGCTGCAAAACTACCACCTTTATTGAAATATTCAAGCTTTTTAATCGCTTTATTTTAATGATTTATTAACTTTAATTTTAAATAACTGAAAACGTGAGTTTTGGAATCGTGCAGTTTCGAATTTTAAAACACTCTTTATAAAAACAAAGCCATTTAACCACAAAACAAACATCATAAGCTTCTCTTTATACTAGCAAAAGTAGATTTTAAAACCACCCCCTAGCCCTGATAGCAGCGAAAATCCTTCCAGGACGGCGTTCGGACTGGAAGATTGTAGCGAATAGCAGGAAGAAGCTCCCAACTAATTCTATTGTATCATAATAATCAGATCTATTTAATCAAAACGGATGGCTTTGACTGGAGAAATTTTTGTTATTATATAGGAAGGAATCAACAAAACCAAGAAACAAACACTAATTGTAAGTAGATTTAATAATGCGATGTATCCAAAATTCAAATAAACAGGAGCTTGATCTACATAATAATTCTCTGGATTAAGCTTGATAACCCCAAAATATTGCTGAATTAACAAAATAGAAATCCCTATTAGGTTCCCCCAGAACAGTCCGCGAAGAATAAGGTAAGAGGCATTGTATAAAAATATTTTTCTAATGCTCCAATTACTAGCTCCCAAAGCCTTTAAAATTCCTATCATTTGCGTACGCTCCAAAATAAGCACTAAAAGCGCCACAACCATATTTATGGTAGCAACAACAATCATCACAATTAAGATAACAATAATATTGAAATCGAATAATTGCAACCACTCGAATATATAACTGTATTTTTCTATTATCGTTTTTGTATCAAGCGTAGAACCTGTGTGCTCATAAACCTGATCTCCTACCGTTTTAATATTATCAAAGTCAGCAACAAAAACTTCAAAAGCTCCTACTTGATCCGGCTTCCATTTATTAATACGCTGAATGTGCCGAATATCACCTATTATATAAGAAGCATCAAATTCTTGAAATCCGGAATTAAAAATACCTGTGATTTTAAATCTACGACTATTAGGCAATTTGTTTTGCCCTTCCTTCATAAAAAAAGTATTAAAAACATCTCCGACTTTCAAATTTAATCTATTAGCCAAAAATTGAGACAACAAAACCTCTTGATTTACTATATTAGAATAATCAGGCAATTTTCCTGCAACAAGATATTCCTTTATATTATCCCATTTATAATCTGAACCAACTCCTTTAAAAATTATCCCTTCAAAAGCCGTTTCCGTCCTTATAATTCCAGCCTTACTAGCAATTGCCTGAATATGTTCTACTCCATTAACCGAATTAAACTTCGGATAAAAATCTTGATTTTTAGAAATTGGTACCAAAGTCGTTTCTGACTGATTGCTATCAAAATTTGATATAATGATATGGCCATTAAAAGCAGCAATTTTTTCCCTAATTTTTTGTTGCAGACCAATTCCAGTTGCTACCGAAACTATCATCATAACCATACCGATAGCGATTGCCGATATGGCAATTTTAATAATCGGTGCCGATATACTACTTTTATAATCCTTGGCAGTTATAAGCCTTTTAGCGATAAAGTATTCTAAATTCAAGTTTTAAGTATTAGTTTAAATGCAAATATACATTAAAGTTTCCAGCGTTGAATTACATGAGCGCTCTTCAATAAAAGCCATGATGTTTTTCAGATTATTTAAAGCGGCAATTTCTTTTTCATTTCCTCTACGATATTAAAAGCAGCTGGACAAATGGCAACATTTTTCAAAGTAAGATCAGAAATTTGCTGAAACTTCTTTCTATCCGTATGAGGAAACTCTCTACAGGCTTTTGGACGTACATCATAAATCATACAAGCATTTTCATTATCAAGAAAGGTACAAGGTACACTTTGCAAAACATAATCTTTGTCTTCATCAATCTGCAAATATTGCTCAATAAACTGTTGTGGTTTTTGCCTTAAATATTTTGAAACACGCTCAATATCCGCAAGAGTAAATAATGGCCCCGTTGTTTTACAGCAATTGGCACATTTTAAGCAATCTATTTTTTTAAATTCAGCATCATGTAAATCTTGCATTACATAATCTAAATTTTTAGGCGTTTTCTTTTTGAGCTTATCGAAATACTTTTTGTTTTCAATATGCTTATCTTTGGCTTCTTTAGGAAGATTATTTAAAATTTGTTTCAAGTTTACAATTTAAAGTTGGAGCCACAAAAGTAACAAACTTGAAAGCTGAAACCTGAAACTTTAAACAAAAAAGATGAAAGACCTTTTTGGCCAAGCCATACTAGACTATCAAACTAACAACTCCCCAGAGGATTTAATTACTGAAACCACCATATCTGAAGCTGATGAAATGAGCGTTGCCTATTTATTTCGATCCTTTGCAGATATGCCTCCACTAGAGCAAAAAGCACTGCAACTAGCCAAAGGAAAAATTCTTGACATAGGATGCGGAGCAGGAAGCCACAGTTTATACCTGCAAAACGAACTAAACTTAGATGTTACAGCCATTGATATTTCTAAAAATGCTATTGAAGCCTGTAAATTAAGAGGGGTTTTGCATGCCAAAACTATAAACATGCTGGATTTAGATTCAAAGGAAAAATACGATACCATTTTATTGCTAATGAATGGCACCGGAATATTTGGAAAAGTAAACAATCTTCCCAAGTATCTTCAAAAATTAAAAACTCTTTTAAACACGAACGGTCAAATACTGATTGATTCCTCGGATATCATTTACATGTTTGACGAAGACGAAGATGGAGGTAAATGGATTCCTAGCAATGATTATTATGGCGAATTAGAATTTTCCATTACTTATAAAAATGAAAAGGAAGAAGCTTTTCCATGGCTTTACCTTGACTACAACACATTACAAAATGCAGCAATAGACAATGGATTACATTGCGAATTAATTCTTGAAGGCGAGCATTATGATTATTTAGCCAAGCTTTCCATCTAGACAATCTTCAACATTAAATAAAAAAGCCAAACAATAATTAATGTTTGGCTTTTATACTTCTTCATTATAGTCTAAGGAATATTCAAATATTTATGTGTTTGAAGCGAAACTCTCCATTTTGGATTGTTCATTACATAATCCACTATCATCGGAGTCATTTCCTCTTTCTTACTCCACTCCGGCTGAAGAAACAAAATAGCATTGTCATTAACTAACTCTGCCTGTTCTTCTGCAAAAATAAAATCATGTTTATTATGAATAATCACTTTCAATTCCTGAGCACTATCATAAACTGTTTGGGTAGGCAATTTATTTTTCTTTGGAGAAAGACATATCCAATCCCAAGTTCCTGATAAAGGATAAGCCCCAGAAGTCTCTATATGCACTTTTCGATTATTCTCTTTTAGTTTTTGAGTCAAAAGATTCATATCCCACATCAAAGGCTCTCCTCCAGTTACCACTACCGTTTCAGAATATTTACTCGCATTGTCGACAATTCTGTCAACAGCAGTAGGAGGATGCAATTCTGAATTCCAGCTTTCTTTAACATCACACCAATGACAACCTACATCACACCCACCAATTCTAATAAAGTAAGCAGCCGTTCCTGTATGAAAACCTTCACCTTGAATGGTGTAAAACTCTTCCATCAACGGAAGCATGGCACCTTTATTAACTTCTAATTGTATTTCTTTTGATAACATTATTGTAATTTAAAGTGCAAAGATAGTTAATTTGAAAAGGAGTCGATTTAATAATATCAAAATGATTAAAGATGCGCTTTAATATTAATTAACAATTTCGGTAAAATAGCAACATAAAAAAAAACCGATAGTACTTAAACTATCGGTTTTTTTTATAAAAATCAAAACAAATATTATTTTAATGATTTCAAAGATTCTGTTGCGAATTTATTCGCCGGATCAATTGCAAGTGTTTTAGCAAAATACTCTTTAGCTTTTACCGTATCGCTAGAATTAGCAGCGATAGTGTTGTAAGCTTCAATAAGTTTTGCCTTAGTTGAAGACTTTGCTAGTTCTTCAGCTCCGTTTGCTGTTACAACTTTAATAAATTCTTCATAATACTGAATCATCATTGCTGGCTTTTCTAATAAACCATTAACTCTAGCTCTGTAGATGTACGCATCTTGCGTAGTAGGAGAACCCGTAATTAAATTCCCTAAAGCAGTATCTGCTTTTTGTAATGCAACAAAGTCTGGTTTTTGATCCGCAGTAACATTTGCGTTAGCAAAATAAATTGATGTTCCTAAGTAGAAATTATCAATTAGATAATTCTTAGACTCAACATTCGTTACTGCAATCTCCAAAAGCGCTGCGGCTTCTTTATACATTTTTTGACCGTATAACTTTGTAGCCACTTCGTTAAGGTCATTAGCAATATACTCTTCCATCTCAACCGCTTTCTTAATAGAAGCTACACCTTCATTAAAAAGGGCTGGATTGATAGTCGCTCCATCTGCACTAGTTCCTTTTTTAATTTTTGCTAAACCTAGATATAAGTAATCTTGAGCAATCACTTTATTAGATGGGTTAGCAATAAAATCATTCAATGATTTGATAGCCAAATCAACATTACCATTTTCATAAGCTGAATATCCTAAATAACGATAAATTCTTGGGTTTACAGCATCAATTTCTTTCATTTTATTAGCTTCAACTTCTAAAGCTTTATAGTCTTTTGCCAAAATAAGGAAATCAGCATGACGCATACGAGAAGCCAAAGAATAGTCAGTAAGAGCCATATATTTCTCATAATAAGACAAGGCTTCTTTGATATATTGATCATATCTTCCTGGTACATTTGCAGCCCAATAATAATAAGTCTCAGCTAATTCTCTATAAATCGGACCATAATTAGGACTAATGGCAATTACATCATTATAAGCCGTTACTGCTTCAGTATATGCTTTTGCACCTTTTAGCAAAACACCTAACTGCATTTTGGCTCTTATCATTGAATTATCTGCTTGAAAAGCATTTCTATAAGCAGCATAAGCTTCATTTTGATTCTTCTCGCCATAAAAAGCATCCCCTAAAGCCAATTGCACCTGTGCTTCCTGCCCACTGCGCTCTTTTGCCAGATTCAAAGTCTGAATCGCCGATTTATAATCAGGCTTAGATGCATTCATATAAGCACGAGCAATATATACATACTCTTCAAAATCCTTTTTTCTCATTTCTTTTTTAGCCAATTCGAATTTAGCTTTCGCGGCTACAACATCTCCATTGTCCAAATCGATTTGACCAAGACCTATTTGATTTAAATGCGCATGATCCTTAGCAGTTAACCCATTTTGATAGGTCATTTTAGCTGAATCTGCAATATTTTGAATAAGATAAACATTTCCTAAAAGAAAGAAAGCTGTTCCTTCTGCTGGATTCGTTTTAATTATCGATTTTAAAGTCGATTTAGCATTTTCAAATTGTTCGGCGTCAATTGCTTTCTTAGCTTGATTTATATCCTGAGCTTGTGTGACGGATACGGAAGCCAAAAAGGCAACACTTAAAATTTTAAATTTGTTCATTTTAACTTTATTTGATTTATTCTTATTTACTTTTTTCGGTTTGCTTGGTTTTAAAAACAACTTTTCTTCCAGGTACTCTTACAGGCAATAATCCTGATTTTAAAACGATACGTTGACCAACCTCTCCTGCTACGAATGAAGCAAAGCCCATTCCTAATCCATTATAACCCTGACAATTTATTATAAACAAATCACGTGCCAAAGGATAAGCTCCTTCTGCCAAGTTATTTTGTGTTGGAGCAAAAAAACCATTCTTATCTACCGCTTTTACACTCAATACATGGACATCCTTTATTAAATTCTTGATTTCTGCAGATGGTTGATAAAGCCAATTTAAACCTACAACCCCTATCATCCCATCATTTTCAGAAACAAATTTCACGACATCCTCATTGACTTTAAAAGAATAAATCCCTTTTTTAGGAACCTCCTTAATCCCCGCTAACTCAGTCATGTAACGAACGGTACTCGAATTTAAATTATCAAAAACCAGACCTTTAATAGATTTTTGATCCTTTCCTTGCATGAAATGAATCACATCTTCCAAGGCAATTAAAGTATCGTTTGACTTTTTATTAGAAATAAATGCAATGGCGTCAGTTCCTATCTTTGTGATTTTTGGTTTAATCTTAAGAATTTTAAAATGCTTTAACTCTTCTGCATTTAAAGTTCTAGGCAATATCGCAATTTGCGAAGTATCATTAAGGAAAGATCTTAGTACTTCTTTTTCAGACTTAGCCTCTAAACTAATTTTAGCTTTATAATCACTTTGAAAAACAGCAATTTGATCCTCAATTAAGGGCTTTATACTTTCATCTACCAGAATTGTAGCAGAACCTTTTAAAATCGTTTCTTTTTCTTTTGTAGTACCATCTGACTGCTTACAGCTAATGAACAATACAGTTATAAAAAGAATTGAAACATACTGAAGTTTTACAAAATTTCTCATAATTTAATCTTTATTATCGTTAATAATACGCACAAACCTGATAGCGGCATATACGATCAAAAGAACCCCAAAAACAAGTCTGTAACTTGCACTCATATCTAAGGGAAAATTCTTCATAAAGATAATAAATAAACCTAAAACAAGGTAGGTCAGAAAAAACAAAATTCCTATAACGAGAAGAAATCGCTCTTTAAGCGATTTCTTCTGAATATTTCTACAAATTTTATCCAACATTACTCTGCAGTTTGAATAGTTATCGGAAGAGAATAAAGCACCCTTACCGGTTTTCCATTTTGAACCCCAGGATTCCATTTTGGACATTTTTGTAACACTCTCATAGCTTCTTTTCCAGTACCGTAACCGATATCTCTTAATACTTTAATATCAGTTAACGAACCATCTTTTTCTACAACAAAAGTCACATATACTTTTCCTTTAAGACCTTCTTCTTCAGGTGCTCGGTAATTTTTCGCTACAAAAGAGTAAAATTTCTCAATTCCACCAGGAAATTCAGGTTTCACCTCGATACCAGCCGTGTTGTAAATTTGATTATCTTCTTCCACAACCTTACTTGGCCCTGTACCTACTGGTGCTACAGTTAATACTGCATCTGGATCTCCCTTAATTGTTTCAGCACCTATCTTTTTTTCTTTGATCTCAACAATTTTCGGTGGCTCTTCAGTCACTTCTTCTGCCTTAGCCACTACTGGCTTCACAAACTTAACCTGATCCACTTTTGGTGGTGGTGGTGGTGGTGGTGGAACATTTAATTTAGGCTCTTCTTTCTTCTTTGGAGGTAGTTTTACTGCAGTGATTTTAATATCTCTGTCAATATCCTGGTCTTCTCCTTTAGGAATTAAGTCCATGATTAGAGGAGCAGCAACAGCAATACTAAAAAAAATAGCCCCAATAATAAGCGCTTTAATAGTAGTTTTTCTATTGGTTCTTCTTAACTCATAAGCTCCGTAAACTTTATTACGTCCTTCGAATACGATCTCAAGCCATTGATTTTTTAATATGTCTAATTTCATTTTTCTTAATTATTAGGTTATTAAGAAAACAAGATTGCTCTTATTTTCCTTCTAACAATTTTTGTTCTTCAGGAGAAAAATCATTAACAATAGTATAGGTCGGAACATCAGAAATTGCCATTTCATCTAGTATATCAATTACATTTCTATAATTTGCTTTCTTACTAGGCTTGATAATTACAATCATACCTTTATCCTTGTTTCCAGTATACTCTAATACTGACTTCTTTCTAGTTAAAATCTCCTTACGTATACCGTCTTTACCATATGGCAATTCCTTTGGACCTGCAATAGGAGTAGCCAACAAACCAACGTAGTAAACTAACTTATTGTCAGCACCCAACATAATTGTCATAGTACGATTTTCGTCAACCTTCATATCTACGTTATCTTTGCTCGGATCTTTATCTGGCAACCCCAAGTTCATCGATTGAGGTTTAGACAACGTCGTAGTAAGCATAAAGAATGTGATTAATAAGAAAGCTAAATCCACCATAGCAGTTAAATCTACCTTTGCGTTTGCTTTTTTAGCTCTTACTTTACCACCTTTTTTGCCTCCACCGTCGTCGGTATTTAATTCAGCCATTTTAGTGTATTTTTTTTATTAAAAATCTTTTCCTCTTAAACCAGTAACTAAACTAAAGCTATTGATTTTTTGATCTTGCAACATATCCATCACTTTTCTAATGGCTGGATATTCTTCTTTTGCATCACCTTTAATAGCGACTTGCAATTCTTTATCATTCACCTCTATATTTGCAATACGTGCATTATAGATCCAGTCTTTCAACTGATTATCAAGCGAGTCTGCTGGAATACCAGGTTGCCCTGCTTTACTTCTATCAGCCGCTTTCATGTCAATGATTTGTTTAAGATTGAGAAGTGGCACACCAAAATCATCCATCCTTGAGAATGTGTTTTTATCTTCCTCAGAAAAAGCCACACCATATTTTTCGCCCATCAACTCTAAGGTTCTGATTCGAACTTCTTTTCCTTTCAAATCAAAAAAAACTTTTCCTTTTCCTACAGTTAAAGTAGCCAAATCAGTCTCAGGTAATTTTGTCTGAACTGTTGAAGTAGGCGTATCTACAGGCAATGCTTCCGGAATCTTAGCTGTCGAAGTCATTACAAAGAAGGTAAGCAATAGAAATGCGACATCACACATTGCGGTCATATCAGTAGACCCCGCATTCTTTTTTATATTTATTTTAGCCATTCTTTTTGTTTTTTATTTGATATAAATATCAACCTAATTATTGCTTCAAACTTCCTCTGAATCTTCTGTAAGTATTTACAATTGATACCGCTGCCTCATCAATAGAGTAAGTCAAATCATCAATTTTAGAAGTAAAGAAGTTGTAAGAAATAATTGCAACAGCAGAAGTTCCAATACCTGTAGCAGTATTAATAAGTGCTTCAGAAATACCGGCTGCAAGAGCTGCTTGATCAGGAGTTCCGGCAGCAGCAAGTGCACCAAACGCTTTAATCATACCAGAAACTGTTCCTAACAATCCAATAAGAGTTCCTAATGAAACTAAAGATGAAATAATTGTCATGTTTTTTTGTAACATTGGCATTTCAAGAGAAGTTGCCTCTTCTATTTCTTTGTGAATAGTCTCAGAAGCTTCTTCACTATTAAATCCTTCTTTTTTAACTGCTTGGTATTTCACTAATGCTGATTTAATTGCATTTGCAACAGATCCTTGTTGTTTATCGCAAGAAACGATAGCTTCATCAATTTCTCCTGCTTTGATACTTGTTTGTATCTTTGTCATAAAAGTATCTAGCTTAGTTTTACCAGCTGCTTTAGAGATAACAAAATATCTTTCGATAGAAAACACAAGAACCATTAATAACATCCCTAATAATACCGGTACAACAATACCTCCATGGTAAACTTGGCCTAAAGTATTCAATGGATGTCCAGTTTCTGCATTCCCACCTTCAAAATTCGCAGGGTTACCCATGATAAATTTCCAAATTAACAGACCAACACCAATACATGCTAAAATAATCATACCTGAAACCATTCCTCCACCGTTTGAAGTGTTTTCTTTTTTAACGTTTGCCATTTTTTTTTAAATTTTAATAGTTTTAAATAATTTATTTTTATGTTATAATAAACTTGTTAGGAGCAAATTTATATGTTTAGTTCAAATAAAAAAACTTTTTTTAAATTTATTCATATTAAATTTAATCTATTTGAGCTTAGTAATTTTTAATCAATTTGAATAATCATCAGCATTCACAATAAAATCAAATGTTTTTAAAAAAATTTACAATCGTTTTGTGATTAATCATCATAAATAAGCAACACAACGATACTCAATGTTAAAAATATTTTTTTCAACTATTAACAACAAAATTGGAATAAAATTGCACTAATTACTAAAATTACCTACTTTTAAAAGGTTAAAAACCCACAAAATTCAAGTTCAACTAAAACATTATGACCATAAAAAACGATTTCATAGCAAGCATTATTGAAGGATATAATTCAAAAGGAGAAAGCATAATATTAGGTGGAGCCATCCTTGACGGAGAGGCTTTAGCGGATACTTATGTTAAAATCCCACTAAAAACCCTAAACAGACATGGTTTAATTGCTGGAGCAACCGGAACCGGAAAAACCAAAACCATTCAAGTCTTATCTGAACAACTATCTGCACTTGGAATCCCTGTATTAATGATGGACATTAAAGGCGATTTTAGCGGTATTGCAAAAGAAGGCGAAGAAAAAGCTTTTATAACAGAAAGACATGCAAAGATTAACATCCCCTATAAAACGGCTAAATTCCCTGTCGAGTTATTAAGCTTATCCGAACAAAGCGGAGTACGACTTCGGGCAACCATTTCAGAATTTGGACCCATTTTATTTTCAAGAATATTAGATTTAAATGATACTCAAGCCGGTGTAATGTCAATAATATTTAAATATTGTGATGACAACAAAATGCCTCTATTAGATTTAAAAGACATAAAAAAAATCATCAACTATATTACCGAAGAAGGAAAAGATGAAATCACTGCGAGCTACGGTAAAATTTCGACTTCGACAACGGGTATCATTCTGAGAAAAATTATCGAACTTGAGCAACAAGGAGCTGATTTATTTTTTGGAGAAATGTCCTTTGACATAGACGATTTAATGCGAATTGACGAAAACGGACAAGGCTTCGTCAATATTATCCGCTTGACCGATATTCAGGATAAACCAAAATTATTCTCCACCTTCATGCTAAGTTTACTTGCCGAAATTTATCAGCAGATGCCCGAAAAAGGAGATTCAGACCAACCTGAACTCGTTGTTTTCATTGATGAGGCGCATTTGATTTTTAAAGAGGCCAGCAAGGCTTTATTAGATCAAATAGAGACAATCGTAAAATTGATCCGTTCCAAAGGAATAGGGATTTACTTTATTACACAAAATCCAATGGACGTTCCCAGCGGCATATTGGCTCAATTAGGTTTGAAAATCCAGCACGCTTTAAGAGCGTTTACCGCCAAAGACCGTCAAGCTATAAAACAAACAGCCGACAATTATCCTACTTCTATTTATTACAAAACCGATGAAGTATTGACCAGCCTCGGAATTGGCGAAGCCCTAGTTACAGCTCTAAATGAAAAAGGAATTCCTACCCCGCTTGTCGCTACAATGATGCGTGCCCCAATGAGTAGAATGGATGTTTTAACCGAAAGTGAAATTCAGGAAATCAACAATAAATCGAAATTAGTAAAAAAGTACAGCGAACTTATTGATCGCGAAAGCGCTTACGAAATGCTCAATAAAAAAATTGCTGCCATTGATGAAGAAACCGCCCAAAAAGAACAACAAATAGAAGAACAAAAAGCAGCAAAAAAAAGTTCATCGCAAGGATCTACTACAGCAGACGCAGTTGGAAAATCAGTTTTAAAAGTATTAACAAGCGCTACTTTTATTCGCGGCGCATTTGGAATATTAACAAAAATGTTGAAAAAATAATATTTTAAAATTCCCACAAGCAACAGTCCGGAATTAAAAACTTAATTCTGGACTGTTGCTTCTTTATTTAATAAATCTAAGATTTTAGACTCCACCTCTTCACTGTTCCAAATTGCCTCTACATTCTCCAGCTTTAAAACCTCCTCCATAATAGCATTTTGATAATCTCCAATAGCCAAAGCCTCTGCATAAGGGCGATCACTAAAAGTTACCCTACTATATAAAGGAATCCATTTTTCCGGATGTTTATCCGAGAACCATTTCTCTATTTTCTTTTGCAAAAGGAATTTGTCATCGGCCGTTTTTGAGCTCATTTCTAAAAAATTGCGATACGAAAGTTCCGCTATAGCATCGGCATTAGGCTTACGCGATTTTTGATATTCGGAAAAAATAGTTACCCAATCATCTCCATATTTTTCAATCATTTCATAAAGAACTGATATGTCTTCAAATCCGGCATTCATTCCTTGACCGTAAAAAGGAACAATTGCATGGCAGGCGTCGCCTATTAAAGCAATTTTATCTTTATATGTCCAAGGAAAACATTTCATAGTTACTAAGGTACTGGTAGGGTTTTCGAAGAAATCCTCGGCCAATTTTGGAATTACATCAATAGAATCGGGGAAGTTTTTTTCAAAAAAAGCTTCAACGTCTTTTCTGTCTTTGAGCGATTCAAAAGAATTTTCTCCCTCAAAAGGCATAAACAAAGTACAGGTAAAACTGCCATCCAAATTAGGTAAAGCGATGAGCATATATTCCCCTCTTGGCCAAATATGAAACGAATTTTTATCCAGTTTATGGGAACCATCAGGATTTGCGGGAATATTTAACTCTTTATATCCAATATTTAAAAACTCCTGCGAATAATTAAACATGCTTTGGCGTTGCATACGATGACGAATTCTCGAAAAAGCACCATCAGCACCAAAAACGATATCATATTTTTTTTCTTCCCATTCTCCTCTTTCGGTTTCTCCAATATGCAAAGTGGCCTCTTTCAAGGTCACATCCCAAATTTTTTGTTCAAAGAAAAATTCAGCACCAGCAGCTTCAGCCAAATCGATCATTTTTCTATTTAAACTTCCTCTCGAAATAGAATAAATACATTCTCCTTCTTGTCCATAATTCTGGAAATTAAGCTTATCTACCAAGTGGATAGCGCGCTTATCCATAGGAATTGCGATTTCACGCACCGCATCACCTACATTTACGTTGTCTAAAGCTTTCCAGCCTCTGTTGGACATCGCCAAATTTATGGAACGCCCCGAGAATTGAATCTGTCTAATATCTGGACTTCTGTCATATATATGAACAATATGTCCCGCTTTGCGTAGGTAAATAGCCAACAGCGAACCGACTAAACCGGAACCTACAACAGCTATTCTTTTTTGAGTTTGCATTATTTTTTATAAAAGTTAGACAAAATTACTGATTTATTATTTCAAGGAGTTTAAAAACCTTAGTTTTCAGCCGGAATAAAAACCAATTTTGTGGATGTTTTAACAATCTCTTCCTTATTCATTTTCATTTTTCTGAATTTCCCAGCATTATACATTTCAGCCTGATCGCGATAATGGGCACTCAAAGGATTTCCAGATTGCCCCGTTGGCAAAATGCTCCAGCTGTTTTCAACATCCGAAAAATCAACGATCCTTCTTGTTGACGGCCCGACGGTCACACTATACTTTGCTTCATTGTTAAAATCAAACATTTGATTATTGATCACTTCATTAGAGCCCGAAACTTCAAATGGCCCTACATTGAATATTTTTCTCAAAGCAGCTATTTTACCTAAAGGATGATTGTATTCTACTATATGCACTTTGTTCCAAGTCCATCCTGAAACTGAATTCCCCAACTGTTTCTCTAAACTAACAACAGCTTCTTTAAATGACTTGGAAAGAATATCTTTTCTATTTTCTTTTCTATTTTTAGTCGCGATATTATCCCACCAAAGCGAATTGTCATTAGCCACTTGTTTGGCAATTATTTGCTTCATTATATGTGTCCCCAAAAACTGTTTGAAACTCTCCTCTCCAAGTTCGTCTTCAAAGGTATTCTTTAGATACAAATAAATCCATTTATTGTAAATCGTAGGCGCAACTTCGTCTTTATTATTTGCTCCTTTCCAAGATTTCAAAACAGCAATTGCTTCTTTTTCATTTTTCGAAAGTGAATTTCCATCTAAAGCCGAAATTAAATTGCTAACCACATCCGGTGCTACGGATGAAACATCATCGGTAATCATTTTACCAACTGCCTCCTTATCCCAATTTGATTTTGAATCCAATAATTGGGTTATTCTTTTTGCCCGGTCTTCCGGAAGATAATAGCCCGGATATAAAAATCCGTCAATTGCTTCAGGTTGGTTATTGGCCGAATAGACATAATTCCAATCCGGATTTACAGCCGAAGGATTTTTGGAGAAATCCAAATACTCAACAATATCATCTTTGCCAGAAGCGCCATCCAAAATAAAATGAGTATCAACTTTTTTATTGTGCTTGTATAATTTTCCCGTTGCCCACCAACCCACATTTCCTTTAGCATCTCCATACATCACATTCAGACCTGGCGCAGCAATAAGACTGACCCCTTGCTGAAAATCAGCTTTATTTTTAGCATGCGAAAGCGTATAGACTGCTTCCAAAATTTGAATGGGTTGTTGGGTATAAATCCAAGACATTGCCACCGGATTTTTATGATCTAAACCATCTATCAAATCATTCATAAGCGGGCCATGACGACTCACTTTTATATTCAAAACAACATCAGAACTATCTTTAACTTTTATTGTTTTTTTTCTAATTTCATATTCGCTAAAACCATTTGGCGTTTTGTATTCATTCGCATCATTAGCTTTATTCTGCTCTTGATACAAATCGATATCATCGTTTTCAAACATGGTTAAACCATAAGCATATTCCCTATTATGGCCTAACAAAGGATAAGGAGTTCCTGCCAGATAACAACCGTACAATTCAAATTCTGGTGTTACCAAGTGTGCTTCATACCAAGTTCCCGGTTGAGAAAAGCCAATATGCGGATCATTGGCAAAAATTACTTGGCCATTTTTGGTTTTCTTTGGCGCAATAACCCAGCTGTTACTCCCTACAAAAGGTGCAACAGGTGACTGTTTCAATAAAGCAGCAACAGACTTTGAAATAGTGGCAAATTCCTGTGGCTTTTCCTTTGCTGTTTTTATGATTGTTTTGTCCAAAGAACCATCTAATCCAAAATCTTTGAGATAATCCATCCCATATTTATTGCGAATATCTGTCAGTAGCGGATCTGTTTTTTGTGCCATAGCAAAACTAAATGCCATGTATCCAAAGATATTATAAACATCTTTGATCGTGAATTTTTCTTTCTTTACCCCAACCAACTGAAATTCTATCGGACTAACTCCCTCGTCGATATATTGATTGATTCCATCGAGATAAGCCATCGCCAATAAGTAGCTTGGGCTGTTTTTATCCAAAGCTGCAATGGCTTTATCAGAAGCCTCTTCTATACCCAAACCGGCAAAAAACTTGTCATTCTTCAGCGTAACTTTACCAAAAATTTCAGACAAACGTCCCGGAGCAATGCGTCGCATCAATTCCATTTGCCATAATCTATCTTGAGCATGAACATAACCTAAGGCGGTCATCGCATCTTTGGCATTATCTGCATAAATATGAGGAACCCCAAAATCATCAAAATAGACCGTGGTTTCCTTCTTAATATTTTTTAAATCAATTTCTCCTTTGTATTTAGGCTTTAGATACATCCCATAAACCACCAAAGCAATAGCAACTATACCTAAAATCGATAAAACAACAACAACTATTTTTTTAATTTTTTTCATATTCGAAGAAATTTCATTCACAAATATAAAGGTTTTAAAAATTAAACCGAATGAAATTAAATTTCTTCAGTTCAAAACCTCACTATAAAAAAAGCAATACATTTGTTTAACTTATAAATAAAAAGAATAAACAAAAACGTATGTTTGTCTAAAACAAAAAATGAAACAACTATCAACAGAAGATTTTTCCAAGATGGAAAGAATAGAAAGATTGAATTTAATCAACTCTTGTACCGGATATAAATCAGCAAATTTAATCGCAACTCAATCAATCGATGGCAAATCCAATATTGCGATTTTTAGCAGTGTAACTCACCTAGGAAGTGATCCCGCTTTAATAGGATTCATCGTCCGACCAACTACAGTACCAAGAGACACTTATAAGAACATCAAAGAAACGGGATATTTCACTGTTAATCATGTAACAGAATCGATGATTGCTGATGCTCATCATACTTCAGCAAATTATGCACCTGGCATTTCTGAATTTGAAAAGACGAATTTAGAAGAAGAATATAAAGAACATATAAGCATTCCTTTTGCAAAAGGGAGCCCAATACAACTTTATTGTAAATATGTAAACGAATACTATATTGCAGAAAACGATACGATCCATGTTATCGCCTCCATAGAAAATATTTTTTTTGAAGAAAACTTAAGACACGATGATGGATGGTTGCAAATTGACAAAGGAAATGTAGTTGCTCTAAATGGGCTAGATGGATACTGCTTGCCCAAATTAATTGATCGATTTCAGTATGCAAGAAAAGATACCCCAACAAAATCATTCTTAAAATAGAATAAAATCAGGACAATAATCCATAAAAAAAGGGCTTTTGAACACATGATTCAAAAGCCCTTTTTTTATGGATTATTATATTATTTCTTACTTCCGTCAATAATTGCTCCGGTCCCTGCACCTACACCAGCACCAGCTAAACCTCCAATTATAGCGCCCTGTCCTTTTTTCTTGCTAATAATAGCTCCAGTTGCAGCTCCTACACCTGCTCCAATTACAGCTCCTTTTGCAGTATTACTCCAAGCTTTTTTCTTTGCAGTGGCGGCTGGAGCTGAAGTCGAAGGTTGCTGAACAATAACAACCTCTTTTTGAGATTCAACTTTAGCCATTTCAACTTTCATTGAATCAATGACTTTTTGCTTTTCAATTTCTACTTTCATAGAATCAATAGTTTCTTGCTTTGCGGCCTGACTATCCATTTTTCCTTGATCTTTACAAGAAATTATAACAACAGCTAATAACAACAAGTATAATGCTTTCATATTTTTTTATATTTTATTTTACAAAGTAAACCCATAGCGTACTATTTTAAGTTATATAATTATACGCAAAACTTATATAATTACTAAAATCTTAGACTATTTCAGTATTCCTGTTTTTAATATTTGCCCAAAATTGTACATATCCTCATAAGAACAATACAAAGGAACAGGCGCTAAACGAATAACGTTTGGTTCTCTCCAATCTGTAATTACGCCACTTTTCATTAAATAATCAAACAAACTGCGTCCTTCCCCATGAAGTAAAACCGATAATTGGCATCCTCTTTCAGATTGATTTGTTGGTGTAATAATTTCAAAACTGCTATCGACTTCCTTATCAATTTCGTGAAGAATAAACTCCAGATAAGAAGTGATTTTATCTCTTTTTTCGATTAAAGCGTCCATTCCTATCTCATCAAACATTTCTACAGAGGCTAAATAAGGAGCTAACGAAAGTACCGGCAAATTACTGATTTGCCAACCGTCAGCACCATGAACAGGGTCAAAAACCGGTTCCATCTTAAAACGACGTTCCTTGTTATGTCCCCACCAACCGGCAAATCTTGGCAATTCAGAATCGTTATGATGTCTCTCATGTACAAAGCAACCCGAAGCATTTCCAGGTCCTGAATTCATATACTTATAACTGCACCAAGCCGCAAAATCTACATTCCAATCATGAAGTTCTAATTTTATATTTCCCGCTGCGTGAGCCAAATCCCATCCCACTTTTGCTCCAACCTGATGTCCGGCAGCAGTTATCGTTTTCATGTCAAAAACCTGACCTGTATAATAATTAACTCCGCCTATTAAAATTAAAGCCAACTCCTCTCCCACTTCTTCAATTTTAGCCAAAATATCTTCCAAGCGGATGTTGTGTTCCCCATCTCGACGTTTAATTTCAACAATCGCCTCCTCAGGTTTAAAACCATGAAAATGAACTTGGCTTTGAAACATATATTGATCTGAAGGAAAAGCTTTTTCTTCGCAAATAATCTTGTATCTTGATTTTGTTGGTCTATAAAAAGAAACCATCAACAAGTGAAGATTTACCGTCAAAGTATTCATCACCGTTACCTCAGATGGCAATGCGCCCACTATCTTACTCAATGGTTCAGCAAAACGTTCTTGATAATCCCACCAAGGTTTATCGGCATAAAAATGCCCTTCTACTGCGAGCTCAGCCCAGTCATTCATGACTTCATCAATATAGGCTTTGGTGCGTTTGGGTTGCAAACCCAATGAATTTCCTGTGAAATAAATCACCTTTTCTCCATTCACTTTTGGAAAAATAAATTCATCTCTATATTTACTTAATTTATCTTGCGAATCAAGTCCTTGTGCAAATTCTTTGGTATTTTCGAAAATCATCATTCTTTTTTTGTTTTGTAAAAATAACCAATATTTATTTTGACACAAAGCGTAACCACTTTATTTTGTAGCTTCAACAATGTACTATTGTGAAAATTAAGAATTTCCTAAAAACACAAGTTATTTGACTCTGAATTTTAACTATATTTGATTGTAACTTAACTCCTGTTTTTATGCTTAAAAATAATCTAAATGCAATTATCCTATCGATAGCTGTCGTAATATCAGCTTTCTTGTTTGCCAATGCTTTCCAGAACAGGAATAGAAGCAATGATACCATTAGCGTTACCGGCCTGGGAAAAACAGATTTCATATCTGATTTAATTGTTTGGAAAGGTTCTTTCTCTAAAAAAAGCAGTACCTTGAAAGAAGCCTATACCTCATTGGATGCTGACCGCGAAAAAATTAAAACCTACTTACTAAACAAAGGAATCCCGTCTGCTGATATCATATTTTCGGCCATTAATTTCAACAAAGATTATGAGACCACTTATAATGAAAACGGAAGCATCAGACAAAATTTATTTACCGGATTTACGCTAACTCAAAACGTAAGCATTCAGTCCAAAGAAGTAAATAAAATTGAAGATATATCCAGACAATCCAGTGAACTAATCAATGCTGGAGTCGAGTTTTATTCGAATGCGCCTGAGTATTATTATACCAAGCTTGCCGAATTAAAAATAAAAATGATTGCCGAAGCCACAAAAGACGCCAGTACAAGAGCGCAAAGTATTGCCGAAAATGCCAATGCTGATTTAGGGAATTTAAAGAAATCCGATATGGGTGTTTTTCAAATTATAGGACAAAACTCCTCCGAAGATTATTCTTATGGCGGTTCATTCAATACCAGTTCCAAAAACAAAACGGCTACCATTACTGTAAAATTAGTTTACCAAGTAGATTGAAATTTTTGATTTAGAATATCCAACAGCGAAATCTGTGGAAATATCACACTAAAAAACTTCGAAATATAGGACTATTGCAACTATCAAGACATAAAAAAATCTCGCCATTGCTGACGAGATTTATGAATTAACCTTTATAAGTGAATTTAGATGATTAACATCGCGTCACCGTAAGAGTAAAATTTGTATTTTTCTTTGATTGCTTCCTCATACGCTTTCTTCATTAAATCGTGACCACAAAATGCAGAAACCATCATTAATAAAGTAGATTTTGGAGTATGAAAATTAGTAATCATACAAGTTGGTATTGTAAAATCATGAGGAGGGAAAACAAATTTGTTCGTCCAACCATCAAAAGGATTTAATGTGTTTTGTGAAGAAACAGAACTTTCAACGGCACGCATTGATGTAGTTCCTACGGTACAAATACGTTTCTTTTTCGCTTTAGCTTCATTGACGATATCACAGGCTTCTTGAGTAATTTTTAATTCCTCAGAATCCATTTTGTGTTTAGACAAATCCTCAACCTCAACCGGGTTAAAAGTTCCTAAACCTACGTGAAGAGTCACCTCAGCAAACTTAACTCCTTTAATTTCCAGTTTTTTCATCAAATGCTTAGAAAAGTGCAAACCAGCAGTTGGCGCCGCAACAGCTCCTTCTTCTTTAGCATAGATAGTTTGGTAACGTTCCGCATCTTCCGGAGTTACGTCTCTGCTTATGTATTTTGGGATTGGAGTTTCTCCAAGCTCAGTTAATTTGTTTCTGAATTCTTCATAAGAACCATCATAAAGGAAACGCAATGTTCTTCCACGAGAAGTTGTATTATCAATAACCTCCGCTACTAATGAATCATCATCTCCGAAATACAATTTATTACCAATTCTGATTTTACGGGCCGGATCTACCAAAACGTCCCAAAGACGTTGTTCTGCATTTAATTCTCTAAGTAAGAAAACTTCAATTCTTGCTCCGGTTTTTTCTTTATTTCCGTACAAACGTGCAGGAAAAACTTTGGTGTTATTTAAAATTAAAACATCACCATCGTCAAAATAATCAATAACATCTTTGAACATTTTATGTTCGATAGTTTGTTTTTTACGATCAATAACCATCAGACGAGCTTCATCTCTATTCTCAGCAGGAAATTCTGCTAAAAGTTCTTTAGGTAAATCAAATTGAAAATGTGATAATTTCATTTATTTATTTTTATTAAAAGTTAAGCCTTCGACCGTGCTTAGGCCGACAAAAAGTTAATTGAAAATCAAATAACTAAGCTGGTGCAAATATACGACTGTGAGATAGGCGTTGTCAAGTGTTTTGATGTTTAATTTAAACACCAAGTCAAAAAGCACCACATTTTCAGCTATTTAGCCCCGCAAACATTGAGATTTACACCTCTGTTTCTGAAATTATAAATCCTAATTTCTTCATATCTTCCCAAAAATCAGGATAAGATTTCGAAACTACTTCGGCATTTTCGATGATTATAGGCACTTTTAATGCCAAAGGAGCAAATGCCATTGCCATTCTATGGTCATTATAGGTCGCTATTTTTACATTATGATTGATATTGTTTGACGCAATCAGGGTCAAACTATCATTGGTAACCGTTATATTGGCTCCCAATTTTGTCAACTCAATTCTCAGCGCTTCAAGTCTGTCAGTTTCTTTGATTTTTAAAGTATGTAAACCCGTTAAATGACAGCCAATTCCGAGTCCAAGACAAGTCACAACAATGGTTTGAGCAATATCCGGCGTGTTATTTAATTCTAAGTTTATCGTTTCAAACTTAAAATCCTTTTGTTTAGTCAAAGTAATTTTATTTCCTTCGAATTGTGTTTCCACTCCCATTTTTTTATAAATGTCAACCAAAGCAGAATCACCCTGCAAACTTGTTTCTTTATAACTAGTCAATGAAATCGAAGACTGACTCGACAAAGCAGCCAAACTGAAGAAATAGGAAGCTGAGCTCCAATCGGATTCTACCGTCATTTCCTTAGTTTCCACTTCTTGCTTTGGAAACACTTTAATAATATTTCCTTCAAAACTGGTTTTAACATCTAAATCATTCAGCAGAGCTAATGTCATTTTGATATAAGGAACAGAAGTAATTTCGCCTTCTAATACTAATTCTAAACCGTTTTCAAGTTTTGGAGCAATCAACAGCAGGGCCGAAATATATTGGCTACTAACATTAGCTGCTAGTGTTACTTTGGAAGCGGTGATTTTTTGCCCTCTGATACGAATTGGCGGATAGCCTACTTCTTTTTCATAAGAAATTTTAGCTCCCAACTGTTCTAAAGCTTCCACTAAAATTTTCACGGGACGTTCGTGCATTCTGGCAGAACCGGTTAATACCACCTCGCGCCCTTCCTGTACAGCAAAATAAGCGGTAAGAAAACGCATTGCGGTTCCCGCATGATGAATATCAATTATTTCTTCATTTCCTTTTAACGCTTTTTGCATTACCTCACTGTCATCAGAGTTGGAGGTATTGGCTAAGCTAACATTTGGGAACAAAGCTTGTAATAATAATAATCGGTTGGTTTCGCTTTTTGAGCCGGTAACGGCAATTTCAGCTTTTAAATTAGAATGGGTAGTTTGTAACAGTAAATTCATGTTGTAGTTATGAGTGATGAATTATGAATTATGGTCCGCATAATTCAAGCCCGCAATTTACCACTCCATATTTATAATTCATAATTTAAAATCCACAAATTAT
The DNA here is from genome assembly GCF_900129705.1 of Flavobacterium granuli. Classification (GTDB taxonomy): domain Bacteria; phylum Bacteroidota; class Bacteroidia; order Flavobacteriales; family Flavobacteriaceae; genus Flavobacterium; species Flavobacterium granuli. The sequence goes on along the minus strand of NZ_FQWO01000006.1, from coordinate 183,704 downwards.
TTCAGTTTATCGTTGTTTTTGTGACGATCCTTATCTCTAACTGATTTTAAATCCATCTTTTTATCGAAAGCAGCTTGCAAATCGATCCCCGTTTGATTTGCCAAACACAAAACCACAAAAACCACATCGGCTAATTCTTCGCCAAGGTCTTTATTTTTATCGCTTTCTTTCTCAGATTGTTCCCCGTAACGTCGTGCGATGATACGGGCTACTTCACCAACTTCCTCAGTCAGTTGCGCCATATTGGTCAGTTCGTTAAAATAACGAACCCCGTGTTCTTTTATCCAGTTATCTACTTCCAGTTGGGAATTTTTCAGGTTCATTGGTCTATCATTGCGAGGAACGAAGCATTCCTCAATTATTATTTTTTATAATTTTGTTTCACAATCAATTATATCTACAGCGTCAATGGCTTTCGTTAATCGGACCGTTTCTGCCAAGTTAACTTTTGAGCTTTCGAGCAAATGAATCTGGCGCAACTTGCGACCTAAAACCGTCAAGGATCTAAATCCTGAAATTGTCTTTGGATATGAAATTTTCGAAAAATCCATTTCCAAGAAAGCTTGGTGTACATTTTTACTTTTTGTCGAATGCAAAACGGCATAAAGGTAATCCAAAACGTCAATAGGAGAAAAACTTTGCACAAACTCATCCCGAAGCTCATCATTATTATTAACAAAACACAGATTGCCATTTTCTTTTTCAGGAACAAAAGTCAGGTCAAATCTGTTCTCGATTTGTTTTACTATTTCTAAGCCTAAATTAGATTCTCTTGCAGTGACTCTGCTTTTACCTTCTTTAGCATCAATAACAATCGAGTTCATTAAATCCTCCAAATTAACAATACCATCCAATATCATTTCTCTTTTGTAAGTCGAATTTATATTTTGAAAATTTTGTTTCAAAGTCATTTCACAGATATTGAGATAAAAATGGCAATTAGAAATACAAAGGTAACAGAAAGATTCCTTTTAAATCTTTTCAAAAATTCAACTTCTACATTTGGGCAATTATTCTAGCTGTAAATGGTCATTTCCAAATCAATAAAAAACTTTGAAATAAAACATTAAAGATCATCTCCTTTATGGACCAATTCAATTATAACGTTATACAATTCTTCTGATTTGAAAGGTTTGGATAAATACCTATCTATTCCTGTAGAAGAACAAGCTTCTACAACTGATCCAGTCACTACTGCACTTAATGCAATAATGGGAATGTTTTTTTTTGTCTGATCTTCCAAGTTACGAATAATCGAAGTGGCTTCATAACCATTCATTATTGGCATCATTATATCCATCAAAATAACATCAAAATCTCCATTAATAACTGCCTCAACAGCTAAGCTCCCATTGCCTACGGTAACACATTCAAAATTAAATTTTGAAAGCACTTTTTGTACTAAAATTTGATTTATACGATTATCTTCGGCTAAAAGAACTTTTATTCTTTCACCAGTATCAATAGCGTGAACTGACTTACTATTATTTTTAATTGATTTTATATTCTCTCCATTAGGAATTCCTTTAACAAAAGGTAAGTTTACTATAAATTTAGTACCCACATTCAGCTTACTTTTCACCTGAATATCACCATCCATGATACTGATAATTTTTTTGATAATCGTCAGTCCCAATCCTGTTCCATCATATTTTCTGGCCGTATCATTGCTTACTTGAATGAATGGTTCAAAAATAGCTTCTATCTTATCCGAAGGGATTCCTATTCCAGAGTCTTTTACTGTCACTTTTATGTGCTGGAAGCCTGCCTCTTCTCCATTAAACTTAATTTTCAGTCTAATTTTTCCTTTTACAGGAGTAAATTTAACGGCATTACTAATTAAATTAAATAATATTTGAGAGACTCGAATGGAATCGCCATTAAGTATTGCCGGGACTTTTTTATCGATTGAAATTTTAAAATCAATTTCTTTTCCTTCTATCTTGCTAGCAAAAGTGTCGTAAATAAGCTGGGTGAGTTTTGATAAATCGAAGGGTTTTTCATAGAGTGTAATTTGTCCCGACTCAATTTTTGCCAAATCCAAAATATCGTTGATAATTACCAGTAAAATATCACCCGATATCTTTATATAGTCCAATTGTTTTTTACTCTCGGCATCTAAAGAAGAATTTCCTAGCAATAAATCCGTAAAACCCAATATACCATTAAGTGGTGTACGGATTTCATGACTCATACTTGACAAGAATTCATCTCTTGCCATCGCTAATTGTTCCGAACGTTCCTTTTCTTCGACTAATTTTTTATTAATAGTTTCCAATAAATTTTTAGAAACCATAACTGCTTTTAATTCTTCAATATAGGTATTGAATCCCATACAGAAAACATCTAATTCATCCTGGGCATCCGAAATTGGCAAATAATTAAAAAAATCTCCCGCATAACAATTTGATATATGCTCAATTATAATGTTGGTTCTTTTCTTTTTAGATTCAATTTTTTCAGCCAAAAAAAGTAATTCTTTATAAACATCGTCCAAACTATTTCCATTTGTAAGTTGTTCCTGAAACTCATCTTCATTGATTGAACGAACCAAAACTAATACTTCCTCTAGTTTAGTCATTTAATTATTCTTTTAATCTTATCAATTTATATCCTTTTAAAAAAAGCACAAAAATCAAGCTTGTTCATTTTTTGCTTTTATTTCCATGAGCCATTCTATTGCTTTTTCTTTGTTTGTGAATGTCTGAAACGGAATTTTTGATTTTTTTAATTTTAAAAATGTATTAAATAAAAATTTTTGAATATGTGAATTGATAACTAATGCACATGCAAATAAGAAATCTTGACCATAAACATCCGCATAATCTCTGCATTCTTTTGGAAAACCAGTTCCTTCTTTAACATCATAACACCAATATTGATTGACATTATTCGAAATCGCATGTCTCATTTCTATTAATTGTTTTATTTTATCCAAATCAAAATGCACTTCACATTTAAATTCACTGTACAAAATCCCATCGTCAATCCAAAAACGGATAAATTCATTCTCTAATTCTGTCATCTATTATCCTTTTTTTATATTCGCCATTGACTCTATTAATTCCATATTAAAAGTATCATCTAATTTAATAAAGGCATATAAAGAAATGGTGTTTGCTCCATATTTTTGCTTTTCATAATCAGCAGAATATCCTAAAAACACTTTTTCTTTATTTAAATAATTGGCTCTTTTTACCAATTGAAAAATGGCTTGTTTATAAAGATTCATTGACTCAACATATTCATAATTCAATCCCATAATCAATGGGGAATAATGCTTGTCTCCCCTGAATGACCAAGCGCAGCAGATGGTCTCATTACCTCCTTTTAATTTAATGTCCATAAATTCCCAATCCTCATATTTAGACAGAATTTGGGTAATCTTGGTCGGATATTTAAAATAATTAACGGCATGATTGTCTTTTTTAACGTTTTGAAATAAATTATAATAATGTTCCGCTTCTTGACTTGTTATTGTATTTTTAAACGTAATGTCGAATTGATCTTCATATTTTAAAACATATCTTTCAATATTTCTTTTATTGTTTTTTGACGGAATCTGACCGAGAAATTCTTCGTTTGTTTTCCAGCTTTGAATCGGAATTATATTTACGTTTGGCATATTTATTTTAACAAAGCCCTCGTTTTCAAAACATTCCATATATTTAAAATCGGACTGAAAATCTCTTAAAAGTACCACAGTTGAATCAGTAGCTTTTTTTAATTTTTCGACCTCAATGAAAAATCCACTCAAAGCTTCATTCACCAAAGGATGTTTTTCATTGACAAACAAATGTTTCCCTTCCGTGAACAACGAACCCATGGCCAATGTTTTTGAACATAAATAATAAGGATCCTGCTCTCTTTGTTTTTCAATTTGCTTAGAAATATTTTCCAGCGACAACATGTCGTCTTTATAAAGTGCACTTGTGAAAAATGTCGCCAATATCACTTCATCATTCTCATCTTTAATAATCACATAATGGAATCCCCAATTTTCTTCTATTTTTTCATTATTTGAGAAAATCTCTTCGATGCATTGCAAGCCGTTATGAGAATAACTCCCATTATCCTTAAACAGATTATCCCATATTGTAACGTCTATTTCATTAATACTATTATAGACTTCTACAAAAATATTCTCTGACCCAACTGTTTTTACAGTGTTTTTCCCTTTAAAAGGAACATTAAATGTCTTATAGATTTTTTCTAAATCTTCATTTTCTTCATCAACTGCAATATGAAAATTTCTACCTATCGAATTTACTAATTGGTCAATATGAGCCTTTGTATTGTGTCTTGTGAGCGTAAATCGCAATCCTGTTTTATCATTTGGCACAACTGGGAATGTCGCCGTATTCACATACAATCCATCAGCCAAAACACGCTGAACCAAATTTTGAGCTACCTTCACAGAACCCGTCCCTATAAAATAAATGGGAGTTTCGTTTGAAGAGGTGTTGGTCAAATTAAGCTCTTCTAATTTCAGATTCAAATACTCCATCGAATCCTTCAATTCCTTTTGATAGACATGAATCTTATCTGAGAGTAAAAGTTCTGCCGCGCCAATGGCTGCACCAACATTAGATGGAGACAAAGGATGTGTATAGGCAAGAATCCCTCCATAAATATTAACTTTTCGGTGCATTTCGGCATCATTGAAAACGGCAATTCCTCCGATACATCCAAAACCTTTGGCCAACGTACTCATTAAAATCACCCTTTCGCTATGCTTGAAGTGTTCAAATACACTTCCACAACCATTTTTACCTGTCCATCCCACACCATGTGCATCGTCAAAATACAAATGAAGTTTTGGATATTTTTCCAGCAAATAAAGAAGCTCCGTTTTATGAGGCAAATCACCGTACATAGAATACACTCCATCGGCCATATACCAAATCTTGTCGTATTGGTTATAACCTCTTTTGATAAATTCTTCCAACATTTCCATGTTGTTATGACGAATCATTTTGACCATTGTACCCTGCAATTTTGCAAATTGACATGGATATTGTACACTATAATGTACTTGTTGGTCTAGAATAATTAAATCACTGGGTTGTATAATAGTCCCTATTACCGATTGATGGGCAACCGAGGTAGAAGTAAATGTTATGACAGGATGATTGTCAAAAATTTTACTGATCAAATTTTCTAATTCATCTTGATAGGATGCTTTTACGTATGTTCTTGAAATAGAGAAATGAGAGCCATATCGATCTAATAAATTACGACTCTTCTCTAAAATATGCGGATGCTTTTCTAATCCTAAATAACCACAAGTACCAAAATTGATTAACTCTTCATTATTTATTTTTAAAAACTCGCCATTAAATTCTTCTTCCTGAGAAGAAAGATGCATTACTTTCTTTTTTTTCGCAGTTGTAGCCACATGATCAATTACATCATAAGCACTCGCGTGTTTGATTTTTGCCAAAATTTTAGGTTATTAAATTAATAGATTTGGGATCTTTACTTCAATTACCTCAAAAGTAAAAAATAAAACACAATTTAAAAACACTAGAATTTTATCAAAAACAACAAATAACTGACAATCAAGAAAATAACACTTAATAAATAAAAAACACTAAAAAAAACAGCCTTTTAATATAAGATATATTTATCCTTTGTTTTTAGAATCAATTACAATTGTTACTGGGCCATCATTCAAAAGTGACACTTTCATATCGGCACCAAAAACTCCGGTCTGCACTTTTTTACCAAATTCTTTTTCGAGATGTTTTACAAAACTTTCATATAATGGAATAGCCACTTCTGGTTTTGCTGCTTTAATATAAGATGGACGATTTCCTTTCTTAGTGCTGGCATGAAGCGTAAATTGGCTCACGACAATAATATCTCCATCGCAATCTTTGATTGATAAATTCATTACATCATTTTCATCACCAAAAATGCGAAGATTGGCTACTTTTTGGCAAAGCCAATTGATATCTTCTTGGGCATCGGCATCTTCGATACCAAGTAAAATCAATAGTCCTTTTTGTATATCGGCTACTACTTTATTCTCGATCGTTACGGAAGCCGAGGAAACTCTTTGAATAACAATTTTCATGATCTAAGTCTTAAGATTCTAAAGCCTAAAGTCTTTTTTCATTTTACTTTAAGACTTTGGACTATTATTTTCTGGATTCATCGCTGGCAGCGCGATCTTCATTGTGAATATCAGTACGGTAATTCTCATCCTCGCCTTCTAGTATTTTAAGATAACTATTATAACGGGACCAAGCGATTTCGTCTTTCTCTAAAGCTTTTTTGACTGCGCAATGCGGCTCTTCTTTATGCAGGCAATTATTGAATTTACATTGGTCTTTCAATTTGAAAAATTCAGGAAAATAACCGCTGACTTCTTCTTTTTCCATATCTACGATTCCAAAACCTTTGATTCCCGGAGTATCGATGATTTTGGCATCAAAAGACAAATCATACATCTCGGCAAAAGTCGTGGTATGCTGTCCTTGTTTGCTAGCTTCAGAAATTACTTTTGTTTTAAGGTGCAAAGAAGGTTCCAGAGCATTCACCAAAGTCGATTTTCCAACGCCGGAATGCCCGGAAAACATACTCACTTTACCTATCATCATTTCTTTCAACTCCTCAATTCCTTTTCCCTGAGTTGAAGAAACGCGCAAGCATTTATAACCTATTTCCTGATATACATGCTGCATATACAATTGCTCGTCTAGGGTAACTTCATCCAAAGTATCGATTTTATTAAAAACCAAAATCGTTTCGATTCCATAAGCTTCGGCAGTAACCAAAAAACGGTCAATAAAATTGAATGTTGTTGGTGGATTATTTATCGTTACCAACAAAAATACCCGATCAATATTAGAGGCAATAATGTGCATCTGATGGGATAAATTCACCGATTTTCGAACAATATAATTCTTTCTTTCGTGAATGTTATGAATGGTCCCAGTCACTGTATCTGAAGAGGATTCCAGTTCATAGTCCACAATATCTCCCACTGCAATAGGATTGGTGCTTTTTATTCCTTTAATCCTAAACTTCCCTTTCATACGGCATTCAATAAAATCACCTTGTTCTGATTTTACTGTGTACCAACTTCCTGTAGATTTGTATACGAGTCCTGTCATGCGGCAAAGGTAAAATATTGTTTCAACAAGTTTAAAATTTAATTTTTAATTTTTTGACGAAGTCTAAAATAAAAAATCTCCACGATTTTCTAAAAAAGTGGAGATTGATTTATTAAGACGTGAATAAACTAAGCGTTTACAATTTTTTCTTGGTGACCAATACTTTCTTGGTGAATGGCTTTGAACATTCTAAGAACAAACTCTTCTGTTAAGCCTCTTTTTTCTCCTTCAAGAATCATTTTTCCTAAAATTTCATTCCAACGTGTGTTTTGAAGTACCGCAACGTTAGCGTCTTTTTTTACCTGACCTATTTCGTCGGCCACTTTCATACGCTTTCCTAACAAGTCTAATAAATTCGTATCCAAAACATCGATATTCGCTCTCAATTTTTTCATTTTTTGAGTGTACTCATCCGAAACATCATCTTGTTTTCTTACTCTTAGATCTTTGAAAATTTGTTTCAAAGCATCTGGAGTCACTTGCTGCGCAGCATCACTCCACGCATTATCAGGATCAGTATGTGTTTCGATAATCATACCGTCATAATTTAAATTCAAAGCTTCTTGTGTTACTTCAAGAATCATGTCTCTATTTCCCGTAATATGAGAAGGATCAATGATTAATGGTAAATCAGGAAATTTATTTTGCAAGTCAATAGCAATTTGCCATTCTGGAATGTTTCTGTATTTTGTTTTTTCATAAGTTGAAAAGCCTCTATGAATCACTCCTAATTTTTTTATTCCAGCAGCATGTAAACGTTCTACGCCTCCCAACCACAAAGCCATATCAGGATTTACCGGATTTTTAATCAAAACAATTTTATCAGTTCCTGCTAATGTATCAGCAATTTCTTGAACAGCAAATGGGTTTGCAGTTGTACGGGCACCCACCCATAACACATCAATATCATGCTCTAAAGCTAATTTACAATGAGCAGCAGTGGCCACTTCAGTCCCCATCAATAAACCTGTTTCAGCTTTGGCTTTTTGCAACCATTTCAATCCTATTTCACCCACACCTTCAAATCCTCCTGGGCGTGTTCTTGGTTTCCAAATTCCTGCTCTAAAAATGCTTACATCTGAATCTTTCAACTCATGAGCAATTTTCAATACTTGTTCTTCTGTTTCTGCACTACAAGGTCCTGCTATTACTAGAGGGTGAGTTAAATTGAAGTCATTCAACCACGTTCTCATTTCTTTTGTATTTTCCATTTTAATAGTTTTTAGTTTATTTATAATTTTTAGTTTGTTTTCTCTTTATGGGATCGTTTCTCTATTTCTTGATATTTATCCCGTTCAATATTTCTTTAATTCTATTTACACTTTCCATTTCTTCATAAATTGCGGCATAATCCTCATTTATCAACAAATCCTTAAACTGGGTCAAATTAGAAATATATTCTTCCAATGTTTTTACGACCTGTTTCCTGTTTTGTTTAAAAATGGGCGTCCACATTGCTGGGGAACTTTTAGCCAAACGAACAGTACTTTCAAATCCGGAACCTGCCATATCAAAAATATCCTGTTCGTGTTTTTCCTTATTAATTACGGTTTTACCCAACATAAACGAACTGATGTGCGATAAATGCGATACATAAGCGATGTGTTTATCATGTGATTTGGGATCCATATAACGAATTCTCATCCCGATAGCTTTAAAAAGATCCAATGCCTTTTCCTGTAATTTAAAAGCCGTACGTTCCACTTCGCAAATAATATTGGTTTTCCCTTGAAACAAACCATGAATTGCTGCCGACGGTCCTGAGAATTCTGTTCCCGCAATAGGATGTGTGGCAATAAAATTGCGTCTTCTAGGATGATTGGCCACCGCTTCGCAAATTGGCGCTTTGGTAGAACCCACCTCAAAAACAATCGTATCATCACCTATAGCTTCCAATACAGCTGGTAAAACAACCATAGCCACATCTACAGGAACTGATACAATCACAAAATCAGCCGTAGTCAAATCTTCCATCTTTCCGGCAACATCAACCACTCCTAAAGCGATGGCTTCCTGCAAATGGCCTTCATTAGCATCAATGCCGCAAACTGTAGCTTCAGGATACAATTTCTTGATATCTAATGCCATCGAACCGCCTATCAATCCTATTCCTATTACGTAAATTTTCATTTTAATTAAAATCTATCAATTGCTTCTTGTACTTTTTCTTCCTTTACACATAATGCAAATCGAATATAACCTTCCCCGTTACTACCAAAAATAGTCCCAGGCGCAACGAAAATATGTTTTTCGTGCAAAATCTGGTCGATAAACGCTTCAGCTGATATTATTCCTTCTGGCAATTTAGCCCAAACAAACAGTCCAACTCCTTCTTTATACACTTTACATCCCAATTTTTCGGCCAACACTTCCGTTAAAACTCGGCGTTTTTTATAGATTTCATTCATGGATTCAAACCAGGATTTATCACTGTTTAATGCAGCAATCGCTCCTTTTTGAATTCCAAAAAACATTCCGCTGTCCATATTGCTTTTTACTTTCAAAACCGCATCAATACAAGCTGCATTTCCTAAAACCATTCCAACTCTCCAGCCCGCCATATTGAAAGTCTTGCTCAAAGAATTTAATTCTAAAACTACTTCTTTCGCCCCAGAAATCTGCAACAAACTCATTGGATTATCATTCAAAACAAAACTATACGGATTGTCATTAATCAATAATATTTGATGCTTTTTGGCGAAAGCCACTAACTTTTCAAATAAAGCCAGACTTCCTCTTGCTCCTGTTGGCATGTGCGGATAACCAATCCACATGATTTTCACTTTGGATAAATCTAATTTTTCCAAAGCTTCAAAGTCAGGCTCCCAATTATTGGCTTCCGTCAAATCATAATATACAGGCACAGCTCCTACTAAATTAGTCACCGATGTATAAGTAGGATAACCCGGATTTGGAATCAAAACATGGTCTCCTTCATTCAAGAATGCCAATGAAATATGCATTATCCCTTCCTTGGATCCCATCAATGGCAAAATCTCCGTATTGGGATTCAATTCTACATTGAAGTTATTCTGATAAAAATCGGCCATGCTTTTTCTCAACTCAGGTAATCCTTGATAGCTTTGATACTGGTGTGCATTCACATCCTGCATTGCCTCTTGAATCGCATCTACAACTGATTGTGAAGGACTCAAATCCGGGCTTCCAATTCCCATATTGATAATTGGCTTTCCTTCTGCAGCCAGCTGCCTTACTTCTCTTAACTTCGATGAAAAATAATATTCTTCAATTATATCTAATCGTTTCGCTGTTGTGATCATTTTTCTATTTTATATTTATCAGCTCTGGGCTTTCAACTTTATGTCTAATTAGGGCTTTGTGTTTTTATATTCTCCCAACACTTTGAAATACTCGGCCATGATTTGCAATAAGGATTTTGCTTTGGCATAATCTTCGTATTTTTCGAAAGTCACATCCACAAAAAAGGAATATTTCCAAGGGGTTTCAATTTTGGGAAGCGATTGTATTTTAGTCAAATTCATTTTACAATCACTCATCACATTCAAAACAGCCGCTAAACTTCCACGTTTGTGATCCAATTCAAATTTGATAGAAGCTCTTCTAATTTCATTTTCCGGTACAAACGAATTTTCCTTTTTTATAATAACAAAACGCGTCATGTTATTTTTAATGGTTTGGATTTCCGGAGCCAAAATCTCTAAATCATACATTTCAGCAGCCGTTTTACTGGCAATTGCAGCAATTCCTTTTAGTTGTTTTTCCTGAATTCTTCGAGCCGTTTCAGCTGTATCTTTATCTTCAACTAATTTTATATTTGGATACTGTTTCAAGAAATCCATACATTGCAAAATAGCCATAGGATGCGAATGTACTTCCTGAATATCTTCTATTTTCTGACCTTTTAAGGCCATCAAATTTTGGTGAATTCTCAAATAATGCTCTCCTATTATGTGTAAATTATTTTTGTCAATCAAAGCATAATTTGGAATAATTGGTCCCGCAATAGAATTTTCTATCGCCATAACCGCCTGATCTGATTTGCCTGAAAGTAAGCTATCTACCAACTCCTCAAAAGACAAACATTCGTCTACTATTACATTTTGATCGTAATATTCTTGTGCCACCTGATGATGAAAAGATCCTTTTATTCCTTGTATTGCAACTTTATTATTCATTTTGTAAAAAATTAGGCAAAAAAAAATCCCGATTTGCATCGGGATTGTATATTTATAATTATCAATTTAATTTTTGAATTAAATAACCATACGACAATCCCTACCCTGTTCCCAGAAGAAATAATAAGAATTGCTAAAATAAAATCGGTTATCTAACATTTTGTTTTGTGTTTTTTGCATTAAATTCTATGCGAATGTATAAATTATTTCCAGCTCACCAAAAAAAAATTTGCATTTTATCAAACAAAAAAAGAATTCTCGATAAAACTAGTTTTAAATTATACAATCATTAAAAATTTACTGATAAAATATCATATAATCAGGGGCTTAATAAGGACTTTCAGAACTAAAAAATAATTCTTCTTCTTTTACAACGACAATTTTTTCTATTTTTTTACTCTTGAAGGAGTATCTTGCCCGCTAATGATAGTTTGCGAACTGATGGCAATTGCCGTTATAATTTCGGTCATATTATCCAGGTCTAAAGTCGATACCTCATCGCTCAATTTATGATAATTAGCCTCTACATCCATTTTGGAAGTTGAAATAGTATGTGCAGGAACTCCTTGAGCAGCCAATCGTGCGTTATCTGAACGATAAAAAAGTTGCTCTTTTGGATACGGATCAGCATAAAAATTAAAATCAGTAGCTTCTAAATTTTTCTGTAAAATAGTTCCAAAATCAGTTTTCTCAAATCCAGTTATGTAGGCTGAATTTTTGCCCCATTTACTTTCTGTTCCAATCATTTCGATATTAAACATGGCGACCACTTTTGCGGGATCCATCTTTTCTGAGAAAAATTTAGAGCCAAAACCGCCTATTTCTTCTGCTGTAAAAGCTACAAAAATAATAGTTCTCTCGTTTTGGTTCAACTCTTTGAAGTATTTTGCCAAGGCAATTACAGCCGTTGTTCCCGAAGCATCATCATTGGCTCCATTATAAATTCTATCCGCTCCTTCTTTTACCATTCCCAAATGATCATAATGTGCCGAAAAAATGACATACTCATCCGGTTTGGATTTACCGGGCAATATTCCAATTACATTATTGGCCGGCTTCCCTTTTACATCAAATTCCTGGCGATAATTAGTCAAATTACCAAAATAGGAAAGATCAATATTCTTAAATTCCTTTTCAATAAAAGCAGAGGCCAACTCAATTCCAGGCGTGAAAGTGGCTCTTCCTTCCATTCCATCCGAAGCAAGTTCGGTTTCGATCCTCACAACCTCACGGTTATCAATCATTAATTTTTCCTGAGCTTGAACTAAAAGTCCAAGAAAAAGAAATAATAAAATACTTTTGTTCTTCATAATCTCTATAGTTTAGTTTATTGGTTACAAAATAAATAAAAACAATCGCTTAGAATTACTTCCTATTTTGACTATTTATTTTAGAAATTCCTTAATTGGCAAACAAAGAAACAACAAATCAATCCTTTTTCTGTTTACTTTTGCAACAAATAATTCACCCATGTCAATAGAAGTAAATAGCATATCCAAAAGTTATGGCAGCCAACGTGCCTTAGATAGTATTTCATTTTCCGTAAATAAAGGAGAAATTGTTGGTTTCTTGGGTCCAAATGGAGCCGGAAAGTCTACTCTAATGAAAATATTGACCACTTATATCCATGCCGACGAAGGTAAAGCTGTGGTTAATGGACATGATGTGAATTCAGAACCGAAAGCGGTTCAGCTTTCCATTGGCTATTTGCCGGAACACAATCCGCTGTATCTGGATTTATACGTAAGGGAATATTTGGCCTTTAATGCCGATGTTTATAAAGTACCCAAGTCCCGAATCGAAGAAGTAATCGAGCTCACCGGCTTAACGAGTGAAAGCCACAAAAAAATAGGCCAATTATCCAAAGGTTATCGCCAGCGTGTGGGACTTGCCAATGCTTTATTGCACAATCCCGATGTTTTGATTCTGGATGAACCTACAACCGGATTAGATCCAAATCAATTGATAGAAATACGCAATGTGATTAAAAATGCCGGTAAAGACAAAACTGTTTTTCTTTCTACGCATATCATGCAGGAAGTCGAAGCGATTTGCGACCGCGTAATCATTATCAATAATGGCAGAATAGTAGCCGATAAAAAACTCGACAAACTAATCTCTGCCGACAAAGAACAAGTAATTGAAGTAGAATTTGACTATAAAATTGAAGAGCAGGCTATAGCCAAAATAGAAAATCTTACTTCTTATAAAAACACCCACGACATGATTTGGGAATTAACTTTCCTGGCTGACAAAGACATGCGTCCTGTAGTATTTGATTTTGCTAATGCCAATGGATTAAAAACCCTTCAGCTGAATCAAAAAAATAAAAATCTGGAAGCGGTTTTTAGAGAAATCACAAAAAAATAGTTTCCAGAAATTCAATTTCACATCAAAAAGAAAAGCTCATTTACATTCCATATAATTGGAGTAAATGAGCTTTTTTATTTTAGTTTAAAACTATCTTATTAGCTTTTTGGCAAAGGAGCACCCACGGCTATATCACATCGATGTCCATCTTTGCCGTGCGGCGGATTCATGCCTTCCGGAGTTTCGGTATCAGCTGTGCTTGTAGACAATAAAGCCGGTACGGGCTGTTGTACATTAATCTGTTGTGAAACCTGACCCGTTGTAGCTGCGGCAGCCGGACTTGCGGCAGTTGGCGTTGCAGCTTTGGAATTCAATGGCGCTCCAACAGGGATGTCACATCGATGTCCTGGTTGACCATGAGCCGGATTCATTCCCTTAGCTACAGAAACTGGAGCTGTTGCAGTCGTAGTACTTACACCTTGCTGATTAGCGGTTGTTGTTGCAACTTGATTGTCAACCGGTGTCACATTCTGATAAAAGGGCACCACATTTGTCGAACTATTATTAACCTCTTTTTTGCTTTCCTCTTTACAAGAAGTCAATGCAATAAAAGAAGCAAAAATGAAGTAAAAATTAGATCTCATAGCTACATTTATTTTTTATTGAATTCAAATATAAGCCTTTAAAATACCTATCCAAAATAAAATTTATATTTAATGCAATCGATCCTTTGGCAACAACCTACTATTTTCTTAAAAAACCCTAGAAGCTATTTGGCGGATATTCTCTGATTTCCCCATAGAATAATAATGCAAAACAGGAACTCCGGCAGCCTTTAACTCCAGCGACTGCTGAATTGCCCATTCTATACCCACTTGTCTGATTTCAGTATTATTCTTGCATTGGTCTACCGCATGAATTAAATCTTCAGGTAAATCAATGCGAAAAATTTGTGGCAATATCTGCAAATGCCTTTGTACTGCTAGAGGTTTTATTCCCGGAATAATAGGAACTGTGATGCCCATTTCTCTGGCTTTGGCAACAAACTGAAAATACTTCTCGTTGTCAAAAAACATTTGAGTTACCACATAATCCGCTCCCGCATCGACTTTCTCTTTCAGCCTTTTCAAGTCGGAAAGCAAAGATGGTGATTCCAAATGTTTCTCGGGATAACCCGCAACACCAATACAAAAATCAGCCTTGTTATCTACATGCATTACATCGTGCAAATATTTCCCATCATTCAACTTGTTAATTTGTTGAACCAAATCAATAGCAAAGTTATTCCCGCCTTCTTTAGCAACGAAAGATTGCTCATCTTTCATCGCATCACCGCGCAATGCCATAACATTATTAATCCCTAAATAATGACAATCTACCAATAAATACTCGGTTTCTTCTTTTGTAAAACCACCACAAAGTACATGAGGAACAGTGTCTACATTGTACTTATGTTTTATCGAAGCACAAATTCCCAAGGTTCCAGGACGCATTCTGGTTAATTTTTTATCTAATAATCCATTGCCTTTTTCAACATAAATATACTCTTCACGCGAAGTAGTCACATCAATAAATGGTGGCTTGAACTCCATCAAAGGATCAATATTATCGTATAATTCCTGAATGCTTTTTCCTTTTTGTGGCGGAATAATTTCGAAAGAAAATAAGGTCTCTCCCTTGGCATTTTCTATATGTTCTGTTACTTTCATTATAAAGTCTTAAAGTTTGAAAGTCGAAGGTCGAAAGTCATGTCCTTTTGACTTTATGACTTTTGACTTTACGACTAATTTAGTCTGCAATATTTGGATTTAACCATTTCATGGCCTTATCTGTAGAAATACTTCTACGTTTGGCGTAATCAATCACTTGGTCTTCTTTAATTTTTCCAAGTCCGAAATACTTACTCTCTGGGTTTCCAAAATAATATCCAGAAACTGACGAAGCCGGCCACATCGCCATACTTTCAGTCAAGGTTACTCCAATTTCTTGTTCAACATTTAATAATTTCCAAATCGTTGGTTTTTCTAAATGATCCGGACAAGCTGGATATCCCGGCGCGGGACGAATCCCTTTATAGGTTTCGGAAATTAAATCCTCGGTGCTCAAAACCTCATCGGCGGCATAACCCCAAATTTCTTTTCTTATTCTTTCATGCAAATATTCAGCGAAAGCTTCTGCAAATCGATCTGCCAATGCTTTGACCATAATCGAATTATAATCGTCTAAATCCTTCTCAAATTCTGCAGCCCATTCGTCAACCCCAAAACCGGTAGTGACACAGAATGCGCCCATATAATCGGTTTTACCGCTGTCTTTTGGCGCAATAAAATCAGACAAAGCGATATTTGGCGCTCCTTTCGTTTTTTGTGATTGCTGACGCAAAGTCAAGAATTTTTCCAATACTTTTCCGTTTTCATCTGTCAATTCAATATCATCATCGTTGACTTGATTCGCCGGAAAAATCCCATAAATTCCTTTGGCTGAAAGTTTCTTTTCTCTCAAAATCACTTCCAACATTTCCTGCGCATCGGCAAAAACAGAGGTTGCTTGTTCGCCAACAACTTCATCAGTTAAAATAGCAGGATATTTCCCAAATAATTCCCAAGTTCTGAAAAATGGCGTCCAATCGATATAAGGAACCAAAGTTTCCAAATCGACTTCAATTACTTTTGTACCAATAAAATTAGGTTTGATTGGACTGTAATTTTCCCAATCCAATTGCAATTTATTCTTTCTTGCCTGTTCAATAGTCAAGAAATTTTTATCTCGTGAACGATTCAAAAAGGTCTCTCTAAAGGCATCATATTCTTCACGGATGGAAGCCGCATATATTTTTTTATCCCCATTCAATAAGCTACCTGCTACCGTTACGGCTCTAGAAGCATCATTTACGTGAATTACAGTCGATTTATATTGTGGGGCTATTTTTACGGCAGTATGCGCTCGTGAAGTCGTTGCTCCACCTATCATTACAGGAATCTGTATGTTTCTTTTGTCTAACTCCTTGGCTAAATAAACCATTTCATCAAGCGAAGGAGTAATCAATCCGCTTAAACCAATGATATCAACGTTGTGTTCTATAGCCGCTGCAATAATTTTCTCAGGTGCCACCATAACACCTAAATCTACAATCTCATAATTATTACAAGCCAAAACTACTGACACAATATTTTTTCCAATGTCGTGTACATCCCCTTTTACGGTTGCCATCAGGATTTTACCGTTGCCTTGTTTATCTCCTACTTGCTTACTTGCTTCGATAAAAGGCAATAGATAAGCCACCGCTTTTTTCATTACTCGGGCTGATTTTACCACCTGAGGCAAGAACATTTTTCCGGAACCAAATAAATCTCCCACAACATTCATTCCCGCCATCAAATTGATTTCGATAACTTCAATTGGTTTTGTTGCCGCCAATCGAGCTTCTTCGACATCAATTTCTATAAACGCATCGATTCCTTTTACCAAGGAATGCGTAATTCTTTCCTGAACTGTTCCCGAACGCCATTCTTGGATCGCTTTTTCATTGTTTTTGCTATCTCCTTTTACATTTTCGGCAAAGTCCAATAACCTTTCGGTTGCATCATCGCGTCTATTCAGGATTACATCTTCAACGTGTTCCAATAAATCTTTCGGAATTTCGTCATAAATAGAAAGCATTTCCGGATTCACGATTCCCATCGTCATCCCATTTTGGATCGCGTGATATAAGAATACCGAGTGCATTGCTTCACGTACCGTATCATTCCCTCTAAAAGAAAACGAAACATTACTTACCCCACCACTAATATGCGCGTGTGGCAGATTTTCTCGAACCCATTTAGTTCCTCTAAAGAAATCCAATGCATTAAGACGGTGTTCTTCCATTCCTGTTGCTACCGGAAATATATTCAAATCGAAGATGATGTCTTGTGGTGGAAAACCAACTTTGTTGACCAAAATATCATAAGAACGCTGGCAAATTTCCACTCGACGTTCATAATTATCGGCCTGACCTACCTCATCAAATGCCATGATAATGGCAGCGGCTCCGTAGCGTTTGATTAATTTGGCATGATGAATAAATTGCTCTTCTCCCTCTTTTAAAGAAATAGAATTTACCACACATTTCCCTTGCGCCACTTTTAAACCCGCTTCGATAATATGCCATTTAGAGCTGTCAATCATAATGGGCACACGAGAAATATCCGGCTCAGCAGCAATCAGGTTCAGGAATTTTGTCATGGCATATTCGCCATCGAGCATTCCTTCGTCCATATTAATGTCGATGATTTGTGCGCCTCCTTCTACTTGCTCTTTAGCAATGCTAAGTGCTTCTTCGTATTTTTCTTCCTTTATTAATCGAAGGAATTTTCTAGAGCCTGTTACATTGGTTCTCTCACCAACATTTACAAATACGCTATCTGGCGTAATGATTAAAGGCTCTAATCCTGATAATACAAGGTTTCTTCTCTTTTCTGCTTGTGCCATTTTTTTATTTTTTTATTTACAACAACGGAATAAATTCCGTTGCTACAAAATGGGTCGTTCCTATGGAACTCTCATGTTGCTAGCGCGAGCATCCCGCTCGTGCGTATTTATTTTTTTTAATATTTTACCCGCCGTTGTTTGTTGACTCGAGTGGGACACTCACGCTAACTGGTAGCTACAAAATTATTTCCATTTTGACTTTTCTATATATTTACAGCTCACACCAGCATCATATATATAATATTTCGATTTAGTAAAACCGGCTTTAACAAGAGTAATTGAATCTGGTTTTAATTCTTCATTTAAAATAATATAGTTTGCTCTTGGGTTCTTTAAATCATATTTAACTTTGTAATATTTTTTTAGAATTAAATT
The DNA here is from genome assembly GCF_900129705.1 of Flavobacterium granuli. Taxonomy (GTDB): domain Bacteria; phylum Bacteroidota; class Bacteroidia; order Flavobacteriales; family Flavobacteriaceae; genus Flavobacterium; species Flavobacterium granuli. The sequence goes on along the minus strand of NZ_FQWO01000006.1, from coordinate 165,271 downwards.
ATTGTTCCCAGTTACTTTCATCGATGATAAAATTTTTCCATCCTTATAAAAATAATATTTTATATAAGTAGACTTAGGAAAATGCTTATACCTTGTTGCAAACCCAATCGTTTCTCCTTTAAATGTTTTTCTATAATCATCGTATTTATGATCGTCCCAATATCTAAGAAGTAATAAAAAAAGTACCGCTGCACAAAATATAATAATAGCCCAAGGATTAGTTTTGCTTTTTTCCGGCTTGCTTTCTTCTATCATCTAACTAATATCAAAATTTTACATCACTGCCGTTGAAACTCTCGGTTTATAATCCTTTGCGATATCAGCAATCAACTTGATATGCTCAGGGGTTGTTCCGCAACAACCGCCTATGATATTTACTAAATTATCGTCTAAATATTCTTTGATAAAAGCCTGCATTTGCTCAGGAGTTTCATCGTATTCACCAAAGGCGTTTGGCAATCCTGCATTAGGATGTGCCGAAACGTTGAAAGAAGTATTTTGTGATAAAGTCTGTAAATACGGTTTCAATAAATCAGCACCAAGGGCACAATTAAATCCTACACTCAACAAGGGAATATGTGAAACCGAAATCAAAAATGCTTCTACCGTTTGACCTGAGAGTGTTCTTCCGGAAGCATCGGTAATTGTTCCTGAAACCATAATAGGAATATCGATATTGCGCTCGTCTTTTACTTCTTCGATGGCAAAAAGCGCTGCTTTGGCATTTAAAGTATCAAAAATAGTTTCCACCAATAATAAATCAGCACCACCATCCATTAAGGCTTCGACCTGTTGCTTGTAAGCGATGCGCAAATCATCAAAGGTTACTGCTCTATATCCAGGATCGTTTACGTCCGGCGACATACTCGCTGTACGGTTTGTTGGTCCTATCGAACCCGCTACAAAACGAGGTTTGTCAGGATTTTTAGCTGTCCATTCATCGGCTACTTCACGGGCTAATTTTGCTGATTCGTAGTTCAATTCATAAACCAAATCTTCCAAATGGTAGTCGGCCATTCCTATGGTAGTTCCAGAGAAAGTATTGGTTTCAACAATATCGGCTCCAGCTTCAAAATAGGCAGCATGAACTGCTTTTATGGCTTGTGGTTGGGTTAACGACAACAAATCGTTGTTTCCTTTTAGAGAATGCGGAAAGTCTTTGAAACGCTCGCCACGAAAATCTTCTTCGGAGAAATTATAGCGTTGCAACATGGTTCCCATGGCTCCATCGAGTATGAGTATGTTTTTTTTAATTGCTTCTTGAATTGATGCCATTTCTTATTTTTTATAAATTAAAATGTTCACTATAACCCCTCTTTAGCCCTGATGGAAGCGACATCCTTTTATTCTGGTGTTCAGAATAAAAGATATAGCGCACAGCAGGAAGGATGTCGGCCGAAAAAAGGCCAAACATTCGCTCTTCTTACTGTTGAAAATCAGTAAGCTAAATATCGGTAAGGTTGTCAAGAAAAGTTTTGAGAAATACTGTAGAAGTATTCTTGTGTTATCTATCTTTAATTTCTGAAATAAATTCAGAATAAAGTAGAATGTAGCACCTTCTTTAAAAGATAAAGGGTTGCTAAGGTTTCATTGGGTCTTTCCCTCCGCCTTTCGTGATAACTTTCAATAAATATAGGAACGGTGCAAAACTAAGAAATAGCGTTACTACTTGCAAGTAATAACGCTATATTTTTTAACTAGTTTGTACTAAGTTGTTAAACTATGGCTTTAACGACTGCTTTTGGAGCTTCTTTACGAGTTCCATCAAATCCATCAACACCAGAAACGGTAGTATATTTCATCACATATTTTTTACCTGGATTGATAATCTGGTAGGCTGCCTGACACATTAATGTCGCTTCATGAAAACCACACAGAATTAATTTTAATTTTCCTGGGTAGGTATTCACGTCACCAATGGCAAAAATCCCAGGAATATTGGTTTGATAATCCAACGCATTATTTACTTTGATGGCATTCTTTTCTATTTCCAATCCCCAGTCTCCGATAGGACCTAATTTTGGTGTCAATCCAAAAAGAGGAATGAAATAATCTGTAGGGATGGTTCTTTGCGCTCCGTTTTCTTCGACTACAACCGATTCTAAATGTTCCGCACCATTTAGGCCAACGACTTCTCCCGGCGTAATCATTTTTATTTTACCTGATGTTTTCAATTCCTGAACTTTTTCAACAGAGTCCAAAGCTCCTCTAAATTCGTTTCTTCTGTGAATCAAAGTTACCTCAGAAGCTACATTAGACAAGAAAATACTCCAGTCCAAGGCAGAATCTCCTCCGCCGGCAATTACCACTCTTTTATCTCTGAATTTTTCAGGATTTTTGATAAAGTATTTTATCCCTTTGTCTTCATAAAACTCAATGTCCTCGATAAGTGGTTTTCTTGGCTCAAAACTTCCTAATCCGCCGGCAATGGCCACAACCGGAGCGTGAAATTTTTTGCCTTTATTTGAAGTCACAATAAAACTTCCGTCCTCTTGTTTCTCTATGGTTTCAGCACGTTCTCCAAGTGTAAATCCAGGTTCAAACTGCTTGATTTGTTCCATCAAATTATCAACTAAATCACCCGCTAAAACTTCTGGAAAACCCGGTATGTCGTAGATTGGTTTTTTAGGATATAACTCTGATAATTGTCCGCCTGCTTGTGGCAATGCATCTAATATATGACATTTTAATTTTAATAATCCTGCTTCAAAAACGGCAAATAAACCAGTTGGCCCGGCTCCTATTATAAGGATATCTGTTTTAATCATTTCTTTTATTAATTAGTCCCCTATTCCCGAAAAGGGGAAATTACAGGGAAATGTTATTTCTATTTTATCTATTCTATAATTTGTATGCAAATTAACGATCGATTTTTATTGAATTAAATGACAATTATCATTCGATCATTCTCTTTATTCTATTGTCTTTATTCTAAAATCTGAAGATTACTTCTTCAAGGCTTGGGTAATCTCGTTCATCTTTTGAACTTTCTCTTCAAAATTTCCCTTCAAAGTTTTGCGATATTCGTTCAAGTTTTCGACCATTTTATTGATGTCTTCGGGAATTACTTCTTCAAAAAACTCTCGTAATCTCTTGGCCGTTGTAGGCGATTTGCCGTTGGTTGAAATCGCAATTTTCACATTCCCTTTGGTTACAATTCCGCCCAAATAATAGTCACATAAATCGGGTGTGTCGGCAATATTACAAATCAAATATCTTTTTCTGGACAGATCATAAATCCTTTTATTCACTTTTAAATCATCCGTACAAGCAATAACCAGATGTCGTTTCTTCAACATTTTTTTCTTGAACTTTGCCTCAGTCAATATCACCGAAGGGTGTTTTGAAACCAATTCTACTAATTCCGGCAAAAACTTTGGCGCAACCACCTCAACATTGGCATTGGGACTGGATTTCAATAAGAAAGTCAGTTTTTCCAAGCCTACATTCCCTCCGCCTACAATGAGTACGCTGAGTTGGTGTACTTTTAAAAATATGGGATACAACTCATTCCTTTCCATACGCCAGTACCTTATGGTTTGATTTTAACTCTTTATAAAAATCAATTCTTTTCTTACTGTCTCCAACTACTTCTCCAATAACGATAATTGCCGGAGAACTTAAATTTTTCTCTGCTACCACTTTTTGGATGTTATTAATAGTTCCAATTCCTACTTTCTCTTCCGGTGTTGTTCCGTTTTGAATGATCGCCACAGGTACATCTCCTTTGGATTCGTTTTGGAATAAAGCCACAATTTGGTCCAGTTTACTCATCCCCATCAGGATTACCACTGTTGCCGTAGACTGAGCCGCCAAAGCGACATCTGTAGACAATTTTCTAGCAGAAGTGGTTCCCGTAATTACCCAAAAACTCTCCGAAATCCCTCTTTTGGTCAATGAAATCCCCTGCGATGCCGGAACAGCTATCGACGAAGAAATTCCAGGAACTACAAATGTAGGAATTCCAAAACTTTCTACGAATTCTATTTCTTCACTTCCTCTTCCAAAAATAAACGGATCTCCACCTTTCAATCGAACGACATGCCCATAAGTAAGGGCATTGTCTACGATCAATTGGTTTATTTCATCTTGTGTATACGCATGACAGCCTTTTCGCTTTCCAACAAAAATTTTCAATGCCTTCTTAGGAGCAAAAGATAATAATTCATCATTAGCCAAAGCGTCATACAAAACCACATTAGCTTCTGCCAATGCTTTTGCCCCTTTGATGGTAAGCAAATCCGGATCTCCCGGACCAGCACCTACTAAAGTAACTTGAGGTTCTATTTTATTTTTCATCTTTTAGGTCTTTGGCTCTGAATGCTTCTATGGTATCAAAAAAAGCGATGGCTTCTTGAATATACTTGGCAGCGAATTCCTGAGAGGGTTCGTTTTTATTAATTTGGAATACTAAATCCTTTAATGTGGATTCTAATGGAATTTTATTGGTTGCTACAAAAACCGTATCAAACAAATCGATGATTCCTGCTTGATGGTTTGTTTTTTGGTTTTCGGAAAGCAATAAAGCTTTGGCACCATTTACAAAACCAGCATAGGCATGATAAATTGCATCAGACCATTTTTTATCTTCGAAGGCTTCCTGCGCAAAAGTCAATTTATCTTTGGCTTCCAATAATAAGGTGGCGACCAAATCAATTACAACACCCGCACATTCTCCTACTCCAACTGCTTTTACATAGTTATCGGCATTTCCCCAATCGACAAAATCAGCTTCGGTAAGATTGGTCACATCGGCCAGAGGTTTCAAAAACTCATAGAAATATTTCTCGCCTTTGGCATCGTAATAATCCAAAAAGGATTGTCCGTTTGCATTTGCTTCGAAATCATTTAAGATAAAACGCAAAGCGTCCGGTCCTCTGCGGCTTGGAATTTTGATTACTTTATCTGAAAATCGGCCTGAACCGTTTCCTAAATTTCCGCCACCCAACAATACTTGAAGTGCTGGAGCAACCAATTTTCCGGCATTGATAGACATACCCTGAAAACCTATTTCGGCCATATTATGCTGACCGCAGGCATTCATACAACCACTGATTTTAATCGTGATTTCTTTATTATTGCTATATTTCGGATATTCTGTTTCTAAAACTCTTTCCAATTCCTCGGCAATTCCGGTGCTGCTTGCAATTCCTAAGTTACAAGTATCTGTTCCCGGACAAGCCGTAATGTCAGCAATAGTGTTATAACCCAAAGTGACAAAATCTAATTTGGCCAATTCCTGGTAGAAAAACTCCAAATTTTCTTCTTTCACATTGCGAATCAAAATGTCTTGTCTAAGTGTAAAACGCAATTCATTTGCCGCATAGTTTTTTATCAAATCGGCTAATAATCTTGCTTTATCCGTATAGAAATCGCCTAATAAAACTTTAATTCCAATCGCTACATAACCGGCTTGTTTTTGAGCCAAAACATTTGATTTTTTCCATGCTTCAAATGCCACTCTATCTTCGATTGTTACTTTTGGAGCTACCAATAAAGGTTCTGGAATTGCTACTTCAAAAGCTGTAGTATCTATTTCAACTGTTTGGTGAGACAAGGCTTTTTTCTCTTCATCAACCAATTTTAAAAATTCATCACGCCCAATATCTTTGATTAAGAATTTCATACGTGCTTTCAACCTTTTGGCTCTTTCGCCATAGCGGTCAAATATTCTCAAAACGCCTTCGGTAGTTGGAATAATTTGGTTTGCCGGAATAAATTCAGAAAGCAACTCAGCATGACTGGGTTGAGAACCTAATCCTCCGCCAAGCATTACTTTAAACCCTCTTTCGCCATTTACAATTTTTGGAATAAAACCTAAATCGTGTAAATAACTCAGCGCCGTATCTTTATCCGAAGAAGAAAATGATATTTTGAATTTACGCCCCATTTCCTGACAAACCGGATTTCTCAGGAAAAACTGAAACATCGCATGCGCATAAGGAGAAACATCAAATGGCTCGTCTACGTCAATACCCGCAGTTTCACTGGCGGTAATATTTCGTACCGTGTTACCACAAGCTTCTCTTAAGGTAATATCGTCTTTCTCTAAATTAGCCCATAATTCTGGCGTTCTGTCCAGACTTACATAGTGAATCTGGATATCCTGACGCGTCGTGATATGCAGTCGTCCGGTAGAATATTCATCAGAAACCTTAGTAATTCGGTGCAATTGCTCGCTGGTCACTTTACCAAAAGGCAACTTGATACGAATCATCTGTACCCCTTCCTGGCGCTGACCGTAAACTCCTCTAGCCAAACGCAGGCTTCGGAAGCGCTCGTCATCGATTTTTCCGTCACGGAATAAAGCAATTTTTCTTTCTAAATCGATGATGTCTTTTTCAACAATCGGGTTTTCTATTTCGGTTCTAAAACTTTGCATCTGTAGTTCGTTTTTTGGCAAAAATTAGTTTTATTTTATAAAACCAACTCCTGCAGTTGTATTGGTTGCGGCATCAATTAAAATAAAAGCTCCGTTAGATTTGTTGTCATTGTAAGCGTCAAAATAAATGGCTTTGCTCAATTTAATGCTGACTTCGCCAATTTCATTAATGGCTAACTGAGTGGCCGGTGTTGTACCCGAATAATCCGTAGCGATTACATTTTTCACACTGTCAATTTTGGCCAAAACTCTATTAGTATTGTGTTGCACAAAATATTTGGCACCTGCGACTAATTTTTTGCTGTCCATCCAACAAACTGTTGTTGTAATGTCTTTTTCAATTCTTGGAAGCTCATTAGATTTTACAATCATATCGCCACGAGTCACATTAATATCATTCTCCAATTCGATAGTTATCGAAGATCCTGCGGTAGCTTCATCAAATTGCTTGTCAAAAAAGTGAATATTGGTCACTGTAGATTCCGTCAACGAAGGAAGAACCGTTACCGCATCGCCCACTTTGATATTGTTCCCGTATAATTTTCCGGCATATCCTCTAAAATCGTGATATTCTTCCGTTTTTGGTCTAATCACCGTTTGAACAGGAAAACGTGCAATTCCATTTTCATAAATATCATTTGGCTCTAAAGATTCCAAATGTTCCAAGACCGTTTGTCCGGTATACCAAGGCATATTCTCCGATCTGTCAGCTACATTCCCACCGTTAATTGCACTTAGCGGAATATAACTCACGTTTTGTTCTTTGAAAGCACTTTTTGCATTTAAAGCTTGAAAATCAGCTTTGATTTTATTGTATACTTCTTCCGAATAATCAACCAAATCCATTTTGTTTACAGCAACAATAACATCTTTTACTCTCAATAAATTATTGATAAAAAAGTGACGGTACGTTTGCTCAATCACTCCTTTACGAGCATCAATCAAAATAATTGAAACCTGCGAAGTCGAAGCTCCAGTTACCATGTTACGAGTATATTCTACGTGACCTGGAGTATCGGCAATGATGTAACTTTTCTTAGCTGTCGAAAAATAAATATGTGCCACATCAATTGTAATTCCTTGTTCTCTCTCAGCAACCAAACCATCGGTAGCCAATGAGAAATCCAAGTAATCGTATCCTTTTTGCTTGCTGCTTTTTTCTATCGCTTCAATCTTATCTGTAGTCAACGATTTGGTATCGTATAATAATCTTCCGATTAATGTGCTCTTTCCGTCATCTACACTTCCTGCTGTTGCTATTTTTAAAACTTCCATTATATATCTTTGTTTCAGGTTTAAAGTTTCAAGTTTTAAAAACTCCTTACCTTAAATCTTTTAATTTTTAAATCCTTAAATCTTTCAATTGGCATTCTAAAAGTACCCTTGTTGTTTTCTTTTTTCCATCGCGGCTTCAGAACGTTTGTCATCGATTCTGGCTCCTCTCTCAGAGATAGTCGAAGATCTAATTTCACCAACCACTTCTGATATTGTAGCTGCATAAGAATCTACAGCAGCAGTACAACTCATATCTCCGACGGTTCTAAAACGAACAATTCGCTCTTCAATTTCTTCGTTTTCTTCTTGGTAAACAAAAGGAGAATGTGACCAAATCATTCCGTCTCTCAAAAAAACTTTGCGTTTGTGTGAAAAATAAATCGATGGAATTTCGATTTGCTCTTCTTCTATATAACTCCAAACATCCAATTCTGTCCAGTTCGAAATTGGAAAAACACGAACGTTTTGTCCATTTTCAATTTTTCCGTTCAATAAATCAAACAATTCCGGTCTTTGATTTTTTTCGTCCCATTGACCAAAATCATCACGCACTGAGAAAATACGTTCTTTGGCTCTGGCTTTTTCTTCATCTCTACGCGCACCACCAATACAAGCATCAAATTTGAACTCTTCAATAGCATCCAAAAGTGTAGTGGTTTGCAAGCTATTTCTACTAGAATATTTACCCGTTTCTTCTACTACTTTTCCTTCATCAATAGCGTCCTGAACATTACGAACAATTAATTCGAGTCCCAATTCTTTAACCAATCGATCTCTAAATTCAATAGTCTCCGGAAAATTATGTCCTGTATCCACATGTAAAAGTGGAAACGGAATTTTGGCAGGAAAAAATGCTTTTTGTGCCAAACGCACTAATGTAATCGAATCTTTTCCACCAGAGAAAAGTAAAACCGGCTTGTCAAATTGAGAAATAACTTCTCTAAATATGTATATCGCTTCGCTTTCTAAAGCGTTTGTTTTTAATATTGAACTCATTGTATTTTATTTAAAGATTTAAATGATTGAAAAAATTTAAAGATTTCAACAATCATTTATAATTTATAATTCATAATTTAAAATTACTTCTGGTGTAAACCACATTCTTTATGGCTCGCTTCCCATGACCATCTTCCCGCTCTAATATCCTCGCCTTCAACAATAGCTCTGGTGCAAGGTGCACATCCAATACTTACAAATCCTTTTTTGTGTAATGCATTTTGCGGCACATTATTTTTCTCTAAATAATCTTCCACTTCTTTCAAGGACCACTTTAACAATGGATTGAATTTGATTATTTCGAACTTGGCATCGTATTCAAAAAGATCTAAATCATTTCTGTTTTCAGACTGTTCCGCTCTTAAACCGGTAATCCAAATCGAGTTCCCTTTTAAAGCTTTGGTCAAGGGAGCTACTTTCCTAATAAAACAACATTCCTTTCTATTTTCCACCGATTCATAAAAACTGTTTGGTCCTTTAGTATTTAATAATTCTTCGACCGCTGCAGCTTCCGGGAAATAGGTTTTAATGTCTATTTTATACTTTTTGATTGTCTTATGAAAAACATCATAGGTTTCTTGAAACATTCGACCTGTATCTAAAGTAAAAATATTGATTGGCAACTCATTCTTTGTGATAAGCGCGGTAATCACTTGGTCTTCCTGCCCAAAAGAAGTCGAAAAAACTACTTTATCTTTATATTCATTTGCCAAAAAAGAAAAAATTTCCTCGATGGTAAAGTCTTTTGTTTTTTCTAATAAAGTATTGGTTATTGCTATGCTCATAGTTTCGTTTCTCTTTATAATAATTTAGACAGTGTTTTTAAACTCAAAACAATAATTAAAATCCCTACCAAAATCATCATAGGTTTTCTCTTTATTTTATTGACCAAAAGCGCCGCAATTGGTGCTGCAATTACTCCTCCTAAAATTAATCCTATAATTACCTGCCATCCGTGAATTCCTCCAAAAAGCATGAAGGTAATTCCGCTGGCAAAAGAAACTGCAAACTCCGCTGCATTCACTGAACCAATAGTATAGCGAGGATTTCTTCCTCTACCTAACAATGTTGAAGTTACAATTGGCCCCCATCCGCCTCCACCTATAGCATCCATAAATCCTCCAAAAGAAGCCAAAATATTGAGACGCTTGGTTTTCTTTTTCAAAATATTCTTTTGCATTGACTTCCTGATGATCAAACAAGCCAAAACAATCATATAAACCGCAATAAAGGGTTTTATTACATCACCATCAATCACATCCGAAAGCAAATAAGCTCCAGTAATTGATCCCAAAACACCTGGAATTACCAAATGCTTCACTAATTTTTTATTAATATTTCCAAAATGGTGATGCGAAATTGCCGATGCCCCAGTAGTAAACATTTCGGCTACATGCACTCCGGTACTGCTGATAACTGGAGGAATTCCATAAGCCAATAAGAAAGAAGTTGACGTCGCTCCGTATCCCATTCCCAAAGTACCATCAACTAATTGTGCAAAAACACCAATTGCAAAAAATACCAAAAACTCTTGATTAAAACCCGAAACAAAACCGTCCCATGTAAACTCAGCATGATGGCTATAAACCAAAGTACAGATTAAGCCAATCAACAAAACTATAGGCACAACAACCCATAAGCGTTCTTTGAAAGTAACTTCCTGTTTTACTGTAATACTATCTCCATTTAATTCTGAATTCATCTTCAATTATTTTTTATTAAATCTATTATCCCATCGACTTAGTAGATTAAAAAGCAAAAGTAATACTTTAAATTAAATTTCAAACTTTTTTTTTAAATAATTTGTAGATTAAAAAGCAATATCTGCGAGCGTATTATTCTCCAGTATCATCAAGGTATTGTCTCGTACTTCGGTCATTAGCTTTCGAACGGCGCAAGTAGCTTCATCTGTACAGTCCTCACACTTTTCATAAAAGTTATGACTAGCGCAAGGCAACAAGGCAATTGGCCCTTCCAGTATTCGGTAGACATGGGCCATATTAATTTCTTTGGGATCTTTTATTAAATAATAACCTCCACCTTTACCTTTCTTGGCCCCCAGAAAGCCTGAATGACGCAATAATAATAAGATGCTTTCTAAAAATTTAATCGAAATATTTTCACTTTTTGCAATTTCTGCAATTTGTACCGGCGTATTATCTTCTTGGCGTGCCAAAAAAGTCAATGCCTTTATTCCGTATTTTGTTTTTTTAGAAAGCATCTTTTAAGATTTATGATTTTAGAATGAGGATTTTAGCTTTTAGATTTCAAAAAAAATCACGCTTTGTTTTCTTACAATTTTTAGTAACAAGACCAAATCTACAATCAAAAATCGTCAATCCCAAATCTAAAATTTATGATAGCGCTTGCTCTAAATCAGCAATTACATCTTTTACGGTTTCCAATCCTACTGAAACTCGCACTAAACCATCTGAAATACTTACCGCTAACCTTTCTTCAACAGATAACTTACTATGTGTTGTAGAGGCTGGATGCGTCACAATTGTTCTGGTATCGCCTAAATTAGCCGAAAGCGAACACAATTGAATTTTATTCAAAAAAGCTCTTCCTGCTTCGATTCCCCCTTTGATTTCAAAAGCAACAATATTTCCTCCCAAACGCATTTGCTTTTTGGCGATTTCGTATTGTGGATGTGATTTCAAAAATGGATATTTTACGCTGTTTACATTCGGATGATTTTCTAAAAACTCGGCAACTTTAAGTGCATTTTCACAATGTTTTTCGACACGAACCGCCAATGTTTCCAAGCTTTTAGACAAAATCCAAGCATTGAATGGGGACAAAGCAGGTCCAGTATTTCTGGAGAACAAATAAATTTTTCTAATTAAATCTTCGCTACCCACGGTCACACCGCCTAAAACCCTTCCTTGACCGTCTATCAATTTAGTCGCTGAATGCACCACTAAATGCGCTCCAAATTGTATTGGATTCTGAATATAAGGCGTTGCAAAACAATTGTCAATAATCAATATCAAATTGTGTTTTTTGGCAATATCTCCCAACAATTGCAAATCAATAATATCAACCGCAGGATTTGTTGGTGATTCTGCATAAAGAATCTTAGTGTTGGGTTTGATAAAACCTTCGATTGTTTCCGGTTTATTGATATCAAAATAAGAAGTTTCGATATTCCATTTTGGAAAATAAGTGTGGAACAAAGCATGGGTTGAACCAAAAACACTACTCGCAGAAACAATATGATCACCCGCATTCAACAAAGCTGCAAAAGTAGAATAAACCGCAGCCATTCCAGTTGCAAATGCATAACCGGCTTCGGCACCTTCCATTTTGCAGATTTTCTCTACAAACTCGGTCGTGTTTGGGTTACTAAAACGGCTGTAAATATTTCGTTCTTTCTCTTCTGTAAAAGAAGCACGCATGTCTTCAGCATCTTCAAACACAAAACTGGATGATAAATACAACGGAACTGAATGCTCCAGATATTGCGATCTTTCTAATTGGGTGCGTATGGCTTGGGTTTCAAAACCAAAATCTGATTCGCTCATTTTTATTTTATTTTTTTTATTTATTATTTTTTTGCCAATTCAACTCCATTCAAAACTACCTTATAATGTATGGTTGCCGTAGGCTCCAATGTTTTGGAAACTGAACAGTATTTTTCAAAAGAAAGTTGAGCTGATCTAGCCGCTTTTTCTTCATTAATGTTCCCTTCCAAATGAAATACCACATGAATATCCTTGAATGGTTTTGCCTCGCCCACTTGCACTCTTTCACCATCTACCTCAGCCTTAAAAGAAGTAATTTCCTGACGTTGTTTCTTTAGAATCGAAATCATATCAATCGCACTACAACCGGCCACGCCCATCAATACTAACTCCATCGGGCTTGGCCCTTGATCATCGCCTCCAAATTCCGGTCGGCTATCTACATTTACTAAATGTCCACGTTCGTTTTTTAATTCGAAATGGAAGTTGTCGTTTACTCTGTTTAATGTTATTTTCATAATACTATTTATTTATAGAACGCGGATTTTAATTTTATTTTAATGAATACTTGAAACTGATCACTGAACACTTAAAATTTATCCCTTATCTGACAATCTCAAAATATCTCCAAAAACTCCTCTCGCCGTTACTGCTGATCCGGCTCCTGCACCTTGAATCACAATTGGACGGTCTCCATAGGATTCGGTGTAAATTTCGAAGAAAGAATCCGATCCTTTCAAACCTCCCAAAGCAGTATCCGAAGGTACTGAAACTAATTTTACTTCAAGAATTCCTTTGTCGTTTTGTAAGTCTCCGGATAATTCGCCAATGTATCTCAGAACATGATTAGGCTGTTGTTCTTTTTTAATTTTGTTATAAATCGGATCAAACTCAGTCAATTTATTTAAAAAATCAGAAACATCTCCTTCGCGCAAATGCTCCGGAATCAGGTTTTGAATTTCAATTTCTTCAAATTCATTTTGCAAATCCAATTCTCTTGCCAAAATCAATAATTTACGCCCCACATCATTCCCACATAAATCTTCCCTTGGATCCGGTTCCGTATATCCATTATCAATTGCCTCTTTCAATATTTCACTAAAAGGAGCATCCTTGGCAGAGAAATTATTGAATAAATAACTCAATGTTCCTGAAAACACGCCTTTGATTTTAGTGATGTTTTCGCCTGAAAGATGCAATAATTTTATCGTATCAATTAATGGTAATCCGGCACCCACATTTGTCTCATACAAATAATTTTTCTGATTGTCAGCCAATGCTTTTCTCAGCTCTTTATAAAAACCATAACTCAATGTATTGGCCACTTTATTCGAAGAAATTAAATCAAAACTACTTTCAACCAATGGAATATAATTTTCTACAAATGCTGCGCTGGCCGTATTGTCTATTGCAATTAAATTCTCCAGATGATGCTCATTTGCATAAGCAATCACATCATCAATTGTATAAGAGAATCCGTTATTTTGTATTTCGTTTTTCCAATTTGGAGACACTCCATTTTTATTCAAAAGAATATTTTTTGAATTCGCAATCGCAAAAACATTCAATTTAATATCCTTTCTTTTCTCGATTGCTTCCGCCGATTCCAGGATTTGATTAATTAGCGTTCCACCGACTAATCCATGTCCAAAAATGGCAATATTGATTTTCTTTGAAACCCCGAAAATCTCTCCGTGAATAACGTTCAACGCTTTGTTCAATTGGTGTTTATAAACAACCAAACTCACATTCTTGCCCGTCACCGTATTATTGAAAAGTATTGGAACAATTTTATTCTTAATCAAAGCTGTATAAGGCTTGTGAAACGTGCTTAAATCCTGCCCTATAATTGAAATTACCGAAACATTATCGGTTACCGTAATTTTATTGACATCCTTAGAATAAAAATCATTTTCAAATTCTTTTTCGAGTTCAATCATCGCTTTAGTAGCTTTATCAGCGGCAACCACTAATCCGATTCCTCTTTCGGATGATCCTTGCGATATAATACTTACGCTAATATCATTATCTCCCATCACCCTGAAAATTCGGGCATCAACGCCCGTTTTCCCTAACAATCCGCGTCCTTCTAGATTTACCAGAGCCACATTCTCTAATACCGAAAGTGTTTTGATTCCTTCTTTGTTAGAATTAGAAGTGATTAGCGTTCCTTTATTTTCGTGATTGAAAGTATTCAAAATACGAAGCGGAATATTTTTTTCCAATAAAGGAATAATCGTTTTGGCATGTAATATTGTCGCACCAAAATTGGCCAACTCATTAGCTTCATTAAAAGTCAAATGGTCAATTTTCTTGGCATCCAAAACCAAATCCGGATTGGCAGTGTAAATTCCATCCACATGGGTATAATTCTGAAGTTCTTCGGCATCCAAATAATTTGCCAACAAAGAAGCTGTGTAATTACTACCATTTCTTCCTAAAGTTGTCGTATCATTATTATTATTTGAACCAATAAAACCCGTGACAATATTCACTGTTGTCCCATTGTTTTCCTTAAAGTGTTGGATCACATTTTTCTTCGAAAGTTGCTCTAAAGGTTGAGCATCTCCAAATTTAGAATCTGTTTTCAGCAAAACTCTAGAGTCTGTGAAATGTGCCTTTATACCTTTTGAAACTAAGATTGCGGTCAATAATTTTGCCGAAATTAATTCTCCCTTAGAAAGAACCTGATCTTTTATTTTAGTGCTATAATCTCCAATCAGGCTAATTCCTTCAAAAAGTTTTTCCAATTGTTGAAATTCTTCTGATAAATCAACTTCTTGATAATCTCCATTTTGATATTTTTTAAACTCTTCAAATAATGGTTTGTAATCCCCGTTTTTAGAAGCCACTTTTAAAATCTCTTCTAATTCGTCAGTTGCGTTACCGCGAGCCGATACTACGACTGCAATTTGCTCTCCTTGATTTACTTTATCGACTATTATAGAAACAACTTTACTGATCCCTTCACCATTTGACAGTGATTTTCCTCCAAATTTTAATATTTTCATTTTACTATATTTTATTATTGCCCTTAAAAATATCGGCAAGCAAATTATTTAATTGTTCGTATTCAATCAAAAAGGCGTCGTGCCCGTGTACTGATTTAATTTCCTGATAAGAAACCTTGACATGGAGTTTTTTTAATTCCTGATAAGTTTCTTTATTTTCTTTAGCTGTAAAAAACAAATCTGAATCGATCCCGATGATGTGAATCTCCGCTTCAATTTTGGAAGCCAAAACTTCAAATGACTCACTATTTCTGGTAATATCTATGGTTTTAAGCAACTGGTTCATCATTTTATAAGATGACAATTGAAATCTTTTTTGCAGCTTTTGTCCATGATGAAGCAACCAACTTTCGACATTAAAAATGGCCAATTCTTCGTTTCTGGTTCTTTGGAATTTTTGCTTAAAAGATTCCGGAGTGCGATAACACAACATGGCATGGGCTCTGGCATCTTCGATAGGTCTTGACGAATTATTGAGTATTTGCTCCTGCAAAAAACAATTGGCTATCAACCAATCTGTTGATTTCCAATCTGTAGCGATAGGAATCAAATGCTGGGTGATTTTAGGTTCTAAAGCAAGCATTTCCCAAGCAATTCCGCCTCCCACTGAGCCACCTATTAATGCATACAATTGGTCAATTTCTAAAAACTGAATCCCTTGAATAAATAACTGAGCAATATCTCTGGTCTTAAAATCTGTATAATTGTCTATTGTAGTTTTATCATAGCCATTCCCCGGTATGTTAAAAGCAATTACAGTATATTTATTAGTATCAATGGTTTTATTGTCCCCAATTAAATCATTCCACCAGCCATCTATCCCCACAACTCGGGAATTTCCGGTTAAAGCATGATTGACCAGAACGACAGGAGCTGTATGCAAAGCCGGTCCAAAAACTTCAAAAGTTAAGTTTAAGACAGGACAAACAACGCCACTTTCGGTGGTGAAATTTTTTATGGTAATAGGATTGAGTTTATTTTCCAATTTCAAATCTTTTTAAAATTTTGATCTGTGTCTGGAAATATTAGAAAGAAAAAGCTAGAAATAAACTAGGAGAATTCTTGTTGTTATCTTTCCACTTTAGTGTGGTAGAATGCAGCACCTTCTTCGATTTCTCGAAGGGTTGCTAAGGCTTCATTGGGTCTAATCCCTCTGCCTTTCTTTATAACATTTCAGTACGTTTGTGAACTTATAGGTGCAAATTAACTACATTTTTTGTTAATATACAAACTTAACTGCTTAGATTTTATTCTAAAATAGAGGTAACACAAAAACGCAAGGCAACACTGAACAATACTGTCCAGAAATTACTTGCGGTTAAGTTCCTATCAAAAAAAGGGGGACCCCGTTATATGAAAAGGGTATCATTCTCTTTTGAATACATTAAAACCTGTAATAAATTAGACTGTTTTTTAAAGCCTTTTTCATCCGTTGTATCCATTCCAACTCTTGAATTAACTAAGTCGTTATTTGATAAATTAATTTTATTTCTATTTGGCCATAAATTCCTGAAGAAATTAAATCTTTCTCTAAATGTGTTTTTTGTGCTCATCTTGTTAGTTGTTTAGGTTCCTATTTTATTTTTAATGTTACTCTTTGTTGATGTTTTTAAATTGTTTGTCTCCTGAAATAAAAAAACCCTTTTGGACAAAATACCAAAAGGGTTAAAGTAATATATACTTACACTTTTGGGAATCAATATTCCTTTGCAAAAAACTTTGCAGTTAGCGATTTAATGTTTTTAATAATGTATTTATTCATTCTTCGTTTATTTGAAACTGTATAAATCAAAAGAGCCTACCAAATACTATTTGGTAGGCTCTTGCTATAGCTATATTAATTAAAAGCAATGACTACCCGGCAGATTGTTCCGAAATATTTTTAATCTTTTTACAAATCTTGAAATTCATTTTCTGTTTTTTTTTCGACTTAACAAATATGGCAATTTTCTGTTAGTTTTCCAAATGATTTAGGACATTTTAACGTTCTTTTATTAGAAAAAATACTTTTTACTCATCTAATTAACAGACCTATAACAAATGCTTAACATCTAGACCAACAAATCCTAAATTGGACTTTTAATTTCAAGTCTTATTTTACAAGAAACGGTTCCTGACATCACTTCAATTATTTAAAATCGATTCGGCTTTTACTATAAACTCTCAAATACGGTTTTCAAATCTGCTTTTAAATCCTCGATATCTTCCAGCCCCACTGATAAACGAATCAAATCTTGACTAACACCAGAAGCAATTTGTTGATCTGCGGATAATTGCTGATGCGTTGTACTGGCAGGATGTATAATTAAGGATTTCGTGTCTCCAATATTAGCCAAAAGTGAAAACAACTTAGTTTCATCAGCCACTTTCTTGGCAGCTTCAAAACCGCCTTTTAAACCAAAAGTCAGCAAACCGTTTTGTCCTTTTGGCAAATAGGTTTGTGCCAAATCATAATATTTACTCGATTTCAATCCCGGATAATTTACCCAAGCCACCGCTTCTTGATTTTCTAACCATTGGGCCAAAGCCAAACCGTTCTCGCTGTGTTTCTGAACACGAAGCGGTAAAGTTTCTAAACCTTGGATAATTTGAAATGCATTAAAAGGACTCAAAGCAGCTCCATAATCACGTAAACCCTCAATTCTCACTCTAGCAATAAAGGCCGCAGCTCCTAAAGCTTCATGATAAACCAAACCATGATAACCTGCATTAGGCTCCGTAAACTCGGGGAAACGACCACTACTCCAGTCAAAAGTTCCCGCATCAATAATAGCGCCTCCTAGTGAAGTTCCGTTTCCGGCGATATATTTTGTCAAAGAATGAATAACAATATTCGCTCCGTGTTCAATAGGATTTAATAGATAAGGCGACGCAACCGTGTTATCTACAATAAAAGGTACTTTCAATGCTTTTGCCTCTATAGAAATTGCTTTCAAGTCCAATACATCTAACTTAGGATTCCCTAAAGATTCAGCAAAAAATACCTTTGTGTTATCCTGAGCGGCTTTAGTAAAATTAGCCGGATCTGAAGGATCTACAAAAGTGGTTGTGATTCCTAATCTCGGCAAAGTAACGCTTAGCAAATTATAAGTTCCACCATACAAGCTATTAGAAGCTACAATATGATCGCCAGTTCTCAGCAAAACAAGTAAGGCAGTAGTTATAGCTGCTGTTCCCGAAGCGGTAACTACCGCACCAATTCCTCCCTCTAAAGCCGCCAAACGTTGCTCCAGAATATCATTGGTTGGATTATTTAATCTCGTATAAATATAACCTGCCTCTGCTAGGCCAAATAAATTAGCTGCGTGCTCTGAATTATTAAAAACATAAGAAGATGTCTGATAGATAGGTACTGCTCTTGTTCCTCCGTGCTGTGTAACATCATGCCCCGCATGTAAAGCTTTGGTTGCAAAATTTTGTGTGCTCATTGTTTTTTAGTGTTATTTAGTTAATAGTTCATTTTATAAAATGGGATTTTGAATCTAATCCAAAAAAAAAGCCCCCCAATGAATCGGGAGGCTTTGCTGAATCTTATTTATTTTAGTTTAAGCAATAGAATACCCGCAGGAATTTTCCTGAAACATCATGGCCATCATACACTTTATAACTCTCATTTTTTTTGTATTTGAAATCCAAAATTGCAAACTAAATTCCAAATAAACAAATGATCATAAGATAATTAACATTTTTCAAGCTATTTGTTGTTTTTAGCCAAAAAGCAGTTATTTTCAGCTTCTTAATTTTTTAATTTAAAAAACAGTTAAGTTTAATTTGCAATTCAAAATGGTTTCATACATTTGCACCCGAATACAAGAGGAAAAATTTGAACTGATTGCAACCTCTTCATAATGAAACAAATTCATTATGAATACTGAAGATTTTTCAGTAGAAAAAATGCTAAAGCAGAAACTCTTCTTTAGCATTTTTTAGCAACTTTTTTCCTCGATTAATTTTAAACAATAATTATTATGGCCTATTTATTTACGTCAGAATCTGTGAGTGAGGGACATCCAGACAAAATTGCAGATCAAATTTCGGACGCATTAATTGACAATTTTTTAGCATTTGATCCGGAATCAAAAGTGGCTTGCGAGACTCTGGTTACTACTGGACAGGTAATATTGGCTGGAGAAGTAAAATCGAATACTTATTTAGACGTACAACAAATCGCTCGTGAAGTAATCAAAAAAATTGGTTATACCAAAAGTGAATATATGTTTGAAGCTAATTCTTGTGGAATACTTTCTGCTATTCACGAGCAATCAGCCGATATAAATCAAGGTGTTGACAGGCCTAATCCTGAAGAGCAAGGTGCTGGTGACCAAGGAATGATGTTTGGTTACGCCACTAATGAAACCGAAAATTACATGCCTTTGGCACTTGATTTATCTCATAAATTATTACAGGAATTAGCGATTTTAAGACGCGAAAACAAGGAAATCACTTATTTACGCCCTGACGCTAAGTCTCAGGTAACTTTAGAATACAGCGACGACAACAAACCAACGCGTATTGATGCGATTGTAATTTCAACCCAACACGATGATTTTGATGAAGAAGCTGCAATGCTTGCAAAAATCAAAAAGGACATTATCGACATTTTGATTCCAAGAATCATTGCCAAAAATCCTAACCAAGCGCATTTATTCAATGATAAAATCCAATACCACATCAACCCAACGGGTAAATTTGTAATTGGAGGACCACACGGAGATACTGGTTTGACAGGAAGAAAAATTATTGTAGACACCTATGGCGGAAAAGGAGCCCATGGTGGTGGTGCTTTCTCAGGAAAAGACCCTTCTAAAGTGGATAGAAGTGCGGCTTATGCTACACGTCATATCGCTAAAAACTTAGTTGCTGCTGGAATTGCTGATGAAATTTTGGTTCAGGTTTCTTACGCCATTGGTGTTGCAAAACCTATGGGGATCTTTATTGACACTTATGGAACATCAAAAGTAAACTTAACCAATGGAGAAATTGCCAAAAAAGTAGAAGCTATCTTTGATATGCGTCCTTACTTTATTGAGCAACGACTAAAACTAAGAAATCCAATCTATAGCGAAACTGCTGCTTACGGACACATGGGACGTACACCAGAAACGGTTACCAAAACATTCTCGGCTCCTGGAGGTTTGACTAAAACAATTGATGTTGAGTTATTCACTTGGGAAAAATTAGATTTTGTTGACCAAGTTAAAGCCGCTTTTGGATTGTAAACTATAATCCATATATCCTATTCACAACAAATAACCCGGCACCATCGCTGGGTTATTGCTTTTACAAATTATTCCATTAAGAAAATTAAAATTTCAAAAAAACGTTTGTAAAATTCCACTTCTAAGCCCAAATTTTATCTATTTTTACAATTGAAGAAATTATGAATTATAAAATCACAACAGTGTAATGCACATAGCAGTAGCAGGAAATATAGGTTCAGGTAAAACAACTTTAACGCGTTTATTAGCAAAACACTTCAAATGGGAACCTCATTTTGAAGACGTAGTGGACAACCCTTATTTAGATGATTTCTATCACCAAATGGAACGTTGGTCATTTAATTTACAAATCTATTTCTTGAATAGTCGTTTTCGTCAGGTGATTCAAATTCGCGAAAGCGGTAAGAAAATCATTCAGGACAGAACTATTTATGAAGATGCGCATATTTTCGCTCCTAATCTTTACTCAATGGGTTTAATGACCAATCGTGATTTTCAGAATTATTCTTCCCTTTTTGAACTGATGGAATCAACAGTTAAAGCACCTGATTTATTAATCTATTTAAGAAGTTCTATCCCGAATCTTGTTGGACAAATTCACAAACGAGGACGCGAGTATGAATCTTCGATTTCAATTGATTACTTGAGTCGTCTTAACGAACGTTACGAAGCTTGGATTCACACTTACGATAGAGGAAAATTGCTTATTATTGATGTAGACAACATCAACTTTGTTGATAAACCTGAAGATTTAGGAAACATCATCAATAGAATAGATGCCGAGATAAACGGATTGTTTTAATCTTTTCCAAAAGAGATAAAGCCAAAACTAGATTAAAATTATTTTATAAAACAAAAAAAATGCCTCAGAAAATGAGGCATTTTTTAGTATAAATAAACATTATTTCAAAGCATCAATTTTTGCCTGAACCTCAGCGTCTGTTCCCTCAAAAACTTGAACCTCTGATTTTCCATTTGTGCTTGTTTTGATGGTCGCCTTCACTTTGCCGTTGACATTTATTTTTTCTATAGAAATCTCCTTAGAAATCGTTTCAGCAGGCATTGCAGCTGCATTCATATGCACACATGACTTATTAGTACAGCCTTTGGCTACACATTCTTCTTCAGACATAGACGTACAGACTCCAGTTGCAATGCAGCAAGAGGCTTTATCAGAAATAGTATGGCTTCCGTTTCCTAAAATTGGCGCGATCACTAATCCAATCAAACAAGTCAATTTTATTAAAATATTCATCGATGGCCCTGAAGTATCCTTGAATGGATCACCAACGGTATCGCCTGTAACAGCAGCTTTATGCGCATCCGACCCTTTATAAGTCATTTCGCCGTTAATCATAACACCTGCTTCAAATGATTTCTTGGCATTATCCCAAGCACCTCCGGCATTGTTTTGAAAAACAGCCCAAAGCACTCCCGAAACAGTAACTCCTGCCATATAACCTCCTAACATTTCGGCAATCAATTGATTGTTATCACCATAAACTAATTTTCCCAAAAGCACAATCGCAATTGGGAAACCAATGGTCAATATTCCCGGCAACATCATTTCTCGCAAGGCTGCTTTAGTCGAGATTTCCACACATTTTCCGTATTCCGGTTTTCCGGTTCCTTCCATAATTCCCGGAATTTCCCTGAATTGGCGACGTACTTCATACACCATATCCATCGCTGCTTTCCCTACTGAATTCATAGCCAAAGCAGAAAAAACAACAGGAATCATTCCTCCCACAAATAACATTGCCAGAACTGGTGCTTTAAAAATATTGATTCCGTCAATTCCTGTAAAAGTTACATAGGCTGCAAATAAAGCCAATGAAGTCAATGCAGCCGAAGCTATAGCAAATCCTTTTCCGGTTGCTGCTGTGGTATTCCCTACTGAATCCAAAATATCGGTTCTTGTTCTAACTTCTTTAGGCAATTCACTCATTTCAGCAATTCCACCCGCATTATCAGAAATTGGTCCGAAAGCATCAATAGCCAATTGCATTGCTGTTGTTGCCATCATTGCCGAAGCCGCTAAAGCCACACCATAAAATCCTGCAAATGCATAAGAGGTCCAAATTGCAGCGGCAAACAATAAAACTGTTGGAAAAGTCGAAATCATTCCTGTCGCCAAACCTGCGATAACATTAGTTCCTGCTCCAGTACTCGATTTTTGGACAATTGCCATAACTGGTTTTGTACCTAAACCTGTATAATATTCAGTAACTGATGATATTACTCCACCCACAACTAAACCTACGATGGTGGCATAAAAAACTCTCATCGATGAAATCTCTTGGCTTCCTTCTCCGAAAAACTCCATTTTCATTGTTGAAGGCAACATATACTGTACTAAGAAGAAACAAGCAATTGCCGTTAAAACTATAGAAACCCAATTGCCTATATTTAATGCCTTTTGAACCTGTGCTTCTTTTGCATTTTCGTCAGTAATCTTTACCAGCATCGTTCCTATGATTGAAAATAAAATTCCAAAACCGGCAATAGCCATCGGTAATAAAATAGGACCAATTCCGCCAAAGGCATCTTGAATATTTCCTCCCATATCTTTAATAACATAATTCCCCAAGACCATAGCAGCCAAGACTGTCGCCACATAAGATCCAAACAAATCGGCTCCCATTCCGGCCACATCACCAACATTATCACCAACATTATCAGCAATAGTAGCTGGATTACGAGGATCATCCTCCGGAATTCCGGCCTCAACTTTCCCTACTAAATCGGCACCAACATCGGCGGCTTTTGTATAAATTCCTCCACCAACGCGCGCAAACAAGGCAATAGATTCCGCTCCAAGAGAAAAACCAGCTAATGTTTCCAATACGATAGTCATGTCTTCGGTAGAAGTCCAAGTTCCATTCATAAAAAAATGGAAGAAGAAAATAAAGAAAGAAGTCAACCCCAAAACGGCCAAACCGGCAACTCCTAATCCCATCACCGTACCTCCACCAAAAGAGACTTTTAATGCCTGTGGCAAACTCGTACGGGCAGCCTGGGTTGTTCTAACATTGGTTTTGGTTGCTATCTTCATCCCCATATTTCCGGCAAGTGCCGAGAAAAAGGCTCCAAAAATAAAAGCAATCACTATCAATAGATGTGTTTTAACTCCTTCAATAAATGTAATCCCTGCTAAAACCATACTGGCTAAAAGTACAAAAACGGCTAACAATCTATATTCGGCCTTTAGGAAAGCAAGCGCCCCTTCATAGATGTAATCTGAAATCTCTTTCATCTTTCCATCACCGGCATCTTGTTTTAAAACCCAAGTTCGTTTAACCCACATAAAAAGAAGCCCTACAATTGCCATGACTATTGGCAAATAAATCATCATTGTATTCATAAATTCGTTTTGGTTTTTGGTTAATAATCAATAGTATAGAAAACGAATTTAAACAAAAAAAGCAATATTCTTACAGAATATTGCTTTTTTTAAGATATTTTAAAAAGATTATTTAATGCTAAATAAACCTTCTGGTCTGTTTTCTATTTGCTCGAAACGCTCCGTACATGCTTTCAAAATTGCATAGGCTTCGTCTCTATCTCCCCAACCACCTACATCGACAGTTTTGTTTTCAAGATCTTTATATACTTGGAAGAAATGTTCGATTTCTTTCAATAAATGCGGATTCATATCAGATAGATTTTCCAATTTATTCCAGATTGGATCAGAAACCGGTACACAGATTACTTTTTCATCTGGTCCTTTATCATCTGCCATATGGAAAACTCCAATAGGTTTTACTTCCATTACACATCCAGGAAAAGTAGGTTCATTCACTAAAACCAATACATCCAAAGGATCTCCATCTAAGGCAAGAGTTTCCGGGATAAATCCGTAATCAGCCGGATACATCATTGAAGAGAATAACATTCTATCGAAACGCATTCTTTTAATTTCAAAATCGTATTCGTATTTATTTCTACTCCCTCTTGGGATTTCGATTAATACATCGAAAGTTTTTAATTTGTCTGCAGTCATTTTATCGTATGTCTTAAATTCTATTTATGCGAGTGCAAAAGTAGTTTAAAAACCCATTCACCACAAGAATAATCCGTCATAAAACACAAGAAAACAAAAGCTTCGGTATTTATTAGTACGAAATCGTTCTCCCTCTTTTTTTTAGATAATAATGCCACAAAAGGAAAGCAGCAGTCGAGCGATAAGGACTCCAGCTTTGGACATACACTTCCATGGCTTCTTTCTCGTGAATATCAAATAATTCTTTGATGGTATTACTTATGGCAATGTCTCCCAACGGAAGCAAATCGGGATCTTGAAGGCAAAACATCAAATAAATATCAATGGTCCAGTTGCCAATTCCTTTTATCCTGATGAGTTCTTCTCTAACCTGTTGAGCTGATTTATTAGCCAAACTTGCTAAATCGATCTCTTTATCCACAACCGCCACGGCCAATGCTTTAATATAAGATGTTTTCTGTCGGCTTACGCCAAGAGCCCTAAATTCTTCGTCGGATAAATCCAAAATCGGCAGTGGTTCCACTGTTTTGATTCTTGCTTTCAACTTTAAAAAAGTAGCCTTGGCAGAATCAATGGAAACTTGCTGTTCCAGAATTAATAAAACTAAAGTTTCAAAACCTTGGGATCTTTTGGGAATTTCAGGCAAACCATATTTTTCAATTATCAGCTGGAAAGCGGCTTCCTTTTGGGAAAGATATTGGATAATTTCTTGCATAATTTTTCTTTTAGCCCAGATGGACACGAGCGAAGCGAACTGACGAAGTAAATAGCTCCTAAAAATAAAACCCAAAAGACCCTTTTATAGAAAAGCGCTGCGTATCTGGCGTGTTTAAATAATTCCCTCTCCAAGCAAAATCAATTCGCAAGACCTTGAAAATATTGCCAATTCCTGCGCTGTATTCCCAATACACATCTTCGGGTGCGTTGTAGATCAAGCCAGATGCATTAATCGCTCTATTAGCATCAGATATGGTTCCGTAAACTGCCTTTACTCCTATAATTTCTCGCCAATTGAGTTTTCTCATAAATGGAATTCTTGACAACAAACGTCCTCCGAAATTATGATCCCACTGTAGCATCGCATATTGGTCGGTTACAAACTCGTAAAAATTAAGATTGCTAAAAGTGTTCTCAATTGTAAAATAAGTCTGATTTCCCGGAATAACATTCATTAAGCCCAAAGGAATTGTACCAAAGGTTTTACCTACTTCCATGATAACATTAGAACGTCCCAAAGGCCCAATAATTATGGGTTGTTTATAATACAATTGTATTTTTTCATATTTAAAATCACTATCCAATAAACCTTTGAATCCATGACTGTAATTAATATAAAATCGACTAAAAGGACTGTCTACATTATTTCGCTCTACGCCATATCCGATGGTTTTTCTGTTAGGAGTATATTCAACCTGAAAATTAATTTCTGATTGTTTCACATCGCTTTTGGTCGTTGTGTAGGTGTTATCAGTGTAATAATCCAAACTGAATGTATTCGAGGCTGATTCTAAAGTTCGATACGAAAATCCGGTTTGAAAAGTCAAGTTCTTGATTGGCTCAATTTCAACGCCCAAATTACTCAGATTAATATTGGTCAGTTTTCCATTACTTCCTGTAGAGAAGAGCGACGAAGAAGCAAAACTTCTACCCAGAACATCATTTGTAGTGGTGAGACTTGCGCCTATTTGTTCTATATCACGCCTGTTCCCTCCTGAAATTATAATCCTATTTTTTTTGTCGATCATCCATTTTCCTGAAAGTCCGTATTTGAATTTGTCATCGCCAAATCCATAAGCGGTATATCCTTGCAATCTCCAAGGATCATTTGGACCAAAATAAGTTCTTCCTCCTACTCTGATTCGTATTGCCTCGACTTCATTGTAGCCGAAAGTAGAAAAAATAGGGCCATAATCGAAATGTCCGAATTGAACATAACCGCTCCCTAAAATAGAAACTAAATTGTATAAATTCTGGAATTTCTTGACGGTCTGTAGCGTATCCAGCATTTTATAAACCCCTTTTTCATCTTTATTTAGATTTTCAAAACGGTTTTCATCCCAGTATTCTTCTGACTTATTATAGACTTCATTATCGATATAATTGACTTCCTCCTTATAAAAAGAAGCCGGTTTTTCGATATTGAATTTATGATTTTGATACAAAGAAGTCCGTTTTCCATAAACGCCTTTAGACTCTTCTTTTTTATTCAAAGCAAAATCAGACATCATATAATCACGAGTCAACAGAAAAACAGAATCGTTTTGAACTTCAAATTCTTGTTCTATATATATGTCTTTTACCCAGTTAATATTGGCACTTTTAGTCACGGCCATATTAATTTTCTTAATAGCAAATGTGGTATCGTTGACCCAAAAATCGCCTTTAAAAGTTAACTCGTTTTTACGTCTTGGATAAAACAGAATATTATAGCACCATTTTTTATCAATATAAGCACTATCCCTTAGGACATAATTATAAACGTCTATCCCCGTTTTTGACAACGGACTCGTGAAACTTTTGTCAAAAAAAGTTAAGTGATTGTTGTAAATATCGTAATCTGAATACAAATCTTTTACAAAAGATAAAATTTGTTGATTATCACTGAATCCCGAGTTTTTATTGGCCTTTAGCTTCTCCTTTACTTTTTTCAACTTATTATTTCCATAAACATCCGATAAAGATTCGTTTATAAAAATAGGCAAATACGTTTTCCCGGTAACACTCGAAGTATCAATATGTTTGAATACAAATTCCATTCCTTTGAAAAGCTTCTTCTTCATAAAAGCACTATCAATACTATTCATATCAAACTCTACTTTCTCATACTTTTCCATCTGGTATTGATCAAACTGATACAATCCGTTTTTGCGTTTTCTTTCCCAAATTTTTCGAAGAATATCCAGCGCAGGATTGTTCTTTTTAGACGTTTTACCTGTAAAAATAACAACTTCATTTAAAGATTCCGCTTCGTTCAATCGGATTCTTAAATTATAGTTGACGGCTTTTTCCAAAGCAATTTCCCGGTCTGAAAAACCAACCGAAGTGATCACTATAGCAGTATATGTTTTTTTGGATTCGAGATAAAAATGACCATCTTCATTAGCAACTATACCTTCGTTAGAATCCTTAAATACCACATTGGCAAAAGGAACCGGCTGATTCAATTTATCCACAATAACACCACTGACTTTTGTTTGCCCAAAAAGGTTGCCCCCGATTGTCCATAAAAAAAACAGACTCAATAATAGACTCTTATTCATAATTCATAATTAAAAAAAAAAGCTTCATCAAACTAACGTAAGATGAAGCCTTAATAGTGTTGGCAAATGTATATAATTATTTATACATTACTTTTTTTACCGCTTTTATTACGTCAGCTGCGTTTGGCAACCATTCTTTCAACAATACTGGTGAATATGGTGCTGGTGTATCAGCAGTGGTAATTCTTTGTATTGGAGCGTCAAGAAAATCAAAAGCGCGTTCTTGAACAATATAGGTAATCTCTGAAGCAACACTTGCAAAAGGCCAAGCCTCTTCAAGAATCACTAATCTGTTTGTCTTTTTAACTGAGGTTAAAATCGTTTCGTGATCCATAGGACGAACGGTTCTTAAGTCGATAATTTCACATGAAATTCCTTCTTTAGCCAATTCATCAGCCGCAATATGAGCCTCTTTTATAATCTTACCAAAAGATACGATGGTTACATCTGTTCCTTCACGTTTGATATCAGCAACTCCAAGTGGAATGATGTATTCGCCATCTGGCACTTCTCCTTTATCACCATACATTTGCTCTGATTCCATGAAAATAACCGGATCATTATCACGAATAGCTGCTTTCAAAAGTCCTTTTGCATCATAAACAGTAGAAGGAACTACTACTTTAAGACCTGGCGTATTAGCAAACCAGTTTTCCAAAGCCTGAGAGTGCGTTGCTCCTAATTGTCCTGCCGAAGCCGTTGGCCCACGAAAAACGATAGGCACATTAAATTGTCCTCCCGACATCTGACGCATCTTTGCAGCGTTATTTATAATCTGGTCGATACCAACCAAACAGAAGTTGAAAGTCATATATTCTACAATCGGTCTACAACCATTCATTGCTGATCCTACCGCAATACCGGTAAAACCAAGCTCTGCAATTGGAGTATCAATTACTCTTTTTTCACCAAACTCGGCAAGCATCCCTTTAGACGCTTTGTAAGCACCATTATATTCAGCAACTTCTTCACCCATTAAATATATGGACTCATCATGGCGCATTTCTTCACTCATCGCTTCGCAAATGGCCTCTCTAAATTGTATCGTTCTCATATTTGATTATTGTATCTGTATAATTTTCGAAAAGCAAAAATAAATATTTTAAATCACTTAAAGCATAAATTAGGTTAAAATAATCAGGAGCCACATTCAAGTCTGTACTATATCTCACTGTCAGTAAAGATACCACTAGAAGCTTATCAGCACTATGAAAGTCACGAAAACGTAATAGTTTTATAAAAAATATTATGCATGCATAGTAAATTATTGAAATTAATATTATATTTTTGTGTCAGCATTTTAAGAAAATCAAAAAAAAAAATAAACCTATGAAAATATTAGTTTGCATCAGTCATGTTCCTGATACTACTTCAAAAATTAATTTTACCAATGGTGATTCTGAATTCGATACCAACGGTGTACAATATGTGATAAATCCTAATGACGAATTTGGTTTGACTCGTGCTATTTGGTTCCAAGAACAACAAGGAGCAACTGTAACTGTTGTTAATGTTGGAGGACCTGAAACAGAGCCTACCTTAAGAAAAGCATTGGCCATTGGAGCAAATGAAGCCATTCGCGTCAACGCAAATCCAGCTGACGGTTTTTTCGTGGCAAAACAACTTGCCGAAGTAATAAAAAACGGAAGTTATGATCTGGTAATCGCCGGAAAAGAATCATTAGACTATAATGGAGGAATGGTTCCTGGAATGATTGCCGGAATCCTGGGTTATAATTTCTTAAATTCATGTACCGCTATCACCGTAGAAGGAACAGCGGTAAAAGCCGTTCGTGAGATTGACGGTGGTAAAGAAACTGTTGCTACCACATTGCCATTAATTATTGGTGGTCAAAAAGGATTAGTTGAAGAAAAAGATTTGCGTATCCCTAACATGAGAGGAATCATGACCGCAAGAACTAAGGTATTGACGGTAGTAGAACCAGTTGAAACTTCGATAAATACAAAAGCGGTAAAATTTGAAAAACCAGCACCTAAATCGGCAGTAAAATTAATTTCTCCAGATAATTTAGATGAATTAATCAACTTATTACACAACGAAGCAAAAGTAATATAATTTTAAATTATGAAGTTTAAATTGTGAATTCACGTTCTCAAATACATTTAAAATTTATAATTCAACATTTAAAATAAAAAATCATGTCAATATTAATATATGCAGAATATGCTGAAGGAAAATTCAAGAAAGTAGCTTTTGAATTGGCTTCCTATGCAAAAAAAGTAGCAGAAACACTAGGCACAACCGTAACAGCCGTAACAATTAATGCGGGAGACGTTTCAGAACTATCAAAATACGGTGTTGATAAAGTGCTGAAAGTAACCAACGATAAATTATCCGGATTTACAGCCAAAGCCTATGCCGATGTTATTAAACAAGCAGCTCAAAAAGAAAACGCTAAATTAGTTCTACTTTCTTCATCGACTGATAGTATTTACCTTTCTTCTCTTGTAGCTGTAGCTCTAGAAGCCGGTTATGCCTCAAACGTGGTGGGATTACCCGTAAGCACTTCCCCGTTTCAAGTAAAAAGAAATGCTTTTTCAAACAAAGCTTTCAATATTACCGAAATCAACACTGATATTAAAATCCTTGGCCTTGCCAAAAACTCTTATGGTGTTTTTGAAAACGCTTCCACATTAACCCAAGAAGATTTTAATCCAACGATTGGAGAAAATGATTTTGGTGTAAAAGTAGAATCTGTTGAAAAAGTATCTGGAAAAGTATCTATCGCAGATGCTGATATCGTAGTATCCGGAGGACGTGGATTAAAAGGTCCAGAAAATTGGGGAATGATCGAAGAATTAGCCTCAGTACTTGGCGCGGCAACTGCCTGTTCTAAACCGGTATCTGATCTTGGCTGGAGACCACATTCTGAGCACGTGGGACAAACAGGAAAACCTGTTGCCACTAATCTATACATTGCCATTGGAATCTCTGGTGCCATCCAGCATATTGCAGGAATCAGTTCATCAAAAGTAAAAGTGGTTATTAATAGCGATCCAGAAGCTCCTTTCTTTAAGGTAGCCGATTATGGAATTGTAGGAGATGCTTTTGAAATTGTACCAAAATTGATTGAGAAATTTAAAGCCTTCAAAGCACAACACTCATAATTCAATAAAACTATTGAAATTGCTGCCTAAAAAAAAGATATTTGTATCTTTGCTTTTAGGCAGCAATTTTTTTTAATCCAATTTAAGTACAAAGTACTTTAGCATATCAACAACTATGAGCTTAGTTAAACTATCCATAAAAGGAATTTCATACAGTCAAACCCAAAACGGAGCTTATGCCTTGATTTTAAATGAAGTTGACGGTGAAAGAAAATTACCTATAGTTATAGGCGCCTTTGAGGCACAATCGATAGCGATAGCCTTAGAAAAAGAAATTAAACCTCCGCGTCCCCTGACTCATGATCTATTTAAAAATTTTGCTGAACGGTTTGACATAACCATCAAGCAAGTCATTATCCACAAGCTTGTTGATGGCGTTTTCTATTCCAGTATTATTTGCGAAAGAGATAAAATCGAAGAAATAATAGATGCCAGAACATCAGATGCAATCGCATTGGCTTTGCGTTTCAACGCTCCTATTTTTACTTACAAAAACATCTTAGATAAAGCAGGTATCTTTTTAAAGGCGAACCCGCAAGACACTGATAAAGGCTCTCAGGAAATTGACGACATCTTGTCTAACCCTGAAACTTTTGGCAATGAAGAAGACAACAGTCAGCCTTCCAGAGCTTACATCAAAAACAGCCTACAGGAACTAAATGAATTACTCGAACAGGCGATTCAAATAGAAGACTATGAGAAAGCTGCCAAAATTAGAGACGAAATTTCAAGAAGAGAATCTTAATACTTATTTCTTAATTTGGTTATTTAATGACCAATCAAAACATTCTCGAATTAGCAAATAAAAATTTTAATGAAGCAATATTTAGATTTAGTGCAACACGTTTTGGAAAATGGTTGCCAAAAAGGAGATCGAACTGGAACCGGAACAAAAAGTGTTTTTGGTCATCAAATGCGCTTTGATTTAAGCGAAGGTTTTCCAATGGTTACCACTAAAAAACTTCACTTCAAATCTATTGTTTACGAATTACTTTGGTTTTTAAAAGGAGATACAAATATAAAATATCTTCAAGAAAATGGGGTAAAAATATGGGATGCCTGGGCCGATGAAAATGGCGATTTGGGTCCTGTATACGGACATCAATGGCGCAACTGGAACAGCGAAGAAATTGATCAAATATCCGACTTAATTCAGGAATTAAAAACCAACCCAAACAGCCGCAGAATGCTTGTTTCAGCTTGGAATCCATCGGTGCTTCCTGACAACAGCAAATCATTTGGAGAGAACGTAGCCAACAATAAAGCTGCCTTACCTCCCTGTCACGCCTTTTTTCAATTTTATGTTGCTGACGGAAAATTATCCTGTCAATTATACCAGCGTAGTGCCGATATATTTCTGGGAGTTCCATTCAACATTGCCTCTTACGCACTGTTAACCATGATGATTGCTCAAGTTTGTGATCTTGAAGCAGGTGAATTTATCCACACTTTTGGTGACGCACACATTTACAACAATCATATTGAACAACTTGAATTACAACTATCAAGAGAGCCTAAATCACTACCGAAAATGATTTTAAATCCAAAGATCAAAAATATTTTCGACTTTAATTTCGAAGATTTTACACTCGAAGGATATGAACCTCATGCCCTCATAAAAGGCAGTGTTGCGGTATAAGCAACAAATACTATTTTAAAATCAGTAAATAAATTAGCTGCAATCTTAATCCTACAAAATAGGCCTTTCCAGCAACACACAAATAACCTAAACCTCAAACAGATCGCTATAAAAATAATCCAGATCTCAAATAGCAACTTTTATAAATTAAATTTTATCTTTATAAAATAAAATTTAGACTAATGGAAAGAGACCAACACGAATTATACGAAACCGCCAGAAGAAGAATAAGACAAAAAAAAAGACTTTATTACCACTTCGTTTTATTGACACTTGGTAGTTTATTTCTCTTTATATCAACCAAAATTTTCAATACAACCATAAATACAAGTTGGTATATCTGGATAATTACTTTGTGGGTTTTTATTTTTATTTTACATTTTATAAAAGTTTTTATCACGGATCGTTTCATGAATAAGAACTGGGAAAGAGACCAAATAGATCGTCTAGTTGCTTTGCAGCAGAAAAAAATAGCCGAATTACAGTCAAAAACAGCCGAGGACTTACCTAATAAACTTGAAACGGAATGATTATAATGATTGCGGCAGTAGCCGAAAACAATGCACTTGGAAAAAACAACGAATTAGTTTGGCACCTGCCCAATGACTTTAAGAGATTTAAAAATCTGACTTCGGGGCATCACATCATTATGGGCCGAAAAACTTTTGAAAGCTTCCCTAAACCATTACCTAACAGAACCCATATTGTAATAAGTCGTCAGGAAAACTACAAGCCCGAAGGTTGTATTGTGGCAAACAGCATTGAAGAAGCAATAAAAATATGTCCTGAAAATGAAATATCTTATATCATTGGAGGAGGAGAAATATACGAATTGGGAATGATTCACTCTGATAAAATAGAACTTACTCTGGTGCATCACAGTTTTGAAGCAGATGCTTTTTTTCCGGAAATCAACATGGATGATTGGAAAATAATTCATTCTGAATTTCAAGCTAAAGATGAAAAACATCTTTTTGACTACACCTACCAGACTTACATTAGAAAATAAAAAACACCTCATTACGAGGTGTTTTTTTTATCAATGACTAGGAAAAAAAGATTTATGCCTGGAACAAGATCTGATAAGATAACATAAAAATCACAAACGTTAACAATACTCCTGAAATACAAGTGATAACATTTGATGTTTTATGAGAATACATCTCAAAAAAGCCTTTAATACCAAATACCACGAAGGTACTAAAGACAAAAAAAATAAAAATTTCCAAAAACAAATTTAATCCTAAGAACGTATGTTGCGCTAAAAGTACACTACCGTTTTTTAAAACGGCACCATCAAAACAGCTCACAAGAACAAGTGACAAAATTAGCGCAAGAAGCAGCCACTTGATTTGAATCATTAATTCCCTGTTAATCATTGAAAATAAAATGTTGTCATTTATATTTTGTAAAATTCGGCATTAATATCCTTGCTTACAATACCCACTTTTAGTGATATTTAGAATAAATTTGACCTAGCGTTCATTTAAATTTTGATCAAAAAAAAGAAAGACTATATATTTAGCCTATTATTTCTCACTATTTAAAAAACTAGAATACAGTTCAAAATAGATTGTATTATATTTGTGAAAATTTAAAAAAATGTCAAAAAACATAACTCCATATAAAGATTCCTCCTTAGGCAAAAAAGAACAAGTCGCAAAAATGTTTGACACCATCTCTGGAAATTACGATAACTTGAATCGTGTCATCTCATTTGGGATAGATGTAAAGTGGCGCAAAAAGGTTTTAGGAATTGTAGCTAAGTCCAATCCTGAGACCATTCTTGATATTGCAACAGGAACGGGAGATTTAGCTATTTTAATGGCCAATACAAATGCTAAAAAGATTATTGGTCTGGATATCTCAGCCGGTATGCTCGAAGTAGGCGTAAAAAAAATTGCAGATAAAAACTTATCCAATACTATCGAAATGGTTTTGGGAGACTCTGAAAACATTCCCTTTGACGACAATTATTTTGATGCTATAACGGTTGCTTTTGGAGTTCGAAACTTTGAAAATCTCGAAAAAGGACTAGCTGAAATTTTGAGAGTTCTAAAACCAAACGGAACATTTGTAATTTTGGAAACTTCGGTTCCAGACAAAACTCCGTACAAACAAGGCTATAATTTTTACAGTAAAAACATCCTTCCCATTATTGGAAAATTGTTTTCAAAAGACAATGTGGCTTATGGTTATCTATCTGAATCAGCGGCAGCTTTTCCTTATGGTGAAGCTCTAAACAATATTTTAAGGAAAATTGGGTTTATAGATGTTGTGGCGTTGCCGCAAACATTTGGCGTTGCCACCATTTATTCTGCATCAAAAAAAATATGAAAAAAATTGCCGTCATAGTTTTACTTGCCTTATCCCTTGAAGGATACTCGCAAGGTCAAAATAGAATATTCGGAAAAGATCCGATCATCAATTTGGAAAACTTCCAAAAGCAAAGACTCTATTTTGGGTTTTATTTGGGCTTTAACTCTTTTGATTTCAAAATAGACTACAAAACAGACGGTCCAGACATACTAGTAAAAAAAACAACAGGATTTAACGTAGGACTAGTGAGCGATTTAAAACTGCAAGAATACATAAACTTACGTTTTGAACCGGGTTTGTATTACACTAAAAGAGAACTGAATTTTCCGGGTTTTACGAGAGAAATAGACGCCTTAAGAGAAGTGAACAGTACTTATATCCATTTCCCTTTACTGTTAAAATTTTCATCTCTCAGAACCGGAAACGTCAGACCTTATTTATTGGGCGGGGTATCTACTACTTTGAATTTATCCAGTAATTCGAAATCAAAAGATGATAACTCTGCTCAAAAATTCAGAGTACAACCTTGGACTAAAAACTATGAAATAGGATTTGGAATAGACATTTTCTCTGAATACTTCATATTTTCCCCTTCTATAAGAGGGGTTTTTGGACTTTCGGATGAGCTAATACGTGACAATGATCCTAACAGTCCTTGGACCAGTAATATTGAATCAATGAAAAACAGGGCTGTTTTTATTAATTTTACATTCCATTAAAATTAAGATTCTTTTGTGCTTTTCAGCCAACAACTCTGATTAGTTAATACTTGAATTATCCTCTTCTAAACTCACTAAGAATAATAGCCGTAGCGGTAGCCACATTTAAACTTTCTGTTTTTTGAATATCACCAAAACGCGGAATTGTAAGTCTGTTATTGATGCTCTTTTCTAGCTCCTGAGAAATTCCATTAGCCTCATTGCCCATAATAACTATTCCTTCTTCTGGTAAATCTGTTTTATAAATATTCTCTCCATCCATAAAAGTGCCAAAAACAGCTAATTTACTTTGAGAAATAAACACATTCAAATCTATATAATTGACATTAACCCTAGCAATAGATCCCATAGTGGCTTGCACCACTTTTGGATTGTATATATCAACCGCATCTTTAGAACACAGCAATTGCTTTATCCCAAACCAATCACATAATCGTAATATGGTTCCTAAATTTCCGGGATCGCGAACCGAGTCTAAAGCAAGGATCAATCCTGATTCGATGATTTTTTTCTCTGCAGGGATTTTAAAAACCGCCAAACAAGTATTAGGTGTAGCCAAAGCGCTAATTTTCTTTAAATCGGCTTCACTAATCAAAGTTCTTTTTGAAGCCTCAACCTCTTCAAAATCATTTTGAATAGTATACAAATGCTCGAGTTCAAAATTTGATTGCAATAATTCTTGAATTACTTTTACACCTTCGGCAAAAAACAATTGATTAGCAACTCTATACTTTTTTTGTTGTAAACTCGATATAAGTTTTATTTGGTTTTTACTAACCATAAAAATATGTACTTTTGAATTAAATATTTTAGAACACTTGAAAAAAATTTCAACAAAAATATCATTATTTATTCTAATAGGGATAATTATATCTGCCTGTAACGCTGAAAAAAGAGTTCCAGAGGGAAAACAACTCCTTATAAAAAATCAAATTACAGTAAACGAGAAAAATACCAAAGATGAAAACACCTTTAATCAGTTGTACCAAAAACCAAACGGTACTTTATTAGGGAATCGTTTTCGTTTGAACTTATACAATTTAGCTAACCTTAATCCTGACTCAACCTATCAGGCTAAATTTACCAATAATCCAAAAAAATACGAGAGAAAAGTAAAATGGTTGTCTGCTAAACAAGTAGACCGTCTTGGAAAATCTTTTTGGTACAAAGGAATTAATGATTTCCTGAAGAAAACCGGAGAACCACCCGTAATAATTGACTCCTCTAAAACAGAAAAATCGCTATTGCGTCTGAAATACCATTATTTTAACAAAGGTTTTTTTAATGTAAAAACTGCGTATAAACTGGACAGCGTAGCTCCTAAAAGAGGAAAATTAAAATATACCATAACTACAGGTGAAGGTTATTTATTGGATTCCATAAAAACGACTATTTCGACACCGGCATTAGACTCTTTGTATGAGTCGCACAAATCACATACTTTCCTTAAATCAGGCAAACAATATCAGACAGTAGATTTTGAAGATGAGAAAAACCGCATTTCAACACTCTTTAGAAATAATGGCGTTTATTATTTCCAGCCCACTTAT
Organism: Flavobacterium granuli; assembly: GCF_900129705.1. GTDB lineage: Bacteria > Bacteroidota > Bacteroidia > Flavobacteriales > Flavobacteriaceae > Flavobacterium > Flavobacterium granuli. The sequence continues at coordinate 128,303 of NZ_FQWO01000006.1, read as the reverse complement.
GTTACCTATGACATAGATACAATTAACAAGAAAAATGCAGCCAATGTAAATTTAATTATAAACGATTATTCTTATATCGAAAAAGATTCGACAAGGACAGAACCTTTTAAAATGTATAAAATAAGTGATGTAAATATTTATACTGATTATTCAGCAAATAGCGATAGTTCCATAATTAAAGACAGTACTTCTTACAAGAATTTCAATTTGTACAGTCATGAAAAATTAAAATACAAGCCTCGTGCTATAACGGACGCCATTTTTATAACTAAAGGAGGTCTTTTTGCCGATAACAAAACGATACTTACGACCCGTTATTTGAACAATTTAAAAATCTTTAGCTACCCCAGCATACAATATGAAGTAGATAAAAGAGATTCTACAGCTAATTCACTGATTGCAAAAATATATTTAACCCCAAGAAAAAAATATAGTTTTGGCGCCTCGGTAGATCTAACTCACTCCAATATCCAGGATTTTGGTATTTCGTTTAGCCCTTCACTTTCGATAAGAAATGTATTTAACAGAGCTGAAACTTTAGAAATTTCGGCTAGAGGAAATGTGGGTTCCTCTAAAGATTTAGCAAATCCAAAAAACCAGTTATTAAATGTCTCCGAATATGGTGTCGACTTAAAATTAAATTTCCCGAGAATCCTCATACCTTTCTCTACCGAAAAAATAATCCCAAAAAGTATGATTCCTTCCACGCTCATAGCGGTGGGATTTGCAAGACAGACAAACATTGGTCTAGACAAAGAAAATTTTACCGGATTATTTTCTTACAACTGGACTCCAAAGAAAAACAATACCGCTCGTTTTGACTTATTCAACATACAATTTGTTCGAAACCTAAATCCTAAAAACTATTTCAATGTGTATGGTTCTTCTTATAATGCCTTAAATAACATTGGTAAAATATACAATACAAAACCGGAATATTTCGACAATCCAGACGACAAGAATTTAATAATTGAAGAAGGTACAAAAGGATTTACGAATGACGTACTAACAGGCGGTATCACCTTGCCCGAAAAAGATTATGCCACCATAAAAAGTATCGAAGAAAGAAGAATGAGACTTATAGAAAATGACTTTATTCTAGCCACCAGTTTCACTTTTTCCAAAACGACAAAAACAGATTTACTTGACAATACCTTTTATCTTTTTAAAACCAAAATTGAATCTGCAGGCACCCTTTTATCTCTGATTTCCAATGCCACAAAAAAAACTGTAAATGAAAAAGGAAATTATGATATTCTCAATTTAGAATATTCTGAATACCTAAAAACCGAATTCGATTATATCAAGCACTGGGATTTATCTAGGGAAAAAGTACTTGCAGTGAGAAGCTTTTTCGGGATTGCAGTACCTTTTGGAAACTCGGACAACATTCCTTTTTCAAGAAGTTATTTTTCTGGAGGTTCAAATGATAACAGAGCTTGGCAACCTTATAGTTTAGGTCCCGGAAGTAGTGGCGCCACAAATGACTTTAATGAAGCCAACCTGAAAATTGCCGTGAGCGGAGAGTTTAGATTTAAAGTTTTAGGCCAATTAAAAGGGGCTTTCTTTGCAGATGCAGGAAACATCTGGAATGTTTTTGACAATGTAGAAGATGAAAAATCTACTTTCACAGGACTTAAGAGTCTAAAAGACCTGGCGCTGGGCACTGGATTTGGTCTTCGCTATGATTTAAGCTTTTTTGTTGTCCGTTTCGATTTAGGTTTTAAAACCTATAATCCAGCCAATGAAGAGGGCAAAAAATGGTTTCATGAATACAATTTTGGACACTCTGTTTTAAATTTTGGAATTAATTACCCTTTCTAATGCTAATTAATTCTTATTTTTGCAGACTTAAACTAAAAACTAGAGAAACCAACTAAAAAAAATTACAATGGCACATAACATCAAATCAGGCGTAGCTACAGGAGATCAAGTACAAGAAATATTCAATTATGCAAAGGAAAAAGGCTTTGCTCTTCCTGCAGTAAATGTTACTGGTTCAAACTCAATAAATGGTGTTCTTGAGACTGCAGCAAAATTAAATGCTCCTGTTATTATTCAATTTTCTAACGGAGGTGCACAATTTAATGCTGGGAAAGGGCTTTCAAATGCAAATGAAAAAGCAGCAATCTTAGGTGGAATAGCTGGTGCAAAACACATCCACACCCTTGCTGAAGCTTATGGAGCTACAGTAATTTTGCATACTGATCACTGCGCTAAAAAATTATTGCCTTGGATTGACGGATTATTGGACGCTTCAGAAGAGCATTTTGCAGCAACTGGAAAACCATTATTCAGTTCTCACATGATTGACTTATCTGAAGAACCAATCGAAGAAAATATCGAAATCTGCAAAGGTTACCTAGAGAGAATGAGCAAAATGGGAATGACATTAGAAATCGAACTTGGAATCACAGGTGGAGAAGAAGACGGTGTTGACAACTCTGATGTTGACAGCTCTAAATTATATACTCAACCAGAAGAAGTGGCTTATGCTTACGAGGAATTATCTAAAATAAGCCCTAAATTTACAATTGCAGCTGCTTTTGGAAATGTACACGGAGTTTACAAACCAGGTAATGTAAAATTGACTCCAAAAATTTTGAAAAACTCTCAAGATTTTGTTCAAAACAAATTCAACACTGGACACAATCCAGTAGATTTTGTTTTCCACGGAGGATCTGGATCAACATTAGAAGAAATCAGAGAAGGAATCAGCTATGGTGTAGTTAAAATGAACATTGATACTGATTTACAATTTGCTTTTACAGAAGGGTCTCGTGACTATATGACTAAAAACATTGAATATTTGAGAACTCAAATTGGTAACCCTGAAGGTGCTGATGTTCCTAATAAAAAATATTACGATCCAAGAAGATGGTTGCGTGAAAGCGAAGTAACTTTCAACACGAGATTAGAGCAAGCATTTGCTGACTTAAATAATGTGAATACACTATAAAATTACGATATAAGAATTATGACATGCGATTTTAAATCGTATATCGTATATCGTAAATCTTAAATTAATAAATATGGCTTGGTTTAAAAGAAAAGAAAAAGGAATTACAACGGCTACCGAAGACAAAATGGATGTCCCAAAAGGACTTTGGTACAAGTCACCTACCGGAAAAATCATTGATGCCGAAGAGCTGGAACGCAATTTATTTGTAAGTCCGGAAGATGGTTTTCACGTTAGAATTGGTAGTGCTACCTATTTTGAAATTTTATTTGACGACAATAAATTTGTTGAATTAGATAAAAACTTAACTTCCAAAGACCCTTTACACTTTGTTGACACAAAGAAATATGCTGATCGTCTTAAAGATGTAATGGAAAAAACCAAACTAAAGGACGCTGTACGTACAGCTGTTGGAAAATCAAAAGGCAAAGATTTAGTGATTTGCTGTATGGATTTTGCCTTTATTGGCGGTTCCATGGGAGCTGTTGTAGGTGAAAAAATAGCAAGAGGAATTGATCATTCGATCAAGAACAACATTCCTTTTTTGATGATTTCTAAATCAGGTGGAGCCCGTATGATGGAAGCAGCTTATTCATTGATGCAATTAGCTAAAACATCTGTAAAACTTGCCCAACTTGCCGAAGCAAAAATTCCTTATATTTCGCTATGTACGGATCCTACAACCGGAGGAACAACAGCTTCCTACGCCATGTTAGGAGACATCAACATTGCCGAACCTGGTGCCTTAATTGGATTTGCAGGACCTCGAGTTGTAAAAGACACTACCGGTAAAGATTTACCAGAAGGTTTTCAAACTTCTGAGTTCTTATTGGAGCATGGTTTCTTAGATTTTATTACACCAAGAAAAGAATTGAAAGACAAAATCAATCTTTATATTGATTTGATTCAGAACAATGAAATCAGATAAATAAAAAAATCCCGAATTAAATTCGGGATTTTTTTTGCTTAAAAAGTACAGCGTTACTTTTACTTCAAACTCGCCATATCGATCACAAAACGATACTTAACATCACTTTTGTTCATTCGCTCATAAGCTTCATTAATATAAGACATATCAATCACTTCAACATCTGAAGTTATATTGTGTTCGGCGCAATAATCTAACATCTCCTGAGTTTCAGCAATTCCACCTATTAGGCTACCCATAATCTTTCTGCGCTTCAAGATTAATGTAATGGCAGGTATTTCGGCAGGTGCTGTAGGAACTCCTACAATTATCATGGTTCCATTTGTATTTAATAAATTCAAATAGGCATTATAATCATGTTTTGCCGAAACGGTATTTAAAATAAAATCAAACTTATTTGCTAGAGAGTCCATTGTTGCGGCATCAGATGTTAGAGCAAAATGATGCGCTCCTAATTTTTTTGCATCAGCTTCTTTAGAAGGCGAATGGCTTAACATTGTCACTTCTGCACCAAAAGAAACTGCAAATTTCACGGCCATATGACCCAATCCTCCTAAACCTAATACACCTACTTTATGTCCTTTTCCTACCTTCAAATAGCGTAATGGAGAATAAGTTGTAATACCTGCGCAAAGCAAAGGAGCCACAGCCGAAAGTTCTAACTTATCCGAAATATGCAAAGTATAATCTTCATCAACGGTAATACTGGTTGAATATCCGCCATAAGTAGGTATTTTAGTTCCTCTTTCATAGCTATTATAAGTACCTGTCATGCCTTCTTCACAAAACTGTTCTTCTCCTGACTTACAACTAGGACAAGTTCTACATGAATCTACAAAACAACCCACGCCCGCTAATTCTCCAATCTTGAATTTAGTCACTTCGCTCCCAACGGCTGTAATCCTTCCTACAATTTCATGACCCGGTACTAATGGATAAATCGCAGGTCCCCAATCTCCTTTAGCAGTATGAATATCAGAATGACAAACACCACTATAAAGTATCTCTATCTGAACTTGTTTAGCGCCAAGTTCTTTTCTATCAAATGAATACGGCCTCAATGGGGTTTCTGCATCGTAGGCCGCATAAGCTTTAATTGTTGTCATATTGTAAATTTTAGATGAGGGTTAAAAGTACAAAAAAACAAAGCCCAAAAACACGAACAATACAATAAATCGACTTAAAAAAACTTATGAGAATCACTTTTCTTTCTAAAACATTACATCCCTGTTCTAATTGCTTCTACAGGATCTAATTTGGAAGCTGTTATCGCTGGAACAATTCCGGATATAAGTCCAATTAGAGCAGCCAGACCAGTTCCTAGAACAACATTTCCCATTCCCAGAACGAATTCGAAGTCCAAAACTTTTGTGAGTACTACAGAAATAATCCAGACTAAAACCAGTCCTATAATCCCACCAATCACAGAAAGGATGACCGCTTCAAATAAAAACTGAAATAAAATAAATCTGTTTTTAGCGCCTAAAGATTTTTGTATTCCTATTAAATTTGTGCGTTCCTTTACCGAAACAAACATGATATTAGCAATTCCAAAACCGCCAACCAGCAGTGAGAATCCACTAATTATCCAGCCGACAAAATTCATTTGACCAATAATTCCGTCAATTAGATCCGTAAATCCTGAAAGAACATTAATAAAAAAATTATTGTCTTCATCAGCTTTCATCCCTCTAATGGTTCTCAATTTTTGCACAACTTCAGCTTTATAAGCATCCATATCGATTCCTTTTTGCGGCTTAATCAATATCACGGGCGTCATAGAACTGTTATTATCCCCATACATGCGTCTCAAAAAATTAACCGGTAAAAAAACCGAAGTATCATTATCATCGCCAAACAAACCCGCGCCCTGCTTCTTTAAAACTCCAATAACCGTAAAACGCTGTCCATATAATCGAATATTTTTTCCGATGGGCTCACTTTCTTCAAATAAATTTTTAGCGATTTCATAGCCCAAAACAATAACAGCAGTCCCTGAATTAGATTCGGATTCATTGTAAAATCTTCCTTTTTCAAACTCAAGCCCTTGAATATCTATAAACTCATAAGAAACCGGAACCACATTTACATCACTGACTGTTTTTGATTCGTATTTAATGCTCTCGCGTTTCACAAAAAACTGATAAGCGATTTGTTCCGTATTATTTAAAGATGCTTTCAAAGAAGTATATTCATCATATTTCACATCAGGAAACTGCTCTCTTTTCCATTGCGGAATTTCTGACGGACCAAAAGAAAAACGCATTAAATAAATGGTGTTTTTATCTAAGCTACTCAAATCTTTAGTGATTTTTCTATCCAAAGAATCTACTGCTGCAAGAACCGCAATAATCGAAAAAATTCCAATGGTCACTCCCAGCAAAGAAAGCAAAGTTCGTAACTTATTGTTGCGCAAAGCATTCATAGCAAAAGTGAAACTTTCTTTCAATAATCGAAGATAAACTAGCATAATATCATTTTTGTGTTACAGTAAAATTCTATAAATATTATTCAAAAACCTAGAAAAACAAATGCTCATTGTAGCCCCATCTTTACATTTTACCGTCAATAGTAAATTAATGGAATAATTTCGAAATTATCTCATTTTCAAATAGTCTAATTTTCACATTAAAAAACTATTTTTGCACTTTATAATTATAACTACACATGAACACAACAAAAACAATTCAATCTGCATTAATTTCAGTTTTTTCGAAAGAAGGTCTTGAACCAATTGTAAGACTCTTAAACAGTCAAAATGTTACACTTTATTCTACAGGAGGAACTGAAGATTTTATAAAAAACTTAGGAATTCCCGTAGTTCCTGTTGAAGACGTTACTTCTTACCCATCCATTTTAGGAGGAAGAGTTAAGACTTTACACCCAAAAGTTTTTGGTGGAATTTTAAATCGTCAAGATAACGAAAGTGACGTGCAGCAAATGGAGGAATTTAACATCCCTCAAATTGACTTGGTGATTGTTGATTTATATCCTTTTGAAAAAACCGTTGCTTCAGGAGCGAGCGAAGCGGATATCATTGAAAAAATAGATATTGGTGGAATTTCTTTGATTCGCGCTGCCGCAAAAAATTTCAAAGACACCGTAATTGTTGCCTCTGTTGATGAATATAGCACACTTTTGGATTTGATTACAACTCAAAACGGAGCAACTACTCTTGCTGACAGAAAACTATTGGCTACAAAAGCATTTCATGTTTCTTCTCACTACGACACTGCTATTTTTAATTATTTCAACACTGATGAAACTTTTTATAAAGAAAGCATCGCCAATGGTCAAGTCTTGAGATACGGTGAAAATCCACATCAGAAAGGATTCTTCTTTGGTGATTTTGACGCCATGTTCCAAAAATTACACGGAAAAGAATTGTCTTACAATAACTTATTAGACGTAGACGCTGCCGTAAATTTAATTTATGAATTCAAAACTGACGGACCTACTTTTGCTATCCTAAAACACAATAATGCTTGCGGTTTAGCTACAAGAACAACCATCAGCGAAGCGTATAACGCTGCATTGGCCTGCGATCCTACATCTGCTTTTGGCGGTGTATTAATTTCTAATACAAAAATTGACGTGGCAACAGCTACGGAAATTAACAAATTATTCTGTGAAGTAGTTATCGCTCCAGAGTATGATACTGAAGCCATTAGCATTTTACAAGAGAAGAAAAACCGAATTATACTAGTTCAAAATGAGGTTGAATTGCCTAACAAACAAGTTAGAACTTGCCTAAACGGGCTTTTAATTCAAGAAAGAAACAACATCACTGACAATAAAGACGACTTAAGAACCGTTACCATAACAGCTCCTACAGCGCAGGAAATCGAAGATTTAATATTTGCTTCTAAAATTTGTAAAAACACCAAATCGAATACGATTGTTTTTGCAAAAAACGGAACTCTTATTTCATCAGGAACTGGACAAACTTCACGAGTTGACGCTTTATTACAAGCAATTGAAAAAGCAAAAACATTTGGTTTTGACTTAAAAGGTGCCTCAATGGCGAGTGATGCCTTTTTCCCTTTTCCAGATTGTGTCGCTCTTGCAAAAGAAGCCGGCATAACGGCTGTTATCCAGCCTGGAGGATCTATAAAAGACGAATTAAGCATTGACTATTGCAACGAAAATAATCTTGCAATGGTATTTACTGGAACACGTCATTTCAAACATTAATTTGTTTAACTTTGCAAGCTATTATTTATTATAACTTTTAACCCTAAATAATTTATGGGATTTTTTGATTTCATGACCGAGGATATTGCGATAGACCTTGGTACCGCTAATACTTTAATCATACATAATGACAAAGTAGTTATTGACAGTCCATCGATTGTTGCCCGTGACAGGATCTCTGGTAAAATCATCGCTGTTGGTAAAGAAGCCAACCTGATGCAAGGTAAAACACATGAAAACATTAAGACAATAAGACCTTTGAAAGATGGTGTAATTGCTGATTTTGATGCTTCAGAAAAAATGATCAGTATGTTTATAAAAAGCATACCGGCATTAAAAAAGAAAATGTTCACTCCGGCCTTAAGAATGGTGGTTTGTATCCCTTCTGGAATTACTGAAGTTGAGATGAGAGCCGTTAAGGAATCTTGTGAAAGAGTAAATGGTAAAGAAGTATATCTAATACACGAACCTATGGCTGCGGCCATAGGTATCGGCATCGATATTATGCAACCAAAAGGAAACATGATTGTAGACATAGGTGGTGGTACAACCGAAATTGCTGTTATAGCATTAGGCGGAATTGTATGCGACAAATCAGTAAAAATTGCTGGAGATGTATTTACAAATGACATCGTGTATTATATGCGTACTCAACATAATCTTTTTGTTGGAGAAAGTACTGCTGAAAAAATAAAAATACAAATTGGAGCAGCAATTGAAGACTTAGAAACTCCTCCAGAAGACATGTCAGTACAAGGAAGAGATTTACTTACCGGTAAACCAAAACAAGTAGACGTTTCTTATAGAGAGATTGCTAAGGCTTTAGACAAATCCATCCAAAGAATTGAAGATGCAGTTATGGAAACTTTATCTCAAACACCTCCTGAATTAGCAGCTGATATCTACAACACCGGTATCTATCTTGCAGGTGGAGGATCCATGTTAAGAGGATTAGACAAAAGAATTTCTCAAAAAACAGATTTACCTGTTTACATAGCCGAAGACCCATTGAGAGCTGTAGTTAGAGGAACAGGAATGGCTCTTAAAAATATTTCGAAATTCAAAAGCATCTTAATAAAATAAGATGTTTATAAATTGATACCTGAGTATCAATTCATAATACAAACTTAAAAGTTCAAAGTAATCAGACACTTAAGCTCATACTGAAACAAAATAATCAAATAAGAGAATGCAGCAAATATTTAATTTTATATTCAAAAACAGTAACAGACTACTGTTTTTGCTGTTATTATGCGTTTCGCTTTTGCTTACCATACAATCTCATTCCTTTCACAAAAGCAGGATCATAAGCTCCGCCAATTTTTTAAGTGGCGGTGTCTATGAGAGAATAAACAATATAAGCGAGTATCTGAATTTAAAAACCGAGAACGAAGCATTAGCCCTTGAAAACGCAAGGCTAAAAAGTATTGTATTCAATACTAAAGATACACTCGCCTTACAAAAATTCGAAAAAATCAAAGGTGTTGACCCAAAAGACATTGTTGTATCTAAAGTCATTCATAACTCATACAACGTTCATGAAAATTTCATTACCTTAAACTCTGGCTCTTTACAAGGTATAAAACCTGACATGGGAGTAATTAATAGTCTTGGAATCATTGGAATTGTTGACAAAACTTCTCCAAAATATTCAACCGTTGTAAGTATCTTGAATGTAAAATCCCAAATAAATGCCAAAATTAAGAAATCAAATCATTTTGGTTCTTTGATTTGGAATGGAAAAAGCACCGGTTTTGTTCAATTAGTAGACGTACCTAGATTAGCTTCGGTTAGAAAAGGAGACACCATAGTAACTGGCGGTCAATCTGTTATTTTTCCTGAGAATATTAATATAGGAACAATCCATAAAGTATATATTGATAATAAAACCAACTATTATACATTAGACATAAAACTCTTTAATGACATGACTAATCTAGGTCATGTTTACATCATAAAAAGTGAAGATCGAGAAGAGCTTAATAACTTAGAAAAAAGAACCAAAGATGAATAGCACTTTATTAACCAATATTTTGAGGTTCGTTTTGTTGTTGGCCGTCCAAATTCTTATATTCAATAACATGACTTTTTTGGGATTTATCATCCCATTGCCTTATCTTTTGTTCATTATCTTATTTCCAGTAAACGGCAATAAATCAGGATTGCTGGTTGCCAGTTTTCTACTTGGCATAATTATGGATGTGTTTTCAAACTCAGGAGGGATTCATGCTACTGCTTGTTTAACTTTAGCTTATTTACGCCCCTCTCTTTTTAAATTTGCATTTGGAGTGAGTTACGAATATCAAACCATAAAACTAAACGATGTTTTAACCCCGGAACGATTTTCTTTTATTTCGTTAGCGGTACTTATTCATCATTTTACACTATTCCTATTAGAAGCCTTTCAAATAAGCTTCTTTTTAGACTTATTAATAAGAACCCTTTTAAGTGCCGTATTCACCATTATTAGTTGTATTATCATAATATACCTTATTAAGCCCAACAAAAAATGAGAAAACTTCTGCTGCCTTCTTTAATCATTGTTGCAGCATCATTGCTAGTAATCCGAATATTTTATTTGCAAGTGATCAACGACACTTTCAAACTAAAATCAGAAAATAATGCCATTAAAATCAAGTATGATTATCCCGAAAGAGGTTATATCTACGATAGAAATGGGAAATTATTAGTGGCTAATCAGGCATCCTATGACATCATGGTAATTCCTAGAGAATTAAAAAACATAGACACGCTGGAATTCTGCCAATTACTGAATATCACAAAAGAAGATTTCATTAAAAAAATTGCCAAGGCTAAAATTTATAGCCCACGCTTACCTTCCGTTTTTTTACCTCAATTAAACAAGAGCGAATTTGCCGCTTTCCAAGAAAAAATCAGAAAATTTGAAGGCTTTTATTTTCAAAAACGTTCCTTACGTGATTATGAAGTCGATTTTGGAGCCAATATCTTTGGATTCATCACCCAAGTCAACGAACAATTGATCGCAAAAAACCCCTATTACAAAAGTGGCGACTTGATAGGACAACAAGGTGTTGAACAATACTATGAAGAAATTTTGCGTGGTATAAAAGGGGTAAAATATTTCCAGAAAGACAAATACAATCGAGAAATTGGGTCCTATAAAAATGGAAAATACGATACTATTGCCGTACAGGGAGAAGACATCAATCTTACTCTTGACGCAGAACTTCAAAAATATGGAGAGCAATTAATGATTAATAAAAGAGGAGGAATCGTTGCTATTGAACCAAAAACCGGGGAGATTTTAGCCTTGGTTACTGCCCCATCTTATGATCCTGGCATCTTGGTAGGTAGACAAAGATCGAAAAATTACACGATGCTTTATCATGATTCCATTGCAAAACCACTATACGACAGAGGCCTTTTGGCTGAGTATCCTCCTGGCTCACCATTTAAAATACTAACAGGTCTTATTGGTTTGCAAGAAGGCGTCGTAGATGAACAAACTTCGTTTATGTGTAATCATGGTTTTAGTTACGCACGAGGACGATTTATGAAGTGTCATGATTCAGGACCGCATCAATTGCACAATGGAATATACCACTCTTGCAACACTTATTTTGCACAAGTTTACATGCGAACCATTAACAAATACAAAAAACCAGCCTATGCAGTTGACGTATGGAGCGATCATGTAAAAAGCTTTGGTCTTGGACAATTTATGGGCTATGACTTACCTACTGGGAAAAGAGGAAATGTGCCAACATCTAAAACCTATAAGAGAATCTATCCAAACGGCGGATGGAGAAGTACTACTATCGTTTCTAATTCTATAGGTCAAGGTGAGGTTTTAATGACCCCTATCCAACTGGCAAACATGATGGCTACAGTGGCCAATGAAGGTCATTACTTTACTCCTCATATTATCAAAAAAATAAAAGGAGAGAATATCGACCCTAAATTCAAGGTAAAACACGAAACTACGATAGATAAAAAATATTTCAAACCCATGATAAGTGGTTTGTTTGATGTATACAATCAAGGAACAGCCAGAAGTTTAAGGGTGGAAGGGATTGACATCTGTGGTAAAACAGGAACCGCTGAAAATTTTGCTAAAATTGGAGGCAAAAGAGTACAACTGGAAGATCATTCCATTTTCGTTGCTTTTGCACCAAAAGACAACCCTAAGATTGCCATTGCTGTTTTAGTAGAAAACGGTGGATTTGGAGCCACAATAGCAGGACCAATAGCCAGTTTAATGATTGAAAAATATCTTCGAAAAACCATCACAAGAACCGATTTAGAAAAAAGAATTCTAGAACGAAGTCTTCAAGATCGTTATGCAAAGCTAGGCGGACTTTCGGATGTGGTGAAATTGCAATTGAAAAAACAAGATTCAATTTTAAAAAGTAAAAAAATAGCCCCAGCAATAAAAAAAGATACTACTAAACAAAATTAATAAGAGTTCATTTCAAATGAAAAACCAAAGTATAAAGAAAAATCTGGACTGGACCTGTGTCATTATCTATTGCTTATTAGTGATTATGGGCTGGTTGAATATATATTCTTCATCATTGTCTTCTATAGAGGACACTTATCAAAAACAGCTTATCTTTATCCTACTGACAATTCCATTAATTTTCATTGTACTTGCTATAGATGGAAAATTTTATGAAAAATATGCGAGTATCATTTTTGGCATTTCCTTATTGTCTTTGGTCGGCTTATTTCTATTTGGAAAAACTATCGCTGGTCAAAGATGCTGGTACGCTATTGGCAGCTTTACTCTTCAACCATCTGAATTTGCAAAAGCAGCAACTTCATTAGCTTTAGCCAAATATTTGAGTGATTCTCAAATAAACTTAAAAGACATCAACCGACAAATACAGGCTCTTGCAATTGTATTTTTACCCGTACTACTTATTCTACCGCAACCCGATCCGGGAAGCGCGCTTATTTATAGTATTTTCATAATTATATTGTATCGCGAAGGACTTCCTGCTTGGTATGTTTGGACTGGATTTACTGCAATATTATTATTTATGCTAACCCTGGTAATAGAGCCTCAATACGTCATTTTAATCGCCTTATTAGTGATAATTCTTATCCATTTTAAGTCCAGATTAGCTGACAGAAATATTATAGCAAGCAGCCTACTTTTTGTTCTAATTTCGGGTTTTGTTCTCTCTGTAGATTATGTTTTTGATAATGTTTTCAAACAACATCACCGTGATCGTTTTAATATCTTGCTTGGTAAAGCCGTCGATTTAAAAGGCATTGGATACAATACAAACCAATCTGAAATAGCAATTGGTTCAGGTGGTTGGATTGGAAAAGGCTTCCTTGAGGGAACACAAACCAAAGGTGGATTTGTACCGGAACAACATACTGATTATATTTTTACCACCGTTGGAGAAGAATGGGGCTTTGCAGGCTCACTAGTGGTTATCGGTTTATTTGTAACTTTATTTCTACGTGTTATTTATTTGGCCGAAAGACAAAAAACAAAATTCAGCAGAGTTTATGGCTATTGTGTTGCCGGTATCTTATTTACCCATTTCTTCGTAAATATCGCAATGGTTGTAGGTATATTTCCTACTATTGGAGTTCCATTACCGTTCTTTTCTTATGGAGGATCCGGTCTTTGGGGATTCACCATCTTATTGTTTATTTTCCTGAAAATGGATGCCAACAAGGTAAATGAATGGTAATTTCAAGACTATTTTTATGACTATTTAGAAAGCCAAGACTTATAACTGGTGCTTTTTTCTAATTCCTTTTCGATCTTATCATCTAATGCAGGGAAGAAATCTATCCCTGTCATTTTCTCAATACTATCCATAGAAACGACAAAGTCGTACAAAGGCTTATCACTTTTCTTGTTGGGCATCAAAAAAGCAATCATTTTAAAATTTCCTTTAGAATCATCTAATATAATTTTATAAAAAAACTCTGGCACTGCAACCTTCTCTCTACCAATAGTCTTCAAAGAGGGACTTAAAACACCCCCAGTAACTACAAAAACGTCATCATATTGCTCTGCCCAATAACGTACTTTCTCTTCTAGTCTGTTCCAAATACCACCATTGAAAGCGCGATCTTGCGGTGAGATATTTGACGTATAAAACGTATCATTATAAGCCTCACTATCAAATTGCATATCAGCCGCTGGACAAAGATGGCCTTTATCAAATCCCGAATTTTTAAAATTACGCCAATCTGCTGAAACAGTTTTAACTTTAGGATCTTCAATAAAAAAAGGTCTTTTGAACCTATTTTTTTTAATATATCCCTTTTTCAATTCGTAAGCTACCCACTCTGCTTGCTCCCATTTTTCATTATAGGACAAAGTATAATAATTATGAATCACTATTTGCCCCGATGTGGAAGTAGGCAGAAAATTAAACGAGCCAGAACTATTAACTTCTGAACGGTCTTTTGTATCCAATTCTTTGGCTTCCTCATAAGACAGCACTACATCTTCTTGAATCTCTTGAGAAGAATAAAGAATCATAGAACTAACCCCAACGACAATGATCAAAAAAAATTTAATATATTTCATCTATGAATTTATATTTTGGCTCAAAATTAATTGAAAGTATAGGCCAATAAAAAAAGCTCCAAAATTACTTAAATTTCTGGAGCTTTTTGTGCTATGTTGTTTATTACAAATCTGATTTATGACTTAACAAGCTTCTCTTTTTTTAGTTTAGAAGGAATACTTTTCTTCAAATCAGTCTTAGGCTGTAAATCATCCAAAACATTCAATGCTTCCTCGATATATACATCTTTAGACAAACCTTGATGCCATCTTTCTCTTTTTTCTTTTAAAACACTGTCTTTTGCAAATTCTTCAATCTCATAAGGCAAAGAATTAAATTTCAAATTATTTTTATATTGAGAGATAGGTTTGTATTTTTTAGCTTTTTGCTCTATTTCATTTTGAGCCATTCTAAATTTATCAATATTTAAACTATAAGTATTGTCATCTTTTCTACTGTCTATCCATTTTGCATTATCCTCAATCAACTGAAATTGTGGGTTACTAGCAATTCTATTTTTACTATTCAAAATAGCCTTATTAAAATTTTCGTTTTTATTCCAAACCGTATAGTCAGCAGCATCAATTTTATCCCAAGGCATCGCGTTTTCTACGTCACGTTCGCCCATTTTTAAATAAGCAAATCTATCCGGCATAACAATATCACTGCTCACACCTTCTAGCTGAGTTGAACCACCGTTTATTCTATAAAACTTTTGGGTAGTCGTTTTCAATGCACCCAAATCACCTACAGAACTATTGCGTACAAATTGATTAAAATCAATCACATTTTGCACCGTTCCTTTACCGTAGGTCTGTTTACTACCCACTATAATTCCTCTTTTATAATCTTGAATTGCAGCTGCTAAAATTTCTGAAGCCGATGCAGAGAAACTATTGACCATAATTACCAATGGTCCATCCCATTCAATTTTTTTATCTCTATCGTATAAGACTTCTTTTTTTAATCCAGCAGATTTAATTTGAACAATTGGCCCTTGCTCTATAAACAATCCGGCTATATCAACAACTGTCGATAAAGATCCACCGCCATCATCACGTACATCAAGAACAATTCCGCTTATTTTTTCTTTTTTCAATCGTTCTACTTCAAGGGCGATGTCTTTTCCGGCATCTCTGCCGCCTCGATCTGCAAAATCAATATAGAATTTAGGCAAATAAATCACGCCATATTTCAATCCGTCTTTAACTACCACACTGGACTTAACATAGGTCTCTTCAATTTCGACAATATCTCTTATTATCGATATTACTTTAATGGTTCCATCTACTTTTTTTACGGTAAGACGGACTTCAGAACCCTTAGGGCCTTTAATCTTTTTTACCACATCTTCAAGACGCATTCCTACAACATCTACCGGGTCTGCGTTTCCTTGAGCCACTTTAGTAACTAAATCACCTGCTTCAAGCTCTTTCCCTCTCCAAGCCGGACCACCGGATATCAATTCTGAAATTTCGGTATAGTCATTCTTCTTTTGAAGACGTGCTCCAATCCCTTCTAACTTTCCGCTGATATCTACATCAAAACGCTCTTTTTCCTCAGCTGCAAAATAATTCGTATGAGGATCAAAACGGGCTGTAATCGAATTAATATAAACTGAAAACCAATCGTCACGATCTAAATCTTTCATAAAACCGAAATACTCATCCAGTGCTTTCAAGGCATTATCTCTGGTTTCTTTCTCGAGCTCTGCAAAAGTTTTAATCTTATCTGTATCTCCAGATACTTTGTTTTTAGTTTTTATTAAATCATTTTCAATTTTATCTCCGCTTTTTACCAATGCTTCATCATCGTCAGTAGACTTACTTTCAACTCCTTTTAGCCTGTCTTCTTGCATCTTCAAACGGTCAGTCAAAGACGAAAGAGTAGACAATTTAATTTGTTTTCTCCAACGATCTTTAAGCTCCTTTTCATTTTTAGCATAAGGCGCCTTATCATAATCCGTATTAAAACTCTCATCAATAGAGTAATTAAACGGAACATTCAATACTTCTTTATAAATTTTCTTGCTTTCATCCATCCTTTTCATCAGACGATCATAAGTCAAACTAAAAAAGGTCAAATCCTTATTGATTAAAGCATCATCTAATTCTGTTTCAAATTTGGAAAACTCATCTATATCAGATTGCAAGAAAAAACGTTTAGACGGATCTAAAGCTTGTATATAATCCTTATACACCCCTTTTGAGAAGTTATCATCAATCGCGGCAGGACTATAATGTCCTTTTTCGATGACGAAAGTCAATAATTCCAAAAGCAACTTGTCTTTTCCTGGATCAGCCTCAGTTCCTGATTTGATTTCGAAAGCAAATAGTGTTACCGAAACAACAACAATTGCAAGAAGTATTTTATAATTTCTCTTCATAAAGTTAATAATAGTATTCATCCAAATTTTTAAACTAATTTACAGTAAAAAACATGCCAAGCCTTATGCTATCCACATAAATTTTTGTTAAAGATATAAAATAGTTCTTTTTGTTTTGGCATTAATCCACAAGTTAATAAATTTTGTTTCCTTTGCTTGAAAGATACAAATCTGTACAATTTGATTTAATTTTCCAAATCATAAAACTCAAAATAGAATGAATAAAGTCAAACCTTTAATTTTAATCACAAATGACGATGGGGTTTCGGCTCCCGGACTTAGAGCCTTAATTTCCGTTATGGCCGAAATCGGAGAAGTGGTAGTCGTGGCTCCTGATCAACCACAAAGCGGCATGGGGCACGCCATAACCACTAATAACACTTTATATTTGAATAAAATTTCAAAAGAAAATGACTCCATTTTAGAATACAGCTGTTCAGGTACGCCGGTGGATTGTGTAAAATTGGCAGTAAATGAAATCTTAAAAAAGAAACCGGATCTTTGCGTATCAGGAGTGAATCATGGCTCGAACTCCTCGATCAATGTAATTTATTCCGGAACAATGAGTGCTGCCGTAGAAGCGGGTATCGAAGGAATCCCTGCTATTGGTTTTTCACTTTTGGATTACGACTGGAATGCTGATTTTGAAACCATGAAGCCATTTATTCGAAAAATAACTTTGGAAGTTCTTAAAAATAGTCTGCCAAAAGACATCGTTTTAAATGTAAATTTCCCCAAGTTAAAAAAAGACGATATCAAAGGAATAAAAATTTGTCGTCAGGCCAAAGCGCTTTGGGTTGAAAAATTCTACAAACGCCAAACGCCCCAAGGAAGAGATTATTACTGGTTGGCAGGCGAATTTGTGAACCAAGACAAAGGAGAAGATACTGATGAATGGGCTTTGGCAAACGGTTATATTTCTGTGGTTCCCGTTCAATTTGATTTGACGGCGCATCACGCCACGCAACAACTTAACTGCTGGAACTGGAATGAATAAAATTGATTTATTAATCGGACTACTAATTGGCTTTATGGCAGCAATTGCCGGCTGTTTTATTTTTATAACTTTTTTCACCCCTTATGATTTTGTAAACGGATTTTACATCCTGAAATCACAAGGTTCACTAGGAAAATTAATCACCCTCGGATCCATTCTAGACTTAGTTGCATTTGCAGTTTTACTGAAATTAAACCAAGAACTGATGGCTCGTGGCGTTATATTGGCCGTTATTATAATGACGATTCTTACTTTGTTTGTATAAAAATAACATTCAATTCGCTTGATTGATGCACTATCAATACCTATTTTTGGTATCGAAAATTTTTTAACCCATTGACTATCTCAAAAATGAAATACTACATTATAGCTGGTGAAGCCTCAGGCGATTTACATGGTTCTAATTTAATGAAAGCCTTATACAAGGAGGATGTAAATGCCGACATTCGATTTTGGGGTGGTGACCTAATGCAAAAAGTGGGCGGTACCTTGGTAAAACATTATCGGGAATTGGCTTTTATGGGATTTGTTGAAGTGCTATTCAATCTGAAAACGATTCTTGGCAATATTAAAATATGCAAAAAAGACATTCTTGAATTCCAGCCTGATGTGATCATCTTCATTGATTATCCGGGATTTAATATGCGTATCGCAAAATGGGCCAAAGAATTAGGAATCAAAACACATTATTATATTTCTCCTCAAATTTGGGCTTGGAAGGAAAACAGAATTACAGCTATTAAACGCGATGTAGACAAAATGTATGTTATTTTGCCTTTCGAAAAAAACTTTTACGAAGACAAACACCATTTTCCAGTAGAGTTCGTAGGACATCCATTAATTGATGCCATTCAAAACCAAGCAAGCATTGATCCAACGACTTTTAGGGCGGAAAACCAACTGAGCGACAAACCTATTATTGCCTTACTTCCTGGAAGCAGAAAACAAGAAATCACTAAAATGCTTTCGGTAATGCTGAGTGTTGTCAATGATTTTCCGGAATACCAGTTTGTGATTGCCGGTGCTCCAAGTCAGGAATATGATTTTTATAAGTCCTTTATTTCTAACGAAAACATTAAGTTCATTTCCAATAAAACCTATGATTTGTTGAAAAATGCGACAGCAGCTCTGGTAACATCTGGAACAGCTACACTTGAAACGGCACTTTTCAAAGTACCAGAAGTCGTTTGCTATAAAGGCAGTTGGGCTTCGTATCAAATCGCCAAACGCATTATTACCTTAAAATACATTTCGCTTGTTAATCTTATTATGGATGAAGAAGTGGTAACTGAGTTAATTCAGGACCAATTTGATACGAAAAACATCAAAAAGGAATTAGAAAAAATACTGCAACCCGAATACCGCAAACAGCTTTTGGAAAAGTATGATTTGCTAGAGAAAAAACTAGGCGGAATAGGCGCTAGTGAAAAAACGGCCCAATTAATTGTTGCCGATCTTAAATAATATTAATTCGAAAAAAACACCTCTTTTGAAACAACTATTTTATCTGTTATTGCTAGTCGTTATTTTTACTTCCTGTAATTCTTCTAAAGCCGTTTCTAATTCGACTTCTAATAAAAACAGGGATAAATCAAGTCTTTTAGTAGAGCAAATAATCAATTCTGCTTCAGAAAATATTGGCGTACGTTACAAAATGGCTGGCACCACAAGATCAGGTTACGATTGCTCCGGACTAGTATATTCCACTTTTAATATGTACGACATCCAACTTCCAAGAACCTCTTTTGAACAGTCAAAAATTGGAACTGAACTAGGAAAGAATATCGAAAAAGCTAAAAAAGGAGATTTGATATTTTTTAAAACAAATAACCGATCCAAAATCAATCATGTAGGAATTGTTGTCGAAGTAGCCAATGATGAAATCCTTTTTGTACATTCTTCTACCTCAAAAGGAGTTATCGTATCCTCTACAAAAGAACCTTATTACCAAAAGGCTTTTGTTCAATTGAATCGTATTATTCAATAAAATCTTTCAAAAACAAACTATATCTTTTTCGCTAAAAAGCTGTACTTTAGAACTATGAAAGTACTTCAATTCCCTTTGGCGAGAATTACAGTGGGCTTTATTTTAGGAATACTAGCCGTCTTTTATCTAAAACCAAATCCAATATTTGTATTTGGTTTGCTCTTTATTGCTTTTTTATTTTTTATAATCAGCTACTTTTTACAAAAAAAGACCTTCGACAAAACCATTTATTTCGGAATAGCGACCTATTTTGTATCGTTTTTTATTGGAGCCGCAACTCAAATTACGCAAACCGATGCTTACCAAAAAAACCATTACACGCATAACAATGTTGCGTTTCATAAACCACAAACCGTATCAATCACCATTAGAGAAAAATTAAAAAATTCAAACTTTAACGACCGATACATCGCTCTTATCAATCAAATCAACGATGAAAAATATACAGGTAGAATTATCCTGAATATCCCGAAAGACAGTCTAAATCTCCCATTGGAAGTGGGGACAACATTACGCATTAAAGGAATCTTGTATAAAAATAAATCTCCGAACAATCCAAACCAATTTGATTACGGCGCTTATCTGGAAAACAAGCAAATCTATGCCCAATTGTACTCTGACCGTGAAAAGCTAGAAATAGGTCTTATACCCATAAAAGACATTTGGTATTACACCTCAAAATTAAGAACCAACATTATTCATAATTTAGAGAAAAGCGG
This sequence comes from Flavobacterium granuli, assembly GCF_900129705.1. Lineage (GTDB taxonomy): Bacteria > Bacteroidota > Bacteroidia > Flavobacteriales > Flavobacteriaceae > Flavobacterium > Flavobacterium granuli. The sequence goes on along the minus strand of NZ_FQWO01000006.1, from coordinate 107,609 downwards.
ATTTAGTAAAACCGAATTGAGTGTTGCCATTGCCTTAATTATGGGGCAGAGGCAAGATATCTCTCCGGAAATCAACCAAGATTATCAATATGCGGGCGCCATTCACATCTTGTCCGTTTCAGGGCTTCACATTGGATTTATATTTCTTTTTGTCAGCTTTCTACTGAAACCCGTTCCCAATACCAAAAAAGGAGCATTCCTAAAATTATTAATCATCTTACTTTCCTTGTCGTCATTTGCTATAATTGCGGGCTTAGCACCCTCTGTTGTGCGATCAGTAACTATGTTCTCCTTTGTAGCAATTGGCTATTCTCTTCGAAGAACTGTCAATATCTATCACACTTTATTAGTCTCGATTTTACTTATTCTACTTTTTCAGCCTTCTTTTCTTTTTGATGTTGGATTTCAGCTAAGCTATATTGCCTTGTTTTTCATTATTTGGTTTCAACCGTTATTAAGCGCTATTTGGAAGCCAAAACCTAAGGCACTAAATTACTTTTGGGAAATACTAACGGTCTCTTTTGCGGCACAACTAGGCACTTTACCACTAAGCATTTATTATTTTCATCAATTTCCGGGCTTATTCTTTGTGACTAATTTAGCCATTATTCCCTTGCTGAACTTCATCATGATTTTAGGAATAGTAGTCATGATTTTGGCCTCTTTGGGTTATGTCCCTCTGCTATTTGCCAAGCCATTTGAATACAGTATTTACTGTTTAAATAAAATTGTAAATTTCATTGCTTCATTCGAACAGTTCATAATCAAGGATATTCCGTTAAACATCTACTTATTAATTAGTTTCTATTTAGCGATTATTGCAATTATAATCTACTTTAAAAACCCTAATTTCAAAAAACTTATAATAGCATTAATGGCCATCATAGGCATTCAACTTGCCTTTATGACAACCCAATGGAACATCAAAAAACAACAAGAATGGCTCGTTTTTAACTTAAAAAAGAACACATTAATTACGGAACGCCATGGCAACAATGTGATTGTATACGCTAATGACAGCATCCTAAAAAACTCTAGTGAAACTAATATTCTTCAATCTTACTTAGTGGCAAACTTTTCTTCGGTGAATGTAAAAGAAAAACTAAAAAATGTATTGTATTACAAGGGAACAAAAATTCTTGTTATCGACAGCTTTGCCGTTTATCCAAAAAACGTGAATCCGGACGTCCTACTGCTTACTCAATCACCAAAAATAAATCTGGAACGAATGTTAGAAACTCTAAGGCCAAAAATAGTTATTGCCGATGCCTCGAATCAAAAAACGATTCAAAACTACTGGAAAGCAAGTTGTGAAAAACAAAAAATCCCTTTTCACGCAACTGCCGAAAAGGGATTTTATATATTAAATTGACGTTATTTTTTTTTGAGAATACCATTTGCTACTTCAAGCCAAGCAACTGGCCCACCTGCAACATAACCTGTACTTCCTAATCCGTCAAAATTGACTTTTCCTGCTTTATTAGTCACCTTGGCAAAATGAATCGTTGGATAGCCTTGAATACCAAAAGCTTTCTGTAATTCGTCATTTTGTTTCTTAATTTCTGGAGTCTGCGGAGTTCTTCTTGGATAATCTAATTCTACCAAAACCACATTTTCTTTAGCCCATTTCTCAAAATCGGCGGTTTTTAAAACCTCTTTTTGCAATCGAATACACCAACCGCACCAATCGCTTCCTGTAAAAAACAACAACAAAGGTTTTTTACTTTTTTTTGAAATTTCAATTGCTTTATTGACATCAGTATGCCAAACTAATTCTTGGGCTTCTACTGCAAAAGAACCTATCAAAAGCAATAATGTGATAAAAATCTTCTTCATTTGTTACTATTTTTATAAAAGTATTTCTCAAAAACCAAACCAAAGTTTATCGAACACCATGCATTAATTTTTTAATCACTGGAGTCATTGCAATCGAAAATAAAGCAACCACTAATGAAATGATCGTTAACATCCAGAAGAAGTAACTCAATCCATGTTCATCGGCAATTTTATCAATATTTTCACCAAACATACCCGCACCTTTCATTCCAATTGCCACTGCAAGATACCAAACACCAAACATGAAAGCAATCATCCTTGCAGGAACTAATTTACTCACATAAGACAAGCCTACCGGAGAAATACATAATTCTGCCATAGTATGGAACAAGTATACTAAAATAAGCCAAATCATACTTACCGAAGCTGTCTTTGCACCCGCTTCAATTCCATTGGCTCCAAAAGCGATACAAGCCATTCCTAAGGCTAATAATCCCATCCCGATACCGTATTTCAAGTTAGCAGAAGGATTGTATTTACTTTCCCACCATTTAGAGAATAAAGGCGCCAAAGTAATAATAAACAAAGAGTTTAGCGTAGAGAACCAGGTAGCTGGAACTTCCGTTAAAGCCGTAGTTACTTTATCAATTTTTAATAATGCCAATGTATCATCTGATAAATCTAAATAACCGGCAGTGTAATAATCTTTGGCCAACATCCAAATTGCAATAGTCCAAATAATGACAAAACTCACACTTAAAATTATATTAGCCAAGGCATAATCTTTAAATGTTCGTTTAAACATCAGATACAAAACATATGAAATGATCGTTAATGGTAAAATCGTAATCAAGGAATTCATAACCAAGAAAACAACGCTCCAGTTTCCTTCCAAAATTCGGTTCGTATAATCATTTGCAAAAATGGTCAAACTGTTTGGAGATTGTTCGAATATGGCCCAAAAGAAAATCGTCAAGAACGCAAAGAAAGTCACCGCAATTAGTTTTTCTCTTGTAATTTTTGAATATTGTGTAAATCGGTAAACCAATAAAATGATGAACAAAGCCAATGCAGAAACAATAGCAATCGAATTTCCATTTTCACCCAGGAAGCCAAAAACATTCACTTTACCTCCTGAAATTTTAGAAGCAGGATCGTTCAAAATCCAAAGCAAACCTAAAATAGAAGATATGGCGATAAGAACCAATTGCCAAGAAGTAAAAGGATTTCTTTTATCCGTATCCAAAGCAGCTGCCTTAGCTACACTTTCTTTGTTTGGTTTTAAACCAATATCTCCAAATATATTTTGTGACAACCAAAATTGTAACATTCCGAAGAACATAAAAATTCCAGCTAGTCCGAAACCATAACTCCATCCTACTTTTTCTCCTAAATATCCGCAAAGTAAGATCCCGAAGAAAGCACCGGCATTAACTCCCATGTAAAACAAGGTATAAGCTCCGTCTTTTTTCTCTGGACGATCCTTGTACATTTCGGAAATTATAGAAGTCATATTAGGCTTGAAAAAACCATTTCCAAAAACCAATAATAATAATCCCAAATAAATAGAAAACTCCGTCTCAACAGCCATCGAAGCGTGTCCAAGGGTCATTAAAACAGCACCAACTACAACAGCCCATCTAAAACCGATTACCTTATCAGCAAAGTAACCCCCCATCATTGTGGATAAGTATACTAAACCTACATAAGAACCAAATAAAGCAGATGCATTTTCACGAGTCCATTCCCAACCGCCATCGGCAAATGAAGTGGTTAAGAATAAAATTAACAAAGAACGCATTCCATAGAATGAGAAACGTTCCCACATTTCAGTGAAAAACAAAACGAATAATCCGGCTGGATGTCCTAAAACGGAATTATTAAAAAACTGGTCTGTAGTATTCTGACTCATATTATTAAATTATATATTTATTTTAAAGCTATTATTTTTCGTTATCTTCTGCTCCGTGAGTTAAGCGTTTCAATGGTTTCAACAGCATGATAAACAAAGAACCGATAATTATTGTGAAAACCAATATTCCTAAAAACACTGAATATTCCCCCAAATTACTAGCCGATTCTCCTACTATCCCAGCTACTTTGTTCCCTAATCCCGTTGCGGCAAAATAAACCCCCATCATCAATGAAGCATACTTCACAGGAGATAATTTAGTAATAAATGACAACGCCACAGGTGACAGACACAGCTCTCCAATAGTGTGGAACAAATAGGCTAATACTAACCAGATCATACTTGATGTTCCTGATTTTTCAAACTCCATCGCAGCAAAAACCATAAATAAGAAACCAAAACCCATAATGATTATACCTGTTGCCATTTTAAACAATGAAGAAGCTTCACTGCCTTTTAACTTGCGCTTAGCCCAATATCCGGCAACGACTGTTGCAAAAAGAATTATAAAACCGGCGTTCAAACTTTGAAACATCACCGTTGGCACTTCCCAACCTAGAAGCATTCTGTCCGTTTTAGTATCGGTATACAAATTCATCAAACCACCTGCTTGCTCAAATGCGCCCCAAAATATAATGACCATAATAAAGGACAACAGCAAAACCATAAAACGGTCCTTATCTTGTTGAGAAGTCAGTTCTTTATAAATCATCATCATCAAAGCCGTAATTATTGTCAGAAAGAAAAACAGCAAACCAAAACCCCATCCTAAAGTATACCATCCGTAGATTGATAAACCCGAAAGAATAACTGTAAATAACAATTGATTTTGGGATTTAAGGAGGTTCTTAAAAAGATGTCCGTACGAACTTTCATCTACCGTATTAGCTTGCTTCACTTCAAAATTCCCAACATGTGTTAAGTATTTTTGTCCCCATAAATAAACAACAAGTCCCAAAACCATAGCAATACCCGCTAAACCAAAACCTGCATGCCATCCCCATTGAGCCACAACAAAACCAATAACCATGGTTGCCAGCAAGGAACCCGTATTTATACCAATATAAAAAATACTAAACCCTTTATCTCTTCTAATATCTCCCTGAGGATACAAACCTCCCACCATTGTTGAAATGTTTGGCTTCAATAAACCCACTCCCAATATTACTAATCCTAAACCGGTATAAAATGCCCATGTATCGGTCAATACCAAAACACCATGTCCCAAACAAAGAATAATTGCTCCCAAAAGAACCGCCTTTTTTTGCCCAACGAGCTTATCGGCAATCATACCTCCTGGAATTGACATTACATATACTAACATTGTATACCAACCGTATAAAGCTAATGCTTCTTGACTAGTCCAGCCTAATCCTGGCCCTCTTACATCCCCCAATGTTTCAGTTGTCATATACAAAACCAATAATGCACGCATTCCATAATAAGAGAAGCGCTCCCACATTTCTGTAAGAAATAATATAAATAATCCGGTTGGATGACCGAATAAATTCGATTTTGAATAATCCACTACACTGGTTTTTGACATAATATAATTTTAGATTAGTATTCTTATTTAACTTCTTGCATTAATTTTTTGATCAGTGGCGAAACTATTATTAGCAGCAACCCCGCAATTAAAGCGTATACTGCCAATTGATAATAGCCTTCTGTATAGCCTTCTAATTTTGTGATTAAAGATGCGCTTTCATCTGGAGAAGACATCCCTGCTCCTAATAAACCTGCAACATACTGTCCATAGGCACTTGCCAAAAACCACATCCCCATCATCATCCCTGACAATCTTTTGGGAGATAATTTGGTCATAATTGACAATCCAATTGGAGATAAACACAGTTCAGCAAATGTGATTACTAAATAAGCCGAAGTAAAAACATTTAACGAAGTCATCCCTTGCGCATCGGCAAAAAACCGAGTATAATAGAAAACATAGAAAGCCGCTGCCAAAAACAAAAAGCCAATTCCAAACTTAATCACAGTATTAGGTTCAATTTTCTTTTTTGCCATAGCAAGCCATAACAATCCCACTATTGGACTAAAAATGATAACAAACAATGAATTGGATGTGTTGTTTACAATATTGGGATTAATTTCAAAAAACAACAAGTTATGATGTAAATTATCTTTTGCAAAAAGAGCTAATGAACCACCACTTTGCTCAAAAAATGCCCAAAAAACAACAGAAAAAAGAATAAAAATAAATGCCGCTATTAACTTTTTCTTCGATGCGGCATCTTTCTCTTTAAACGTTTCATATAGAAAATACAAAACGGCCAATGGCCCAATTGCATACATAAAGTAATCTGTGTAATCCGTATTTTTAATCATTATAAAAATCAATGGAATACTAATTAAAGCTCCTACATAGACCGCAATTTCCCTTGTTGTTCTTTTAGAAGAGTCTAAAGCTAACAAAGGTGAATCACCAATAGGACCTAATGAATGCTTGGTTAATAAAAAAGTAATCAAACCAATAACCATTACAATTGCAGCCGATAAAAAGGCGTAACTCCAGCCGTAGTCAGGACTTGTTCCTAAATAAACACAAAGGGCTCCTCCTAATAATGCTCCAATATTAATCCCGGAATAGAACAATCCAAAACCGGCATCTCTGCGGCTATCCCCTTCTTTATAAAGCTCGCCAACCATTGAAGAAATATTTGGCTTAAAAAAACCTGTCCCAATTATGGACAATGTAATCCCTAAATAGAAAAATCCTTGTGGAGAAAATGCAATTATTAAATTTCCAAGAATCATCACTGTTCCGCCAAAAAGAAGTGACTTTTTGAACCCTAAAATTTTATCTGCAAAAATTCCTCCAATAAAAGTAAAAGCATATACAAAAGCCTGAATCGCTCCATATTTTAAATTTGCTTCCTTGTCAGACAAGGCCAATCCTAAAATTTGGTCTGCCATGAAAATGGTTAAAACTCCACGCATTCCATAGAAACAAAACCGCTCCCACATTTCAACAAAAAACAAATACCACAATTGTTTTGGATATTTACCTTCAAAATTTTGAATTTCTTCTAAAGTTGGACTTGTAGTATTCATTTAGGTTTTATAAATTTTCTTTAATAAAATTAGTCATCTTGTTATACAATTGAACTCTGGTTTTTCCACCATAAATCCCATGATTTTTATCCGGGTAAATTTGAGAATCAAATTGTTTGTTAGCCTGGATTAAGGCTTCCATCATTTGCATCGAATTTTGTACATGTACATTATCATCTGCACTTCCATGAATCAAAAGAAATTTTCCTTTCAATTTATCCACATGGTTAATAGGCGAATTCTCATCATAACCGCTTGCATTCTCTTGTGGCGTTTGCATATATCTTTCGGTATAAATACTGTCATAAAATCTCCAATTGGTCACTGGAGCAACAGCAATGGCCATTTTAAAAACATCATTCCCTTTCAAAAGACAATTCGAAGCCATAAATCCACCATAAGACCAGCCAAATATACCTATTCTGGATTTATCCACAAATGAATAATTCCCAATCACTTTAGCGGCATCAATTTGATCTTCCACTTCATACTTCCCTAACTGCAGCTGCGTCACTTTCTTAAAATCGGCTCCTTTAAAACCGGTTCCTCTTCCGTCAACGCAAGCTACAATATAACCTTGTTGCGCCAGCATCATAAACCAATAATCATTGCTGCCAATACCTTGGTTAGCGACCTGCTGAGAACCTGGTCCAGAATACTGATACATAAAAACCGGGTATTTTTTGTTGGCATCAAAATCTTTCGGTTTAATCATCCAAGCGTTCAATTCAATTCCTTTCTCCGTTTTTAGAACAAAAAACTCTTTTGTAGGCAAGTCATAGGTTTTTAATTTAGAAGCCAATGCTGCATTATTTTCAATAACTTGCAGTTGTTTGCCCGCTTTAGACTCATTCAAAGTATAACTTACAGGCTGTGTGGCATTAGAAAAAGTTCCAATAAAATACTGAAAGTTTGGACTAAAGGTAGCGCCACTTGTTCCGGTTCCCGTAGACAAACGCACTTTGTTTTTTCCGTTAAGTCCTATTCTATAAACATCACGATTAATGGAACCATTTTCTACCGATTGATAGAAAATAGTATTTGTTTTTTCGTCAAAACCATAGTAATTAGTCACTTCCCAGTTTCCTTTGGTCACTTGGTTTTTCAATTTACCATTTTTATCGTAGAGATAAATATGATTGAAACCGTCTTTCTCGCTTGTCCAAATAAAGCTGTTGTCTTTTAAGAAAGTTAAATTATCAGTTACATCCACATAAGCCTTATCTTTTTCATTCAAAACCACTTTTGATGCGCCTGTGTTTCCATCAACAAACAATAAGTCTAAATTGTTTTGATGACGATTTAAAACCTGTGCCGATAAAACATTAGCATCATTAGTCCATTTCAATCTGGCAATATAAAAATCATTGTAATTCCCCAAATCTACTTTTTGAGTCCCTTTAGAAGCCGCATCATAAATATGCAAGGACACTAAAGAGTTTTTCTCTCCGGCTTTTGGATATTTAAAAGTTTCAATGGTAGGGTATAAATCTTTGTGAAACATCGACATCGAAAATTCAGGAACCTGACTTTCGTCAAAACGAATATAAGCCAGTTTTTTACTGTCTTTGCTCCAATCGAATGCTCTTACAAAAGCGAATTCTTCTTCATAAACCCAGTCCGTTATTCCATTGATAACCGCATTTTTCTTGCCGTCAGTAGTGATTTGAACCGTTGCTTTTGAATCGATATCATAAACATAAAGATTGTTTTCTTTGGCATAAGCAATCTTTTTCCCATCAGGTGAAAAAGTAGGTTCTTGCACCTGAAAATCGAATAATTTTGTCAATGCTTTAGTTGTCGTATTATATAAATAGTAATCAGCAGTAAAGGAATGACGGAAAATTTGCTTCGTATTACAGGCTAACAAAATATTTTTTTCTGCAGCATCGAAAGTGTAGCTGTCGATCATTGGTAAACCAGAATGGTTTTTTGTATCAATGAGTGTAGATGTTTTCTTAAGGGTTGCAAAATCATACAAATCGATTTGCATCGACCGTGCTGCCCTATTGAAATTCAAGACCGTATACTGGTTAGAATTTTTCATGGACTGCAATTCGTCCATTCCTTGGGCACGGAAAGTACCGTTATAAATTTCCTCAACTGATATCTTCTGTTGTCCAAAAACGGAAAAACATAAAAATAAAAATAAGACCGTAACTTGCTTAGAATTCATACTATTGATTTATATATAAAAAAGACCCCAATTTTAGTGAAAAAATTACAATTACATAACATTTTATATGTTAAATATTAAAAACAATATTTTTAAGCTCGTATTAATGACGATTAGAAAATGATTAATAAAACCGCTAAAAACGTATCTTTGCCACTAATTACATTATAATCTATTGAAAATGAATAAGCCTGTTGCCGGATTTTCAAAACTATCCAAAGAAGAAAAAATAAACTGGATTGCCAAAGAATACTTTTCAACGCCCCTTGAAGCCATAACTTTACTGAAAAACTATTGGAATTCAGACGAGAAAATACAAAAGTTACACGATGAATTCATCGAAAACACCATCAGTAACTTCTACATACCCCTTGGTGTAGCGCCTAATTTCCTCATTAATGGAAAATACCAAACCATTCCGATGGCAATTGAAGAAAGTTCCGTGGTTGCCGCCGCAGCTAAATCAGCTAAATTCTGGTCTACAAGAGGAGGATTTAAAGCTACAGTAATTAATACTGAAAAAATAGGTCAAGTGCACTTCTTGTTTAAAGGTGATGTTTCCAAATTAGAATTATTCTTTGCCCAAACAAAAGCAAAGTTTTTTTCGGAAACGAAAAGCATCACAAAAAACATGCAAAAAAGAGGTGGCGGAATCCTGGATATTATCCTGAAAGACAAAACCGATTTATTGGATAACTATTTTCAACTTCATGCAACTTTTGAAACCAAAGACAGCATGGGAGCAAATTTCATCAATTCCTGTTTGGAACAATTTGCCAAAACATTAAAACAAGAAGCCCAATCTTACGAACTTTTTACTGCTTCCGAAAAAGAACTTCAGGTCATCATGAGCATACTTTCGAATTATGTTCCCAATTGTATTGTACGTGCCGAAGTTTCCTGCCCAATTGAGGATTTAGCAGAAAAACACATCACAAACCCACAAGACTTTGCCGAACGCTTCGTTCAGGCGGTTCAGATTGCCGAAGTAGAGCCCTATCGTGCCGTAACCCATAATAAAGGAATCATGAACGGAATCGATGCCGTGGTGCTTGCCACTGGCAATGACTTTCGCGCAGTTGAGGCAGGAATCCATGCCTATGCCGCAAAATCCGGTCATTATTCCAGTTTATCACATGCCAAAATCGAAAATGGCATTTTCAAATTCTGGCTCGAAATTCCTTTAGCACTAGGAACCGTTGGCGGATTAACCTCTTTGCATCCACTGGTAAAACTATCTTTGGAAATGCTCGAGAATCCTTCTGCCAAAGAACTAATGCAGACTGTTGCAGTTGCCGGTCTAGCACAAAACTTTGCTGCCTTGCGCTCGTTGACCACCACAGGAATTCAGGACGGACATATGAAAATGCATTTGAACAATATCTTAAATCAGTTTGAAGCAAATGAAGACGAACGCATCTTAATTCAAAAGCACTTTAAATTGAATGCCGTTTCGCACAGTGCCGTTGTTGAATTGATTGAAAATTTAAGAAAATAATTATCGCTTTCAGAAAACCCTTCCAGAGTTTAAAACTCTGGAAGGGTTAAAAAGAACAAAAATGAAACAAGAATTTTACAGCAACGGAAAACTATTAATCACAGGAGAATATCTGGTTCTCGATGGCGCCAAAGCTTTTGCCCTACCTACTAAATTTGGCCAAAATTTAATTATTGGCGAAGGTAAAAACCAAGAAATAACTTGGAAAAGCTATGATTCAGATGGAAAAATCTGGTTTGATGAAAACATTTCATTTGCCGAAATTTCATCTTTTCAGATACCGGAAATGGAATCCGTAAAAACAACCTTATTAGAAATTCTACACCAAGCTTTTCTACTAAATCCTGATTTCATACAAACGTCCAAGGGTTACACCATCTCCACCCAACTTACTTTCCCCAGAAAATGGGGATTAGGAACTTCGTCCACGCTAATCAACAATATTGCACAATGGCTGCAAATAGATGCATTTGAACTATTGAATAATAGTTTTGGAGGCAGCGGTTACGATATTGCTTGTGCTCAAAATAATTTTCCTGTTTTGTATCATTTAGAGCAAGGAAAACCTATGGTCGAAAAAGTAATTTTTACTCCTGACTTCAGCCAAAACATCTATTTTGTTTATCTCAATAAAAAACAAAACAGCAAATCAGCCATAGCTAAATACCAAACCAGCAAAAGTTTCAAACCAGAAAAGACCATTAAAAAAATTGAAGCACTAACTCAAATCCTTTTACATACGAACGATTTGAACCTATTTGCAGAAACCATAAGCACCCACGAAGCCTTGATGAGTCATGTATTGGAAACAAGCACGATCAAAGAAACTTTATTTCCTGATTTTGAAGGAGCGATAAAAAGCTTGGGAGCTTGGGGAGGCGATTTCATTATGGTGGTTTCTAAAGAAGATCCCAGCCTTTATTTTAGTTCAAAAGGATTTGACACCATTATCACTTACAAAGACATGATTTTAAGCTAAACTAAGCCCATTCCTTTTTGCGCCGAATTATTTAAAATAAATGCATAAAAAAAAACCGATACACAATGCGTATCGGTTTTTTTATGAGTGAATTAGTAATTTACCTTAAGTGAAATTAATAATTAAATTGTTTTCTATTGTCTTTAATTTCTGCACTGTTTTTAAGAGCTGGTAAAACTCTGTTTACATCACCAGCAGACTGTGCTTTTAATTTAGCCACATAAGGCGCATGATCTTTCAAAGCAGGCGCTTTTACAGTACTGATGTTTTTCACAACATATACTCCTGTATTTCCTTCAATTGGAGCTGATAATTTATTTGCTGCTAAAGCAAATGCATTACCTACCACTTTAGGCTCTAAACCTACACCTGTTAACATTGGATTATCCATAGTTACATCTGCAGCCTGAAGCACTGTTGCGCCAACTGTTTTTGCAATAGCTTCCAAAGAGCTTCCTGTCATTTTGGCTTTGATTAATTCCGCTTTTTTCTTGTTTTTAAGAATTGATTCTACATAAGGTCTTGCCTGAGTCACAGAAACTAATCCTGAATCGTCAATACTCTTAACTTTAGCGATAACGTGACCAATGTTAGCCACTTCAAAACGTTTTACCGTACCTACTTTAGAATCACCTTCAAAAGCCCATCTTACAATTGCTCTTTGATTTCCAAGTGGTCCAAAGTTTTCATCCATTGCAGCAACAGTAACTGGAGCGGCGACAGTAAGCTTCATTTCTTTAGCTACTTTATTGAAATCTTTATCTGCAGCATCCATTTCAAATTTAGTTGCCTCTGTAAATATTTTATCAGAAGTGGCTTCAGAAGCTTCTACTTTTTGAGCTACAGTTGCCAGACGAATTCCGTCTTGCTTATCAGTAATTTTGATGATATGAAAACCAAAGTCAGTTTCTACTAAACCTACTTTTCCTATTCCATTATTGAATACGAAATCATTGAATGGTTTTACCATTTGATTTTGTTCAAAATAACCTAAATCTCCACCTTGTTGAGCCGAAGAATCATCAGAGTTTGTGAAAGCCAGCATCAAGAAACTATCCGGGTTCGCATTTACCTGAGCTAAAATAGCTTCTGCTTTTGCTTTTGCTTCTTCTTTAGTTCTTTTCTCTTTCTTATTAGGAACTTGTGTTCCTTCATAGCTAATCAAAATATGACTTGCTTTAGCACTTACACCTGCTTTTTTACCCATAGATTTAGAAATACAGTAGTATTTTCCAAACATATAAGGACCATAAACTTCTCCAGGAGCAAGATTGAATAATCTATCAGCATCTACTGCCGGCAAATCTTTCTTGGCCACATAAGTAGAATCATAAGGGACATCTGAATTTGAATTTACAAATTCAATAGTGTTTTTAGCAGCTTTAAAACCAGCCAAAGTATCGTTTTTACCCGTTGCTTGGTTATACACTACGCTACCTGAAAGCAAAGCTGTTATTCTTGACTTCACCTCTGCCTCATCAGCTGCAGACGCTTTATCTTCGATTAAAACATATTCTACTTCACGAGTTTCATCTGCTTTAAATTTCTTTTTATTTTTCTTCATATAATCCAAAATCTCAGCATCAGTCACTTTTACATCACTGTCTTTGATGGTAGAATACAATCCGGCAACATAAGCAAAGTTTACTTTGTTAGCTTCCATTTCATATTTCAGCTTTCCTTCACTTTCCGTTGTAAAAGCGCTTGCTTTGATCAAAGTATTATAGATTTGATATTTTGCGTTTAATTCAGCGTCTTTTTCTCTATCTTTTAAAAATTGAGCTTGAGCAGGATTTGCTTTGAAATATTCTTTGAATTTTGCAAGATCAAATATTCCTGCAGCATTCAAAAACATTGGGTTTCTACCAATATTTTGATCTGCTTTCAAAACTTCCATTAAGTGTTTCTCTCCAACTCTTAATCCAATTTTATCAAATTCAGAACTCAACAAAGCTATAGTAACCTCTTGATCCCAAACTCTGTTTGCAGCTGCTGTAGCAGTAATCCCTTGACCACTTTTCTCAACATTACCTACTTTAATTCTAAAATCTTCAAATGAAATATCCTTTCCATTGATACTCCCTACATCTTTTGATGTACTGTCGAAACTACCACTTTTAAATAAATCACCTATGATAAATGCAAATAAAGCCAATGCGATAACTGCAATCATTAAAGCGGAACGTTGTCTAATTTTTGATAAAACTGCCATTTTTATTGTTGTTAATTTTATATTCAGTTTGCGAAAATACAATTATATGATTAATATTTATACTAGTAGCGTTTTATTTTACAAAAAAAATGTTTTTATAAAATAAATTACTCTTTTATGGTCATTTTTACCAATTCAATTTTTTTATTTGTCGCTTCTTCTATCACAAAATGATAGTTTCCTATGACAATTACCTCCCCTTTTAACGGAATTTCCTTAGTAAAATCAACAATAAAACCACCCAATGTACCATAAGAATCACTCTCAGGAATCGATAGCTTGTAGGCCTGATTCAAATACTCGACATCAAATCGTGCCGAAAAAAGATAACTATCCTCATCCAGCTCTTTTTCAATCAGTTCTTCATCAGAATCGTGTTCATCCTCAATCTCTCCAAAAAGTTCCTCCACGATGTCTTCTATAGTAATAATCCCCGAAGTACCTCCGTATTCGTCCAGCACTACTGCGACGCTTTTTCGCTTTTTGGTCAGCAAATCCATTACATCTTTTATATAAATGGTTTCAGGAACAAATTCGACCGGAATAACGATCGACTTGATGCTTTGCGGTTTCTTGAACAAATCAAACGAATGTACATAACCCACAATGTCGTCCAATGAATTTTGATAAATCACAATTTTAGAATAACCTGTCTCTACAAATAAATCTTTCAGCTCCGCAACAGAATCGAACAAATCGATGGCCACAATTTCGGTCCTGGGACTCATGACATCCCTGGCTTTTACTCCTGAGAATTCCAGTGCATTTTGAAATATCTGAATTTCAGAATCCACCTCATCATGATCTTCAACCGTGCTCATTTGCTCCGTGATATAATTCCCAAGCTCAATTTTGCTAAAATAAAGCTGTATTTGATCTCCCTCGGTTTTAAAAAATGTTTTAAGAATAAAATCCGAAACCCAGATCAAAAAAGTAGAAATGAAATAAAACAGCAGGTAAAAAACATAAGCCGGAACAGCGAAAAACTTTATTAATGCATTAGCATAAATTTGAAAAAAAACCTTTGGCAAAAACTCTGCCGTGATCAACACAATTAATGTCGACAACAGGATTTGAATAAACAAGCTTAACGCATCCGAAAACTGATAATTGAGCGAATTGATCCATCGCATCAATAATTCACCCATAAAAAAACCGTAAACAACCAAAGCAATATTGTTACCAATAAGCATGGCCGCAATAAATTTTGACGGCTTTTCTGTAAGTTTAGTCAGTATTTTAGATAGAAAATTATCTTGTTTTTTTTCTATTTCAAGATAAATTTTATTGGAAGAAATAAATGCTATTTCCATTCCTGAAAAAAAAGCAGATAATATTAGACACAATATTATAATACTAATTTCCATGAATTATTGTTTTTTATTGCGCTCTTCTATTCTTTTTGCGAATTTCATTCTAAAGAAAAACATAAAAACAGCAAGTCCTGCAATTAAAAGACTCAGTTTAGGCGTAGCATCGGCCATTTCCCATTTAACAAATGCATCGTAAACAAAAACTGCTGCAAAAACAAGATAAAGATACGGTGTGTATTTTAAGTAACCCATAATTTAAAATTTAGATATTTATTCAGCGCTTTCCACTTCGCCGGTTATTCTTTGTGAATTTATAATTTTAAAGTCTTTACTGAAATCAATTCCCTGGCCATTAGAAACCCCTTTGATATCAGTAAATTTAAACTTTTTTTCAGTAAAAAACCATTCGTTTTTTTGATCGTAATAGAGTTGTTCCGTTTCAAGCACTTGCCCGTCTTCGGAAGCAATTTTCACTTTTCCCCTTAAATCAATAATCCCGGTCACTTTGTAAGAAACTGCGTAATTAGAAGTTATGCGTGTTTTCTTGGCCTTGGCATCATACAAGGTAACATCTATTCCCTTTGGAAATTCGGTAAACGGAAAATCGACGCTCGTAAAATCCAACATCTTCGGACTTAGCAAAACGGCTTTTATAAGTCCTGAATCCGTATATTTCAAATTAACGTTATCCGCATCACCATTAGGAGTAAATTCTGAAAAATTAATTTTTTGAACTTCCTTAAAATTACTTTCGCACCCAAAAAACAGAGTCATGGCAAAAACCATGACTACTGCGATTGTTTTATATTTATTAAATAAAATCATATATCGATACTGACAAAATGAAATACAAGTATTGTCGATTCTAAAAAATTATTCGAATTTTCGTTTCACAAACCATTTGTCGTTAAGAGAAAGTCCTACACTAATATTAGCATAGTTTTCTTGAACTAAATTAGACGAAGTTGTTCCTTTTTTCCCTAACTCAAAACCAACATTTACATTAGAAAAACTACCCGATATAGGAAAACCAAGCCCTAGAGTCAAGCCTATGTCATTTACAGATTCTGAATTAACCATTAAACCGGTTTTATCAAATTTTAAACCTCCTCTATAAACAATTCTCTTGGCATAGCTCGAAAAAGAATTGTAGTTAGGAATATAATATCCTCCAAGACTATACTTCATCGAATTCTCATAAGAGACATTATTCATATCATTATAAGTATTCACTAAATTTCCTTTACTTCCTGTTACTATCTGAGCTCCTACTAACCATTTTTGAGATTCTCCTATTCCAGCTCCGATAGACAACTTACTAGGCAACTTTAAATCCCTCGTAAATTTTTCCTGATCAAGAACATCATCAACTCTCATATCATAGCTCACGGTCCAAATGTTTCTGGTATTATTAGAAGTCAATGTGCTTTCTAAGGTATAATTTAAGCTGCTAAAGAAATTAAGCTTTTTACTTATCTTCGTTTTATACATTGTACCCACATTGAAATTGACTCCTGACAAAGTCGCAGTATTCAACTCTTGAGTTCCTAACGGAACTCCTGTAACAAATTCCAACCTACTGTTTTCAATTTTTCCGAAATTATATTGCACATCGGCACCAATACTGAAATTAGGTGTAATTTTATAACCCAATCCTAAAAAGGCCTTATTCAAACCTCCCGAACCAGAAAAACGCTTACTCCCAGCTTCCAAAGACTCCACTTTATAACCCACTGAAGAATAGGGAATCAATCCAAACCCAAGACCGAATTTTCCCATAGGCAGCCCTACAGCAAGATAATCCAAAGTCGTTCTTTTAGCCGTTTCAGCCTTGGAATCCGTTTTCAACTTATTGGTATTATAAGTACCTCCTAAAGAAAAAGTAGTGAGTTTTAAATTAGCAAAACTTGCCGGATTCTCTAAATTAAGATGTATACTGTCTTGTTCTACTGCTAAACCTGCCATTGAACGATTCTCTACCGCTCCTTTAAATCGCACATCACCAATCCCATAAAAAGAATAAGGAGACGAAGTTCCTTCTTGAGCAAAAGACACTAACGACAAAAGCAAACAAGTGCTTACTATAATTTTTTTAATCATTTTTGATTTTATATTGAAATGTTCGGTTCAAACTCTCTAAAAGAAAATTTGAATTGGCAAATATGGTATTTTTTAATCGTTTAGCCAAAAATTCTGTATCCCCACCCGTTAAAATTATTATAAATTTTAAACATTGTCCTTTATATTCATTAATAAATCCATCGATCTCACAAACCAATCCGTTCACCACACCGGAATGAATTGACTCAGAAGTAGATTTCCCAATAAAATGCTTCGGTTCATCCAAAGATAACAAAGGTAATTTGGAAGTAAAATTATGCAATGCCTCATACCTCAACCGCAGCCCTGGCGAGATCGCTCCACCCAGATAATTATCATTTTCATCAATAAAATCGTAGGTAACACAAGTCCCGGCATCAATGACCAATCGATTTTGATTAGGATACTGCAAAGTTGCTCCGGCAGCAAGAACCATCCTATCAATTCCTAAAGTTTGCGGAGTTTCATAGCTGTTGACAAACGGAAAAGAATCCTGATGCGAAACAAAATGTATTTTCACCTCTTTTTCTAACTCTAAAAAAGACTCTTTTTCTATATTTCCGACTGATGCCACAACCAAATGAGTCGTCTTCTTATATTTTTTTAAAATATTTTTAATTTTTTTTTGAAGTTCATTTTTCTCAAAAACAAAATACTCAACAAGGATATCCCCCTCAAAAACAGCACCTTTAATTCTTGTATTGCCAACATCAACCGTTAAAATCATAATTACATTTTTGTTTTTGCGAAGGTACGAATACATTTTTTTTAAAAAATGTATTGCACAAACAAAAAAACATCCTATATTTGCACCCGCAACAAGCACGGTACCTTAGCTCAGATGGTAGAGCAATGGACTGAAAATCCATGTGTCCCTGGTTCGATCCCTGGAGGTACCACTTTAAAACCCGAATAGAAATATTCGGGTTTTTTGTTTTTATCTTTTTTTAGTTGCATTGCATAAAAAAGGGAATCAGGTGAAAAGGGGTGGGATTTCAAAAATTATGCATAAAATGAAGTTAGCCTAAAAAGGAATAACTCAATAGTGCTCACTCTACTGCATTTTGATCTAAATACTTCTGTTTTTCTAATTAATCCTAGTGTCTTTTTGTAGGAATTCGATAAGTGTTTTTTAGAGCTTAGAATGCTGCTTCTTTAGTGTTTTATTGCCGCTTTACCGTTTTGATACTTCAGTCATACACTATCCATGCATTATCCATACACTATCCATGCTTTAACTATGCTTTATCCATTAGGCGATTTTATGCTGTTTTTTAGTCTAAAAGCTTAGATTTGTGTGTTTATTCTTATAATTAGAGGCTTTTCAAAAGATTAGCTTATTGTGGTTTAGCAAGCTCAATTTGTCCTACAAAAATGGATAATCGATGGCTTTACCTCAGATCAATTTTTAAAGTTATTGAGCGGTAAAAATTCAAGCTTGTAAAACAGTTGTCCTGTGGCAGAAGAAATTGAAGAATCGGGCTAAGTTCTTATTATTAGGACAGACGTTAAACTGTAATGCAGTAACTTTTAACCCCAAAAGCAGCCAAGCTTATCTTCTTCTACAATTTTTACAAAAAAAAGGAGCTAATCCTAGAACAGCTCCAATCAATCCTTTACTCAATCGTAAAATTATCCTACATTTTATTAAACTTGAACTTCTGTCCTCCTACGGATGCTTCATACATCAGCCCTCCTTTTTGCATGGTAAATACCATAACTCCATCAGAATATTTTACATTTGCCGAAGCTCCTTCCGTTACAGCGACTGCCGACACCTGAGCTGAGAACTCAAATCGACTGTCCTTGAAGCGTTCCAATTCCTTTTTAGATTCAAAAAATATCACTTCACGATAGGCTTGTCCTCCGGCTTGAAAACCTATACTCAACTGTGACAGCTTTGCCATACCTACCTTATTGTTACGCTCATAAACCACTCCATTTCCTGCTGCTCCACCTACACCAAGTCCTCCTTTACCCACATTAGGAAAAATAACATAGCCATACGCTTTTTCAAAAAGCCCTTTCATAAGTGGATCTGCCTTAATAAATTCGGCTTTTGCAATCTTGCTGTCGGCAATAATTTTGTTCTTCTTAGAAGTCGATTGTCCCAACATTGGCGTTACATTTATCAGAGCAACCATCACTATTATCCAAATACTATTTAAATTTTTCATCTCATCAGATTTTAATTGTTATAAAACATCTTCCTTCCTATTAGCGCTTTTAGACGTAAATCTAAAATTAAGATAATCTATTCAAATGTAGCAAAATTTATTCAAAAATTACCATTAAAACCATTGATTAACAGCTATATACGCTAAAATATAGCTTTTTTTTAACACCTAAAATAGCATGAAATTCAGTCTACTTCAATTTCCTTGTTTAGGCGCTTAAAATTTTCATTCAACATCTGTCGACGGAATATAAAAACGGCATCAAAAACAAGAGGCTAATTCCTCACAAAACAAACTAATTAGTTTTAAAGTTCCATAGTTGTCCCATTGTTTCACCGCCTTTATTATCTTTCACCACAACCCTCCAATAATAATTTTTAGAAGCTTCCAAATCAACAACCAAAGTGGTTGCCGTTTTATTCTCTCCCAGTTTTTGCGTAGGTGGATTAGTTGTACCAAAGAATACATCATAAAGCAGAATATCATTCACATCTACATCACTAGCATTCCACTTTAAGGTCACAGATGTCGTATTTAAAACCGCATTTGAGGCAGGAAACACCAGTTCCGGAGAAAAAGGCAAATGATTGCTAAATCCAGTTCCCTCTGTGTAAAAATTATATGTTGACGAATACTTACTCGCCAGATTTTTACTGTCTATTGCTTTCACACGCCAATAATAAGCCATTCCTTTTTCCAAAGAAATAGCTTGTGCATTGGCTGTTCCTTCGCTTGTTTTTACAATTTGTAAAAACTGATTGTCTTTCGCCACTTGGATCTGATAGCTAATTGGATTTTTTTCTGCATCGACAGCAACATCCCATTGAAAATTAACCAAATTATCGATACACAATTTATTATTTGTTGGTGACAGCAATACAGGAATTGTTGGTGCAGTGTTTTCTTTTTCTATCGAATTTCCGGAATCCTCGCTGCCTCCACAAGAAAAAATCGATAAACAAACAAACGATAGGCATAGATACTTTTTCATCATTATTTCTTTATTATGGTTAGCGTTTTAGGATCATCCGAATTAATTTTGGCAAAATAAATACCCTCCGGCTGGCTGGCGAGAGTCAGTTCTACTTTAGCATTGACAACAGAATAAACTTTCCTTGAAATCAATTGAGAAGCCACATTATAAAGTGCTATTTCTACGCTATCCTTAGAACCCGGCAATGTAATTTCAAAAATCCCGGCCGTTGGATTTGGATACAATGTCATCAATTCCAAAACAGTTTCTATTTTTTTCGAATAAATCCCCTCACAGGATTTTGCCGTTTTCACTTCAAAAAAATCACCCGCTTGTACTTCTATTGAAAAAGAAGATAATGTGGTTTCAAATTGTTCTTTCCCATTCACAATTATTTGATACGGCGCCGTTCCACCTTCGACCTCAACCAAAACCTTATTGGACGAAATGGTCGTTTTTCCAGTAACGGTTGTCCCTTTGGGAATCGTAATGTTATAGCATTGTTCGAATGTTTCTCCCGCTACCGAAATACAAACAGCATAAACACCAGGAACTAAATCAGGAATCCTCAAACTGTTATTGATAAAGGGATACGCTTTGCCGTTGACAATGGCGGTATAATCCAAAAACTCCTTAGCACTGATCGTTATTTCCCCATTATTTTTGCCAAGACAAGTTTCTCCTTTTGATTCAATCGAAAAATTATCCGCAGCCAATTCAAAATTTGACGGAGGCAAAACCAGTTTAGATTTCTGATTCCCATAAACTTTAAAACCTCCGGGCGGTAGCGAAATAGGAGCGTTTACATCTGCTACCTCAACAGCAGAATTATCCATCAGATTGTACCAGGTCCCTGCATACGGAAAACCACTAGTGACATTTTGCTGAGTCACATTGAAATTAGCCAAAATCAAAACATCTTTAAGTTCTGTATTGGCCAAGGCCGAATTTGTTATTTTAATATTCGGATACAACGAGCTAATGTTCGCCATTGTTGCCTTTCCGGAAAAAACAGCTTCAGTGGTTTTTAACGCAATCATGGTAGACCAGTTCTTATAAATTTTGTTTCTACTGGTATTTGCCAACCAATTGTCATTCCACTGCGGCTGCGGTTTTGTATCCAGCTTACAGTCGCCGGAGATGGCGTCAGCAGACGTATTCACCGAACCATTATTGCACGTAAAAATAGAAGAGTCCCAACCCAGTTCGCCAAATTGCCAAATCATTTTTGGTCCTGGAACCAATAGTGAAACCGCTCCTATTGCCGACATTCTGGATAATGCGGTATTCAGATTTTTGACATTATGAGTTGCATTTGTACTATTGCCAAATTGTAAATTTTTGTACATTAAACGTTCTTCGTCATGACTTTCGGCATAACCTATCAAACGATTAGCTGTAAACCCTCTGCTGGCGTTATTCATTCTGGAAATGTTAGCAGTATATCCCATAGAAAGTTCGTTATAAGCCCCGTTCATATTGCCCCACATCATAATCCCCTTACTTGGTGTTTCAGAAATCTTATAATTTGCCCATTGTTGCTCTTCGGCATCAGTCCCCAGATGTTCAAAAATAGTGTAATGTGTCGGATCCAAACTCCAGGAATAATCGGCATAGGATTTCAAAACATCCACGCGGTCTTGCTGATAGGAATTGGTACAACTCTCATCTGAAGCTGCACACTTTTGTGTAAATCCTTTGGTCAAATCCCAACGAAACCCATCAATCTTATATTCTTCAATCCATTGCTTGATGACTCTTTTCACATAATACTGTGTCCTGGCTTGCTGGTGATTAAAATCTTCGCCAACATTATAACTGTGTTTAGCAACGGTATTGAAATACGGATTCTCCGATGTTGGCGAACCAAAACCATCACCATCAGGATCGTTCATCCACATGCGCACCATTGGATTTCTTCCAAAAGCATGATTCAAAGCCACATCCAAAATCACTGCAATTCCGTTTTGATGGCATAAATCGATAAATTCTTTTAACTTATTCGAAGAACCATAAAATTTATCCAAAGCCATATGAAATGACGTATTGTAACCCCAACTTTCATTGCCTTCAAACTCCATTACAGGCATCAATTGAATCGCATTAATTTTAAGATTTTTAAAATAATCGATTCGATCTATTAAACTCTGAAAATTACGGCCGCTATCAAAATCACGAATCAAAGCCTCATAAACCACCAGTTTTTCTTTCTCCGGTTTTACGAAATTAGCCACCTGCCAATTGTAAGGCGTTTGCCCCGTTTTTAAAACGGTCACTTCAAATTTTTGTCCCAAAGGATATGCAGGCATGTTCGGATAATTGGCCGTTGGAATTCCGGAATCATCATAAGGAGACAAAACCAAAGTAGAATAGGGATCAGCTGTTTTTACCAGCGTGGGAGAGTTTGCAATTGGCGTTGTTTCAACCACCCAATATTGATAGCTATAATTTTCTCCCGAAACCAATCCGTTTATTTCTAACCAAAATTTCCCCGAAACAGGGTCCTTTTTCATCGCATACGCCAATGTAGGTTGCCAATTATTAAAACTTCCGGCGATGTAAACAAAATCTTTTAAAGGCGCGTCCAAAACCAAAGTGGCTTTTGTAGCATCGGCAGTATTATAATTGATTCCGTCGACTAAACCCGCAGGCATAGCTTCCGAAACCGTATTCGGATTGACCACAACCGAAAATTTTTTAGTAATCGTAGTGATTCCTTGAGTTATACTTAATTCATAATTTTGATTGGCAGCAATATTAGTGTGATTAAATACATAACTGGATGTTCCGGCATTAGAGTTTATTAGTATCCCGTTGGCCTTTAACTCATAACTTGCTGTACCATTTGTATTTGTTGCCGAAATTGTAAAATTAGATCCTGAAGTGATAATTGCAGTGCTGTTTTCGGCAGGAGCCGTTAATGTTACTTGAAACGAGCCAACCTCAGCTAAAATATCCTGTGATTTTTTATCTCCGGTTCCGTCTTTTGCTTTTATTAAAAAACCTATTTTTCCAATTGCTGTTGTGTTGTAATAAGCCGCTGGTGTTATTGTTTTAGTATAGGTGTCGTTTGCTGAATTATAGGTAAATTTTGCCGCTTCATCAGATGCTGTCCAAGTCCCATTGAGTGGAGTTCCTTTTTGAGTAGTATCATCTGTACCAAAAGCCCAAGCCCACAGATAAAGGGTATTTCCTGTCACTCCCCATGTGGCTTCATTAATACTACTCCCATTGATTGTAATGGTAATAGCGGTTGTTTCTTCAAATGTTGGAGGGCTTATCGAATAAGCAACTGTTTGTTGCTGGGCAGAGGCAACAATTGGAAGAAAAAACAACAGTAAAAGTATTATTTTTTTCATAGTTGGTTGATTGGTTAGTTTTATAAAAAAAGGGCTATCTACAGACAGCCCTTTTAAAAATCACATTAAATATTAGTTTAATGTAATCGTTTTAGTGATGGTATTGATTTTAAAAACTCTAAGAGCTGTAACTCCTGTATATTTAAAATTACTGTCGCCATCCATAGCATTTTCTAACTCCGAAGGAATGGTATATCCTTCTCCTGCATAGTAGAGATAGTTTTTACCTGTACCCCAATTTCCGTTTTCAGTTCCATCATTGCCAAAAAAGACTCTAAAAGCTTCTCCCGATTTCAATACCAATGGCACTTCAAAAATACCATCTGATATTAATGGTAATTCCGTTTCCTTATTGTCGACCCATGACCAACCACCAGGAGTAGCAGCTCCTACTAACCAAATCGATTTGGCAGCAGTTTCGCCTTGCGCAACGGTTAATGTTTTTGCTACCTGATCAACTTTAATGCGGTATTTTCCAGGTGTTCCTGTAAATCTGAAATTTGAATCCCCATCATTAGCGTTTACTAAAGAAGAACTAATTTTATATCCTGCGGCTATATACCAAGGATAATTTCTTCCGGATCCCCAATCTCCGTTAGTTGTAAAAAATCTAAAACTGTCATTGACTAAATCAGCGGTTGAAACTAAAACATTATCATTACAAATCAATGTTAATGGACTACCCCAGCCCCAACCCGCAGTTGGAACCCCGGCTCCTACAACATATTGATTAGCACAATTATTAGCTACTCTATTATTATAAGGAGTAACAGCAATTGTAATGACATTTTCAGAAAATAGAACAACAGCCCCAGAAACACTTGACATTACCTTAAGATCATAAAAACCTTCCGTGCCGGCTACACCGCCTAATTGTTTAACGTTGAAATTTAAATCTTTTACCAAAATGCTAAGTTGATTTAGATTACTGGTTTCACCCAGAACTTTGGCTTCACTAAAATTACCTCCTTTTTTATCAATCAATAAAGTGTAAGAAACCACTACTTTCGCTGAATATTTGGCGGCCGACCATTCAAATTTGCTTGCCTCTTTTGAGGCATTATCTTCATTTAAAATAAACTGTTTTCCCGTTGCAGGTGCAGTTAGTTCAGGGGACGAAAGAGCTTCAACAATTGGCCTATTATCCACATCATCCGCATTACATGACACTGCTAATAGTCCCATAAATGCAATTAAAGTTATATATATATTTTTCATTTTACTGTTATATAAGAGGTTAGTTGTATCCAGGGTTTTGTTTTAACGTAGGATTTGCTTGAATAATCCTGGAAGGAATAGGCATTAAATCTCTAAACGAAGCAGTAGCAGATCCGTTTTCTGTTCCGCCTTTCCATTGCCAGATTTTGTCCCCGCCTGTGAATTTTCCAAAACGAATTAAATCTGTTCTTCTATGGCATTCCCAAAACAATTCTCTACCTCTCTCATCCAAAATGAAATTAAGGTTCATGTCTGCAGCTGTAATTGTGGCAGCATTTGCTCTTGTTCTTAATTTATTGATGTAACCTACTGCTTTTGTCATATCAGTATCAGCTGCTCCTCTTACAGCACATTCAGCATACATCAAATACACATCTGATAACCTAAACATAGGAAAGTCTATGTCCGGAATGTCATTTCTTTTAGCAGCAGTACCATCCGAATTTTTATTGATGTATTTTGTAACAGCATAGCCATTTGTGAAAGTCCCTACATTAGCAATATCCAAGGTTTGACCGTTAGTATAGAAAGTTCCTCTTTTATCTGCCGTAGCGGTTTCATCCGGAAAAAGTGCTACAAATTCTTTGCGCGTTCTAATTCCCTGCCATCCACCGTCCATACCTCTGGAAGCGGCGTCCATACTACCTCCGATAGAAGCATGCATAATAAAACTCATTCCTCCACCAGTTGCTCTGATAGCGTTACCGTCACCTATGATTGGAAAAATAACTTCATTTTGCGCTCCGTTTCTGTCATTATCCGCAGAAAATAAATATTGATAAGGAACATTAGCAAAAGTATAAGCCGATGATGTTATGATTTCATTGCATAATGCCGCAGCTTCCTTAAATTTATCTGTACCCGTATATACCTTAGAATTCAAATAAATTTGTGCCAATAAAAATTTGGCCGCTGTTTTATCAATTCTACCATACTCATTTGCTTTTGAAGCAACTAAACTATTGTCTAAATCTTTCAATTCTGATTCAACAAAATCAAAAACTTCGGCTCTTGTTTTTTGCTGAGGATAAAAGAATCCAACAGGGTCATTTTCTGTAGTAATAGGCACATTACCGAACAAATCCATTAAGTTATAATATGAAAATGCTCTTAAAAAACGGGCCTCAGCCCTAAAAGTGGCAATCTCCGCTTTCAAATTGGCATCAACACCTCTTGCGGTCAATTTGTCATCGGCAGTTTGCCTTAAAAATTCATTGGCAACGCTAATTTCATAGAAAGCTCTTGAAAATGTTCCGGCTAAAAACTCATTAGTAGGCGACCATGTTTGAGTATTCAATGACGGCAAAGTACCATCCGCCCAAGCTATAATCGCTTCATCTGTAGTAAATTCCTGCGTTACGAAAAGCAATCTCAAATAACTGCTGAAATCCCCTCCGATTCCGGCAATATCCGGTTTTCCATCCCCATCGTTACCCCCTACATACAAACCGGCATATAATTTTGCCAATACTTGTTTGTACGATGCCGGATCTTGAAAAAAGGCTTCAGAAAGAAACTCATCATCATCTTTTGGCGTCACATCTAAGTCGCCCGTACAGGAAATAAGCGTCATATTCAATCCTAAAATAAATAGGAGAAAATAAGATATATATTTAAATGATATTTTCATTTTGTGTGTTTTAAAGTTTTATTTAATAATGTACTATTAGAAATTTGCATTTACTCCAAACAAGAAAGTTCTTGCTCTTGGATATACATTGCCATCGATTCCGTTGAATTTCTCCGGATCTAAACCGCCATATTTAGTCAATATCAAAACGTTTTGAACCCCGGCTGTAAATCGCAACGAAGCTGCTTTTAATAATGCTTTATCTAAAGTATAACCCACAGTTACATTGTCAAGTTTGATAAAAGACGCATCTTTTACAAAATAATTAGATAAGTAACGGCTTGTCCCATTATCCTCAAAATCAAAACCTGTATTTAGATAATCTGAACTAATATTAGCCAAATCAGAATCTCTTCTTAATCCTGCTTTTAAGTAGCCTTTATCTGAACTCACGTTATCAAAAATATAATTTCCTAAACTGGCTCTCCAGTTCATCGTGAAATCAAACTTTTTGTAGTTTAAAGTTGAAAACAAACCAAAGGTATAGTCCGGTGCCGCTTTATGAAATCTGTAACGATCTCCGTCATCAATCTTACCATCGTCATTTCTGTCTACATAAGCCCCTTGAATAGGCCTCTTATTTGCATCATATAACTGCTCATATACAAAAAATGAGTTTGGCGCATATCCAACCGAATTAATCTGAATATTATTATTTGCCCCTCCCGATATAGCTCCAGTTGTATAACCTTCAAATCCCGGAACAGTAATTCCTAATTCGGTAATCTTCTGATCGATATAAGTCGTATTAAAAGCCACATTCCAAGTTAAATTCTCATTTCTGATAATATCTGATTGAATGCTAAACTCAATTCCTTTGGTTTTCACACTACCAATATTAAAGAAACCTTGATTTCTAATATTTGCACCATCAGGAACCGCTATATCGGCTAACAAATCACTCGATTCTTTATCAAAATAGTTGATCGATCCTGTAATTCTATCATTAAAAAATCCGTAATCCAGACCTAAATTCATCTCTGCTAATTTTTCCCATTTGATATTTTCGTTATATCCTTCAGGCCTTGCTGTTGAATAAACTGTATTACCAAAAACATACTGCGAATTAATGGTTCCCAAAGTTACTCTTCTTAAATAGTCATACTGAGCCGAGATATCTTGTTGACCGGTAGTTCCGTATCCAAATCTTAGTTTTAAGCCCGAAAGAGTGGTATTGTCTTTTAAAAATGCTTCTTCGGCCACATTCCATGCTAAAGCAGCTCCGGCAAAATTACCCCATCTGTTTTCTTTAGAAAAACGGGAAGTTCCGTCTCTTCTGTAATTTAAGGTCACTAAATAACGACTGTCATAGCCTAAATTTAAACGGCCAAAATAAGATTGTAAGTTAATATCCGGATCAGTTATCACATCCTCATTAGGAGTTGGACGTCTCGTTTCTCCTGATTCGTATTTTTCCTTTTGAAATAATTGGTAGTTATAACCCGCCGTAGCATCAATTTTAAACTTTCCTACATCTTTAGTATAATTCAAATAAGTGTTTAAATTCTTGTTTTGAAGCGCATCGGTATAATGAGAATAATCACCCAGATTTACCCAATTGTTTTGAGGATTACTAAACGCATTTGGCTGATAGCCTAATGCACTTTGCGTACTCACTTCAGTAAATCCTTTACTGTCAAATCGATCAATACCTGCCTCAGCAACTATTCTTAAATCTTCAAAGAAATGAAATTTATAATCTAACCTCACATTCCCCCATTTTCTGGTAGAAGTAGCTCTTCTTTCATCCTGATTTAATCTGGCCACAGGGTTTCTTGCAGGTAATAAAGGTAAATTACCGTTAGGCTCTAACCATTCAAAATAGCCTCCATAACGAGAATTTGCACTATAAACTGATTGCGTAGGATCAAATCCGATAGCACTTCCTATAACAGCTCCTTCATCTTGAAATCTGTTTTTACCAAAAGATAAATTTCCGTTGATGTCAATTTTTAAATGATTGTCAAATAAAACAGGATTCAACGATATCGATGTCGTAGTTCTTTCAAAAGAAGTATTCTTTAAGATTCCCGGATTATTAACATTTCCCACAGATAATCTTACAGGTAACTTATCAAATAAAGCGCCACTAACCGAAATATTATTGTTAGTAGTTAAAGCGGTATGAAAAATTTCATCTTGCCAGTTTGTATTGGCCGTTCCCAATAACGCCTTTTGGGCATTAGATCCATTTTGGTTTACCACAGCGCGAAACTGATCCGCACTCAGTACATCAACGGTATTGGCAATGGTATTGACACCAACTTGAGAGCTGAAGTTCACTTTCACTCCGCCTTTTGTCCCTTTTTTAGTCGTAATAACAATAACTCCGTTTGCAGCTCTAGACCCGTAAATCGCCGCTGCCGAAGCATCTTTTAAAACTGTAAAAGACTCAATATCATTAGGATCAATTGTAGATAGAATACTGGTCGCTCCACTTGGAGTTGTATTACTCAAAGGAAGTCCGTCTAAAACAATCAAGGGCTCATTAGAAGCATTTAAAGAAGATCCACCACGAATTCTAATATCCGCTTTAGCTCCCGGCGCTCCTCCACCAGTAACATTAACTCCCGAAATACGGCCGCTAATCAAGCTTTCAGGAGTAACATTGATTCCTTTATTAAACTCTTTTGCAGAAATTTGAGAAACAGATCCCGTAGCATCTTTCTTCTTAACGGTTCCATAACCCACCTGAACCACTACTTCTTTTAATTGATTCTCATCTTCTCCTAAAGAAACATTTACTATTTTTTGGGAATCATAATTAATTATCGTGTTCTTATATCCAATAAAAGAGAATACTATTTTATCTCCTTTTTTAATATTCGATAATTTATATTTTCCGTCAAAATCTGTCGAAACACCATTTGTGCTACCCTGTATATTTATATTTACTCCCGGAATAGGTTGCCCTGATGTTTTATCCAGAACAATCCCGCTTATAGTATTCTGTGCCAGAACACCAAAAGGCAACAGCAGCAATAAAAATAACAACTTCTTATAAATTGTTTTCATACTTTTCGTTTAAGTTAATTTGGTTTTTACTGATTTTTACTCTTACTTCGAATGTTAAATTTATGTAAATTTTGGACCGCTCGACAAAAGCATTTTTCAAATAGCTTACGAAAACGTGGTAGTGTTGAAAACTTTATATATATTACATGTTTTTGAAGATATAATTAGCACAATCTAAATAATTAATCCCTTTATTTACGGAAACAAAATTTATCAAATTGTTATCATGAAGAAGAAAATAACCCTTAAACAAATAGCCCGAGAATTGGACGTGTCCATTTCAACAGTTTCGAAGTCACTTAGGGACAGTTCAGAGATTGGAGAAGAAACCAGATTAAAAGTACAGGCTTTTGCCAAATTCTATAATTACAAACCCAACAATATTGCCCTAAGTTTAAAAAACCGAAAGTCGAAAGCTATAGGGATAATCATCCCCGAGATTGTACACCATTTCTTTTCGACTGTCATTAATGGAATCGAACAAGTTGCTAACGAACACGGCTACAGCGTTATCATCTGTTTGTCTGATGATTCTTTTGACAAAGAAGTACTTAATATGGAAATGCTTGCTAACGGAAGTATCGACGGTTTTATCATGTCGCTATCCAAAGAAACCCAATTCAAGGCTGATTTTCACCATATCACCGAAGTCATCAATCAAGGAATGCCCGTTGTCATGTTTGACCGGGTTACCAATGAAATCCTGTGCGACAAAGTTATTATTGATGATAAATCAGCAGCTTACGAAGCAGTTCAAAGCCTGATTGACAATGGAAAGAAAAAGATTGCTCTAGTAACCACTGTCGATTATGTCAGCGTGGGCAAACTAAGAACCGATGGTTATATCAAAGCGCTTTTGGACAATGGCATCCCATTTGATGAAAATCTAATTATTAAGATTGAAAATGTAGATACTTGCGAAATCATCATCAGTAAATTACTGCAAGACAAAGCCATTGATGCTGTTTTTGCGGTAAACGAACTCTTTGCGGTAACCTGCATCAAAACAGCCAATAAAATGGGATTGAGAGTTCCTGAAGATTTATCCATTATTGCCTTTACCGATGGAATCATTTCAAAATACTCGACCCCTACCATTACCACTGTGAGTCAAAACGGAATAAAAATGGGCAATAAAGCCGCAAAAATGCTTATCGACAGATTAGAATCAGAAAATGAAGAAGAAGAAAATTACATCACTGAAGTAATTGAAACCCATCTGATTGAAAGAGAATCAACGAATTAACTCTTTAGTGATCAGTGTTCAGTATTTAGTAATCAGCCTCCGTTTGCAGTTAGCAACTGAATGCTGAATACTACAAAAACTGTATTATATTCATTACTACAACCTTGTAGTTGAAAATATTGCATTTTATTTGCTTCTAAAAAACAAAAGTTTAAAATAAATTTTTACATTTACCCCATCAAAGCTTTTACTTTTACTTCGAAAAACAAGTTAAGTTTTGATAAGCATCGCGCTTATCGTATTCATTTTAAATTACGATAATGGAAAAGCGTAAGTTAAGTTTCTGGGAAATTTGGAACATGAGTTTCGGTTTCTTGGGAATACAGATGGGTTTTGCCCTTCAAAATGCTAATGCCAGCAGAATTCTTCAAATTTTTGGTGCCGATGTGCATGAACTTTCGTGGTTTTGGATAATTGCTCCTTTAATGGGATTAATTGTACAGCCCATAATAGGCTATTACAGCGACAAAACTTGGGGAAAATTTGGACGAAGAAAACCCTTCTTTTTAGTTGGTGCCTTATTAGCTTCTATTGGTTTAATCTTAATGCCGCAAGCCGAAATTTTCATCGCCTTATTGCCCGCGATTTGGGTTGGTGCCGGAATGCTGATGATTATGGACGCCTCCTTCAACATTGCCATGGAACCTTTCCGAGCTTTAGTGGGAGACAATCTAAGAACAGATCAAAGAACCCTTGGATTCAGCGTTCAAACCGCATTAATCGGATTTGGAGCCGTAATCGGTTCTTGGCTTCCTTATGTCCTTACCAATTGGTTGGGTATTTCCAATAGAAATGAGAACGGAGGAGTTCCTTCGCATCTTATTTGGTCCTTCATCATTGGAGCCATCATTCTTATTGGATCCATACTCATCACCATTTGGACCACCAAAGAATATTCTCCGGAAGAATTAGCGCAATTTGAAGATGAAAGTGCCCATCAGGAAGTTTTTGAAACAACAATTAGCCCAAAAAAATCAGGCTTATTGGACATTTTTGAAGATTTCAGAAAAATGCCTACTACGATGAAACAATTGAGTTGGGTTCAATTTTTCTCCTGGTTTGGCCTTTTTGGAATGTGGGTATTTACCACGCCGGCCATAGCCCATCATGTGTATGGTTTGCCCATTACAGACAATAAAAGTGTTGCTTATCAAGATGCCGGCGACTGGGTTGGTGTCCTATTTGGAATTTACAATTTAGTTTCGGCTTTCTACGCCTTTGCCTTACCCTATATCGCTAAAAAAATAGGGCGAAAACTAACCCATTCGGCTTCACTAATCATTGGTGGATTAGGATTAATCTCGATGTATTTTGTACCCAATGAAAACTGGCTCGTCCTCTCCATGATAGGCGTGGGAATCGCTTGGGCAAGTATTTTGTCTATGCCTTACGCCATTTTAGCGGGTTCCATTTCACCAATGAAAATGGGAGTTTACATGGGGATTTTCAATTTCTTTATCGTTATCCCACAAATCATCAATGCCTTAATTGGAGGCCCCTTAGTTAAGTATGTCTATCATGACGACGCCATACTTGCCTTAGTCACCAGCGGAGTCAGTTTCCTTATTGCCGCCGTATTAGTGGTAAAAGTGAAAGATGTTGATGACGTAATAAAACAATAATCATGATTAAAAAAGCATTTATATTCGACCTTGACGGTGTAATTGTTGACACTGCCAAATACCATTTTTTGGCTTGGAAAAAAATTGCAACAGAACTAAATATCGATTTCACACTCGAACACAATGAATTATTAAAAGGAGTCAGCAGAGTACGTTCGCTGGACATCATTTTAGAATTAGGAAAAATTGAAGCTTCTCAGGAAGACAAAAACAAATGGCTCGTTCAAAAAAACGAAGACTATTTATCCTATTTGGTTGATATGGACCAAAGTGAAATTTTACCAGGAGTGCTAACTGTTTTAAAATTCTTAAAAGAACAAAACCAAGCTATTGCTTTGGGTTCAGCAAGTAAAAATGCCAGACCTATTCTGGAGAAAACCGGAATCATGTCCTATTTTGATGCAATCGTAGATGGCAATGATGTTTCAAATGCCAAACCCGATCCGGAAGTATTCCTGATTGCCGCTCAACTATTGGGGATTTCGCCGGAAAACACCATTGTATTTGAAGATTCTGTGGCTGGAATTCAGGCGGCTAATATTGGGAAAATGACCAGCATCGGTATTGGAGAAGAAGCTGTTTTGCATGAAGCCAAATACATCTTCGAAGATTTTACCCATATAGACAGCAGCTTTATAGAGGCTTTAATTAGAAAATAAAAAGATAGAATAAAAAGAGATAAGAAATACAGAAGTCTGTCATGAGTTTCTCAGTTTCAAACTTCTAAAGCTTACACTTTTTAAACTTTAAACAAAAGGAAAGAATGAACCAAGATTATATAAAACCAGACAATTGGTCCATCATTGAAGAGGGATTTGATGCAGAGAGAGTAAAATCGTCTCAAAGCCTATTCAGTATCGGTAACGGTGCTATGGGCCAACGCGCTAATTTTGAAGAAAAATATACCGGAGAAAGTTTCCAGGGAAGTTATATTGCAGGGATCTATTATCCGGATAAAACTAAAGTGGGCTGGTGGAAAAACGGCTATCCTGAGTATTTTGCCAAGGTTTTGAATGCCCCAAACTGGATTGGGATAGATATTGAAATCAACGGAGAAAACTTAGATTTAAACACTTGCGCTTCCATAAAAAACTTTCGTAGGGAATTGAATATGAAAGAAGGTTGGTACCATCGCTCTTTCGATGCCACTTTAAAAAACGGTACCGAAATTTCGGTTAAGGTGCGCCGTTTCCTTTCTATAGATTTGGACGAAGTGGGAATGATCAATTATGAAATTACTCCTTTGAATAAGGATGCAAAAATAATTTACAAACCTTACATTGATGCCGGAGTGACCAATGAAGACGCTAATTGGGACGAAAAATTCTGGGAACCGCTTAAAGTAAAAAAAACCGGGAATGAAGCTTTTATAACAGCGCAAACCTTCAAAACCCATTTTGAAGTAACCACCTTTATGCAAAACAGCATTTGGCAAAATGGAGAAAATTTGAGCATATCACCTTCGGCAATTGACAGCCTTCCGGACAAAATTAAATTCAGTTATGATGTCATTGTGGCTCAAGGCCAAAAATCATCCATTCAAAAGATAGGAGGATACACCGTTTCGCTGAACCATAAAAATACCCTTGTTGCAGCAGAAAAAGCAATCCAATCGGCATTAACCAAAGGCTACGAGCAATTATTGAATGACCAGATTGAAGCTTGGGCAAAAATTTGGGAAATGTCCGACATCACCATTGAAGGCGATGTAAAAGCCCAACAAGGAATCCGCTTTAATATTTTTCAGTTGAACCAAACCTATTTAGGAAAAGACAACCGATTGAATATTGGGCCAAAAGGTTTCACCGGAGAGAAATATGGAGGTTCCACTTATTGGGACACCGAAGCCTATTGCATTCCGTTTTACATGGCTACCAAAGATCAGGAAGTCGCCCGGAATTTACTGGCCTATCGTTACAATCACCTTGAAAAAGCGATTGAAAATGCCGAGAAAAATCTTGGTTTTAAAAATGGTGCCGCCTTATATCCTATGGTAACGATGAATGGTGAAGAATGCCACAACGAATGGGAAATTACCCATGAGGAAATCCATAGAAACGGTGCCATTGCTTTTGCTATTTACAATTACCACCGTTTCACGGGAGATTATTCTTATATTCCCGAAAAAGGACTGGAAGTTTTGATTGCGATTTCGCGTTTTTGGCATCAAAGAGCCAATTACTCTAATGATAAAAACCAATTCGTAATCTTGGGCGTTACCGGTCCAAATGAATACGAAAACAATGTCAACAATAATTTCCATACGAATTATATTGCTCAATGGTGTATCAATTATACGCAGGAACAAATTAAAAAAGTAGCCTTAGAATTCCCTTTGGATCACAAACGAATCGTAGAAAAAGTACAATTATCCGATGCTGAGATTCAGCAATGGAAAAAAGTGGCCGATAATATGTATTTTCCAAAATCAGAAGAATTAGGCATCTACTTGCAGCAAGACGGATTTTTAGACAAAGATTTGGTTCCTGTAAAAGATTTAGATCCTTCGCAAAGACCAATCAATCAAAAATGGTCTTGGGACCGTGTTTTGCGTTCGCCTTATATCAAACAGGCCGATGTGTTGCAAAGTTTTTATTTCTTTGAAGAACATTTTTCTAAAGAAGAACTGAAACGCAATTTTGAGTATTATGAATCTTTTACGGTTCATGAAAGTTCGCTTTCGCCTTGCGTACATTCCATTCAGGCTGCAGCGCTAGACAAGATGGATATGGCCTATGCTTTTTACCTGAGAACTTCCCGATTGGATCTCGATGATTACAATAAAGAAGTCAAAGAAGGTTGTCATATTACCTCGATGGCGGGAACCTGGATGAGTATCGTGGAAGGTTTTGGAGGAATGAGAATCAGAAACGACACTTTACATTTTTCTCCAAAAATTCCAAAAGAATGGAAGGCTTATTCTTTTAAAATTAATTTTAGAAATCAAATTTTGAAAGTAGCCGTTAGCCAAGACGGAACGAGTTTTACAGTAAACGGAGACACTGATTTAGCCCTTGTGGTCAATGGAAAAAGGATTCAGGCCCGCAAACTTGAAAACAGCATCATTAATAACCTATAATTTTTTAAAAACAGAAACATGAAGAATTTAATTGTAACAGCCTTCTTTTTGCTTGCATTTTGTACCCACAGCAAAGCACAACAGCTGAAATCCCCCGAAGGAAAATTTGTCATGGAATTTTCGTTGCTTAGCGATGGAACTCCAAGCTACAATCTTAAATACAAAAACAAAGAGGTTATTAAATCCAGTAAACTGGGACTGGAACTAAAGAACGATGCAAAATCATTGTTGAATGATTTCACTGTTGTTGATTCTAAAACAAGCACTTTTGACGAAAGCTGGAAACCGGTTTGGGGTGAGCAAAATCAAATTCGCAATCATTACAACGAATTAGCAGTCACTTTGAATCAAAAAGGAACAGACCGCCAAATTATCATTCGTTTCCGTCTTTTTGATGATGGTCTTGGATTCCGTTATGAGTTTCCAACACAAAAAAATCTGACTTATTTCGTGATTAAAGAAGAAAGAACGCAATTTGCGATGGCTGGTGATCATACCGCTTTCTGGATTCCGGGCGATTATGACACTCAAGAATACGATTATACCCAATCAAAATTATCTGAAATTCGTGGATTATCTGAAAAGGCCTATACTGCCAATGTTTCTCAAAAATCTTTTTCACCTACAGGAGTTCAAACTTCTTTGATGATGAAGTCAGCAGATGGGATATACATCAATTTACACGAAGCAGCTTTGATTGATTATTCTTGTATGCACCTGAATTTAGACGATAAAAACATGGTTTTCGAATCTTGGTTAACACCGGATGCCAACGGAGACAAAGGATATATGCAAGCACCAAATCATTCGCCTTGGAGAACAATTATCGTGAGTGATGATGCACGCCAGATTCTGGCTTCAAAAATGACTTTAAACTTAAACGACCCATGTAAGATTGAAGACACTTCTTGGATCAAGCCTGTAAAATACATTGGGGTTTGGTGGGAAATGATTACCGGTAAAAGTTCTTGGGCATATACTGACGAACTGCCTTCGGTACAATTAGGCACTACAGATTACACTAAAACCAAACCAAACGGTAAACACGGAGCTAATACAGCTCACGTCAAAGAATACATTGACTTTGCTTCTCAGCATGGTTTTGATGCCGTTCTAGTTGAAGGTTGGAACGAAGGTTGGGAAGATTGGTTTGGACATTCCAAAGATTATGTTTTTGATTTTGTAACCCCTTATCCGGATTTTGATGTAAAAGGTATTCAGGCTTACGCAAAATCAAAAGGAGTAAAAATGATTATGCATCATGAAACTTCTGGATCTGTGCGCAATTACGAGCGTCACATGGACAAAGCGTACCAGTTTATGAAAGACAATGGCTATGACGCCGTAAAAAGTGGTTATGTAGGTGACATTTTGCCAAGAGGTGAAAATCATTATAACCAATGGATTGTCAATCACTATCAATATGCGCTTGAAAAAGCAGCCGACTATAAAATCATGGTCAATGCGCATGAGGCGATTCGCCCTACAGGAATCAGCAGAACCTATCCAAATTTAATCGGGAATGAATCAGCAAGAGGAACGGAATATCAGGCTTTTGGAGGTTCAAAACCCAACCATGTGACTGTTTTACCTTTTACGCGTTTAATCGGTGGACCAATGGATTATACTCCGGGAATTTTTGAAATGGATATGACAAAACTAAATCCGGATAACAAATCACATGTAAACAGTACCATTGCTAATCAATTAGCATTGTACCTGACTATGTACAGTCCTTTACAAATGGCCGCCGATTTAATTGAGCACTACAATAAGTTTCCGGATGCGTTTCAATTCATCAAGGATGTTGCCATAGATTGGGATCAAAGTAATTATTTAGAAGCTGAGCCGGGAGATTACATCACCGTTGCCCGAAAAGCAAAAGGAACTAACAACTGGTTTGTGGGGAATGTAAACGGCGAAACCAGCCGTACGTCAAACATCAAATTTGATTTCTTGGAAAAAGGTAAAAAATATACCGCTACCATTTATGCAGATGCTAAGGATGCCCATTACAAAACGAATCCGCAAGCCTATACTATTCGCAAAATGACCGTGACCAACAAATCTAAATTGTCACAATTATCTGCTCCAGGCGGAGGTTATGCCATCAGCATTATCGAAAACAAATAATTTAGTAAGCCTTACACAAGAAATGTAAGTTCATTTAAACCAAAACTCCAAAAAGTTTAGTTAGATGTTCTTACATTTCTTATATGGTTTACATTCTATTGTGTTGTTTTTAAAACATTTTCAATAGAAGTCTAACATAAAAAAATAGATTTATGACTATTCAAAAACAACTTTCAAAAACAAGGACGAATCTGTTACATCAAATAATCGTACTCGTTCTGTTTTTATCTGTTTCCGCAAATGCCCAAATCCAGCGCACCGAACCTCCATTTTGGTATGCCGGGATGCACAATCCGGAACTTCAAATCATGTTTTACGGCAAAAACATCGCTCAAAATGATGTTAGCGTATCGAATAACGTTCCAATAAAAAACATTCAGAAAACTGAAAATCCAAACTATGTTTTCGTAACCATTGATACCAAAAACATTCCTGCATCTGAATTGGTTTTTTCGTTTTCGAAAAACAAAAAAGTAGCTTTCACCAAAAAATATGCTTTAAAACAAAGAAGAGAGAATTCCGCCTTACGCCGAAGTTTTGATGCTTCGGATATGATGTACTTGATCATGCCGGATCGTTTTGCCAACGGAAATCCAAAGAACGACAGCGAAAAATCGGTTACTGAAAAGGCGAATCGTCAATTGCCTAACGGCCGTCATGGCGGCGATATCGATGGCATTATCAACAATCTGGATTATCTGGAAAAACTGGGCGTTACCGCACTTTGGAGCACACCGCTTTGCGAAGACAATGATGCCGTAAATTCCTATCATGGTTATGCCCAATCTGATGTGTACAAAATTGATCCGCGTTACGGAACCAATGAGGATTATTTGCGTCTTTCGACAGAATTGAAAAAGCGAAACATGAAATTGGTCAAAGATTATGTGACCAATCACTGGGGAGCCGAACATTGGATGTATAAAGATTTACCAACCTATGACTGGGTGCATCAATTTCCTGGATATTCACAATCGAATTACAGAATGACCACGCAATTTGACAGCAATGCCTCGGCAATTGATACTAAAAATTGTATGGACGGCTGGTTTGTTCCTTCCATGCCTGATTTGAATCAATCGAATCCTTTGGTGTTGAATTATTTGATTCAAAATGCTATCTGGTGGATTGAATACGCCGATTTGGACGGATTTAGAGTCGACACCTACTCGTATAATGACAAAGTGGGCATTGCCAAATGGACCAAAGCAATCACAGATGAATATCCTTATTTTAACATCGTTGGAGAAGTTTGGATGCACGATCAGGCGCAAATGTCGTACTGGCAAAAAGACAGCCCGATCAGCGCCATTCAAAGCTATAATTCCTATTTGCCAAGCGTAATGGATTTTACGTTACACGATGCTTTTGGCAGTGTTTTCAACGAAGACAATGCTTCTTGGAACGATGGAATGATTAAGGTTTACGACAATTTCACGAATGATTTTTTATATGCTAATACAAACAATCTATTGACTTTTGCCGAAAATCACGACACCGGAAGATTCAATCAGAACTATAAAAACGATTTCAAAAAATACCAAATGGCCATGACACTATTGGCTACCGTTCGCGGAATTCCACAATTGTATTATGGCTCCGAAATCGGGATGGCAGGCGACAAAGGCAAAGGCGATGCCGACATTCGCCAAGATTTCCCCGGCGGATGGCAAGGAGACCAAAACAATGCTTTTAGCAAAGAAGGAAGAACCAAACAACAAAGTAACTATTTCGATTTTACCTCAAAACTTTTCCAATGGAGAAAAACGAATGAGGTGGTTCATTTTGGAAAAATGACACATTACCTTCCTGAAAACAATGTTTACATCTATTTTAGACATAACGACAAGCAGGCCGTGATGGTGGTCATCAACAATTCCGCTGAAGCAAAAACGATTAAAACCAATCGTTTTCAGGAGAACATCAAGGATTCGAAAACTGCGAAAGATATTTTATCCGGAAAAGCAATCGATTTAACTTCCGAAATTACTTTAGATGGAAAATCAGTTTTAGTCTTAGAATTGGAAAAATAAATTAAAAATTACCGCATCAAAACGCCTTTAGAAATGAAGGCGTTTTTTTTATGTTTACCTTTACCAAAAATAAACAGCAATGCTCAAAATAGGTCATCGTGGCGCCAAAGGATATGAACCCGAGAATAGCTTAATTGGTTTTCAAAAAGCAATTGAGCTGCATACAGATGGCATCGAGCTGGATGTACATTTGAGCGCTGACGGCGAAATCATGGTCATTCACGACGAAAGCATTGACCGAAAAACGAACGGCCAAGGACTTGTAAATAGCTTATCTTTGTCTGAGCTGAAAAGATTCCGAATAAAAAACAAACATAACATTCCCACACTGGCAGAAGTTTTTGATTTGGTAAACCGTCAATGTGTCATCAATATCGAGCTAAAAAGCTATGAAACGGCTGATAAAGTGGTGGATTTGATCGAAAAATATGTAGAACAAAAGAACTGGAAATACACTGATTTTCTGGTCTCCAGCTTTGATTGGAATGCTTTGCAGCAAGTTTCTTTTTTGAATGAAGCAATACCCCTTGGGGTACTGACAGAAACGGATTTGGATTTGGCCTTCGCTTTCGCCAAATTTATTCGGGCAAAATCCATTCATCCGCATTATCATTTATTGACAGCCGAAAACACCGCTCAATTCCAAGAAAAAGGACTGCAGGTTTTCCCTTGGACGGTCAATGAAATTGAAGATTTAAAAAAAATAAAATCATTTAACGTAAACGGAATCATCTCAGATTTTCCAGATAGAATATGAACCAGAATTTTGATATCATTATAGTGGGCGGTGGCGCTGCAGGTTTTTTTACAGCCATCAATATTGTTGAAAAAAATCCAAAACTAAAAGTGGCTATTTTAGAACGCGGTGCCGAAGTACTCCAAAAAGTGCGTATTTCAGGCGGCGGACGTTGCAATGTGACCCATGCCTGTTTTGAGCCCAACGAATTAGTGAAATTTTATCCGCGTGGTGAAAAAGAATTGCGAGGTCCTTTCCATCAATTTTGTTCCGGTGACACTATCGAATGGTTCGAAAAACACGGAGTTGAACTAAAAATTGAGGACGACGGGAGAATGTTTCCTGTTTCAAATTCCTCCCAAACCATTATTGATTGCTTCCTGAAAGCCACCCAAAAACTGGGGATTTCAGTTCTTACAGGCCAAAGCGTACAGTCGATTTTCAAGAAAGACAATTTTTGGAAAGTAGAAACTCAAAATGAAAATTATATCGTGGGGAAATTAATTCTCGCCACGGGAAGCAACCCAAAAATGTGGGAAATGCTGCAGCAGTTTGGTCATGCCGTTATTAATCCGGTTCCTTCTCTTTTTACTTTCAACATCAAAGATTCCAGAATCAAAGAATTACCCGGCGTTGCGGCACAGGTCAGCGTAAAAGTCAAAGACAGTAAATTGACCTCAACAGGACCATTGTTAATCACGCATTGGGGAATGAGCGGTCCGGCAATTTTGAAACTCTCCGCTTGGGGCGCCCGAATTTTACATGACAAAAACTATCAATTTACGATATTTATCAATTGGCTGAATGACGTAGAAACCAACGAGGCCGAAA
The DNA here is from genome assembly GCF_900129705.1 of Flavobacterium granuli. Taxonomy (GTDB): domain Bacteria; phylum Bacteroidota; class Bacteroidia; order Flavobacteriales; family Flavobacteriaceae; genus Flavobacterium; species Flavobacterium granuli. Next base: position 66,519 of record NZ_FQWO01000006.1, on the reverse strand, counting down.
AAATCCTCAAAGATTTAAAACAAGAACAGGCCAAAAAGGCCGTTTCTAAAAAATCCCCTTTTGATTTTCCTAACCGTTTATGGGAAAGTTTGGTTCTGGCTTCGGGCATTGAAACGGAAACCAAATGGGCCGATTTATCTAAAATTCAATTGCAAAATTTGGCTCATCAGCTAACGAATGCCACTTTTCAGGTTAATGGGAAAAGTACTTTTAAAGAAGAATTTGTAACCGCAGGCGGAATTGATTTAAAAGAAATTAACTTCAAAACTATGGAAAGCAAACTGCATCAGAATCTTTATTTTGCAGGTGAAATTGTAAATATCGATGCCATTACCGGCGGATTTAATTTTCAGAATGCCTGGACGAGTGGGTTTATTCTAGCCAACAACATTTGACAAATTACTAAACCATTGAAAACATACAAATTATAATTAAGAAAGAATTGATTTTTGATTAACATTAATTTATAAGATATTTCTCAGCTACATCAGTCCAATTTGAATATGTTTGTATCCAAATTGATGTAAATGCTTAAATATCATATCTCTGCGCTATTCGTTTTCTTAGTTGCACAAGTTGGTTTTTCACAATCCGAAAGAATAATCCGTGGCAAAGTTGTACAGGAACAATTTGCTTTAGGAAAAGTCGAAGTTGCGAATTTCAATTCAAAAGAAACAACCATTACAAACGCCGCAGGGGAATTTTCTATACTTGTAAAAAAAGGGGATGAACTGGTTTTTGTTTCGAAAAACCACATTATCAAAAAAATTGTAATGGATCAAAATACCCTTGACAAAAACAATCTCCTGATTCAATTGGTTCTTAAGCCCGAAGAACTGGAAGAAGTTTTAATTACAACAATGCCTTCCATCCAATTGGAATTAGACAGTCCGTATGAACAAGAAAAGCTATCTGAATTAGCAATTAAAAAAGCAGCCAGAGACCCAAAAATTATTGGAGTCAACAATGGAACAATTGAAAATGGAATGAATTTTATGCGAATTGGAGGCCTCCTTTTTGGCCTATTTGCCAAAGAAAAAGAGAAAGTCAGGAAAAAAATTCCCCCTATTCCATTTACATCACTGGCAAAAAGCAGCTGTGATCAAAAATTTTACACTGAAACTTTAAAGTTAAAACCGGATGAGATTGAACTCTTTCTTCAATTTTGTGATGCCGATCCCAAATCCAAAACACTTTTAGAGAGCAGCACCGTCCTGTCTATGATGGATTTTTTAATGAGCAAACATCTTGAGTTTAAAAAACTGTAAAGCAAATTCCTAACGGTTCAGCCACCAAATACTGGCATTCAACACCATTGCAAAACTAACCCAAGCCAAATAAGGCAAGATTAAATAACCCGCTATTTTATTGATTTTGGAAAAATGGATATAGGTTTCATAAATTAATAACCACAACAATACAATCTCGATTCCGGCAAGCATCGGGTTGTGTAATCCAAAAAACAAATAGGACCACAAAGCATTTAAGGCCAATTGAATTGCAAAAATAAGCAAGGCTCTTTTCACCGCTTCCTTATCGGATTCCATTCGATCCCAAACTAATGCCGCCGCAACTCCCATCATAATATACAGCATACTCCACACTGGAGCAAAAACCCAATTTGGCGGATTAAAACTCGGTTTTACCAATGTCGGGTACCAGGTTTCAATACTGGAACGAGTCACAATGCCAGAAAAATAACCAATGGCAAGACAAGTCACAACAACGATAAGTATTTTAGTAATTTTATTCATTTTGATAATTTTAAAATTTGAAATCAAACGTTTTTAAAACAGTAACAATTTAAGCTGGTCTAAGCGCAGTCACTCTAGAAAACTTAATTGATTGCATCTAAAAAGGCGCAATATTAAACTAATTTTTAAAATAGGAATACTAATACAGGATTCTTTTTCTAAGATCAAATTTAATTAAAAATTTCTACTGATTAAATTCAACTAAAGAAATAAAGCTATTCACCAAAAAAGGTATCTTTGTCAAAATTTTAAAATTCATGTTTTCAGCAAACGATTTTATACCTGCTCCTTATTCTCAAAATGTGGAACAAGGCAATTTCCAATGGAGCGCGCCCAGTAATATTGCTTTGGTAAAATATTGGGGAAAAAAAGACAATCAAATTCCGGCCAATCCATCGGTGAGTTTTACTTTGAACAATTGTAAAACGATTACCAAACTGGCTTTTGCCAAGAAAGAAAAGCAAGACATTTTTTCTTTTGATTTATTTTTTGAAGGAAAACCCAAAGAAGATTTCAAACCCAAAATCCAAAAATTCTTGGAACGAATTGAAATTTATTTGCCTTTTTTGAAAGACTATCATTTTACGATTGACACTGAAAACACCTTTCCACACAGTTCAGGAATTGCCTCTTCGGCTTCCGGAATGGCCGCTTTGGCGATGAATCTGATGAGTCTGGAGAAAGAGCTGAATCCCGAAATGACCGAAGAATACTTCTATCAAAAAGCCTCTTTCCTGGCCCGATTAGGATCTGGCAGCGCCTGCCGCAGTGTAAAAGGCGAGGTAGTCGTTTGGGGAAATCAGGCTAATATTAATGACAGTTCCGATTTGTATGGCGTGGAATTTCCTTATACCATTCACGAGAACTTCAAGAATTACCAGGATACCATTTTATTGGTTGACAAAGGCGAAAAGCAGGTTTCCAGCACTGTGGGACATGACTTGATGCATGATCATCCTTTTGCCGAAAGGCGATTTGCCCAGGCCCATGAAAATCTGGATAAGCTGATTTCCATTTTTGAAAGCGGAAATCTGGAAGAATTCATTAAAGTTGTCGAAAGCGAAGCTTTGACCTTACACGCGATGATGATGACTTCGATGCCTTATTTCATTTTAATGAAACCCAATACCTTGCAAATCATCAATGCCATTTGGAAATTCAGAAACGACACTAAAGTTCCAATTTGTTTCACGCTGGATGCCGGAGCTAATGTTCATATTTTGTATCCCGAAAACGTTAGCGAAACGGTACTACAATTTATTCAGCAAGAATTAGTTGACTTTTGTCAAAATGGGCAGTACCTTTGCGATTCGTTAGGAATTGGCGCAATGCAGTTATAATACATTTTTTTTCATACCTTTAGCTCTAAATAGCTGAAATCATGGACCTTCAATCAGAAAAACTGGAATTGATAAAAATGATACTGGAAACGAATGACAAAGTTACAATTGAAACGCTAAAAAGCATTTTACAATCGGAGAAAAAAAATTCTTTCAAAGAATTATCTTCGGAACAACAAGAGGAAATCAATCTTGTTATACAAAAAGAAAACCGAGGCGATATCGTCGATTTTTAAAATTAGTCAAAACCAAATTACCACTATTAAGTTGTTAATTTTCAAATACATATGAAAGGACCCTTATTTTACTCAAAAATATTACTCTTTGGAGAATACGGAATTATTCGCGACTCTAAAGGACTGTCTATTCCTTACAATTTTTATAACGGGGCACTAAAAAGAGATGAAAATCCTTCTGCCGAAGCCATTGCATCCAATGCCAGCTTGAACCGTTTTGCCACTTATTTAGGCCATTTACAAAGTGAACAGCCTGAATTAGTCACTTTTGATTTAGAGACATTAAAAAATGATATTGAAACTGGAATGTATTTTGATTCCAGCATCCCACAAGGCTACGGAGTAGGGAGTAGTGGCGCCTTAGTTGCTGCTATTTACGACAAATATGCCCAAGATAAAATTACGGTTCTTGAGAATTTAACCCGCGAAAAACTATTGCAACTCAAAGCGATATTTTCTCAAATGGAGAGTTTTTTTCACGGAAAAAGTTCCGGATTAGATCCTTTAAACAGCTATTTAAGTATCCCAATTTTAATCAATTCCAAAGACAATATCGAGGCTACCGGTATTCCGAATCAAAGTTTTGACGGCAAAGGAGCCGTGTTTCTATTAGATTCAGGAATTGTGGGAGAAACCGCTCCAATGGTCAATATTTTCATGGAAAACCTAAAAGACAAAGGATTCCGTGCGATGCTAAAAAACCAATTTGTAAAATACACTGACGCCTGTGTTGAGAATTTCTTGGGCGGAGATATGAAATCATTGTTTTTGAATACCAAGAAACTTTCAAAAGTAGTCTTGAACAACTTCAAACCCATGATTCCAGAGCAATTTCATGCCATCTGGCAAAAAGGGATTGACACCAATGATTACTATCTAAAGTTATGTGGATCCGGTGGTGGCGGTTACATACTTGGTTTTACCCAAGACTTAGAAAAAGCAAAAATCGCTTTGAAGGATTACAAGCTGGAAGTGGTTTATCAGTTTTAATTTAATTCAAAAAATACAATCTTATCATACCCTAAACAAAACGGAAGGGTTAAACTTTAAAATCCTATAATGTTAAGCAGACAGCACAAACTTCTCATCATGAAAATTGTCAGTTTGTTCTCTGTCGTTAGAGGGTACAACATTCCCGTTATTATTCTTGCCCAATATCTTTCGGCCATATTTATTCTTGCACCCGAAAAAAGAGCGCTTGCCGTATTATTAGATTTTCATTTGTTCCTGCTGGTTTTTGCTTCGGCAATAACAATTGCTTCCGGCTATATTATCAATAATTTTTACGACAGCAAAAAAGATTTAATCAATCGTCCTAATAAATCCATGCTGGATCGATTGGTCAGCCAGAAAACGAAACTAAACGTCTACTTTACACTAAATTTCATTGCGTCTTTGATGGCTCTGATTGTTTCTTGGCGTGCTTTTTTATTCTTTTCGGTTTATATTTTCCTGATCTGGTTCTATTCTCATAAAGTAAAAAAAATCCCTGTCGCAGGAAATCTAATGGCGGCTTTACTGGCTGTAATTCCTTTTTTTGCCATATTGTTGCATTATTATTACAAACTCACTTTTGAAGAAATTGAAAACTATAAGGATCATCTTGCCGTAATTTTTGCTCATGCCAACTTCCTGTTTCTGCTACTGCTTATACGGGAAATGATTAAAGATTTAGAAAACATAAAAGGAGATTTGGCCAATGGATACCGAACTATCCCAATTATTTTGGGCGAATTGGTTGCTAAAAAAATCATAACGGCTTTAACTTTATTGACGATAATCCCCGTCTATGTCCTGATTGACATCTATGACGTGGGCTATATGGACATTTATTTTTATTCATGCCTGATTGTCCTTATTTTCTTTCTGTTATACTTATGGAAATCCGATCGTAAAGGAGAATATCTGCTGCTTCACAACATCTTAAAGTTTCTTATTGTTGCCGGCGTTTTTTCGATTGTTCTTATCAATCCGTCTGTATTGTGGAATGGCAAAAAGATACTTTTAATCATTTCGCTTTTTTAAAAAACAGCAACAAAAGACTTCCTAAAATATTAATACCTTTACATAAAAAAATTCTTGATTACAGCCGCCGATATATTTGCCATTTCAAACCAGAAGCAATTTGAAAAAATAGCCTTAAAAGTATTTCGTTACCAATATGAAAACAATTTAGTCTATCACGAATTCTGCAATCACCTAAAAGTAGATATTCATAAGGTAAAATCATTGGTTCAAATTCCCTTTTTGCCTATTCAGTTTTTCAAAAGCCATGCTGTAGTTTCGAATACTAATGCTATCGAAGAGACTTTTACCAGCAGCGGAACCACCGGAATGATCACCAGCAAACATCTGGTAACTGATGCTTCCATCTACGAAGAAAGCTACCGAAAAGGGTTTTCTCAATTTTACGGAAACATTGAAGATTATGTTGTTTTGGCCTTGCTCCCATCCTATTTAGAACGCGAAGGTTCGTCACTGATTTATATGGTTGAAGATTTGATTCAATTATCCAATCAGCCAGAAAGCGGTTTTTATTTGCACAACCACGATGAATTAATCAAGAAACTAATCGAATTAGACCAAGCCGGACAAAACGTCATTCTTATTGGTGTTACTTATGCCTTATTGGATTTAATCGAAAAACACCCTTTTCAACTGCAACACACCATCATCATGGAAACCGGCGGAATGAAAGGCAAGCGCAAAGAAATGATTCGCGAAGAATTGCACGAACAACTTTGCCAAGGTTTTGGCGTTTCGGCTATTCATTCAGAATACGGTATGACCGAATTGCTTTCACAAGCTTATTCTCTTGGCGAAGGCGTATTTGAATGTCCTTCCTGGATGCAAATCCTCATTCGCGATACCGAAGACGCTTTAACTTACATAAAAGACGGAAAAACCGGCGGCATCAACGTGATTGATTTGGCCAATATCAATTCCTGTTCCTTTATCGCCACTCAGGATTTGGGCAAAAAAAATCCCAACAACTCTTTCGAGGTATTGGGACGTTTTGATAATTCTGATATTCGAGGTTGTAATTTGATGGTCTTGTAAAAGTTTATTTGTTTATAATCGGTTAACCGAATTTACTATTAAACAAGTTACCTAAACGGTTAAACCACTCTCACCACAAAATAATTTTTCTTTCCGCTTTGCAACAATACAAATTGATTGTTGATTAGGTCTTTGGTCGAAAGCACAAAATCTTCGGCTACTTTTTCTTTGTTAACCGAAATAGAGTTAGCTGTCAAAGCGCGTCTGGCTTCGCCATTCGACTTCATAAATCCTGTTTTTTCATTCAAAACAGCCACAATATCAAGTCCCGCTTCGATTTCGTTTCGGCTGATTTCTGCCTGAGGAACGCCGTCAAAAACATCTAAGAAAGTAGCTTCATCCAATTGTTTCAAATCATCTGAAGTAGAATTCCCAAACAAAATATTCGATGCTTTAATCGCATTTTCTAAATCTTCTGCCGAATGTACCATTACCGTAATTTCTTCGGCCAAACGTTTTTGCAACAAACGCAAATGCGGTGCTTCTCTGTGTTTTTCAGTTAAAATTTCAATTTCTTCTTTGGTTAAAAAAGTAAAAATCTTGATGTATTTCTCTGCATCAACATCCGATGTATTCAACCAATATTGGTAAAACTTATATGGAGAAGTCCTTGCAGCATCCAACCAAATATTTCCGCCTTCGGATTTTCCAAACTTGGTTCCATCCGCTTTGGTGATTAACGGACAAGTCAACGCATAGGCTTTTCCGCTGGCTATTCTGCGCACTAATTCAGTTCCAGTGGTAATATTTCCCCATTGATCGCTTCCGCCCATTTGTAACGTACAGTTTTTCTCTCTGTACAAATGCAAAAAATCATATCCTTGAACCAGTTGGTAGGTAAACTCTGTGAATGACATTCCTTCGGCAGCTTCAGAAGACAAACGTTTCTTTACCGAATCTTTGGCCATCATATAGTTTACGGTAATGTGTTTCCCCACATCACGAATGAAATCCAAAAAGGAAAAGTTTTTCATCCAGTCGTAATTATTCACTAATTCGGCCGCATTTGGCGCATCCGAAGTAAAGTCCAGGAAACGGGATAATTGTCCTTTTATCGCTTCCTGATTGTGGCGCAAAGTCGCTTCGTCCAATAAATTTCTTTCATTTGATTTTCCTGACGGATCACCAATCATTCCTGTAGCACCGCCCACTAAGGCCAATGGTTTGTGTCCAGATAGCTGAAAATGCTTCAATAACATCACTCCAACCAAATGTCCTATATGCAATGAATCGGCAGTTGGGTCAATTCCCACATACGCCACACGCATTTGTTCCATCAAATGTTCTTCTGTGCCTGGCATAACATCGTGGAGCATTCCTCTCCAAGTCACTTCTTCAATAAAATTCTTCATCTTTTAATCAATTTACTTTCGTCAGTTCAGCCATTAAGGCTTCGTGTGCGCAAAGATAAAATTTATTGTGGATTCAGTTATTTGTTTATTGGCTTATTCGAAAAAAAATATTCGTATTTTCGTAGCATGATTTTAGTTACAGGAGGAACAGGTTTAGTCGGTGCGCATTTATTGCTTCATTTAATTGAAAATGGAGATAAAGTACGCGCTATTTATCGCAATACAGCAAGTGTCGAAAAGACTAAAAACCTATTTGATTTATACAAAAAGCTTGATTTATTTAAAGCTATCGAATGGATGCAGGCAGATATTACGGATATCCCCGCCTTAGAACACGCTTTTGAGGGAATTGATCATGTCTATCATTGTGCGGCCCTCATTTCATTTGATCCCAAAAAAGAGAATTTAGTTCGAAAAATCAACATTGAAGGAACCGCAAACATCGTTAATTTTTGCCTTGCTTATGATATTAAAAAATTGTGTTACATCAGTTCGATAGCGGCTCTGGGCGATCTAGCAGCACATGAAACGATTATTACCGAAGAAACCGAATGGAATCCGGAGAAACCACACAGTGATTATGCCATTTCTAAATATGGTGCCGAAATGGAAATTTGGCGCGGCCAACAAGAAGGATTAAAAGTTCTAATTGTAAATCCGGGCGTTATCCTTGGCCCTGGTTTTCAAGAACAAGGAAGCGGTTTGCTTTTTAAGAAAGTAGCCCAAGGCTTATCATTTTATACTCTTGGAACTACCGGATTTATCGCAGTGCGTGATGTGGTGAGCATTAGCTATCAATTGATGAGCAGCGCTATTTGCAACGAAAGATTCACTTTGATTGCCGAAAACCTGATTTTCAGAGATGTTCTAAACAGCATTGCCGATGCCCTGAACGTAAAAAAACCGAAACTTCATGCAACACCTTTTTTGATGGAAATGGTTTGGCGACTGGATTGGATTTCAGCTACTTTTTTCATGCAAAAAAGACAATTTACAAAAGCCACAGCAAAAGCTTCCTATTCTAAAAATGACTATTCAAACCTGAAAATTAAAGATCTCCTGAATATTGAATTTACTCCTATTGATTCCTACATCAAAGAAATCACAAGATTGAAAGCCTAGCAAAGTCTTATTTCAAAGCGTCTTTTTTTAGCAAAGCTTGTTTTACCAAATTTTGCTTCTTAAACTGCGTTCGCTTAGGATTCACAGTATCTTTTTTAGCCAAAGAATCTTTAGCAATTTTTGCCTTTTTAAGCTTTGTTTTTTTCTTGTTTTCTAATTTCACCAAAGAATCTGCAACGGCTTTTTCTTGGTCGATGCGTTTTAGGATTTCATCAGACATGGCTTTATACTCCACGTAATCAGCAGCATAATACCTATTGTTTTGAGCAAATTGAGCGCTATCAATTTTATATTTTTTAAAGATAAATTCGGCAGGATTTGTTTTGTAATTCTCCACCGAAGTCGGATTTTGATATTTTATGGCTTCCAAAAGCGATAAATCATACATAATATTCACCATAACAGCTCTTTCAATAAGGCGTTCCGGTTTTTCTACTACCTCCTCTTTACAGCTACTCAATACTATAAGAAGCACAAAAATTGACATCGCTTTTTTCATATTTTGCTTTTATCGATCAAACAACAATCGTTTTCCTGCTTTAATTTCTTTTACTTTAAATGCCGTGTAAACTAATTGTCCGTTTACAAAAGTATGGGTAATTCTGGATTTAAAGGTAAAACCTTCAAATGGAGACCAACCGCATTTTGCCAAGATATTTTCTTTCTTCACACTCCAAGGCAAGCCCGGATTGACGATAACTAAATCGGCATAATAGCCTTCTTTGACAAAACCACGTTTTTCAATTTTGAAAATTTTAGCCGGATTGTGACACATTTTCTCCACAATTTTCTCGATGCTGATTTTCCCTTGATGAAAGGCTTCAAACATTGCCACAACAGCATGCTGTACCAGCGGCCCGCCTGAAGGCGCTTTAAGATAAGGCAGTTTTTTCTCTTCCAGAGTATGAGGCGCATGATCTGTAGCAATTACATCAATTCTACCATCGAGTAAAGCTTCCCAAAGTACTTTTCGATCATTGGCCGTTTTCACTGCAGGATTCCATTTGATTAAATTCCCTTTGGTGGCATAATCGTCATTGGTAAACCATAAATGATGCACGCAAACTTCGGCCGTGATTTTCTTGTCTTCCAATGGAATTTTATTGGTAAACAACTCCATTTCCTTGGCCGTTGAAAGATGAAAAATATGCAAACGCGCTCCTGTTTTCTTGGCCAGCGCAATCGCTTTTGACGAAGAAATATAACAAGCCTCTTCAGATCGGATCAAATGATGTACGCTAACCGGAACATCTTCACCATATTCTGCAATATATTTTTCTAAATTATTTTTTATTGTAGCCTCGTCTTCGCAATGTACCGCAATAAGCATGGGCGTACTGGAAAATATTTTCTCCAAAGTCGCCTCATTGTCCACAAGCATATTTCCGGTTGAAGAACCTAGAAATATTTTGATTCCCGCTACATTTTTTGGATTTGTTTTCAGAACTTCCTCGAGATTATCATTGGTAGCTCCCATCATAAACGAATAATTCGCATAGGATTTTTCGGCTGCCAATTGGTATTTTTCTTCTAATATTTCCTGAGTAACCGCATTAGGAATAGTGTTAGGTTGTTCTATAAAAGACGTAATTCCACCGGCCACAGCCGCTCTGGACTCTGACTCAATATCTCCTTTGTAAGTAAGACCCGGTTCTCTAAAATGCACCTGATCGTCAATTGCTCCTGGAATCAGGTAATTCCCTTCGGCATCAATGATTTTACAATCCGAAGATTTCGCACTAATGCTTTCTGAAATCTCAACAATTAAGTCATTCTCAATTAATACATCGCCTTCAAAAATCGCCCCTTCATTTACTATTTTGGCATTCTTAATTAAAACCCTATTCATTGTTTTCTATATTATAAAATATTAACTAATTTTTTCAATCTCAAAGAAATCACCCCAAAAACGGCTTCAACAATAATTGAATTGCTCATTTTGGATTGTCCTTTGGTTCTATCGGTAAAAATAATGGGAACTTCCACAATTCTAAATTTATTACAATAGGTTCGGTATTTCATTTCAATTTGAAAAGCATAACCCACAAATCGTATTTTATTCAAATTGATTTCTTCCAAAACCTGTCTTTTATAACAAACAAAACCTGCGGTTGCATCATGAATTTTCATTCCTGTAATAAAACGAACATAGACTGACGCAAAATAAGACAGCAACACTCGGCTTAAAGGCCAGTTGACCACATTTACACCGGTAACATATCGCGATCCGATGGCCAAATCAGCATCACCAAAATGACAGGCATCGTACAGTTTTTGTAAATCATTAGGGTTGTGGGAAAAATCGGCGTCCATTTCAAAAATATAATCGTATTTTTTCTCTAATGCCCATTTAAAACCATGAACATAAGCGGTTCCTAAACCGGACTTTTTCTCTCGTTTTTCCAAAAATAACCTTCCGCTAAATTCCGATTGTAATAACTGAACCTTAGCTGCGGTATGATCCGGAGAATTATCGTCAATGATAAGCACATGAAAGAGTTTGTGTTGCGAAAGCACTGATCTGATAATGCTTTCGATATTTTCAATTTCGTTATAGGTAGGAATTATAACAATACAATCGTTCATATTTCTAAAAAATTTCACCGCAAAAGTAACCTTTTTATAGCATTTGATTCATAATAAAATTATAATAAAAGATTGACACAAAAAATTAGTAATTTTGCCTCGCTATGATTGAACATGTACTTCATCCCAGAATAACCGAAAACAAAGACTGGATCACGCTTTTATTCGTGCTGTCGTTTGCCATTATTGCCATAACCAAGTCTGTTTATGAAAATCGATTTGGCGATTTTATAAATCTATTGTTTTCCGATAAATATTCAAAAATATACCGAGACAGCAGCCACCTGAAAAGCGGTTTCACCATTTCGTTATTCCTTGTTCAGGTCATCTCTTTTGCCTTTTTTATTCAATTCTCGTTGAGTCTTTTTGGTTATGCTTCCAAAACAGATTGGATACTTTATATCCAAATCGTCACCTTTCTAATTTTCTTTATTCTATCTAAATATCTGATCGAAAAAATAATTGCCACCGCATTCAACATTGAGGAATTTGTTGAACAATTTAACTTACAAAAAGTCACTTATCGAACTTATATTGGGCTTTTTATACTCCCAATCAATGTTATTTTGTTCTATCACGACAGCATCTCAAAAAATATTCCGTTAATTATCATATTGATGATATTGGTTTTCAACATATTGGCTTATTTGATCTCAATAAAAAACTATCAAAAACTAATATTCAGTAAGTTGTTTTATTTTATTTTATATCTTTGCACTCTCGAAATAGCACCTTATTTTTTTATGTATTATTGGTACACAAAAGGGAGCACTTAGAAAAGTTAAAATATGAAAGTGAAAACAATTTTGGTGTCACAACCCGAGCCTAAAGTGGAAAATTCTCCTTACTTTGAGCTCCAACAAAAGCATAAAGTTAAAATTGATTTCAGACCTTTTATCCACATAGAAGGAGTTAATGCCAAAGAGATTAGACTTCAAAAAATCGATCTTAATCATTATACTGCAATTATTTTAACGAGCAGAAACGCGGTAGATCATTTTTTCAGAGTCGCTGATGAAATGCGCTTCAAAATTCCCGAAGGATTAAAGTATTTTTGTCAATCAGAAGCAGTTGCTTTTTACCTACAAAAATATGTGGTGTACAGAAAACGTAAAATTTACGTTGGAGCTAAGGATTTTGCCGATTTATCACCGTTGATCAAAAAATACAAAGACGAAAAATTCCTTTTGCCCGCTTCAGATCAATTGAATGCAGATGCGCCAATTACTCTTAACGGATTAAAAGTGGACTGGACTCAGGCGATCTTTTACAAAACAGTGATGAGCGATCTTTCTGATTTGGCCGACGTTTATTATGATATTTTAGCGTTTTTCAGCCCAACGGGAATAAAATCTTTGTTCAAAAATTTCCCGGATTTCAAACAAAACAACACCAGAATCGCTGTTTTTGGAAGCTCAACTCAAAAAGAAGCTTTAGATCACGGATTAAGAATTGATATTCTTGCTCCAACTCCAGAAACTCCTTCGATGACAATGGCGTTAGAAAAATACATCAATGAAGCCAATAAAGGAAAATAATCCTTAATTCTGTTTCAAGTTAAATCATAAAAAACCATCAGTTCTGCTGATGGTTTTTTTATAGCTAAATTTAATTAAAATTATAAATCCACCAATAAACTGTTGATTTTTATTTAAATTTGGTTAAAATTTACAACCAAACTATTGTTTTTAGTTTCAAAAATAAAACCATGAAAATCAACTCGCTGACAGTAGAAATTGACGGTATCGACAAAGAAATCCTAAGATCTTTAATGGAAGACGCCAGAAAACCAATCCTGCAAATTGCCAATAAAATAGGAATCTCGGGAGCCGCTATTCATCAGCGATTGCGAAAACTGGAACAATCAGGTGTGATTTCGGGCTCTAAATTTGTCGTAAACCATAAAATACTGGGATACAACACCATGGCTTTTGTAGGTGTTTATCTTGACAAAGCCGCCAGAAATCCCGAAGCAGTAAAAGAATTACGAAAAATCCCTGAAGTCTTGGAATGCCATTATACCACCGGGAATTGGTCGATATTAATCAAGATTATCTGTAGAGACAATGAGCATTTAATGCAATTATTGAATACTAAAATCCAAGCCATAGAAGGCGTTTCCAGAACAGAAACCTTCATCTCATTAGACCAACAAATCGACAGGCAGATACAACTGTAAAAAGATTTTATCCCTTTATGACTCCTCTATGAACTTTGTCATTTCGACGAAGAAGAAACCACATCATCCGAAAATCTTTCTGCGATTTCTCCTTCGTCGAAATGACAAAATGGAAACAAAAAAACCGTCTCGTTATCTTAACGAGACGGTTTCTTGCTATAATTTCCCAAAGATTTAATCTCTTCTTCCTCCCATATAAATAGAAACATAATATAATAAGGTAGCAATAGAACCTAAGGCAGCAACCACATAGGTTCTGGCAGCCCATTTCAAGGCGTCTTTTGCTCCCGCTTGTTCTTGTTGCGTAAGCATTCTTTTATTCTCTAACCATGCCAAGGCGCGATGACTGGCATCATACTCTACCGGTAAAGTAATTACCGAAAACAAGGTCGTGGCAGCAAACAATATAATCCCGAACAACAATAATCCCGGAAATGTTTTTAGCATCAAAATTCCTCCTAGTAAAATCCATTGCATATAACTAGAGGCCACATTGACAAAAGGAACCAACTTAGAACGCATCGTAAGCCATTCATAACCTACGGCATGCTGAACCGCATGACCACATTCGTGAGCAGCAACAGCCGCCGCCGCAGCATTGCGCTGATTGTAAACCGCCTCACTCAGATTCACCGTCTTATCCATAGGATTGTAATGATCCGTTAATCGTCCCGGCGTAGAGATCACTCGAACATCGCGAATCCCATTATCAGCCAGCATTTTCTCGGCAATTTCAGCACCTGACATTCCGTTTTGCAAATGTAATTTAGAATATTGCTCAAATTTACTTTTTAGCCTTGAACTAACTAACCAGCTAAAAAGCATAATTGCTCCTGCAAGAATTAAATAACCCATTCCCATATTTCTTAGTTTTTATAAAGTTACAAAGGAATCATCAAATTGTACACCAAATTTAAAAAATGCCAATTTGACATTAGTTAAATTAATGCCAATAAAAAATCCAAATCCCAACAGATGTCAGAATTTGGATTTTTAAAAATTGTAGTTTTTATATTTTTAACCCACCAAATTGATGATTTTTCCAGGAACAATAATTACTTTATTCGGTGTTCTACCGTCTAATTGTTTTATTGTTCTTTCGTCTTTCATGATGATTTCCTCGATTTTCTCTTTGGTTAAATCCAAAGGCAATTCGATGGTAAAACGCATTTTCCCATTGAAAGAAACCGGATATTCCTTGCTGCTTTCTACTAGATGTTTTGGCTCAAAAACCGGAAAAGGCACCGTAGCGATTGATCCTGAATTTCCTAACAAACTCCACAATTCTTCGGCTATGTGTGGCGCATAAGGCGAAATAACAACTGCCAATGGTTCCAAAATCGATCTTGAATGACAGCCTTGAGCAGATAATTCATTCACACAAATCATAAATTGTGAAACAGAGGTATTGAAAGAGAAATTCTCGATATCATCCGCCACTTTCTTGATGGTTTTGTGCAGCGATTTCAGGTTATCTTTTGTTGGTTCTTCATCAGTAACAATCAAACCATTATCATCAAAATACAAACGACACAGTTTTTTCAAGAAACCAAATACTCCCGAAATTCCTGCCGTATTCCAAGGTTTTGCTTGTTCCAATGGTCCTAAGAACATTTCGTACAAACGCAAGGTATCTGCACCGTATTCTTCACAAATTGTATCCGGAGTTACCACATTGTATTTGGATTTCGACATTTTCTCGACTTCGCGACCTACAATGTATTTGCCGTTATCATCTAAAATGAATTCGGCATTTTTGTAATCCTCTCTAAAGTTCTTGAATTTTTCAATATCTAGTTCATCCGATGCATTTACGAAATTGACATCTGTATGAATAGGCTGTACGTTTTGTCCTTCGATTTTATTTTTAGAAATGAAAGTATTCGTTCCTTCTAACCTATAGACAAACGCACTCATTCCCAAGATCATTCCCTGATTGATCAGTTTTTTGAAGGGTTCTTCGGTAGGTGCAAAACCTTTGTCTTTTAAGAATTTATTCCAAAAACGGGAATACAACAAGTGACCTGTCGCATGTTCATTTCCACCAATGTATAAATCCACACTTTCCCAATATTTCAAAGCTTCCTTGCTGGCAAATTCATTTTCGTTATGCGGATCCATATAGCGCATCCAGTAAAATGAACTTCCTGCCCAACCTGGCATGGTGTTCAATTCTAATGGAAAAATAGTGGTGTTATCAACCAAACTTGTTTCAACCACTTTGTTATTTACGCTGTCCCAAGCCCAAACTACGGCATTTCCTAAAGGTGGCAAACCGTCTTCGGTTGGTAAATATTTTTCTACTTCGGGTAAGATAATAGGTAAATGTTTCGCATCAATCATTTGTGGCAAACCATTCACATAATACACCGGAAAGGGTTCTCCCCAATAACGTTGACGAGAGAAAACAGCATCACGCAAGCGGTAATTCGTCTTTCCTTTTCCTTGATTTAATTTTTCCAGTTCTTCAATGACTTTTTTGGTCGCTTCCTTATAATTCATGCCATTTAGGAAATCAGAATCTACTAGTTGAAAACCTTCTTTGGCTCCAAAAGCAGCTTCTGAAATATCTTTATCAAAAATATTTTTGATTTCCTGCATGCCGTTTTGACCTTTAAAGAAATTCGCAAAAGCATAATCTCTTTCATCTCCGCAAGGAACTGCCATCACCGCGCCTGTTCCATAACCTGCGAGAACATAATCTCCAATCCAAACCGGAATGGATTCTTTAGTAAAGGGATGTTCTGCATACGCTCCGGTAAATACGCCCGAGATTGTTTTTACATCCGCCATACGCTCTCTTTCGGAACGTTTTGCCGTTTTTTCGATATAAGCTTCAACAGCCGCTTTTTGTTCAGCAGTCGTGATTTGAGCCACCAATTCGTGTTCTGGCGCCAAAGTCATGAAGGTCACACCAAAAATAGTATCAGGACGCGTTGTGAAAACATCAATAACATGAGATTGCTTCACTTCGTTCGCAATGACATTAAAAGAAACCATCGCTCCTACTGATTTTCCAATCCAGTTTCTCTGACTTTCCTTAATGCTTTCGCTCCAATCGATATCATTTAAACCCAGTAACAAACGTTCCGCATAAGCCGAAATTCGCATGCTCCATTGGGTCATTTTTTTTCGAATAACTGCATAACCCCCACGCTCCGAAACTCCGTTTACGATTTCGTCATTGGCCAAAACCGTTCCTAATCCCGGACACCAATTCACTTCGGTCTCTGCTAAATAAGTCAAACGGTATTGCAACAAAATTTTCTCCTGTTGCTCTTTTGCGAAAGCGTTCCATTCAACAGCCGAGAAATTTTCTATGTTGTCATCGCAAACGGCATTTACGGTTGCATTTCCTTCTTTTTCGAAAATGGAAATTAAAGTCGAAATATCCTCTGCCTTATCGCTGTTTTTATTGTACCAAGAATTAAATAATTGGATAAAAATCCATTGGGTGTGTTTGTAATAATCCGGGTTTGAAGTTCGCACTTCACGTGCCCAATCGAATGAAAATCCTATTTTATCCAATTGCTTTCTGTATCCTGCAATGGCATTTCCTTCTTTATCAAATCCACCATCAATATTTACACGAGTCGTATCTTCAGGTCGCTGTCCTGTTTGGATGGCGTATTGCTCCGCTGGTAAGCCAAAACTGTCGTAACCCATTGGGTGCAATACATTAAAACCTTGATGTCTTTTGTATCTTGCATACACATCCGAAGCAATGTAACCCAGCGGATGCCCTACATGCAGTCCCGCACCGGAAGGATAAGGAAACATGTCCAAAACATAGTGCTTTGGTTTTTCAGAATTATTTGATGCAGCAAAAGTTTGATTTTCTGCCCAATACTTTTGCCATTTGGCTTCTACTTCGTTCGGATTGTATTTCATTCTCTTTAAAATATGTTTTTTATGGAATCAGCTTGTGCTAAACTACAGCCTCCCATTAGGTTCAAAGTTGCAAAGTGACAAAGCCGTATCGGTTTTCCGACAATGAATTATCAAGCGGCAAATTTACGTTTATTGTACGAAAGTCAAAACTTTGAGCGTTATTAACTTTAAATAAAGAAATTCTTTATTATTTTTACCCCATAATTAAAATAAACTATGAGTTCTTCATTTGATAAGTTTCAAAAACGCAGGTTAATTTCCTCTTATTTTTCGGTGGTACTAAGTGTATTCTTGGTTTTATTTTTACTGGGCGTATTAGGCCTTTTCATTATAAATTCGAAAAAACTGGCTGACGATTTTAAAGAAAAAATTGCCATGACAGTCTTTTTCAAGAACGAGGCCAATGACACTATCCTAAAAGCTTTTGGAGAACAACTTAAAATTGCTCCTTATGCCAAGTCGAATGTGTATGTTTCCAAAGAAGCTGCCGCAAAACAGCATACGGATATCATAGGCGAGGATTTCATGACCTTTCTGGGCGAAAACCCTTTGCAAAATTCTTACGACATTCACTTGAAAGCTGATTATGTCGTTAAAGACAGTATTGCAAAAATTGAAAAACAACTGCGAACAAATCCTATGATCGCTGATATTGTGTACGACAAACAATTAGTAAATCTGGTAAATGACAACATCAAGAAAGTGAGTATGTGGATTTTAATCATCAGCGGATTCCTTACTTTCATAGCCGTTTTATTAATCAACAGCTCCTTGCGTTTGTCTATTCATTCTAACCGCTTCATCATTAAAACCATGCAAATGGTGGGTGCTACAAAAACATTCATTAGAAAACCTTTTGTAATGCGCAGCATCAAATTAGGAATGATAGGATCCGGTTTAGCCATCTTGGCATTGATTGGTTTATTGATTTATGTAGAAACCAGTTTCCCTGATCTGGGAATCCTTGACGATAAAATATTGATTCTTTTGGTTTTACTGGCGGTTTTTGGAATCGGAATTTTAATCACTTGGTTGAGCACTCATTTTGCCACTCAACGATTCTTAAACTTAAGAACTGACGATTTATATTAATTAGGATTTTAAAAAGACATTATAATTCAGCATCAATGAAAAACAACAACCCAAAACACGAATTCCTTTTCGGAAAAATAAATTACAAAATTCTATTGATTGGGATTGGCGTAATTGCTCTAGGATTTATTCTAATGTCTGGAGGAGGAAGTGATGATCCTAATGTATACAGCGATGCGATCTTCAGTTTCAGAAGAATTCGTTTGGCTCCCACTACCGTTTTAATTGGTTTTGGAATCACTGTTTATGCCATACTAAAGAATCCCAACAAAGCATAAATGAATACATTACAAGCGTTTTTAATTGCAATTATCGAAGGATTGACTGAATATCTTCCTGTTTCCTCAACTGGCCACATGGTATTTGTCAGCTCTTACTTTGGTATCCAAGAAGATGATTTCGTCAAACTTTTTCAGGTTTCCATTCAATTTGGAGCCATTTTGGCGGTAGTCGCTCTTTATTGGAAGAAGTTTTTCGACTTTTCTAAATTCAATTTCTATATTAAATTGGCCGCAGCGGTCATTCCAGCTTTGGCACTAGGAAAACTATTCGATGACAAAATCGAAGCCGTTCTGGGTAATCCGATTCCTATTGCTATTGTATTAATCCTTGGTGGAATCATCTTGCTTTTTATTGACCGTCATTTTCAAAATCCAACTGTTGACCGAGAAGAAGACATCACGATAAAAAAAGCTGTAAGCATTGGGTTTTGGCAATGCCTGGCTATGATGCCCGGAACAAGCAGATCAGCAGCATCCATCATTGGCGGAATGCAACAAGGACTAAGCCGTCATGCCGCAGCCGAATTCTCTTTTTTCCTAGCGGTTCCCACCATGCTGGCGGTAACCTGTTATTCGGTTTTTTTAAAAACCTATGAAAGCTCCCAAATGAAAGGCTATGAACTCATCTTAAAATCCGATGAGAATATTAAAATGTTTCTAATTGGAAACGTAATTGCCTTTATTGTGGCGGTTTTGGCCATTAAATTTTTTATTGAAATTATCAAAAAATACGGCTTCAAACCTTGGGGTTGGTATCGAATCATTGTTGGTTCTTTTTTACTTATCTATTTCACATACCTAAAATAAATCCCCTTGCTAACTCCCGAAGACTATTTAAACGGACAAATTTTACTGATTGACAAGCCTTTAAAATGGAGTTCTTTTCAGGCAGTGAACAAAATAAAATATGCGCTGATCAACAAACTGGGGCTTCCAAAGAAATTCAAGATTGGGCATGCCGGGACTTTAGATCCGTTAGCATCCGGTTTATTGCTAATTTGTACGGGGAAATTCACCAAAAGAATCTTTGAACTTCAAGGACAAGCCAAGGAATATACCGGGACTTTCTTCATAGGAGCTACGACACCTTCTTATGATTTAGAAACCGAAGTGGACCAAATTTTCCCAACAGAACATATAAATGACGTATTAATTCACGAAACGGTGAATCAATTTTTGGGCGAAATTGACCAAAAACCACCTGTTTTCTCGGCCATTAAAAAAGACGGCATTCGTCTTTATGAACATGCCCGTGCTGGTGTTGCTGTAGAAATAGCCAGCAGAAAAACAAGTATTCATGAATTTGAAATCACCCGAATAGCGCTTCCAGAAATTGATTTCAGGGTGGTTTGCAGCAAAGGAACCTACATTCGTTCCCTAGCGTATGATTTTGGAAAAGCCATGCAATCCGGTTCCCATCTGACTGCTTTGCGCCGAACTAAAATTGGCGACTATGACGTGAAAAATGCCATAGAAGTTACGCTTTTCGAAGAGAATTTAAAATCCAAATAATCTTTTAAATCCCTAAAAAAACAATAGCACTGTTGCTATTTATACCAACAGTGCTATTACATATTTTACCTAAAATAAGAAACCCAATCACTTTTCATGATCATCAACAGTATCAATATCAAGCATCATATCCAATAATTCATTCTGGGTAGAAATCCCTTTGTCATGAAGGTACCACAATTGCAAATCAGTTTTAGCCTTTTCATCAACAACGCCATGTTCTTTTTTATAATTCTGTATTAAATCCGAAGCTCCTTTTGGTCTTGGTCCCCAATGAGCCAAAGCACCGCCTGTTGCTCTGTTGATGAGAATTAATTTAGGAATGGCTCGGCCTTTATTTGTCAAAAACAAATCCATCAATTCTAGATTTTCATCTCTAAGCACAACTTTTAATTCAATTTTGCCCTCAGATGCAACAGCCATTTTATTAAAAACCGGCAATAATTGCGCAGCATCACCACACCAGCCTTCAGAAATCACTAACCACAGATAGTCTTTTCTCAAAGATTTTAGTTTCTGACTTACTTCGTCTGATACTTTCAATGTTTTTTCCAAACGATTCATTCGAGTCTCGTTCAAGTGACTGTAATTAGTAAGTTCTTCAGACTGTTCGTTCCCCGTAGATTTTTCTTCAAGCAACAAATCAGTAACTATTTTTCGGTATTCCGGATAGGAATAACTCTTAAACAAGGCTTTAGCAATAGAGGCTTTCATAGTTTTTAATTATTTATGTAAAGTTAGAACAAAATACTAATTTAAAACATGACAAAAATCACTTTGAGAGAAACAAAAACTGTAATTTTATAAAAAAGAAAAACAAAGATGAATCTGAAAACAAAATCGATTGGTTTAGCGCTTTCAGGCGGTGGAACAAAAGGTTTGGCCCATGCGGGTGCCATTAAATTCTTAGAAGAAAAAAACATTCGCCCCAATCGAATTGCAGGTACAAGTGCCGGATCTATCGTGGGAGCGATGTATGCTTGGGGGAAATCGCCGGAGGAAATCCTGGAGTTTTTTAAGTCCATATACCTTTTTCATTGGAAACACCTCACTTTCAAAAAAGCGGGCTTAATCGATTCCTCCTCTTTTATAGACTATTTTAAAAACGTTTTTGAAGATGCCGTTATTGGAGATTTAAAAATCCCCACCCAAATCACGGCAACAGATATGATAAGAGGAAAATTAAAAATATTCGAACCGGAAACCAAAATCATTGATGCCCTTATTTCTTCTTCGGCTTTTCCGGGAATTATATCTCCATTTGAGATAAAAGGAAATCATTATAGCGACGGAGGGATTTTGAATCATTTTCCAACCGATATCTTACAGGGACGTTGCGAAACCATAATAGGTATTTATGTCAGTCCGATTCAAAAGATTGAAGCCAAAGATTTAAATTCGATTAGAGCCGTTACCACCAGAGCATTTGATATTCTTTCTGAAAACTCAAACAGCCAAAAATTCAACATCTGCGACTGGATTATCGAACCCAAAGAATTAAGTGTTTTTAGCACATTTGAAACTAACAAACTCAAGATGGATTCTATTTTCAACCTTGGCTATCAAGCG
Source organism: Flavobacterium granuli (assembly GCF_900129705.1). Taxonomy (GTDB): domain Bacteria; phylum Bacteroidota; class Bacteroidia; order Flavobacteriales; family Flavobacteriaceae; genus Flavobacterium; species Flavobacterium granuli. The sequence goes on along the minus strand of NZ_FQWO01000006.1, from coordinate 44,545 downwards.
GCCAAAAACACTTATGAAAAACAAAATCTATAAATTTTGAGCGACACTATTTCAAAAAAAAAGAATATGCCTATATTTGCACCAAACAACTCAACATAGACATGAAATATAAAAGAATTCTTCTAAAATTAAGCGGTGAAGCCTTGATGGGTGAGAGACAATATGGTATTGATCCTGTAAGATTAGCCGAATATGCCGAAGAAATTAAAAAGATTCACGACAAAGGGGTGGAAATCGCTATTGTTATAGGTGGAGGAAATATCTTTAGAGGAGTTGCAGGGGCAAGTAATGGAATGGACAGAGTGCAGGGAGACTATATGGGAATGCTGGCCACAGTTATCAATGGAATGGCTTTGCAAGGCGCCTTAGAAGACAAAGGAATGCTGACCCGATTACAAACCGCATTAAAAATAGAAGCCATTGCCGAACCTTATATTAAAAGAAGAGCCGTTCGTCATCTTGAAAAAGGAAGGATTGTAATTTTTGGAGCCGGAACCGGAAACCCCTATTTCACTACCGATACAGCAGCTGTTTTGCGCGGAGTTGAAATCCATGCCGATGTAATCCTGAAAGGAACCCGAGTGGATGGCGTTTACGATTCTGATCCTGAGAAAAATGCTTCTGCGTTGAAATTTGATTCCATTTCGTTTGAAGACGTGCTTAAAAAAGGCCTGAATGTAATGGATACTACCGCTTTCACCTTGAGTCAAGAAAACAAATTACCGATTGTAATTTTTGACATGAATAAAGAAGGTAACCTTTTGAAAATCTGTGAAGGAGAAAACATAGGAACCGAAGTAAATATATAGTTAACAGTGTTCAGTTGTCAGTTTGCACTGATAACTGAACAGTGATTACTGAACACTAAATAAAAAGACTATGACTGAAGAAATTGAATTTATATTAGATAGTACTAAAGAATCTATGTCAGGTTCTATTGCTCACTTAGAAAAAGAATTCTTAAATATTCGTGCCGGAAAAGCATCACCTGCCATGTTAGGAAGCGTTTTTGTTGACTATTACGGTTCATCTACACCACTTTCTCAAGTAGCCAAAATCAGCGTTCCTGATGCAAGAACAATTACTTTGCAACCTTTCGAAAAAAACATGTTGCAAACCATCGAAAAAGCGATTATGATTGCCAATATTGGTTTTAACCCAATGAACAATGGTGATTTGATCATCATCAGTGTTCCGCCTTTGACAGAAGACCGAAGACGCGAATTGGCCAAACAAGCAAAAGCGGAAGCAGAAGACGCTAAAATAGGAATTAGAAATTCCCGTAAAGATGCCAATACTGATATTAAAAAATTAGAAAAAGAAGGAACCTCAGAAGACATTTGTAAAAGTGCCGAAGAGGAAGTTCAAAACCTAACCAATAGTTTCATCAAAAAAATTGACGAACTTCTTGCAGTAAAAGAAGCCGAAATCATGAAGGTGTAACTTTTGACCTATAACATCAAAAATCCGTCTCGCTTAAATAAGCAGACGGATTTTTTTATTCTTATTTTTGCGGCAACAAAACGAAATTGTAATCGTTTTGTAATAAAACGGTATCTATGAAGCATTTTTGGCTGTTGCTCTTATTATTTACGCTTTCGCTTCAGGCACAATTTCAAATCAATGGAATTGTCAAAGAAGCCGTAACCCATAAACCGCTCCCTTTTGCCACAATTATTTCGAATGACGGATCCAATACCGTTACTGATGTGGACGGAAAATTTACCGTTTTTTCAAAAATAGCCATATCAAATCTCCGAATTTCCTATCTTGGTTTTACAACCGTCAAGGTTGTTATGGAACAAAATAAAAATTATTATACCGTTTTCCTTTTACCCAAAAGGAATGATTTAAACGAAGTTCTAATTCCACATGAAAACCCCGCTCTTGCAATAATAAAGAAGACAATTGAGAGCAAAAACAACAATAATCCGCAAAACAGACTAAAAAGTTTTGATTTCAAATCTTATAATAAACTCATCGTTACCGCTAATCCTGACTCCATTTCCGGAAAAATAGATTCTGTTTTTGTAGAGAAATCCATAGGAAAAGTATTCTCTAAAATTGATTCTTCGGCTTATAAGTTTAAGGAAATCATAAACAAACAGCACTTATTTCAAACGGAAAAAGTATCTCAATATCAATACGCCGATCATAAATTGAAGGAAACTATTTTAGGGACAAAAATGGCCGGTTTTAAACAACCTATTTACGAAATCCTTGGTTTCAATTTACAATCCTTCTCCATTTACGACTCCAGCTACGAACTCTTTGAAACCAAATACAACAGCCCTCTCGCAAAAGACGCTTTTAAGGATTACAACTACAAATTATTGGATACCGTTTCCATCGATGGTAGAAACTCCTACATGGTTTATTTCAAGAACAAAAAGAAAAGAAAAGCATCTGGCCTAGAAGGCGTTCTATACATCGACCAAAACAGCTATGCCATTTCCAAAGCCATCATGCGCATAAAAGGAGTGCTGGACATCAGCGGAATTCATGACTTCCAGTACATTGACGCAGAAAATATTTGGTTCCCGATACGCAAGACATTTAAAATCATCAAAGGAAAAAATGATGATGACATCAAAATCCTTGGCGGTACGATACAATTTGACGGCGACGTCGAAAAAGATTTCAAAGTCCGAAAAAAAACAGCTACTGATTATGCTTACCTCCTTTCTGAAACCAATAACTTCGACTTCCATTACAATGTGCCCGTCGAAATTAAAAAAAGCAGCATTTCGATCGAAATTAAAGACGATGCCATTGACCAACCCGAAAGTTTTTGGAACGCTTACAGAAAAGACAGCCTAGACATTCGAAGCCAAAAAACCTATTTGGCTTTGGACAGCATCGTTATCAAAAAACGAATTGAAAGCAGAATCCGTTTTGGCAGAAAGGTGGTCAACGGCTATATTCCAATGGGTGCTGTAGACCTGGATTTACGCAGAATATTCCGCTATAATAATTATGAAGGTTTCAGACTCGGGATTGGCGGAACCACAAATGAAAGATTCTCCAAAACATATAGGATTGACGGATACGCTGCTTATGGAACAAAAGACGGAGAATTCAAATACAATCTGGGCATAGCTGCCCGTGTGGGTCAGTTTTCTAATTCATGGATTGGCGCTTCGTATACTGACGATGTTCGGGAGATTGCGAGCACCTTATATTCCATTGAAAAAAGACCGTTCAAACTCTATGATCCAAGGCCAATAAACATAAGCACTTTTTACAATTATGTGAGCTGGAAAACCTTTTTAGAAACCAAAATCATCCCCAAAACCGAAAGCAAATGGGAACTTTCTCATTCAGCTATCGAGCCTAAATTCAATTATACTTTTAATCATGACGGCACTTTATACACTAATTATGTAATAACCGCAGCGATGGTTTCGTTGCAATGGAATCCTTTTAGTGATTATATGCAAACTCCAAGTGGTAGAATTGAAGTCGATAAACGTTTTCCGAAATTTACTTTTCAATTTACCCAATCCTTGCCAAAAATAGCCTCCAATGATTTTGAATTCAGCAAAATTGACTTTAAAACTGAATTTGAAAAGAAATACTTGAACGGTCAAAAAACCAATTTACTTCTCGAAGCCGGATATGCCTTAGGCGATGTTCCGCTGACCCATTTGTACAACACCTCGCCTAATAATATCACGAAAGAAACCATTATACAAAGAATCACTTTTGCAGGTAGAAACAGCTTTGAAACCATGTATTTCAATGAGTTTTTCTCCAGCGAATTTGTTTATTTCCAGTTCAAACACGGCTTCAAGCGAGTTGCGCTTTTCTCGAAAGTAAAGCCATCCTTGGTCTTGGTTTCCAGAATGGCATGGGGAAATTTACAAAAACCCGAACAGCATTTGGGCTTGGATTACAAAACCTTGAATGAAGGCTTTTTTGAATCCGGAATCGAACTCAACCAAATTTTGAACGGCCTGGGATTGACCGCTTTTTATAGATACGGTCCCAACGGCCTACCCAAGTTTGAGGACAATATTGCCATCAAACTGAGTTTTGTTTTTAATCTCGGACTATAACATTTAATGGCTCGACACAAACTTCAACCCTATAATAGACGCAATTAAGGTAGTGATAAAGAAAATCCTCCAAAAAGTGGCCGGCTCCTTAAATATAAATATGCCCACCAATACCGTTCCCACAGCGCCAATTCCGGTCCAAACCGCGTAAGCCGTGCCAATAGGCAATTCCTGCGTCGCTTTGTAAAGCAGCAGCATGCTTATGCTAAGGCAAACTAAAAACCCCAACATCCAATAAGTAGAAACCATTCCGCTGGTTTCTTTGGCTTTGCCCAAACAAGAAGCAAAACCTACTTCAAACAGACCGCCTATTATTAATAAAATCCAATTCATAATTAATGTTTAAGAATTAAAACCGATGGAACTTCACTTAACCAAATGCTGCGCGAATCTACCAGTACTTTCCAGCTTTCCAGACTAATTAACATCAAGTCCTGTTCGTCCAAAAAATCTTTTTTGATGATTTGATCATCAATTAAACCTATATTATTAGGATATTTTTGTTCTAAAGAGGCTATGGCGCTTCCCATAACAAAATTAGTATTGATGTGTCCATTTACATCCAAAATCACTATTTTAGAGTTGTTGTTGTAAATTAATTTCTGCGCATAATCAATCAAAAAGGAATCTTCCGGACTGAAAATAGGAATAAAAACCTGATTTACTTCCTGCAATTCTTTGTCAATCAAAATCCCTATTGGCATCTTGGTTTTAGAAATAATCTGTCTTGTTCGTTCATCAAATGGAGAATTTTCAAAAAGCCCTTCTTTTCCGGTAAATTTATCAATCAATCGATCCGGATTAATGATTCTTGTTGTAAAACCAATTACTTTCCCCAGGATTGTTCCTTCAAAAATTGATTTTCCCAAGCCTACTAACAACAAGTCATAATCCCCCTGATTTGCAACATCGGCAATTTCTGTTTCTATGTCAGTGGTCGCTTTGAATATCGTAGTGATTTCTTGATTTAAAATTTTTGATTCTTTAACGATAGGAATAAAACTACTTTTTTCCTTGTCTTCTATATTATAAGGATTCATCTCATCGCTCAATGACAAATGCATGACCGTGATGGTCGACTGTTCTTTTTGTTTTTTCATTAAACTATGAGCCAATCGCAAAAGCGACTTCCCTTTCTCGTTATTGCCAAACGAAATTAATATTCGATATTTTTTATGCTTGGTCAATTCTACAATTTCAGTACTATCCTTGGTTTTAAAGATATAATTGATCAAATCCAAAGCCGGACCGGTCATAAATGTGGTTACTAAGGCCATAATTACCATCATCGTAAAAACTTCGGGAGTCAGGACTTTAAGCTCTAATCCAATGTTTAAGACAATTAATTCCATTAATCCCCTGGTATTCATCAAAGCACCAATGGTCAAACTGTCACGCCAGTTTTGCCCGACAAATTTGGCCGCAAGCGCGCTTCCCAAAAATTTACCTACAACAGCTACCAGAATAATGAAACCAGTCACTTTCCAAAGATAGGGATCGTTAATAAGGCCTATTTCTGTTTTCAAACCTGTGAAAACAAAAAACAACGGCAATAAAAGAATAACCGCAACATCCTCCACTTTTTCAATGAATATGGTTCTAAATTTAGCTATGTCCGGCATAATGGCACCGGTCATAAAAGCGCCAAATAAGGCGTGAATTCCTATCACTTCGGTAGCATAAGAAGAAAGGATAAGTATCAGAAAAAAAATCGCTACTACCGGTTTGACTATAGCATCTTTTGAACCATACAAATCTCCTATCCTCTTCAGGAAAGGTTTGACTATAAAAAGCATCACAACAACATAAATCATTGCTAAACCTATAATGTATAATGAACTCACAAAAGTCCCTGCTTTTACGATTGCAATTACAACAGCCAACAAACACCAAGCCGTGATATCATCGGCGGCGGCACAAGTGATGACAATAGCGCCCAATCTGGTTTTATGAATGCCTCTTTCCTGAACAATTCGTGCCAAAACAGGAAAGGCGGTGATGCTCATGGCAATTCCCATAAACAAACTAAAGGAAAGAAATTTTACACCTTCGGGAGCAAACCTATTGTAAACAAAATAAGCCAGCCCGATTCCTAATGCAAATGGAATAACAATACTGGCATGACTGATCACAACCGCTTCATTGGCTTTGTTTTTCAATACTTTCAAATCCAGTTCCATCCCTATGACAAACATGAAAAGTATCAGTCCTATTTGACTCAAAAACTTAAGATTCCCTAAGGATTCCACCGGAAATAAAGCGGCCGAAAAATCCGGAAAATACATCCCCAACAACGAAGGTCCAAGAATAATTCCCGCTATGATTTCGCCAATTACAGAAGGTTGACCAATTTTTTTAAAGATCCAACCACAAAAACGGGCCACCAGGATAATCGTAATAATCTGTACCAAAAGAATAGCCAGAGGATCCTGAAAATTATGCATCATTGACATTATAAAATCATCCCAAGACGCTTTTCCAGACTCTGGAGTCCCAATTACTTCACGGGCTTCTAAATGTTTTCCCTGTTCAATAATCCAATAAATTAATGCCGTAAAACCGCCCGTAACACCAAAATAAAATAATGCGTTTTTATAATTCTTCATACTTGTTTTTAAAATGAAATCCTCAACTCCGATAAGCAAAGATGAGAAAATAAAATATATAATTTATAACTCAAAAAATTATCTTATTGTAAAATACAAAAACTTCGTATTACTTAGACTTACAAAATAAAAAAGACTATAAATTTCATGATTCATAGCCGTTTTAATTACCTTTGCAACCGTTAAATATGACTTATGATCAAGTGGTTTAGTTTAGGATTTTGGGAATTGATAGCCCGATTAATCCTGAGAAATAGAATAATTATTTTGTGCGGAATTGTTTTTATAACAATTTTATTAGCCTTACAATGGAAAAACGTAAAATTTACCCAAACCGAAGCCAATCTTATTCCCGCGGATGACAAGGTAAATGTTGACTACGATCATTTTCTTAAAAACTTCGGCGAAGAAGGAAATCTGATCGTAATCGCGACCAAAGACCCTAAGTTATTTACTCCAAAAGTTTTCAAAGCCTGGAGTACACTTATGGAAAAAATCAAAAGCGACAAAGAAGTAAGTCTGGTCATTTCAGTAGACAATCTTCAACAGCTAGTCAAAAATGACTCACTGCAGGCCTTTGAATTAAAACCTTTCGTAAATGCTGAAAAAGTAAATGACGCTGCTTACTTAAGCCAACTGAAATCGGATTTTTTCAACAAACTTCCTTTTTATGATGGTTTACTTTTTAATAAAAAAACAGAAGCGGTTCGTTCAGCCATTTATCTGGATAAAAAAATTGTCAATACCAAAGCCCGTAAAGACTATGTCCTTCACAAATTTATTCCTGAAATAGATAAATTTTACAAGGAAACAGGTATTAAGCCACATGTCTCAGGCATGCCCTATATCCGAACACTTAATGCCAAAACCATTACAGATGAAATTGGTCTGTTTATAGGCGCCGCTTTATTAGTAACCTCACTTATTTTCTTTTACTTTTTCCGTTCGTTCAGAGCGACTCTTACTTCTCTGCTTATTGTGATTATCGGAGTAATGTGGTCTTTCGGGATCATGGGCGGAATGGGTTATGAAATAACGGTGCTTACCGCCTTGGTACCTACATTGGTCATTGTGATAGGAATCCCGAATTGTATTTTCTTTATCAACAAATACCATCAGGAATACCATAAACACGCCAACAAAGCCAAAGCACTGCAACGTGTGATTACCAAAACCGGTACAGCTACCCTGATGACCAATCTTACCACTGCCGTGGGTTTTGCAACTTTTATCATCACAAACAATGCACTGCTTGAAGAATTTGGGGTGGTTACCACCATCAACATTCTTGCAATTTACACCTTAAGTTTATTGATCATCCCAATATTTTTCAGTTATTTCCCGCCTCCAATACCGAGACACCTTAACCATTTGGAGCGCAAATCACTGACTTCTTTTTTCAACTGGATTATCAATACAGTAAAATACAGACGTTTTTCGGTTTATGTAACTTCAGTCATTTTATTGGTTTTCGGAATTATAGGCATCTATGAAATTAAAATCTCAGGAAGCCTTATAGAAGACATGCCTAAAAAAACCGAATTCTTTGACGACATCCGTTTCTTCGAAAAAGAATTCGACGGGGTAATGCCTCTCGAAATAATGATTAATACCAAAAAGCCAAACGGAGCAATGAAACTTACCAATCTGAAAAGAATGGAAGAATTGCAGGAAACGATCACTGAAATCCCCGAACTTTCTAAACCGCTGTCGATTGTTAATGTAGCCAAAAGTTTCAAACAAGCCTATTATAATGGAAATCCTGAGTTTTACGAATTGCCTTCTTCACAGGAAGAAGCATTCCTACTTCCTTATATTAAAAATTCGCTCAAAAACACAAAAGACAATCAACTGAAAAGCTATATCACCGATGACGGAAGTATCGCCCGAATGACTGCTTTTATCAAAGATGAAAACGGCGAAAAAATGGAGGCCATCGAATCCCAGATTCGCGCAAAAGTCGATAAGATTTTCCCTTCCCCAAAATACGAAGTGATTATTACCGGAAAGGCATCGGTGTTCCAAAAAGGGACAAAATACCTGCTTGACAATTTATTATCCTCATTGCTTTTTGCTTTTGCCCTAACCGGCGGTCTGGTGGCAATTATGTTCCGTTCCTTCAAAATGGTATTGGTATCTATCATCCCAAATTTATTGCCATTATTGATGACGGCAGGTCTGATGGGCTTTTTGGGAATTCCGTTAAAACCGTCTACCTTATTGGTTTTCGGTATCGCATTCGGAATGTCCGTAGACGACACCCTACGCTTCTTGGCACAATACCGATTGGAACTTGGAAGAAACAACTGGAAAATAAAAAAAGCCGTTTTTGCCACGTTTGAAGATTCGGGCATCAGTATGTTCTATACCTCAATTGTATTGTTCTTTGGCTTCTCTGTATTTATGCTGTCCAGCTTTGGCGGAACGGTCGCGCTTGGAGGGCTGGTTTCCATAACTTTATGTTTTGGTATGCTATCCAATCTTGTTTTATTACCTTCATTGGTACTGACATTAAACAAAACACTGGCGAATCAGCAGGAGTTTATCGAGCCAACAATAGATATCTTAGAACATTCCGACGAAGAAGTTGACGAATTAGAACGAAAAAAGAATTAATATTTTCAGGAGCTTTTTCCCGCTTTACACTTCAATCTTTTTATCTCGTTAAAAAACGAGATAAAAAGGATTTTCGTTTCAATCGGGGCTAGGGAATTGTGCAAACTAAACTCTTTAGACAACTATTTATACGAATCTTATCCGTTAACTTGTCCTTCCGACGAAGGAGGAATCTCATAAAAAATGCTTAAGCGTTATAAAACCTTTCTTTTTTCGAAATTGTAAATGGTTAAATATTTTGCCGACGGATATGGTTACTCATCATAATCTTAAAAATTTATATGCGTCCAGATATTTTTTTAATTCACGACTCGGTTTGAAATAGACTAGTTTATTGGTTGGAATATTATTATCTGTTATTTTCTTTTCTATATTCGTGCATTTTAATTGTTTTAATATTGCAATACAATATTCATATTTACTAACTGAATTATACAAACTAATGCAATACCTAGTTTCTTTTTGCTCTCCATAACGAGAATAAGCTCCAATGATAAATGAAATTTTTTGTACGTTGGTTTTAAACAAATTAGCCTTCATTGTTCCAACATAAACAGTATCTTTTGGCTCAGTACTTTTATAATAATCATCCTGCTTTTTCCTCCATTCTTTGTCTTTAGGATCTAAAAAATACTTAAATCCTCCCTCATGCTTAAAATCATAAAAAGAATTCATCTTTTTAGATATTTTTTTTGATCTTAATATATCTTGTACACTATTATATGGATATTGATTTTTTTCAACAACAAATTCAGGGGATTCATCACTATAAATTTTCATAATATATGACATTAATGAAGTTCCTCCTTTGTAATAATTATCAACAAAATCATCATTTTTATACGTTTTCTCCCTACCTAAATAGTCTGACAAAGTTCCAAGTAAAAAATAATCTTTATCTAAAATTAACTCTGGATTTGGCTCCTTCTGCCATTGAAACTCATAAGCAGTTGGATTTTGACTATGAATTAATTGAAAAGCAAATACAATTAGTATTATAAAGAAAATTTTATTTTTTTTCATTTACTTATTAATTTTAAAGCATTATAAAAATAATGAAATAATCTTACAAATAAGATAGCTCTTATTGTTTAAGATAGATTTTCTTTAAAAAATCCTAATTCCACTATTCTCTAGCCCCGATAGCAGCGGCATCCTTTTACTTTTTCCTTTAAAAAGTAAAAGATATAGCGAATAGCGGGAATTAGCTTCTGAAAAATAACTTCAAATCAATTATATTTGCATTTAGTATTACTTGATACCTATTGCTATTGCAAATGGAATCGCAAAAAATCTAAAATAAAAATGAGACATACAAGGGTTAAAGACTTACTGAACAGTACCACGACGCTTCATGAAGTAAATGCAAAAGGATGGGTGCGCACTTTTAGAAACAATCAATTTATCGCTTTAAACGATGGTTCTACCATCAATAATATACAATGTGTTGTCGATTTTGAAAACACCGCCGATGAAACGCTAAAAAGAATCACAACGGGGGCTGCGGTTTCGGTAACAGGAAACTTGGTTGAAAGCAAAGGTGCCGGACAAAAATTTGAGATTCAGGTTACAAAACTGGAAATCCTTGGCGACTCAGATGCGGAGAAATTCCCGATGCAACCAAAGAAACACTCCTTGGAATTCTTGCGTGAAAATGCGCATTTGCGCGTGCGTACCAACGCTTTTGGCGCCATCATGAGAGTACGCTCGGTTTTGTCTTATGCAGTGCATAGTTATTTTCAACAAAAAGGTTTTGTGTATGTAAATACGCCAATCATTACCGGATCGGATGCCGAAGGTGCGGGTGAAATGTTTAAAGTTACCGCTTTGCCATTTGACAACACGCCAAGAACCGAAGACGGAAAGGTAGATTACAAAGAAGATTTCTTTGGAAAAGAGACTAACTTAACGGTTTCGGGACAATTAGAAGGAGAAACTTTTGCAATGGCTTTGGGTCAGATTTATACTTTTGGACCCACTTTTAGAGCTGAAAACTCCAATACTTCGCGTCACTTGGCTGAATTTTGGATGATTGAGCCGGAAGTAGCTTTCAACGATTTGAACGACAACATGGACTTGGCCGAAGATTTTATCCAATACGTGATTAAATACACGATGGAGAAATGTCAGGACGATTTGAAATTCCTGGAAGGAAGATTATTGGAAGAAGAAAAATCAAAACCACAGGCTGAAAGAAGCGAAATGGCTTTATTGGAGAAATTAAACTTCGTCTTAGAAAACAACTTTAAGCGCGTTTCTTATACCGAAGCAATTGACATTTTAAGAAATTCAACGCCAAATAAAAAGAAAAAATTCAACTATATCATTAACGAATGGGGCGCTGATTTACAATCAGAGCACGAGCGTTATTTAGTAGAAAAACATTTTAAATGTCCGGTAATCCTGTTTGATTATCCAGCTAATATCAAAGCATTCTATATGCGTTTGAACGAAGACGGAAAAACAGTTCGTGCCATGGATATCCTTTTCCCCGGAATTGGAGAAATTGTGGGCGGTTCTCAAAGAGAGGAACGTTTTGACGTCTTGGTCGAAAAAATGAAAACTCTGGGAATTGACGAAGAAGAATTATGGTGGTATTTAGATACCCGAAGATTCGGTAGCGCCGTTCACTCCGGTTTCGGACTTGGATTCGAAAGATTGGTTCTTTTCGTAACCGGAATGACAAACATCCGTGACGTAATTCCTTTCCCAAGAACCCCGGGAAGTGCTGAATTTTAAAAAATTGTTTCAGGTTTTAAGTTTCAGGTTGCCTAATATTCTGCAGCCTGAAACTTGAAACATTAAACTAAAACAACAAAAAACATAAATGCTAAAGCAATTCTTAAATTTAAAATTATCCCAGAAATTATCTCCGCAGCAAATTCAGCTGATGAAGTTAATTCAATTGCCCACGCAAGCCTTTGAACAGCGTTTGATTGAAGAGATGAATGAAAATCCGGCTCTAGAAGCAGGAAAAGAAGAAGATGATTACGAAAAAGACGAGTTTGAGAACGAAGATTACGATGATTATGATGATGCCGAATCAGATCGAATTGAAGCCGATGACATCAATATTGACGAGTATTTAAGTAGTGATGATACGCCTGATTACAAAACACAAGCCAACAATTACAGCGATGATGACGAAAATCATGAATCTCCGCTAGCAGCTCCTATCAGTTTTCATCAGGATTTAATCAATCAATTAAATACCTTTATCCTTAGCGATGCAGAGCGTGATATCGCCGAATTCCTGGTAGGAAGTATTGATGACATGGGTTACATCCGCAGAAGCATTCCAGACATAGTTGACGACATGGCTTTTACCCAAGCAATCTATACTGATGAAGCTACGGTAGAAAGAATGCTCCATGTTATCCACGAACTGGAACCTTCGGGTGTGGGCGCACGCGATTTACAGGAATGTTTGTTGCTGCAATTGAAACACAAAACGCCTACTGAATCTGTAGCATTGGCAACCGATATTATCGAAAATCAGTTTGATGCTTTCACAAAAAAGCATTACGACAAACTCATTCAAAAATATAATATTTCGAATGAACAGCTTAAAAAAGCGATTCATGAAATCGAAAAACTCAATCCAAAACCAGGTGGCGCTTTTAGCGGAAACAATAAAGTAACTGAAAATGTGGTTCCCGATTTTGCCATTCGAATTGTTGACGGCGAACTGGAATTAACTTTGAACGGAAGGAATGCGCCTTCGCTGCATGTCTCTAAAGACTATCAGGAAATGATGCAAACCTATAAGGATTCTAAAGACAAATCTTCAGCACAAAAAGACGCTGTACAGTTTATAAAGCAAAAACTGGATTCGGCAAAATGGTTTATCGACGCAATACGTCAACGTCAGGAAACACTTTTTGTAACCATGAATGCCATTATGCATTATCAGGAAGAATACTTTTTAGACGGCGACGAAACCAAGTTGAAACCGATGATCCTGAAAGACATAGCCGATCTTGTTGGACTGGATATTTCTACGGTTTCCCGAGTGGCCAACAGTAAATATGTGGAAACACCTTATGGAACGAAATTGATAAAAGAATTCTTTTCGGAAGCAATGAAAAACGATCAAGGCGAAGATGTCTCTACGTTGGAAATCAAGAAAATTCTTCAAAACATCATAGAAGACGAAGACAAGAAAAAACCACTTCCTGACGATCAACTAGCTGAACTGCTAAAAGAAAAAGGCTATCCTATTGCCAGAAGAACCATTGCTAAATACAGAGAACAACTGGATATTCCTGTGGCGAGAATGAGAAAGAAGATATAGTTTTACGTCTTTGTCAAAATTTTTACAACCATTAAGAGATTGAGATTCATTAAGTTTTGACTTAATTTTCTAAATCTCTTAATGGTTTTTTAGCTTTTATAAAAAAAGGAAAAACAATGTCTTTCCTTTTTTTATATTTCATTTTATGAATTACTTCTTTCCCTCCTGATCTTTTCGCATCGCATGATAAAAAGCGGCACGACTCAATGGCTCGTATTCTTCGGTTTCACCCAGCATGACGAGTTTATCATTGTCGGTTTTTCTAAAACTATAATTGGCCAAATTTCCGGTGCGCGTGCACACGGCGTGGACCTTGGTCACATATTCGGCAGTGGCCATCAATGCAGGCATGGGACCGAAAGGATTTCCTTTGAAGTCCATATCCAATCCCGCCACAATTACGCGAATTCCCTGATTGGCCAGATCGTTGCAAACTCTTATAATCTCATCGTCAAAAAACTGTGCCTCGTCAATCCCAACCACATCACAACCTTGGGCCAAAATGGCAATATTAGCCGCCGCAGGAACTGCCGTAGAACGAATTTCATTGGCATCATGCGACACCACCATATCATCGTGATAACGGGTATCAATTTCTGGCTTGAAAATTTCCACTTTTTGCTTGGCAAACTGGGCTCTTTTCAGTCGTCGGATTAATTCTTCGGTTTTACCCGAAAACATCGAACCGCAAATGACTTCTATCCAGCCAAATTGCTCTTTGTGATTTACTGTATTTTCGAGAAACATTTTGTATTTTTCTAACTTAAAAAATGAATAGTTTTTATTACTTTGTACTGTAATAAACCGACTAGGATTTTATACTTTTACATGGTCTCAAAAGTAGAAAATTTTTATCAATTCGAAGATTTGTGGAGACTTAATTAAAAATTAAATGTTGCCTCCAAAGGAATCTCACTTCCTTACGCATAATACAGAACAACAAAGAAATACACCATAGATACTATAATTTAAACGTTATGAAAAAAAAATTGGAAGCCGATTTAATCAGCATTGCACACAGAATATTACAACTTAAGAATAAATCTGACATCAACCAATTGTATTTGGAAACTCAAAAATTATATGAAAAACTGTCTGTCTTACGTTTTGTGGACGCGCATTATGGCGAAGTAAAACCTACCATTGGCTATGCCGAAATTGAAAAAGAAATCGAATCTTTTTATGACAATGAATCCGAAATTGTTGTAGCTACTATTGAAACTCCCGAAATCAATTTGGCTCCTGAAGCTCCAATCGAAGAAACTTTCGAAAAAGAGGCCGTTGTAGCCGAAATGAAGGAAAGAGATCTGGAAATTGAAAAAGAAGAAGTTCCGACAGAAGAAGCTATTGAAGCAGACAGCTCGAAAAAACCTTTAGATACCGAAGAAACTTTAGCGAAAGAAAAGAAAAATATTGACAAAACAATCGACAACGATGAAGAAATAGATGCCGTAGAATTATCAAATGAAGAGAGCCTTCTTGCTGATGAAACGGATGAAGATACTGAAAAAGAAGACGAAATAATTGAAGAAACTCCCGCAGAAGTTAATTCCACTTTTGAAGTATCAGAAGAAATAAAAACTCCTGCAAAACCGGAGGCGGTACAAATCTCATTTGAAGATATATTAGGCGGAAATTACAACAACACTCTTTTTGTAAAAGTGGATGATGTGCCTGCTGCTGCTCCAACACCTGTCTTTGAACCAGTGAAAGAAACTGTTTTGGAACAAAAAGTTGCAGATCAAATTATTGAAAACAAATCTGAAAAGGCAGAACCAAAGTCTCTGTCTTTAAATGAAAAGCTTGCTAAAGGAATCAACATTGATCTGAATGACCAAATTGCGTTCGTAAAACACCTTTTTGGAAACAGTAATGAGGATTACAACCGCGTGCTGAATCAACTAATTACGTTTGACAACTTTTATGAAACAAGAAATTTCATAGAAGAAATGGTAAAACCGGATTACAACAACTGGGAAGGAAAAGCCGATTACGAAGAGCGTTTCATGGATATTATAGAAAAAAAATTCCTTTAAAAACAATAGCTGAAGCTCAACGCCAACGTATTTATGTCAAAATTATACATCGTTCCCACGCCAATAGGCAATCTTGAAGACATGACCTTTAGAGCCATCCGGATTCTAAAAGAGGTCGACTTGATTCTTGCCGAAGACACCCGTACCAGCGGTAAACTTTTGAAGCATTTCGAAATTGGCACGCACATGCACAGCCACCACATGCACAACGAGCACAAAACGATAGAGAATTTAATTTCCCGATTAAAAGGCGGCGAAACTATCGCTTTAATTTCTGATGCCGGAACTCCAGCGATTTCTGATCCTGGTTTTTTACTGACTCGTGCTTGCGTAGAACATGGAATTGCTGTTGAATGCCTGCCCGGTGCCACTGCCTTCGTCCCTGCTTTGGTAAACAGCGGGCTGCCCAATGACAAATTTATCTTTGAAGGTTTTTTACCCGAAAAGAAAGGACGTCAAACTCGTTACTTAGAACTTGCCGAAGAAACCAGAACGATGATTCTCTATGTTTCTCCTCATAAATTAGTAAAGACCTTGGCTGAATTCATCACTTATTTTGGCGAAGACCGACAAATTTGCGTTTCGAGAGAACTCTCTAAATTACACGAAGAAAACCGAAGAGGAACCGCCAAAGAAGTTTTGGCTCACTTTGAGAAAACGGCTCCACGCGGAGAAATTGTCGTTGTGGTGGCCGGAAAAACAATAACAAAAGAACCTAAGAAAAGTAAATTTTCAAAGGACGAAGAATAAAACTAAAAACATGACAATCGAAGCCTTTTTAGAGAAACTAAAACAAACTCCAGAAACAATAGCATTTACTGACACCATGGCTACAGTTGAAGAAAATTATATTTTTACACCAACTGCTTTTCAAAACGGAAATCAAGCAAATGCTGCTGGCGAAAACTCCGGCTCTTGCAAATTATTTGCTTTCGCCAAATTACAAAATCTATCTCAAGATGAAACTTTAGCTTGTTTTGGCGCTTATTATTATGAAGATGTTTTAAAAAACCCAACAGCAACAGATCATCAAAATATTCGAAATTTTATGATTCACAGCTGGGACGGAATTAAATTTGAAGGAGAAGCTTTAAAGTTGAAATAAAATAGCAACTAATAAAACTTTAAACAAAAAACAATGCGCTGGACCCTTAAACCCAAACCTTCCGAAGACAAAGTAAAGCATTTGGCGCAAGCCTTAAATGTCGAAGATTTTGTGGCTACTTTATTAGTTCAGCGCGGTATTGAAACATTCGAACAAGCCAAAGCTTTTTTCAGACCTTCATTAGACCATTTACATGATCCTTACTTGATGAAAGACATGAATAAGGCGGTCGACCGAATTGAGAAAGCAATTAAAAATCAGGAACGCATTCTCGTTTTTGGTGATTATGATGTTGATGGAACCACCGCAGTTTCACTCGTTTCTTCTTATTTAAAAACCTATTATCCCCATGTTGCGACCTATATCCCGGATCGTTATGACGAAGGTTATGGCGTTTCATTCAAAGGAATTGACTTTGCCGATGATAATGGTTTTTCCTTAATCATAGCTCTGGATTGCGGTATAAAATCGATTGATCATGTGGCTTACGCCAAAGACAAAAATATCGATTTTATCATTTGTGATCACCACAGACCTGGAGACTCACTGCCCGAAGCCGTTGCTGTATTAGACCCCAAAAGAAAGGATTGCAACTATCCTTATGACGAATTGTGTGGTTGCGGAATTGGTTTTAAACTGATTCAGGCTTTAGGTTCGAACAGAAATCAAACCATCACCGATTTAGTTCCTTATTTAGACTTAGTTGCCGCCGCCATTGCCGCCGATCTTGTTCCGATGACCGGAGAAAACAGAGTGCTGGCTTATTTTGGATTGCAAGTAATCAATAGTAATCCAAGACCGGGAATTAAAGCGTTGATTCATCAAATAAAGAAACAGACTTTAGATATTACCGATGTCGTTTTTATTATCGCTCCCCGAATTAATGCCGCCGGACGTATCAAACATGGCATTCATGCCGTGGAATTGTTGACCGAATTTGATTTCGAACAAGCGCAACAATTTGCATCAGAAATAGAAAAATACAACTCAGACCGAAAAGATCTGGACAAACATATAACCAAAGAGGCTTTTCAGCAAATTGAAAAAAATCAGGAGCAAGAGCGATTTACAACGGTGGTTTATCAAGAAGATTGGCACAAAGGCGTTATTGGTATTGTCGCCTCCCGATTGATTGAAACCTACTACCGTCCTACGCTGGTTTTCACCAAAAGTGGCGACAAATATGCTGCCTCGGCGCGTTCCGTAAAAGGTTTTGATGTGTATAATGCACTCGAAGCCTGTTCACAACATTTGGAGCAATTTGGCGGACACATGTATGCTGCCGGAATGACATTGAAAGAGGAAAATTATTCGATTTTCAAAGAAGCTTTTGAGAAACAGGTTCAAGAAACCATTCATCCCGATTTGCTTACGCCCGAGATCGAGATTGATGCCGAAATCAATTTTTCAGACATAACTCCAAAACTCATTCGAATCCTGAAACAATTTGAACCTTTTGGCCCACAAAACATGACGCCGGTTTTCTTGACCAAAAATGTAAAAGATACGGGTTATGGCAAAAAAATAGGTGGAGAAGAGGAACATTTAAAGCTTTTTCTAAAACAGAACGGTTCCGAAGGAATTCCTGCAATCGGTTTTGGCTTAGGAAACAAAATTGATCTTACCAGTGATCAAAAACCATTTCAAACGGCGTATAGTATTGATGAAAATGAATGGAACGGCAAAGTTTCTGTCCAATTAAGATTAAAAAGTATCCAATAATGAATTCAGACAAGATTAAGAAAAAAGACCCCTATGCCGCTTTGCGTTATAAAGAATTCAATACATTCTTATTATTGCGTTTTGCAATGGTTTTTGCCTGGTCTATGCAATTCATCATTATCGAATGGCAGGTGTACAGCATTACCAAAGATCCGCTTTCACTGGGAATCATAGGATTGATGGAGGTCATACCCGCTATTTCATTGGCCTTGTTTGCCGGTCACGTTGTGGATCAAAAAGAAAAAAAAGGGCTTTTACTGAAATGCATTCTGGCTTTTTCGATAATTAGTTTTGGGCTGTTTTTATTGACTTGGCCAGCTGTGGTGAGTGATTTTTCGACAAAAACCATTTTGTATTCTATTTATTTTTTGGTTTTTCTGGGCGGATTAGTCAGAGCCTTTCTTGGCCCGACTATTTTTTCGCTGCTGGCCTTACTCGTTCCCAAAAAAGTCTATCCCAACGCAGCCACCTGGAGCAGTTCAGTCTGGCAAATTGCCTCGGTTGTGGGACCAGCTGTCGCCGGATTTTCAATTACCCTCATCGGAGTACATTGGTCGTTGTGTACGGTTTTTGCCTGTTCCATTTTTGCCTTACTCGCTTTATCGCAGATTGAAAAAAAGCCTATTTTAAATCCAAAAATTGGCGAACCTGTCATGCAAAGTTTGTCCGAAGGAATTAAATTTGTCTTTAACAACAAGACTGTTTTAGGCGCCATAACATTAGACATGGTAGCGGTACTTTTTGGAGGAGCAGTTGCATTATTACCTATTTTTGCCCAAGACATTTTAAAAGTAGGACCGGAAGGATTCGGATTTCTAAGGGCAGCGCCAGCCGTTGGTGCTTTTTTGACGATGATTATTACAGCTTATATTCCTGTGAGTAAAAACGCAGGAATGAAACTGCTATCGGCCATATTTGCTTTTGGAATCTGCATTATCGTTTTTGGGCTTTCGACTATTTTTTGGGTATCGCTGATTGCTTTATTTTTAAGCGGTGTATTCGATGGCATTTCGGTAGTTATTCGTCAAACGATTCTACAATTAAAAACACCCGATCATATGCGCGGCAGAGTCTCGGCAGTAAACTCGATGTTTGTAGGGTCTTCAAATGAATTAGGCGCTTTTGAAAGTGGCTTAACCGCAAAAATAATGGGAACTGTTACTGCAGTAGTCTTTGGCGGAAGCATGACGCTCTTTGTGGTATTGACTACAGGGATTGTCTCTCCTTCGTTCAGAAAGCTGGATTTGACAAAAGATCTCGAAGAACACGAGAATCAGGAGTAATTTCAAATCCTTTATTTAGAATAATTACAAATAATTCTTATATTTGTTTCAAACATTTTTCAAATGAAAGAAATCAAACAAATATATTATAACGATTCCGGAACTTCATTTTACTGGAGAAAACAGAATGAAGTAATCATTGACAAAGTACAATTGATTTTCAGAGAAACTGGATTTTATTTTAGTAGACTTGAACTCGAGCAATTTAAACGCTGCATTGAAGAAAGCTTTACACTAAACAAATGCTGCGATGACTGTTCCCTAAAAAACGAATGCCATAAGTTTTTACTGAAAACACCCTGTCTTCAAATTGATCTGGCCGTTTCCATGCAAGAATTAACTGCCGTCAAAGACTTAGTCGAAGGCACTTTGTTTAAAATTAATTTGAATGATTATTTGTTTGGGGTGGGAATGAATTAATTCTCGAAATTCATAATTTCAAAATTCTCTCCGTCAAAAACCCCATAAGTAAAATAGCTGATCCAGTCGCCCAGATTGACGTATTCTGAATTTTCGCCAACCGTAATTTTCATAGGTAAATGACGGTGCCCAAAAACGAGGTAATTGTAGTGTTTGGTTTCTAATTTTCTTTTGGAATACAAAATCAGCCATTCGTTGTCTTCACCAAGGAATTTAACGTCTTCGGCACCAGAAATGAGTTTATTTTTCACCGAAAGATATTGTGCCAAGCGAACCCCAACATCCGGATGAAGCCATCTGAAAAGCCATTTTGAAAATGGATTGGTGAATACTTTTTTCATCCGTTTGTAACCCATGTCGCCCGGACCTTTTCCGTCACCGTGACCAATAAGGAACGTTTTATCTCCAAAAGTGAATTCTTTGTTATCGTGGTAAACCGGAATATTTAATTCTTTCTGAAAATAATCTTCCATCCACAAATCATGGTTTCCAACGAAAAAATAAATAGGAATTCCGCTGTCGCGAATTTCGGCCAGTTTGCCTAAAACACGAACAAATCCTTTAGGAACCACTGATTTGTATTCGAACCAAAAATCGAACAAATCTCCTAATAAAAAAATAGCTTCGGCATCTTGTTTTATTTCATCAAGCCAAGCCACGAATCGCTGTTCTCTGGGAAAACTCAGTTCCGCTGTAGGCGCACCAAAATGCTGATCGGAGGCAAAATATACTTTTTTATTATTGGCTAATTGCATGAAATTGAAAGATCAAAATTGAATTATAAATTATCGCTGGCGTACCATTCTGCAAAAGAAGATTCCGTTTCCTGCAGTTTTAAAGAGAAAAGACGGATGTTTTCTGGCAATCTGCTCATGATTCTTTTTGAAAAATCGATAACCATATTCTCGCTTGTAGGCTGATAATCTACCAGAATAACATGGTGCCCGCGGTTTTTTAATTCTTCGGCCAATTCAACATGAGGAGTTGTTTCGTTAAAAACAGTGGCATGATCAAATTGATCCACAATTTCTTCTTTTACAATTTTTTTCAAGTCGGTGAAATCGATAACCATTCCAAATTTCACGTCATTTCTATTCTCTATGGGGCTTCCGATAACGGTTACTGACAATTTATAACTATGCCCGTGAACATTTTTACATTTGCCATCATAACCATATAAGGCATGACCGGTTTCGAAACTAAATTTTTTTGTAATCCTGATATTGCTCATTGCCATCTAATTTTGAATGCAAATTTAGTGAATAATTAACCGTTTTTGTCTCTTTTTTTTGCAGAAGCATACATCCAATAAGCCAAGCCCACTAAAACCACAAACGGAATAAAGGACCCAATAAGAACTCCCATCTGGTAACTGCGGTCAGTAGCATTTTTTAATTTTTCTTCAATATTTACTTGCTGAACAAGTGCTATAAGCTTCATTTATTTTTATTTTTTAAATTGATTTAATGCCTCTCTGGTAAAATCAGACAGTACTAATTTTCCCGAAATTGCCGCTCTTTCTAACAGCAATGTTTCCCAATTCTCAGTTCCTTCCCAAAAAACCTTTTTCATTTCGGCCAAGGCCTCAGGATTATAAGTAGCCAGCTTAGTGCAAAAATTAGCTAATGCGCTGTCAAGATCCCCTACATTTTCATAAATCTCCGCATAAAGTCCTTTCTCTTTGGCCCATTCGGCCGTTTTCCAATTTTGAGCTTCCAAGCTCATCTCGGCCATGGCTGTTTTTCCTATTTTTCTAGAAACCGCCGGCTCAATAACAAAAGGACCTATTCCTATCGCTAACTCCGATAATTTGATCGAAGCGTTCTTACTGGCAAAAACATAATCACAGGCCGAGGCTATTCCAACGCCACCGCCAACTGTTTTTCCATGTATACGTCCTACAATTATTTTTCTGCAACGGCGCATCGCATTAATCAAATGCGCAAATCCAGAGAAAAAATGCCTACCTTCTTCCAGATTAGTCACCGCCAGAAGTTCATCAAAAGAAGCTCCGGCACAAAAAGCCCCTGAACCTTCGCTTTTCAAAACAATTACAGAAACAGCTTCGTTATCACTAATTTTATTTAATTCAGTCGTCAAAAGATCCAATAAATGACGCGGAAACGAATTGCTGGCCGGATGTGTAAATTGAATTGTTGCTACTTTATTGTCGATAGAAGTCGTAAGCGAACCATTTGAATTTTGTGAAGTCATTAGATAAGTTTTGATGTAAAGTTAAAAATATTCAGATTAAAGACCTCCTTTTTGAAAGATTTGGCTGTAGTTTTTTCAACGAAGTATTCCTTCGTTTTTGAATTTAATCCTTGTTTAAACTCCTAAAATAAAAAAAGGCTCTGCATTGCTGCAAAGCCTTTGTTTTACTGAGTGGAGAATACCGGATTCGAACCGGTCACCTCTTGCCTGCCAGGCAAGCGCTCTAGCCAAATGAGCTAATCCCCCAATTATGCCGCAAATATAATATAATAATGGATTAAAACTAAAAATATGTGACAAAAAAGAAATAATGTGGTCTCTTAATTATTCCAACCAAATATTTCCATAAAGATAAGAACACTTTTCTTTAAAATAATCTCTTACAAAAAATCAATTAGGCATAACAAACCATTAATATACTAAGGTTTAAGAATGTTAATTATGAAAAAAATGGAATCATAGCGCGCTTGTTCTCAACATTGGCTGTATATTCGCCAACTTAAAAAAAACAATCTACATTAAAGCCTTTACCGTTTTTTACTAATTAGCACATATTATGAAGCATATATTTTCGAACTTACTCTTTAAAGTTTTTCTTGCCATTGTCCTAGGTATTGTTTTCGGACTGTATTTACCGGAATCGATAAACAGAATATTTACAACATTTAATGCTTTTTTTGGGCAGTTTTTAAATTTCTCTATTCCTTTAATCATAATGGGATTAATAATGCCGGCGATTTCCGATTTAGGAAAAGGCGCTGGTAAATTACTTTTGCTTACCGCTGCTATAGCCTATGCTTCGACATTATTTTCGGGCTTTATGACCTATTTTGCCGCTTCAGGTATATTTCCTCAACTTTTAGAATCTCATGTAAATAATGTAGCTCAAATTGGAAGTTCAGCTCCGGAATTGGCACCGTATTTTAGCATTAGCATTCCACCTGCTCTAGATGTTATGACCTCTTTAGTTTTCGCTTTTGTTATTGGCCTGGGACTATCCTATCAAGAAAAATCAAGCCTAAAATTAGTAGTCAAAGATTTTGAAAAGATTATAATGCAATTGATAGAAAACGTAATTGTTCCCCTATTGCCATTATTCATATTGGGTATCTTTGCAAGTATGTCTTTTAGCGGAAAGGTATTTTCAATTCTTTCTGTGTTTATAAATATAATCGGGATAATCTTTGCTTTACACCTTATATTGTTACTTCTTCAATACACTGTTGCCGGTGTGCTTACAAAGAAGAATCCATTTAAATTATTACTTACAATGATGCCGGCTTATTTCACTGCATTGGGCACACAATCTTCTGCAGCTACTATTCCGGTTACCTTAGAGCAAACTTTAAAAAATGGTGTTTCAGAAAAAATTGCAGGGTTTGTAATTCCGTTATGTGCGACCATTCATTTATCCGGAAGTATTATGAAAATTACTGCCTGTGCAATGGCGCTTATGATTTTACAAGGAATGCCCTTTGATTTTACCCTCTTTGCCGGTTTTATATTTATGTTAGGCATTACAATGGTTGCGGCTCCGGGTGTTCCTGGGGGAGCAATTATGGCTGCGGTAGGAATTTTGCAATCAGCACTGGGATTTAACGAAGAAATGATAGGACTAATGATTGCTTTATACATTGCAATGGATAGTTTTGGAACCGCGTGTAATGTGACGGGGGATGGTGCGATTGCTTTGATTATGGACAAAATAACCAAAGAAAATGTGGTTTCTTAATTCTAATTTTCCCTTACAAACTAACATTAATCGCGATTAGCTTAACACCGCATTAGTCAAACAAATAGGAAATTCCAATTGATCCATAAAAATATCCCGTATTAACATCATGTTTTAATTCCTTTCCTTTGTAAATAAAGGCGTAGGACAAATTGAGGTTATTTTTTTGATATTTCAAACCTGCTTCACCATTAAACCGAAAAGGTATTAAATCATAAGTCACCGGACTTTTATCATTAAAAAGACTTCCTTGAATTGTCACATCGTACAATTGAAAGTTAATACTCGGCATAATATAAAAATAGAACTCACTCTTGATTTGGCGAGCATCTTTATTGGCAGAAGCTCCATAAAAATTAGAATCATAAATAGGTACTAATTTTTTGAAGCCTATTCGAGTCAAAAATCCTGTCGAGATTCCTGTAAATGCTATTCCCAAATCAGTCTTTGTTTGGGAATAAAAATCAATAACGGGCGTATCTTGCTCTGAAAATATTTTTTTGGAAAACAAAAAATGAGACTGTATTACTATTGCATTCCTAATTTGGTGTTTCCAGCCTTCTACCGACTCATAATTAAAAAAATAATGGAATCCTCTTTGCATTTCTTCGGCAAATGAATTAGAACCAATAAATCCTAATC
This sequence comes from Flavobacterium granuli, assembly GCF_900129705.1. GTDB lineage: Bacteria > Bacteroidota > Bacteroidia > Flavobacteriales > Flavobacteriaceae > Flavobacterium > Flavobacterium granuli. The sequence goes on along the minus strand of NZ_FQWO01000006.1, from coordinate 19,817 downwards.
GAACATCCACCTTAAGCAGGGAGTGATTCTCATAAAAGAAAGATTTTCCGGCTCCGGCAAAAAGATAACCGGCAAAGGGGCGATCGTTTTTTTCAATTGGTTCTGATTTGATACTTCTGGGATTAAAAATATATTGTCCCACTCTAAATTCCGAAATTGTTTTATGGATTTTCGGTCCCTTCTCTTTGGCTAAATGCCTATAAAAAACCTCCAAACCATTAGTATAATACATATCATTCTTAGAAGAAGTATACAAATCATTATCCGTTACAATCCCTATTTCTATCGTTTTTGCCTGACCCAAAGCAAGGCTGGAAACCAATAGTATCAAGAAGCAAAGGACTTTTTTAAATGCCATCTAATAATTGATTTTTCCAACCGTTCTCATGATCCGAACAATTTTGGCCTTTCTATTATTGATATAAGTTGAAGAGCTAGTTGCTCTATATTTTCTTGGACTGGGCAAAATTGCAGCTATTCCGGCAGCTTGCATTGGTGTAAGATTAGCAGCGTCTTTGCGGTACCAATGTTCAGCAGCAGCCTGAGCACCGTATATCCCATCGCCCATTTCGATACTATTCAGATACACTTCCATGATGCGCTCTTTGCCCCAAATCAATTCGATTAAAACCGTAAAATAAGCCTCTAATCCTTTTCTCAGGTAACTTCGTCCCTGCCATAAGAATACATTTTTGGCTGTTTGTTGCGAAATAGTACTTCCGCCTTTTATCCTGCGCCCTCTTTCATTATTTTTATAGGCCTTTTGCAGCGCTTTAAAATCAAAACCATTATGAGTCAAAAAAGTCCCGTCCTCGCTGGCGATTACGGCTTTTTGTAAATTAACCGAGATGTTCTCCAAAGGTTCCCAGTTGTGATTAAAGTACACTTCTTTACCGGCAGTTTTATTTTCAATGGCACGAATAACCATCAAAGGTGTAAAGGGAACCGGCACAAATTTATACAGCACCACAAAAAACAAAGAGAGTCCGAAGAACCATAAAACCATTTTAAATAAAAACCGACTTAACTTACTCATAAAGCCAGTTGTTTCTTTTTTAATTGGTTTTTTAGTGGGTTTCTTTTGTGTAATTTTTGTTGCCATTATACTAAATCTGCTAATTCTGTTCCTATTAAACTTCCTATTGCCACTCCCATACCGCCTAATCGTACTCCACAATACACATTTTCTGATAATTGCGAAACTACAGGACTCTTACTAGCGCCAATACCCATGATACCGCTCCAGCGATGGGCAATTTTAAAATCTCTATTGGGCAAAATTACTTCTTTTAATAATTGTTCCAATTTATTTTGAATAATTTCTGTTTGTGCCAACACAGTGGTTGTTTCTCCTTCAAAATCAAGGTTTCTTCCTCCACCCAGCAATATTCTATCGCCAATATTTCTAAAATAATAATAGCCTCGATCCAAATGGAAAGTCCCTTTTATCCCTAAATTCTGAATAGGCTCCGTAATTAAAACCTGGGCTCTGGCTGGCTTCACTGCTCCATTGGTTAACACATCAGCAAAACCATTAGTGGCAAATAAAACTTTTTTTGTCCTAAAACTAAAATCATCCAGCGCTATTTCGACCTCATTGCCTTTGTCCAAAAAAGAAGTTACTGTCTGTTGATTTAAAATTAATATATCTTCAGAAACAGCTTGCCTTAACAAGGCTTGCATCATATTTCCAGTGTCGATTTGTGCTTCAAAAGGGTTAAAAATTAAATTTTCACGAATATCGTTGAAACCAAAATGATTTCCTTCTTTCGCAAACACATCAGTGTTAAAGAGCGGTTTTAAAATTTCATTTATGTATGATAATTTATTGATACAGTGATCATAACAATCAGTATCTTCCTTTAAAAATAATTCATAACCGCCATAGGATTTAAAATCTATAGCCGTATCACCAAGTCGGTTTCGCAATAATTGAAGGCCTTGCCAGCGCTTTTGAACAAGATTGAAAACTTCCTCTTCTGAATGCGATTTTAAATCCTCTATAATTTCCGAAATACTTCCGAAACAGGCAAAACCCGCATTTTTAGTACTTGCACCCTGTGGCAGCATTCCTTTTTCGAGCACCAGTATTTTACTTTTTGGAAATTTCTCTCGCAAACGCAAAGCTGCATGCAAACCTACAATACCGCTTCCTACGACGGTGTAATCCACATCAGTGAACCAATTTTTTAATTCCCAATAACTTAGTTGCATCTGATAAATTTTTATAAAAATAATATTTTTAGTCTAATTTAAATTAAAAAGAGTTAACATAATCCCCTGAGCCTTTTTAGAATAAAATCATTACTTTTAAATCCTTAAAAAACAAACACTTTTATGAAAAAACTATTTTTTATAACACTGACAATGATGAGTTTAAATGCAATTAGCCAAAATGTAATGACACCAGAGCTGCTATGGAAACTAGGTCGAGTTACTCCTTTAGGCATTTCGAAAGACGCGAAAAATGTTGTTTACAAAGTAACAACTCCTTCGGTTGAAGAAAACAAATTAGATTCAAAATTCTACACTATTCCTGTAAACGGTGGTGACCCAACAGAAGTTACAGAAATAAAAGACTTATTGACAGACAAGAATATTTCTCCAGATGGCAATTACCTTGTTTATAATGAAGAGGTAAAACTGAACAAAGTTTTAGGCAAGGATTTTTATCCAAAACTGGAAAAATCTGACGTCCAAATCTACGATGGCTTAGATTACCGTCATTGGGATACTTGGAACGAAGGAAAATACAATCATGTTTTCTACAAAGAAACTACCCCAGATGCCGTAGGTACGGATATTATGGGTAATGAAAATTTCGACAGCCCACAAAAACCATTTGGTGGCGACGAAGATTACATCTGGTCTCCTGACAGTAAAAGCATTTTTTATGTAAGTAAGAAAAAAGCGGGAACCCAATATGCCGTTTCTACAAACACTAATATTTACGAATACAATCTAGAAACTGGGAAAACCACTAATAGAACGGAAGAAAATCTAGGTTATGACACAGCTCCACAATTTTCTCCAGCGGGTTATTTGACTTGGTTGCAAATGAAACGCGACGGTTATGAAGCGGATAAAAATGACATCATTGTCAATTTCAAAGGACTAAAGATGAACCTAACCGCTAGTTGGGATGGTACTGTTGACAGTTTCCTTTGGAGCAAAGACGGAAAAAAAGTCTACTTTTTGGCTCCAATTAACGGAACAAAACAACTATTTGAGGTTAATTTCCCTGGGCTTACCAAAATCGCTTATAATGTTAATCAAATTACCGATGGTGATTTTGACGTGAATGACATGGTGGGTTTCTCAGGAAACAACCTTATCGTTACCCGAACAGATATGAACCATGCTTCGGAAATTTTCTCTTTTGATTTAAAGGAAAAAACCTGGAAACAATTATCTAATGTAAACACTGAAATATATAATTCCCTGGCGTTAAGCAAAACCGAAAGAAGATATGTTACCACTACAGACGGTAAAAAAATGTTAGTTTGGGTCATACTTCCTCCAAATTTTGATAAAACAAAAAAATACCCAACTCTTTTATATTGTCAAGGAGGACCGCAAAGTGCCTTAACTCAATCTTATTCTTTTAGATGGAATTTTCAATTAATGGCGGCCAATGGATACGTTGTGGTAGCTCCAAACCGCAGAGGAATGCAAGGACATGGCGTAGAATGGAATGAGCAAATCAGTAAAGATTGGGGCGGGCAAGTAATGGATGATTACCTTTCAGCGATTGATGATGTTGCTAAAGAAAAGTATGTTGACAAATCTCGTTTAGGTTGCGTTGGTGCCAGCTATGGTGGCTACTCTGTGTTTTATTTAGCCGGTATACACAATAATAGATTTAAAACATTTATCGCTCACGATGGTGTTTTCAATACGCAAAGTATGTTTGGAACTACAGAAGAAGTTTTCTTTAACAACTGGGACTTTGGAGGTCCTTATTGGGAAAAAGACAATGCAGCCGCTCAAAAAACATACACTACATTCAACCCTATTAATTTAGTGGACAAATGGAACACTCCTATCTTAATCATTCAGGGAGGAAAAGATTTCAGAGTACCAATTGGTCAATCACAAGAAGCTTTTCAGGCGGCACAATTGCGTGGTATAAAAAGCAGATTCCTTTATTTCCCAGAAGAAAATCATTGGGTTTTAAAACCACAAAATGCCCAAGTTTGGCAAGGAGAGTTTTACAAATGGCTTAAAGAAACATTATAAGTGTCATTCCTTGATTGACTAAAACAAATTATTAAGTAACATTTTTGTTATTTTGCGACCAACAATAAAAATCAAAATTATAGAATATGTACAAACTTCCAATTAAAAGTCTTTTTATTGCCTCGGTATTTTTGTCAGGAGTAAATACCATTTCGGCTCAAGACGGCCTAGTAAATTCGCTAAAAGTTAATGCCAGCGAAAAAAGTAAAGAAAGTTTCAAATTTACAGATGTAATCAATCTGGCTAATACTTCGATAAAAAACCAAGGTTCCTCTGGAACTTGCTGGAGCTATTGCACTAATTCGTACCTAGAATCTGAAATGATCCGATTAGGCAAACAGCCTGTTGAGCTGGCCCAAATTTATTCGGCTCGTAATGTTTATATCGAAAAAGGAAAGAATTACGTGCGCATGCATGGAGCTGTAGCCCTTGGCGATGGTGGTGCGCTACATGATGTTATTAATATGTACAGCAAATACGGTGCGCTTCCTCAAGAAGTTTATACCGGTTTAAATTATGGAACTTCTAAAAATAAGTTTGCCGAAATGGGTGCTCTTATGGAAGGCTTATTGGCAGCAGCGGTAAAAAACCCTAATGGAGAACTAACTCCAAATTGGGAAAAAGCATATACTGCAGTAATCGATTCTTATTTGGGAGCAGTTCCTGAAACTTTCAATTTTAAAGGAAAAAATTATACTCCACAAACATTTGCCAAGGAGGTTGTGGGGATAAACCCATCCGATTATATCGAAATGTCATCATTTACTGATTCTCCTTATTACACAAAATCAATGTTAATGGTGCCTGACAACTGGTCTTTTGATCAAATTTACAATGTAAAATTAAACGATATGACCAATATCATTGACAATGCATTAAAGAATGGATATACTGTAGCTTGGGCATCTGATGTTAGCGAAAAAAGTTTCAGTTGGAAAAACGGTGTAGCTTATGTTCCAACTAAGAAAATGGAAGACATGACCGCTGAAGAAAAAGAAAATATGTTTAACGGCCCTAAAGCTGAATTAGAAATCACTCCAGAATTACGTCAAAAAGCATTTGACAACTATCAAACTACTGATGATCATGCGATGCATATCGTGGGACTTGCCAAAGATCAAACAGGAAAAGAATACTATGTAGTTAAAAACTCTTGGGGTACAACTAATGATTACAAAGGCTACCTTTATGTAACTAAAAATTATGTGAAATATAAAACTACTGCTTTTATGGTAAACAAGGCTGCAATCCCAGCTGACATTGCTAAAAAACTTGGAGTTTAATTCCATTGCAAACCAAAAAAATCCCGAAAATTTTTTTCGGGATTTTTTTTTTGGACATAAAAAAACCTCGCTTTAGCGAGGTTTTTTTATATTCTTATTGTGGATCTATCATTTTAAAAGTATCCATAAAAGCTGTGGTATAATCTCCGGCTATATAGCGTTCATCATCCATCAACTGTCTGTGGAAAGGAATGGTAGTTTTTATTCCTTCAATTACAAATTCGTCTAATGCTCTTCTCATTTTACTAATTGCTTCTTCACGTGATTGGGCAGTAGTAATCAATTTGGCAATCATAGAATCATAATTTGGCGGAATCGTATATCCTGAATATACGTGAGTATCCAATCGAACTCCATGTCCACCTGGCATATGAAGCGTCGTAATTTTTCCTGGTGAAGGACGGAAATCATTATATGGATCCTCGGCGTTGATACGGCATTCGATACTGTGCAATTGAGGCAAATAATTTTTACCCGAAATTGGCACACCAGCAGCAACTAAAATTTGCTCGCGAATCAAGTCATAATCGATTACCTGCTCCGTAATTGGGTGTTCCACCTGAATACGGGTATTCATTTCCATGAAATAGAAGTTACGGTGTTTGTCCACCAAAAATTCTACTGTTCCTGCTCCCTCATATTTAATAAACTCTGCCGCTTTCACCGCAGCTTCTCCCATTTTTTGACGCAATTCGTCAGTCATAAATGGCGAAGGAGTTTCCTCAGTTAATTTTTGGTGACGTCTTTGTACTGAACAGTCTCTTTCAGAAAGGTGACATGCTTTTCCATAAGCATCACCTACGATTTGAATTTCGATATGGCGAGGCTCTTCAATTAGTTTTTCAAGATACATTGCATTATTCCCAAAAGCGGCAGAGGCTTCCTGACGGGCACTTTCCCACGCTCTTAACAATTCATCTTCTTTCCATACAGCACGCATCCCTTTACCACCACCGCCGGCAGTAGCTTTCAACATTACCGGATAACCAATCGACTTCGCCAATTCCTGAGTTTGTTCGAAAGATTCTAACAATCCTTCAGAACCTGGCACACATGGTACACCGGCAGCTTTCATGGTCGCTTTTGCAGAAGCTTTGTCTCCCATTCTGTCAATCATTTCCGGACCGGCACCAATAAATTTGATTCCATGTTCCTGACATATTTTAGAAAACTTAGAGTTTTCAGAAAGGAATCCGTATCCTGGATGTATTGCATCTGCATTAGTAATCTCTGCGGCTGCGATTATATTTGACATTTTCAAATAGGACAAGTTACTAGGAGGCGGCCCAATGCAAACAGCCTCATCAGCAAACTTTACATGTAAACTCTCCGCATCAGCAGTAGAATAAACAGCTACTGTTTTTATGCCCATCTCCTTGCAAGTTCTGATAACACGAAGTGCTATTTCTCCCCTATTTGCAATTAATATTTTTTTAAACATCTATTTTGAGTTATGAGTTATGAGTTATGAGTTTTTAAAAATTAAGAATGATAGTAAAACCAATTCATAATTTATAATTCATAATTTATAATTAATTAAGATGGATCTACCAGGAATAAAGGTTGGTCAAATTCTACAGGTGACATATCGTCTACCAATATTTTTACGATTTTACCTGAAATTTCAGATTCAATTTCGTTAAATAATTTCATTGCTTCAATAACGCAAAGAACATCTCCTTTAGAAATTGTATTTCCTACTTCAACAAAAACAGCTTTATCTGGTGATGGTTTTCTATAAAAAGTTCCAATGATAGGTGATTTTATAGTGATATATTTAGAATCCTCAGCCGCCGGTGCCGCTGCAACTGGTGCTGCTGGTGCCGTAGCTTGAGGAGCTAAAGCTTGCTGAAGTTGACCCTGAGCAGGTAATTGCTGAACATAAGTAGTTTCAGTTACATTTCCTTCCAAAGTTGTTCTGATGGTAATTTTTACATCATCCATTTCCAATTTAACTTCTGCAACTCCCGAATTTGCTACAAATTTGATTAAGTTCTGAATTTCTTTTAAATCCATAATTATTTGTTTTTAGTTTAAATTTATTTTTTGTCGTATGCCCATTTTAAATAAATAGATCCCCAAGTGAATCCGCCACCAAATGCAGCAAAAACAACTGTGTCACCTTTTTTCAATAAGTGCTCGAAATCATTAAGAACAAGAGGCAAAGTAGCCGAAGTGGTATTTCCATACTTTTCTATGTTCATCAAAACCTTAGATTCTTCTAAATTCATTCTGCTGGCCGTAGCATCAATAATGCGCTTGTTTGCTTGATGTGGCACTAACCAGTCTACGTCTTCATTAGTCAAGTTATTTCTTTTTAGAATCAACTCACTTGCGTCTGCCATATTGGTAACAGCATATTTAAAAACTGTTTTACCGTCTTGCACGATATTATGTCGATTCTCCTTAATAGTCTCTAACGAAGCTGGATGAAGCGACCCACCGGCATCAATTTTCAAAAAGTCACGACCTACACCATCACTTCTCAAATATTCATCCTGTAATCCTAGACCTTCATAATTAGGTTCGAATAAAACTGCACCTGCACCATCTCCAAAAATGATACAAGTAGATCTATCAGTGTAATCTACGATAGAAGACATTTTATCAGCACCAATTAAGAGTACTTTCTTATATCTACCGGATTGAATATAAGCAGCTGCGGTAGACATTCCGTATAAAAAACTAGAGCATGCTGCTTGTAAATCATACGCAAACGCATTTGTAGCTCCAATTTCAGTAGCCACATATACTCCTGTAGAAGCTACCGGCATATCTGGCGTTGCAGTTGCCATTATTATTAAATCAATATCCAAAGGATCAATATTTCCTTTCGCTAATAAATCTTGAGCTGCTTTAATAGCTAAAAAAGAGGTTCCTTTATCTTTATCTTTAAGGATTCTTCTTTCTTTTATACCTGTTCGAGTGGTGATCCACTCATCGTTTGTATCAACCATTGTTTCAAGAACCTTGTTTGAAAGTACAAAGTCAGGAACATAAGCCCCTACAGCGGTGATTGCGGCCGTAATTGTATTCATTGTATTCGAATATTTTTTATCAAATGAACCCATTTAATAAAACGTTTAAAAGAGTTGAAAATTACAAAAAAAATTCTAAACCCCCTGTTTTAGAACTTCTTAATTTAGTAAAAATAACAGACAACAAAAAAACTCTCACAGAGTGAGAGTTCAAATATCATTTGTAAAAAATGCATTAAGCAACAGCTACAGACTTATCGATAACAACTTGTCCTCTGTAATACATTTTACCTTCATGCCAGTAGGCTCTGTGGTATAAATGTGCTTCACCCGTAATTGGGCAAGTAGCGATTTGAGCTACAGTAGCTTTATAATGTGTTCTTCTTTTATCTCTTCTTGTTTTGGAGATTTTTCTCTTAGGATGCGCCATTTTACTATATTATTTATCCGTTAATAGTTGCTTTAATTTGTCCCAACGTGGGTCAATATTTTCTTCTTTTTCTTCTTCTTTTTCTTCTGTTTGTTCTTTTAATGCCAACTCATTCAGTTTTTCAAGAGCTTCCGTTTTTAAACTTCCGTCTTTCACTCCTGGATGAACTCGTCTTAGAGGCACAGAAAGCGCAATCATTTCATATATATACTGCGCAATGTCTATCTCAAACTCTCCAAAAGGCAAAATAAGCAATTCTTCATTGTCATTATTAAAGGCCTCTCCAAAGCGAACAATCAATTTCATATCCCCTTTTATTGGCATATCAAAATCTTCACTGGTAAGATCACAAGGAACATTTACTGTTCCTTTATGCTTGAAGGTCAATTCTAGCATTGTGCTTTTTTTCTCTAAAACTACATTTACTTTGATGTCTGAATTTTGAAATTCATCATAATCAAAGATTTCAAAGAACGCATTACCTACTTGGTACTCAAATTGATGTTTCCCTAGCTTTAATCCCACAAAAGGAATTACATATTCTTTTGTCTTATTCATTTCAACAAAATTTTACCCCAAACTTCGGGAGTGCAAAGATATAAAATTATTGCAAAACTAATAATCTTATTTATAATTTTTTACCTGCTTCTATTTTTCTCTAACTTTTAGCGGTTTTTGACTGATTTCTGCATACTGAGCTCTGGAACGATAAATATCCAATCCAAGATAAACCGCTTCTTTAAAAGAATTATAGTCTGCAATACCCTTTCCTGCAATATCATAAGCAGTACCGTGATCCGGAGACGTTCTGATTTTATCCAAACCAGCCGTAAAATTCACTCCTTTTCCAAAAGATAAAGTTTTAAAAGGTATCAATCCTTGATCATGATACGTTGCTATCACAGCATCATATTTCTCATATTGTCCACTCCCAAAAAAGCCATCTGCCGCAAAAGGCCCAAAAACCATAGTCCCTTTGTCAAATATTTTCTTTAATGCCGGTTTCAAAACAGCATCATCTTCCGTTCCAATCACTCCTCCATCTCCACAATGAGGATTCAGTCCCAAAACTGCAATTTTTGGCTTATTAATGCTAAAATCCTGAATCAATGACTGTTTTACTGTTTCTATTTTCTTCACAATCAATTCTTCGGTAAGATGCGATGCAACCTCACTCACCGGAATATGATCCGTAAGAAGCCCCACTCTTAAACCATCCTGAACCATCAACATAAGAGCATCTCCTTCTAACTCCTGATCTAAATAATCTGTATGTCCAGGGAACTTAAAACTTTCCGACTGTATATTGTATTTATTAATAGGTGCCGTTACTAACAGATCAATCAAACCTTCTTTCAAAGCCGCAGTTGCCGCCACAAATGATTTTATCGCGTACTCACCTACTTTTTCATCGTTAACTCCCAGATTTAAATCGACACCTTCTCTCCAAAGATTTAAAACATTAATCTTTCCCGGAAGGATTTGATCTAATTTATCAATCCCGTGAAGTGCAACTGTAGACTCTAAATTCTTCTTTATAAAAGACATTATTTTCACATTGGCAAAAATAACCGGTGTACACAACTCCAGCATTCGCAAATCTTCGAATGTTTTCAGCACCACTTCGCTTCCAATACCGTTTAAATCTCCGATTGAAATTCCAACAATTATATTTTCTGCTTTTTTCATCATGACCACAAGTTATTTATTGCTAATTTTGAAGTGCAAATTTAGTAAAATAAAACAAGAAATGTTTACAGGAATCATAGAAACCCTTGGTACCATCCAAGAAATAAAAAAAGAGAAAGACAATATCCACATTACGATAAACTCCTCTATTACTACCGAACTCAAAATAGACCAAAGTGTTGCTCACAACGGAATCTGCCTAACAGTTGTCGCCCTAAAAGATGACAATTACACCGTAACAGCCATTGATGAGACAATCAAAAAAACAAATTTAGGCGATTGGAAAGTAGGCGATATCGTAAACTTAGAAAGAGCCATGAAACTGGGAGACCGATTAGACGGCCATATCGTACAAGGACACGTTGACCAAACCGGAACCTGTATTGCAGCAGAAGAAACCAATGGAAGCTGGTTTTTTACTTTCGAATATGATGAAACTCTAAACAACCTAACGATCGAAAAAGGCTCTATCACCGTAAACGGAGTAAGCCTAACTGTTGTCAACTCGAAAAAAAACCAATTTAGCGTTGCCATCATTCCATACACCCACGAGCACACTAATTTCAAAAACTTTGAAGTAGGAACAAAAATAAACCTTGAGTTTGACGTAATTGGAAAATATGTCTCTAAATTACACTCTAACCGCTAAAAAACAGCAATAAAAAACCTCTTAAAAAGCAAAAGCTCCAAGTCAATTTGGAGCTTTTGCTTTTAATCTGTGCTTGTAAATAGTAAAAAAACCAAAAAACAAAGCAACAATAATTAATATTAATATATTCTCATCAATAGGAAATCCATCCGGCGGCGGAGTATTCATAGGAGAAGCAGGCGCCGGCGGTGTACGCGAAGAAAATTTAGCCCAAGAAACAAAAACTCCCGAAAGAAAGGCAATCAAAAGGTAAAATTTGTTTTGGCCAATTTTCATAATCTTGAGAATAAATAAAGATTTCTAAAAAAACACACCATTGTAGAAAACAACAACAATCATAACAAAAGTATGATTTTTTATCATAAAAACCTGATTTTCATCTGCATAAAAAAAGCCTTTCAGAAAATATCTGAAAGGCTTTTTTAAGTGGTCCCACCTGGGCTCGAACCAGGGACCACCTGATTATGAGATAGACAAATAGTCTTTGCATTAAACTGCATTTAACTTCAAAGTTACTGTTTTTCAATGTTTTATGATTTTTAAAAATATTTTTGTTTCATCATGTTTCATCAAATGCCAGCATTTGTTGTACATATGTTGTACTCATTATTAAATTTTAAAAATATTAAAATGAAAGCTAGTGTAAAATTAATCTTAAAAAAGACAAAATTAAGCAATGGAACTTGCCCTGTTAATTTACGTGTAACTATTAATAGGAAATCGAAATTCTACAAAACGCCTTATAATTCTGCTCCTAAATTCTGGAACGAAAGTGCGAGTGAATTTACTTCAAAATCTCCAAACTTTTTACAAGCCAATCGAATTTTATACAAATTCAAACAAGATGCTTCAAAAATATTGGACTTAATGATTGAGCAAGAACAAGAATTTAATTTAGAAATATTTGATTCTTTATTTAGACCACAAGAGATTGAAAAATTAAATTTTTTGCCTTATTTTGAATTGAAGAGAAATCAATTTAATGAAGCGGGTAAAGTAAGTTCAGCATGTTCGTACCGTGATACAATCTCCGCTCTAAAAAAGTTCACACCAGATATTCAAAACTATTCTTTTACAAAAATAAATTACACCTTCTTAGTGGCCTTTGAAGCCTATTTGCGAGCTCACGGTAGTCATGATGGTGGAATTGGTGTATATATGAGAAATATTAGATCGGTTTATAATTCTGCTATCAAGGCAAAAATTGTTGCAAGCGACAACTATCCTTTCAAAGATTATATCATCTCAAAATTAAAATCTAGTAAAGTAAAAAAAGCTCTCAGTAAAGCGGACTTACAATTGTTACTAGATTATGACTTTTCGACTAATAAGGAAGCGGTCAAAGCATTATATACTTATTTATTCAGTTTCTACTGCCGTGGTATGAATTTTACTGATTTAGCTGAATTAAGATGGGATGATGTAGATTTAAGTAGCTTTTCATACATTAGAAATAAAACCTTGGTAAAGTTAAATGTGAAAATTCCAGAAAATAAATACATGGATGAAATTTTACACTACTTTGAAAAATATCGACCATTTGACACTGATTACATTTTTCCGATTTTAGAAAAAGAACAAAACCTATATACTAAGATTCAGTTGAGAGATCGAAAGAAAAGTGTTCTTAATTATTACGGAAAGTTACTTAACAAAATTTCAGTGGAATGCGGTATTAAAACAAAAGTTACATTTTATACCGCTAGGCATACCTTCGCAACATTATCACTCAAAAAAGGCTTAAGTACCGTAATGATCAAGCAAGGATTAGGACATCAATCAATTAAAACAACTGAAACGTACTTGGAAGATTTTAGTACGGAAGAATTGGATCTAGCATTTGAAGATATAATGTAAATAGCCAAAAATGTAAAAAGTTATTCTGAAAAATATTTGAGCTAATTACAAAGCTCAAAAATATTTTTCGGAAATAACTTTTACATCTTTATATTTCAATAGCCCACTTATTAATAAGTTGACTCTTAAGTTATTTTATTTAATTACTTCTGGATTGGTAATAATAAATTCAGTTCTTCTATTTAATTGATGATCTGCTTCAGAACAAATAACGTCGTTTGAACATTTATTTACTAATTCTGTTTCACCATAACCTTGTGCATTAATTCTATTTGCATCAATTCCTTGACTTACAATCCAATTTTTAGATGATTGTGCTCTTCTGTTAGATAGAGACCAGTTGTAAGAATCGCTCGCTCTACTATCTGTATGTGAGCCTAAATTAATTTTAAGCAGTGGATATTTTTCCATGATTCTAACCACTCGTTCCAGTTCAAGTTGTGCGTCAGGGCGAATAAATGACTTATCAAGATCAAAGTATATTGGATTAATTTTGATCATTAAATTACCTCTAATGTAAACAAATTCGCTAGAGCCTAAATCCAAATTAATAGCAAGTTCTAAATCTGCTTTATTTGTAGTAGTAAATATTTTTTCGTCCATATCATAATACTCTTTTACAGCTGTCACTTTGTATGAAGAATCACAATTTACTTTAAAATTAAAAACGGCAAATTTATCAGCAATTGTACTTTCAACTTTGTTGCCTTTAGCATCGTATAATGTTACTAACGCTCCAGGCAATAGTGCTCCTGTTTCTTTTTCACGAACAATGCCTTGAACAAATTGCTTACATTCGACAGCAATTGGATTAATTAATTCTTCAAAATAGTAGATGTCATCATCTCCTTTTCCTCCATCTCTGTTAGATGAAAAGTGACCTGTTTTTTTTCCATTTTGAAAAACCAAAGAGAAATCATCTTTAGAACTGTTTAATGGAAATCCTAAGTTTATTGCTTTACCAATTCCTAGTTTATCTTCAATTTTTACAGCATAAATATCTAAACCACCATTTCCATCCTGCAAACCGTCTGAAGAGTAATACAGTACATTGTTATTATCGATATAAGGAAACATTTCGCTTCTTGTAGTATTGACTTTTGGTCCGAGATTGTATGGATCGCTATAAGTTGCATCATTGTTTATATCTACTGCCCAAATATCAGTTAGACCTAAAGAACCAGGTCTGTTCGATGTAAAATATAATTTTGTGTCATTAGCATTTAGCGAAGGATGACCAGTATCAAACTGATCACTATTAAAAGGTAGTTTTACTATATTTTTCCAGTTACCTGCACTATCAATATCTGCTTTGTATAGTTGTATGAGAATCCATCCATTATCATCTGTATAGTACTTTTTACTATTGTAGTTGTCTCTAGAAAAATAAACCGTTTTTAAATCTTTTGTAAATGTTACATTAGATTCATGCATTTTAGTATTTAATTCTTTAGAGAATGGTTCTGATTCTACAAATTCACCAGTGCTTGTTACCGTTGCTTTATACAAGTCTAAAAATGGTTGACTATTTAAATACCATTTTTTATTTCTTGAGCCTTTTATCTTTTTTGAAGAAGCGTAGATAGCAGTATTTTCACCATAATAAGTTACACCAAAATCAGAATATTTAGTGTTGGCTTCTATATTTTTGATAGTATAATTTTGAGAATAAGCAATAACTCCCAATAATAATACTATAATGACAGTAATTTTTTTCATGTTTTATTTTTTATTTAGAAGAATCGAGGGCTTTTTATTTTTTTCTTATTCAAGTCAAATAAAATCATAATCTCATGAGATCCTGAATTAAATACCCCAAAATTGGTAGTAGTGTAATCATAAGCATATCCAATTCTTAAATCTTGACTTACCTGAAAGCCAACCATACCACTAATTGAATCATCTAATCTATGGGAAAGTCCTAATTCTACTTTTTCTTGAATTAATAAGTTTAACGACAAATCAACAGAAAGAGGTGCTCCTGGTGCTGCCTTTAACATGGTAGAAGGTTTTAATTTTAAGTTTTCATCTAGGTCAAATACATATCCTGAAGTAAGGAAATAATGTGTTTTTTCTGAAGCTGAAGATGAGATTCCGTTTTTTGTATCTAAATATCTTGATTCAATAAAATTGGGTACCGATAATCCCGCATAAAAGCGATCATTATAATACATTACACCAACACCAAAGTTAGGAGCGACTAAGCTAACAGGTACGTTTAATGGATCTTGATCTACTGTTGTAAATTCTCTTACATTTAAAAATGTTGCTCCTGCTTTAATACCAAAAGCAAACTTATCTTCTCCAGAAAAATTCAAAGTATATGAAAAATCAGCGTATAGATTGTCTTCTTTTACTGGTCCAATTTCATCATGAATTACCGAAAATCCTAATCCAACATTTTTTCCTACAGGACCATTTATAGACAATGTTGCTGTTTGTGGTGCACCATCTACTCCTACCCATTGTGTTCTTCCTAACAAACCAATACTTGTAACTCCTCTTGAACCAGCATAGGCGGGATTTAGAATATTCATACTATACATGTATTGTGTGTATTGAGGATCTTGTTGCGCAAAAACAGTACTAATGGATGATATTAAAACAAATATTCCAATTAGTAATTTAAATTTTTTCATAAAAGCGAGTTTAAATTTTAAAAAGGAGAGAGGGTATTCATCTCTCTCCTTAAATTATTTGTTTTATTTTTTTAAATAGATCCAACCCGTTTGCGGTTTTCTTTCATCATTATTAAAGTAAATAGTGTAGAAATAAGTTCCAGTAGGAAGCATTTCTTTTGAGAAATTCCATCTACCTGTTGAATGACCATCCCACCATAGTGGTGTTTTGAATTTGTCT
Source organism: Flavobacterium granuli (assembly GCF_900129705.1). Classification (GTDB taxonomy): domain Bacteria; phylum Bacteroidota; class Bacteroidia; order Flavobacteriales; family Flavobacteriaceae; genus Flavobacterium; species Flavobacterium granuli. The sequence continues at coordinate 3,833 of NZ_FQWO01000006.1, read as the reverse complement.
CCGTTATGTTTGTAGTTGTAAACAATGTTTCCATACCTATTTACAATTTCCATACTAAAGTTAGGATACAATACTTGTAAGTGCTCTACTTCAAAAACATCATTTATGCCATCTCCATTAGGAGTGAAACCTTCTGGCATAACTAATGAAACTTCAGGTTCTATTGTTATAGCATCTTGATCATCTTCCTGTAATTTGTTGTTTCCAGGAGTTGAATCAACATCAAGTTCATTAGCTGCTATAACTTCGGCAACGTTTGTAAACTCACCTACCGGTAATACATAAGCTATTACTTTTAATGTTTGTATTGCATTAATATCAATACTTCCTACTTTCCAAATTCCAGTTGTAGCATCATAAACACCAGTTGTAGTTGTAGCGCTTACGAAATTGAAACCAGTTGGAAGTAAGTCTTTCACTTCAACACCTGTTCCTATACTAGGTCCTTTGTTTGACAATGTAATCGTAAACTCAACATTAGTTTCAGCAATAGGTTTTAATTCATCTACTTCTTTGGTTAACTCTAAATCTATAACTGCTATAGGTGTCGCAGCAATACAACTTACATTGTTAGCTGGATCTGTATCTACTTGGTGTAATGCTTTTATTCTTGCACAATTTAAGTAGTCACCAGATTCTTTTACAATTACATCAACAATTAAAATCTCTGTTTCACCATTTACTATCTTACTTACTTTCCAGTCACCAGTCACATAATCATAAATTCCTTTAGTAGAACTATAATTTACGAACGTATAACCAGAAGGAAGTAAATCGGACACGACAACATTTGTTGCGTCGATATTTCCATTGTTTGTTAATAGAATCTCGAATGAAATTTGAGAATTCACTTTTGGATTTGTGTTGTTCTTCAAAATGGTTTTAACAACTGCAAGGTCTACCGATTGATTTGGCGGAGCAGATGCACAAGCATAATCATCTTCTGCAACATTACCATTACCCGGAGTAGAATCGATATCTGGTTCGTTTGCTTTGGTAATTTCTGCACAGTTTAGATAATCTCCTTTGTCCAGAACTTTAACATCAACTAATAGAACTGCCGTGTTTCCTACTTCTACAAATCCAACTTTCCAGAGACCTGTTGAAGGAGTATATGTACCAATAGTCGAGCTATAGTTTATAAATTTATATCCAGAAGGTATTAAATCTACCACTTCTACACCAGTTGCTTTTGTAGGTCCATCGTTCATCACTCTTACTTCAAAAGTAATTACATCACCTACAGCAGGATTGGTCACATTAGCAACAACTTCTTTTGTTAAACTCAAGTCAATATATGCTGTTGGTGTAATTGCAACACTGCCAATGTTATTCGCTGCATTAGAATCTGCCTGATCTGCTTTTACCGCAGTAGTTGTGTTTGTTATTGTTGTATCATAAGTTCCTGTATTAACTTTTGCATCAATAGTAAGAGTCGCAACCGCACCATTTATAAGATTACCTATTGTCCATAATCCTGAACCATTGTTATAATTTCCTGCTGAAACTATATCACTTACATAAGTAACTCCTACAGGTAATTTATCCACTAAACTTACATTGGTTGCATTACTAGCACCGTTGTTAGTGACTGTTATCGTATAACGAATAGTTTCTCCTTCATTTGGTCTCGCATTGTTTACCTTTTTTACAACTGCTAAATCTAAACTTGTAACTGTTATTGTTTCAGTAGGATCATCAAGAGTTCTATTGGTATCAAATTGATCTTGTGTATTAGATACTGTATTTGTTAATACACTTCCTCCTTGATTTAAATCTACAATAGCTTTAATTTCAATAGATCCTTCTTCACCTGGCTGTAATGTACCTACTGTCCAATTTGGAGTTGTCCACACTCCTTTTCCTGGAGTTGCTGAAACAAAGGTTAAGCCAGCTGGAAGGTCATCTTTCACCACTAAGTTTGTTACTAATGTTGTTCCTTTATTGGTTACTGTAACGGTATAAGTTACTGTTTCTCCAATGTTAGGAGTTCTATTGTTAACTACTTTAGTCAATACAACATCTGCACCGTTTTGAACGATGATTATTTCTTCCAAATCATCTCCAACAGTTGTTGGATCAGATTGATCACCTTTAGCAGCAGTTGTTCTGTTTATAATTGTTTTTCCGGCTGACCCAGAATTGATTATTACATCAATATTTAAAACTTTAGTTGCTCCGTTTGCAAGATCGCCTATTGTCCAGATACCAGATCCGTAATTATAATCTGTTCCGTGATTGTTGCTTACATAAGTAACTCCTATTGGAAGAATGTCTGTCAGATAAACTTTTGTAGCATCACTTGGACCATTATTAGTAACTTTAATACTGTACGTAATTGTTTCACCTTCACTAGGGTTTGATTTACTTACTGTTTTTTCAGTTACTAGATCTGAGCTGGTAACAATGATTGGCTCTGTTAAATCATCTCCAACAGTTGTTGGATCAGATTCATTACCTACAGCAGCTGTAGTCACATTAATGATAGGTGTTTGACTAGCTGTTCCTGCTGCAGTAACTCTTGCCCTAATTACTAAAGTTGCAGAAGATCCTATGTTAATATTTCCAATAGCCCATTGTCCACCAGAAAACGTATTTACCGTTCCTCCAGTTGCAATATGAGAAACATAAGTTGTTCCTACAGGCAAATTATCTGTTAAGTTTACTCCGGTAGCTGTGCTTGGTCCATTATTTACAACTGTTATGGTATACTGAACAACATCACCTTGATTTGGATTTGATTTATCAACTGTTTTTGTTGTAACTAAATCAGCAACGTTAACCGGAGTAACTACTACAACACTCTGATCATTTTCTTGTGGATTATTATTTCCAGGTGTCGAGTTTGGATCAAATTGATCAGAACCAGTTACTTCTGCAACATTGTTATAATTTCCTGTAGCTAATACTTTGGCAGTAATAGTTAAGGTAGCAGAATTACCACTCGATAGATTTCCAACTGACCAACCACCAGAATTACTATTAAATGTTCCTACTGAAGGCACTGCACTCACAAATGAATAACCAGAAGGAAGCCTATCAGTAACTACAATATTGGTTGCAACACTAGGTCCATTATTTGTAACGACTATATTAAATATGGCATTTTCACCAATATTTGGAGAGGCATTTACTACGGTCTTAACTAAACTTAAATCAGCAATTGCTCTTGGTGTACTCGAAATACTACTAGTATTGTCAGTAGGATTTCCATCAGTTTCAGTACTTGTAGCTGTAGCTGTATTAAGGTAATCACCTGTTGGGTTTACTGTAGCAGAAATATTTAAAGTTCTTTTTGCTCCGTTTGCTAAACTTCCTATTGTCCATTGGCCTGTTCCAGCACTATAAGTTCCAATTGATGCCGTTGCAGTAGAAAATGTATAACCGCTTGGTAAATTATCAGTAACTACAACATTTGTTGCATCACTAGGGCCATTATTTATAACTTCAAGAGTAAATACAACTGTAGATCCTACGTCGGGAGTGGCATTATTTATTCTTTTCACTACTGCAAGATTTACTAAAGCAGACGGTGTAGTTGTTACAGTACTTTGATCATCCTCACTTCCAATAGTATTATTTGGTGTAGAATCAGGATCTGGTTGATCACTTGCAGTAACTTCTGCAGTATTTGTATAATTACCATTCTTTAAAACTTTAGCAGTGATCTGAATATTCTCTGTAGTATTGGCTGTAATTGGTCTTGAAACTGTCCACAATCCAGTTGTGGTATTATACATGCCAGCAGTAGGGCTTGCACTAACAAACTCGTAACCAGAAGGCAGCATGTCTTTTATAACAACACCAGTAGCGTTGCTAGGCCCGTCATTTTT
>NZ_FQWO01000010.1 GCF_900129705.1 Flavobacterium granuli | reverse complement strand
ATCCCATAAGTAGGTGTATCCTCCATTTCCGCCAAGCGGAGTAACAGTGGCTTCACCATCACTTAAACCATTAGAAGAAACAGCTTTGTCTTGTATAATTGAACATGTTAATACATCTTGGGGTTCTGTTATAGTAATTTGTTCAGTATCGCTACATCCTTTGGAATCCGTTACTGTTACAGTATAAGTACCTGCGGCCAATCCAGAGGCTACGGCTGTATTTTGCACAGGATTGGTATTCCAGCTATAGGTATAAGTTGCAGTTCCGCCAGTTGCCGAAGCATTTGCCGAGCCTGTCGCACCACCTTTACAGTTTACATTTGTCACAGAACCAATTGCTGCTACGAGTGCATCTTGCGGTTCTGTTATAGTAATTTGTTCAGTGTCGCTACATCCTTTGGAATCCGTTACCGTTACGGTATAGGTACCTGCAGCCAATCCAGAGGCTACGGCTGTATTTTGAACCGGATTGGTATTCCAGCTATAGGTATAAGCGGGAGTTCCGCCAGTAGCCGAAGCAGTTGCAGAGCCTGTTGCGCCACCTTTGCAATTTACATTCGCCACAGAACCAATTGTTGCTACGAGTGCATCTTGCGGTTCAGTTATAGTAATTTGTTCAGTGTCGCTACATCCTTTGGAATCTGTTACCGTTACAGTATAGGTACCTGCAGCCAATCCAGAGGCTACGGCTGTGTTTTGAATAGGATTGGTATTCCAGCTATAGGTATAAGTTGCAGTTCCTCCAGTTGCCGAAGCAGTTGCCGAGCCTGTCGCACCACCTTTACAGTTTACATTTGCCACAGAACCAATTGCTGCTACGAGTGCATCTTGCGGTTCAGTTATAGTAATTTGTTCAGTGTCGGTACAACCTTTGGAATCCGTTACTGTTACAGTATAGGTGCCTGCAGCTAATCCAGAAGCTAGGGCTGTATTTTGAACCGGATTGGTATTCCAGCTATAGGTATAAGCGGGAGTTCCGCCAGTTGCCGAAGCAGTTGCCGAGCCTGTCGCACCACCTTTACAGTTTACATGCTCCACAGAACCTATTGCAGCAACAAGCACATTCTCCGGTTCTGTTATAGTAATTTGTTCAGTGTCGGTACAACCTTTGGAATCCGTTACTGTTACAGTATAGGTGCCTGCAGCCAATCCAGAGGCTACGGCTGTATTTTGAACAGGATTGGTATTCCAGCTATAGGTATAAGCGGGAGTTCCACCAGTTGCCGAAGCAGTTGCAGAGCCTGTTGCACCACCTTTACAGTTTACATTCGTCACAGAACCAATTGCTGCTACTAGTGCATCTTGAGGTTCAGTTATGGTAATTTGTTCCGTGTCTGTACATCCTTTGGAATCCGTTATCGTTACGGTATAGGTACCTGCAGCCAATCCAGAGGCTACAGCTGTATTTTGAACTGGATTGGTATTCCAGCTATAGGTATAAGCGGGAGTTCCACCAGTTGCCGAAGCAGTTGCAGAGCCTGTTGCACCACCTTTACAGTTTACATTCGTCACAGAACCAATTGCTGCTACGAGTGCATCTTGAGGTTCAGTTATGGTAATTTGTTCCGTGTCTGTACATCCTTTGGAATCCGTTACTGTTACAGTATAGGTACCTGCAGCTAATCCAGAGGCTACAGCTGTATTTTGAACTGGATTGGTATTCCAGCTATAGGTATAAGCGGGAGTTCCACCAGTTGCCGAAGCAGTTGCCGAGCCTGTTGCACCATCTTTACAGTTTACATTCGTCACAGAACCAATTGCTGCTACGAGTGCATCTTGCGGTTCAGTTATAGTAATTTGTTCCGTGTCTGTACAACCTTTGGAATCCGTTACTGTTACAGTATAGGTACCTGCAGCCAATCCAGAGGCTACGGCTGTATTTTGAACAGGATTGGTATTCCAGCTATAGGTATAAGCGGGAGTTCCGCCAGTTGCCGAAGCAGTTGCAGAGCCTGTTGCACCACCTTTACAGTTTACATTAGTTGGGCTAATAGAAGCAGTTAAACGGCCAGTAATAAATCCTGTGCCATCTATGGTGTTTTGATTAAGTACTTGAACACATAATGAATTGATATAATTCATTTTGGTGTTACTTACCGTTTGATTTCCAGGATTTGTATTCGCAGGAGTAGGCTGTACTTGATATTTAAGAGTTATCGTTTCGGAAGATAGAATATCTTTATTAAAATAAATTTCTTGTAATGACTGAGTGGCTGTAGTTCCCGCTGAAGCTATGATAGAACCAGGAACTATTGTGAACCCACTTGTTACAGTTTCAGTGATAAGGTTTAGTCCTGTAATTTTTTTTGCTGCCCAAGATAATTGACTTAAAATTTGACTATAGATGCCACTTAAATTAGCGGCACTATTTGTATAAAATGCTCCACCAGTATTCTGTATAGCATCTAAGGCAAAATGAGCATCTGCTAAATTCGAAGCAGAAACCCCTCCCATTAAGCCAATGGAGAAAATTTGATTTTCGTACACTACAGAGCTAACTACAGTTGTTTTGGCTGCATTTGCCGCGGTGATAGCACTTTGAATGCACGTTCCCCCGGAACCACTGCTACAGTTATTTCCACCTGTACCCGTTCTGTTGGCTACACCATCTGTAAGCAGTATAATGCTTCGTGCTGTTTGACAATCAAAATTTCCATTTGGTGGTGATAAGGCTATATCAGCCTTCACAATACCATCTTGGATATTTGTTGCTCCACCATTTGCACTTAAATTACTGATGCTAGTAAGCAGACTAGTTTTACCGGAAGAACCCGTCAAAGGAGAAACAATAGTAGCGGTTGTGCCGTATTTAACGATAGCAACTCTATTTAATCCAGTTGGGTTATTCGCAAAAAGATTATTTATAAAATCTGTTGCGGCTGCCTTAGCATAATACATTGAGGTATTGGTATCACCCGGTATGTTGTCAGACATGCTACCTGATACATCAATAACTAATACAACATCTAGTGGCCTTACTGGGGCTACTCCTGTAATACTAAGGGTAACATCATAAGTATTACAAGATGAGGGAGTGGCTATTATTGTTTTTGTTGGAGTTATTTGTTGCTGACCAAAAAAAGACAATGAATAGAGTAAAAAAAGGAATAAAAAATAGATTTTCTGTAATTTTCTATTTAATTCAGTAGAATTAGGTAAAATTATTTCCATGATATTATTTTTAAATAAGATAATATTCTTTTAAAAGGGGATTTGGTTATTTAGTCCTCATTAGGATCAAGAACAAATGTTTGAACATCTGTTTGGGTCTTATAATTACTACAATTAGAGGATTGAGCCTCAATTCGCGTACAATTCCATCTTTTTACATTTGTACTAATTGGTTTGTCTACTTTAGCATAAAAAAGAATAGATTCATTTGCAGACAATGTTATAGGTGTATTTATTGGGGTTAAATTTTTGTCTAGAAAACTAAAAGATAAGTTTACGTTAAGTGATGAATCAGATTGATCATTATTATTACAAGAACCATTAATATTAATAGCTGAAACGGAAAAGGAGTCCGACTGATTGCCCGTATTGGTTAGTACTAAGGGATAGTAAATACTTCCTTTATTTATTGTACTTATATTGTTGTTTTTTTCAACAACTAGTGTTGCCTTACAACCATTTTGAGAAAAAATAGTAGTTGAAAACATAAGAAAGAAGAAGAAAATAGTAACATTTTTTTCAAAAAAGGTAGAGTTGTTTTTCATAATAATTTTGTATTACGGTGTTAATAGCTTGGTGAAATAAAAAATCAATTTTATAAAAGGTATTAATTAGAAAAACACCTCGTGTTAATCCTATTTTAATACGTATTTAAGTATAATTCAGGGGCGGGTATCTCTATAATCCAATAAGAAAGAACATATAGTTCATTAAAATTTGAAAACAGAATTTATATTTATACTTTGTTTGTTTCTGGACTTAAAAAGTAAGAAAATAAAAAAACAACAATTGTTAATTTGGTATTTGAATTGTTAAATTGTTAGATAAATTTATAAACAATAAATTGTATTAAGTGCTTTTTGTCTTTAAATAGCTTAAATAATCGTTTAAATGTATTTTTCTTATAAAAACAATGGATGAATAGTTAATAAAGAGTATATCTGTTTAATAACTAGTTAGTTATTTTTGTGTTTTCTTTTTTTTAGAAGAAAAGTCCTTTATTATAATGGCATGTAACATATGTTTTTTTTTTTTTGCATTTGAGGGTATAAAACAGAAAAAGAAGTACATCATCCATACCATTGGTTTGACATATCATGAGAGCTTAGGACTGTGGGAATACAACAGTTGATATTTTGATTTGAATAGATAAATTAGAGAGGAAAATACAATTTATTTGGAACACTAGATTTATCATTGATGAGTTATATTACATTATAGTTTGGTATAAAATGGAAATTTGCCTTAATACACACTATTTATTTTTAGATTCCCCATTTAACAGTAGAATTTGTTAAAAATTATTAACAATTGTTTTCTTATCGGATTTTTTTGACTTTTCTGTTGTTTAACGAGTGAGACTTACTTTTTAACGATTTTTTTGTTAAATACATGAATAACAATATATTATGTATTGTTATTTGGTCGTTGTTTTTATATCTTTGAGTATGAAATTTAGTTAAACAGTTTTTAATGTAAATACTAAACTTCATTAAAAAAGGATGACCCAATAACTTTTTTAAAACCTACATAATAAGTTGTATTAATAACCAATTAAATATATTTATTATGAGAAAAGTAGTTTTAAGCATCTCCGTGATGCTGCTGTCAATGGCTGGATTCGCACAGTTAAACAACAAAAGTACAATTTTACAATCTGGTTACGATAATGGTGTAACTGTTCTTCAGGATGGATTTAAAAATTTATCAGATGTAAAACAGGCTGGTCATGGAAATGACTCTGACGTAAATCAAGATGGTAGCTTTAATAAAGCGACTATAGTGCAGTACGGTAAAATGAATAATGCTACCATCAACCAAAATGGTAATGGTCAAATTGCAAGTATTAATCAAGAATGCGATAGTGATGATAATACTGTAGTGATTTCACAAACAGCAAGTGATGGTAATGACTGTCTAACATGCTATGTTCCTGATCCTTGTAAGACATGTGGCGATGATAATGAGCATGGAGACAAAAAGGATAAAGACAGAGACCGTCGAGATGATAAAAAAGGACATGGTGATAGCCATGGTAATAGTCATGGTTACGGCAGTGGACCTAATGTAGCTACAGTGGATCAGGGAGGAAAGCATAACGATGCTGAAATTGATCAAGATGGAAAAGGGAATGAAGCTAATATTGATCAGGAAGATACTCATAACTGGGCTAAAATTGTTCAATCTGGTAAAGATAACAAGGCCGATATTGATCAAGAGGGATCCTTCAATAAAGCTTTGATTGATCAAAGTGGAAAAGATAATACTGCTTTTATTGATCAGGATGGTTATTTTAACAATTCTATGATTACGCAAGGTGGCGAAGATAATTATGCAAGAACAAATCAATCCGGTTTAAATCAATGGAGTAAAATTACGCAATGCGGTAAAGACCTTACTGCTAGTGTAACGCAAAGAAATTAAAATTAGAATGTTAATTATAAGTGGATTTGAGTGTTAGGTCAGGTCCACTTATAATTTTTTAAATTTAATCATTACTACTTACTGGTTAAAAGTTTATTGAAGGATCGTTATTTACATTTTTTTTCAATATCGGTAAGTATTCGGTTTTTACATATATCCCTTAGTTAATATAATTAGCTTTTAGAAGAAATAATTATTAATCAACAAGTCATGGAGTCAATAAAAAACAACTATCTATTGGTAATAGGTTTACTCTGCTTTTCTTTCGGAAATGCACAGTCAACGGAATTCAATTCTGATCTAACTCCAATAAAGAAAGTGGATAAAGAGACGATTTATTTTCAAGATAGCGGATTAGGTAATGCTCAGTTGAATAATAAGTTTTTATTGAATCAGAATATAGTTCAAATTTCTCAAATGGGAAATTCTCAAAGCATAGATTTAAATATTGCCAGCTCTAACTCTAAAATAAGCATTGATCAAAATGGTTTTAATAATCATTTAGAAGTATATAAGAATGCAAAACAATTAAATCAAACTATTGTTCAGAACGGAAAAAATAATTTTATAAGCGATGTATCTTCATATTATGAAAAGGCAATTAATATGGACATAAATCAAGAAGGTAATAATCTAGTTCTGTTCAATAACGGTACAAATTCGATATCAAAAGATTTAAAAATATCACAGAAAGGAAATTCAGGTAGTGTATATATTTTTAATCATTAAGTTGTAAGTTAGTTACTTATGATAAGTTTATTTGTTGGAAAAATAGATAAACAAGAAGAAAGTAAAAATACATATCCTCTAACAATTTAATCTTACAAATATGAAATACTTAACATCATATTGTGTCTGTATCATTTTCATTTTTAATATTCAAGTGGCGTTTTCTCAAACAGAATTTAAAGAGGTCAAGGCTAAAATAGAAATAGAACAAGTTGAAGATGTTTTGTCTATTGTGGCCATGGTAGAAAATTTGAAATCAGAATATAAAAACATCTCATTTATTCTCTATGTTTCTAAAACAAATAAAACCAACACCAATAAAGCTAATAATTCCCAAGATGGTCGTGCTACATTAGAACCCTTACAAAAAACTTCTTTGTCGAGCACGCGAATTAATATTGACAAAACAGATCAGATTATGATAGCATTATTTATTTACGATGAAAATAATGTCGTCATAGGAAAAGATAAAATAATGATTGGAGGGGAACAAAAAGAAAACTTAAAGGTAGCAATTGCAAAACCGGTTGATGGGATTGTAATGAAGGGTATTGTTTCTAACGATACAAAAACTAAGCTAGGGAATGATTTTTATGATTTATTTTTTAAAGAATTGGCTAAATTAAATGCCAATTCTTCGAAAACTGTTACTATTCAAGAGGAATTAACTTATGGTAGAACTACAAAAATAATTGTTGATGTGGAGGGAGAAATAGTAGATGAATTTATAGCTAAACCAGATGAAGAATTTTTAGAATATATGGCTGTTTCATCTTCTTCGAAAGTGTATAAATACTTTGCAATGAAAGAGAAACAAGACAAAAGTATATTTCAATATTAACGTTATTAGCTTTTTACGGGAAAAATAAGAGCTATAATTTTTGTCATTATTTAAATAACTATATTATGAAAATATTTACTATATTTATACTAGTGTTTGGGTTTAATACTATTTCTATTGCCCAAGATTTGGTTTATAAACCAATAAATCCAGCTTTTGGAGGGGATACCTTTAACTACAGTTGGTTATTAAATTCAGCTGAGTCGCAAAATAAGTATAGAGAGCCGGATAATAATTCAAGTAATTTGACAGCTCTGCAATTATTCAAAAATAATCTTAATAATCAATTGCTAAGCCAAGTATCAAATTCTTTATTTCAAAAACAATTTGGTGACAAGGGAGTAGTACCTGGATCTTATACTTTTGGAAGTTTGGCAGTAAATATCTATCCCTCTAATTTGGGATTGGTAGTTGATATTTTAGATACAGATACTGGTGAAAAAACACAAGTTTTTATTCCAGGCGGATGATAATAATCTAGTTTACTGCTAATATTTTTTTTAAAATTCATTTTAAGTTTTTGTTTTGACAAAAATCGCATCTGCATCTATTACTGTCCTCAAATCTTAAAAAAGTTAGTTATGAATAAAAATGCGACTATTACTCTTTTATTTGTATTTATAATCTCCGGTTGTTCAGCCTATTTTAATCAGCCTGTTGGTGTTCAAAAAGCAGTTTACGGAGAGAATACACCTGCAACATCGTCCTTAGCTAAATTGCCAAAACCTAAAGAACAAATTGTTGTTGGGGTTTATAAGTTTAAAGATCAAACTGGACAATACAAATCCACAGAACTAGGAAGTACTTTTAGTACCGCTGTAACGCAAGGAGCAACTTCGATTTTAATTAAGGCTTTAGGAGACTCAAAATGGTTTGTACCTATTGAAAGGGAAAACTTAGGAAATCTTCTCAATGAGAGAAATATTATTAGATCTACAAGACAGGAATATTCAGGAGGTACACCAGACCCGAAGGACAATCAATTAACTCCCTTACTATTTGCAGGTGTTTTATTAGAAGGAGGAATTATTTCATATGATTCCAATATCATAACTGGTGGATTTGGGGCTCGATATTTTGGTACAGGAGCTTCCACAAGATACAGGCAAGATAGAATTTCAATATACCTTAGACTAGTATCAACTTCTAATGGTAAAATTTTAAATACGGTTTATGTGTCTAAAACAATCTTATCCCAAAGTGTAGATGCCAATTTGTTTAAATATGTAAATCTTAAAAAATTACTTGAAGTTGAAACAGGTTTTACCAGAAATGAACCCATTCAATTAGCTGTTACCGAAGCAATAGAAAAAGCTGTTGAAGGATTAATTGTTGACGGAATTAAAAGTAATTTATGGCAGGTAGATGCTACAAATCCAGAGGTAGTAGATTTTTTGGAATCCTATACTAGAGAAAGAGATGAAGCTGATTTGGGAATGCTTTATGGAAGAAATCAAACGGAAAAAAGAGGTAAGATAGGCCTAGAAGGAACTGGAGGTGTCACTTTGATGCAAGGAGATTATCCTAACCCAGTTGCTAAACCCATGATTCGTGGAGCAATTAAGTATTTTTTTGCTCCAAATTTTAATCTTAGTGCATCAACAAATGCTTTTTGGTTAGGAAATAAAAATGTGTTGGATGTGGGATATGCTTCGTTCGATTTGAATGCCGAGTTATTGGTTCTACCCTATGACATTTTTACCCCATATATTTTTGCAGGTGCCGGTACAAGTTTCAACAAAAAATTTGAAAATAATTATTCAAAAGTTCAATATGGAGCTGGTTTGGAGTATCTAGTTAGTAATAATTTTGGTTTTAAGATATATGGGGAACACAATTTGACTTTTTCAGATAATGTTGACTATGCTGTTCACGGCAAAAGAGACGATTTTTATTGGCGTTTTGGAATCGGTTTAACTTATTATTTCCCTCATAAATTAAAAATTAAAAAATAGTTTATATTTTTTGATGTATCAGAATTAGAATTGAAAAAGCATTCATGTATGTAATTATGATTTGGGTAGTTGTCTAATATAATAATACAATCTCAAGATGAAAAAAATAGTATTAAGCGTATTAATGTGTTTTATTCTTTTGGTTTCTTGTAGCGAGGATCCTATAGTTGATGGAGGTTATGGAACAGTAAAAGGAAGGGTAGTCAAAGCAGGTACTTTTGAACCTGTGGAGAATGCGCGAATTTCGACAAGTCCTTCAACAAGTACTTTCTTCACAGACAAGGATGGTTATTTTGTTTTTGATAAAATTTTGGTGGGAAAATATTCTTTTCAGGCTCAAAAAGAAGGCTACACGGCAAAGTTTGAGCCCGCAGTTGTTACTGTAAATAATGAAATACAAATTGTGTTTGAGTTAGAAATTGCGACTGCTAACAATAAGCCACCAGGAATTCCAGTACTTACAGCACCACTTGATAATGCAAAAAATCAGGGATTAACATTAAACTTAACATGGACAGCGACAGATGCAGAAACCGATCCGTTGACATATACTGTGATGGTAAGAAATGGAACTACTGATGTAATAACGACATATAGTGATATTAAAACAACAAATTTGTCAATATCGGGGTTGAGTTATAGTACTAAATATTATTGGCAGGTAGCATCATCAGATGCTATAAATAAACCATCAAATAGTATTACAAGTTCTTTCACCACCTTAGCTTTTCCAAATCCAAGATTTTTATATGTTAAGAAAGTTAATTTTAATAATGTCATTTATACTGCCGATGAGTTAGGAAATGAACTACAACTTTCTTCCGCAGAAGTGAATAGTTATCGTCCTCGAAAAAATTTACAAACCAATAAGATTGCTTATATTAGTTCCGATGGATCTCAAAATCAAATTTATACTATGGATCCCGATGGGTCTAATGTTTTTAAGGTGACTAATACCGTTCCTATTTCTGGATTTAACATGGAACATGTAAATTATTGTTGGAGTACAAACGGTAGCCAACTGATTTATCCTAGTTTTGATAAACTATATCGTATAAATTCTAACGGTAGTGGATTGGTTCAGTTATATCAAACTCCAAATGGCAAGTTTATTTCAGAATGTGATTGGAGCCAAGATGGAAGTCAGATTGTACTTAAAGTAAATGATGTTTCAGGTTATAATGTAGAAGTTTATGTTATTAATACTTCTGGCACCGTATTGTATGAAGTTCTTTCTGGATTGAATGGCGCTGTTAGCGGATTAGATATTTCTGTCGATAATCAAAAAATAGTATATACTAGGGATGTTTCGGGTTTTCAGAATGCTAATTATAGAAGACTTGATTCTAGGATCTTTATATATAACCGATCTTCCAATACCTCAATAGAATTAGACAATCAAAAACAAAATGGTTTTAATGATCTAGATGTAAAATTTTCCCCGAATGAAGCGGAGGTTATCTTTACGAATACGTCGAATGATGGATTATCTATTAAGAATATTCAAAAAGCTAGCGTTACAAATTCAACAGCACGAACTACATTGTTTGCTGGGGGGTCAATGCCAGAATGGAAATAAGATTTTAAAGTTATATAATCAGGAGAATGAAGAGGAATGGCAGGGATTAGAGCCATTTCTTTTCATTTGTTATAACCTATAAAATAGAGATGTAACTGAGCTATAAAATCTTGAATAAAAAAATTAAATGTTCTTTTTAACTGATGAAGCTGTCCTAAAATCAGTATTTTTGGCTCTGAGATAATCGACCTAAAAATGTACGATGCCAATTCGAAATTGGGGAATTGTTTTTAAATTAATTTACCTTTATATTTGAAAAAAGGCTCAGATTATAAAAATCGAGCCTTAACTTTTCAACTTACACACTTTTTGGGATAGTCTCCCGAAGAGGCAGAATGAGTAGGTAGGTTCTTTCGAATCACTTCCTAACCACCAAATAGGCCAGCCCTGGATCATTCAGCAACCGTTCTATTTCAGAATGTACTATTTCCTGAACATCTTGTTTGATCTGTAAATAGTTTCTTTGTACGATAGAGGAATCTAACTTGCGAATAACTGCTATATCGGTATAATTATCCTGTTCTTTTTTTAAGGCTTCATGGTCATTGATAATTTGACAATGAAACGTCTTCAATTCAATTTTACAATCAGGATCATCGGCAACCATACCAACAAACTCACCTGAACTTAAGGAGGATATCTTAGAAGGAGGGACGGCTGATTCTAATTGTTTGGAACGGCTGATCGAGCTATCTGCACTATTAGTAGACAGACTCTCTCTATCCTGCATAATTTTCCCAAATCGTTCTGAAAGTTGCTTGGCCGTGTCTCCAGTTACTTGACCGCTGACAATGTTTCCGGTGATGTTCATAATCACATCTGCCTGTTCACGACCATAATCTTTACGAAGCTGACTGAAATCTTGTATGCCTAAACAAGTGGCTACTTTATTGCTTCGGGCAGTGGCAATAAGACTGTCCATATTATTGAGATAGATAGTCGGAAATTCATCGAATATAAGACTGCTTTTTAGTTTGCCTTTTTGATTAACGAGTTTTACCAAGCGGGAGACGTACAAAGATAAGACAGCTCCATAAATTTGTATCTTTTGAGGGTTATTTCCCATGCAGATAATCTTTGGTTCAGCTGGATTATTGATGTCTAATGTAAAGTCATTTCCAGATAATACATAATACAATTGGGGCGAGGAGAGTCTGGCCATGGCAATCTTAGCCGAAGCGATTTGTCCTTCTAATTGTTCCATTACATCATTGAGATAAGCATTTACAAAAGGATTAATAAGTACCTCAATTTCTTTTTCTGTACGCAATAATGTAAATAGGCTATCATAGTCGAGTTGCATGAGTTCAATAACGTGAGGAAGGGTACAGAATTGGCCTTCCTTGTACTTCCTTAAATACCAAATTATAGCGGTCAGAAAATTGATAGGTGACTCCACAAAAAAGTCTCCCTGTCTTTTAATCCATTCTTTGTTGAGCCCCAATAAAATGGTCCGGGCTGATTCTGCTGCATCTGTGATGTCTGTCATCGCAGATGGCTCCAGTGGATTGCATCGATGTGTGCGGCTCAAATCATCAAAATTAATTATATAAAACTTCGGAGGGATTGGATAGAGGTGCTGGTATTTCAGCCAGCTGTTATAAGTAATTTTAGAAAGGTCATCAAATTTAAAATCATAGACGAACATAGTAAAACCTTTACGGATATGTTGAGTAATGACGTGACGAATGACAAAATAGGATTTACCGGATCCTGGTGTACCCAAAACCATCAAAGCGCGAAAGGGATTAATGATGTTGATCCAACTGTTTCTAACTTTATCTTTCAAATGATAACGGGCTGGAAGATTGATGGAATATTCATTTTCAAGCAATCGTTCTTCCTGAGGAAAAGTTTCATTTTCTTTATTGAAAATATCTTTATTGCTCAGACTGTTTTTTATTATTCTGGAAAGTAATGTACCCCCGGAGAGGACTAATAAATATCCTATACAGGTATTAATGATATAGACAATCGCCACTTCAGTACTATCTATTTTTATGAACAACGATAGATAGCTTAGAAAGTAGATTAATATCCCCGTAATGATATAGGCTAAGGCTGTTTTATGATTCAATTTCTCCTCTTTGCGTCCTTTCGCTCCAAGTAGGGAAATCAGCAAGAATCCCAAGGTGAAAAGTTTGGATTTATGAAAATTACTAAACAATCCGGTGCGGTATATATTGCCTAAAATGGTATCGCTGAATTCACTAACATAACCCCATTCTTTGAAAGTGATATAGCAGTAATAATAAAAATGGATCAATAAAATTACGATACTGATGAGTCGGGTCATATCCAGTATTTTTCGTAATGCCTGTTCGTTTTCTCCGGTTTGCATAGCCATAATGCTGTCTTTTATTGGTTATCAGATTGTCCTTTTCGTTTCTTTTTTTTCTTCTTGGCTTTCAATTCATTCGGCAGGTAGGCTGAATCTTGTTCCGACTGCATAAATGTGTTTACTAATTTGCCAATCTCAATAGCGGGTTTAGCAGCTGAATTCTTTAGTGAATCAGTAAAGCTTGATGCAAGGAAAACTTCTTTGGAATTTTTTTGTGTTGTGGCTCCTTGTGGTTTTTCATTTTTAAAAACGCTTGCTTTTTGCAGTGCCATTTTATTTAAACCGCAGCGTTCCTGAATGGCCTTTGCACTGTATAGTTTTCCTAAAGCACTTCCATTAAATACACATTGCGTTTGATGATCTACATACGTAATACCATATATTAAACCCTCTCCGTTTTGTCGAAAGACCATATTGATTCCAGAAAGTGCCACAGTTTTTTTAAGTTCCTGAATCGACATTCTTTTCTTGTCCAGTAATGTCATATCAATTGTGTTTTTTATTCTGGACTTATAAGGTGTGCGTGCTTTTTCATTTTCAATAAATCGCTCTTCTAAAAATTTCAATGTTGGATGGCTATAAAAATCACTAGCTTTGATTGGAACTCCAACAGCTTTGCCTTTTTCATCTAGTATCCGATACAGCAATCCTCTGTTTTGAAAAATCCTTGAATTTTCGCTTCCTCTGTCTGCTGTAACATTATACTGTTGAAGCACTGCATTTAATTCTGGCAGGCTGGCATATTTGTAATTTTGAAGTACTTTGTCAAGAACATTGGTTATCGCGCGTTTTGATTCACTTCGTCCATATTCTACTTTACTGGCGTCAACTGGTTTTACAATCAATTCTTTTTCTCGTTTATGCTTCTCTGCCCTAATTAATCCATAAGCTGTTTCGATTTCTTTTCGAGCTTTTTCGGATTGGTTTCGACCAATATTCTGCATATCAATCCGGCTGCCATCAGCTCTGACTTTTAAAGAAATAATATGGATATGCGGATGTCCAGCATCATGATGTTGATAAACCAGATAGGGCTGTTCTTTAAAACCAATCTTTCCCATATAAGTATCAGCTATTTCCATCAGTTTCTCTTTTAAAATTTCTGTTTCCCTCACGTCAAAATTGAGCGAGATATGCACACTATTGCGTTTTACATTTTCATTTAAATTAGCCTGTTTCAACAAGCGGTTTAGTTTCATGGTAAACCCCATTTTTTCGATATCGACAGGGTAATTGCCAGCCCCAATGCATTCCGCTACTCCCTGCTGCACTTTGTTTTCATTGTAGTTTAAAATCCGATGGATGGAATGCCCCGTTTTAATTATTGCAACCATGATTCTGCCATTTTTTGAATCTGTTTTTTTATTTCATCCACCTTATTAAAAAGTGTTTTTTTCTCCAGTTCATAGCTGATGAGCCAGTGCTTAAAATCGGAAATCTGTTGAAGGGTATGCAGTTTTTTTACAGACTGATTAAAGTTGTTCCCGATGGCATTAAGTTCCCCTCTCAGGCGTATCATTTCTGCCATAAAATCGTCTAAGGATTTATTTCGATAGGTCCTAACGATAGGTTTCTGTAAAAGGTTTTTTCTGGCGTAATCGCTTAGTTTTCGACAAGTTGATTTGCTGAATTCCTTTTCTATTTTTTGATGCTCTTCAGGTGTCAAACGAAGATGAAGCCACTTCGTTCTGTTGTTGTTTCTCTCTTTCATTAGTTCTCCTTTTACTCATTACTTCAAATTGCCTTTTATCGGTATTTATGAATTCGCTATGCTTCATTTCATATTTACAAACTCTTTTGTCCTTTCAGTTTCACTGCCCACGAGTCCCGAGTGAATGGGCAGCAAGATATCGGTTGTGATACAACCGGACATCTTGCCGATTGCAGGAACGTGGCAATCTTTTAGCCATTTTTAATGTTTTGCAGCAGCTTCAACTGTTCAGAAGTAAAAAAAACATTGGAATTACTTTTAGCCTTGGAACAAAGAATGACCATTATAATTTTCTTCCCAAATGCCTTTTTGCCGACTTTCCGCAGTTCATACTCCAATCATTTAAATCCTTATAATGTTCATAGAGTTTACTTTCATCAGTGTATTTAGTACTCAGAGAAAGTGCACGGCTGGTATAATTTTGCCCCGTTTCATCCCGATCTAGAAAAAGCCGAATGGATTGATGGTTTTCCATAAAAGGACGTGCTCTTTCGAAAAAAGAAACAGAATTTAAAACAACAAAATCCTGACTATTTTCAGGAAGGTTTTTGGTTGTGGCTTTAAAAGATAGAAAGTCTATAAAACCTTCAAATACAACCACCTCATTACTGCAATTGTC
This sequence comes from Flavobacterium granuli, assembly GCF_900129705.1. Taxonomy (GTDB): domain Bacteria; phylum Bacteroidota; class Bacteroidia; order Flavobacteriales; family Flavobacteriaceae; genus Flavobacterium; species Flavobacterium granuli. Next base: position 140,756 of record NZ_FQWO01000010.1, on the reverse strand, counting down.
AAAGGAGGTTATGCCCTTAGGGGAACTGCTTGTTTTGAAGTAAGGATTTCTAATTTCGAAACCTCCAAGATCATTTTTAAATCCAATACCATAGTAGGTATTTTTATTTAACGCATATCTAATTTCAACACAAAATTGCTGGGCTATTTTGATTGGAATTCGTCTCTGTTCGAGGTAGCGCAAAAGGGATGGAGAAGCTAGTGGCTCCTCTTTCAAAATTTGGATCTTATACGTCCTTTTTGGATCTTCATTTGCATGTTGGGTTATTGGTTTTTGAAGAGAAAAAGTATGACTTAAATTTTGCAGCAGTTCACTAATGGAACAGTTGTAATAGAGTAGCCCAAAAGCGATTAAGTTTCCGCCCTTTCCTATCCCGTGATCGTACCAGCAGTTTAGCTTTTGATTGACTTTGAAAGAAGGTGTTTTCTCCACTCTTAAAGGAGAGAGAAACCAGAAATCCGATCCCTTAATTTTTGAGGGTTTAAAACCTAAAACAGCTAAATAATTAATTAGATCCAGTGTTTTAGCTTGTGCAATGGTCATGTTGTGGTTGCTGAAATTCATAAAAGTCATTTTATCAGGTTCATAATTCAGGTTTACATTACTAAATTATAGAAGCTAAAGAGACTGTCCAATCCTCTACATATTTTGATTGGGAAGAATTCAGATAGGCTGTCTATTTTTGTATGGAGAAAGAGTACTAACTTAAATGATTTGAATTATGATTACAACAAATGATGTAGCAAGAGTGTACGATACTATTTTGAGTACACCAGGAATGAATGAGTTGGTGAAGATTGATTTAAAAATCTCCCGAAAAAACGTATTGTTATTAAATCAGGTAATCAGGCGCGGCTTATCTTCAAAAGAAGAAAAGGAGGAGCTTCATTTTTTAGGGAGCATGTCTGAGGAAAACCTTCAAGACTTGAAAGCCTTGGCAGGGGATTGTCTGTTAAAAGCAGGGCTAGTAGAATTGAATGAAAAACTGGGGACATTAACTAGAGAAGGAAAGTAATTTGGTTTAATCGGCTGCCTGTGAGGAGTATATTTCACTTCCTCTATAATTTTTTTTAAAATTCAACTGAGAACGCCATTTTGATAAAACAAAATGGCGTTTTTTATTAAAAAGCAGATTTTTCAAAACTTTTGGCTGGATTTTGAAATACAGTTATTGGTTTAATAACAATAATTTTGTGATGCTGTTCAGTTTATAAGTTGTTAGTCATTAGTTTGTTGTGGATGAAATGCAACTAAAAATTGATTTTATAAAGATTTATCTGGAAAAAGAGTTGAATGTATCTAATGATAAAAGTCAGTATGCTGGCATAGGGCTTCATCTCAGAAGGATTGCTTTAGCAGCAATTATAATAGCGTTTATTGTTTGATACTAAAATTGCGGATGACATGAAAGTAAAAACAAATATTAAGGGAATAATTATCGAAGCTATTTGTTTGCTGTACATTCTATTGTTTGTATATGCTGCAGTTAGTAAGCTGTTTGATTTTGAGAACTTTCAGGTTCAACTAGGACAGTCGCCCTTGTTGAGCGCTTTTGCTGGTTGGGTCTCCTGGGGAGTACCTATTGTAGAGCTTTTGATTTCAGTACTGCTTATTTTTTCAAGATTCCGTTTACTAGGCTTGTATGCCGCTTTTGCGATAATGACAATGTTTACCACCTATATAGTTATTATTTTAAATTTTAGCTCTTTTGTTCCTTGCTCTTGTGGCGGAGTTCTTGAAAAGTTAGGTTGGACAGAACATTTGATTTTTAATATAATTTTTATTGCTTTAGCCTTTATAGCTATTCTACTGTTTATCACCCAAAAAACAGATACGAATGCAAGAAAACGCCAGCATCTGTTTACTAGAATACCAGTTGTATTTGTAAGTAGTATAATTGTTATGATTGCACTTTTTCTATGCTCGGAAGATATTATTCATCATCGTAATAATTTTATCAGGAGGTTTCCGAAGCATCCCACAATATTTAAATACAGTAAAGAGCTTCCTTATGATTCTTACTATCTTGCGGGATATGATCAAGGGCATATCTATCTGGGAAATCGGACAGCGCCACTAGTGGTTACAGTAATAGATACCGCCTTGCAATCAAGCCGACAATTCAGGATTGATCTTCCTAAAAACAATTTTCCTTTTAGTTCACCAAGGTTAAAAGTTGTATCTCCAAATTTCTATTTTATAGATGGGACGGTGCCCTGTGTTTATAGTGGCAGCATTTCTAATTGGAAAGCAAAACTGAGACTTTATAAGAATGCTTATTTTTCCGTTTTTGAACCAATCTCTTCCGATAAGGCAGCTATAAGGACAATTGGAAGTAAAAGCAAAGAGCGAGTGATTGGAATAATCGATTTAGCCAATCAGCATACATTAAATCTAAATCATCATCTCCTAGAGAAACAAATAGATGGTGTTTTTGATACGGATGGAATGCTACTGTACAACAAACAGTTGGACACCCTATTGTACACTTACTATTATCGCAATAGTTATTTGAAGATAGATCCCTCGCTAAAGAGACGTAATGTGGGACACACCATTGACACGATTACAAAAGCTCAATTAAAAATTGCGAAAATTAAATCTAAAGGGATTAGTACTCTAGCCAGTCCACCTTTGCTTGTCAACAAGAATACCGCTACCTATGGGAACTATCTATTTGTCGATGCGGGATTAATGGGGCAATATGAACCGGAAGAACTCTGGCAAAAGGCCTCGATTATAGATGTGTATGAGTGGACCAAAAACCGATATGCTTTCAGTTTCTATATCTATAAAAGAGATGGTCAAAAAATGAGGGAATTTATGGTGAACAATATGCTATTAATAGCACTTTATGGAAAGTATTTGACCGTTGAAAAACTAAATACTGTCGATTACAAACCTTGGGAAAAGGAGCAGAACAATCTTAAATAATAATATACAGCGCTGTATCAGGGGAAGATCGAAAACCTGTAAAAGAGTAGATCATTAACTATTAAATTTTATATTATGAAAACGAGAATTTTAAAACCCGTACTTTCTTTTTCGGCAGTGGCTTTCGCTGTGTTAGCAGCCTTCGCTTTCAGTACTGCGCCCCAGAAAACATCTCTTGTAGATGTAACTGGTTTAGATCCAAACAATGATTGCGAACCTACATCTACCCAATGTACGACTATAAGCGGCACGCCAGTCTGTACCAATGGAATTAATGGGCCGCAATTGTTTGACATGAATTTGAGTCAAACGGATTGTAACGTTGAATTATATAGAAAGTAAGCTCAACAACAGCAATCAAAAAGGCAATGCCGGAAATCATAGAAAGATTCCGGCATTGTTTCTTTTAACTAATGCATTCCAATGAGGATTGAATCCTTCCGTTCATAGAAAGATTCCGGCATTGTTTCTTTTAACTAATGCATTCCAATGAGGATTGAATCCTTCCGTTCTTTGAGATAATAGTCAAACCAATTTTTTGTTTTGTTGGTAAGATCTTTTTGCAGTTCTGGGGTACGAATCGTATGCGATTCATTTTCATAGACAAGAAACACATTCTTTTTTCCTAACCTTCGTAAGGCCATATGCAGCTCGGCACTCTGCTTCCAAAGCACATTATAGTCTTTCTTTCCTGCCCAACTGAACAAGGGTGTTGTTATCTGATTGGCATATCTGATTGGTGAGTTCTCTTGGTAGGATTCCCAATTGTCAAATGGGGTACAAGCCATGCGTCCTTGCTGGGATTCAAATCGCCAAGCATTGGATCGGATATTCTCCGGCTCATATGTAAAATAGCTTGCCGTGAGATTCATAATGCCCGAACCTGAAACAGCAGCAGCAAATGTACTGCTTTGAGAGATTACAAAGGCAGCCTCATAACCCCCATACGAATGACCAATAATACCAATACGGTCTTCCAATACCATTTGGCGTTTTTTCACCTCAGCTATTGCCGATTCAATGCAATCGGCAGCCGATTTACCGGGCGAGCCTATGGTGTAACGGATATCAGGCATCAATACCAGATAGCCATCAAGGAAATAGTGGGGAGGGGTAAATCCCATCGGACTATATTCTGTAGGCCTAATATAGTCATTAAACTTAGGAGTTATTTTTTCATACACCAGTACAACCATAGGGTATTTTTGACCTTGAATATAATTTGAAGGTTTGTACAAAATCCCTCTTAGTTTCTGATTAGCACTGTTTTTATAGTCAATCAATTCGGCAGTACCCCACAGGTATTGTTTTGCGTGGTTGTTCGATTGAAACACTAGCTTAGATTGCAGAACCTTACTTTCTTTGATCATCAGTCTTGGTGGCAAGGAAGCGGACTCTTCTATAAAGAGATAAGTTTCTCTATTCCTTGCTTTTCTCAATCGGCTATTGCCGGTTTTCTCGTATACTATTTTTTTGAGTTCTGCAGTAGGCAACCACTTAAAGTAGCCGCTTTCCATATCCTTACCCAAGGCTTCCAATACCAGTCCTTTTGAGAAATCATAACTTGAAGACGGGAGATCATCCTTAGTTTGTTTTATATTTCTATTGTAGAGATCTTTATATATTCGGTATCTAATCTTATCTTTTCTCCCATCGGTAATTCTCGTTCTCGTTTTTCCATCGGCTGAAAACAACCAAATGTCATAATCATCATAAAAAATTATAGTCTTCCCGTCGATGGACCAACCGGGACAACCAACTGGGACTACCAAACCCGGATACTGATCACTGCTGTCTGTTAATTGCAACCCCAAACCCTTTGTTAGATTCAAATGGCTTCGTTTTGTATTGTCGTATATCCACCAATCCCCCTCTTTGAAGTAATGAATGTAACGTCCATCAGGTGATCCCCCCATCATACCTATTGCCGTAGAACAATTTTTTAAGAGAAGATGCTGCTCAGATGAAGCCCAATCCCTAATGTAAAAATCTGCTGGAGGATAATGCTCATATTGCGGTTCGTACAGCATCGGATTAAAAATAAGGGCATATTGCTTAGTAGCATCCAATAAAACACCGGGGTTTTCTAGGGTTGACACCTGCTGTAACTGAGCTGAGTCCACTGTCCATACCCATAATTTAGGTCGGCTTTCCATAGTAGAATGGTATTTGTTTAGCGCGTATTCGTAGGCTGTAGCGGAATCCCAAATTTGATACTTTTCTTCTTCAATCGGGACAGCTTCAGAGGCTACTGCAAAAAAGAGGCTGTTCTCATCGCCAGAAAATGTCGCTGCCGGAGCCCCTTTTCTCAGTACAATCCGTTGCGGTTGTAACGAGTCAATAGCAGATGATTCCAATAACCTAAGCTTGGAATCCTTTGTAGTATACCAATAGATTTTGTGGTTTTGGGGTTTGATTCCATCATCAGATAACTCCTCAAAGAATGTCAAGGCATGACCACTTTTACTCCATTGTAATTTTTTGAAAGTTGCATCGACATCGGTAGCTATTGTCTGCAGTGTAAAATTTTTAGCAGGCTTCATAATGGCTACATCATGTGACCTGATAATGGCTATTGTTCCATCTTTTGCTATACTAAAGTCCTTCACATCTAAAACCCGCCTTACTTGGTTCTTTCCGTATTGTTGAATGATAAGTTCGGTAGATTCACCAAGATTACTAAGGACTACCCAATACTTCATCGGGCTATGGAACTCATGGCGAATCACTTTTGCATAGGTTTTCAGTTGTTCCGTTTTCAATTCGAGTACTGATAATGTATTTTCATTATCGGTACAGCTAAACCACTTGCCATCATCGCTAAAAATGGCATTAGTAGCAGAAGGAAAAGCCAGCCTTTTTCCGGAATGGGTATTCTGCACAAAGAGACTATCCGCACCATAATCGTATCGTAATTTATAGCTGACCCATAGACCGTCAGCTGATAACTCTTCGGCATATAACAGATTCCATTTTTTATAATCTGCCAGCCTTACAGCACGTTTATTAGCTTGCCCCAAGACTAATGTCGGGGAAAATAGCAGTGTTAGCAGTATGTTATAAAGTATTATTTTCATTTTAATAGCCGGGATTTTGCGGCAACAGCTGCTTGTTCAATAGCAATTCTGCCTGTGGAATGGGCAATAGGACCTGAGTGTTTTCCCAGCCCGATTTTATAGGACGCAATACTGCTTCGGCAGTATTAGTGCGTTTGAGGTCAAACCAACGATGCCCTTGCTCCGTAAATAATTCACTGCGCCTTTCCATAGCTACGGCTTCCAAAAGACTTTCAGGGGTATCGGCGGTCGTATTAGCCAACCCCGCTCGATTTCGAATCTTATTCAAATCGGACTGTGCTCCAGCAATATCACCTAAGTGTGCCCTTGCTTCTGCACGGATTAAATATTGCTCAGCAAGGCGAAAGAGGATTGTATATTCTTGCGATGTTGTTGTGCCTAGGGTTTTTTTGTACTTGTAGGGGCAGTACCAGGTGCCAACACTGTTGCTAATGGTTCGTACCCATAAGTTCTTTCGTAGATCTCCGGACTCAAAAGAAGCAACAAAGGCGGGGGAGAGTTCGGGTTTGCTTGGAGGTCCGCTGGAGAATACAAAGAACCGGGCATCCTTGGTGTTCACACCGGGATAACCCGGATGCAACGCCCAGATCGTAGCTGTAGATTCCTTTAAGAATTCCAGTGCGGGATTAGTGACCCAAACATATTTTGGATTTTCAATTAGGGCGCTTGCTTTTAGGGCGGCATTAGTCCAATCTTCCTTATACAGATAAACGCGAGCCAGCATGGCATTGGCTACAGATTTATTAGCTCGGATTCTTTCGGTGGTTGGATAATGTTCAGAGAGAAGTACTTCTGCTTGCTGCAATTCAGTTGTAATATGTTCCCATAGTTGTTGCTGGGATGATTTTGGGATAGTCTTGTTCAGGATGTAATCGGTACTGCTGACATAAGGCACCTCGCCAAAAAGATTCACCAGATAGAAATGGAGAAAAGCCCTTAGGAACAAGGCTTCGCCTTTGAGATGATTTTTGTCCTCATCAGCTATTTTTGTGCTGTTTTCCAATCCTTCAAGTATGAGGTTTGAGGCGTAAATTTGTGAATAAGTGGCATTCCATAAGGCTAGGATCGAACTATTCGATGGTACTATGCTATGGTTAGTAAATTGTTTGATTTCGATACTGGAACCATAATATTCCATTTCGTCAGAATAGTTTCCCATTAAATTGGATAGTCCGTAGAAAGTGCCATTGACCATGCCTTGCTCTCGAATCTGTGCATAAACATCAGCCATTGCAGCATCTGCTGTTGCCGTGCTTTCAAAGACAATCGGGCTTGTAAGCTGTGACTGAGGTATATCTACCGCAATAAAATCCTCACAAGAAGAACAAATAAGCATTGCAAGAGTCGCGATGACGTATAATGTAAATTGTATAGTTTTCATTTTTTTTATTTTTAAAAGTTAGAAGCCTAATTGAAATCCTACACTAAACTGACGTAAAGGGGGTAAGGAGCTAAAGGATTGGTTCTCTGGATCTGGACCCCTGAAGTGGGTAAAAGTGAGTAGGTTTTGACCTTGCACATATACTGTAGCACTACCTTTTTTGGACCAATTAGGAATCTTGTAGGACAGGCTAACAGACTTTAAACGAATGAAAGAAGCATCACTGAAAGCCGCATTACTATCCCTGAAATTGTAATAGGCTTCTACTAGCGTACTATTTTCTCCTGTTGAATATTGTTGGGCTATGGCAGTGGAACCATCTTGTGGAAAATGACTCAACATTTCTTTTGCCTGATTGACAAATGTCCCTGCCAAGGAAGCAGTATAGAGGTAGTTTCTACCCAGTTGCTTGACAAACTGAAAATGAGAATCGAAGTTCCAGTTACCAAATGAAATTTGATTGCCCATCCCTCCATAAAATTTAGGGGAAGTATCAGCTATAAGCTGACGGTCAGCCTCAAAAGTAATCTGTCCATCATCATTGTAGTCCTTAAAGGTATAGGCACCCGTTTGGGGATCGATACCCGTATAGTGGAATACCTTACGTATCGAGAGAGATTTTCCTAGAACCAGACTGTTCGCATAGGTGGACGCTTCTAAGTTAGGAAACGCAACCAGCCTGTTTTTAGGCACAGTAAGGTTGAGGCTGGTAGTCCATGAGAAATTCTTTTTCTTTAAATGAGCGCTTCGCAATTCCACTTCCAGACCTGTATTCTCTACAGTCGCATCAAAATTAGATTGGATGGAAGGAAAACCGGTAGTGGCAGGCAATGGAACTCCTATCAGTTGGTTGGAAGAACGATTTTTAAACCATGCCGCTGAAAGGAAGAATTGATCTTGCAAAAAGCCGAGTTCTAAACCCAGTTCCAACTTCTTATTGGTTTCCCAACCAAAATCAGGGTTGTATAGACGTGATGGTGCCAAACCGGACACAGTATTGTACAGGTATGGCGATACCTGATACGTATCGAGGTATTGATAGTCGCCAATCTGGTCACTTCCGGAGATACCATAGCTGGAACGAATTTTACCAAAACTCAGTAGACTTTGTCTATTTTGAAAGAAGGATTCCTTAGAGAATATCCAAGCTGCTCCGATAGCTCCAAAATTAGCAAAACGGTTTCCGTCACCAAATCGGCTGGAACCGTCACGTCTGCCCGTCAGGTTTAAAATGTATTTTTCATCCCACTTGAGATTGAGACGGCTAAATGCGGCATTATAACGGAATTCTACCACTTCATGATTAATCATAGCTATGGTAGAGGCTGCTTTCATGTTGTTGATCAGCGCATCACTGGTAAAACCGGAACCCATCTGCGCGAGTCTGGTCGTTTCTTGATTTTGAAATGTACTACCCAGTAGCAAGTCTAGATCGAGACGATGGAACTTTTTGGTGTAGTTCATTTGCGGTTCAAGAATCCACGAAGTGCCTTTGCCATTGGCAATGTAAAGCGAAGCTTGATGGGTACTCGTGTCAAATGGATTATATATGCTTAACGGACTGGTGATCGTTTGTGATAGAGTGGTCTCATTATAGCCCATACTTGTTTTTAGTTGAAGCCCAGGTACCAACTGATAGGATAGGAGGCTATTAGCTAATAGGTTTGTGTTAGCGGTATGGTATTGACCTTCCAATACGGCCAGCGGATTGTTGAAAGTTCCTCCTTCCCAGTTGAGCTTTCCCTGATCATTATAAAGTTCTGGCGCATTTGGAGCCAATGAATAAACACGATAGGTGAGATCGCGACCGGGAAGGCTGTTGCTGTCGGAAGTATAATTGGTAGAAAATTGAATACGGAAGCGCTGGTCTGAGGAACTGTGATTCAAACTACTGTGAACAGCTCCCTTGTCATAATGCGAATCTCCGGGAAAAACAGTGGTCTCTCTTCGATACGTCCCGCTAACTAAGTATTGGGTATTGTCTTTTCCCCCAGATACCGCTAATTGGATGTTGTTAACTAGTGCAGTACCACCTAAAAGCAGCTTAGTCCAATCTACATCACGGTTGGGATCCCATGTGCCATTAATATCATAGGCATTGGCAGGGTAGGAGGTTATTCCATCATTGGCAAATGCCTCCGCCCGCATTTTCAAATACTGTTTGGTATTCATCAGATCCAAGCTGCGACTTATTTTTCCCATACTGCTAAAAGCATCAAGGCTGAAACGCGTTTCACCACTGCGACCTTTTTTGGTAGTAATCAAGACCACACCATTAGCACCTCTTGAGCCATAGATGGCGGTAGCATCGGCATCTTTTAATACTTCGATACTTTCAATATCGGCAGGATTCAGGTTGTTAAGCGGATTAGCCAGTCCGGTAATAGCGCTCGCTGCTATGGTGGGATCGGCGAGCGACTGTGAAGCAAAGGGCACGCCATCAACAATGTACAGGGGTTCATTGCCTTCGGAACGGATACTATTGATCCCACGTATCTGGATACTAAAGCCCCCGCCAGGCAGTCCCGTGTTTTGCACTATATTCACCCCCGCCATCCTGCCTTGCATAGCAGCAAGTGGATTGTTGACGGGCTGTTTTTCAATATCCTTAGCCGTGATGCGAACAATGCTTCCGGTGCGTTCTTTTTCATTGACGGAATAATAACCGGCATTGATGCGGACTTCCTGCAAGGAGGTGATGTCTTCCTGTAGCTGGATGTGAATGTTTTTGCGGTAGTTTATTGGGATTATGGCTGTTTTATAGCCTATGTAGCTCACGACTAAGGTATCATTGGCTTTGGCTAGGAGGGTGTATTTGCCATCAAAGTCGGATAGGACAGCATAATTGATTCGGTTTTTTATGGCGATGGTGACGCCCGGCAAGGGTGCTTTGCCATCAGTTATGGTACCGCTTATTTGGTTTTGCTGTCGTTCAGACAATAGTGGCCTTAGCGGCTTGTTAGCTAAGGCTGGGCTGCTGCTTAGTATGAACGCGATAAATATCAGGTAACATAAAGCCGAAGCCGCTTTGTAAAATGAATAATTTTTCATAATTTTATATTTAATGTTTTTTATCGGTCTTATGTCATTCGCAAATAGCTATTGGTGCTTGCATCACGCCAGAGTTATGCTCATTTCATAATATTGGTATAGTTAAATAGAACATTAGTTCTAATTTATTAGGGTCCTCTATTTAAGTTTGTCGACGGGTAGTAGAGGACCTATTTTTTATGTCATTGCGAGGCAGGGAGCAAAGCAATTAATGGTGTTATTTTATCATAGGCAATGAGGTATAGTTAAGGGTATGGTTAAAGGTGACGTATTATAGGCTTTGAGTTAAGTGTTATAGGCTAATTAAGTAGTGATTAGGCGTTTTTTTCTCTCCGTTCTTGCTTCTTTGTTCTATATTTCTCAACCATAAATCCAAAGGCATATCAATGTTATAAATGCTAGTATTAATAAGGCTTGTATTTGTTTGTAATATTTCATGTTATTTAGTAGGTTATTAGTTATCAGTTATCCGCCCCGATAGCGATCGTGATCTGTTCGTTTTGTGTTTAGCTAAAACATCCTGCACCATTAATAAATTCAAATTAAATTAATGAGATCTTTTGCTCAAAGGACCGTGCGGTGCAGGAGTTTTTTTTTAGTCTTAAGATCTCCAATCGAAGGTATTAAAGTCTTTAAGGATGCGGTTTTATTTTATCATAGGCGTTTTTTTTAGTTATGGGTTGTGAGTTATCAGTTGTCGGTTTTCAGTCCCGATAGCTATCGGGATCGGTTGATTTCCGTCACTTCGAGTAATTTTATAAAATAGCGACAGCATTTTTATAAAATTGTATCGAGAAGTTGGCATAGGAATTCCTGACCGGTTAAGAAAAGTGCATTTTCCTGACTGGGATTTTGTGGTTTAGTGATATAAACCACGGTTAACGCAAGGCGTTGGTTTTTTAAGGGGGCATTGTTATTTTATTCATGGGCTTTTATAGTTAATGGTTAATAGTGAGTAGTTCATCGTTTAAAGTTGGCATAGGTATTGCAGACCAGTTTAGAAAAGGTGGTTTTTTAGACTGGTAATGAGTGGCTTAGTAATAATAACCACGGTTAACGCAAGGGGTTGGCTGTTTTTAGGTGTGTAATTGCATTTTGGTCATAGATTTGAAATTAAAAGGAGGACAGCCAATGGCTGTCAGGTGTTTTTCGACGAAGCGACCTCGTCAAGTCATAGCAATATTAAAATCAAAACTTTGCGAGACTATGAAAATTATGAAGTGTTGCTAAGAATTTAAGCGGAGTATTGAGCCAATAGTATAAAAAAAAATGGCATGGAACTCAGCTTACTGCACTAGAGGTACTGGAATACCGAGCAACAATAAGTGAGCCCACGCCATGGGGCGTGAGCATCTTACTTATTATCTCGTTGCAAAAATTTCCAGTTTTCTAGTGCGAGATTCTAAGCGAATGCTTCAAATATTTTATATGAAGAAACGCAAATTTATGTATTTAATCTAAATAATGAATCAAATATAAAACATTTTAACGACATAAAAGTAGTTAAAACAAAAATATTTTATGTTTTTTTTTACATTTATGAAAAATCAGAAAATTGAGGATTTTAAAATTGCAGTCATTTTGACGTTAAAGCAACTTCGCAAAGAGAAAGGTGATATTTCGCAGGCAGCTTTTAATGCTGATATTTTAGATAAAACTGGTTTTACCCATAATATAGGTAGAAATGAGGTAGAGGGTAACTTTAATATGGAAACTCTTTATATATACTCGGTATATTTTGGAATTGAGCTTACTGACTTTTTTGAAAGAGTCTGTAAGGTATCTTCACAAGACATAGAAAAATTTAAAATCGACAAGATTAAAAGGAAAACAAAAAAAGATGCTTAAGCATCTTTTTTATTTTAGAAATGCTCCCAAATTGCATATTGAATTTTCCAAAATGCATATTATATAAAAAATGAAACACCTATTTTGAACTTACTTAAAGATTCAAAATATGGAATGGTATGAAATTATAGGACTAATTGCGGTATGGGTTTTAGGTCTTTATGTGACAGGGAAGTTTTATGAGTTAATGAGAGATTATTTATATAAAGATAGCTGGAGAACTAGAAGTAAGAAATGAAAAATATGTCACATTAGAATTAGCTTACTATTATATTCTTTAATTTAAGTCAAAATATCACTAAATGTGGGTATTGTGATTTCAACTTAAAAAGCTTCCATTTGTAAGTAAAGATAAATAGTATAAATAACCTTACTATTTTAAAAAAGATGTTTGTGTTTGATGTTATATGCTAGTTGTAGGCAATGCAACAAGACTACGCAGAAAAAAACTGACGTTGGCAACAATTATAAAGAACTATGCAGAATAAAATTGACCAAACAAAATTTAATGCTATTTCGGCAAAAATCCTGCATCGCAAAGCAAAAAACTATTATGATAATTTAAATAATATTTTGCTTGTTTTGACTTTGATTGTTCCTCTATTGTATATAATCGCTCAATACGTGACTGTCGCAACAAATTGCGAAAATCTAGTAAATATTATTAGCTTTATTTTATCAATTCTTCTTTTAGCAGCTTCATTCTTATCTCTGATTTATAAAGTTGGAGACAAAATACTGATTCATAAAATGGGGCTAAAGAACAATATTTACATTGCGAACGAATGCGACAATATTTCTAAATTGTCTGAGAAAGAACAAGAATGGTTTTTTAGATATGTCACTGAAATGGATAATAATGATAATGATACATTTGCAAATATTTCAGAAAAAGATAAAAGAAATGCTTACAGGGAATCTCTAAAAGAATTTCAACATGGAAATTATAATGCTGAGTGCCCCCATTGCCATTCTTCTCCCTGGAATTATAAACCTGGTGATTGTCAACTATGCGGTAATACGAAACAAATTTAAAGATTATAAATATGTTACAAAAAATTAAAATGCTGCTCGCAACATTAAGTGAAGCAGAAAAACGTGAATTAATAAGATATTTGCAAGGTGGAACTTCTACAGGTTATCCAGGTTCTGGCGAGGCTATGCAAAAAGGAATACACACTGGCCCAATGAATACAAGTGGAATATGTCCTAAATGTGGCAAATAAATACTGGTAACAGCTACGGTTTCTTTGCGTGTGCAACACGAATAATGAAAGCTGTGTTGAACGGAATCAGAGGTAGTTTAAAAAAAATGTTTGTGGTTTAGATCACATATATTTACATTCTTATTAACCAAATAAAGTTCGTTTGAAGGTTTTTAGACGAACTGAAGTTAGCTACAATTTTATGAGAATAGTACTCAAAACCATTGAAGGACATATTCAGTTATATTGGATAAAGGGAACATCAAGATCAATAACTGGATGGATTGCAGGTGATTTGATAAAAAAAGACTTTAATGTTTCTAATGATACAACAGTAGACCTTCATTTTACTTATCCAAAAGATGGTAATTTCCACCATTCGTACAAGATTGTAAATCAAAAAGAAGAAGTTTATGTTTCAGTTTACAATAATATCATAAAAACCAAAATAATACAACCTGATTCAGGAAATAGAACTGTAACTGAAGAAGCTAGACTCAAATTAAACTCAATGCCATTGAGTGTTTTTGTCCCAACCGAAAAACAACTGCCATTAGACAAAGTTAAGTATCGACAATTTCAAACTATTGGATTTACTATAGTAGATGGTAAGTTTGGTCTAAGTGATAAAATTAATTTTATTTTGCCGAGTGAAATTGATAAAAAAGATTTAGTTGTTGATGTAACAGAGTTTAAAAGTACATCTATAAATTTGACTGCATTTCTAAGAGAGAAGAGTACAGAAATTGGAAACTTTGGTGATTCAAGGTTTGAATCATCAGAAATAGAATTTGACGAAAACCGACTATTAGAAGTCCGTTGCGTTATACATGAAAAAAAACAAAAATAAAAACTGTAGCTAAATTTAAAAAAGGATTTGTATTTGGGATTTTGGCAAATCCGAATAATGGGCTTAATTTAGTCCCAAACCCGCTGTAGTAGTGGGACCTTATCTCTCATTAAAAAAAACTTGCACTCTAGATTGAATAGTATTTATGAACGAAGAAGATATAAGAGGTAAGCTATTATTACCATACATTAAGGACTTAGGATTTGATGTTTCAGAAATTTCGTTAGAACACGCATTTTCAATCCGACTTGGAAAGAAAAAACATGTAACTGGAAGATCGGATATACTTTGCAAAAGACATAATAAAAATTTATTCGTTATTGAGCTGAAAAATGATTCAATTCCAATTACTCAGGACGATATAGATCAAGGTATTTCATATGCAAGATTATTATTAGATGATATAGCACCATTTACAATAGTAACTAATGGAAAAATAACAAGGATTTTTGATTCAGTTTCAAGAGAAGAACTTTCAGGCAAGATCTCTGGTCAATCATCTTTTTGGAAAAATGGTTACGTACTTTCTACAGAGGAAGAAATAAGGATTAGATATGAAGCACTCAAAAACTTTATTTCCTTATCTCCAGAAAATTTAAAAGTCTTTTGTGAATCGCAGGTTCGAGACAGAATGGGACAGATTATCGGGAGTATAGATAGTCCATTTTCCAAATTTGTTAAAGAACTTTATGTTCAACGTAAAGAGCTACAAATTGTATTTGAGGATTTCATAAATTCTGATGAATCTATATTTGGTTTGGTCGGAGCGGCAGGAGTCGGCAAAACAAATGCAATATGCTCATTGGCACTTCAAAAGTTAGAAAATACATTTGTTTTTTTTTACAATGCCGCTATTCTCAACTCACCACTAGAATGCATTTCTCAAGATCTGAATATTGCATTTTCCAGTAGAACCGAAACTGATATTGTTCTAAAAAAACTTGATGAATTAGGTAGGTATGCAAACAAAAATGTTCTAATATTTATTGATGCAATAGACGAATGTACTAATCAAAATATCACTCATGAATTAAGTGAAATGGCCTTAGTAGCTAAAAATTCAGATAGAGTCAAAATAATAATTAGTTGCAAATCCAATATTTGGAACACAATATTGAAAATCAAGAATAAACCAACCCATCTTTACGACGAGTTAAGTAAATCTCACAATAGAATCAGTAGTCTAGAAAATAATCCAGGATTCCTTTTAACTGATTTTACGGATGAAGAATTAAACAGTGTTCTGCCCTTGTACCAAAATGAATTCGGTTTCAAAGGAGTAATCTCAAGTTCGTTATTAAAAGAACTAAGAAATGGGTTCTTTTTAAAAATATTTAGTGAAGTTTATTGCGGTAAACTGATACCTGAAAAAATAAATGATAAAGAACTAATAAAAAAATATTTAAAACAATCGCTCGAAGAAACAACTATTGGTTTGTTGTCGAGCCTAAGGACGCTTTCTGCAATTGGAAATATTATTCTTAATCATGAATATACTTCTTTGGAAGCTTATAAAGATGAAGGTTTAGATGTGAATCATATACTTGAAAAATTAAATTTTTCTCTTGATGAAAATATCCCTGAAGATTTATTTACCAGAAATATACTCATCAAATCTAACAATGAGGACTCGTACAATATCTCATTCTATTATTCAAAAATCCGTGACTATATAATATGCTTTCATTCGTATCGGTTAGATAAATTAACAAATGATGAATTTTATACTGTTTTATGTGATTTCTATCAAAATCACATAGGCAAAAGTGCTCTCGATTTTTACATCGAAAATGCTAGTTCTTCTCATCTAAACGTTTTGATCAAATTCAAGAAGGACAAAGCTCTTAGTTATGTTCTTGGTTATAATTTATACTTAGAGGATAATTTTAATAAATTCAAAAATAAATTTGATCCACAGACAAATGGTAATATTGGAATAGTAATGCCAAAGGATCTCATCAACAATGATGGTTATGGTCTCTTCCCTCTGGATTCAAAATCAAATGATATAACTGCATACGAAGATTTGAGTTTCGATGCTCCTTATGAAACAAATACTATATTGCAAATGGGTGTTGAAACAATCTATGGAAGTAATACTTCTTTATTTGTCAAAGACCAAAGTACAGTTATCAAGAATAATATTTTCAAACAATTAAAAAAGACAATTGAAAAAGGAAGAATTAGTGTCTATAATTCCGATACTCTCCTTCTTGAACAAGTTTCCGTAATTCTTTATTACTATTACAAAAAACTTGACTATGAATTTAGCATCGAGGAATATTATCTGCCCAGATTCAAAAGTATTTATCCTATAGATTTGAAAGACTTAAATCTCAGAATAAATAAGTTCAAACTCACAGAATTTTATAGGTATGAACCTATGGAACAAAACCTTATAAATGAAATCGTCGAAAATGCATTGAAAGAAAATCGTAAAATTCCGGAATACAATACAACAGGTGATGTTCCTCCATTTGAAGAATTAAGTAAAATTGTAGACATATTATTAGAAAGAGGCTACGACCAAATCAAAGAACATTACCTGCCCCTTCCAGACGCGTCAATAATTGAAACTAAAAAGTTCTATGAACAAAACAGAAAGAATTACATTAATCAAATTAGAATGGTACAATACAGTGAATCACAAGCGAAACTGTACATTACAGAGTTTTTTAAACATTTAGAAATCTGTTATAAAGAATTTGTTGAATATTGCTTTCCAACCTTTAAAGATGAATTCCCATTTTATACAGCAATCCCCCATGAATATATCTTTTATATGAAAGAATCTGATGTGCTTAAATGGGGAACTTTCGGTTATCGCCCCTCTCAAACCGGTAAATTTGAAATTTATTTTAAAGATACTAGTAAATCGGGAGAAGCTTTTGGAAAAGAAAGCCTTAAATGTTTAAGGACATTTTCACTAGACGCAATATTATGTGTTAATGATTATGCTCGTTATCCCGTGCAAACGGTTGATAAGATTAATACATCAAAAGTTGATGAATACTGTGTAATTAGAAATTGGATTTATAAATTTCTTGAAGACGATATGAAAAAACTTTTTAAAGAAAATGACGATTAATTTAGAATTAAAGAAATAACGAGAGCTAACACTAAGGCTTCGTTGTGTGAGCAGCACGAACAATGACATCCGTGTTGAACGGAACCGGATACAGTTTTAAAAAAGAAAAACAATTGTAACTTAAATTAATATATCTACATTCTAATTAACAAGATAAAGTTCGTTTGAAGATTTTTAGACGAACCAACCTTAGGAAATATTATTTATGGAAATCACTAGTATATATCATGGAACATTAGATGATGGGGAATTTCCCGCAGTAGTCTATAAATATAGAGATTGGAATTACAGTTACCACGACCGGTACATAAAAAATCGCGAAGTATATTTGGCTGCTCCAAGTTCTTTTGAAGATAAAGTCGATTGTAAAATCCCTGTACGTTATGATCTGCTTAATGAAAAACAAACAATGATATTTGCTATGCGACTATCCAAAATGGCAAATCCACATTTTACAAGGCAACAGCATAGAAAAGATATTAGAGAATGGACTAAGCAAAAACTTTTAAAGAATAAGGCATATTTAGATGACTATCACAAATTTTATAGCGAGGAACATGATACCCGATTAGGTGTCTTAAGCTTAACTGCTGAACCGTTTCTAGATGCCATGTGGGAAAAATATGCAAATTCAGCAAAAGGTTTCTGTATTGGCTATAATTCTCGCATAATGTTTGAACACTTAGGAGGTGGAGGTGCTGTAAGTTATTTAGAACAGTTGCCTATTTTACTGCCGGAACCAATAATGTCATGGCACCAAATTCGAACTAGTCAAATTTTTTCAAAAGAAATTAAATGGAATTTTGAAAAAGAATATAGAACACATATGTTTTGGGAATCACCAGCTAAAATAACTGATCGTCAAATTAAACTACCTCGTGAAGCTTTTAATAAAATTATTTTAGGAAAAAATATTTCGACAAAACATAAATTAGAAATTGAAGCTGCTGTAAAAGATAATATAGGCGACATTCCAGTTATTGAATACAATAGCGTTGCTAACAGTTAAGTTTTAGTTACGTGCGAAGAACGAACAATGAAATAAAATTCATGACCACCAAAAAAATATTTAAAATTTGTGATTGATAGCAATCAATAAACCTAAATAAATTAGTTTAAATATATATAAAACTTACTATGAGACTTATTACTACAGGAGAAATTGAGAATTGGGCGGACACGATAGAATGCAAATATTATCTTCCGTAACTGATAAGGAAACTAATTGTAGCAACAATAGATTTTAATTCTATAAGACATTTGCAATTCTCTTATGGAGAGGATGTGAATACTGGAGGATATGATGGCGAGCTATTAACAGAATCTGAAAATTTATTTGTGCCCCCGCTACCGCACGAAATGAAATTCAGCGAAGCTAATCCTTTCGTGTGATTCGTGATTAAAGTGCAAAATTTGTGTAAAAACTAATAATTATGAGTAGAAATTATAAATTTCACAATCCAGAGGGATGGTATTTTATAAGCTTTGCAGTGGTAGCTTGGTTGGATGTATTTACGAGGAATGAATATAAAGATTTGTTTTTAGAGAGTTTAATTTTTTGTCAAAAAAAGCAAAGGTTTAGAAATTCATGCTTGGTGTATAATGAGTAATCACGTACATCTGGTTTTTAGGAGTATAAATGATCAAAAACCGGAATTATTGATTGGTGATTTAAAAAGGTTTACTAGTCAATCAATTGTAAAAAGCATTCGAGAAAATCCAAGAGAAAGTAGAAAAGAGTTCTTGTTGGATTTTTTTAAAAAAGAAGCAGAAAAGAGTTCTAATGTATAGCATTATCAGTTTTGGAGACACGATAACAAACCAATTGAGCTATGGAGCAATAAGGTTATTCAACAAAAGATAGATTATGTAGATAATAATCCTGTAGAAGAAGGTTTAGTTTATAAAGCAGAAGATTATGTATATAGTAGTGCCATAGATTATTCGGGGCAAAAAGGATTAATTGACGATGTAGTAGTCTTTAGAATGTATAATGTTTAACGATAATGAACCACACGAAAGGATTAGCTTCGCTGAATTTCATTTCGTGCGGTAGCGGGGGAAATGACCAAGATCAAGTTTAATCCCTTTTTTGATATACCATTCCATATCGTACCAGTCACGTCCCTTTACATTAGTTCCCCATTTCCGAAATAGCAGTGCATGCATCTTACCAGCAAAGAGGTCTGGAAGAGTAAAGCACTTGACGTAAAAGGAGAAAGGTTTTACAAGAAGTTTTTCTTCTGTTTTAAAACCTAAAGGCGGTTCTGTATCTACCTCGATCTTGATTTTTATGTTGGCTTTAGTATCGAGACCATTTTGAGGTATGATAGTTTCCAATTTTAATTCACGCCAAAGGGTTTCAGATTTTAGGAAGGCTGAATTGATATTATTCTGCTTCACTTTCTGTTTCTCACTTATACTTACGGTCATTCCTAAGGATGCAAATTCATTTACAATTGCATGCTGGTACTTTTCTAAGGAGAAATCTTGTTCTGTTTGTAATAATGAAAAGTCAAGGTCTTCGGAGAAACGATCGAGGTTATGGAATATTCTCAATGCCGTTCCTCCATAAAAAGCCGCTTTGTCAAAAAAGTTCGAGCGTTGGAGTCCTGCAAGTGCAATTTCTTGCATGATTTCTCGAAGTGCTGATTGTGCTTCTTCTTT
Organism: Flavobacterium granuli; assembly: GCF_900129705.1. Taxonomy (GTDB): domain Bacteria; phylum Bacteroidota; class Bacteroidia; order Flavobacteriales; family Flavobacteriaceae; genus Flavobacterium; species Flavobacterium granuli. The sequence continues at coordinate 120,655 of NZ_FQWO01000010.1, read as the reverse complement.
GTTTTTAGGATTATAACTTTCAAGCCATTCTTTTATCATAATTTCTCTATCATTTTTATTAGTATTTCCAAGCTCTCTTTTTTTGGTGCATCTGATAACCAGGAACGCATTTCAGTGGTATTAAAGTCTTTTAAATCGGATTGTTCCATTCTAAGATTTTCGAAAACATAATTTTGAGCATTATTCATACTTCTAAGTATAACTCCTGATGTTGTTGCTATTTTATCGGCGAGTGCTTTTTCCGGCGAAGCCATAAGGACTTGCTGTTTCTCGTGAAGTATTACATTCTTAATTCCGAAGGCAAAATAAGGCAGTGGAAGATAGGAGTAACTATATAGTCCGATCGAAGTTCTGAATTCTTTTGAAGGTTTCGTTGTCATCGATGTTACTGCATATACGCGTTCTGGAATCAAGCCGTAATGAGATAATGAGGTTTCCATTGATAAATAACTTGGGCCATAAATATGATTGGCAATCAAGCCGCTTTCAGGCACTCGCATATTTGCGTTTTTTCCTGGAATGTAGATCCCTCTTTTTACAGATTTGATTATGTCTTTGTCTTTCAGTGCTTTGATTTTGTCATAAGGTCGCTTGTATTAACTCAGTATGCTGGTCAGCATTTGATGCGTTATTGGCTGTCCTTCAAAAGTAGATAATAATCTGCTGAAATCCATAATCTGTTTTGTTTTTGTTTGTGAAACAATAAGTGTATAATCGATAAAATATCGATTATCTATTCTTTTAAATACATGAAAATTTAAGGAAGAGTATTTCATTAATAAATGAAATGTTACAATATTTTACTTGTAAGCTAGAATTATAGACAGTTCAGTTATTTCTTTTTCTAGTAATGTTTTAGGTTTTATAGTGGACAAAATCCTAGTAATTCGTTTACTAATAAGACTTAGAAAAACAGTGTCTAATTAATAAAATAATTAACTAAAATTAATAAACAAATGTTAAAATTTCCCCTTTTTTTGTAAGTTTGCCCCTCTTGTTAAATTGAAAATCAATCTTAATCCCAAATATAGTTGCTTATGAAAAAAATGAATACTTTTTTATTGTTTATGTGTGTAGTACCTAAAAATGAACAGAAACCATTTTTACTAGAGAAGTGTCTTTTCATGATACATTAAGATTAATTATCTTAAAAAAACAAGCCTGCTTCTGTAAAATATTTAGAATAAAATGATTTTTTAGTTCTACACTGATCCCCCAAAAATATTATGAAACAAAACTACTCAAACTTCCCTTTTTTTATAAATCAATTCAGGGTTTTATTTAAATCTAAATTGAATTTATTAACAAATAGAAAACTTTCTATTAATCTAATTTTCTTATTTTGCCTACTTTCTTTGCAGTTAAAGGCACAAACTTACTGTACTCCAGCTATTTCCAATACGGGTGTTTATATTAATAGTCTTCAGTTTAATTATGGTACGCCTTCTCAATCATATATTTCTAATGGAAATAGTGGTTACACAGCAACATTAGGTTCATCATCAGGTAATTTAAATCAATACCATTATTCTTCATTCTTTCATTCAATCAACAATTCAACTGGCAGTGCTAAGCAAGTTAATTTGAAAGGCTATGCCGATTGGAACAATGACGGGGATTTTGATGATCTTTTAGAGATTTTTCTTAATTATAATACAAGTGTACCTCCTAATTCCAGCAGTACTACAGGTGGTGGGATAGTTCCTGAATTAGCTGCTATACCTGGAAATATAAGAATTCGTTTTGTGTTAAAGGGTGGAACTGATACAGCAACAGCTTGCGGAACAGCCGAAGAGGTTGAAGACTATTATATGGTGGTTCAAGCTAATGTCGCGCCGGTTTTAAATACTTCTTTAACCAATACTTTGAGTTCTATCAAGTCAACAGATACTAATAATGAAGGTTTTTATATCAATGAATTGGTAGATATGAACGAGCCTACTGCACATTTGATTACCGATGCAGATGATCGTAATACTACTTTTCAAACTGCAGTTCCCAGAGGGATTGCTATTTACAATCAGACTGCGATAAATGGAACATGGCAATACAAAGTTGGATCGGGTAGTTGGGCTAATTTTGGATCAGTAAGTGCTTCAAATGCGCTTCACTTATTGGCTGATGCCAGCCTTACCCCTTATCAAAATAAAACAAAAATTAGATTTGTCCCAACTGGAGTTGGAACTCCAACTTTTGATTTTAGGGCTTGGGACGGTACAAATGGTTTAAATTATAATGGAACTTTTCATGTTATTAGTACTACAGGAGGAACTACTGCTTATAGTACAACTACAACATCTGCAAACCTGCCAGTACTTCTTGGCAGTGATTTTGATGGAACCAAGATGTATTTAGTCAATGATCATGCTGACCAACAATTATTTTCTGCCGACATAAATAGGACTACAGGAACCGTTACTCAACCAAATACCCTGCTATCTGGAAGTGATACTTATAAAGGGTTTGACATTGCTATTGATGAAACAAATGGCAAGATCTATTGGTCTAATGCTGATTATAGTAATGTTAGTTATTGTAATCTGGATGGGACTGGAGTTGGTACTATAGCTAATGCAGATGAGAGCGGTTTGACAGGGGTTGCCGTTGGAGGGAATAAGCTATATTATTCTGGTTATTCAGGTATTCAGGTTTCAAATCTTGATGGTAGTAGCAAAGCTGCTGTATCTTTTGATATGTTGGATTTATGCGACATTGGTGATATTGAATATGATAACGGTAAATTATATTTTGTTTATAATACATGTTCTGATTCTAAATATAAAGTAATTCAGTGTAATACAGATGGGACCGGTCTTACTGTTTTGTACACAACGTCTAATTATATAAAAGGGCTCAACGTAGTTAATGGGACGGCCTATTGGACGGAGAACAAATCCTCTACCAATGAAGGGTACTTATACAAAAAAGCAGTTTCATTAGGCAGTGGCGGCAGTGCAACATTAGTATTAAATGAACAAAAAACAGGATATAATGATGTTTTTGTTGATTCAAGTAATAGCTTTATTTATGTTTTAGATTATGATCCGGTTTTTAGCTCTGGACATACTGGTCTGAAAAGGATGTCGTTGACTGGTACTGGTATTACTAGATTGGGATATTATAAAATGAATGTATATTCGTTAGTTTTTAATAATTCTGTTCTTTCAAATTCTCCTGCTTTATCAACTACTTCACTTACCGGTTTTGACAATGTTTGTTTAAACACTACCTCTGCTCCTAATTCATTCACTATTTCAGGAACAGATTTAACAACAGCTAACATAACAGTTGGGGCTTTGTCTGGATATACATATAGTACAACCGCAGGGGGTACCTATACCAGCACGCTAAATCTTGTGCAATCAGGAGGAAGTTACTCACAGCCAATTTACGTGAAGTTTACACCAACTGCAGTGCAAACTTATAATGGAAATATAACCATCGGCGGTGGCGGAGCAACCTCCACTAACGTAGCTACTACCGGAAGTGGAATTGCTTGTGTATCGACTGTTACCACTTTAACAGTTTTGAATATTACCCCATCTGGAGCTACATTCAGTGGAGAAGTAAGTGCTGATGGTGGAGCGGCAGTAACTGAGCGCGGATTTGTATACGCTACCAGCACTAATCCAACCACTTCAAATACCAAAGTACAGGATGGAACAGGGACAGGTGCTTTTTCAGAAGTTATTACAGGACTTAATGCTTCTACTACTTATTATGTACGAGCCTATGCTATTAACAGTGTGGGAACCAGTTATGGCAATGAGGAGAGTTTTACCACTAGCAGCCCTCCTTGTGCAGGAACAATTACAATAGGAACAATAGCATCTGGTGCAGGATACGCCATTAACAATGGTGTTTTAACAACGGCAGGTGATGCAACAGTTCCTGCTTCAGTTATCCTTGATTATCTCCAGAATACAGGAAATCTTATTTTACAGTCTTGTAACGGAAATATTGTTTTAGCTACCAATATCAGCGGAGCACTTAGTACAGAAAGAACTCTTACTCTTAAAGCTACTGGGAATATTATGTTTAATACAGGAAGTTCTATAGTAGTTTCAGGGAAAGCTTTAAACACTGTTCTATGGTCAGATTCGGACAAGGATAAGGCTGGAGCTATTTATTTGAAACAGAGCGCTATCACTACAAATGGAGGACATTTATGGATAGGTGGAGGTACTCAAAGTGCCACTCCGTGGAATGGATTAACTGTCGGAGATGGTAGTGCTTATGCAAGTGCCATACACACCTTTACAATTGGAGCAAATACCAATAATTACAAAAATGGAATCACTTTTTTTAAATCATCGGTAAATACAGATGCGGGTAATTTAGCCGTTTCGGGTATCGCTGACGGAGTGAGTGGTGTCTCAAATGGCTATAATGGGGTTTATATGGAACAAAGCTCTTTAGTCTCAGGGTCAGGAAACATAGATTTAAAAGCCATCTCTACAGCTACGAATAATGATGGCAGCTGGCATTATGGATTGTTAATGGGAACGGTTGAGGACAATACAACAGCTACTATTGCAAGTACATCGGGTAAAATCACCATTCTTGGAGAAACAGACTTTAGTGAGCAAACTTATGGAGCTGGAGTAGGACTTTATTCCTTTGGAAATGCCAATAGCACAGTCATGATAAAAAATGTATCGGGAGCTATAGATATTAAGGGAAGATTAAAAAGTACTGGGTTTAATAATCAATATGGAGGGATTTTCTTATTTGGAGGAGGACAAGAACAAATCGTTTCTCAAACTGGAACGATTAATTTGGAGGGTACTTCCGCTAACTCAAATGTTGCAGGTATAAATCAGTGGCCTGGAAATACAAACAGTGCCATAGGTTTCGATGGTATAAATCCATTTAGTGGAGATATCACGTTTAATTCGAATACATTTATTAACTATGCTGGTGTCATCACTGCCAATAATCTCGAATTGTTGGGCTCGGGAGTTGTATATGATTTTTCTAATTCAGGAAATAATATAAACAGTTTAACCGCTGATACAGGTACAATCAAATATCTTGATAGTAATGCGCTTACGCTGGAAGATATAAATGCGACAGGCGAAATTGAGATTGCTACCAATGAGGGAAATTTGACATTGGCAGGAAATTTAACGACAACTTCTTCCTCTTTGAATGCCATAATTCTTAATGCAGGTAAAAGCAAGAATATTGGGGTAAAAACAGGTGGGGATATTCTTGTGTCTGGAACTCCAATAATTACTACTGGATCAAGTGGTATTGCCAAATTATTTAGTGGTTCAGAAGCAGGAAGCACCGGACTTACAGATTTAGTGGGAGATGCTTCAAATACCAGAATGGTAGTAGACGAAACTACAACAACATTTAACCCTGTTTTGGTTGCAGGAAATACTTACGCTTTGTACCGAGTTCAAACTAAAATTAATTTGACTGTAAATAGTCAGAATTTGGCTAAGTCAAAAACGTATAATGGTACTAATCTAGCTTCGGTTTCTAATATTGATTTATTAGGGATTCAATCAGGCGATGACGTCACAGTTACTGGAGAAGCTACCTATGATAATAAAATTGCAGGTACCAGCAAAACAATTACGGTGGTTTACACTATTGGAGGTACTGATGCTTCTAAATATACCGCACCAGAAAGTTTGGTTGTAAATGATGGGATTATCTTGAAAAAAGAATTGAATGTTTCTGGGCTAATTGCAGTCGATAAAGTTTACGATGCAACTAAGATAGCGACAGTGAGTGGTACAGTTAACTTAACAGGTATTGAAAATGGAGATATCGCTTCCTTAAATGGTACACCAACTTATACTTTTGCAGATGCAAACGTAGGTACAGGAATTTCCATCACTACTGCGGGATATATGTTAAGTGGCACTGATGCAGTTAACTATACAATTTTACAACCAACATTCACCGCTAATGTTACTGCCAGAACCTTGACGGTAACAGCAACGGCAACAGATAAAACTTACGACGGCAGTACTATGGCTACAGTAGCATTATCAGATGATAGAGTAAACGGAGACATACTATCAGTATCGAACACAACGGCTACTTTTAATAACAAGAATGTTGGAGTAGATAAAACGGTAAGTATCTTTGGTATCACCATCAGTGGCGCAGATGCAGCAAACTATACAGTCAATACGACCGCAACAACCACAGCAGATATTTTAGCTAAGCCAATTACAGTTACGGCTACTGCTTCTCAGAATAAAGTTTATGGTGTTGTTGATCCTGTTTTTGCTTATTCAGTTTCTCCAAGTTTAGTTGGTAGCGATTCGTTCACTGGAACGCTAACCAGAAATACTGGAGAGAATGTAGGAACTTATGCTATTACAGAAGGAAGTTTGAGTGCTGGATCTAATTATACTATTAGCTATGTAAGTAAAGATTTTACGATTACAGCTCAGCCAATTACCGTTAAGGCTACTGCTTCTCAAACAAAAGTGTATGGAACAACAGATCCAATTTTTACTTATTCAGTTTCACCAAGTTTAGTAGGAAGCGATACTTTTTCAGGAGCTTTAACAAGAGCTACAGGAGAGAATATAGGAACTTATGCTATTACACAAGGAAGTTTGAGTGCCGGATCTAATTATACTATCAGCTATGTAAGTAAAGATTTTACGATTACAGCTCAGCCAATTACCGTTACGGCTACAGCTTCTCAAACAAAAGTGTATGGAACAACAGATCCAATTTTTACTTATTCAGTTTCACCAAGTTTAGTAGGAAGCGATACTTTTTCAGGAGCTTTAACAAGAGCTACAGGAGAGAATATAGGGACTTATGCTATTACACAAGGAAGTTTGAGTGCCGGATCTAATTATACTATTAGCTATGTTAGTAAAGATTTTACTATTATAGCTAAGCCAATTACAGTTATGGCTACTGCTTTTCAAACAAAAGTGTACGGAACAACAGATCCAACTTTTACTTATACAGTTTCGCCAAGTTTAGTAGGAAGTGATACTTTTTCAGGAGCTTTAACAAGAGCTACAGGAGAGAATATAGGGACTTATGCTATTACACAAGGAAGTTTGAGTGCCGGATCTAATTATACTATTAGCTATGTCAGTAAAGATTTTACTATTATAGCTAAGCCAATTACCGTTACGGCTACTGCTTCTCAAACGAAAGTTTATGGTATTGTTAATCCTGTTTATAGTTATTCAGTTTCTCCAAGTTTAGTTGGTAGCGATTCGTTCACTGGAGTGCTAACGAGAAATGCTGGAGAAAATATAGGAACTTATGCTATTACAGAAGGAAGTTTGAGTGCCGGTTCTAATTATACTATTAGCTATGTAAGTAATGATTTTACTATTACAGCTAAGCCAATTACAGTTACGGCTACTGCTTCTCAGAATAAAGTTTATGGTGTTGTTGATCCTGTTTTTGCTTATTCAGTTTCACCAAGTTTAGTAGGAAGCGATACTTTTTCAGGAGCTTTAACAAGAGCTACAGGAGAGAATATAGGGACTTATGCTATTACACAAGGAAGTTTGAGTGCTGGATCTAATTATACTATTAGCTATGTAAGTAAAGATTTTACGATTACAGCTAAGCCAATTACAGTCACGGCTACTGCCTCTCAATCTAAAGTGTATGGTGTTGTTGATCCTGTTTATATTTATTCAGTTTCGCCAAGTTTAGTAGGAAGCGATACTTTTTCAGGAGCTTTAACAAGAGCTACAGGAGAGAATATAGGAACTTATGCTATTACACAAGGAAGTTTGAGTGCTGGATCTAATTATACTATTAGCTATGTTAGTAAAGATTTTACGATTACAGCTCAGCCAATTACCGTTACGGCTACTGCTTCTCAAACAAAAGTGTACGGAACAACAGATCCAATTTTTACTTATTCAGTTTCACCAAGTTTAGTTGGTAGCGATTCATTCACTGGAACTCTAACCAGAAATGCTGGAGAGAATATAGGAACTTATGCTATTACAGAAGGAAGTTTGAGTGCCGGATCTAATTATACTATTAGCTATGTCAGTAAAGATTTTACTATTACAGCTAAGCCAATTACCGTTACGGCTACTGCTTCTCAAACAAAAGTGTATGGAACAACAGATCCAATTTTTGCTTACACCGTTTCACCAAGTTTAGTTGGTGTCGATTTGTTCACTGGAATGCTAAGCAGAAATGCGGGAGAGAATGTAGGGACTTATGCTATTACACTAGGAAGTTTGAGTGCTGGTTCAAATTATACTATTAGCTATGTAAGTAAAGATTTTGGTATTACTGCCAAGCCAATTACTGTTTCGGCTAATTTCTCTCAAACAAAAGTGTATGGAACAATAGATCCAATTTTTAGTTATTCCGTTTCACCAAGTTTAGTAAATGGTGATGTGTTTACAGGATCTTTAATAAGAACTGTTGGGAATGATGTAGGTGTTTATGCTATTAATCAAGGTACTTTGAGTGCAGGCTTGAATTATACTATTACTTATGTAGGAACTGATTTTAGTATTACTAAAGCTGATCAGCTGATTACTTGGAATCAAGCTATAACATTAGGTTGTGATGGTCAGAATTCAGTATTGTTAAATGCTACATCTAATAGTGGTTTAGTTGTCAATTACACTTCTTCTAATAGTGATGTTGTAGCAGTTGTAAATGGTTCAGTAATTTCTAAAGACTACGGTTCAGCTTCTATTACTGCCTCACAAACGGGAAATAATAATTATAATGCAGCTCCATTAGTGGTATTGCCAGTAGTAAATAGTCAGCCAAATTTAATTAGAAAACAGTTTGAAGATATTATATTCTTTGACAATAGTTCTAAGAGTTTTAAATCATATACTTGGTATAAAAATGGTGTTTTAGTTCCAAGCCAAACGAATCAATATTTTAAAGAAAGCGGTGCTCTTAATGGGACTTATTATGCAGTGGCTACAAAATTGGACGGAACATTAATTACTAGCTGTCCATTAATTTTATCTCCAACAGTAGAAGAGGAATACATAAAAATTGTACCTAACCCTGTTAAACCGGATGCAACTTATGAGCTACTTACTAATGTATCGTCTTCTAGATTACAGAATGCACATGTTGAGGTTTTTAATATGATTGGTGTCTTGATGGAGAATAAAATAACTAGTCAAAATTCAGTGACTTTAAAAGCGCCAACTGTTGAGGGGATTTATATAGTTAGAATGACTCTAGCAAATGGTAAAATTTTCACCAAAAATCTTCTAGTTAAAAATTAAATAATCAAGAGTATGAAGTCCTCATTTTTTGTAAATGAGGACGGATTATTCTAATAACAAAAAATATACATATGAAATTTAATATTAAAAACATAATAGGAGTTATAGTCTTCCTAATTTCTCAGGGAATGGCTGCTCAGTTTTATATAGGTGCCCAAGCAGGCATTGGGAATATTCAAAGTGATGTTAAAGGAACTACTGCTGGTTATGCACTTGGAGGTGCCATAAAAGCGGGTTATATTTATTCCCTAACCCACCATATCGGCATTGGGGGTGGTGTAGAATTTTCTCAATACAAGCAAGATGTTTCTTTAAGTAATTCGTCGGTAACCTTAACTAATTATGAGATCGATCCTTCTACTTCTGCTTTTGAATACAGGATTACAGCAAGTAATTACAAAGAAAAGCAAAGCTTACATGCCATTCAAATTCCACTTTTTGTGCAGTACAAAACAAACATTAATAAAGGTGTAGATTTTAATTTTAGAGTAGGAGCTAAGTACTTTTTGCCTGTAAAATATAAAATAGAAGCAACAGCAAATAATGTAAATGGCACAGCTTATTATCCAGATGTTAATTTGACTATTGATAATTTACCGGAGTATGGTTTTGGAGGTCAAAGTAACTATTCGGCAACTGGCGAATACCAAACTAAGGGCATTGTGATGAGCATGCTTGAGTTAGGATTTACATTTGATATGGGTACTAAAAATTCATTGTATGCAGCTATGTTTCTTGAAAGTGGGTATGGATCTATCCTTGATCAAGATAAAAATGAGTCTTATATAGGTTATAATCCAACATCAGTTACAGATAGAAAGGCTAATGGATTGTATGGTACAGATAAAAATGCTGAAATTAAACCTGTTGCTTTTGGGGTAACATTAGGATGGAATTTTAAATAAATATATTTTTGTTGTTCATAAATTCCCTTTTTTTAGCACTAATTGACTATCTAAATTAAAAAATAAGATAGTCTTTGGACATGCTAACTTAGCCATCATGTAAATTCCAATGGCGTTGACCACCCAATTCCAATTTGAAATGACAACTGAATTCTATTAGGTGCTGTTCGTGAAAATAAATGATAATTTGTTGATTTTTAATAAACTGTTTTGTGTTTGAAATCGATTTTTTTAATGTTTTTTATGGGGCAATTAAAATTGGAATTGGGTGGTCAATATCACTGGAATTTGCAGTATTGCATTCATTGTAAAAGTGCAATTTATTTGTTTCTAAAAAAAACAGATAGCTAGCTTCAATTAATAGTCAAGATAAAGCTTGTAGAAAAACAAGGATACAGTTTAGTTTTGGAGGACAAACCAAATGTCCCAAGCTATTCAGCCCGATTGTGTTGTGGATTATAAGTTTAAATACAATTTTGAAAGCAATTCACAACTATTAGATAAATTCACTTTCTTTAACTTAGGTTGTGGATTATTAGCTAAATTACAATTTTTAAACTAATTCTCAACATATGTTGTAAAAATTATAGATTTTTGCAGTTGATGATTATTAGCTAAGGCACAATTTTGAAAGCAAATTACAAGGATTTGCTCCTGCTGTTTCGCACCGTTCTGGTTGGGAACCAGAGAGAGTTCGACATTCCTCAATTTGATGTCTGCTGACCTCGGATTACTGGCAGTTGTACTGAGAAGCTATGAAATGGTTGTACTTAGCTTTAAAATCATTGTATTATAATATTTTTAGAAATATTTTATAGTAACTTAGATTTGCTTCTTTTTTGATGATTTGGGTTGAAAACCTAAGTTTGCTGTGGTATACCAGGGAAGACAAATAAAAAAATGCCCCAAATAGTGTCTAACTTTTTGGGGCATGTTCATAGAGGGCTTCAAAGCGGTCATTTATTCTTTAGTTGACGCTATAGATACTTTTCTAAACTCTTTTAATAGTTTCTCTAGCTCTAGGGTAGATTTACGGGCTCTTGGTCCGGCTGCTTTAATTCCTTTCTCTATTAAAGATCCAGATTCTGTTTTGAATGTTTCAAATTCGGCATTGATTTTTTGGATTAAATCAGTCATGATAATACGATATTAAGTTAGAGCGCAAAACTAATAATTTTCGTTATAGTTTAATTAAGCTAAAGAATAAAATTACAAAGTAATTCTTACATGCTAGTCGGTTGCCGTCTCTTCTTTTAGGAGCTGAGCTATAAAATAGGAAGCAGGCATTTCAGCTCTTGCCTGAAAAGCATGGGCAAAACGCTGGATAGAGCTAAAGCCTATTTCATCGGCCAAGGCTTTCTGCTTATACTGTCGTAACTGCTTATTTTCCTGAAGCGCCTGAATCAGATAATCTATTTTCAGATCGTTGACATAAGTTACAAATTTTTTCTGACGGTAGTGGTACACAATCAGAGAAAGGTATTTGGTATTGGAATTAAAAGCAGCGGCTAGTTTCACTAGGGAAATGTCTTGCTCTAGGAATTTCTTATCCTCTTCCCATTTTTCCAGTTGTTTGATTAGTTCAGCTGCTACTGTTGGATTGATGTCGGCAATACCAATAGGCGGTATTTTGTTGGTTTCTTTTTTAGCTTCACTGCTTTTACCCATAAGCGCTTCAAACTTCTTTTTATACACGCTATTTTTTTTGTAGTGGCGATAGCTTATAAAAACTAATAGTAAGAATAGAAAGCTGATAATAGCTATAGAAAGGATTCTATGGTATTTCTCTGTATCCACCTTACGTTCTAATTTTTCTTTTTCAATCAAATAGCTTTTACTGTCATACTCTTTGTGCACTTTGGAAGCGAGGTAACGGTTGGTTTCATGCAGTAAATGCTCTGCTTTGAAGAACTGGTCTATATAATACAGATGTAGTTTGGGATCATGTTTTGCTTTATAATAATGAATCAATAATACATAGCTTTCCAGTAAATCCCTCCGCGTAAACTGCCTGCTGTTAAGAATCTGGTCCACTTTAGAAAAATAGGGGATGGCAGTTTGCTGGTTTTTAAGGTTCCAATAACTTTTGCCAATGTAAAAGTTAGCGACTGCCTCATTGGCAAAATCGTCGTTATTTTCTAAGACAGCGACTGTATTTTTCAGATAATCAATCGCCTGTTGGTAATTTTTGAGGAAATACTGATTGACTCCCTCCGAATGCCTAAAATAAGTACTCATTTCCGGGACAGCTCGCTTTTCGCTTTCTCTGATTCCTTCGGCATTAGTTTGGGAACACAGCCCATAATTCCCCAGCTTATTATAGGAAAGTCCCAACGAATGCAAGGAATTGAGGTAGGCTCTGTCATGGTTTTTTTTATAGTAGTTGATGCATTCTCGCAATAGAGCGATGGCTTCATCGTAAAAACTCAGGTAGTTTTTGAGCTGTGCCATGTTGTATTTTACTTTATATATGAGGTAGTGATCGTCTGTTTTGGCAATGTATTCGTTGGCAGTCAGATAGTTGTCTAAGGCCTCTTTGTGCTTTTTTTGAGCGAAAAAAACGATTCCTTTAGTTAAGAAAGCAGCCCCTATAGCGGCATCCTCTTTTGTCTTTTTTGCCGCATACAGCATGCTGTCGGCATAAATTAAACGCAGGACTGGGGGAGACTGATGCAATAGGTTTTGGTATCCATTTTGAAGTTCCCGCCAGTTTTTCTCCACTTTTGCTTTTTTGACATAACTAAACAAGTATAGGGCAGCTTTGGTACTGTCATTTCTAAACTGATAAATCCGGTCTTCCAAATAACGAAAATCTTTGTGCTGGATCGAATCCGGAATTTGGAACGAGGCGTTTTGCGACTGTAGCCAAAAGGGAACGAGTAGCACTAATCTAAAAAGCTGTTTCATAGGCGCATCAATTAAATTCGGGGATTGTTCTTTGTCTGGAAACAATCCTGTTGTTGCAAGAGCTACGTACTGAATACTTTCAGCCAAACCAACTTCAAAAATAAGATAATCTGTTGATAAATAACAATTTATTAACAGGAGAATAGTGTTGGATTTCGTGAAAATCCATAGTTGAAATTCAGAAAACCCACCACCATGTTGTTGCAAAGGTGTTTTAGATCCTATAGATTTGTTTCGAATTCAAAAGCAAAAAGTTTGGCATCGTGCTAAATTAAAGTTCTGCTTACCCGGGTAAATGAACGGAGAAATTTTTTCTCAGTCACATTTAAAACCAGTTATTATGAAAAATTTATTTTTAAGTATGCTTGTTATTTTTTTAGTAGTTGGCTGCTCTTCGGACGGAGATGGGGTAGCAGTTGAAGTTGATAAGAATATAGCTGCGGAAGCTACCATATCAAAACAATCGGGACCAGCTAATGCAGCCAATCCTTTTGATGCTATTGGAAAAAGATATGGTATCTGGCTTTCGGAGTACTATCAAAGCAAAGGGTATCCTAAGGGCATAGATGAGCTAAGGGCGCTGGTCAATTATTCTGGAGCAAAGTGGAAAGCACCCAATTTTGCGGGTAAAAGCAGCATCGTTATTACGGCAGAGGATATTAGTGTGATTGTCAGCAATCCTGAGGCTAGCGTTGCATCAGCGTTTGCTATGGGGACATTGGGAGACGAAGCTAAAACCAGTTTGCTAGGCTTATTTTTATGGCTGATTCAGGAGAAAGAAGCCGAGTACAAGCTATTGTATGATTTCATTGTTGCTTATGAAGCTGGAGTAATTGATTCTAGTACTTTAACAAGGCAGGAAGTAGAAACTATTTTAGGAATTACCTCAGTTACCCGATATGCGCTTGATGCAGAAGGAGAGCATAAGGATAGAGATTGGGAAATTTCTGTTGGAAATAAAAAAGTCAAATCAGGAGTATATCCTTTTCGAGCATCGCTTATTTCTGTAATTGCCCATTTGCCTTACTACTTATAATTGATACCTCTTTGTGCCTATAACTTATCTTTTTAGTGATGAAACTACGCTTCTTCTTTTTTTTAGTGTTGGTCATTTTTAATCTTATTAGCCTCTATTTCATTATAGATCTATTAAGTTATGATGAAATAGTTGGCTATTGGATTAGCGGGCGCAGGAAAAACACGAGCCCAAGGACGATGGGCTATGTATTGTTTATTGTGACCCTCTCCAATTTGTATTTTTTATCGTTGATTGCATTAGAAAAATCATATAAGAATGATTAGAAACGATTTAGTCTATGGTCTTCTTTTTTATTAGAAACGATTGAATTATGTTAAGGACTTTACTACATATTGATTTAAATGAACTAGCTGTACGCGGTTTGAGTGTTCAAATAGTAAAGAATTGTATACTAAAGAAAGACGGTCATGAAGCTTTTATGATTCGCAATACGACAGTGCTGCTTATAAAATCAGGCAGTTTAAGAATTCGTTGTCAGGATGTTTTTATAGAACTGTTTGCTCATGACTTGGTAGTGTTTTCTAAGGAGGCAGCTTTAGCTATTGTATCTATAGACCCTCAGCTGCAACTTTTCTCCCTTTCGTTCAGCAATGAGTTTGCGATTGAAAATTGTAATAGGCAGAGTCTTTTAGATGCTTTTTACTTTATCAGTGGTCAAAGCATTGGAAAGCTTAGTTTGGATTTAAAATGTTTTTTAGTGTTATCACTAATTTACAAGTTATTATATCAAGTAAATAAAGATAGCGAAGTTCGACAGCTAGCAACAGATTTGCAACGCATTAGTTTTAATCTGTTTTTATATGAGCTTCGCTGTGTTTATGGGCATTTTGCTAGTGATTACCATTTGAACTTTACAAGAAATGAAGATTTAACCATTCAATTTTTAAACATTGTAGCCATTCATTTTAAAGAGCAGCATAGGGTACAATTTTACGCAGGTGTTTTATATGTATCGGCCGGACATTTAAATAAGGTGGTTAAGCAAACTATCGGAAAATCGGTAAAAAAAATCCTTAACGAAGCTCTTGTTATGGAAGCAAAAACGGCTCTTGAAGATGCCCAAATTACCATCACGTTGTTAGCGGAAGAATTGGGATTTAGCTGTTGTTCCACTTTTTGCACTTTTTTCAAAAAGCATGCTGGGATCTCACCTAGGGTCTACCGTAAGCGTTTGAGCTAGTCCATTTATTCTTCTCCTATTTATTGTTTTTCACAACCAATACAACAATTCTATGATGCATACAAAATATCCCTTAGAATGGTTCGATTGTTTAATAGTGCAGGAACTTAACCCTAAGAACGATGAGCTACAATCCATATCGATTGAAGAAAGCAAGGAACTCGTAGCTCATATTGTAAAGGAATCCCGAAGAATTCAAATTCAAATCAAAGAAGAAATTTTTTCTATCCGAAAAAAGAGGCAGTTTCGCCATTTGGTTCGAAAATACCATTCCAGCTTTATTTATCTGCTGGATTGCATGATAGAGAATCAACAACATAAGTGTTTTAAAGAGCCTCATCTGCGCCATATTAGTACTACTATAGTTACTGTTTTGGAGGATTTACTGACGTTTGTAGAAAATCGTTTTTACAAGTACCTCAGTTTGGATGTTCGGGTTCCAATTACTTATCAGATGGTCTCTAAAAGAGAGTTATTATCAAAGCTAGACGAATTTAAGAATAATGCTTGCCAGTCTATAGATGTTGAAGAAGCTTTGCAACTTGTTATATCAAAGCTTTATCAAAAAGTGTTGTCAGAGCATACTAATAAAAGTACTTACAGAGAGATTGTTTATCGAAAGGAATTATTGAATGCCTTAGCGCATGCTTCCGAATCAATGGCAAAAAGCACTATGTATTCTGCAACAGACGAAGTATTGATTGGTCTTAATTTTAATTGCCAAGAATACAGCACTTATTTGAAGAATAAGATTCTTAGTCGGCTTAATCATTGCGGAACAGCAGGGGTAAGGATGCGAACTATTTTATGTTATTTTAAAGAATTTGGACAACTTTATTGCAAGCCCAAAAGGATGTTTGATGCTCAAGAGCCCCATTTGAAAGCAGTTTTAGAAAGCTGGTTTCAACATGAAATTCGCTATTTGGAAAAGCAAATAACTGCCAATGAAGAAACAGCTGCAGAGCAAGTTTCTAATCAATCCATAGGGTTAATTAAGTCCGATTATAAAATGGAATGTGATCTGTCTTGCGATCAGATCGCACTTATTTTGAGGGCTGCTGATGAGTCCCGCATTGTTAAAGCTCGTTCGATGAGTCAGGTATTTAAAAGTATTGTTCCTTATTTGTCTACCCCTTTCAAAAAAGAGCTCTCCTATCAATCCGTTCGAAGCAAGTCTTATAATGCGGAGGACAGAGATAAGGTTGTTGCCATTCGGACGCTAGAGAAGATGATTACTAAGATAAATGGTTATTAATTTCGGATACCGCTACTTGTTTTTATTGCCTTATAATCAGGGGTACAAAAGGGTACAACATAAAGTTGTACTTGTAGTAATTTATATCATGTTGTTCCTTTGAAAAATAAAATGAATCCTTGGATATGATTAACGATTATAGAAAGCAATAGGAAGAATGTCTAACGAAAACGGAAGCAGTTATGTTTAGAAATATTTTATGGAACGATTACATTATTGTGGTTGTTTTCTTGATGGTATGTTGGTATGTATTTGTGGGGCTACGATACTATCTTGATGAAATAAAAGATGTCGTAGGAGGCAAAAAGAAACTTCAAGGCTGGGAGAAAAACGAAGAATTGAAGGTGGAGCCAGAAGCTGATTTGAGAATTCAGGATTCTCTTGAAGGGAGTTCGTCGGAAATGTATCCTGAGGAATCAAATACGATCTTCCACGAAGTAGAGGCGTTGATCAAACAATTAAAAAGTGTTCTCAATGTGGCCGCTCAAAAAGAACCTAGCAAACAGGAGCTCGAGGAGGAGCTCCGATTAATCTTAATTGAATATCCCTTACTAAGCAATTCTCCTTATCATAGTGCAGTTACTGAATTGATTGTTTCGGAATGCGAAAAGTACGGATTGCCAGTTTTGATCCAGCAGGAGGTTGCAGCCTTGTGGAATAAAAGAAACTAAAATAATAATACGGAGGAATTGCTCCTGTCTGTCCCAGTGCGGTAGGGCTTAATGTGACAAGAGAAAGAGGGTATTACGACAGCGGTGAATCCTCCGTTTTTCTAAAATGTTTTCACACTTTAAAATATTGTATTATGAAAAAGTCGAATGGGAATTTTGGCACGCTAATTTCAAAAAAAACATGCTCGTTTGTGGTTGTTTTGACGCTAATGTTGTTTCATTATCAAAGCTATGCTCAGGATGGAATAGCGGGAATCAATGAGGCCAATCAGCAAGTTCGCAGCTACTTTGATGCAGGTACCGAACTTATGTATGCCGTTGGTGCCATATTGGGTTTGATTGGTGCCGTGAAGGTATATCAAAAGTGGAATGCAGGTGACCCCGATACGGGGAAGGTTGCGGCAGCTTGGTTTGGCAGTTGTGTTTTTCTTGTTGTTGTGGCTACAGTGATCAAATCGTTCTTCGGTGTTTAGTTAAAGTCATGAGCAATAGTGTTTATAAAATAAATAAAGGGATTAATCAAAGCATTGAATTCAAGGGACTCAAGGCACAGTATATATGGTATTTAGGTGGAGGGGTTGTTATGCTTATGATTGTTTTTGCTGCTTTGTATATTATTGGGATTCCATCATTGATCTGCGTTGGAGTTATAGGAATCTCAGGAGCCATTTTGGTAATGAAAATATATCAGATGAGCCATAAGTATGGCGAGCACGGTATGATGAAAGCCTTATCTAAAAGACAGCTCCCTAAGGCCATAAAGATTTATAGTAGGAAAGTTTTCATGATGATACCCTAGTAAGGATTGAGGTTGAACAGTAGCTAAATACAGATGAAGATGGAAAAGAGGATGGATGCTATTTTGCCGATTATGGATGTGCAACACGATTGTATTTTATCCAAGCAAGGAGATATAACAGCAGTATTTAAAGTAGAATTACCGGAGCTATTTACTTTATCAGATCAGGAATACGAAACTTTTCACCAGACCTGGTTGAAAGCTATAAAGGTGCTTCCGAAATTTTGTATATTTCATAAGCAGGATTGGTTTATTGAAAGCAAGTACGAGCCGGATTTTAATAATTTGGACGATAGTTTTCTAAGTCGTAGCAGTGAGCACTTTTTTAACGAACGTCCATTTTTGGATCATTGTAGTTACATTTTGCTGACAAAGAAGCCTATGGGTAGGAAAGCGTCCAGTTCTTTGTTTTCCACTTTAGTTCGAAGTTCTGTTGTTCCCCAAGAAACGCTGAAAGGGCAAGTATTGGAGGATTTTATTGAAAGCTCGGAACAATTCAAGCGCATACTTGAAGATAGCGGTTTTGTTACACTAAGGCGTCTTCTTAATGACGAACTAAGGAGTCATAACCGAAAAGTGGGATTGATTGAGCGCTACTGCTTTTTGACAGAAAAGGAGAATTCTTTTGTTTTTAATGATATTTCCTTCGATGAGGGACTGAAGGTAGGAGATAAGCATTGCCAAACCTATACTTTAGCAGATGCTGCTGATCTTCCCGCGCTTTGTGGTTCGCGTATTAATTATGATCGATACTCTACCGATAGAACGAAATTCAGTATTGGTTTTGCCTCCAGCTTGGGACAGCTTTTGTCCTGTAATCATATCTATAACCAATACTTATTTGTTGAAGATGCACAGAAGACGCTGCAAAAACTGGAAAGCAAAAGATTGCGATTGCAATCGCTTTCAGCTTATAGCCGTGAAAACAGTATTGCTCGTGATGCGACCAATGATTTCCTCAATGAGGCGATTAGCGATCAGCGACTGCCAGTCAAGGCTCATTTTAATGTACTGGCATGGACAGCAGAGAAGGATGAAGTAAAAGACATTAAAAACAAGGTTTCCTCGGCATTGGCACAAATGGACGCTATGGCTAAACAAGAGACTGTTGGGGCAGCCCAGATATTTTGGGCAGGAATCCCCGGAAACGAAGCGGATTTTCCGATGAATGATACTTTTGACACCTTTGCGGAACAGGCAGTTTGCTTTCTGAATATGGAAACGGGCTACCGTTCTTCGCTAAGTCCGTTTGGAATCCGTTTGGGTGACCGTCTTACGGGTAAGCCTGTACATGTGGATATCAGTGATGAACCTGTGAAAAGAGGCATCTGTACCAATCGAAACAAATTTATATTGGGGCCTTCAGGAAGCGGAAAATCTTTTTTTACCAATCATATGGTTCGAAGTTATTATGAGCAGGGCACTCATATCGTCTTAGTAGATGTTGGGCACAGTTACAAAGGGCTTTGCGATATGGTGGGCGGCTATTATTTTACCTATGATGAAAAGAATCCCATTCGATTTAACCCTTTTTATATTGGAGCGGGTGACAGCTTGGATACGGAGAAAAAGGAAAGTATTAAAACACTTCTTTTGGCCTTATGGAAAAAGGACGATGAAACCTTTAATCGAAGCGAGTATGTCGCTTTATCCAATGCACTACAGCTGTACTATGAAAAGCTGGAGTCAAACCAAGAATTATTTCCCTGCTTTGACAGTTTTTACGATTTTTTGAAAGATGATTTTGTTAAGGTATTGGAAGGAGAGCAGGTGAAGGAAAAGGATTTTGACATCAATAATTTCATGTATGTATTGCGACCCTATTATAAGGGAGGAGAGTTTGACTATTTGCTCAATGCCACCGAAAATTTGGACCTATTAAAAGAACGTTTTATTGTATTCGAATTGGATAATATCAAAGATCATCCTATCCTTTTTCCAGTGGTCACCATCATCATTATGGAGGTTTTTATCAGTAAGATGCGCAAGCTCAAAGGCGTGCGCAAGATGATATTAATTGAGGAAGCTTGGAAAGCTATTGCTAAGGAAGGTATGGCGGAATACATAAAGTATTTATTTAAGACGGTTAGGAAGTTTTTTGGGGAAGCAATAGTAGTTACGCAGGAAGTAGAAGACATCATCTCATCCCCCGTGGTAAAACAGGCGATTATTAATAACAGTGATTGTAAAATATTACTGGACCAGAGTAAATACCAGAATAAGTTTGAGCAAATTCAGGAACTGTTGGGGCTGACCGAGAAAGAAAAAGCATTGGTACTTTCTGTTAACAAAGCCAATGACCCAGACAAGAAGTACAAAGAAGTATTTATTTCATTAGGCGGAGTGTTATCTAAAGTCTACCGAACTGAAGTATCCCTGGAGGAGTACCTGGCTTATACTACGGAGGAAACAGAAAAAATGAAAGTGCAGGAGTACTCTAAGAAATATGGAGGAGACATAAAAAAAGGGATTGCTGCCCTTGCAATAGCCCTTCGTAACGGAAATTAAATGATAGGATTATGAAAACAAGAAAGAAAGTCATGGTGGGCTTGATGTGCC
Source organism: Flavobacterium granuli (assembly GCF_900129705.1). Classification (GTDB taxonomy): domain Bacteria; phylum Bacteroidota; class Bacteroidia; order Flavobacteriales; family Flavobacteriaceae; genus Flavobacterium; species Flavobacterium granuli. The sequence goes on along the minus strand of NZ_FQWO01000010.1, from coordinate 100,113 downwards.
TATTGCTTTTTACTACCCCAGTCAAGGGAGCGGAAAACGTTGCCGCTGTACCAATTGTCGGAATAATTTCTGTAGCTGTAAAAAAAGTAATTAAGGCAATTGACCTAAGAATTCAGCGACTCCAAAACAAAACGATATGGTTGCAGAACGCGCAGAAAAAAATAGAGAATGTGCTTTCAAAATTAAAATTGAATGAAATTTCAGATTGGACAGAGCGACAACGTGATCTTTATCGGGACTATTATGAAGAATTAGCAAAAGTTAAATCAATTATTAGTTATTACCAACGCATCAAGGAGATTAGTCAAAAGCAAGTGCGACTGGTAAATGAGTATGAAAGGGCATGGCGGTTGTTCCAACAAGACAGTCACTTTAACCGGGATGAATTGGGATATATGCAGCAAGTGTATTCCGGTATTTTGGAAGAGAGCATGAAAAATATAGATCAGATATTTTTAATACTGGATTCCTTTAGTACCCAGATGAGTGATGCTAAGAGACTTGATATTATTAATGCCGCTACTGATCAAATCGATTTCAACTACAATGATTTGATTCTTTTTAACAAGCAGAATATCCTCCTGAGTCTGCAACGAGCAAAAACAAAACAAGATGTGAGTGCAGTCAAGAAGTTTTATGGGCTTCCAAATTAATAGATGGAGAGCTATAAAAAGAGCAGAATCGCAGATTGTTAGGAAACAGTAATGAAGATATGCGAAACGCAGTGCTGTAAGACAAGTAAAAGAAGGTATGATATTTATCAATTAAGGACGGCTTATCAAACCATTATCGACTTATGAAAAAGTTATATTTATCGGTATTCTTTATGGCATGGGCAGTTACGACTCCCTATGCTCAAGAAAAGCAAAGAAAAGTGTTGCTCGAACAAATAGCAGGACTGAAAGTATATATCAATTATGCACAAGAAGGCTATTCAATAGCCAAGAAAGGACTGGGTATAGCAGCTGATTTGAAAAAGGGCGAGTTGCGGCTTCATACTGATTATCTCAGCTCATTAAAGAGCATAAACCCCGAAATAAAAAAGTATAGCAGGCTGGTTGAAATTATAGTATTACAATGGAAGCTTGTAGAGAATCATAAACGGGTATTAGGACAATTAGAACAAGCTGATTTATTTCATGGGAGTGAGTTAGCCTATATCAAAAGAGTGTTTGAACGTTTATTAGATGGTTGCAGTAAAACTATGGAAGAACTGATTGCAGTTACAACGGATGGTCAGTTTGTAATGAAGGATGATGAGCGGATAAAGCGAATTGACGCCCTTTATTTTACTATGAAGGAGAATTATATGTTTTCCCAAAGTTTCAATAAACAAGCTAAAATACTGCGTTTATCGCGGGCAAAGGATAATAAAGATGTACAAACGTCTCGTGGCCTACACGAGCTAATAAAGGAGTAATTATGAAGAAGCTATTCATTATCTGTGTGGTTCTTTTGAGTATGATTTTACCATGGAAGACAGCTGCCCAATCTCAAGAAATGCAACAATTGCTGTTGAATATAGAGAAATTGGCCCAGTTTAAGCAGATTTTGCAGGATATGAAAAAAGGCTATCAAATTCTCAATGGAGGTTACAACACTGTGAAGGATTTAACACAGGGTAATTTTAGTCTTCACAAGACTTTTATCGATGCATTAATGCAGGTCAGTCCGGCGGTAAGAAAATACCATCGTATTGGGGATATCATTCACTATCAGATGCTTTTGGTAAAAGAATACAAGAGTGCATTTCAGCGGTTTGGAAGCAATAGCCTTTTTGATGAAAAGGAAATAAAGTACATAGAAAAGGTTTATGGTAAGCTCTTTAAACAAAGCCTTCTCCATCTGGATGAACTCATGACAGTTATAACGGCGAATAAACTGCAGATGTCTGATGATGAGCGGCTGCAATCCATTGATGAAATCTATGCTGCTATGCAGGATAAACTGCTGTTTCTTCGAAGTTTTAATTCTAATACTGCTTTACTGGCAGTGCAACGTGCCAAAGAGCAGCAAGATGTAAAATCCCTTCGGGCCATTTATAAACTAGAGAAATAAAAAGTTAGCACTATGAAAAAAATATACAAGGTCATTTTAGTTACAAGTCTTAGTATTGCTTGTCCCTTTGCAACAAAAGCACAAAGTCTGGCAGCAGAAATGAATAGTCTTCATGGGGTACTTGATCAGCTGTATGATGAAATGATGCCTTTGTGTAGTAACTTATTGGGAGTGGGGCAAGGTATTGCCGGTTTTGCCGCTATTTGGTATATCGGTTCGCGTGTATGGAGGCATATTGCTAATGCGGAATCGATCGATTTCTATCCTCTTTTCCGACCGTTTGTGATTGGATTCTGTATTATGATTTTTCCTTCGGTGCTCTATTTGATAAATGGTATTATGAAGCCCACGGTTACAGCAACAGCTTCGATGGTGGATGGTTCGAATAAGGCAATTGAAGTTCTTTTGAAGAGAAAAGAGCAAGCTATAAAATCGACAGATGCCTGGCAGATGTATGTTGGCGAGTCGGGTAGTGGTGATCAGGACAGATGGTATAAATACACCCATGATGCTGCTGATCAGAATGGTTCGGGTTTATTTGAGGGAATTGGTAACGATATCAAGTTTGCGATGTCGAAAGCCTCCTTTAATTTTCGCAATTCGGTAAAAGAGTGGTTGAGTGAAGTATTGCGGATACTCTTTGAAGCCGCCTCCCTTTGTATTGATACGCTAAGAACCTTTCAGCTGGTCGTACTCTCCGTTTTAGGTCCTTTAGTTTTCGGTATTTCGGTGTTCGATGGCTTTCAACATACACTTACGGTCTGGCTGGCACGTTACATCAATATTTTTCTATGGCTTCCTGTGGCTAATATTTTTGGAAGCATTATCGGAAAGATACAAGAGAAGATGCTGGAACTAGATATATCACAGCTTAATGATTATGGAGACACTTTTTTTAGTCGCACAGATATGGCATATCTGGTATTTATGATTATCGGTATTGTGGGGTATTTCACGGTGCCATCAGTAGCTAATTACATTGTTCATGCAGGAGGTGGTGGGGCTTTGAGTCAAAAAGTGACCACTATTTTAAGTAGCTCGACAAATACAGTGGCTAACACGGCCTCGACAGGAGCTGGAATGGCTATGGATGCGATGGGCAACGCGGCAGGTCGCATGTCTCAAAGTATGTCAGGACATCAAACTTCTTCTCCTTATTTTGGAGAGAAGGCCAATTATATGGGAGATAAATTAAAAGGTAATTCCTGATAACCATTAAAAACAAGAATCATGTTTAGTAAAATGAAAAATATCGATACAGCTTTTAGACATATAAGAGGCTTTTCAATGTTAGTCATTGTCGGATGCATTATTATATGTTGTTTCACACTTTACAAAAGTTTTAAGCTTGTAGCACAAATGCAGTCCAAGGTGTATATTCTTGCAAATGGAAAAGCGCTGGAAGCCTTTGCTTCAGATCGAAAAGACAATATAGCGGTGGAAGCTAGAGATCATGTAAAAACATTTCATCAATTTTTCTTTACTCTTGATCCAGACGATAAGGTAATCAAAAGTAATGTTACCAAGGCATTGTATCTCTGCGATGACAGTGCCAAGCGGATCTACGATGATTTAAGAGAGAATGGATACTATGCAGGAATTATATCCGGTAATATCAGCCAAAGTATTGAAATAGACAGCATATCGGTAGATATTAATCAATACCCTTATCTTTTTCGATGTTATGCGGTACAACGTATTATCAGGGCTACCAGTATTGCTCACCGCAGCTTGATTACCGAAGGGAGTTTACGCAATGTATCTCGGAGTGATAATAATCCGCACGGTTTTTTAGTCGAACGATGGAAAACGATCGAGAATAAAGATCTCAAAATTGAAAATAGAAAATGATTCAATTGAAGAGCTATGGAATTCCTATACAAAAGAAGAAAAAAGCCTAGATCCGATGGTAGGCTAATAAGTGATACACTAATGAAACAGGTCAATAAAGTCTACTTGGTAGCCCAAACAAAATGGGCACAATGGATGGCAAAGAAAATGGCAAAGCTATCCCATAGCGCTTTGGTGGTTATTTGGAGTCTCTTTATCGGTATTTCGGGGGGCTATAGTATTTATATGATTGTTCAAGGTTTTTCAGGAGCTACAGTCAATAACATCAAAATAACACCGATTAATAAACCGCTACAGTTACTGCAACAGGATGATGAAATAAGCAAAGAGAATAGTTCCGCTGACAAGGACAAATTTGAAAAAATAATTCGTTTTCGTGCCTATATCGATAGTTTGGGTCGCTGTCCAACAGGGAAGTAAAGCTACGAAAGTATTGTAAACCACCTTGCCGGCTTACTAGATAGCCTTGCTATCCTAGAAAATTATTATCAATACAATTTTAAAGACAACGACTATGGAAAAACAAACTAAATCTATTCATTCACTCCGACAACGCAAGATGTTTTTGGTGTTACCCCTGCTAACACTACCATTTATTAGTCTATTATTTTGGTTACTTGGAGGAGGAGAAGTTGAAACCGCAGATGTAAATGCAGACGAAAAAGAAGGCTTTAATATTACGCTTCCTATTCCCAATTTTAAAAATGAGCCCTTGTTGGATAAAATGAGTTATTATGATAAGGCCATTTTGGATTCGACAAAAATAAGAGAACTGATTAAGAAAGACCCCAATTATTTGCAGCATTCTATTTTTGGTGATTCAGCTATAGTAGGAGCGAATGGTAATCAGGAGGATAATAGTTTTAGAAGGAGAGGCGGAGGCCTTACTAGCAACATCTACCGTGATCCCAATGAAGAAAAAATGCATAAGAAGCTGGAAGAGCTTCAAAAGCTTATAGACAAACCAGTACCAACACCTAAACAGCCCGTTTATAAAGTATATGAAGACCAGAGTAGCAGTAGTCTCCATTCGAAAGATGTTGACCGACTGGAACAGATGATGCAGTCGATGAGTCAATCGGAAAGCGAAGATCCGGAATTGCAAAAGCTAAGTGGAATGTTGGAAAATATACTTGATATCCAGCATCCAGACCGGGTACAGGAAAAAATGAGAAAAACTTCGGAAGCGAATAAAGGGCAGGTGTTTACCATCTCTACTATAGGGAATGATGATAGGATTACTTCTTTGGAGAATAGTAAAAAGTCAAACAATGCCGACATAGGAATACAGACAGCATATAATGCATTCTATTCTTTTGAAGAACCTATAAATGCTTCCGTTGTACACAATGCAGTTGAAGCGGTTATTCATGAAACGCAAACTTTGGTGAATGGTTCGACAGTCAAGCTAAGACTCAGTAATGCAATCTTTGTCAATGGGGTTATGATTCCAAAGGATCATTTCCTTTTTGGGATTGCTTCATTGAAAGGAGAGAGGTTGACTGTTAAGATCAATAGTCTCCGTTTTGGGAATTCTATTTTTCCGGTGGAGCTCTCTGTTTATGATATGGATGGTCTCGAAGGCATTTATATACCAGGTGCGATTAACCGGGATGTAGCAAAGACTACCGCAGATCGTTCAATGCAAAGCTTGGGGCTAAACACATTTGACGAGTCTTGGGGTGCCCAAGCGGCGGGAGCTGGTATTGAGGCGGCCAAAAATCTTTTAAGTAAAAAAGTGAAGCTAGTAAAAGTGATGGTAAAGGCTGGGTATCAGGTGCTGATCCGTGATGAAAACAGAAAAGAGTAAAAAACAAGAATTTAAAATTGCCATTAACAACAAGTTTATTTAGGTAATAGAAAAACCATCGAACCCCACTAGAAATAAAATACTGTGCGATAAAAAACCTTACATAAAAAAGACGAATCTAATGCCGATAGAATCAGGATGAGCTGTCTAAGCATTCTATGTATAACTGTTAACAAACAAATAAATAAAACACATATGAAAAACATGAGTCTATTGGTACTGCTCTATATAGGATGTAGTACCGGAAACGTATTTGGTCAACAACAATTGCCTAGAAGTGAGCGCTATCAGATTGAATCAGATTCCTTAGTTATAGGGCATTCGAAAACAACAACGATTGTGTTTCCGTATTCCGTTAAAAGTGTTGATAGGGGGAGTAATGCTGTATTAGTACAAAAAGGAAAAGATGTTGAAAACATACTTCAATTAAAGGCAGCCCATCCTAATTTTATTGAAACAAATCTTACGGTTGTTACTTCCGATGGGCAGCTCTATTCTTTTGTTTTGAATTACAATGAAGAAACACCAATATTAAATTGGATCATCAGTAAAGCAAAGGGGGAAAGACAAGAGCATTTAGTATCGCCTGACAATGAGAATGAAGTAGACTTACATGATTATTCAGCCTTAGCCTCTTATGAAAGAAAGAAACTGCGAGGTGTAAGGGATAAAAGGTTTGGTATCAAGTTTCAATTAAATGGCTTATTTATTTATGAGAATGTGATGTATTATAGGATAAGAATAGAAAATAATTCGAATATAAATTACGATATCAGCCAGTTGCGCTTTTTTATTCGAGACCAGAAGAAATCCAAGCGTACCGCATCACAGGAAATAGAGATCAAGCCCATCTATATTTACAATAATCCTTTAGTTATCGAGCAGCTGTCAGAAGCTTTTGCAGTATTTGCTTTGGAAAAATTCACTATACCTGATAAAAAATATCTTGCGATACAACTTATGGAAAACAGGGGAGGGAGGCATTTGGAGCTCCGCGTGAAAAATGGAAAGATGATGCAGCTGGCTGTGTTGCCTGCGCTATAAGTTATTTAATCATTTAAAATAGATAGTCATGAACGAGAAAAATTTTGAATACCTGCGTGATCAGGTAAAGTATACCGGTTTCGGTGAGGGATTAGAAGGGGAGTTAAAAGAAAAAATGCAAGAGCAAAAGCCCAGTTTCACCATGAATCATGAAGCTTATTATGGGAAGGATGTCGCTCGAGTGTCTTTGAATTTTAAGAAGTCAGAGCAAAGTGATATGTATTTCTTTAATTCGTACAAAGTCGATTTGTTAAAAGAGCATACGAAAGATTCCTTACAGCAGACTTTCTACATTAACAAAGGGAATAATATCACAATGAAAGAAGCTTATAATTTGATGGAAGGTAGGGCGGTCAATAAAGATCTCACTAACAAAGAAGGGCAACTTTACAATGCTTGGGTTCAAATGGATTTTAAAGAAATCGATACCAAAGGGAATTTTAAACTAAACCATTACCATGAAAATTACGGTTACGACCTTGAGAATACGCTTTCTAAGCATTCAATCAAGGAGTTGGCAAATCCTAAGTATAAAGAAGAGCTAATGGATTCTCTCAAGAAAGGAAATCTACAATCAGTTACTTTTTTAAGAGAAGGAAATGAGATTAAGCAGTTTGTTGAGGCGAATCCCCAATTTAAAACCATTACTATTTACGATGGGAATAGACAGCGTATTGATAACCGCCAATCAAAAGAGGAAAAGCAGTCTGAGGGAAGCAGTAAAGCGGTAAAACAGGATGCTAAAAAGCAAAGCCAGAATGCTGCTGATGATGGTTCAGAAGTGCCACAAGAAAAAAAAAGAAGAAAAAAACAGTCTAACTCAATGTAGATTATGATGGAGTCCTTAACACCCTTATCCAATTTTTTTTCAGCTATTGAAAAAGATTATCGTATCAGTATTACCCATATTGGTATCTATGCTGCTTTGTTGCAGTTTAGAATGGATAAGGGTTTAATTAATCCCATACAGGTTTTTAGTTTTGAAATTATGTATTTAGCCAAGATATCAGCCCCCACGACTTATCTGAAGTGTGTAAAAGAATTAAGCGAATATGGCTATATCAAGTACGAACCTTCTTTTAAAAGAAATAAAGGAAGCAAAGTCTATTTTATTGATCCGGAAAATTAAAGGAGTGTTCTTGTTTTTTCAAATAGTATTATTATGAAAAAGCCCACATTAGAAGAACTTCCCGAAGCTGTAGTAGCATTATACGGGAAGATCGAAGCTCTAGAGACAGTCTTGAAACAGAACAGCTATAGCAGTGGCTATAATGTGAAGTTTAAAAACGATTTGACTGGAGGTAAATGCAGTTCAAGTTTTAACAAAAGTGATTTAGCTCAGTTTTTCTACATTCTTATGGATGAAAATATTTTATTTTTTGATCGTGAAAGTGAACAGAATAATAGAAGCAAAATGCAGCAATTTATTCAAGACAATTTTACTTATGCAGGGGATTCAGGATCGCAGGTTGGCATACATACCATTAGCAAGCAATTTTCTGAGTCGAAAGGCTTTACTTATGGTGCAAAGCAACTAAAATTTCTCAATAAATTGATTAAAATACTCAAAAGGAGGAAAGGAATAGTCGCTTGCCGCTAGTACTTTAAGAAGTGCTCTTCTAGAATGAATTATTTTGAAACTTTATTTAAATTAAATTTTTTGATCATGTCTAAACAAAGTAAAGAAAATAAGTTCTCTTATATCGCTGCAATTAAGCAATTGCTGGATCCCTTACACAGTCGATTAGAAAAAATAGATTTTAAGATGAGGGAGGAGAGTAGAAAAAAGGCGGCACAGTATTACAGAAATGAGGATTTAAAGAAGCTATTTGGACTGTCAAATAATACCATTATTAAATACCGCCAGATTGGTATATTGCCTTATACGAAACTTGGGGACATCTATTTGTATGAGGCTGCTAAAATAGAAAAAATACTCCATGAGAATAAACAATAAATCACAGCTGTAGTGTACAAGCTGTAAAAACAGCTTAATTTTTGAGGAGTGATGCACTAACTTTTGGATTAAAACAATCAACTACAAATCTCCGTTGATTATTTTCTGGTGTTTTTCCGAAAATTCATCAAGTTCTACTATTTTTAAAACTACATTTTTAATGCTCAAACCGTCTTTGATAAATTCAAAACGGATCTCAGGACGGAAAATTAAATGCAAAATTCAGACAATTAAAATTAATAATTGTACAGAAACCCGTATTGGTAAATACAGTATTGCTTTTTACTTAAATGCTTTGTATCCCGTCCTGAAATAACGATACAAGTTATTAAAAATTAATCCTGTTTTTAATTGAACAGGGCAGTTGATTGAATAAAACTAATAAGAAAAAGGACATGATTATTTAGAGTGAAATAAAGTATGATACCTTTCTTCCAGGAGTGTTTTGTATTTGTCTTTGAATTCATCTGATAGGAATGAATTATTGATCCATTGGATGGCAATGGGCTTGTTTTTCTGGAAACGCTTTGCAATACCCTTTATTTGTTTTGTGTTTAAGTCAAGGTTGATGCCTAGTCTTTCAAAGTGTTCCCATTTTAGTTTTTTCTTCTTTCCTTCTAAGGTCAGCGCCAGTTCTTCGGTGTCGTCTGGATTTACTATGGCTACGTTTAACAGATCATAGGCTGGGGCCAGAGTCCAGATTTTACCGGAATAGATCATCGAAAAGTTTTTGAGATGCATGTCGTTGTTCCCCGTGAGGAAACTGAAAATAGCTAATTCGAGAAAATACAGTTTGTCGAGCAAGGTGTTATCTGAAAATTCGTCCAGTGCTTTACCTATTTTTTCCATGGAACTTTTGTATTTGTCAAAGGCTTCGGTGATTTGGAACATATCGAGCATGTGGATTTTTTCTCCTGTAGCAGTTCGGTCGATGCGTTTGGTGATATAGGAGAGCTCTCCTGACTGTAACCTTATCAAGCTTGACTTTACGGTAGTGATTCCGAAAGCTTCAGCTATGCGCATGGTTAAGTGTTCGTTTTCAGGCATTTCAGGAAACTGGTTGGAGGGTGGTTTGAATATATAATTACCGCCCAAGGCCCCGACTACCGTAAGGCGGCCTTTATTTCCGTCTTGAATGGCATCGCTTACAATTGATAAAGATAATTTGGGTTGTACACCGGGAACAGCCACACTTCTTTCGACTACATTTTTGGCCAATTCCGCCATTTGTTTTAGCGAATGTTCGAATAGCGGTTGTTGTTTTGTACCGAAAAATTCGAGGCTGCATTGTTCGTGAAAATCACCAACAATTGTATCTTCTAATGGTTTGTAACAATATAGACAGTTCTTACTCATTTTCGTTTGGTATTGGTTGGACACTTACTGCTCCGATACAATTTTGGCAACAGGCCAAAAGCAAGCCCATGCGGTCATTCTGGTTTATCTTCCAGTTTTTAGAAGCAATATCCAGTAACCATCCTTCGGGTATTAGACCTTCAAAAAACGGAAATAATCGTTTGTCTGTATAGATTTTTGTGCTGACCGGCATTGTGAGGGTGATGCTTTCTCGAGGATGTTCTTTGATGTAATTTTGCTCGTACTGAAAGGTATATTCTCCTTCATCCGTTTCTGTAAGTATTCCGGCCAGGAATTCTTTATAATATATGGCAGCTTTTCTCATGGTTCTTAGTCATTATTTTTGGATAATTCCCTTGCGTTAACCGGTGCCAAAGTATGCCCGAACATTTTGAGAACCTGATTTACTTTTTCAAGATTTAGATTTTCCTTGCCTTGTTCGATTTTACGGATAACGGTTAGTGCCACTCCCGCACGTTCAGCAAAGGCTTCCTGTGTGAGTTTTACTTCATTTCTTTTCTCTTTTACAAAATCTGCTAATGTTTTCATATTCCGAAACTTATTATTTTTCATCGGTTATCTGTTGCCACTACTTATGTTTTTTTTTTATGATGGCGACTATAGGATTATATGCTTTTACAACGATTCTAAACAAATATAGTTATTTATATGTAAAAGCATATAAAATATTAATATTAAATTAATTTATATGTAAAAGCATATAGCTTTAGTAGTTTACCCTAAAACCAGGTGGTCAGTTTGAACTGGAAAGTGGTGGTCAATTTGACCGGTTTTTCTAATAGTGTATTTACACCAGCTTTTTGTTTTGTCTAAGACAACACGATGGGCTTCTGTTTGGGAGATGATATTCCGAATGACAGTTATAAAAGACCAGGTCATTTATTTACTGATGAAAAACGTTCCATTTATATAGAAGATGAAAGCAATGTAAAAGGTGCTTATGATATATGGTGGGACGGTAGCGATAAAAAAATAGTTTAAGATTTTTTACGAGTTGTAGAACTAACTGGGCCAAGATTTATAAGTCAAGCTGAATTAATTCATAAAATTGAGCATATTTTACACAGTGCAACAGTGTAGTATTGCAATAAAAAATAATAATATGGCTACACCCAGTGAAAAAACTTGCAGAATCGCTGGAAGTTCTTAGTATTTTGGAAAAACAGTTTATTTTTATAAAATGATTGTTATTCTATATAAAATTGGTTGTTTTGATTGAAATAACAATCAATTTAAATTCAATTAAGTAATTACTGAATCCTTTGCTTAGTCGATTTTAAAAAATACTCAATCAGAATAAACAATAAACCACATACTTATTTTATTTTCAAGATGTAAGAATAGCTTATTTTTGAGGAGAGACGTACAAGAAATAAACATAAAAGGATTCCAGATAGGGATTCTTTTATGTTTATTTGATTTTGCACTAGATAAAACAGGAAAAAGATTAGGTGATTATGAACTAAATTTTTGCCTTAGTTTAGACATATCTTCCATTACATTTACATCAAGCACTTTAGCATAATGTTGTGTTTGCTTAATGTTGGTGTGACCCATCATTGATGAAACATTTTCAATCCTAATTCCGTTGCCTAAGGTTACTGTCGTTGCAAAAGTATGCCTGGCCACATACCAGGTAAGGTTTTTTTCTATTCCACAAAGATCAGCTATTTCCTTAAGATAGGCATTCATCTTTTGATTAGATATCTGCGGGAGTAGTCCAACTTGTAGGTTTTTGTATTTATTAATTATCTTCATAGTGGGAGGTAAGATGGGAACATTTGCTCGAATAGCTGTTTTTGCTCTATTAGTCATGATCCAAAAATCGTTATTGGAATCCTGAAAGATGTTCGTTGAGGTAAGATTTAAGGCATCTACAGGTGCGTATCCTGTATAACAACTAAAAAGAAAAATATCTTTTACTCTTTCCAGGCGTTCAACAGAAAATTTTTTGTTTTCTATACTGTCTAGTTCGCTTTGGGTAAGAAACACAGCATCTTTAATATTTAGTTTGCCATCATAAAGATTAAAGGGATTCTTTTCAATTAGTCCCATTTTTATGCTGTAATTAAAGGCTGTTTTATACATTCTCATATATTTTACCATCGAGTTGTTTTTAATGCCAACTCGTCCTTTAAAATCACTTTCATATTTAAGGAAGGATTCGAGATTGTATATAAATGCGCTGGAAATTTCGTTTGACGGAAGGTCGTTCACTTGATACTGCTTTTTCATAAAGTTTAGAAGCAATTCCTTAGAGCGCTCGTATTTTTGGAATGAAGCCTTGGAACGCTCGTCTGCTTTTACTTTTCTTTCAAAGAACTGATTGTGCTTTTCTAAGATTTCTATAACACTAATTTCCTTAGACGGTATTTTTGCCCTGCCAGTTACTTCATTCTTAAGCGATAGAAGTGAAATATCGGAACTTACTTTAGTCATTTCATTGTATTTCTTTTCAATATTCAGTTGAAATAAGTCAAGGCTATGTTTTAATACTTTTTCTTTTTCAAGTTTAAGTACATTTCTAAGGTTTTTGGTAAACTGCCATCTCTCTTTTGAAATTGATTTAGCGGTTGCCATAGTGATGGATTGTTGTTTGTAGGTGATGCGTGCAAAAATAGGAGATTCTCCACTTTTGTTGGCTTTTCCAGCTTTGAGATAAAAAATTACTTTTAACATAGCTTCTTGTTTTTAAATTAATAATCAAATTGATTTAAAAACTTTGAAAGTAGCTAGTATTGGCGGGGAATTCCCGGGGAATTCTCCCAATTTAGTGACCCTATTTTGCCTAAAAAGGCTGAAAAAAAAATAGGGTCACTAATAGGGTCACTGTTCTTTGATACTATATGTGTTTTTTGACAAGTGAGAAAAAACAAAAAAGCCTTTAAATACTAGTATTTAAAGGCTTTTGATTTTTAAAGTTTCTTTTGAAACTTCATCTGGCGGAGAAAGAGGGAGTTGTTTGTTTTTCTAAAGCGCCGTAAAATAAGGCTTCGCAAAGCTTTTATTTTAAGTGACTCCTCAACTGACACCTCTCAATATGTTAGCAAATTGTTCTAAATTTCAATTATCAAATATAAGTGTTTTTTTGCTGGAATTAATGATTAATTATCATAATTTGAACTGGTTAACCGTTTTTTTTTGAACAGGCATTGGTTCAAAATTTAGTTGCCTAAAGTATAATTTCTACCCAATTATCAAAGGTTCAACTTGTTCAATTTTTAAGCTGGTATATTGGCAAAACTCCTCGACAGATACAAACTCATTTTGGAGCTTGTTGAGCTCCTTTCTTATTTTTTGAAGTAGTCTAATACTTTGGCGATAACTCTTTCCGGTTATGCGTTGTATATCCTTAGGGTAGATACATAATCTCTTGTTATTCGTTCTCATACTCTATCTATGACTTTGATTGGGCTTTGCCTAATCTGGAACCTTTATGGTTCAAGTTCTGGCATTCCATAAAAATAGTAAATAATTCCTTTGGTTCAGAAGCGGAAATCTGCTCCCGTCAATGTTGGTTGTAAATGGGTATTTAGGTCATTTTATGCCATTTGTGTCACAAAGTGACATATGGTATAGGGGAGTCTTTTTTATGTGATTTAATTGACTAAAATTTGTTTCATAATCAATCCAAAAGTGTTGCAACAGGATGATGATTGAGAGTGTATTTAGCAAAATTATTCATTTAAAAATTTAGGAAGTATGGCAAGACAGAAAGGCATAATTAAATTGAAGGGTACTATCGGAGATATTACCTTTTACAAAACCAAGGACGGGCATTTAGCTCGTGAAAAGGGCGGTGTTGATGCCAGCCGAATCAAAAGTGATCCCGCATTCCAAAGAACTCGTGAGAACAATTCTGAGTTTGGTAGAGCAGGTAAAGCGGGAAAAACGCTAAGAACAGCGTTGAGAACTTTGCTTATCAATTCTGCTGATAGTAGAATGGTGAGCCGACTGACTCAATCTATGGTCAAAGTGATTCAAGCGGATTTAGTGAACGACAGAGGGTTACGCAATGTAATTGATGGCGAAGCGGAATTGCTTGTAGGTTTTGATTTCAATATCACTGGAAAATTAGGGACCACTTTGTTTGTTCCTTTTGTAGGAACAATAGATAGAGTGGCAGGCGAAATTTCGGTTGCGGTGGATCCTTTTGTACCTGCCAATATGATTGCTGCTCCAGGTGGAACAACTCACTATAAAATTATTTCAGCGGGAGCCGAAATTAATTTTGAGGCGGAAACTTTTGTGGTTTCTAGTTCTGAAACAGCGATCCAACCATGGGATTCCACTCCAGTAGTGGCTATCAATCAATTGAATGCAGTGACTCCAAACAGTGTAAGTCCGTTGTTTTTGGCTTTAGGGATTGAGTTTTTTCAGGAGGTAAATGGAAAAATGTATCCATTGAAAAATGGTGCATACAATCCATTGTCATTGGTACAGGTAAGCGGTCTGTAAGATGGTTTTAGTGTTAATTAGGACCTATTTTCCCGAGGGAACACAAGGATTTTTGGAATGGAACGGCACTCTAGTTTGTTATACCATCGAGTTGCCCTGGTTGGAAAACCAAAGGCGCATTTCTTGTATTCCTGAAGGAGAATACGTATTACAGAAGCGTTTTAGCCCAAAATTCAAATGGCATTTGTATTTACAAAATGTTCCAGGACGAGATTTTATATTAATCCATCCTGCCAATGACGCCAAAAAAGAACTGTTGGGCTGTATCGCACCCGTAACCAAACATACCGGAATAGGGAAGGGTAGTGCCTCTCGTATAGCATTACAAAAGCTTACGACATTGATCTATGCTGCTATGGGATGCAATGAAGAAGTGAAAATAAAGATCCAATCTAATCCTTCGACTCCGATCAGGATGACAAGGTAAAAAAGTAAAGTAATTATGAATATAGTTGAACGTGCGAAAGCACCAACCCCAAAGTTTTTTAAGGTTTTGAGAAGTATTGGAATGGCCCTATTGGCTATCAGCGGGAGTATAATTGCGGCTCCGGTAGTTTTACCTGTAGCCGTTGTCAGTATTGCCGGATATGCAGCCCTTGCGGGAGGTGTCATTTCGGTAATCAGTCAAATTACGGTTGATGATGAGGCAAACCGAGAGCGGTCCATAGTGAACCGGTTGAAAAAAGGCAATCAAAATTTACCGCGAGATGGAATCAAATAACAGCTTGCAAATCGGAACCGCATCCGGAACTTTATTAAGTGTGATGCCAAATATTGTTTCTGAAGATATTCTAAAAACGATTATCTTAGCGGTAATTGGAGCTATTATTAGTTTCATTATTTCGCTCCTTTTAAAAGGATTGACAAAATTTAAAAAGAAATAATTCGGGTTTCGCTTGGTAACCTTTTCCCGAATTTATAGGAGGGCCTGATCGAGAGATCAGGCTTTTTTTTGTGATTTACAATACCTCAACAATATCACTCTTCTCATTTCACTGATAAGGACAATATTCTTCTTTAATTGGTCCTCTTTTTGTGCCAATAACCTCAACGCCTGGATTTGTTTTTTATGCAGCTCGTGTTCTTGTAGCATTTCGTTAACTTTTGACATAAAATCCTTTTTAAAATCAGCAATTCTTAAAAATGGAATTACGGATCCAAATAATGAGTGGTGCCAGAATTTTGCTTTCCATAAACTATAAGCTAACCAATACACTGTTTCAGCATCTTCATCGTTTTGAAATAGGATTACAAAGCTATTAGTGAACGGTTCGTTTTGTGGTTTACCGGAATTCATTCCTTTGTTGAGGATGTAGATTTGGTTTCCTTTATAAATAGCATTTTTTTGGTGTGTTTTGATGATAAAATTCGGCATATCGCTTTGGTGTTAAAGATTCGACCTTAATTTTTCGGAAAAGAAAAAAGAGAAAAAAAGAAAGCCGTTATAACAGCAGAAATGACGAACGAAAATGGAGGGAAGAATGACCGACTGGAAGTGAGGAATGAATGCTATTCTTGCTGGATTTTTTTCTTTTTCTTTTCAGAAAAATGCACTATCGTACTTGTTGTAGTTTCTCAGGGGAGTCCTTGTGGAAACGGCAATTAACACCCCCAAGCACCGCAAGGAGCAAAAAAAGTGGTGCCCCCTTTTAAGGGCAAGGAACTTTTTTTTTGCGGATGAGGAGCGCCGTGGCGGGGTTGCGGCAATCGAACGGCCACCATAGACGCGAGAGTTGAGCGAAGGTACGAAGCGAAACGTAGCGGCTATGAGCGTGAAACGGCGGGTAAAAAATAGAAGGCAACCGCCTTTTCGGCGGTGTACCTTGATTTAGGGCAAAGCGACCGAACCAACTGATAATTAATAGGGAAATTGATAATTGAAAATGGATGCTTCTAAGATAACGTAAGTGAGGTGAGTGGAGCCAAACCCGATGGCTGTGCGAAGGAGCAACCGCTGAAAAAACGGAGGGCTGCAGACGCAATATGGCTGGAATGCAGTGAAGCGTAGCCTGCGAAGTGAAACGAAATGAAGCGGTATTGTGGATGCATAAGCCCGACCGAACGTAGGAAGAGAGCGTGTGAAGATGAGGAACGAAACAGTGCGAAAAAACAGTTGCTTATTTTTAAGCTGCTGTTTTTTTAGTGCTGTGAAGTGCCTGTGGAACGGAGGGAAATCTGAATATTAAATTGAAATAATAAATAGACTATTTACCGAAAATGTTCTTATTAAAATATAAGGTTGACCGACTGGAACAGCCGAACGGAACAAAGGGAACGACCGAAGAGAGACCGCTTGATTGCCCGTGATGTTAAATGGAAATGTTATCATAAACCATCTGTAAGCTTGAATAAGGCTGGGTAATTATATATCTCTTGGGGATATCATTTAGCCACTCTAAGTAATATCTCCCTCTAGAGAAAAACAAACTTATTTAAACGATTCAGGCTTTAGTAATTTGTTTTTATTGATAACAGCTAAAGCTTCAGGTGAATATCTTTTTAGTTTATCTGAAATATTCAATTCATTTTTGAAGCCAAAACCTACATGATATAAAAGGTCAAAGAACTGATGCACATCCGGACTAGAAACAAATAGGTCTTCGCTGTTGCAATACTTTAAAAAATTATCGCGATCAAAAAGAAAATAGGCACACAGTTCTAATTCGTCAGAACAAAACATTCTTCCATGTAATTTTTCTCTCTCCAATAGGAATACAGGAAATTCAAAGAGATGATTTTTTTTTCGTTTTAAAGTTATAAGAAAAGTTTCAAGGTCATCAATGAATACCGCCCAAGGAAAATTGTCGTTTTCATCTATTTCCAACAGATGATTAAGGTCACATTGAATTTGCCCAAATCGTTCTTGAGTGACCACAATAGTGAATACTTCCATGAACTCTGATGGATGTATTGTTTCAAGGATTTTACCGCGTTCATTTTTGATTTCAAAGGGTTCGTCACCGCTGAATAAATCTTCGATTTCTTTGGCCTGTTGGTATCCTTTACCTATTGATTTCTTAAAGTCATCATTAATTCTATCATAAGCTTTTATAGGGTCACGAAAAGGTATTCTGTATTTATTGGCCTTACATTCAATAATGTAGGCGTGTTTTCCTTTCAGTATAAGCAAATCCTTTTCAGGACCATTGACTTGGTAGTTGCTATAAATCTTTGCTTCCTCACCAAAAAAGTCACGAAATACTTCGTACGTTTTATCTTCGAGATAATCCTCTCTTCTCATTAGAACCTTTCTTCCATTTTTATCTGCTTCCTTGCACAGCTCAAAAAGATAATCATATATGGCGGTAATGAGCTGTTTTGAATATAGAAGAGCAATGTGATCGGGATCTGTCATTAACAATGGTTTAGATAGGTAATCACAGGTATCTGTATAGTAAAGATAATTTTCATTTTCATTTCGAATCATCATAAACATTACTAGTATCTTATCTACTTTTTCTGAAGGCATACTTTCCTTCAGTTTATTGATTGGTATACCTAGTCCGAGAACGCCATTTTCCGCTAAATAACTAACTTGTAACAGCTCATCATTTGTTAATGAAGTAGGATTGTCACGCATTTTAATGATTAACATATGTTCTTCTGGATTGTATTTATGATTGAAATGTTGATTATATATTTCGATTTCCAGATTTGTTATCAGGAAGAAAAAATCAATAAAATCCTGAATTTCCAATCCAGTTTCATCCCTAATGTGTGATTCAAAATGTTTGAATGTTTGTCTGATTCGTTCAACATCCTGCTCAAAATAGCTCAGTGATGCATTTAGGTAATAATTCAGAAAAGTACTGTTGCTTATAAACAGACGTTTTAAACTTTCCTCAGTATAATCAGGAGTTATGAGATTCTCTGGTGTACTGACGTAACAGTCTTCAATTGCGTTCAACAGACGGACTATATTTTCATACTCATCACCGTAGGCCTCAAATCGTTCATTTCCCTTGAAGGCTGTACTGTGATATAAACTTATGAGATACATTAATTGTCTTACAGGAGAATGGAGCTCTACGATATTACTCTGTGTTCGCCAATGAGCATTGCATATATAGCAACATTGTGCAACAAAGGTTTGATGATTGTACTTTCTAATATAATCTTTCAATTCTATGGATAATTTCTCTATATGATCGTTCATATTTTTGGCTAAATCGTAAAGTGGAAAAGCTATCCTTAGATGCTTTTTCTATTGTTATTGGTTTTTTAAAAGTTCCTGAGCTTTTTCTAATCCAACTAAAAAATTATCATTTTGTGAATTTGCCCGAAACAGACTATATAATGTTGATATATATTCTTCCTTTAAATTTTCTGATAGTTTTTTGCAAATAATAAATGCAAGGTTTTGTTCAAAAGAATTCCATAGTTCATTTAATACAATTTCATTTCTAGCTGAATTGAGATCTAAATCATTATTTCCATTTAAATCCAAAACTATTAGCATAGGAAAAGGCCAAAGCAACATAGTCTTTTTAGCATTAAAACTATATTCAGGAAATAGACCTCCAGAGTAGCTGATGCCATGTATTGAGAATGATGCATTTGATTTAGCCAGTGTTTGTGTACGAGGAGTCAATTTAATATCACCTGTATCGTTAATTTCAATTGAATCCCCTTTCTTTTTTATTTCATTGGTTTCCCAATGCATTTGCAAACTTAGACTGTATTTTTGTCCATTTACATTAGTTTCATTTGAATGCACATCAACTTTTTCAACAGGAATTCCATTTTGTTCTATAATTCCAACTATCGCATTTCCAATGTATCCAGATTCATCAAACTCTATTAATTCTTCGCGTATATTGGCATTTTCTGTCCAGTAATAGCTTTTTAATTCTGCTGCTTTTTTATTTTGAAAATCGTTTTTAGAAAAATTATTTTCTTCATTTTCAATTATTATTTTAATGGGGACTTGCGGATTAGGAACTGCAAGTTTTATTGCCTTTATCAATGCTTCATCTGTATAATGTTTCCACGGATGATTCTGCTTTAGTAATAATTTTGTACTTGTTCCTGGTTCATCTTTATCACTTTTTAAAACGGTAAATATACTGTCGTAGCCTTCAATAACTAATTTCAGAGGGTCATCATAACTATATTTACCTTTCAATCTTTTGGTTTGGACTTCAACACTTTCCGAAACCATAAATGTTGAAAGGATACCAATTCCAAATCTAGATATGGGTTTGTAGCTTAAATCAGTCTGTGCTTTTAGGTCAAAGAAATCTTTAGATTTGTAGAACGAAGAACCAACTTTTGAGTAATAGTTATTTATAATGTCCTTATTCATTCCGATACCATTATCTATAACTTCAAGATAATCTTCTGTACCAATGGTATAAAATTTTACTATAATGTTAGGGACATAAGGAGCATTCCATGAGTTATGCATAGCTTCACTAAGCAGGCAAGCATCAATTGAATTTTGAATAAGTTCTCTTAAAGCCACGTCTTTGGTACCATATAGTTGTGTCCCCATAAATAATTCAATGACTTGATTTTTATTCAGTTCAAAAGAGGTGTCCCAATATTCATACAATGGGTCTCCTGATTCTATATCTTTTACGGGACCAATTCGTTCCCTATTAACTTTAATTGGGAGATTCAATTTATATTGAGAAAAATCGAGGAAGCCACTTTGCTCTGAAATTTTTGAAAGGATTGCTGAACAATTTTTAAGCTCTGTATCAATGTAATCACAAAATTTTTTGATTCCGGATTCAATTACAGGATGATTACACTCTGCAAAAAAGGAAATTTCATTCTGATTAATTCTCCAGGCCTTTATAGATCTGTGTTTCTGCCATTCAAATAAAGAAACGGAATTTCTAACAGATAAATGCGAAAATAGTACAGATGGTGTTCTTTTTGCATCAAAATCAAGTAGGTCAGCCAAGCGAAGAATCACTGCAATATAGGGAATACAAATATTTACGTCTTCACCACTTAAGAAATTTGCATCCAAATTCATTAATGAAAGCGCATCCTCATTATGACTCTGGCATATATCGGCAAGGATTTTTGTTAATGGTGTATCATGATAAAAAATTTGATCTTTCCAATCGCGAGCAATGAGTTTTTTTACCCTTTGTGCGTGATTAAGTCTAATATATTCAGAGATTAAATATTGTTCTATCAATTCCGCTTTTGAAAATTCCTGATTTACTCGTAATCTATCTATATCGTCTAGCCGATCAGGATAAGTATTTTTAAACCTTTCGAAATTGGAATACTCTTTTTTCTCAATATCTGTAGGATCTTGTCCTAACCATTGTTGTTTCCAAGCCTTTATTTCATTTTCATCAGGAGACATTCCTAAATCATGAAAAAAGGCTGACAATATTAGAAGCATTAATTCAGGAACAGATAGATTTTCCAAATTTTCTTCCGGAATGAGTTTTTCCATCAAATACAAAACCCTAAATAAGTGTTCACTATCATGTAATGTATATTCAGGCATATATTTAATAATAAGTTTTGCCTTATCATATGCGTATTTTACACATTTGTGTATTGTATCACTTACGTTAGAATCTATAGTCCTACTTTCGTTAAGTGCTTTTCTTCGTAGTATGGTATAAATTTTACTTTTTGCAAGACTATTTTCTATATGTTGTTCTGAATCTGACATCGTTTTATTTTTTATTAAATGCATTAATAAATTACCTTATATCTCATTTTAAACCACCAATAATTGTTAATTAGCTGTTTCTCTAATGTTTATTCTTTTTTGTGACAATCCATACTTTTTAAATTTATATCTCATAAATGTTGAAATTAAATCTTCATGAGTTGACATAAAAATTTGGTGATTGGAAAAATCATTCCTTAATAGCTCTATAAAACCTACAACATTAATTTCATCCATGGTTTGTACAGGATCATCAATAAACAAGATTTTGTTTTTAGAATATTTTTTATTTAAAGCTAGTGTAAATGAAATAATCAAGGCTGATAGCTGACCAGAACTCATTGAAAAAATTGCATCGTAAGTTTTAGAAGGATCAGTCTGAAACTTAATTCCCTTGTCATTTGAAATAAATAAGCCTAAACCACCCTGAAAATCCTGTACAATTCTTCCTGAATAGATGTGAAAGAGTATTTCAATATCATTAATTAGTTTTTGATTGTATTTTTTTAAAGATTCTTTATAGACCGTAATTACTCTCTTAACCGTTTTTTCATTTTCTGCAGCATTATCAAATTGTAGTTTGAGAGTTTTATACTCCAAAGATTTAATCGTAAAGGTTTTATTCTGATAAAGTGAATATTGCCAATTTATATAATTAATCTTCCCCTCAATTTTATCAAGATTAAAGTCCGAAATGTTTAATTTATTGCTAAAAAAATATTGTGTAAAAGTATCATTGAAGTGAGGTTTGATAACTTCAATGTCAATCTCTTTTTTTAGCCTTTTGAGAGTCGCTACTAACTCCTCAGTCTTTGGATTAATTTGCATTGTAGCCGAAGAATTTAGAAACTCAGTTAAATCTATTCCTAAAGATTGTATTTTTTGCACAATTGGATGCAGCACAGAATCTTGTTGTAATACCAAATTATTTACAAATTCTTTATCAATAATATACTCTAACTGATGTGTAACAATAATACGGTTGATTACAATCAAATATTTGTCTTTGAATGCCTGTATTTGTAATGAAATATTATTGGATGAACTATCTACTAAGTTTTTAATTTTTTCAGTTTGTGTAATGATGTTCTTATATAAAATGTCAGATTCTTTCCAGTCAAATCCACATAAGATACATTCTCCAGCGGTATGGGTTAAATGATTGAAATCTCCAAACTTTGATACTAGTGAATCTCGTGTAAGCACTAATTGATTATGGATGAGCGCTAAATCGGACAATTCCTTGGCTGAAATTTGTAGAAAAATTAAATCCGTTGAAAAATTTTCTAAAAGAGTAAGCTCTGTTTTAGGAAATAAATCAATCGGATTAATAGATAAAGAATCCGATTTGACCTTTTCAATATCAATTTCCGTTAGGTCTTTTAAAAAAGCAGCTTGCTTTTCTTGCAATACTTTTTCTTTGCTTAGCTCTTCTTTTTTTATTAAAAAATTTTGGTAACGTATAACTTTTTCTAGGTTAGAGGATTGTTCGAGTATTTTATCAACTTGATTATTAAGTTGATAATCTAGATAAGTTGTTTTTTGTTGTACTAAATCTTTTATTCTAGTGACGATTCCATCTTCACCTACTAAATCGGTATATCTTATCAAAGCAAAAGATATTTCGCTTTTATCCCACTCATATTGTTCGCAATTAAACAGCTCATTATAAGCCACTTTTTCACGGGAGGATAGCTGAACTCCTAAAGTATCCAACTCTTCCTTTTTTTCCTGGAGTCTAGCTTTGGCTGGAGTATCACATAGTTTTAATAGCTTCTTCTTTATTTCTTCATACTTGTTAATTTTATTTTCGAAGTCTTGGGTATTAAATAGATATGCAATACTGTCCTGTTTATCCTTATCTTTATTTTTGAGAAGGTATATACTGTCTTCCTGCTCTATATAATTAAGAAATTCAAAATTTTCTTTGTAATCCTGTCCCAATAAATTCTGTAAATAATTGACTTCATTTTCTATTTGCGTTTCAGTCTGGCTCTCAAAATCTATTTTTGTGTATAGTTTATAAGAATTAAAGAATTGATTATAGGATAGGCTTGCCTTTTCAGCTCTTCTCTCTAATATAATAGTTTGAGAATCGTGTTCAATTTCAGCTTTAATAATTATATCACCATCTTCACCATATTGATTATAAAATGGGTATTCTCCGAATGTTTGGGATCCTTTAATGGTTTGCTCTCCCAGTTTGACATACCTTCTTATTTGTCCAGTCAATAATAACTCGATAGCATCAAATAGTGATGTTTTACCAAATCCATTAGGGCCATCTAATACCAACAAATGAAAATTGTCAAAAGTAAATGTTGCTTTGGTAAAGACTTTAAAGTTTTGAATATAAATTTTTTTAATTTTCATCAAGTGGTGTTTCTGGAGTTAGTCTTTTTAGAATTTCTTCTGAGCTAATATTTTGGAAATCTTCAAGTGTTAATGATAATAGAGAACTATTCATCTTATCATCAAATTCAGCAACCCCCTTTTGGGTTAGTATTTTATAATTAGTATCAAATAAAGATTGCAAATTATTATCTTTTTCTACATTAATTTTTATGAAAGGTATTTTATGGGTTATTCTGTAAATTAATGATTGCCAAGAAAATTGAGTTGGATTAGTTTTGTATGTGCTGAAATTTTCTGATGCTATAATGTTTTGTTCTATAAATGACAACGGTTCCTCCAACACATCATCAATTTCATATTTGAGGGCTTCTAATTCATTTTCAGAATAAAATAAAACGAGTTTTTTAAACTGATAAGGATCCTCTTCAATAATAAGAATTTGCTCTTTTAACTCTTTAAATTTTATAGTTTCTGTTACTTTTGCAAGAATGAGCAATGAAGTGTTTTTATCAATATCATTACTGTCAATAGCGTTTTTGCAAGCTTTAAAATATCCGTTCTGATGATCGAGAATTTCAAGGTCATCTTTTTCAATTACTAGCCAAAAGGATATTTTGCTTGTTTCCATTGGAAATGAAAACAAATTGCCCTCTGGCAATTGTTGAAGTGTATAACCGTGTTTTTGAAAAATATCGTTAACTATTGTTTTCATTTAGTTTAAGTTTTGCATCTGTCAATTTTATTAAAGAAACTTTTCCCCAAGCAGTAATTCTAGTGTAGTTTTTTAGAATTGCAGGATCATTCTCTTCAACATCTATAATATTGTTAATTTCTGAATGTAAGGATTCAATGTTAATACTGGACGTAATAAGGTTATGACTGGCATATGGGATTTCTAAATCTGTATTTTTGATGTTTTTTATAATATCCCGACAGACATCATTCTTGAAATCTTCTCCGTCACATATTACGGTTGGAAACGAACGACTTTTCTCATCACATATCCAAACGAAATCATTTTTCACAGTACCATTGAAGAAACGTAAATGATGCAATATTTTACAAAATCCCCTTTTAAATTCAGTTTTTTGAATATTATTGTCCTTATAATCAGAAATAGAATCAAATTTAAAGGATCGATTTGGCATAATGTTTCGAATAAGCTGTACTAATTCGGAATCGTTTAAATCGTTGATTTCAATAATATAATTTTCTAGTTTTTGTTTTTCATCTTCACTGATATCTGTATCATCTAATTCGATACAATATTCCTGATAATATCGATTTAGATCTCCTTTAGTGAGGTGCAAATAATAATCAGGATTAAATGATTCATTTAAATTATCTTGATCAAGTATGCTTTTAAAATCATTAAAGGCGATAGTTTCTGTATAAGCCGCCTTATTTTCACTTTTCTTGTTTTGGTGAATGATGCTATGAATCTGAATGACCTTAGTAAGTATGATATTCTCTAAAAAGTGTCTTGAAGTTTTAAGATAATGAGGACTTAATTTCCAAATATAGGAGTTGAAATTCTTAGAATAATATATTCCTATTTCTTTTTCTATAAAAGAGTCTATGTTTTCAAGAGAGCAATGTGAATCAGTACCATACATGCAAATTTTCATGGGTGGATGGGCCGCCTCAATAAAAGCTACAGTTTTGTCGTGGATACTTTTTGCTAAATGAAATATAGCTACACTGCAATTATAGCTGACTGTTTTTTTAATTAATTGTTTAAAAGCAGATTCGTAACCACTGTAATAGGTGTTTTTAACTGCTTTAACTTGATGTATTGATTTTATTACTTCTGCATGAAGTATTGCAAAATCTTCCAGGCTATCGAGTTGTAAAGAATAATTTTGAGCCTCATCATTACCATTGAATATTTTAAGCGTTTGATAAAGTGCTACTTTACCCTGATAAACAAAGCCACTCCAAGTAGATATTGCGCTATGGACTTCTTCCTCATTGATATCCCCAAGTTGGCTCATAAATTATTATTTGTATTAAAAGTGGATCGTATAGGACTGATATTACAGATTCATTATTATCTATTTTACTAAAGTATATAAAAAAACTTGCAAGACATCCAACAATTCAAAATTCATTGGATGTTTTGTAAGCTAGTGTTTTTTTTAATTCTTAAATAAACCTTCCTTACCATTTTTATCCGCATAAAACGCTTTAACTTTTTCAATTTCTAATCCATTTATTAATTCATCAATTTCCTGCGCTGAACTAAAAACAAAACGAAATCCATCACTTTTAATAAATTGGTTTGAACTTGATTGCAAGGCATCGCTATCTATAATCAACAAGTATTTATCGTTTATTATTCTAAAACGGGTTGAAAGGTTAACTGAATAATCAAAATTCCATTTGCCATAAAGGAATGCACCTCTGTAATTCAAGTTCTTATATTCAATTTTCTTGTCCAATTCCGTTACTTTATTTTCTATCGCAGTTTGTTTCCATTTTAAAAAAGTATCTTTTATACTTGAAAGAAATTCAATGAATTCCGGAACTTCTTTGTTTTTTAGCATTAGCGATGCTTTTTTACTAGAACTATCCGAAGAGAAGCAATCAATATAATAATCAAAGTCTCCTTTCTCGTTTGGTTTTCCTGCTTGAATTTCAAAGTTTTTTGATAAATAAGCCGAATTGTAGGTGGAAATTTTTTCCTGTCCTAATACATTTGTATTAAACATCAAAGTCAAAATCCCTGCGATAATCATAATTTTCTTATACATACTATTTTCTTTTTAAATTAGATTACAAAACTATTTGCTATTGGTGCAGTCTATTTGCATCGTTTAGTTTTAAATTTACGGTATGAAACTTTTCAACTATGGCCATCAACAAAAATGCTCTTATTCGTTTTCATGCTTTAGACAGATGTTTTAGTAATTTCAGCAGGAAATTTTATTTAGAGGATTTACTGGAAAATTGTAATGAAGCTTTATATGAACTCAATCCTGATGGGGATGGTATAAAAAAACGTCAACTTTTTGAAGATATTAAGTTTATGGAAAGTAGTCAGGGCTGGTCTGTTCCACTAGATCGAATTAAAGAGGGCAGGAAAGTATATTACCGCTACGACACTTCCGACTTTTCGATTAATAAACAGCCCATGAATGAATTGGAAGCAGAAAAATTGAAATCGGCTCTATTGGTTTTGTCCCGCTTTAAGGGGATACCACAGTTTGAATGGGTCAATGAATTGATTTTAAAATTGCAAGAAGCTTTCAAATTGGAATCGCACGAAAGGGAAATTATTAGTTTTGATGCCAATGAATACCTGAAAAACATCCATCTCCTAGGGGATTTGTTCAATGCTATTTTGTACAAAAAAGTGTTGCAAGTGGATTATCAATCTTTTAAAAGCGATGTGATGACTACATTGGAAATTCATCCTCATTATTTGAAACAGTACAACAATCGTTGGTTTTTGATTGGGAATAATCCGGAATTTGAGAATTTGACCAATTTGGCTTTGGATAGAATTGTTTCTTTTAATGAAATTGATAAAAAGTATCAAGTTTCTTCAATTAATTTTAATGAGTATTTTGATGATATTATCGGAGTTTCTATTCCTGCTGAATCTATAGTTTCGAAAATCACTTTGTTTGCTACAGCCGATTTAGCACCTTACATAATGACAAAACCTTTACACGGTTCACAAAAGAAAATCAGTAATGATAATAACGGTTTTTCTTTTTCAATTGAAGTGATTCCCAATCATGAATTGGAAAAACTGATTTTATCCTTTGGTGAGGGATTGAAAGTGATGGAACCTGATTTTTTAAAAAACACAATAAAGCAGCGGTTACTAACCAGTTTAACTAATTATTAGTTTCAGGTTCGCTCAGCTACTTAATCAATGGAAGGTAGCTTAGCGAATTGACCAAACCAAAAAACTAAAGCATTAGAAACAGCCGTAATTTAAATGTTTCACATGAAGATAATATTTCTTTTTTTAAGAAATATGGTATCGCCATTCTTCATTTCAATTTTTGTTTTGGAATCATGGCGATTTCATACTACTTTATTTTCAAGGCTCTGCCACCATCCCCAAAACCTCATCATTTTCAGGGTAGGATTTTACTTTTTTGGTAGCCTTTTTAGTCGTTTTACTTTTAAGAACTTTTCCTGTCGCATACTTTAGCGCTTTAATCTCTTCCAGTAACTCCCTTGCATCTCCATCAGTATCTAACTGCTCACTTAACTCTCCTTTAAACGCCTTATGTAAGATCGCCTGTGGCAATGTATCTATTTTGGCTTTTAGCGTTTTGTATTGATGTTCTATAGCATCTGCTTTGGCAAACAATTTTTCTACTCGACGAACGATTTGTAGCTGTTCTTCGAGAGGTGGAAGCAGAATTCTAAGTTCTTTTAAAGCTGGCATATAAATAGTACCAACAGTAGTTCCTTTTCCTGAAGCAATTAAAAAATCTTTTGCTGACATAAAAACATATAAAAGAAACATATTATTTAATGAATTTCCACAAATCCAGTTAGCGAAGTGCTGAGTTGTGGACATTTCTTTTCCCATAACAGTTGTATATCCAACAGAAATATCTCTACAAAAACAAACTGTACCTTTTGGTAATAATCTAGCACTTGATTTTTTTATACCTAGTTCATTTGGCATATATTTAGTTTCATTTATTATTTTACCATGAGCGGCTCTTATATCTTGAAGCGATATCCATGGTACATTACCATTAATCCAATACTCTTCTTCTGATTTTCTAGGTGTATGTCCAGATTCAAGTTTAGCAATATCAATAAGTTTGACCCATTTCCAATTGAGAGGAGCTTCTTCAAAAAGACTCCCTATAGTAATTGTTGAGGATAATGAAACTGAAATTATATCATTTTTATTTGTCAATTTCCCAGTAACAGCTTGCTTAAGCACTTGCTGCCGGAAATCTTTAAGCAACTCAGGTATTTTTGACATGCTACTTTTTATGGTTTCCAGTTGGGCAAATAAACGATCCAATTTAACTACAATGCGGTTTTGCTCAGCTAGAGGGGGAAGTGGAAAATAAAGGTTTTCAATATATTCTTTTCTAATATTATTTATATTGACAC
This sequence comes from Flavobacterium granuli, assembly GCF_900129705.1. Taxonomy (GTDB): domain Bacteria; phylum Bacteroidota; class Bacteroidia; order Flavobacteriales; family Flavobacteriaceae; genus Flavobacterium; species Flavobacterium granuli. The sequence continues at coordinate 71,460 of NZ_FQWO01000010.1, read as the reverse complement.
CTCCTGCTAAATTACGAATAGCTTCTCTATAATAATTTGTTTGAAAATAATAACTAAAATACCTTTTATCAATTGTTTCAAATGCCCTTATATTCATTAAAAAAGCACCAAAACTAATTTTATTACTTTCAAATAATGATGTAGCTGCTTTACCAATTAAATTCTTGCTTCCAGTTGAACCAACAATTATTACATCATATTTTTGAATGAATTGTTCATTTTTAATTAGATCTATTGAAACATAAACATTGTCTTTACCATCAACAATTTCTCCATCTTGGATATTTCCTCCTCTTAGAATTAAACAAGAATTATCAAATTCAAATTGAAAAGCATCCGTTTTACCATAAGAAACACCTCTAATTATTTTAGAAATTTCTAATGGTGATGTTTTTACCCAGTTTTTCGGCAATTTACTCTCCATTAGTTTAATTCTTTTATCATCGCATTCAATTGCTCGGTAATGCTTTGCAATTCATTTAAGGCTTCCTTGGCAATATCAATTGGCTCTCCCAAATCATCACTGTTGGTCAAAGAACTGTCGGCTATCAAACCTAAATCTAAACTGTAGCTTTTCTTTTCTATATCAGCACGCGAAATGCGGTTCCAGCGCTCATCTTTTATTTTGGCTCTATTTTTTTCATTCACCAACCCATCATAATCGGCTTCTACTTTATCAAAAGGAATTCCTCCTGTGTAAGCTAAAACAAAATCTTCAAAGGCTTTTTCGGTAAATGGGGTGCGTTTTCCGTAGCTTGGTGCATTGGTACGCATGTCGTAAAACCAAACGTTTTGGGTATTGTTGGTTTCCGTCTTTTCACGGGTAAAAAAGAGTACGTTGGTTTTAACTCCTGCAGCATAAAAAATACCTGTTGGCAAACGCAAAATAGTATGCAAGTTGCATTTGTCCATTAAGTCACGGCGTATTTTTTGTCCGTCTCCATCTTCAAAGAGCACGTTATCGGGCAAGACTACTGCTGCACGGGCTTTGCCGTCTTTCTTTAAACTACGGTAAATGTGCTGTAAAAAGTTCAGTTGTTTGTTGGCTGTTGGGAACGTAAAATCGTCCCGTGTTGGTCGTTCACCACCTTGCTTGGTTCCAAAAGGAGGATTGGCTAAGACGCCATCAAAATCTTTCAGGCTTTTACCAAATTCAGTCAAGGTATCCTGCAAATAGATACGGCTTTCCATTCCGTGCAATCGGGCATTCATTAAGGCTAGTCTGTGCGCATCGCCCACAAGTTCTACCCCTGAGAAGGCTTCTTCTTCCTGAAACTTACGTTCCTTTTCGTCCAGTTTAAAATAGTTATCGTATTTGCTGCGCAAGTAATGATCCGCAGAAATCATAAATCCAAAAGTTCCGGCCGCGGGATCGTTCCAACGTTCACCTACTTTTGGAGCCATTAGATCAATCATGATATTGATAAGAGGGCGTGGGGTAAAATATTGTCCGGCACCACTTTTTTTCTCTCCTGCATTTTTTTCTAGTAAACTCTCGTAAATATCACCCATGACATCACGATCGTTTTCTTCGTACCAATCCAGTTTATCTATGGCCTGAACCAGTGTATTGAAGTTTACGGGTTTGCGTAAACTGGTAGAAGCATCGGTATAAATTTCCTTTATACTGTCACTAGTTGTCATTGCACTTACCTCAGCTAGGAATTTACGGTAACGCAAAAAAGCTTCGGCATTATCGTGTTCTTTTACAAAACGTTGCCAGCGGTATTCTTCCGGAATGTGTTCTTCGAACTTTTTTACTTCAGATAACTTCAGGAATAATATATAGGTTAATTCGTTTAAGTATTGGTGGTAGGTTACTCCATCGTCACGTAATACATTACATAGGTTCCAGAGTTTATTGGCAATTTCTTCTGCGCTCATTCTAATTTTTATTTAATTTTAAGGTTTAAAGTTATTAAACCGTTTAGTTTTTGTTATTAATCAAATTGACCACTAATTTGACCATCATGTCTTTTTCGTCGGATTTGCTTTCGGCAATCATGATCGTTATGGCTACTAAGGCATTATCGCCAATTCTTTTGTTTCCTAAATCATTTAGCAATCTGTTATTTAGGTCTAAAAAATAAACAAACAGTCCTGCGGCAATCCGTTTATTTCCATCAGAAAAAGAATGGTTTTTCACAATGAAATACAGCAAATTAGCTGCTTTTTCCTCGATAGTTGGGTACAAATCTACGCTATCAAAAGTTTGATAAATAGTTTCCAGTGAACTTTTAAAGGATTGATCTTTTTCGTTGCCAAATAAATTACCTGCTTTTTGAAAATCTCTCCAGATTATTATTTCTTTTATTGCCTTTTCATAAGTGAGCTTTTGAATTTTCTCTTCCTCAAAAGGAATATCTATGGTTAGTTTTTGATGATCGTATTTGTCTAAAGTTTCTAACGCATACGCATATTGTTCTAAAACGCCCAGAATTCCTTTTGCTTCAACAGAAGACAAGCTTTCTAAATTTCCTGCTTTGGCAGCTAGCTTTATGGCATTTTGTAAATCATGAAATTTGCCTGAAGCTTCTTGTAAACGTTTTTCGTTCAAGGCATATCCCTGCACCAAATAATCCTTTAATCGTTGGGTTGCCCATTGGCGGAATTGTGTGCCTTGCTTGGATTTCACACGATAGCCAACGGAAATGATTACGTCGAGGTTGTATACCGTTACTGGCTTGTCAGAATTTGCAATATGCATTTTTTGCATATTGCTTTTTTCGTCTAACTCACCTTCTTTGAATACATTACGGATATGCCTTGAAATAACGGATTGATCTCTTTGGAACAAATGCACCAGTTGCTCCTGATTTAACCACACAGTCTCATTCTCAAAAGTCACCTCAATTTGAGTTAGATTTTCAGGTGAATTATATATTTGTATTTCACTCATTAAGAAACGATATTAAAGTATACTAAAAATCTCATTGTTTTTCCTTTTGGTTCATCATGAAGAGTGGTATGTGCAAATGTTGCACATTGCATTTTATAAATTTTATTTTTCAACTTGTGCCGTTTTTTACGCAAGTTGCAGTCTAATTTGCTTTATGCCGTATATAAATTATCATTCAAGACCACTAAAATATTTTCCAACTCATTATCGAAAATCTTATTCAAACGCGTAAAACCGCCATCATCGCTAAAAGGTTTGGCATCCAAATCTTCTTTGGTCAAAACCGTTTCTTTTAGCAATTGCGCCTCAAAACGTTCTATCCATTTTTGTTGGATTTTATTCCAAGGTTTTAGCATTTTCACTTTGTTAATGGCATTTTCTATGCGCTTTTCGTGGCTTATCAAATCAGTATCCAAAGCCATTGTTCTTATATACGAAATAATGTCGGCTGCAATATCTTCGTTTTTGGTCGTTTTCCAAGCCGTGTGCAACGTCATGGCGTTGTATCCTTCTTGGTCTAACATCATTTTTAATTCTTTCAATGATTTCCTGTCCAGTTCAGAAGGTTTGGTACACACTACATTCAGTGCTATAATTTTATTACGGTTCTCTTCGATAAATTTTTTGAAGCCTTCTATATAATCTTCAGGTTTGTTGGCTTTGCCATATCCACGATCTATACCTATGATTTCATCATGATGATCCGATACCAATTGCAGTTTGGGTTGGTATATTTTTTCGTCTAGAAATTGCCATAAACTGGAATATTCGGCCAGTACTGCTTTGGCATTCTCGCCATCAATAGTTTTCAATAATTCTATAAAATCCTCTGGACTATCTCCCTTGGCAATGTAAATGAATTGATCCAGTTGTTCTTCTTTTATCGATTTCTTCTTGCGCTGCAATTTTGCTATAATCTGTTCCAATTGTTTTTTGGCACGTTCAGGTGTATCAATAAAATCTAATTCTTCGATCAATTTAGTAAAAGAAATAGAAGGATTAGAAACGGTTTTCATTTGGGTGTATGGCTCTAAAGCTTCATAAACCCGTACGGCATCGTAAATCCTGAAAAATTGTTTGTCAATTTCCGGACACAAACGTGTGGCACGACCAATCATTTGCTCAAATAAGATGCGGGAACGTACTCTGCGAATAAAAACTAAATTGGTAATTTGAGGTACGTCTATTCCGGTAGTCAATAAATCGACCGTAACCACAATGTTTGGGAACTTTTCGTTTTTGAAACGTTTGACCAAACTATCAACATCATGGGCTTTGCCCGTAATTTTTTCTATAACACCAGGTGCTACATCTAAACCAATAGCAGCGAATTCTTCATATAATAATTGTACAATTAGATCAGCATGACTGTCACGAACAGCAAAAACCAGCGTTTTTTCATCACTTTCTGGATCTAATTCTTGTACCAATTGTTTGATAATGGCTCGGTTAAAAGGCTCGGTAATCACCATTTTATTGAATTGCTCAATCTCAAGGTGCAATTCGTCTTCGAGCTCCGCTAATTCTTCGATCGTATTGGTTTCGGCAATAAAGACTTTTGGTTTTTCCCCTTTTTTCCATAAAATACCTTCTTCACTCAACTTGGTTTTCAAAATAAAAGGCGGTTCGTGATCGGTAAGAAAACCATCAACAACTGCTTCACGATAGGAATAATTATGAACTGCGTTTCCGAAAATTTGAGTGGTATGTAATGCTGGAGTAGCTGTTAATCCAATAATGTAGGCGTTGAAATATTCGATGACTCTTTTGTATTGGCCCACATAATCATTCTCATCTTTGAAATACAGATCGCCTTCGTCCATTTCTTTATCTAAATTATAGCCTCGATGCGCTTCATCAATAATGATGCAATCATAAGTATCGATAGGTAAAATGTCATTTTCTGAATAAAAAAGTCGTTTGACTAAACTTTGAACGGTTGCAAAATGCAAACGGGTTTCTGTATCTGGAACAATCGTTTTCAATTCTTCTATGTTGTAAACGTTTCCAAAAGTATTTAAATCATGGACTTTGTTATCCATAAAGTTGCCTAATGCTTGGGTGGCGAGCAATCGTCTGTCGGTAAGAAACAATATTCTTTTGAAACGATCCGATTTTATAAAACGATATGCCAAACCAATAACCGTTCTGGTCTTTCCGGTTCCGGTAGCCATAACCAATAATGAACGTTTGTCTTGGGGCTGGTTTATAATCTTATCCTCAACCGCTCTTATGGCATCAATTTGATAATAACGTAAACCCAATCCGCTTTGTTTCTGTAAATAGTCATAATCACTTTCTTGTAGACGGGTATTTGCAATCGCAATATCTCTATCATACAAATCAACCAATCCTTCTGGGGAGAACCAACCTCGCAATGCTTCAGCACGATTGTGTTCTTTGCGAATATCAAGAAACCAAATCCCGCTTTTCGTTTTAATTTGCTCTAAATAGTTCCGTCCATTGGTCGAAAATAAAAAAGGGATTTTATAGGAACTCTGATCCCAAAACGTTGGGGTTAAGAACTGAAAAGATTCCTGATGATGTACATGCTCGGCGTACATTTTAGACTGATTTAAATTGGTCGAAATATCGGTAGCAAATTTTTTAGCTTCGACAATTCCATATAGTTTTGTGCCAACAAATAAGGCATAATCAGCCCATTTGCCATTGCAAGCCCATTCTGCAATCGCTTTGTTTTTTCCTTTTTCGGGTAATGATTTTTTTATTTTAAAATTGATGGTTTCCGTATCACATTCCCATCCTGCTTCCCGCAATTGTTCGTCGATAATGGCTCGTGTTTCTGCCTCGGTTTTACCAATATTGTTGGCATTGGTTATGGCGCGGCGTTGGCGTTCTATAACCAATTCTGGAGTAGCATTGAAAGTGGCAATTTTTGCCTGATAATCGATTACTTGATTTGATAATCTTTCTAACTCTGCATTTAGCTTACCTAAACTAACTTTTTGATTATCTTCAGGGAGTTGGTATTCGGTAGTTTCAATATATTCATTTTCGTAGGTTTCATAAAACCATTGAGCCAATTGAAAGCTTTTTTTCAAAATAAACAATGCTTCCGATTGAGAACCACTTCCATCATGACTAGCCTTATTTCCTGACTTTCTAATAGCATGAAAAATATCTTTAATCACATCAGGAATACAGTTTTTGTAGAATAATTGATTGATACGTTCTAGTTGGACTCCATCAAAAAAGCCTAAATCCTCAAATTGCCATATTAAAACAGCCAATTTCTCCGAAAATAATCGAGATTTTGACAATGATGAACTGGGATCAATATGTATTAATTTTTCAGATAACTCACTAATTGTGAATAATTCAGGATAATTTATTTGTAGAAATGAGAATTTTGAAGTCATTTTTTTAATTTAAAAAATCAGAATCTAATTAATGAGTTAATAATTGCTAAGGTATTGAAAATAATTTCGTGCAGAATGCGTAAGACCGTAAAGGGGGTGTTTTTTTTTTTGAAATTAAATAAAATTAGTATTACTTAACACTTTTATTTTTTAATATGTATGAATTAAAAGTATCAATATAGCTTTGAAAATCGTATAAATGAATCAATTCCTCATTGTTATTCGGCATTTGTGCCAGCTGTACAAAATTGATGTTTTGGAAAAGTGAATTTTCTGCTATGCTATTTTGTAGAATGATAAATATAGCTTGTTTTAAAGTTTTGGTATCACAATAGAGATTGTAGTTTTTAAGAAAAACTATTATGTCGTACTTATCTGTTTTCTCATCATAATCTAGAGAAAGAAATTTGGTATCGCTGGCTTTTAAACTAATTTCTTTCAAGATGTATGGTTCGTCCAATCCATTGATAATTTCATTAATTCTTTCGGTTGGTTGAATGAAGGCTGTGAATTTCCATTTTCTTAAGAGGGGTGCCTTATCTACCAAATTAATTACTTGACCGAAATAGTCAGGGTTGCCGTTAGCGGTTATGATGAGTTCGGTTTTATCCGTATTCTTATTTGGGAAGATGATGATAAAATCGATTTCTTTACAATAGTAGCCCAGGTTTTTGTTCATCCAAAAAGTGATATTTTTTTGGTTTTTAGGGGTTTCGTTAATGCCGTTTTTGATGGTTTTATTATTGTCTTGGAACCAGTTCCAGAAAGTGTTGATTTTTCTCATTTGTTGTTTTTTTTCAGGTTTAAATTTTCAGGTTTTTGATTTCTATTTTTTCTTTTTTGCATTGCCCAAAAAAGAAACAAAAAACGCTAGCCCTGGACTGTTCGCCGACCCGCTATTTTCTCAATTCTGAAATCCAACAAACTCCCCCGAAAGTTTTCGGGGTCAAACAGCGTTGGATTTTTTCAGAATTTTCGAAAAACGGGTGCCCGGCTGCCACAGTCAAAGGGCGGGTTGAACTACGATTGTCAGATGTATTTGTTTGCATTAACGTTTATCCTTTGTTTCTTTATCGAATGTGATGAGGTTGAACATGGCTCTCATTCTGGAACGGAGTCTGTTGCCGTAGTTGTTTTCTATTTCGGAAGCGGAGAGGTTGGTGGTAATGTGCGTGACGGATTTGTTTTCGACAAACTGTTCATAACGGCTAATGAGTACCTCAGCCATGACGTTGCAATCGTTACCGAAGTGTTTTATTTGCTGTTCGGCACCTAAATCGTCAAAGCAATAACCAGTTAGTTTTGATTGATTGGCTTGCTTCAAAGTGTAACAGTTGATAGCCTCAAAACCATTTTTTGCAAACTCAAAAGAGACTTCTCGGCATGTTTTGATTTTATAGTCGAAGTTTTGATACGCAAAGGGGCGTACTAAGTTCATAAGGGATGTTTTGCCGCAACCAATTGCTCCAGAGATAAGAATACCTTTTGAAAGATCAATCTTTAAGTTTAAGGCTGCTCTATCGTCTTGAATCATATAAATCAACAATTTGTAAATGGTTGGGTGGTCTGTTTCGTTAATTTGAAATGAATTTCCGTAGTTTATTTTTCCTTGGTTTTCGAGGTAATCTAGACATTTCCGGAAATTATACACTTTGAAACCTTTGTGGACCACGAAGGTTTCACGGACGGATTTACAATGGTTCATCATAATTTTTTTGGGTTGCCGTGTGCAGATGCATCGGTTTTGGTTGGGAGTTGTAATCGGATTTTGAAACGTTTGCTGCAAACTTAGCGGTGTTGAGCATCCAGTTTCTTGCTGCTGCTTTCCAATCTTTCATTTTTGTTTTTCCACCAATGAGCCAACCGATGCTGGAGTAGTAATTGAAAAACTTATTGGCTTCCGTTTCTGTATTCTGCTGGGAAAGGAAATAATCAATCGCTAATTCAAGAGTTGGGATAATGTGATCGAAGATTAATTCCAGTTCAACTGGTTTTTCTTTTTTGGCGCAACTTTTTTCTTTTTTTTCTTCTGGATTTTTTAAAGGATTCAAATTTTGAACTGGTTTATTTCTTGAAATTTTTTCTATATCTATTTTTATATTGTTTAAAATGTTTTTAGATGTTTGTTTTTTATTATATATATATACCTGTTCATTAACCTGTTCAATAACTTGTTCATTTTTTGTTTTGGTCAAATTGTGAACGGGTTCATTATTTGAATGGGTTGGTTGTGGTGTTTGTGAAATTGTTTCTATTTTTTCAGAGAAATTGATCATGATTATGGTAGAGGAGGAGTGGGGATTGAATGTGGGGTTGTATATCATAAACCCTAAAAGTTCTAATTCTTTCATGCACTTATGGTATGTTGCTTTAGAATTGATCTTACTTGCTTTCATGATTTCTTCCCGAGATATGCTTGTTGGGTTATTGAATCGGTTTACGTTCCAACATTGGAAAAGAGCCAAATAGAGCGAAATGTGCGTTGGTTTTAGGTTGGTTTCATAACTGATTTTATTGAAAAATCCGGTGAGGTGTTTGATGTAGTTCATTTTGTTAGTGATTAGTGAGTGGTGAATAGTGAGTGATGTCTCTCGACTGCGCTCGAGATGAAGGTGATTAGTGAGAAGTGAGAAGTGAATAGTGAGAAGTGTTCCTCGACTGTGCTCGGTATGAGATTGCTTCGTTACGTGCGATAACTTTACTTGAAAAGGGTAGGAAGGGCATTTACTTTATTTCCGTTTAAAAGTTTTTCAATATCAGTTTGATCGTAATACATAATTCCACCGATTTTGGTGTAGGTCAATGTTCCGTTAATACGAAGGTTTTGTAAAGTACCTGGTGAAATATTCAGCAGTTTTCGAACTTCATTGGATTTGAGCCATTGTTTCTGCTGTAGTGGTTTGGATTGTATGATTCCTTTTAAATCATTGAGAAGAAGCGTTCGAAATTCGTTTAAGTCTTCCATTGTAATTAATTGCTCGCGGTACATTCTGTTTTTAGTAGTGTTTGTGGAGCTGTTGCTTTCAAGTGCCATAACTTATGTTTTAGTTTGTTATGGTACAAAAGTGTTGGTATTGGTTGATTTTATATCACAAGTGGTTCACAAGTTGTGAAAGAAAAAAGGAGTTTTTCTTTTGAAATGGCTGTGGTTATAGATGTTTTTTATTAAAACAACTATTCTGATTTTAATGAATTTTTTCTTTTGCCTTGATGCAAAAGAAACAAAAAATCAAGCCTGAAAATCAAAAGCTTGAAAACTACCTAGTTATTTACCTGACTGCCACTGGCAGTCCTCCTTTTAATTTCAAATGTTCCGCAGCCCGAGCCGTTCGTCCTTCGTCCTCAACTCCCGGACTGCTGCCACTTTACTTCTTCGTTGTTTTCTTATGCTTTTTATTTAAGGGCGGTGTGAGGAGGTTGTAATTGAACGTGTAATGGTTGAATGCTATTTTTATTTTTAAGCAAATCTTTTCTTTTGCCTTGATGCAAAAGAAACAAAAGATCAAGCCTGAAAATTAAAAGCTTGAAAACTACCTCAAAGTTCCATTCCGCAGCCCGAGCCGTTCGTCCTTCGTCCTCAACTCGCGGACTGCTGCCACTTCACTTCTTCATTGTTTTCTTATGCTTTTTATTTAAGGGCGGGGAGAGAAGGTTGTAATTGAACGTGTAATGGTTGAATGCTATTTTTTATTTTTAAGCAAACTTTTTCTTTTGTCTTGATTACTTATGAGTTAATAATTTATTGGAGTTCGTGAATCTTTGATTTCAAAAGAAACGAAAAATCAAGCCTGAATAATTTTTAACCAAAAATCATCGGACAAATTTATCTCACTGATCCCTATATTGTTATTGGTGTTCGATGAACCTCACTTCGTTTCGGTTTCCCTATCGCGACCCCAGCCGTTCGTGCTACGCACTCGACTCGGGGGTCACTCCCTACGGCCAACGCTTAAATTCTAACCGTGATTTTATGGCGTAAAATTATAAGGGCGGTGTGAGGAGAGTATAGTTGAACGTTTATTGGTTGATTGCTGTTTTTATATTTGAAGAAAGTCTTTACTTTTTTCCTTGATGAAAAAAGTAACAAAAAAATATTCATGGGTTATTATTGTTTTTTGGTATTCATGAATCTTAGATTTCAAGCCTGAAAATCAAAAGCTTGAAAACTACCTAGTTATTTACCTGACTGCCACTGGCAGTCCTCCTTTTAATTTCAAATGTTTCGCAGCCCGAGCCGTTCGTCCTTCGTCCTCAACTCGCGGACTGCTGCCACTTCACTTCTTCATTGTTTTCTTATGCTTTTTATTTAAGGGCGGGGAGAGAAGGTTGTAATTGGACGTTTATTGGTTGATTTCTGTTTTTATATTTTAAGAAAGTCTTTACTTTTTTCCTTGATGAAAAAAGTAACAAAAAAATATTCATGGGTTATTATTGTTTTTTGGTATTCATGAATCTTCGATTTCAAGCCTGAAAATTAAAAGCTTGAAAACTACCTCAAAGTTCCATTCCGCACCCCGAGCCGTTCGTCCTGCGGACTCAACTCGCGGAGTGCTGCCACTTCACTTCTTCGTTGTTTTCTATGCTTTTTATTTAAGGGCGTGCCTAAAAGTGGAAATTTTAATTCTATTGTGTTTCGTTTTAACCGCTCAAAACAGTTTTCAGTGCGCAGTCGGTTCTGGGATTACACCTGTGGACAATGCTAAAATCTTTACCATAATATGATGTTTTAAAAATTTATGAGTGAATATTGCTGGTTTTTTCTAATGTTTTTTGCGCGTATAAAAATCACACAAAAAAAAATATTTTTAAGTGTTTATTTCTATTGACTTATTCAATTCCGTACAGAAGTAGCTAGGAGATATTCCTGTACGGGATTTAAATGCTCTTGTGAAGTTTTGAGTAGAACCAAAGCCAGCTTCGTCTGCTAGAGATTTGTTTTTGTAAATACGGTATTTATTGTCACTTTTAAGCAATTCTATGATATGATCAATCTTAAGATCAGTGATATATTCAATGATTCCTTTGTTACGGTATTTTGCAATTATTTTTGAAGCATATTTGGTATTTGTATTCAATAAAGAAGCCAATTTCAATAAATTCATCTCTTTTTCGAGATACTTTTTACTGATTTCGAATTTTTCCAATTTTTTTAGGATTGCAGCAACTATTTCAGGATTGATATCGAGTTCCTTACTTCCGTTTGCTACGAATAATTTCGATGTTGCCGGTTGGCGTTTCATCAGCTCTTGAAATAATTTTTTAGATCTAAAATGTCTGTAAACAAGGAATGAAATTATTGACATCAAGACTGCTGTGGTACTAATTGCAATAATAGTTATGGAATTATTGGAGGTTTCTAAATTACGTTGCGTTTGCAGTAGTTTTTCAGTATCGTATACTTTAGTTATTTTTCCTGAAAGGTATTTGTAATTGTGTTCTAATAATTGATCGATTTTTAAGAGTTGATCTACGTAAAGTAAATGTGCTTTTTTATCATTTTTAATTAGAGAATAATCAATTAGCAGTTCATAAGCCTCCCTTAATTCCGGACTTATATAGTTTTGCTGTTGGAAAATTGCATCTACTTTTTTGAAATAGACTACGGCTTTTTCTTTTTGATTTTGAGACCAATAATTTTTACCAATATAAAAATAAGCAAGAGTTTCATTGGCAAAATCTTTATTACTCTTAATATCCGGTAATGCCAACGATAATTTTTTTATAGCATCGACATAGTTGTGTTTAAAAGAGTGGTTTATACCTTCAGAAAATAGAAAGTATGATTTCATTCTAAAAATTTCAAATTGAATTGCCGCTTTTATTCCTATTTGATTTATTTGACTGCTTAATTGGTATTTATTAACTCTGCTGTAACATTGACCTAATGAATATAATGAATTGACATAGGCGTGATCATTATGCTCTTTAAAATAAGTAACGCACTCTTTGAATAAACTTATTGCTTCGTGATAAAATCCAAGATAATACTTAGTTAGCGCTTTGCAGTATTTTAATTTGTAAATAAGATATTCGTCATTTGTCTTGGAAATATAGTCCTCGGCAATGAGGTAATTGTCCAGTGCTTTCATCATCTTTTTATCATCATAATATACTATTCCTTTTGTCATATAAGCGGATCCAATCAATTCAGCACTGTTTGTTCTTTTAGCAGCAATAACCAAACTGTCAGCATATAGGTGTCGGAGTTTTTTATCGAATTTATATATTAAGGATTTATAGGCGAGAGCCATTTGCTTATCGTTTCTTTCGGATTTGGCTTTAGCTAACCAAGACTGTGCATATAAGCGTTCTTTTAAACTATCACTTTCTTTATAATTTATTTTTTCATTGAAGTAGTTACAGTCTTTATTTGAGAGACTATCTGGAATAACAAACTTTTTTTGAGCGTTTAAGCTGATAAAAAAACAAAGTAGAAGTAAGATTAAGTAGTTTTTTTTCATGTTCTAAAATGGGGATTATAGCGTTTTAAAAACAAAATAGAGGAGTTAGGTCTCTATTTATCAGGAATAAATGTAGCTAAAAAACTTCAATAATTAAGATAATTAACCTGAGGGACCCTAAATGTATTTTTTGAATGTTAAGTTGTTGGTTATGTACTAATTGTTCCTGAATTGACTGTTGTCAATTCAGGAATTACACCTATTAAATTCCCGAATTGAACAGCAGTTGTGTTGTGTGTTACGGAGTACACATTTAGTTTTGCCCTGAATTCGAATGGTTTTGTTATGAGCAAAATCGCCACTGTTCCCATTACCCCGGGTGAAAAGAACTGATGAAAAAAGTAATCAGTAACATTTAAAACATTTACAAAAATGAAAAAAGTATTTTTATTCCTAGCCATTTTAATGTGCTATTCCATTTCGCTTATTCTGCAGTCTTGTAGTACTGATTCTGAATCAACTATTGACAATGCACCCAATAGTTTTGAAAAGAGAAGGCACTACACTAAATATAGCTCAATAAGTAGTCGTATCATTCCAGATAATAGTGCTAATCCTTATGATGAGGCAGGAAGAAGACTTTTTAAGCAAAAGTCTTATGTCATTCTTCAAAATCTACAAAAAGGTAGTATAATTAGCAGCGTGAAGAGTAATGATACCAATTCTTTATCATCAGGCAAAGTATCGCCTATTCTTTTGGATAGTCTGTCTGAATTAGTTGCTAATGGGGATTTATCAGTAGAAGCCAAATTAAGTTTTAGTCGGTTTATTAATTCCTTGCTGCTTCTTTCAAAAACGGAAGAACGATATGAAGTTCTATATGATTTTATCGTTGCTTATGAAGCGAGTGCTTTGATAAATGAGATATTTACGGAAAATGATAAAGAGGTTGTTTTAACAAATTCATCTGTTGTTCGGTATGAAACTTATGAGGAGTCAATAACACCTCCAAAGAATAAAGATCCTGATTGGACTATTCTTTTTAGAGAAGTTAGTTCATCAAAAAAGTACTAGCTGTTGATTTGTAATAGAAATTTTATTTTTAAATAATTAGTTTGATACGGCTGTCCAGATGGGCAGCCTTTTTTTAGTTTGTCAGATTTTTATTTTAAATGGTGTTCGCAGGATCTTTGATTTGTATTTTTAATAACGAATGGTCTCTGATTATAGATTTTACTTTTTTCCTTGATGAAAAAAGTAACAAAAAATTATTCATGGTTTATTATTGTTTTTTGGTATTCATGAATCTTCGATTTCACTGCCTGAAAATTCAAAACTTAAAAACTACCTCAAAACTCCATTCCGCGCTCCTAGCCGTTCGCCTTTCAGGCTCAGCTTGCGGAACACTGCCATTCCGTTTTTCGTTGTTTATTGACGTTTTTAATTTAAGGGCGGATTCTAAAGCGCAAATTTTAATTTTCATCCGCGTTGTCCATGCGGATGATGAGTTTGTTTTTGAGGGTATTTAGGAATTTAGTTCTTTCCGTTTTTCTGTTTCGGATTTCGAGAAAGACGCGGTGGAATTGCCCTAAATCAATATTAAAAACTGTCTCGAAAAAGGTTGTGACTTCTTTTAGTCCTGTGGTTCCGTTATTAAAAACCCCTTCTGTATGTAGTGCATAAATCAATTCAATGAGTTCTACTTTTGACCCCGTCCATTTTGGGGCTTTAGAAAGTGGGGAAGGTGATTGGATTGTTATTGTTTTACTACCTAATTTTTCGATTTGCTCTTCCAGAAATTTTTTTATCTCATCATTGGCTAGTATGCGAGCCACTTTATAGTCATGCGAGGTAGTGAAGCGATGATCTGCCTGAAAATAAAAACTGTCCACCATTAGTTTAAGATCATATTTTGCCCGTATAAAATATTTATCATCCAGGCAGTTGTTGCCGGTGCGGTAGTAGCGGTAAAACTCCTGGTTCTTCTCAAAAAAGACTTTTAATTTATTGAGTTCTGCTTTATAATATTTACCTATTGTTTTTTGAGACCCGAAAGACTTGTTGGTTTCAATATTATAGATTTCGTTATAGTAAATCAGTTTAGCCGCAAACTTAGGCTTGATGTCCCGGAAGAATTCTATTTCCTCTTTTTTGTTTAGCTGTTTATATTTTATGAAAAAGGTTTTTAGTTTCTCTAAGGCAGCAACGCTATTCTCTATTGCCTGCTCGGCCAACTGTACCTTATTTTCTGTTTCCAGATGGATCAATTTTAACTGATGTTCTAACTCGGACATCAACGATTCAGAAAATAATTTCATTGCAGTTGTTTAAGATTTACAATTGGACTGATTCTAGAATTGAATCATGGGCAAATCTATTTGATGGTTGCTTAGGTTGCAAATGGTGTGGTGTTTGATTCCCGAATTGAATAGTGAAATTCCCGAATTGCATAGAGGTTACAATTTGATTTCTACTATGTTTGGCACTGTCACTTCAAGTTTCTTGTTGATTATTACACATGATTCACTTTTCCAAACTCCATATTCTCACGGTAATTTTCAGCTTCAAAAATACTCTTTAATATTGGTATTAGTTGCGAACTTTCAGTACCATAAATTTGTTTAGAAATGTCAAGTGCTAGATTTAAATTTTGGATAGCCAATTGTAGGTCACCTTTAAAAAGATAACAATTACCAATATTATAATATGCCTGAGCTATACTTGGCATTATACTAATTTCCTGCGCTATTTGAAGTGAAGAAGTAGCATTTTTTAAGCATTCGTCGAATTCCTTAAAATTTAAATTAATATTTGACAAGTTGTGCAATGCTATGCATTCTCCCTGTTTGTCTCCTATCATTCTTGTGGTATTTATACTATTTTGTATAAACTGTTTTGCTTTTTCGTTATCACCTTTTTGTGAATATGCTATTCCAAAGCTGCACAGCATGCTTCCCTCAGATTGTTTATCACCTATTGCAAAGGCAATCTTTATTCCTCTGTTAAGGTATTTAATTGCTTCGTCAGGTCGGTTGGTGTGGTTATAAGCAGACGCTGCATTACCCAATGAATTGCATAAGCTAGTAATATCTCGCTCTCTTTCAGATATCATTATTGCACAATTATATGTAATAATTGCAGCTTCGTATTCGCTGAGGTTCCTGTATATGTTACCTAATACTTGTAGTTGTGCTATTTCCCCCTGTACATTTCCCAAATCACGGCACGCTGTTGATGATTCTTCTAAACAATTTTTTGCTTCTTTATATTTTCCTAATGCATTAAAAGCCATTCCAAGATTACCGAGTTCACTATAAAACATGATTCTATTTCGGTCCTTTTGTGCCATAAACATTCCTTGTTCAAAATGCTTTACAGCAATCTTATACTCGCCGATATTGTAGTATAATCTGGCTGGCAGATGATTAATAACTCCTGCAGAATTTGTCTCAATTGCCAGTCGCATCCATTCTTCAACATTTTCTTCCCAAGGTGTCTGGTGTGATTTGAATTCATAGGGCACGGTTATCAATGTCTCCCATACAATTTTTATAAAAAAATCAGTGTTTATGAATATTCTTTGCCCTGTGAAATTTTTGAATGGATTTTTATAGTCCTTCAAAGCAATATCTTCCTTAGTATAATTTGATTTATTGTTCGAATGTTCAATCAAGAACACATTACTGCTATTATCATTCTTTATTTCTTCAATTTTTGGAGAAATATCAAACATGTCAGAACAGCTATATCCTATTATAAATACATTGGTATTTATATCCTTTGAAAAAAACTTATCAATTGTCAAGTTTTTATTAGTACAAGAAACCCTATTAGCCACGGCGCTTAGCGTAATTGCCATCTCATCTTTATCTGATATACAACCATGTATTTTTATTATTTTGATACCATTGTCTTTCCAATTTATTTTACCGAATTCTATTTCCGATGAAAATACATTGAAGTCCTTATCTTTTTGAAGCCCTTTATTTATCAGTGCGTTTTCAATAAGTGAATCAAAATTGGTAGTCATTACTGTTTTAGTGCATCCTAAGCTGACAAGCTCTGCAATAAGTTCATGTGTTGTATTAGGCATTCCTTTAGCAAAAATTTCCAATATTTCATCTACGCTAACTTCATTTCGGATTGTTTCAACAAAAGCCTCAAATGGCATATCTGAGTTCAGAATTATATCAGCATCTGCTTCGCTAATTTGCATCACTTCAAATATCTTTTTAACTAAGTTGTTCACTAATGGCAAGCCAGAGTGATAGGAAACTCCAGCTCCACAAAAGATTGCAGTATTACATGATGTAGTATTAGCAATGTTGTAAATTAACTCTTCGATCATAGCATCAATGTTATTAATATATCTTCTTACTAAAATCTAAAAAAAATGGTCAGTACCGACCTTACTTGAAAGTTAATCAAAAGACTTCAACACTTTACGTCTTAATAATCAATAACCTCAAGCTATTAAGAAATTCCAAAATGAACCATTAACTTATTCATCTCTTCTCTATGAACTTTGATATTTTTTCTTATTTGTATGAACTTTACTTCATCAAATTCGAAATCCTCTTTCCCCAATTGAGCTAAAAGAACCTCTTTCCCATCTTCTTTTATAAATGATTTTGCATGAGCAAACTTATTTCTTACATCAATAACATCTAAATGATAACTTTTATTTAATTCTAAAAAATCAGTAAAAACACTACCGTTAATATTATTTACCTTTTTTAATAAAAATCTAAATAAATCTATTTTTTTAGTCACTTCAATTTGTGGGAAAAAATCATTAATCCCAATAGTTTCATATCTTTCAAAAATCGCAATACTACTTTTTATCGTCTTTTCAGAATATTCTTTTATGAATTTATCTATATCCTTTTTTTCTAATTTTAATATGTCATTAATAAATAGTAACGAAAGTTTTTCAACGCAAACATCTAACTCAGAGGTCTCACCAACAACTAAACCTCGCATTGAATTAATTTCTTCGATTTTTTTAATTGTCGTTTTAAAAACTAGATTAAATTTATGTTCTATTTCTTTTCTATCAGAATAGTAAACGCCCTCCATAAAATAACGATGCATACTTTCTTTTACACTATTTAAATCACTCGAGTAAAAAATAATATCTGTATAAATTTCATTATTTCTTAATAAATTAATTATAACATCTCCATTATCTGAATTTCTAAGATTAAAATCAATTAGTAAAATGTCAGTTTTTTTTAGACCATTAGATTTTATTTCTGCATCTACTTCTATCAAATTAATTTTTCTGTTAACATTCAAATTAAAACCGTATTCCTCTAAATTTTCTTTAAAAATTTCTGACGTGGTTTCAAACCATGAATTATCATCTTCAATCCACAAAATATTATAATCTATTTTCATTTTTTAAATAGTATTTTTAGTTCAAAACCTTCTTTATAATTCGGATTATATTCGATTTCAGCATTTAAATCTTTTTCCATAATTCGTTTAACATGATTCAAACCTAAACCAGCACCCTTTGTTGATGTAATGCCTTCTTCGAAAATTAATTTACTGTCAATGTTAGAATCTAATGATTTACCAATATCTTTAATAGATAGAAATAAGTTCTCATTTAGTTTTTCAAATTCAAAAATTATCTTTTTAGCATCTTTTCTTCGAGAATTACTTAAAATATTATCAATTGCTACGCACAATTCAATAGGTTGAAAATCTCTAATGAATTCTATTTCATTATCCATAATATCTATTTGAATATCCTTATGCAATAATCCATATATATTTAAAAGATAATTTTTTATATATGAAACAATATCTTCTTTTAAAGATAAAGAAGCTTCAAGAAAATTTGATTTTGTTGTAAACCTAGTTATTGTAGAAATTTTTTCATTCGCTAAACTAATTCCTTGCAGAAAGGATATAATTTCTTCTTTTTTTAAATTTTGGGTTTTATCTAATTTTCTTTTAAAAAGCTGAATTTTTTTTGAAATATCATCTGAATATACACCAATAATATGATTTGAATCTCTCAAATCCTTATATTCAATTGATTCTGATGACCTAAACCTATCAACTTGTTGTTTTCTATTATCAGCAGTAATTTCAGCTAGTTTCCTTCTTTCTTCTTCTTCTTTTGCTTTTTGTTCAGCTTTAATTTTATTTAATTCTGCTTGCAGTCTTTCTTTTTCTTTTCGTTCAGTTGCTAGTTCAGCCTCTTTTCGTTTTCGTTCCTCATCTTGAGCTTTTTGTTCTGCTTCAAGTCTTCTTTTTTCTGCCTCTTTTGCTCTATTTTCAGCTTCAATTCTCCTTTTTTCTTCTTCTAGTGCACGTTTTTCAGCGGTCTCTTTTTCAAGTTCTAGCTTTTTAAAATTTTCTTCTGTTATTTTAACTTGACTCAATAAAGAACTATCGTTTGTTTTTTCTGCAATTTTCTCCAAATCTTTTAAAAATTTAGGTTGAACAACATCTAATTGCTCATTTACAAAATCAACTAACTTTTTATCATAATCAATAATTTTTATGTTATCGTCATCAGACAAGCTCTTAATAAGATTTACAAAATCGAGTTTACTACCTAAATTTGAAACTGCAGTTGAATAGTCTTCCGAATCTTTATCTTTATCAAGTTTTGCTCGTAACTGTTGTCCTTCGTTTTCAGTTTTAAAATACTTTTTTCTTAAAAAAGCTTCTCCCCATAATACTCCAACAACATATCGCTCTAATCTTTTTAACGATTTCTCCCAAAAGGCTTCCATTAACTTATTATAACCAAAGGTTTCAACCAAACCTCCATCTCGACTAGAAACTTCTTTAAATTCATTGAAATTTTCAGTAATAATATCTACCCGGCCGAACAAATCTCTAGTTCCTAAAAATCTATTATATCCCTGTTGTTTCCTATTATCTAGTCCCCAACTATCATCATTTGTATTTCCATAGGGTTGAACTCTAAATCCATTTTTAAATAGAAATACATTACCATAATTTACAGGTTCTATATCCATTAGTTTTCCGAAATGTATTTTTGCACTTCTATTAAGAAAATAAAGGTTTATTCTCAAATCAGTAATTAAAGAAAAATAAATGTTAGGTTCTTCAATATGATAGATTAAAGTTCCTCTATCAATTAATTTTGTCGTGATAAGATTGTTATCTATTACTAAATCTAATTGGGTAGTTTTTAAGTCTAAAATATCTAAAATTGAGTTGTTAACTTGCCCATTAATTTTTTGTCTTTCATTTAATCCTATATCATTTTTTTCGTATTTTTTGCAAATAATTTGAATAGAAAACTCCTCATTTTTAGAAAAAGGATTAATCAATTTTTCTAATGAAAATTTAAGATTTCTTATTTTGTTTGCATCCCAAATTGTAGATAATTTAGTAATCTCCAAAATGGTACCATGCTGCGAATTATTGGGAAAATTAAGTTTATAGGAATTTAATGTCTGAAAAGGAATTTTTATATTTTGAAAATTTTCTTTTGCATTTATTTCAAATTTATGCCAATCTACATTTACTTGACTAATTTCGGTTTCATTTAATTTTGATGTAGTTAAAATTAAATCACCACCTAGACGATCACAAGAAAATCTTCCAATACCTTTTGCTCCAGCATAAAATCTTTTAGATTTTAAATTATTTAAATGAGAATCTTTTCTAACATCATCATCTTCAGTTCCATCATGTTTTGCAGAATACGCGACTGCAAACCACTTATTAACAAGATCATATTCAGACATGCCTTTCCCATTATCAGAAATAACAATTTTATCATCTTCAAATGTGATAATTACATTTTTAGCATGTGCATCATATGAATTTTTCACTAATTCAAAAATGGCAATATTATCATCAATGATTAAATCACGGCCGATAATATTTTTCATTCCAGATTTAACTTCAAAAGAAATTTCAGATTCGTTCATTAACTAATTAAATTTTTTAAAATTATTCCGGCTTGTTCTCCAAATAAAGGAGGAATTGCGTTTCCAATTTGTGAATATCTAGGAACTTCTTGAGTTCTTCTTTTACCGCCAGTCGTATATTTTCCTTTAAATTGGTATGTATCAGGAAAAGACTGAATACGTGCATATTCTCTAACAGTCATTATTCTTGGTTCACAATAATGAATATAATCATCTGGTAACGTCGTAATGGTTGGAGTAGGTTTCCTTGCTTCAAGAATTTTTGTACTACTTTTTTTTAATTGAAAACGCGCTCTAAACATAGAGCTAGTCAAGTTTTCGTCTAAAGCTATTTTAAATCTATTTTTTACGATATCTGTATGTTTAGCAAATCGGTGGCTATCAACTTTACTTTCATTCTTAGTGTATTTTCTAACGTATTTTTGATATTCTGAGGCTATTTCTCCATAAACTCCAGCTTTAAAATTTGGAGTTTCGGAATCTATTTGACCGTTTGATTGAAGTAAATCGGATATAGCATTTTCTAATGTCGGATTTACAACAAGTTTTTTATTTATTAGAAACTTTTCTTTGTTATTTTTAATTTCTTGAAAGAAAGTGTCTTTATTTATTATTGAATTCTCATTTAGAAAGTCGTTTTGAATTCCTACTAAGATAAATCGAGTTCTTTTTTGTGGAATACCAAATTTTGAAAAATCTATCAATTGACCTTTTACAGAATATCCTAAACTCTCTAGTTTTTCTAAAACATAAGTAGAATATGCCGTGCCTTTTGTATCATTGTTTTTAAAACCCAATGTAAACCCTTTTACATTTTCAAAAAATAATAATTTAGGTTTTACTAATTCAATAAACTTAATGTATGAATTAATTAAATCATTTCTTGAATCATTTTCTATTCTCCTTCCGGCCATTGAAAATCCTTGACAAGGAGGACCACCTGCAACTAAATCTATTTTTCCTCTTAATGAAATTAAATTTTCAGAATGATTTTCAAGAATTTCATTGATGTCGTGGTGTTTTTGTTCCAACCAAGTTGGCCAATCGAAATGTTTTTTCTTTTTTATTAAATTATATTCTAGAGTTTTAAAAGCATCTTCACTTTTTTCTATAGCAAAAGCACCTTTCCAACCAGCATTATGTAACCCTAGAGATAAACCTCCACAACCCGAAAATAAATCGATATAGGTTTTTTTATCACTCATTCTTTTTAAAGATTCCATTGAAGTAAATTAGTTTCTTACAAAATTTTATTGACAAATATAGCTTTTAAACTTTACGTTATAATTTGTGCATATAAAAAATATTTTAATTTATTGTTTATTTTGATGAAATTTAAAAATTGTCGAATCTGATCTAGATATAAAAAAAGATACCTCTCAGCATCTTTTTATAGTATCCTTCCGGTTTTCAAAACTGGAGCTTCAAAATAATACTTTTTGAGCTATTTCCGGTGCCGTTCAACATAGCTTTCATCATTCGTGCTGCGCACGCAACGAAAGATCAGATTTTAGCGGCTGCCTTTTTTTATTTAAATACTGATTATAGAATTTGCAACTCTTTTTTCACCACCAATTTGTGTAGTGTAAAATCTTTGTTCAATTCCCCATAAAACAAATTTCAAATCATCATCATTTTCAATTTTGAATTTACCATTTTCATATGTAACTTGTCCGTATGCATTTGTATAATCGTAAATAGCTATTTTTTCGTTATCTGATAACTTATTTAATGTTTCATTTACTAAAGCTATACGTTTTCTGTTTGGTATCGTAACTAGAATTGCACCATAATCTTGTGATACTTCAAGGAAATCATTTTCTAAAAAGGTTTGAGTTTCAGCTTCTGTTGCTTCTTTGTATAATTGATCCATTCCTTTAAAAATTTTTTGAGCTGATGTCAATTTTTTAAAGTACAAAGTGTCATTAAGCTTGTTGTAAATAGCATCTGCGAATGGATTTATTGTAATAATTGGTTTTTCAGTTTCTAATGTTAACTCATCAACTGAAAACCATTTTTTACTAATAAAGAAGCTTGAATTAATAATTTGAAAAAAATATAAATTATCTTGAACAGTACAAATAAAAGATAGTTTCTTTAAATCTACTTTCAATATTTGGTCGTGTTCAACAGTATTTAATTCATTTGTTAAAAAGTCTAAACAATATCCTGATTGTGAAAAATCAGTCAATTGATAAGTTTCTTCATTTTCGATTAAAGTTGAGGGATTATAATCTATACCATTTAGTATAAGTTCATCTGTGTTATATACTTCAGTTTCTGTTACAAGAACTCGAAACATTTTTTGTTTTCTTTTTACTTTTCCTAATATGTAGTTTGCCATAAATAATTTTTATAAGTCTATGAATGTATAATTGTTTATTCTCTTAAGATTTTCAAATCCATCTTCACCAGGAACTTTAAGTTTTTTTCTAGTTATTAAAAATATTTTTACATTAGAAGCTGTTTTTATGAAATAAAAATGATAGCCAAAAAATAAAAAAATCGGATTAAAGTAAAGTGTCTGCGATAAATATGTAAATAGATAAATAATTGCAAAAACAACAATTAGTGTTGGGACATCATCAATACCAAGTGAAACAAAAAAATATCCCAAATAGGTAGGTAAAAAATTGTTATTTGCTAATTCTATTTCATTAACAGAATTGCTTCTTAAAATATCTCTAGGTAATTTTAAAGCAATTAAAAAGCTTAAAGCAGTTAAAATTATTGGAATGAATACAAATATTGTCCAAGAATAATAAATGGAATAATTTTCTAGGATATTTAATATGTACTTTTCCTTTATTAGATAAACAACAACAATTAACCAAGTTGAATTAAAAGCTAGAAAAAGTTGATATAGATATTTCATTTTAATTAATTGATAATCATTTTTTTTTAAGTTTTATTTTCCTTAAGGTTGCCGCTAACTTGTATATAATATCAAGAAGTATCGCTTTTTTAAAGTTTTACTATAACTCAAGTAATATTTCTATGTCTGTAAATAAAATCTTTTTTAACTATTGTTACAATACCCACTTTTAGTGATATACTGAACAATTTGACAAAAATTAAAGTTGAGGACAACTTTCTACATTCTCTAATAGTTCTTCTTGCGATCAGTATAATGCAAAATATTAAAAGCTACATTTTAACTCTTCAGGTAAAGATTCTTGCTTCCTCTTTTCTCTTTCCTTAAAATACTGTCTTCGACTAGATTCCTCATAACTCCAGCAATCTCAGTTGATTTAACTGTGTTAGTAATTTCATTTATTCTGATTAGTTCTTCCCTTATTTCAGCTGTTGTTTTTCCAGCACCTAAAAAAGAAGTATTTACAATGTTCTTACGAATTTTCGCTGTCAATTTGGTAGCTTGTTTCCGCAAGGCAGATAATTCGTTCAAAGGCTCTAATTTAATTTTAAAATCAATTAGAGTCTCAAACGGGTACTCAACAGCTTTTGCGTACTCAACATAATTGTCAATATCTTTTGCTTCTCCTTTTTCAATTTTTATAATACTACTTTTAGATATGCTCGTCATTTCACCTATGTCTGAAATTGAAAAACCTTTCATAAGTCTATTTTTCTTAAGTTTCATCCCAAGGTTTATTCTATATATTGACGCGTTATTTTGCTTTTTTTCAAATTTGTGACTCATTTTAATTACTTTTTAATGTTATTTGGTGTTTATTTTGAAACTAATTTGCATTATTGAAATATTTTCTTATATTTGTATTAGCGAATTGATAATTAGCCTTTTTGGCATAATTAAAACGATGTTTTCTCGAGTCAAAACGACCAATTTTACTATCGAGAGTATCGTGAAGTCGCTCCATGTCATAAAGTTTCCTACTTTTGCAAACGGCATGCGAGCGGTTCTCACGTAAGCTTTAGATAGTAACTTTTTAGTCGAAAGATTATAAAGATGGGTTTGGTCGCCCTTGACTCTAAAGTGTGAGGCCGCTCCTTGCTTTTTTCTGCAAAGAACCTTCATACTACGAATTACATCGTTCCATAACCATAAACCTTTAAATTATGAGAACGATTTTTTTATGTATCAGCACGATCAAACCACCTTAACAACCTGCAACAAGCAAGCTGCTTTACCTTACCAAAACTCGAAACAACCATGGCATCAAGCCAGGAAAAAGCTAAAAAGCACTCTTATAAAAGACGCTTTCCCATCAGGATTGTAATCCAGATACGTTTACCCCTGTCTTGAAACATAAAAAAAGGAACTATATAAAATAATCCCTTTATAGCCAATAAAACCTAAAATGCCTTTGGCATCTAGATTGAAGCCTTTCCTCTTTAAACTCGCACTTTAAAAGTATTGTCTTTATTTCTATTTTCCAAATGATACTCTTAAGTTCGCAATATGTTTCAGTAAGGCCAGTAAAAGCAGCTTCTTAACCCTAAATCCTTAAAGCAGCATTCCCAGTCAGGAAAATACACTTTTCTGAACCGGTCGGGAATACCTATGCCAACTTTAAACCACTAACCCATGACCAATAACTAAGAAATACCTGCACCGATAGGTCCATTGAATAATCGCCTAGTTAATTTAATTTGAATTTGTTAGTAAAAGGTGCAGGTTATTAATTGTATCTAAATTCTAAAAAACCAAAATCCATTGCCTATGATAAAATTATAATATTGAGATTGCTTAGCTACGCGCTTCGCAACTCGTCTCAATAAAAAAAAGATCCTCCAACCGTCTCGACAACTGCATAGAGGACCAACGCTAACAAAACTAATGTTTCATTTAACTAACCAATATTATGAAAAAAAATTCATTAAACAAGGGATTGGGAGCACTTTGGTATCCGCTTATTTTCAGCTTTTACCTCTGTTTCACCCCTGCTCTAGCAAACAACAGACTGAGGCAAAATCAGTCGCTACAACAACAAAACCAAATAAGCGGTACCATTACTGATGGCATCAACCCCTTACCCGGTGTAACAATTTCTATAAAAGGAAAAGCTACAACCGTTACTATCTCTGACGTAGATGGGAAATATACTCTGAAAGCATCGCCCAACGACATTCTTGTTTTTACGTTCATCGGATTTAAAACCGTTACAATACCAATTAATGCTCGCTCCGTTTTAGACATCAAGATGCAAGAGGATGCTACTCAACTGCAAGAAGTGCGTGTTAATGCAGGTTACTATAGCGTTAAAGAAAGCGAACGTACTGGAAGTATAGCGAGAATAACATCAAAGGATATTGAGACGCAACCGGTAACGAATGTTCTTGCTACCATGCAGGGTAGGATGGCAGGGGTTAATATTACGCAACAGACTGGAACTGCTGGAGGTGGGTTTAACATCCAAATTCGCGGACAGAACAGCGTGAGACGAGGAGGCAACTCGCCATTATACATTATTGACGGTGTACCGTATTCAAGTGAGGAAATCGGGAGCGGAATGTCGATGTCAGTCATGTCGATGAATACTAATCCGTTAAACAATATTAATCCAACTGATATTGAAAGTTTGGAAGTTCTTAAGGATGCGGATGCAACGGCCATTTATGGATCGCGTGGGGCGAACGGAGTGGTATTAATCACAACCAAAAAAGGAAAGAAAGGTAAGACCCGTTTTAGCGCATCGGTAGCACAAGGAGCCGGAAGCGTTCCGCATTTTATGAAAATGATGAACACGGAACAATATCTTGCTATGCGTGCCGAAGCATTTGCAAACGACGGAATAACGACATATCCGGTAAGTGCCTATGACATTAATGGAACTTGGGACCAAAGTAGATCCACTAATTGGCAGAAAGAATTATTGGGAGGGACTTCAAAAATCACCAACATTAACGGATCTATTTCCGGAGGTTCTGAGCAAACCCAGTTTATGGTCTCCGGAACTTATGGTAAAGAAACAACTGTGCTACCTGGTGATTTTGGTTACAACCGGGTTAATGTGAGGACAAGCATTAATCACGCATCGACTGACCAACGGTTTAAGATTGCTTTTACCGGAGGTTATGGCATACAGGATAACAACCAGCCCTCTACCGATCTAACCATAGATGCTTGGCGACTTGCCCCAAATGCTCCCACACTGTATGATGCTGACGGCAATCTTAATTGGGAAAACAACACTTTTGAAAATCCGCTGCGTTACTTAAAAGGGTTATCGAAATCTAAAACCTATGACCTTGTTGCCAATACAATGCTTAGCTATGACATATTGGAAAATCTAAAGATAAAAAGCAGTTTTGGCTATACCGATCTCAATCATCACGAGAGTAGTACGTTTCCTTCTACAATGTACAGTCCAGCGGAAGGGGTGGGCAGTGAAGTTTCCAGTATTTATTACACGGACACTGCGCGTAAGTCTTGGATTGTTGAACCGCAGATTAATTGGGCTCCTGTATTAGGTTCATTAAAAACAGACGTTTTGATTGGAAGTACATTCCAAAGTCAGAATAATGAATCGCTATTTATGAATGGTTACGGATTTTCAAGCAATGACATGATCAATAATCCTGCTGCTGCGACCAGCCTTTCTATTTTGGGTTTTGATGAATCAATATATAAATATCAGTCTGTCTTTGGCCGGGCGAATTTTAACTGGAAGGAGCGTTATATTCTTAACTTGACTGGTCGAAGGGATGGGTCAAGCCGGTTTGGGCCAAGTAATCGTTTTGCATGGTTTGGTGCCCTTGGCGCAGCCTGGCTTTTCTCCCGCGAGAAATTATTGCATGGCAATAACGTACTGAGTTTTGGAAAGCTTCGTGCCAGTTATGGGACAACAGGAAATGACCAAATTGGGAACTACAAGTTCCTGAATACGTATACACCTAGTAGCACAACTTACGACGGGCTGATAGCACTGCAGCCTTCGCGCTTATATAATGCCAGCTTTGGATGGGAAACTAACAAAAAGATGGAAGTGGCACTAGAAACAGGATTTTTGAAAGACCGAATTTTCTTTACTGCGGCATGGTATCGGAACCGCTCCTCGGATCAATTGGTTGGTGTGCCGCTTCCCGGAACTGCTGGTTTTACTGAAATACAATCAAATCTGAATGCTGTAGTACAGAACCGCGGTGTTGAACTGACCCTAAACACAGTCAATATAAAAGGGAATGACTTTAACTGGAGTAGCATGATTAATTTTTCGACTTCAAAGAACAAGCTGCTTTCGTTTCCCAACCTGGAAAGTTCTACTTACCGAAATTCTTATGTAATTGGACAACCGCTGAACATTGTAAAGACTTACCACTATACAGGTATTGACCCAGAAACAGGTATCTATACTTTCGAGGACGTAAATGGGGATGGGGTGTTAACGGCAGCGGATGACAAACAAACCGTCAAAAACTTGAATCCTCTTTTTTTTGGAGGAGTGCAGAATCAACTGCGTTATAAGAATTGGCAACTGGATTTTTTGTTCCAGTTCGTGAAGCAAGAGAATTATGATATTCCAAAGACACTAGGGGTTCCTGGAATGATGACCAATCTAAGTACCGAGGTTATTGAACATTGGCAAACGCCAGGTGATATAGAACCTTCACAAGTGTATACTTCTGGAGCGAATGGTGCGGCTGTAAATGCGCGCTATCAATATACTGCAAGTGATGCTGGGATAACCGACACTTCTTTTATAAAGCTTAAAAATGTTTCCATCAATTATAAATTTCCGGAAAGGTGGCTCAAAAATGTAAACTGTACGGCTACACTTGAAGGGCAAAACTTGCTAACAATTACTCCGTTTAAAGGCTCCGATCCTGAATTTGTAGGTGTTGGATTTCTGCCACCACTTAGGATTATCACTGCAGGATTACAATTTAATTTTTAAACTATAAAGCACACAGATATGAATATCAACAACTTTTTTAATCCGTATCGTACCTATAATACAAGGGTTTACAGAATTCTTGTAATCATTGCACTATTGTTTATCACTTTTTGGCTCAAGAGCTGCGATAATTTTACAGAAAGTGATATGCCAGTTTCGGAACTAAACACCGCTGCTGTTTTTGAAGAAAAGAACACCGCTCATGCTGCTATGGTAAATGTTTTTGCAAAGATGCGAGAAAATGGTATGCTAACAGGAAAGACCAATAGCATGAGCAGGGAAATGGGATTATATGCCGATGAACTCACGTGGTATGGAAATAGCGCACAGAGCCCCGCCAACTTTTTCACCAATACATTAATCCCAACCAATGGAACTATAGCAGCATGGTGGAATAACTGCTATAGCCAGATATATTCCGCTAATGCCGTTATTGAGGGCGTGGCAAGCTCAACAAAATTGCTTCAGGCAGATAAAGACCAACTTACTGGTGAAGCCATATTTGCGAGGGCTTTTATACATTTTTACCTTTTGCAGCTTTGGGGTGATGTGCCTTACGTTACCGGCACAGATTATAAGGTTAACAGCACCGTCAGAAGGTTACCTATAAATGAAGTATATGCGAAAATAATTGAGGATTTAGAAGCAGCTAGTTTGCTGTTGGCTGAAGAATATAGGAGTTCTAACAGAGTGCGACCTAATTCGTATGCTGCTAAGGCGATGCTTGCAAGGGTTTATCTTTATGCAGGGAAGTGGGCGGAGGCAGCCAACAGCGCCTCTGATGTGCTAAATAATACGAAAACATACGTATGGCTTGCGGAACTAAATAATGTGTTTTTGAAGGAAAGCACGACCACCATCTGGCAGTATGCCGCAAAGACACCGACAAGGAATACTGATGAAGGGACGACTTTTATTTTCAACACGGCGCCCCCGACGGCCGTTGCGCTCACCAGTTCTCTAATGAACGCTTTTGAAAGCGGTGACCAGCGTAAAGCAAAATGGACGCGGTCAAGAATGGGAGGGGGTAATACTTACTATCATGCCTACAAATACAAAAAAACAGGCAGTGCTACGCCACAGACAGAATTTTCTATTGTGCTTCGCCTTGCTGAAATGTATCTGATACGTGCTGAAGCTCGGGCACAGCAGGGAGAGCTTATTGGTGCTAAGGAAGACCTGAATGTCATAAGGCATACTGCAGGTCTTGTAAGTACGACTGCTACTATAAAGGATGATATACTACAGGCGATATTGCGTGAAAGACGGGTAGAATTCTTTACGGAATTTGGACACCGATTTTTAGATCTAAAACGTTATGGAGCCCTTGATTATGCACTTCAAGACACTAAAGCTGACTGGCAAAGTACTGACTGGTTATTGCCATTACCACAGTCTGAACTTAACCTAAACCCGAATGTTGCACCCCAAAACCAAGGATATTAATGTGTACATCATATTACAATACTAACAAAAGTCTATTAGACAGTAGATGGCTGCCCGATTTTTTGTTACTTTTTTTTGTATTAGTCTCCTGCTCCGTTTTGGGGCAGGTAGTACAAAAGAAAATAGTAACCGAAGTGGATTATAAGCTATGGAGTTATCTGCAAGCTGAGGCAATATCAGATGACGGACAGTGGCTCAGCTACCGCAACTCTTACCATGATACCGATACGCTTTTCACAAGGCACATAAAGAACAAAAAAACATATCATTTTGTGCAGGGGCAGAAAGGTGTTTTTACAAGTGATGGTCGTTACCTATGCATCACTCCAGATGCTATTTTGCATATTGTAGATTTAAAAAGCGGGAGTGAGAAGTTATTGAATAACATTACGAGTTTTGAAATTTCCAAACAATTCATCATTTCCTTAAGTAAAAATGGTACACTGTCGATCTACAATTTGCAAAGCGTACTGCTTTATTCTCAAATGAATGCTATGGACTTTATTGTTAGCCCTGATAAAAAAGTTGTAGCCGCTACAATAAAGGATGATGCAGGCCAAAATGTAGTACTAATAGAACTGACAACTTTAATGCCTAGAAAAATGATTGCCCAGACCGATAAAGATACCTCTTTCAGTAATCTTACGTGGTCGAAGGATTCGAAATCTGTAGCGTGGGTAGGGTCTGGTTTTAAGTATTCAAAGCTTTATTATTACCATCTTACTGATGGTTCTATAAAAACATTTTCCAACACTGAAGCCATTTTTCCAAAAAACATGAATATCTATGCGTCAATGCCAATGAAGTTTTCGGATAACGGTAAGAGGGTGTTTTTTAAGATTAGGCAGTATAAAGAACTTAATGTAGTTCGTAAACCGAGCGATGTACAAGTATGGAATGCGCAGGAGAAATACATTTATCCAAGAATGATAGAAACCGAGCGGTGGACGCAAAGTCCGAAGCAGGCCATGTGGGAACCTGAGACGGGCCGCTTTTTACAGATTACGGATGTTGATAAACCATTTGGCGCATCGGCTGGGGATGAAAGCTTTGCACTCAAATTTAATCCACAAGACTATGAACCACAGAATAAATCGGAACCAGATAAAGACGTATTTATTATGGATCTTGCCATGGGCGAAAGTAAATTGATGCTTAAAAAGCATATTGGGGGACCTCATAACCTCCTAGCTTCTCCAGCGGGGAAGTACGTCAGTTATTTCAGTGAGGGGCAATGGTATGTTTACGATATTTCCAAAGGCAGCCATACAATGGTAAGCAAAAACCTAACTTATCCGCTTAGCGTTGAGAGTGATACAGAAAAGGACGAGGCAGGTTACGGCACCCCCGGTTGGGAAGTTGAAGATAAAAGTATGCTAATTTATGATGAGTTTGATATCTGGAAAGTAATGCCCGACGGCTCGAATCCAATGCGTCTGACCAATGGGAGGGAGCAGGGCATAAGGTTTAGGATTTTGCCACAGTCTAAATTGCAAAGACGGCTAAACGAGAGCAGAGTGATTACCAGTGGGGAATTTAATTTTAAGGACGAGTTGCTTCTCAGTGCAAGGTCGAGCGACAATTATTATACTGGATTTTATCTGTTGAGTGCAAAAAAGGGTCTGACAAAAATTTGCTATGGGAGTAAAAGAATAAGCGGGATTATGAAATCTGAGAATGGCATTTTTGCGTGGGTAGAGGAAGATGTGACCAGTCCGCGTCGGATTGTAGCAGGAATGATTGGCGGTAAGCCAAATGTTGTTGTAAACAGCAATAGCCATCATGAAAAGTTTGCTGAAACAAAAGTGGAGGTAGTACATTACAAAAACGGTAAAGGTGAACCTCTGAAAGGATTGTTGTATTATCCTTCAGGATACAATAAGCGTTTTGAATATCCTATGGTTGTGAATGTTTATGAAAAGCAGTCCAATCAGGTACATTATTACCGCAGTCCAGGGTTGGTGAATAATGATGGCTTCAATGTAACCAACCTTACATCAAAAGGGTATTTTGTACTTCTTCCTGATACTACTTATGAAGTAGGAAATGTGGGGTTTTCGGCATTGGATTGCGTGGAGTCTGCCGTAAAAGCAGTTTTATCAAAATCAATTGTCGACGAAAAAAAAGTCGGACTAATTGGCCATTCCTTTGGAGGATTTCAGACGAACTTTATCATTACACAGAGCAAGATGTTTGCCTGTGCAGTAGCAGGAGCCGCTACGTCAAATTTTTTGAGCTCTCATCTTTCTGTTTCAAAAAATCTGGAAATACCGAATTTCTTTATAATTGAATCCGGACAGGCAAGGATGATGGCGTCGCCATTTGAAAATATGGACATCTATCTTAGGAATTCGCCAGTAATGTACGCAAAAAATGTCAACACGCCTTTGCTATCTTGGACCGGGCAAGAGGACACACAGGTAGCACCTACTCAGAGTATGGAATTTTTTATGGCGTTGCGCCGCCTAGGGAAAACTCATGTGATGCTTGTCTATCCTGGCGAAGGGCATGAAATGCAGACTAAGGCTAATATGGCAGACCTGACACGGAAGATGGGAGATTGGCTGGATTATTACCTGAAGGGATTTCCTAAACCTTCATGGATTGATAGAAATTAAATAACAATGCAGCCTTTGGGCTGCATTGCTTTTTTAATCCTACATTGGTTTGTAGCCTAGTTTAAGACATTCACCGCTGTCATTATTGATCCACAATTGTGTTCCTGTAGGATCCTGTCCAACACGGCAAAGTGTTCCAGTGTTGTTTTCCTCACATTCATCGCTTTCAGAGCAGTTGGTTCCCTCTACATTGTTACGGATAAAACCACTAACAATCGTGCTCGCTGGTGCCGTATGTGTTTTAAAAGCACTTGTAGCTGCGGCTACAATTACCAGCATTGGTACAATTAATTTTTTCATGATAATAAAATTTATAGTTGCGGCTTACTCTATTCGCAGGTTTTCAGCCATCCCCTGATACCGGCCGGGTATTATATTTAATCATTTTTTTGCAGTGTTATATTCATTGGTAAACTTGTTTGGTACTTTGTTGACAGATAGGTACTTTCCGGAAAGCGCATACAGTTTGTCATCAATCACTTTAAAACTCCGCATTTTATTTCCATCTATATGGTAGATATACAAACTGCCGACATAAGTGTTGTCTGAAAGGTCATAAACATCTACAATCGAAGCATCTTCGAGCATGGTCTTGTCCTCGAACCTTCCTATACGGTCCGACTTTATAAAGAGCAGGTTTTTATAAATCGCCGTCGCTTTGTTGACGACAAGCGGTGGCTTTGCTATTTGTTTATCACCCGAGGACATTGTAGATAATGTTATGCTGGCGGTTTCAACAGTATCAATGGTTTTTCCCTGCGCCATCAATTGTAGGTTTTTATTAGTTGAGATGAATTGGTTTCTGTAATAAAAGATATAGTGAAGTTGATTAGAAAGGGTATTGTAATGCAGCATGCCATCTGTATCGAATATGCTGTTCAGTTGCGTTTTTAAAAGTGTTGTATTCTCTTTTAAAAGCCGTTTCTCCATAAGATTATATGTTGCAATCGTATTCTGTTTTTTAGTGAGACTTGTCAGTCTTAAGGCAATATTTAATGAGTCCATTGGCTCAGCTATTGTGAAGTATGGTATCTGTCCGCTTTGCCTTTTGGCTTTCCAATTATTAGTTTTTCCTTTGAAAATAGCTGGTACCGTACCATCAGTGATAAAAAAATATGGAGGTATGACGCTTAGTTTTATATCATGAAATGGCAGGTCGGGTTGGTCGGGCTCTATCCATGAACGGCTTTTATTTTTTAAGGAAGTGTCAATCAAAGTGACATAGGCTGGCGCAGTGACGTTGCCAAGGTATATTGTTTTACCATTGATACCGGCAAAATAATAGGAATTGATTTTGAGGTCAATTTTATTGAATGCAGGTTCAGCATGTGATGGAAAACGCCGTACAAAGTTGTTTCGTTTGTGAATAATATCTTCTGAAGTAAGAAAGAGAATGATAACGGATAGTGAAATAATCAGTCCACCACCCAAGATGGTAAGTGAAAAGGGCATTGGTCGCATAGAGCTAAGCCAATCGTCTGCACTGGTCCGACTTAATATCAGGGCAATAAGGGCAAGGAAAATGAAAACCAAGTTAAATACCAAATGTTCAGTCCAGCCCAAATCTTGGAGAATACCACCGCATGAGCAAGGGACGTAGGAACTATAATTTAGAATAATAAAGATGTATACCGTAAAGGCAATCATTAGACAAAATGCCGCATATAAACCAGTGATTCTCCATCGGGGAAAAATTAGCATTAGAACTATTATCAGCTCTAAAACGGGCACACCAGTAGCAACATACCCTGCAAAGGCGCTCAGTAATGGAGATTGACCAAGTTTAATACTAAAATCATGGTAATCCAGAATTTTACTAATTGCAGCATATGTAAAAAGGAATGCGTGCAAATAGCAAATTGCTATAATGATATTATTCTTTAAATTTGTTGTTGATTTCATTTTATGTTAGTTTGATACTGTAAAATTGTAAATAAAAAACTTGTAACGTTATGCAAATCAGGCATTTCGTTATTCATAAAATAAAATAGTGCAAAAGAATTAGGGCTGAAGACCTTCTTGAGGTCTTGAAATGTCACTTGGTTTGTAGCCAAATCTTTTTTTGAAGGCTTTGTAGAAATTAAGATAGCCTTTAAAGCCATTCAGAAATGCAATTTCTTTTAAAGAAACGGAAGTTTGCTGGATCATGAGATGTGCTCTTTTCAAGCGCTCCTCTTGATAAAAGTTATAAACACTTGTTTTAAAAAAAATTTTAAAACCATTTTTTAATATGTGTTCTTCAATAGCAAATATTTGTGCCAATTGATGTAAAGTGGGTAAAGGTTCATCCAGATGACTTAAAATATAATCATGTAAATTTTGTACCGCAGTCACTTCATGGTGTTTGCGAATTTTTGAACCAGAGAGACGATCGTTAATGTCGCGCATCTCTTCAAGTATAGTTGATACTGAACTTACAATTATTT
This sequence comes from Flavobacterium granuli, assembly GCF_900129705.1. Classification (GTDB taxonomy): domain Bacteria; phylum Bacteroidota; class Bacteroidia; order Flavobacteriales; family Flavobacteriaceae; genus Flavobacterium; species Flavobacterium granuli. The sequence continues at coordinate 36,545 of NZ_FQWO01000010.1, read as the reverse complement.
CATCGCTGTATAGTAATCGTGATACCGTGCAAAATGATTGCATTAGGTGATTATCACCAGTAATGAAAATTAATTGCAAAGTAGTGGTGTTATTGGAGTTTTTATCTAATTCATCAAGAATACCATTCCAAAGATCTTTCGATTGCTGATCAATCAATTTTCCAAAATCGGTATTGACAATTGTATCCGGTTTATATTTAAGAGTGCGTGGCACCTCATTATTAAAATTCAATAAAACAAAATCATTGTCCAATACAAATGTCAATTGAATTAGATTTTGATACGGGTAGTAAGCGGTTATATATCCTGATGCCAGAATTATTTTTTGGAGATCTTCTGCAATTTTATTTAATGCTACAGCAATATTTTTTAATTCATCATTGCTATTATCATGGATGCGGAAGGTCATATTTCCAGTTGCCATTTCGAACAGCATTTGGTAAATACGTTTGATCCGGACCTGATTAAAGTGGTCTGACATAATTATATAATTTGAAGTGATTTGCTGGAGGAAGAAAAGGGAAAACCTTTGCAAACCTATCTAAATAAATTATACGAAGCTAAAAGTATAGTGTGCAATTCGGGAATTGAATAGGTGTTTTTTAGAGAAAAGTGAGAGATGAGCGGTGTCCTTCGACAAGCTCAGGATGATGGGAAATCGTGAGAAGTGAGTGGTGAAATGATTTTAAATTTCATAATCAAAGTGTAATTCTTGATACGTTGTATAATTGAGGTATGGAATAATAGGATTTATTGACTTTTGGCTTATGGGGATTTGCCGGAGATAGAATGTTTTTAAGTTTAGGAGGGATTACTATTATAGTGGTAGTTGGAAGAGTTGGAGGAGGGGGTGAAAAAGATGCTAGAGAGGTGTTTTTTTTGTGTATAATATTTTCTGATAATGTGGAAAACCGTAAAGTATTGTGAAAATGGTTTTGTATGTTTGGTGTAACACGGTTAAAAAGTTACAGTTTGACAGAAAGCCAGCCAAATACAAGTAGAATAACTTTTAAGTGTTGAGAGACAACAACAGAGAAATTATGAATCCGATATATTTAACTCCATATTCAATTATTGAAAACAAGGACTACCCTATTGATACTAAAATTGTCATTAGAGCGGTTGATTTCCAAAATGTACCATTTGAAAACGGAAAAATAACATTCACCTTTATAAACTGTAGATTTAGAAAACTTGAGATTGAAAACATTGAAACAATTGACTTTAAAGACATAAATATACAATTTATAAGTTGTTTCTTAGAAGAAGTAAATATTGAGAATTTCATAGCAACAAATTTTTCGATTTTCTTCGGTAGTTCAATTTTACAAGGAAGGATTAAAAATGAAAATTTACTTAATGTAACAGTTAACAATTGCCTGTTAAACGATTCACTTTTTCTTCTTGATTTAAAGAAAGCTGTTGTTTCCTATACAGAAGAAAATATATTCCCAATAAGATGGAATAAATTATTGAAATCTGTCAATACTAATCTTGAAAAATTTTTGAATGAAAAACACTCATATTATATCTACGACTGTAAAGACATAATTTTTACATTTAATGAAAATTCAACAGAAAAGGTAGGTTGTTACAAAAGGCAATATTCATATGAAATCGAGAATAAGGTTGGCTATTTCTTGACCGAAGAAGAAAAGAAAAAATTTAAAGTCAGTTTAAACATTCAATATTCAGTGGACAAAGAGCATAAGCAAACAAAAGTAATTAATGCTAGACTATTAGCATTATCATTTAGCGGTTACTCAACAGGCGAAATATTAATTGAAAACTCTAAAATTGACAGTTGGTATATTCGAAATTTTACAGCCCAATTGGGAGCCAATTTTTATGATATTAAACCATTTAGAAAAGAAATAGGAGAAACAAAATTAGAAATTCATAAATCAAATCTTGACAAAGTTTGGTTCGATAACGTCTCTTTTGATGAATACTCTATAGTATCTTTCTATCGAAATAAATTTGGACAGACAAATTTCACAGCGTGTGACTTCCCAAGGAAATACAAAGACTTTGATAAGATACAGACCATTGAAAATATTCATTATCCCGAGAAAAAAGACAAAAATTACTTTAAGACACGATATGAGACTTTCTTACAATTAAAAAAACAATTAGAAACCTCAGGAAACTTCTACGAAGCTCAAAAATTTCAAGCTATTTCAAATGAAGCATTGAAAAATATTGAAAGCCTTCCCTTTTGGGACAAAAAAATTCTCCAAATAAATAGTCTCTCAAATAATCACGGTTTATCAATCAAACAACCATTCGTAGCGACCATAATTTTATCAATTGTCTTCTACATTTTATACTTGTGGAGTTTAGGTAAAATGTTTAACTGCAATGACATTAATTGGAACTTAATTGGCTACTATTTTTCATTCCTTGACATCACGCATAGAATTGACTTCTTGGCTAATAAATCAGAGTTAAATGGTTACAGTTTGACAATTGACTATTTTAATAAAATACTTATAGGATTTCTAATTTATCAATTTATTGCCGCTTTTAGAAAGTATGGAAATAAATAGACACCACCTACGAACAATTAGGCTTGCGTGCGTAGGATGAGCAATGAAACTCCTGTTGAACGAAACCCAAGTAGTTAAAACTATTTTTAGCTAAGGGTTTTGAATACCAGAACAATATTATGAAGAAGATGCTGAGAGTTTTTTTATTTTATAGAATATTTTTTCTTAATGAGGGAAGCCGTAAAGAATGGAAGAAATGGTTTTCCTATCTTTCGAATGAAAATATTTTGCAATTTCGGATTATATAAAAACTTCCTATGGTTGTCCTTTTTTAATTCCTGGCGTTACAGAAGCAACTAATGTTACACATAAAAAAAAATTAAAATTATGACTTTAAATATAAAACAACGATTTAGTGTAGTCGGAATTTATCTAATTTTAATTTTCGGCATCGGCTATTATTTTTCTGGCAATTGGCAATTTTTAATCGATACTAATAATAAGCTAAATATTGTTTTAATAGCAACAGGGCTAGCATTAATTTTAAGTACATACATAACTGAACCATATTTTTCAAAACCTGTTGATGTAATTACACGTTGGGTTGCAATATTTCTTTTCCTTATAGGATTAAACGATAAAGAAGGATTAGCATTATACAATTATTGGTTACTTTCTTCTATGTTTTTCACAATTCTAGCTCTTTTACTTATTTTTCTGCACGGGATAAAAATGTTTGAAAAACATCAACGTTCAGCAGTTAATTTAATTTGTCAAATTTCAAGACCTGAAATAGTTTTTACAATTCTTTATTTTGATATTGTAATATCTTTTTTTGAAAATGAATCACATGAATATCCGATTCTAATTGGATTCGGTTTTCTTTTAGCTATAAATAAACCCATAATTTGGCTAATAAAATTTCTTTCAAAATTATTTACAAGTTTAAATTCTGAAACAAACACTGAACAATTTTTGGGACAAATTATTGGACATATTAATGCTGATCTTTATAAGGTAGAATTGCAAAGTGATAATTCTTTAAGGAAAAATGAATTAAAGGGTAGTTTAGTATATCTAGAAAATGGTAAAAAAGGGATTGCAGGAATTGTGCTAAATGAAAGAATACTATTAGGTAAAAAATGGATTGAAGTTTTATCGCTTCGAGATAAAAACCAAAATCTTATTTCATTTAACATTAAAACGCTCCTGCCACTTGCAGGAGAAAAATCAATATTTTCAAAATCCAATGCTGTATATCTTTTGCAACTTGAAGGTTTGAATGACACTTTAAAAAAAGCAATTGAAGAAACAGAATTAAAAAAGAATTTCAAAAATTTGATTGGTTCAGTTTGGGAAGGTTCTACCATCAATAGAATTAGATTCAATAAACTTTTTACTGATGAATTACAAGTAGAAAGACATATTGGAGAAGGAACGATTATTCAAACTACAATTTCAACTGAACAAGTAATTTATCAAATTATCGATGCGAGAACAAATGAAGAAAATTTAGAATATAAAGATACGCATGGCTTTACTATCGGAACTGGTCAAAAGCTAGGAAAATATTTAGTTGACAGACATGAACTTACACCTGTTAAATGGTTGCCTGAAATTTACACTCCTGTGTTTTTGCTTGAGCCTCAAGAATTGCCATACCATTCAAAAGATTTTATTGGTAGACTTCCTAATACAAATTATGGAATTCCTATAAAAAACCCTTCCGAGTTAGTTACACACAATACAGCAATTCTTGGTATTCTTGGTATTGGTAAATCTTGTTTAACTTTTGAATTGTTACAAAAGCTCATTCAAACTACTGAAGTAAAAATCTTTTGCATTGACTTAACAAATCAATATATCAAAGAATTGCCAAGGTACATTGAGGCTGCTTTAATCCAAACTGATATGAATGCTGCAACAATTGCAAGTATTAAAGCCGGAAATAATGATGGAACTTCGGCTAATCCAGCATCTTGGGGAAATGAAGCTCTATATAAATCTAGTTTAATTTCAGAACTAGAGATTTTTCTAGCAAGTAATAAACGAGTACTAATTTTAAATCCTGATTTACACAATGTTTCTAAGCCAGCCAGCAGTTTTAATATTACAAATAAAGTGGATCTAACCCCATCCGAAAAAACTAGAATAATTTCAGAAAGACTGATAGCAAAAGCAAGTGCGTTGGGAGAAACTTCCGAAGCAAGATTTTTAATTGTTTTTGAAGAAGCGCATTCACTTGTTCCAGAATGGAATTCAGTTTCTAGTGACGGAGATAAAAATGCAACTAACGGAACAGCAAAAGTAATTTTGCAAGGGAGAAAGTTTGGCCTTGGGTCATTTATAATTACTCAAAGAACTGCAAATATTAGTAAAAGTATTTTAAATCAATGTAATACAATTTTTGCATTAAGAATTTTTGACGATACTGGAAAACAATTTTTAGAAAATTATATTGGTTCGGACTATTCAAACTTATTGCCAACTCTCGAAGAAAGACATTGCATAGCCATAGGAAAGGCAATGAAATTAAAACAACCTGTAATTCTTGAGTTGAATAATATGAACGATGTTATATTACCGATAAGATAAAACACTATCGAAAAAGTACGTAAGTTAAAATAACGGAATTCAATTATCATCATTTGATTGCATTAAAATCATACTCAAAATATTATTTATATGATAACCAGATTGTAACAGCAATAGCTGTAAAGCCAATGATTGCTGTAATAATTACATTTGATTTTGTCCAATTAGATTCGGTATTTTCGCTTGTGGCTATATTTTGATTTTTGATTTTAGAATCTTGGTTGATGATAATGTTTCCAGAGCTACTTATATGGTTTGTAATTGGTATGACATTTTTTGGAATAGTTGCTCCTTGCTCTTCCATGAAATCAGTAAAATGCTTTTTTTCGGTATTAAACCAAGCTATAAATTGAAGAACATCGGTTTTTTCAAAATCAGGAACTATCTGTATTGCTCCGTCCTCGATAGCAAAACCACCATTTTTTATTTGGATATCATAGCCTTTGTAATCCTTAAACCATTGCTTAAAGTACTTTCTGATTGTCTCTTTATCAAGGTTCAATAGATTCTCTGATACGATTACATCTATAAAGAAGTCAGCTTCTGCAATGCGTTTATCTATTTTACTATCATAATGATTATCCCATACAGTTTTGTCATACATCGGGTTGGTAGAAATTTCTGTAGCCAGCAAATCTTCAATGAAATTATTGTCTTTGAATAAGATAAGTGAAGATCTACCCGCTTGGCAAAACTCCCTGCCTTTTCTGCTGATAAGATACTGGCAATATCCGTTTACTGTCGAATTATCACGACCACTAACGAATTTTACTAAATCCAAATCTTCAAGACAATGTTCCAAATTTCGGATCTCTTCGTCACTTAAATCACTGTCATTTTCTATTCCCTCGATTATAGAAACGGGGATTGTTGTTTTGTTGACTGCTAGTAAGAATTGATCTATATATAATGCTTTCTCTATATTATCCATGTTAATGTTATGAGTTGTTACGAATTTAGTAACTATTTACGACAAAAAAATAATATTCAGGCTGCCTTTTTTGATTCTAATAAATTTGCGAAATGAAGGCAATTAACCCTTCGACTGAACTCAGGATGGTAGTAAGTTTAGGAATACTTGGATTTTATTAGGATTTTGTATAGCAGAATGAGATAAAACTTAATTTTAGGGCATATTATTTGCAAAAAAAATGTCACAAATAGGTGCTATATAGGACAAAATTCTTTTCTTAATTATATTATTAGTCATTTTTGGAGTGGTTTTTCTACCCACTTTTTCACCCAGTAGGCAAAATTGAAAGGTCTCCTGAATGTTACTGTGAATATTCTATCTGTATTGGATTCTTATATTAAATTTAGTCCTATTTAAATGTTAATTTAAGTAGTTTCATCTGTAGTGCCATTTGATTCTATTTTCTCTATTTTAAAATTACTCAGCTTTGATTTTAACAAATCCATATCCTCACTCACTTTTTTATCTAAGATTTTAGCATAGTGTTGCGTGGTTTTTATGCTTTTATGTCCCAACATTTTACTCACGCTTTCTATGGGAACACCATTTGTAAGTGTTACAGTGGTTGCAAAAGTGTGTCGAGCAATGTGGAAGGTTAAATCTTTTTCGATTTCACAAACGCCCGCTATTTCTTTTAAATAGGCATTCATTTTTTGATTGCTCAAAATAGGAAGCAGTTTGTTTTGATTGTTGCATTCCGGATGGTCTTCATATTTATCAATAATCATTTGTGTTATTGGAAGGATTGGAATTTTTGAAGCTGATTCGGTTTTCTGAAGGTGGGTGAATCTCCATTTCTCTCCGTCGATTCCAAGGCTTATATGCGGCTTTGTTAAGTTTTTGACTCAATGTAGGCTAAACCTGTAAAGCAGCTAAAAAGGAAGATACCCCGCACTAGTGATAATCGTTCTGTTTTGAAATCTTTGTTGATAATACTTTGAATTTCTAATATTCCAAAATCAAATTAATTATATAATACAAATGACTTTAAATACCGATATTTACAATGTAAAAATTTAATGTAATGGGTTACGATTTAGTTGGATTTTCGAGAGCAGGAGATGTCTTTCATTATCGATGGGCGGCGAGACGTTCTCTAAAAATGATTTACCCTAATTCATTATTAGATTCCATAACTGTGGAAGGTTCTCCAGATGAGGATAAAGCTGGTGAATATGTTATTGATTTAACTGAGTGTTATGGAAAACCTGACGAAGTACAAAAAATCAGCTATTATCAGCTAAAACACACAACCGTTAAAGCGGATGTTCCATTTGTGTTGAGTGATCTTAAAACTACTTTCGAAGGGTTTGGAAAAAGATACTCACAGCATGTTGCAAAAGGTGAAGTTAAAGAAAAAGATATTTCATTTACAATTGTTTCCAATAGGAAAATCGACAATAATTTTAAAAAAGGAATAGCAAATATTGCTAATGATAGAACGGTTACTAAAATCTTCAAGAAAACTTTAGTAAAATATACTGAATTAGACGAAGTTCAACTGAAAGAATTTTGCTCAATCATAAATTTTGAGGATAGCGAAGGCAATTATAATGTTCAGAAGAATGAACTGAGGGTTGAAATGTCACAGCTTATCTCAGGAACTTTTGACAATGCGTACGTTGATAGTATTATAACCCTTATGCAGGACAAAGTACTCCCTGATTCTAATGGACTAATCGTAAAAGAAGACATTTTAAACAGAATTGGAGTTACGTCAGAGAAAGCGATGTACCCAGCTGATGCAGTCTGGGAAAACGTTGAAAAGACAATTACACGAGTTCAACATGCAATATTAGTAGATAATATATTGTCAGCAGACCTACCAATCATTATTCATGCAGAAGGCGGTGTAGGTAAATCTGTTTTCGCAAGGCAAGTTTTAAACTCATTAGATGAAGGGTCTGTAGGTATTGGATATGATTGTTTTGGCGCTGGTGGTTATCGCAATCGCAGCACTACACGGCACATGCACCGAACTGCTTTAGTTCAAATAGCCAATGAATTAGCTGCCAAAGGATTATGCAATCCATTACTCGTGCAAAATACAACGCTTGATAGCGAAGTCATGCAAGACTTCCTATTGCGTATTGGTTCCGCAACTGCAGCCCTGAAAATGGCAAATGAAACTGCTGTATTGGTACTTATAATTGATGCGGCGGATAATGCAGAAATGGCCGCAAAGGAATTCAATGAAACGTGCTTCGCGCATGAGTTGATACGAGAAAATTTACCCGAAGGCTGTAAAATTGTATTCTTATGCAGGACAGAAAGAATTTATCTTTTGCAGCCCTTGGGTAGCACCATTAATTATGAACTTGAAGGATTTAGTGTTGGAGAATCATTGGAAAATCTCCAAAATTATTTCCCAGATGCAAAAGAACAAGATGGGACAGAATTTCACCGCCTTACCAACGGAAATCCCCGTGTTCAAGCTAATGCCTTGGATTTTAAAACTGATTATTTAGCTGAGGTACTAGCGAATTTGGGGCCAGGGGGAACTAAAGTAGAAGATCAGATAGAGTTACAACTCAATAAAGCGGTTACAAGAATTGAGGATATGTATCCATTGGAATTTAAGAATCATGTAAAATCAATCTGCCTTGGACTCGCGAGTCTTTCGCCACATATTCCCTTAGATGTACTATCGCGCGCAGCTGATGTGGAAAGTGCTGCAGTTAAAAGTTTTGTCGCAGACATCGGCCGACCACTTTGGATTTCAGATTTGTCTGTTCAATTCAGGGATGAGCCAACAGAAACGTGGTTTCGAAAGAAATTTTGTGCATCTATTATAGACTTTCAAAATTACATCACCTTATTAGAACCGCTAGCCAATGATTCAACCTATGTTTCTCAAGTGTTACCACAATTGTATCTACAAGCGGAACAATATGACAAGTTAATCTCTAGCGCATTGTCTGATGAATTTTTACCAAAAGACAATCCGATTGATGCAAGAAACGTACGGGTATATCGTTTACAATTTGCTTTGAAAGCAGCATTAAAACTAAGGCGCTTTAAAGACGCTATACAACTGGCCGTTCGAGCTGGAGAAGAAATGGCGGGTGAAGAAAGGCAGTTATCATTATTACGGCAAAATCTTGATTTGCTTGTATCGTTACAAGATCAAGAAAAGATAAAAGAATTGGCTTTTAAAAGATTGATTATAGGTGCTTGGGCAGGCTCAGAAAATGTATATAGTTCATCACTTTTATCAGCAATAGAAGGATACAGAGGTGAGGCACGTGGATTTTTAAGGGCTGCAATGAATTGGCTAAACGCATACTTTGAACAATCAAAAAAGAAAAAAAAGCGTTCTCATCATCATGAAGAAGAGAAGTTGCAAGACGATGACGTACTGGAGCTTGCAAATGCCCACTTGAACATAAATGGCGTAGAAGGTTTCACAAAATTTATAACAGGTCTGAAACCTCATTCTGCAGTATATAGAACAATAAAAGCACTTTCTTCAAGGCTTATAGACAAAGGAGAATTTGAACTTCTTACTAAAATATTGGAGCAAGTTAGTTCCAATCCTTATTACGTCGTTGCGATTACAGATGAACTGGGCAAAGTTGGACAATTTCCAGATGGAATATTACTAGAAAAATGTTTAAAAGCACTAAGTACTGAAAGAAATCGCATAAAGGTTGACACCAATAGACACAACGATTCGATTACCCCTGGAATTCTTTCATTTTTAGAAGCATGCTTACAAAGGAATTTACCTGAAAAAAAAATTCTGAAATCCCTTAACTACTATTTTCCGGAGCGAGCCAATCAAATGGTCTATAATTCGCATTTTAGTGATGATCGGGAGAAGTATTTAAGGTCTTTGGCTATCAGGTTGCATATTAGTAAAAATGATACGGCTGATATCGACAGTGTTATGCCAACAAATTTAATGGAGGGAGAAAAGAAGCATCGGCAACATGATGATCAAAAGGAATTTGAATTTATAATTACTGGGTTACTACCATTGTATCAAGCGCGCCTTAGCATTTTAATAAATCAACCATCTAACATACTGTTGTTTGTTAAGGAAGTAATACAAAAATCTAACCTGGCCCTTAAAGGACGTTACAGAAACAGTGATAATTTCTCATCAGAAATTGCAAACCTGTATATTTCTATTTTTAAATGGTCTAAGAATTGCTCGAAGGAAGAGTTAAATGAATTTTTTATATTATATATTCAAAATAATACTTCCATAAGAGTTAATCAAAAAATTAACCTAATACGAATTGCTTATCGATTAGCACACCTAAGAACTTTTGCGAAAGAATATGAGGGAGTTGCGTTTAGGCACATTAAATCATTTAGAGAAGATGGTCCAGAAGAAAGTGCAGATCGATATATTGCGCTATCTCGTGCGGTTTTAGTCGTTTCAAGTGATGATGCAAGTGTGTACTTTGAGTATGCTATTGAAATCGTTTCCAAGTTCGGAGATGAAATCTACCAGCGATGGGAAGCGACGCAAGCTATTGCTAAACAGGCTGTAAACAACACCAATCCGGTTCCAGAACTTGCTTACCGTTTTATCCGGGTAGCGGAGCTAGTAGGTGAAAATCTTCGGGAAAAACACTGGGACAGAGGCGAAGCAGTACAAGTTTGCACAAGATTATGTACCTCAAGCGGAATAGCAGCTTTGAGTAGATGGCGCGAGAGGGACATTGGAAGATTTGAATGGGTTGAATCAGCTCTGATACAGGAATTACTTTATAGTGAAAAAATTTCGATCCATACCGCAATCGCTTTAGCTACCTTTCTTAACATCGACCAAATCCGTAATATTGTTGGGAAGTTGATTGAAAGCCCAGTTTCATTGCAAGCCAAAAAAATATTGGTTGACCAGTTATTGCCTCGTGTACAAAAAGAAGGCGCATCCCAAGAATATTGGATTTCCCTTAAGGAGTCATCAGATCGGGCTGGCATCAAAAATAATGCACTGGATGACATCATAAATTCATTTACAAAAGAAATGAGTTTAGAAAAGAAAAGCGAAGTTAGAAGTCTACAAGAAAAAGAGGACAAAGCTTTTGATTGGGAAAAGATCTTTTTGGATTCCGATTTATGTACGGTTGATGAACTTAGTACATCCTTGGCTAAATTCGAGATGAAAATAGAAGACCGCAATCCATGGATACCAAAATCTGAATTCTGGAAAAATGTCCTTAATCGTATTGAAGAAAACGACATATATAATTTTCTTGGCAATTCACTGAACGTTCGAAACATATCACTGCATGATATAGAGGAAATTTTCCAGGAGCTCCCATCAGATTGGAAGTCAAAAGTGAGTTTTAAGAAAAAGCTATTTCCTTTACTATTTTCCATTGGACAAAAATTTGCGCAAGAACTGGTTATAAGTTGGCATTATAAATCGACTATTGAAAAAATTTCCTTGGACGGTGAGCAAATTTTAGCGTTGCAAAGTGGAATTTTTGAAGGCTTGGCTGCTGGAAATGAATTTGTGGATGCCGAGAAGCTATTTGGATTTGCAGTTATTTCGAGTTGCCAACTTACCCAAGGGGAAGCGTTAGATTTACTAGATTACACTCTTTCTAGATTTGAATTGCACATTGATGAGGATTTTGGTGACGGCTTACCGGATCCAACTTATAATGACGTATTAGACATTTCACGAAGTACAGCAGGTTTCATATGGTCCTCACTTGCTTCTCCAAAATCAGAAATTCGATGGAAAGCTGCACATTGCGTTCGGGAATTATTTCACAATGATTGTAATGAAATTATAGACCATCTTTTCTACTGGTTGGAGCAAGACTCTGCAAGAGAGTTTGGGGTCAAAAATTATCCTTTCTACAATTTGCATGCCCGTCTATACTTATTTATAGCATTAAGTAGGGTTTCCTTGGAAAAAGCTTCAAGTATCGAGAAGCATGCTGCGATAGTTAAGTATTACGCCCTAAATGAGAAACATATATTGATTCAAAAATTTGCTGCCGATATTGCGCTGAATATTATAAAGAATACGCCTAGAATTTATACAGCTGAGGAAGTTAATTCACTGAGCAAAGTAACGAAATCTGATTTTCCAATCGAAACGGTTGATTACAACTATCAAACTGACAGTTACCTACACGCGGAAGAAGAAGTTGAGAAAAAAGATAATTTTTATTTTGGATATGATTTCGATAACTATTGGTTTAAACCATTAGGGGACGTTTTCGGCATATCCGAAAAACAAGTGGAAGATCTTGCGGCGATAGTTGTTGAGGAAAAATGGGGAACTATAAGCGGAGGATATAATGAAGATCCGCGCGTTGGCTTGTGGAATAGTTCCAGCGATCATAGCACTCATAATTACAAGAGTAGTTACCCCCAAACTGATCGCCTAGATTTTTATATTTCATATCATTCCTTAATGGTTGTAGCAGCACAATTGCTTGAAAAAATGCCAACCGTTATCAGAAGAGATTGGAGTGATGATGATTGGAACGAATGGCTGTCAAGCCATTTGCTTACAAGTCCAGATGGAAAATGGCTTTCGGATTTTCGAGATCCAGTTCCAATTACCAGTCCATCTTGGGTAAAAAGTAACTATAATGATAATAAGCAGCTTTTGATATCGGACAATGAATTTATGGATTCGCTAATAGAGAAACGAAATGGAGAAACTTGGTTAAATATACAAGGCTCCTGGCAAGAGAATAACAGCACCATTAAAGGAACGTATTACGTATCATCGGCTCTAGTGTCGCCTGGTAGTTCAGAAGCTTTGCTAAATGCTTTATCAACCTGCGTTGACAGCCGAGATTATAAGTTACCGTCTTACAAAGAAAAACGTATGGAAATAAAATCTATACCTTTTATGCTTAAAGGATGGATAAAGGATCCTGATATTTCAAAACGACTTGACGAATTTGATCCTTTTGCGGGAGAAATCAGATTCCCGCCATATGAACTAGGAAAGAAAATTATTAAAAAACTTAACCTATCAGTTTCGGATAATGGCAAAAAAATATATTTTAATACATCTACAGAGCCATCTGTAATCAATCTGCTTTATGCAAGTTACAATAGTTCGCGTGATGACGAGCCACAGCATGTCGGTAACCGTATGATGGCAACTTTGCCGTTTTTAAAACAACTTTGCAATGATTATAAATGTGAAATTATATTCAAAGTGATACTAGGGCGAAATCAGATATACAGGCGGTATATGGATGACCACAAATACAAAGAATCAGTAAGTAAAATTTTTATATTATCACCAGATGGAAAAATCAGAAGTATATCAGAAAGCCATCAACTTGGGTAAGTTGCTAGTTAACGAATTACAATTGGAACCAAGTGTTGACACTCTAGGCAGATGGATGGCACATTATCTTGCCATAAAGATGAGTGAAGCGGAAAAGGCCACTGGCAAAGAGAAAATAGTGCTTGAAAAAGAATGCTTTGATATTATATTAAGGATTTGGAGCCATAGATGGAAAATGCCAGGAAACTCAAAGTCTTTTAAGAATTTCGAGCCCATCTTTGAATTTCTGGTTAAATTAAATCCTAAACGACCGCGCTCTTTTTATTTTGATAATGCTCTTGCTGATAAGCATAAAGATGCAGCTAAAAAAGCATCCAAAAGTGATGTATGGTTTGAAATAGCCAAAGATGTAGATAAATATGCCAGAATTTGCATAGACCAAGCTTTACATAATGCTGCTTTAGAATTAAGCACCAGTGAGCAGGAAGAATGGTTAAAAAATGCACCCCGATTAACAGAAGATATTGATGTTAAGATTATTAAATTTGTTCTTCACAAAGAAAAGGATTTTGACTTGATTGAGAGTACGGAAGAAAGCAAGGAAGATTTAATGAAAAAAATAGAAATTGAAAAACTTAAATCTAATATTGACTTTCTGCAAAATTTTCAAAAAGTTCACAGTAAATTATTAAAAGATCTAAAACAAAAATTAGCCGATGTAGTATAGTGTTTGATACGGTAATTTACTATAATAGTGTTTGCATTTTACTTCAGAATTCTGGAATTCGTAGTGTTTGATTCTGGAATTAAATTAAATTATATCAAGCTTGAATTTGATTTCTGAGAATAATCAATTGTAAATTTGCTTTTCAAAATCATCATATCCTCACTAACTTTTCTATCCAAAACTTTTGCATAATGTTGTGTCGTTCGTAAGTTTTTATGTCCGAGCATTTTGCTCACGCTTTCTATTGGGACACCATTTGTTAATGTTACAGTCGTCGCAAAAGTGTGTCGGGCAATGTGAAATGTTAGTTCTTTTTCGATTTCGCAAACGCCCGCTATTTCTTTCAAATAGGCATTCATTTTCTGATTGCTCAAAATAGGAAGTAGTTTGTTTTGATTGTTGCATTCCGGATGGTCCTGATACTTGTCAATAATCATTTGTGTTATTGGAAGGATTGGAATTTTTGAAGCCGATTCGGTTTTCTGACGGTGGGTGAATATCCATTTCTCTCCGTCAATTCCAAGGCTTATATGCGACTTTGTTAGGTTTTTGACATCAATGTATGCTAAGCCTGTAAAGCAGCTAAAAAGGAAGATATCCCGTACTAGCGATAATCGTTCCGTTTTGAAATCTTTGTTGATTATATTTTGGATTTCGTCTTCGGATAAATAGACTCTTTCTACTTCTTTGACTTTCGACTTGTAGTTGGCAAATGGGTTTCTTTCTATCCAATGGTTAGCTATGCAAATCTTGATTATTTTATTGAAATTCTTTAAGTATTTTACAGCTGTATTGTTGGCACAATTGCGAACGCTTCTTAAATAGAATTCATAATCGGTTACAAAAGCGTGATCTATTTTGTTAATGTCTATATCAGAAACTTTGTATTTCCATTCTAGAAATTCGATAGTATGCTTTAGAGAGGTGCTATAGCGCTCTAGTGTTCCTGGCGCATATTCTTTACCCACTAATTCTTTTATTTTATTGTTGTGATCTTTGAAGATTGGGATAAGCATTCGTTGGTTGTCGTGGAGATCAAAAATTTCATTCTTTAGATTTTCAGAAGATATAATGACATCCTTTTTGTATAATTTTTTTTCAGCTTCTAAAATTTTAGATTTTAAATATTCAAGATGACTGTTTATTGAACGAGTCTCTTCATTGTTTCCCTTAACTTTAGATCCTTCATTTGACCATTTCTCAGGATTTACAAACTTGTTACTGCTAAATTCAAATCGTTTAGATTGTACTGTGACACGCACGTAAATAGGGCAGATGCCATCATTATTGACTTTTGATCTCTTTATATAAAAGAGAACGGATACGGCTGTGTTCATGGTTGGTGACCTTTTAGTTATTATTAAATTTAAACTTTGTAATACTTCCAAACAAGATGTTCAAATAGTGAAAAGGTATTTGAACAAATGTTGAACAGGTAACTTTTGAGATAGGTGTCACTTGAAAAATATAATTTCAATGACACCTCAAAAGACACCTAAGTTTTGAGATTTAATGAATAATTTGATTTACCGCAAATGAAAAAACCCCTCTAAATCATAAGATTTAGAAGGGTTTGCTTCGTTTAGTATTTCTACTGGCGGAGAAAGAGGGATTCGAACCCCCGGACCTGTTACAGTCAACAGTTTTCAAGACTGCCGCATTCGACCGCTCTGCCATTTCTCCAGTCTGTGCGATCATTTGCTGATTGCGAGTGCAAATATAAGCACTCTTTTCGGTTTACAAAAACAATTTTGATAAAAATTTCAGCTGTTTTTTAAACTATTTTTTAATTGTTTCATTTCCTTTGCTTTAGCGAAAAATTATTTTTCAGAAATAAAACGAAATAGCGCTAGTAGCTGACGTATTCTGTTATTTCAAGGCCATAACCTATCATTCCAACACGCTTTCCTTGCTCCGTATTTGAGACCAATCGGATCTTTGAAATGTCGATATCATGAAGTATTTGTGCTCCAATTCCAAAATCTTTATTGTCAATTTTAATTTTAGGTGCTTTCATTTCTCCTGCGGCCTGTAATTCTTTCAATTCAGAGATACGACTCAGTAAATTGACTGATTGCATGTCCTGATTGATGAAAATAACAGCTCCTTTTCCTTCTTCGTTGATTTTTTTAAACATATCGTCCAGTTGCTGGTCGGCATTGTTGGTCAAGGTGCCCAATAGGTCATTATTCACCTGTGAGGAATTGATTCGCGTTAATATAGGCTCACCTAGGTTCCAAGTTCCTTTAGTCAAGGCAATATGGATTTGTTTGTTGGTTGTTTGCTGATAAGCTCTCAAACGAAAAGTTCCAAAACGGGTATTGATGTCAAAATCTTCTTTCTTGATAATCAGACTGTCGTGCTGCATGCGGTAAGCAACAAGTGCTTCGATAGAAACCAATTTTAAATTGAATTTCTTAGCAACTTCAACCAATTGTGGTAAACGGGCCATAGTTCCGTCTTCATTCATGATTTCGACAATCACACCTGCCGATTTAAAACCAGCCAAACGGGCAAAATCAATAGCGGCTTCGGTATGTCCTGTGCGTCTTAGAACACCACCCTGCTTTGCAATCAAGGGAAAAATATGACCGGGTCTGGCTAAATCATGGGGTTTAGTGTCAGAATCTACTAATGACAAAATAGTTTTAGCTCTATCAGCAGCTGAGATTCCAGTGGTAACTCCATTACCTCTTAGATCGACAGAGACGGTAAAAGCAGTTTCCATAGGATCTGTATTATTGGTTACCATAACATGTAAGCCAAGTTCTTTGCAACGGCTTTCTGTTAATGGGGCGCAAATTAATCCGCGTCCGTGAGTGGCCATGAAATTGATCATTTCGGGTGTAACTTTTTCGGCTGCAGCCAAGAAATCACCTTCATTTTCGCGATCTTCATCATCCACAACAATGATTACTTTTCCTTGACGGATATCTTCGATTGCCTCTTCTATTGTGTTGAGTTGTATTGTATTCTGAACCATGATTGGTGTTTATTTTTGAGATGGAAATAGTTTTTGAAATAATTTTTGGAAAGGAGCCAAAATGACATCCATATTGATAAGTCCGATATCGTTAGTCGCTCTGTAAGTCAGTAATATCGCCAGTGGACTAAGAATAAAGGAAGACATCCACGCACCCATAAAAGGAGATAATTCATTTTCTTGGGCGATTCTTTTTCCAAAAGTATTGATGAAATGAAAAGCAATAAAAATAAGTACGGCAAAAACAATGGGAAGGCCAAGACCACCTTTTCTAATGATAGCACCAAGAGGAGCTCCGATGAAGAACATTAAAAAACAAGCAAAGGCAATTACAAATTTATCATAAAAAGCCAATAAGTGATTGTTGATGTTTTTTTGTTTGTTTAATAAACTGGCTTTAGTACTCTCAATGGAATAACCGGTACTGACCACGTTACTGTTGGCCATTTTCAGGATTTCTGACTTTTGCTCATTAGAGTACAAGGACAACAGATTATTAGGAAGTGTTTTCTTTTTTTGTTTGACCTCTTGTACGGGAGCAACTGTATTGGGAATTCCTGTTCTTAGATTGATGTTTTCTGAATAGGAGATAATCTCCGTTTTTAAATTTTTGCTTAATGAATCTAAGGTGTAATTTAGTTCATTGGCAGTCAGCATGGTATTAGTGTTGCTAATGTCAGTATCATCAACAGTATTGGCGTTTAATTGCGATAAGTCAATATTGATGGTATATTTTTTGAAAGAACTCTTGGCAAAAGGCAATTTTTCCCTGTCGGTATATTTTTTTGGAACAATATCTTCGTAGTAATTACCGTCATTAAGGACTAATTGCAGGATACTTGATTTTTCGCTACTGATTAATACACCGTCTTTGGCTTTAATGACTGTTTTACTGCCATCACCTACACTGGATTTTTTATGAATGGTTATTCCTGTAAGGATGTTTCCATTGTCTCCTGATTTTTTATTGACTTTGATATTATATGGGCCTACATCACTAAACTGTCCTTCAGCTATAGCTAAGGCTGGTTTTACTTGGGCAATGTTTTTTCTAAAATTGATGAACTTATATTCGGCATAAGGAATCACATTATTGGCAAATAAAAAGGCAACAAAACTTAACAAGAAGATGAATATCGTAAGGCTTCTCATGGCTCTTTGCAATGATATCCCAGAAGATTTCATAGCAGCAAATTCGTAGTTTTCGGCCAAATTACCAAAAGTCATAATGGAAGCCAGCAGTATCGATAGGGGTAAGACCAAGGGTATAATTCGAGGCATCGAAAACAGCAGGAACTTAATAATCATAAAGATATCCAGATCCTTACCTGCCAGTTCAGCTATGAATAACCAAATGGTTTGAAGTATGAATATAAAAAACAAGATTACAAATACCGTAGTAAATGTAATCAGGAATGTTTTTAATAAGTATTTGTCAAGAATTTTCACCTACGGATTAATCTAATTTATTGATGTAATAATTTGGATATTTACTTTCGGCAAAGGTAAATTGATTTTTTGATAAAGGTTGGTTGGTTTTAAAAGAATTAACGGTTAAAGTTGTTTTTGTTCCTTTTTTACCTACTTCAATCAAATTGTAGATGTGCTTGGTTTGTACATCGATTCCCAATAGGATCTCTTTTCTTTGATCTCTGGCGTTGGTTGGAAGCAGTTTAATATACTGAATCTTTCTTCCTTTGATGTTTTGTAAATCAGCCATAGTATAACGGTAACCACTATTGAAAAAAGTCAACATCTTTGATGGGGTAATGGCATTGTCGTCTTTTTCATTAAAACTAGAGATGGTGATTTCTTCATCTTCAGGGACAATGGTATAGGTTTTCTTTCCGTCAAAAATTTTAGTAATTCCCATGAAATTCAAAACATATTGATTGTTTTTCAAGGTTACATTTCCTTTACTGTCCTGATTGATGTTTTCTTTGGAATTGTTCAAGGAATATTTGAAATCGATTACAATATTGTCATAGCTTTTCACTTTTGATGTTACTTGATCTAAAAGGTCTTTTGCCTTTTTGTCTTGTGCTTGTATTGAAAAGCTAAAAAGTAAAATAAATGCAATCTGGATAATTTTGTTCATGATATTAATTGTTTTGTTCATTGTTGAAAAATTGATCAAGAGAACTCATGTCTGGGATATTAACGCTTCTGGCCTTGCTTCCTTCAAACGGTCCTACGATTCCGGCTGCCTCAAGTTGGTCAATCAATCGACCGGCTCTGTTGTAGCCTAACTTCAGTTTCCTTTGCAACAATGATGCCGAACCTTGTTGGGCATTTACAATAATTTCTGCAGCTTCTCTAAATAGGGTGTCTCTTTCGGAGATATCCATATCAAGATTGATGCCACTATCTTCTCCTACAAATTCTGGAAGTAGGTAAGCCGTCGCGTATGCTTTTTGGGAACCAATAAAATCAGTGATTTTCTCCACTTCGGGTGTGTCAATGAAAGCACATTGTACGCGCACAACATCATTTCCGTTAGTATAAAGTAAATCTCCGCGTCCAATCAGTTGATCCGCTCCTTGTGTATCCAAAATGGTTCTGGAATCAATTTTGGAGGTAACTCTAAAAGCGATTCTCGCTGGGAAGTTGGCTTTTATCAAACCGGTAATTACGTTTACCGAAGGTCGTTGTGTAGCAATAATCAAGTGAATTCCAATAGCACGCGCTAATTGAGCTAATCGGGCGATAGGAATTTCAACTTCTTTACCTGCAGTCATAATCAAATCGGCAAACTCATCGACAACTAATATGATGTAAGGAAGAAAACGGTGTCCATTTTCAGGATTCAGTTTTCGGGCTTTGAACTTATCATTGTATTCTTTTATGTTTCGCACCATCGCATCTTTCAATAACGAATAACGATTGTCCATTTCCACACAAAGCGAATTCAAGGTGTTCACAACCTTAGCATTATCAGTAATAATAGCGTCTTCGGTATCAGGAAGTTTGGCTAAATAATGTCTTTCAATTTTATTAAAAAGAGTCAATTCTACTTTTTTAGGATCGACCAAGACAAACTTCACTTCGGCAGGATGTTTTTTGTAAAGAAGCGAAGTCAAAACCGCATTCAAACCAACTGATTTTCCTTGTCCGGTAGCACCAGCCATCAATAAGTGAGGCATTTTGGCCAAATCTACCACAAAAGTCTCGTTGGAAATGGTTTTTCCAAGGGCGATAGGAAGTTCCATTTCGGCTTCTTGGAATTTGGCTGAGCCAATAACACTTTTCATCGAAACCATCGTAGGATTCTTATTAGGAACCTCGATTCCTATGGTTCCTTTTCCAGGAATAGGAGCAATAATACGGATACCCAATGCCGAAAGTGACAAAGCAATATCGTCTTCTAAACTCTTGATCTTAGAAATACGGATTCCTGCTTCGGGAACAATTTCATATAAAGTGACCGATGGTCCAACGGTTGCTTTTATTTGTGCAATCTCAATTTTATAATTGCGAAGAGTATCTACAATTTTGTTTTTGTTTTCTTCTAATTCTTCTTGGTTAATGGTAATTCCGCCAGTTGAATATTCTTTTAATAAATCAATTGTAGGATATTTATAATTGGATAAATCCAAAGTAGGATCGAATAATCCAAAATCAGAAACCAATCTGGAAGCTAGATTTTCTTCGATAATATCTTCTTCCTGAGCTGTTTCAATCACAAAAGAATCCAAAGGATTTATGTTGTCATTGGTAAAAGGAGGAGGGACAGTAATAGGTTTTGTAATAGGGTCTAAATTGATTTCGGAAGAATGTGAAATGGTAGGTTTCAATGATTCTTTGTTAATCTCAAATTGGGAAACTTTTGGTTTCAAAACAATATCCTCAAGTTCGTTTTGTTCGGCAACAGCAAATTCTTCCAAATTATAGGCGCCTTCGTTTTTGCTCATCGCGAGGGAACTCAAGTCTGTTTTAATGTCTTTTTTGGTGTTTTCAAAGAAAGATTGGACTCTTTCAGGAGATAATTGGAGTTTGAAAATAAGATACACAATCAAACCAAAAACCAGCGTCAAAAGCGTACCTGTTTTTCCGATATAATCCTGTAAAAACAAATTGAGTTCATAGCCTACAACTCCTCCTAATTCGGGTAAAGAGGTAGCGAAAAAACCAAATAAAACCGATAGAATAATGATGGCAAATAAGTCCCAGAACCAAATTCCTTTTAGTTTTTTCGAAGAAAGATTCAGTATTAAAAAGATTCCTGTTAAGAAAAACAAACGGACAAATAGGAAAGAGGCCAAGCCAAAACCGTTATAAACGATTAGATCTGCCAAAAAAGCACCAAATTTCCCGAGCCAGTTTTGAACCGTTTCTGTTCTGTCGGTCAATTCAGCTACAGCACTCTGGTCTTCTTGCCCATGAATGTAAAATGAAATAAAAGCAAGCGATAAGGCGATAGAAAACAACACCAAAAGACAGCCCAAGACAATCTTGTGCTGTTTTGTTATTTCCCAAGGTTTACCGGCTTCAGATTTAGATCCGTCTTTTTTTTGTAAGGGTTCTTTTTTTGTTGTTTTAGCCATTCTTTATTGTAGTTATACCTAGAATAATATAGGTATGTATATGATTAAACCGATTGCTATGGCTGTCATAGCAGCAAAAAAAACGGCTCCGGCTGCAATGTCTTTGATAAACCCAATTCTTTCATGATAATTGGGGTGAATAAAGTCAGCAATTTTTTCTACAGCGGTATTTAAACCTTCGATACTGACTACTAGTCCTATAGCTAAAGTTTGAAAAAGCCATTCTGTCTTGGAAATACCAAAATAGAAACCGGCAATTGTCATCAATATTCCTATAGAAAATTGAACCATTATGCTATGTTCAGTAGTAATCAATTTTATGGCTCCTTGAAGCGCATAGGTCATGCTTTTCATTCTTCCGGTAACGAAGCTGTTGTCTTTTTGAAATTCCATTAATGAGGTATTATAGTGCAGCTAATGCAGCTTTGTAATTAGGTTCATCAGCAATTTCAGCAACTTGTTCGGTGTGGGTAATTACTCCGTTTTCGTCTACAATTATGATTGCTCTGGAGTGTAATCCTGCCAATGGTCCGTCAGTGATTTCTAATCCATTTGCTTTACCAAAACTACCTTCTTGGAAGTCAGATAAGTTGATTACATTTTCTATTCCTTCGGCACCACAAAAACGTTTTTGAGCAAAAGGCAAATCTCTTGAAATGCACAATACGGCAGTGTTTGCCAAGTTAGCGGCAGTCTCATTAAATTTTCTAACAGAGGTAGCACAAGTTCCGGTATCGATACTTGGGAAAATATTTAGAATTAGTTTTTTACCGGCAAAGTCGCTCATTGTAGCAACAGAAAGATCGCTGTTTACTAATTTGAAATCAGATAGTTTAGTTCCTACTTTTGGTAACTCTCCTGAAGTGTTTATTGGATTTCCTCCTAATGTTATCGAAGCCATAATTTATTTTTTTAATGAGGTTCAAAAGTATGAAAATTATTTAAGAATTATAGGGATGGTTTTGAGATTTTAGAACAATAGGAAAAGGGTAGTCTAATGAAAGGGCAAAAAAAAACGCCCTCATTTCTAAGCACGTTTCTCTAGTAGTATAATGGGGTAAAGAATTCTATTTGTCAATAGAGCCTAAAACCCTTTTCATAAAAGTATTCAAAGCCTCTTTTTTATCGGTGCCGTTTTTTACTAATTTATGCACTTCTAGCGCACCGTACATATTAGAAATAAGTTCCCCAATAACATCCAATTCTTCATCTTTCAAAGACGGGATTTCTGTCATTGCTTCCAGAACTTCAATGGTTTCTATGATATAATCTTGATCGTTTTCTTCGATAAACTGCGTTAGATGCTTTATTACGGGTAGTTTCATTGCTTGTTGTTTATTTGTTTAATCGTTTGTACGTAAATTGGGTCATCGTCTCCTGATTTATTGAATAAATCAACGATTGACCGATTTTACAATTAAACAATTTCGTTAACTAATTCTATAAGTACTTCTTGCTTATTTGTTTGAGTTTCGTTTACTAATTTTCCATTTACAAAAGTGGCAAAAGTTGGTAAATTACTCACATTAGCTAATTTTCTTGATTCTGGAGAATTTTCTGCATCAACAAGTACAAAAGTAATCGCATCGTTTTCTGAAGCCAATTTTTTGAATTTTGGTTTCATAATGCGACAATTTCCACACCATGAAGCTGAGTATTGTACGACAACTTTATCATTTTTAGTGATTAAGTCAGCTAATGTATCTTCGTTTAAATCGATTAACATAATTTATAATTTTTAAAGTTTAAGGAAAAAATAATGGCAATTAAATACACCCAAAGTGCTTTAATTGCCATTAGGAGGATGTTTTTTTATTAATTTAAGCTTAAATATTCAGCAGTGCTTTTTCTGTCAGCGTTCATCGCTTCTTTACCGGCTTCCCAGTTTGCTGGACATACTTCTCCTTTTTCTTGAATGTGCGTGTAAGCGTCAACCATACGTAAGTACTCGTTTACGTTACGACCAAGAGGCATATCATTTACACTTTCGTGGAAAATTTTACCTGTCTCATCAATTAAATAAGTTGCTCTGAAAGTAACATTAGAACCTTCAACAATTACTGAATCTGTTTCTTCACTGTATTCAGTTGAATCGATATCAAGAATACCTAAGATATTAGATAAGTTTCTGTTAGTATCGGCAAGAATTGGGTAAGTTACTCCTTCAATTCCACCATTGTTTTTTGGTGTGTTTAACCATGCAAAATGCACTTCGTTGGTATCACAAGAAGCACCAATTACGATTGTGTTTCTTTTTTCAAATTCCGGCAAAGCTGCTTGAAAAGCGTGTAGTTCAGTTGGACAAACAAAAGTAAAGTCTTTTGGGTACCAAAACAAAAGCACTTTTTTGTTGTTTTTTGTTGCTTCTTCAAAGATGTTGATTTTCAAATTATCACCCATTTCTGAAATGGCGTCTACTGCAATGCTTGGGAATTTTTTTCCTACTAATGACATATTATTTATTTTAGATTAATTTTTTATTCTGCTGCAAAAATAAGACAAACAACGAGTATGTAGCAATAAGGTTTGATGATTAAAATTTATACATCGATAGTATTTGGCTATTTCGTTAATGATTGGTTTAAATTATAATTACAAACCATTGATAATTACCGGTAATGTTCCTTTGCATTCAGAATTATCCAATAATTGTTGCGCGGCTGTTTCTTGAAATTCTACGAAATCTTGGTATACCTGTACGATACCTACCGCTGATTTTAGATTTGGAATTACTTGCAAAGCATAAGGATTGCCAAAAACATATAAAACACATTTTTTAGTAGCCAACAGTTTCTCTAAAAAGAGTAAAACCGCTTCTTCAATATCAAAATGATTCATTGGTTTTGCCTTTGGAACAAATAGAGCAATAAGTAGAGTGTCATATTCATCGAGGCTATTTAAAAGAGAATCAATTGAATGTGTTTCGCCCATTTCGATTGCAAAATCAGGAGAAGGAAGTTTTTGGTTTAGCGCTTTAAAAAATTCGTTCTCGGTGTTTTTATAAAGGCTTATTTTGGCTAGTTTCCCTTTTTGGAAAGCATCTAAAACCGTAGCGCTATTGTTGTTATTGGTTAGTTTTGTAAGGCAATTTTGGGCAATTTTTCGGTTTAAAACAGCCGCCGCTTCAAAATGAAATGTTGCTGAAATAGGATTGATTTGATCAAGAATTCCTGCTTTCTGTTTGCATTTCATCAAACGATTGTAACTGGCTTCAATACGCTCCGGACTTGCATTTTTTAGAATTTCTTGAATGCCTTCGGGAACATTTTCGGCAAAACACAATACATCATTTCCGGCATTAAAAGCTTCCCATTCGAGCTGACCTTTTTGGTCGTACAATTTGGAAACGCTATGCATATTTAAAGCATCCGAAATCACTAATCCATCATAATGTAATTGCTCTCGCAAAAGAGTTTCAATAATAGATTTAGATAAGGTTGCCGAAGTATTTTTGCCCTCATTCAAGGCAGGAACTGCGAGATGTCCTATCATAATGGAGTCCACATTATTCTCAATTCCTTTGATGAAAGGATACAATTCGTTGTCCAATAATTGTTCTATAGTGGCGTCTATGATTGGCAGTCCTAAGTGTGAGTCTACATTGGTGTTTCCGTGTCCGGGAAAATGTTTGAGACAGCCTAAAACTCCCACATCATTCATTCCTCTGAGGTATTCAAGAGCAAAATGAGCCACTTTTTCCTTATTTTCACCAAAAGAACGATAACCGATAACCGGATTATTCGGGTTGTTGTTAATGTCTGCTAATGGTGCTAAATTGTAATGAATTCCCGCAGATTTTAGGTCAAGTCCAATTTGTTTCCCCACTTCATAAACTAAATGAGATTCGCTCACCGGCAAAGCGCCAAGAGTAATAGCGTAAGGATATTGCGGAGTTTTTTCGACACGCATCGCTAATCCCCATTCGGCATCGATACTCATTAAAAGCGGAGTAGTGGCACATTTTTGATAACGAGCTATAAGGTCTTTCAAACGCTGGTAGCTGTCGTCGTTGAATACAATTTTTTTCTTGGTTTCATAATTAGTCGCAGCGCTCGCCCTACTGTGAAAAAAGGTAAGTCCGCCAATGTTATGTTCCTTAATCAAGCGTTCTGTTGCTTGAATATTTTCTTCGGTATCGTTTATAAAAACAGCAGGAAAAAAGAATTGTCCTATTTTTTGTTCTAATGTCATTTTTTGTAAATAGTTAGCATGAGTAGATTTACCTTAATAATTCCTTCGAATTACTTTTCCTCTGTTTTTTTTCCAAATTCTTTTGGAAATACCAGAAAACGAGATAGTATCAGTCCCGGTATCGTTGCCAGAAACACCCAAATAAAGAAATTAGTATAACCCAAATATTCCTGAATGTAACCGCTAACCATTCCGGGAAGCATCATCCCTAAAGCCATAAATCCTGTAGCAATGGAGTAGTGGGAGGTTTTTGACTCGCCATCGGCAACGTAAATTAGATACATCATAAATGCGGCAAAGCCAAAACCATAACCAAACTGTTCAGCAATAACGACAGCGTAAATATAATAAACAGAGGCAGGATGAAAAGAAGCGAGAAGGATGAATCCAATGATAGGCAAATGCATCGCTAAAATCATGGGTAACATCCATTTGCCGAGTCCGTCTCTTGAAATAACGATTCCGCCAATGATTCCGCCCACAGTCAACGCAACGACTCCAAAGGTTCCGTAGATTACTCCTACGTCTTGAGTGGTCAGGCCTAATCCGCCAACTCCTTTATCGTCAATTAAAAAAGGAGTCAGCATTTTTAACAATTGAGATTCCCCTAATCGGAATAATAGGATAAAGGCTAAAATCAAACCGATTTGTTTTTTTTGAAAAAAACTGGTAAAAACGGCTCCAAAACTAGCGTTTGAGGTTTTATTAGATTCTTTTAGAGGAGTCGATATTTCTGTTTTTGGTGTGGCAAAATAATTATAAATAGTAAGTAGAGTCATTATTAAACCAACGATGATCATCGTATAGGACCATGCCTTTTGTTTATCGCCATATTCCTGTTCGAGATAGCCACCTATAATTACCACGAGTCCATTTCCGGTAAGCATCGAAAGGCGGTAAAAAGTACTTCGTATTCCCAGGAAAAAAGATTGCTGGTCTTTTTCTAAAGCTAACATGTAGAAGCCGTCGCTGGCCACATCATTCGAAGCCGAGGCAAAAGCTGCTACCCAAAAAACAGCCAGACTTATTACAAAGAAATGATTCATCGGAATCGTTAATCCTACAATTAAAAAGGCGATTGAAATAAGTAATTGCATGGCTATAAACCATTTTCTTTTGGTCGCATATAGATCGATAAACGGACTCCATAAAGGTTTTACAACCCAAGGCAAGTATAAAAGGCTGGTATATATCCCAATGTCTTCATTGCTGATTCCCAGATTCTTGTACATGATTACCGAAACCGAAATAATAATAGCATAAGGCAAGCCCGAGGCAAAGTTTAAAACAGGTATCCAATACCAAGGTCTATTGTCTATTTTCATTATTTTGAATGGTGTTGAATGGTTTTTGTCTCTGTTGGCGTATGCAATAAAGTGGCTTCACTTTCATTGCCATAATAATCAATAAAAGAA
This sequence comes from Flavobacterium granuli, assembly GCF_900129705.1. Taxonomy (GTDB): domain Bacteria; phylum Bacteroidota; class Bacteroidia; order Flavobacteriales; family Flavobacteriaceae; genus Flavobacterium; species Flavobacterium granuli. Next base: position 9,403 of record NZ_FQWO01000010.1, on the reverse strand, counting down.
AGGGCATAAGCATAAGTTGGATCTAAATCATTTTTTTTGATAACGATGTCAATGCTGTCTTTTTTCTCTTTGAATGCTATCTTATCGATAATCTGACTAGGATCATTCACATCAATTTCAGTATTGTTTTTAGCTCCATAAACCATTACATATCGCTGCATTCCGTTTAGCGGATAATTGAGTGTATACGTAGTAGTGCTATCGGTCTTTGTGGTGTTGCAAACAGTTGGTTTATCCATAACTATTTTTCGAGAGTTAGGAACCACATAAGGAAGAGCAGGATATTTATATTGATTCTCGGTCAATAGTTTTGTTACGGCTTTGTTTTTATTAACAAATGATTTGGCACTAAAAAAAGCATTTCCATTAATGTTCTGATACGATCGGGTCACATCGATTTGGTTAGGTATTTCACTAGGATTGTTCCATCGTTTATCAGAATCGGCATTTACTTTATAGCTTCCGTTTCCAATATATACCGCGGTGTTTTTAGAATTTTCGGACCACCATTTTATTAGTTTCGAATAAGAAGCTGTACGGTGATCTAAACTCCAATACAATTGCGGCAAAAGATAATCAATCCAGCTGTGTTCCATCCATTCCATTGGATCGGCAAATAAATCATCATAATTGGTTTGTCCTGCTTGCGTATCAGAACCTTTTGGATCCACGGATTTATTACGCCAAACCCCAAACGGACTGATGCCAAACTGTACCCAAGGTTTGATGCTTTTTATTGAATAAGAGGTATATTTTACAAAATTATTGACATTCAAACGTCTCCAATCATCTAATTTCATTCCGTTGCCGTATTTTTTGAAAGACTCCGTATCGTTAAAGTTTTCTCCTGCAATTTTATATGGATAAAAATAATCGTCAAAATGAATGGCGTCAATATCATAGTTTCTAACCACCTCATCAACAACGGCAATCAAGTGAGTTTGAACTTCCGGCAGAGCAGGATTATAGTAGTATTTTCCGCCGTATTTGATCATCCATTCCGGATGTTTAAAATAATCATGGTCAGGACTTAAAACCTCTGTTTTTAAATCCATCGTGGCGCGATAAGGGTTCAACCAGGCATGAAACTCAAAACCTCTATTGTGTGCTTCGGTAATCATCCATTCCAGTGGATCAAAATAGGGATTGGGTGCCTGTCCTTCTTTTCCAGTCAAATATTTAGACCAAGGGGCTAGTTTTGAAGGGTAAAAAGCATCACCTACACTGCGTATTTGTACAATAACGGCATTGTAATTTAACTTTTTATAAGTATTCAGAATTTCAAGGTAATCTGCTTTTTGTTTCTCTACGGGATCAGTGCCAGCTTTTGGCCAATCAATATTTACAACAGTAGCAATCCAAACGGCTCTAAATTCGTTTTTGGGATGCATCAATTTTTCCTGCGCATTTCCATTTGAAAAAGACAATAGAAGCAAGGGAAGTAACAGTAGAATAAAGTTTTTTGGATTCATTGATTGGAATGTTTTATGGAAATCAAAAATAGTTTTTTTAATGAGATTTATAAGATATCGAACTCCTAAAAATTCAATTCTTTATTTATCACAATTTCTTTGCCAAAATACTATCAGTGGATGTAAAATAGAAATCTATATTTACTTTTTTGGAATTAAACTTTAAAAATTATTTTTTTGGTGTAAAGCCACCATAGGATTAGAGACCAAAATACAGCATATATTAAAGCAAACATTAATGAAGCATTCATTGGGTTGCTAAAAAGGGGGACGATATAAAATTGATATAAGAAGCTTTGAAGATTGATTTGTTCGCCGGATATTTCTGGGTTTTGAATGTTGATTGCCGATAAAACTCTTGGAATTATACCTGAAAAGAAAAACACAATCATGGGATTTACACCCCAAAATAAAAATAATGGAGTCCATTTTTTATAGTTTGCAATATCTATAATATAGTATAATAAGGTTAAGCATAAAGTTGCTATACCGGCAGTGTACAACGCATAAGAACTTGTCCAAAGCGATTTATTGATAGGGAAGATGGTGTTCCAAAGCAAACCTAAAACTAGCAATGTGATTCCTATGAAGGTTATTTTCTTGATTATTTCCATTTTGCTAGTTTGTAAGTTTAGCATTTGTCCTACAAACATTCCGAAAATCCCTGTAGCAATGGCTGGTATTGTACTCAGGATTCCTTCAGGGTCCCAAGTTTTAGAAGAACTCCATAGATGTCCGTTTAAAACTAAATTGTCTAGCCAAGCAGCTAAATTAGTTCCTTTTTCAAAATTGGCTACGCCAAATCCAGGGACTGGGATAAATGCCATTAGAATCCAATATCCTAATAAAAGGAAAGCCGCAACTAGGAGTTGTGTTTTTAGATTTGATTTTAAATACAAAAGAGCGGTAAAAAAATAGACAATTCCTATTCGCTGTAAAACGCCAGGCAATCTTACGTTCTGAAATTCTTCCATTGGGCTGTATGCCAATAATAGTAGGATTGCGAAAATTCCAAAAACAAGATAGGTCTTAATTTTTAAACTAAAGTTTCCTAAAAGAGCGTAAGCAACGGCAAAAGTGATCATTAATCGGGCAGCTAATAGAGCGATTCCTTCTAAACCTAATAATTGGATTTTGCTAAAATAATTTAAGAATAGCCCTAAACAGAAAATACGTAAGGAGCGTACGATTATTTTATTAAAGACAGCAAAGTCCAAATGTTTCGTCGGCATTGCAAAAGGGATTGCAGTCCCCATGATAAAAATAAAAAAAGGAAAAACTAAATCAGTAGGAGTACAGCCATGCCATTCTGCATGAGCTAAAGGAGGATAAATGGCAGCCCAACTTCCCGGATTGTTGACAATAGTCATTAATAAAATAGTAAATCCTCTAAATACATCTAGTGAAATTAAACGTTCTCTTGTCATGGGTTGCTTTTTGGTTTTAGTAATTATTAAAAGGATACAGTTTTTAATAATTCGTTAGTTTTTAATTGGGGAACGAAATTTTCCCCATAGATACAGAAGGAACTCCTTTGCGTATTCCAAAATCAGAATGGCCACCAGAAACCGTTTCATTGGCTAAAACGGCAAACAATATCGCTTCTTTGGCATCTCCTGAAATGCCTAAAGCATCTGTTGTGGAAAAAGGACAAGGCAATAATTCTTTTAATCCTTCAACTAATAACGGATTGTGAGCGCCTCCACCAGACATATAGATCGTAAAGCTTTCAGCAGGATCTGTTGAGTTGTCAATAGTGGAACGTATCGCTGCTGCAATGGTTTCGGCAGAAAACCTTGTTAATGTTGCCAATAAATCCGGAACGGAAATAGTGGTTGTATTGCTTTGGCTTTGTGCTTTTCGTACATATTCTACATTAAAAAGTTCGGGACCGGTAGTTTTTGGAAAAGGCTTTTGGAAGAATTCGTCCGATTTTAAAGCGGTCAGAAGAGAATAATTTACAGTCCCTTTTTTAGCAATTTCAGCATCTTTATCATAGGATTTATCAGGAAAATATATTCTGGTAAAAGCATCAATTAAGGTGTTTCCAGTTCCGGTATCGGTAACAAAAACTTCTTCGGGCTTTCTATTGGAGGGCAAATAGGTAAAATTAGCGATACCACCCATGTTGAGCATGATACGATTTTCGCCTTTTTTTCCAAAAAGGAAATAGTCACCGTAAACTGCCAGTGGAGCGCCTTCACCACCTGCAGCCAGATGTTTTTGTCTGAAGTCTGAAATGGTGATAATTCCTGTTTTGACGGCAATGTGATCTCCATCTCCAATTTGTAAAGTGGCATTTGGAAATTTTTGCTGTTGGTGCAAAATCTTTGGGGCATGAAAAACGGTTTGTCCATGAGAAGCTACCAAATCAACTTTGTTAGTTGGGATCGCCCAACGGTTTAGGCAATCCAGAATGATATTGGCGTGAAGCAGTCCAATCCATTCATTCAATAAAACTAGTTTCTGAAAATCAATGGTTTGTTTGGCAAAGACCTTTCTTATTTCTGACTTGGTTTCTTCCGAATAATCTACAGTATCAAATTGAACTAATTGAACCTCTGTATGCTCACCAGAACCTGAAATTGTACATAAAGCCACGTCGAGACCGTCCAAAGAAGTGCCGGACATTAATCCAATAATAGTTCGGGAAGGTTTTTGGGCAATTTTATACAGTGATTCCAGATTTGCGTTCATGATTCAATTTTTAAGCTGTTATTTACAATTTGGATTGTTTTGTCAATTTCTAAATATATAGAAGTGTTTTTATTTAATGATTGCTTCCTGAATTATTTTCTGAATATCTTCTCTGATTTTCTCTTTCGCTAATTTATTTCCCTCAGCAGTCACTTCTGGATAGGTTCTATTTGATAAAAATATGTAGACAATCTCTGTTTCCGGGTCAACCCAAGCAATGTTTCCGGTGAATCCGGTATGACCAAAACTGGATGAAGAAACGCAGGAACAGGTAGGGCCGTCTTTGTTTATTCTTTTATCAAAACCTAAACCTCTTTGAACACCTTCATTACTGTAATAGCAGGTATTGAAGGCATCGAATGTCTTTTCGGAAAAATATTGTTTATTACCATAATTGCCTTTTTGTAAAAACAGTTGCATCATTTTAGCAACATCCATGGCATTTGAAAAAATTCCGGCATGACCCGCTATTCCGCCCTCCATTGCTGCAGCCATGTCATGAACATAGCCCTGAACAACTTGATGTCTAAAATAAGTATCAATTTCAGTAGGCGCAATATTATTTTTATCAAATTTTTCTAAGGGATTGTAAAGGGTATTGTTCATCCCTAAAGTGTTGTAGAAATTTTGTTGACTCAGAACATCTAATCTCTTTTTAGTCTTCTTTTCCAAATATTCTTTCAGGATGATGAAGGTAAAATCACTGTATTTGTATTCTTTTTTGAGCGATAAAGGGCTATCAGCAATGATTTTCATAATAGTGTCGTGATAGTCATTTCTAATAAAAAGACTGTCGGCCACTTTTGTTGAAAATTGACTATCGGCCACTTTACGGTAATATTTTACCAAAGGCTTATTCTGAGCGTCTAAGGTTGCTTTGTAAAATGGAATCCAGGCTTGAAGTCCGGCATAATGGCTTAGTAAATCTTTGAAGCTGATGTTTTTTTTGTTTGTTTTCTTAAAAATGGGAACCATTTTTTTTAATTTGGTATCGAGATTTACTTTATTTTGATCGTACAATTGCATGACATTAGGCAGTGTTGAGATCATTTTTGAAATTGAAGCGACATCATATAAATCTGAATTTGACACTTTAACAGTATTGTCATAGCTGTGGTGCCCATAGGATTTCTGGAAGATCACATTTCCTTTTCGAGCCACAAGTACTTGCATTCCAGGTGCCATTCTGCCATCGATTGCTTTTTGAGCTATGGCATCAATTTTTGATAAAATATGCGGATTCATATCTTCATTTTCAGGAGCCGTAAATCCTAAGCGGTTTAATTTTTCGGTTGCTAGACCATCATTGACCTTAAAAGAGGTATTGATGGAAACCGGTAATTTTCCTTTGGCATCGATAGCCCCAAAAAGTAATTCGGCTGAAACTATTTGGCTAATATCGGAGTTTTGATAGGAAACTACTAGTCCTTCAATGTCATCAAAATTAGTTATTGGCAACAAAGAATAGGGTTTTGTAAAAATATCCAAAATCACTTTGTTGTGTTTTGCAATTTCTTGCAGCCATAGTAATTCGGTTGCTGTAAATTCTTGTTTATCCCAAGTTTTGTTCACTTTATGAAAACCAACTATAACTGTATTGTATTTCTTTAACTCTTGGTTTAAGCTGTCAATATTAGAATTGGCTACTTCTGTTACTTCGGTATATTTTTTTAGCGTACTGACAAAAGTGCTGTTGGTATCATCTCCCAGTTTTACATAAGCAATTTTTTGATCTAAGTTTTTAATAGGAAGTATTTCGGTATCATTTTTTAAAACTGTAATAGCGTTTTCATACAATTTATAATGTAAAGCATCATTTTCTGAAGGATTGATGTCATCATGTAAATTGTTTAGGTCTATGGGTTTGTAATTGTTTAATCCTGCTTTAAATTTATAGCGCAATATTTTTTTTACCGAATGTGCTAAACGAGCTTCGGTAATTATTCCGTCAGCATAGGCCGATTCCAGTTTTTTAAAACTAGCCGGTACGTTAATTGGGCCAAGTAAAATGTCATTTCCAGCAAGAATTACAGCCACTTCCAGATCACCAGGACTTAGAAAATCAGTAGCGCCTTTCATGGCTAATCCATCGGTAAAAATCAATCCTTCGAAACCCAATTGTTTTTGTAGTAGATTGGTCACTATATTGTAAGATGCAGAGGAAGGATGATTTTCTTGTGTTTCTAAACTTGGAATATTCAGATGAGCCACCATCACAGATACTAAGCCTTCATCAAACATTCGTTTGTAGGGATACAATTCAACCTTGTCAATTCGCTCTTTGGAAAAATCGACTAAAGGCAAAGTATGGTGCGAATCAGCAGAAGTGTCTCCATGACCTGGAAAATGTTTACCGGTGCTAAAAACACCTTGACTTTGTACCCCTTTCATTAAAGCAATGGCCTTTTCACTAACATTGGTTTTGTTTTCACCAAAAGAGCGGTTACCAATAATTGGGTTTTTAGGATTGGTGTTGATGTCCAATACAGGGGCAAAATTGAAGTGAATTCCCATTCTCTTACTTTCCTTGGCCATATTTCTTCCTACATTCTCGATTAAACTCAAATTTTCAATAGCGCCCAAAGTCATATTCCAAGGATAACGATAAGTCGAATCTAAACGCATGTTTAAACCCCACTCAGCATCTATTGCTACGAATAACGGGACATCAGATTTTGACTGATAAGCATTAGTTAATTGAGCCTGACGCATTGGACCTCCTTGAAAGAAAAGTAAACCACCTACTTTGTACTCTTCTATTAGGGCTTTGACTTCTTTTTCATGAACTGAATCTCTGTTAGAATAGGCCGATATCATAAACAATTGACCTATTTTTTCTTTAACTGACATTTTGTTGTAAATACTGTCTACCCATTTAGCTTCAATTTCAGAATCTTTAAAAAAGTTTTTTCTTTCAGATTTCTTCTTAGCTATATAATTGTCGTTGTTTTCTAACAAAGAAGTTTTTTTCAAAGTCGCTATCGTATCGTTTTTTTTGGAAATAGCACAATTGGTAATCAAAAATAAAAATGCGGTGTAAAGGCTAATTTTTATAAGGTAATCTTTCATCTAATTATTTTTTTAGCAACTGGGTTTCATTGCTGGTTTGTAATTGATTAGTAAGTTTTTTTTTCGAAAGTCTAAAAACTTATTCTTGTATTTGAATGGGAACTTGTAACATACAATCCCAAATAAGTCAATAATCCATTGAGTACAATCAGCTCATTGTCAAATACGTAACCTGAAAACAATACTTTAGAGTTTTCATTGATTAAATAAGTAAGGAAAGGCGCCAGAAGACATATAAATGGAACTAATTTATCATTGACATTTCTTGTTTTTTGGAACAATCCAAAGGCGTATAATCCTAATAAAGGTCCATAAGTATAGGAAGCGACCTTAAATATCATTCCTACAACTGAACTGTCATTGATAGAATTAAAAACGAGAATGACAAAAAACACCAAAGCCGAAAAACCAAGGTGAACAAAATGTCTTTTGCGCACCGAATTCTTTTTAGTACTATTCTCTGTCTTGTCCATACCTAAAAAATCGACGCAAAAAGACGTAGTTAGTGCTGTCAGGGCCGAATCAGTAGTAGCAAAAGTGGCCGCAATAATCCCTAATAAAAAGATAATTGCCGGAATTATGGATAAATGATTCAATGCAATTTCAGGAAAAAGTAAGTCGGTTCTTGGTTTGCCTGTAATTAAATCAACCGGAACTGCAATTCCGTTTTTATTGGCATAAATGTATAGCAAGGCGCCAACACTCAAAAAGAAAATATTGATAAGTACGAAGATTCCGGTAAAGGTAAACATGTTTTTTTGTGCTTCGCCAATGTTCTTACAGCTCAGGTTTTTTTGCATTAAATCCTGATCGAGCCCAGTCATGGCTATAGTTACAAACATTCCTCCTAATATTTGTTTTACAAAATGGAATTTGCTTCCCAGAAAATCATCAAAGAAAAATATTTTTGAATAGTTACTGTTTTTCACTTCTTCGAAAGCGCCAATGGCACTTAAATCCATCTTGTCGCAAATAAAATAAATGGTCAGGAAAACCGAAGTAACTAAGAAAAATGTCTGTAAAGTATCCGTTATAATAATTGTTTTGAGTCCGCCTCTGTAAGTGTAGGAAAAAATGAGAAGCAAAGAGATCAATACGGTCAATGCAAAGGGTATGTTGTAATAATCAAATACGAAACGTTGCAATACAATTACCACTAAATACAGTCGAAAAGCCGAGCTTACGGTTCTGCTGATTAGGAAAATAGAGGCTGCTGTTTTATAGCTGTAAAGCCCCATTCGCTGTTCTATGTATCCATAAATAGAGGTCAGATTCATTCGATAATACAACGGGAGCAATAACTTTGTGATTATTATAAACCCGATAGCATTACCCAATACGAACTGAAAATATTTGAATTGTTCGCCACTCGCGGCACCCACTTCTCCCGGAACAGATATAAAAGTTACTCCGGAAAGCGCGGTTCCTATCATCCCAAAAGCAACTAAATACCATTTGGAGTTTTTATTGGCTGTAAAAAAAGCAGCATTACCATCATCTTTTCTACTGACTCTATGCGAGATGTAGAATAATGTACCGAAATAGATGATGATCAGGATTAGAATTGCACTTGGAGTCATTTTATATCTTTAGTTTTTTGGAAATGATTGACAGATTTTATAATTCGGGCTGTTATATTTCTAGATTTTTATTTTCGGCCAATAAAACAGCTCTAACACTTTTGTGCTTTTTTAGTAGTTCTAATGCCATTTTTTCATCAATATGAAGTTCTTCTACGATCATTTCTACTCCCCTTTGAACCAGTTTTTTATTAGATAATTGCATGTCGATCATTTTGTTGCCATAAATACGTCCTAGTTTAATCATAACCGATGTTGAAATCATATTTAAGACTAATTTTTGAGATGTTCCGGCTTTCATTCTCGTGCTTCCAGTTAGGAATTCAGGGCCTACAATCAATTCTATGGGATAATCAGCTTCTTTTGAAATCAGGCTTTCACTATTACAGGAAATACTTCCAGTAATGATATTATTTTCTCTTGCTTTTTTTAATCCGCCAATAACATAAGGAGTATTTCCCGAAGCTGCAATTCCTATTACCACATCTAAACTACCATTGACGTTTTTATTTATATTGTTAAATATCAATTAGTTGCATATTTAATTCAATCGCCTTTTTGGTTAGAAATTTAATTTGTTGTTCT
>NZ_FQWO01000024.1 GCF_900129705.1 Flavobacterium granuli | reverse complement strand
CCGACTTAGACGACAAAATTAAGAATATTAAACATAAAAAAAAGCTTCCCGATAAAAATAAAATTTAGATTTATTAGGAAATCAACACAGAATCTCCTATGCTTTTTAGCAAAGAATGTTTTGGTTCTCGATATTTAAAGAATACAGTTGAAGTTAATTTATCACTAATCCCGTCTTTTAGAGAGAAGAGTTTTGCTGATAAAATACAGCAGAAAAGCGATTTTTTAAAAATTGCATTATTTGATATTTGGTTGTCTAATGAGGACAGAAATTACGGAAACAACAATTTATTATTGTTTTATGGTCCCGACAAGCTGTACTTTTTTTATGCAATCGATCATGTATGTCTTTTTAACAGTACTTTTTTAAAATATGAAATAGTAGAGTTGACAGAAGACGACACGCTTTTGAATACTGAAATTGCCAAATTACTTTTTGGCAGTAAACGTAAATTAGTAGAAACTGTTGATAACTTGGTTGAAAAGTTCTACCTTTGCACCAAAGATTGCGAAGCAAATTTAGACAATGTACTTGAACTTATGCCCAAGTCATGGGGAATTGATATTGAGGATATTAAAAGTAAAATACAGAGAAATTTGTTTTCTGACGAATGGAAAAAAAAGTGTGAAATTACATTTAGAACCTATGTGCAATCTTTTATTGTAAATTAAAATGAGAACAATTTTTTCAATATTATATATCCCTATTAGTGCTACTCTTGATGAAAGAGTTAGTATAGGACTAATAATGTCTGATGGAAAGCATCATTTTTTTAAATATTCTCACTCAAAACTGCAAGCTATAAAAGGATTATTGAGTAATGAAAGTTATCTGATTCTGAAAACGTATCTCAAATCCTTAGAAAAGGATATAAAAAGCACTGGAGAAAATACGGATTGTTTATTTTCGATTGACATTGCTTCAAAAGCAAAATGGGTAAATCATTCTTATATCAGCTATTTGTCAAAATATTCTAATAATTTAATCCAATTTTCTGAACCAAAATTCATTGACGTTGCGCTCTCAAATGATACTTATAGGCGAGTTTTTGAAAAGTATATTTTTGAATATGATGAGCATGTTCATCTAGAAGATGATGCGTCGAGTGTTTATCAAAATATAAAAGCTAAGTTATATCCAAAAATTACCGGCAAGGTGAATATTGATCGAATATTAACATCAGATGACTTTGCTAATTTGTTTGCGCCAGTTGAAGTTAATTTTATTGGAGTGAATGGAGTGCCTGTTGCCGGGCAAGTATTTGATTTTGAAAAAAGACATTATAATCTTGAAAATGATATTAGCCGTTTTATATCCTTAACTAAAGCTATTGAGTTGAGTGGTCAAAAAGAGGGTAAATATTTTGTTCTTGGTCGCGAACCACAAACTAAGCCAACTGATAAAAATCATATAATGTGGGCTCAAATCAGAGATGCTAAATTTCTTGATTTTGTGGACATAGATGAGGTTGGTATTGTTGAGGAGTATATTGAAAAGAATCAGGTTACTCCATTTTTTGAAGAGCCAACGGAATAGAAAAATGATTGGTAGTCTTTTCTCTACACAGGTATAACGAATATGTTGATGAGTTTATTTTGTTAAAGGTTTTGCTATACGGGGAGGGGGTTAGGTAGAATGTAAAAATTAGAGATGCTTTATTATGGCGTCTTTTTATTTGCCAGCGTTTTTCTTGGACAAACTTTTTTCTAATGACGATTTGATACGTTCAAGTTCTTCCCGTCTTTGTTTTGCGTTTTCATCATATGTCTTTTGCCTTTTTTCGAACGTGGTTTGATTCATTTGGAGTTCTTTTTCTATCCGAATAAGTTCTTTTTCTAATTGCAAAGTTTTATTATAACCATCAATCAAGAGGACTAATAATAATGCAAGACTTAAGAAATAAAAACGATATTCCGATAGTAAGTATTTTAGTGTTTCAATTGTTTTTGATACCATATTCTAAGATTTTAAAATGTTTTTTTTGATAAAATCGTCAAACTATTATAAATGTACTACAAATTACTAGAAAAAGCTATTTCATTAGGATTTTAATTTGTGTTTAAAGTGTTGTTTTCTAATGTGTTATACGTGAAGCAAGAGGTAAGAAACAAAATCTAAGTTAGTTTCCGCTTCAACCCCGCCCTTATATTTTTATCCAAGAAAATCCGGGCAAGGATTTGAGCGTTGGCCGGCGGGAGTGACCCCCGAGTCGAGTGTGCAACACGAGCGGCTGGGGTCGCGATAGGAAAACCGAAACGTAGTGAGGTTCATCGAACACCAATAACAATAAGGGATTAGTGAGATAAATGCGCCCGAGATTTTCGGTCCCGATGGCGATCGGGAGCAACTATTCAGACTTGATTTTTTGTTTCTTTTGTATCAAGACAAATCGAAGATTACTTCATCCGTTCGCCTTGCAGGCTCGGGTCAGTGAACACTGCTAAAAAATAATTGCTCAGTGAACTAAAAGAAAAAATAGCCATAAAGTTGTGTTGAACGGAACTCGATGAGTTTTAATAAGCCATGGGGTTTCGATATCGGAATAATATTATATGGAAAAGATGCTGATAGGTGTCTTTTTTTTGTTTTAAAAACCCTTTCAGCGTTTGGAACGCTGAAAGGGTTGTCCAGAACCGAAACTTTTTATAGCTAGAGCTTTTTTTGTTTTATGGGGTGTGATCCGGAATTACTAGCAGTTAAACTACTGATATGTAGGTCAATGTAAATCCGAAAGGCCTGTAGTGAATTAAAAGCTCAGTTGATGATTTGTAAGAAAAAATTAATATATTTGATAATCTATGAAGTCTTATAGAACGAAATAAAAGATCAGTAATAAACTTTTATACTTTTTTTAAATGACCGATAATGAGCGCCTTTTTGCAGCCTATAATTTTCTGAAAGGAAAGGGACATATCAAGACGTATGCTCACCTAGCTGGGGTACTTGGTATTGATAAGGCTGAGCTATATGATTTAAAAAATGAAAAACAGAAAGTTTCTATTGATAATCTTAGAAATTTCGTAAAGACATACTGCGAGATATCTTTAAATTGGTTGGTTTTAGAAGAGGGTAGTATAGAAATTAAGAAAGAAAAAAAAATCCCTGCTTTTAATGTAAAAACAGAACTTTTAAAATTCCAAAAAGAAAAAATTGAAGAACTTGAAAAAGAAATTATAATATTAAAGATGCGTCCAAGAAAGTACAATTCTTTATAAACTCGACCTGATCCAGCAGTAAAAAAAATACTAGGCATATGGTTATTAATAATTAGTAAAAAGTAGTAGAAAGATGCTGATAGGTGTCTTTAAAAGCTTTGTCATAAATTTTGCGGACTTGTTTCATAGGCTAAAATTAAGATTATTTCTTAACTTTCTGTGATGGCTAAGTTAGCATGTCCACAAATCAACAATCTCAATTTTAAAGTGGTGGAATTTGACCACTTTAAAATGCAGGCAGGTTTACCAAGTTTTGTATTGAGCGTTTCGGATTGGAT
>NZ_FQWO01000026.1 GCF_900129705.1 Flavobacterium granuli | reverse complement strand
TTCGAGGTTTAATTTTTTTACAAAAAAAGCAATATAAAATGACGTTAACTTTGTATAAAATCTGAATTAGAATTAGGCAGTGTAACAGTAGCATAACTAGTGTAAATTACCTGAGTTCGAGTTTTGTTTCAAAGTATTATATTAAGTAATATTGGTGAGTTCAATAATGATGAATTTCCCCCATGGTAGTAATATCTTTTCACATAATATACTTTGAGCCTATTTCTATTTCATTAAATCATTAAGCGATGAGTAGTTTAGAAAAAATTATTAAAAATTGTGCTGGCATTGATATTGGAAGTGAAAAAGTATTTGTTTCCATTGAAGGAGAAGATGTAAGAAGTTTTAGAACTTTTACAAGAACTTACAAAGAGCTTGGTTTCTATATGCGAGAGCATGGTATAACTCATGTCGCAATGGAGGCAACTGGGATTTATTGGATAACTCTATACGATATTTTGGAAGCAATGGGCTTTGATGTTTGTTTAGTTAATCCGGCTGACAGTAAAAACTTGCCTGGTAGAAAGACTGATGTACAGGATTGTCAATGGATACAGCAACTATTCAGTTATGGTCTGTTAAGAAAAAGTTTTGTTCCTGAGGATATTGTCCGAAAGTTGAGAGTTTATACTCGTATGCGTGAAGATAAATTGCAAATGGCATCTTCTCATATACTTCATATGCAAAAAGCACTAGTGCAAATGAATATCCGACTTCCAGAAGTTTTGTCACAAACACACGGAGCAAGCGGAATGGCAATGATAGAAGCTATTTTAGAAGGAGAAAGAGATGCTCAGGTTTTATTGAGCTATTGCACAACAGATTTAAGAAAAAGAAAGGCAGCGGATATTCTATTGGCTTTGGAAGGTAATTATAAAGAGGAATACATTTTTGAACTCCAACAAGCATATGATGGCTATCTGTTTTATTTAAACCAAGTCCAACTATGTGATAAAGAGACCGAAAAAATATTGATTGAATTTAAAAAAAAAGCCAATAATGATTATAAAGACGATAATAGAGTAAAACCTATACGGCATAACAAACCAGATATAAAAAACTTGCATGATTTATTGATGGGCATTCATGGCGCAAATCCAACCGTTTTACCAGGCTTGACTGATTATAGTCTTATGCGACTAACGGCAGAACTGGGCAACAATATAGAACAATGGCCAAATGTTAAGGCTTTTGTATCTTGGTTAGGATTAGCCCCCGGAAAGAATCAATCAGGCAAGATGAATAAGAGAAGTAAGAAAAAAGCAATGACACGATCTGGGCAAATATTTAAACAAGCAGCCCAAAGTTTACTAGTCAGCAAACAGCCTGGCTTGGGAGCTTTTGCAAGAAAACTAAAAGCAAGAAGAGGAGCTGCAATAGCTATAAAGGCAACCGCAAGAAAATTAGCGGAACTCTATTACAAAACATTTAGTAATGGAATGCAATATGTAGAGAAGGGAGTTGAAATATATTTACAGAAACAAAAAGAACAACAAATTAAATTTCTAACCAAAAAGGCGATTGAATTAAATATGCAACTAATTGATATTTAACAATATAAATAAAAACGTCAATGGTAGT
>NZ_FQWO01000027.1 GCF_900129705.1 Flavobacterium granuli | reverse complement strand
GCGAACAATATCAATGTGGGTACAGCCAATGCGAGCTATACTTACCCAGGTGATGCGAACCATTTTGGCAGTGATGACAACAAGGATTTTGCCATCGGCAAGGCAGCTTCAGTAACAACAGTTACCATTGCGGCAGGCGCACCGTTCACTTATACTGGTTCTGCTATTGAACAAGCTTCAGTTACAGTTACAGGTGCTGGTGGTTTGAGCTTGACTCCGGCTCCGGTTTATGCGAACAATATCAATGTGGGTACAGCCAATGCGAGCTATACTTACCCAGGTGATGCGAACCATTTTGGCAGTGATGACAACAAGGATTTTGCCATCGGCAAGGCAGCTTCAGCCACGGTTGTAACAGTGAGCGATGCTACTTACGATGGAGTTTCCCATGGAGGAACAGCGAATGTAACCGGTGCAGGCGGATTGAATGAAGCACGCACAGTGATGTATGCAGGAGTATCTCCAACGGTTTATGCTTTATCAGCTACGGCACCAACGGCCGCAGGAACCTATACGGCATCAGCAAGTTATTCAGGGGCTAACCATTTAGATTCAAACGACAGCAAAGAGTTTACCATCAGCAAAGCAGTTTCAGCCACGGTTGTAACAGTGAGCGATGCTACTTACGATGGAGTTTCTCATGGAGGAACAGCGAATGTAACCGGTGCAGGCGGATTGAATGAAGCACGCACTGTGATGTATGCAGGAGTGTCTCCAACGGTTTATACTTTATCAGCTACGGCACCAACGGCCGCAGGAACCTATACGGCATCAGCGAGTTATTCAGGGGCTAACCATTTAGATTCAAGCGACAGCAAAGAGTTTACAATCAGCAAAGCAGTTTCAGCCACGGTTGTAACAGTGAGCGATGCTACTTACGATGGAGTTTTTCATGGAGGAACAGCGAATGTAACCGGTGCAGGCGGATTGAATGAAGCACGCACTGTGATGTATGCAGGAGTGTCTCCAACGGTTTATACTTTATCAGCTACGGCACCAACGGCCGCAGGAACTTATACGGCATCAGCGAGTTATTCAGGGGCTAACCATTTAGATTCAAGCGACAGCAAAGAGTTTACAATCAGCAAAGCAGTTTCAACCACGGTTGTAACAGTGAGCGATGCTACTTACGATGGAGTTTCTCATGGAGGAACAGCAAATGTAACTGGTGCAGGCGGATTGAATGAAGCACGCACAGTGATGTATGCAGGAGTATCTCCAACGGTTTATGCTTTATCAGCTACGGCACCAACGGCCGCAGGGACTTATACGGCATCAGCGAGTTATTCAGGGGCCAACCATTTAGATTCAAGCGACAGCAAAGAGTTTACCATCGGCAAAGCAGCTTCAGCCACGGTTGTAACAGTGAGCGATGCTACTTACGATGGAGTTTCTCATGGAGGAACAGCGAATGTAACCGGTGCAGGCGGATTGAATGAAGCACGCACTGTGATGTATGCAGGAGTGTCTCCAACGGTTTATGCTTTATC
>NZ_FQWO01000028.1 GCF_900129705.1 Flavobacterium granuli | reverse complement strand
ACTGCTCAAGTAGTAAGTTCTAATGAATTTGACCCTAACTCAACGCCTGGAAATAACAGTCCAACAGAAAACGATCAAGCTCAAGTAGTTATTACACCAATTCAGAGAGCTGACTTATCAGTTGTTAAAACAGTAGATCTTGCTACTCCACGAGTAGGTGATAATGTGAAATTTAGAATTGCATTAAACAATGCAGGACCAAGTGATGCTACTGGAGTTGTAGTAAATGATTTATTGCCGTCAGGTTATACTTTTGTGAGCTATACTTCAACTTCTGGTCTATATAATTCCACTTCTGGAAATTGGACACTTTCAGGAAGTGTTATTAATGGAAAAACAGAATATTTAGATATTGTAGCCAAAGTTAATCCTATAACAGGAACAGCTAATGAATATAGAAATAATGCTCAGGTAATTGCAAGTGGTCAGACAGATCCAGATTCTATACCAAATGATGGACTAGGAGATGATTTTTCAACTGTAACTACTGTTCCAACCGCTTTAATTGATTTGTCATTGACTAAATCAGTTGATAACATTAGTCCTTCAGCAGGATCAAATGTAGTATTTACTGTAAGAGTTTCAAATGCAGGTCCAAGTACTGCTACTGGAGTACAAGTTAGAGATGTATTGCCTAGCGGTTACACTATTGTCGGTGCAACACCTTCAAGTGGAACATACACTAATGCAACTGGTTTATGGACTATTGCAACTATTGCAAATGGAGCTTCGGCAGTTTTAACTGTTACAGCTACAGTTAATGCAACTGGAAATTACACCAATGTTGCTGAAATTGTAGCAGCTGATCAAACCGATGTAAATTCTACACCAGGGAATAATATTTTGACTGAAGATGATCAGGATCAAGTAACCATATCCCGAGGTCCATTAGTAGATTTAAGTTTGACTAAATCTGTTAATAATAATACACCTATTGTTGGAGAAAACGTAACTTTTAGAATTACGATTTCTAACGCTGGTCCAAGTGAAGCAAATGGAGTTGTAGTTACAGATAAATTACCTTCTGGATATTCATTTGTTAGCTCTGCGCCATCTGTTGGAACTTATAATAATATATCAGGTTCTTGGACCGTAGGAAATTTAGCTAATGCTGGAACTGCCACTTTAGACATTACAGCAAAAGTATTGCCTACTGGTAATTACAACAACATTGCTGAAGTGACAGGAGCAAATGAAGTAGATAGTAACTCTACTCCTGGTAATAATGATGCTACTGAAAACGATCAAAGCGAAGTTGTTATAACTCCTATACAAAGTGCTGATTTATCTGTTGTTAAAACGGTAAATATAACTACGCCAAAAGTAGGCGATACTGTTACGTTTACTATTGCAGTTAAAAATGACGGGCCTAGCAACGCTACTGGTGTTGTTGTAAAAGACATGCTGCCTTCTGGTTACGAGTTTGTTAGTGCAAGCCCTACTGCTGGCAT
>NZ_FQWO01000030.1 GCF_900129705.1 Flavobacterium granuli | reverse complement strand
AAATAATTTGATCTCGAAGATGTATATTTGGATGTAATAAAGTGAAAAGAATGAGAGCATACCGATGGCTAAATAACTCCGGAAGTATATTGACCGATAGATATTGCCTCATTCTTTTAATCTTGTAGAGTCTGAACAGAATGTAAGGAATTACGCAGGTCGTATTATCCAGAATATCCAACTAGGAGAAAAGACGAAGGGGATTCATCACTTTAATATATTATCTTTTACATTAAGAAGTTATGAAATTATTGAAACAGGTATTGGGAGTTGATGTGGCTCAAAAAGAATTGGTGGTTACTTTAGGAAGAATGTACGATGACTTGACAATCGAATTATATGCATTCAGTGTTTTTAAAAATACCGAGACAGGAATTTTAAAACTTTCAGAATGGGTTAATAAGCTGACTGATAAAACAATTAAAGTACGTTATGTTATGGAGGCTACAGGTGTTTACCACCAAAGGTTTGCCTATTATCTCGATGAAAAACAAGAGGATTTGAGTATTGTATTGCCCAATAAAATCAGCAATTACATGCGAACATTGGACATCAAAACAATTACAGACAAAACGTGTTCAGAGGCAATCGCTAGATTCGGATTGGAAAGAAAATTAGAGAATTGGAAAAAACCAAAAGATATTCATAGAGTACTGAAGCAACTTACACGCGAACGTCGTCAAATTACAGACGAGAGAACGATCGTAAAAAATCAATTGCATGCCGAAAAAACGGAAGCAATGCCTCATTTATCAAGTATACAACGTCTTGAAAGAAGAATCATGTTTTTAAATACCCTTGAAAAAGAAATTAAAAATGAGATTAAAAGTAGTATAAAAGAGCATAAGGAACTTATGACTGATATTGCTAATATCTGTACAATTCCAGGTGTTTCCATATTGACAGCGGCAACTGTTATTGGCGAAACTAACGGATTCGAGTTGATACGAAGTAAAAAACAACTGACCAGTTACGCAGGGTTGGATGTAGTTGAAAAACAGTCTGGAACGTCCGTAAAAGGTAAACCGAAAATATCGAAGAAAGGAAATCGATATTTGAGAAGTGCTTTACATTTGCCGGCACTTAGCACGATAAAATGGAATGATAACTTTCGAGATCAATATGCTAGAATAGTAGCGAAACACGGAATTAAAATGAAAGGATGTGTGTCTGTACAGAGAAAATTATTAGAACTGATTTATGTACTGTACAAAAACAAAACAGTATATGATAAGGATTATGAATCAAAAAAAATAGCGTGCTAGCACAAAAGGCATAAACACGCTATACAGTCTGGCTCTAAGACCGACTTAGACGACAAAATTAAGAATATTAAACATAAAAAAAAG
>NZ_FQWO01000031.1 GCF_900129705.1 Flavobacterium granuli | reverse complement strand
TATTTAGCCATCGGTATGCTCTCATTCTTTTCACTTTATTACATCCAAATATACATCTTCGAGATCAAATTATTTTTGCAACGCAAACATAGGAGCTATCGGGACCCACAACTCACTGTCATCCTGAGCTTGTCGAAGGACACAACTCACATCTCACGATTCACTTCTCACGACTCACGACTCACGACTCACAACTCACTAACAAAAAAAAACCATGGCAAAAATAATAGCCCCTTTTCTAATCAAAGGAACCCTCGACGACATCAATTTTGTGATAACAGCAGACGGCAACAACTACGCCCGCATGAAAGGAAAAACCGGAGTAAGCCCGGAAGAATTCAAAAAAAATCCCGTATTCAACAGCGTAAGGGAACACGGAAAAGAATTCGGACACTGCGCCAAAAAAGCAGTAGTTTTTCGCCAACTCGCCTCGCTTTTCAACAACCAGGCCAAAGAGGTAAGCTTTGTAGGTAGAGCAAACAAACTCTTGTTCGAAATACTCCAGGAAGATACCAGCCAGCCACAGGGACAAAGAACCCTGACCCAAGGCCTGAAAACCAACGACGGCAAAGAGGCCCTGCTGTTTTTTGAAAGCAACAAACTAAGGCCCCTCGAACGCGTACTCAAGATAAAAGCCCACTGCCAGCCTCAAACCCAAACCACAACCCTAGCCGACTTTACTACCAAAGACCATCTCGACTGGCCCGAAGAAGCCACCCATGTAATCTTGGCAGCAGCCACAGCCAACTGGGATTTTGAAAACGACATCTGCAACAGCTGCTACAGCAACGAAATCATCCTCGACAAACAATCCGAAAAACAAACCATAAACCTCACCACAGCCAAACCCCTGGGAAACCACCTGCAGCTGACTTTCCTATTCATCGGCTTCGCCATCCAACAACGCAAAAAATTCAAAATGCTCCACCGCAAAAACAACACCACCACCCTCATCGCCTACCACAGCCCTTAAACGATGTTCGATATACGATGTTCGTTGTCCCATAGACGGTTAACGACAAACGATGGACGAACAACGATAACCTTGCTTCTTGACTCTCACAACTGAAAACTGAGAACCGATAACTCACAACCCACAACCGACTTCTCGATACAATTTTATAAAAATGCTATCGCTATTTTATAAAATCACTCGAAGTGACGGAATCAACCGACAACCGATCCCGATAGCTCCTATGTTTGCGTTGCAAAAATAATTTGATCTCGAAGATGTATATTTGGATGTAATAAAGTGAAAAGAATGAGAGCATACCGAT
>NZ_FQWO01000033.1 GCF_900129705.1 Flavobacterium granuli | reverse complement strand
AATGTAACTTGTAATGGCGCCAATGATGGAACCATTACCGTAACTGCGCCTGCCGGTGGTTATGGAACTTATGAATACCGATTGAACACTGGAGCATGGCAATCTAGCGGGAACTTCAGCGCTCTGGCCAATGCTACTTATAGTGTGCAGATTCGCGATGCAGCAAATCCTACTTGTGTAATTGTATTGGGCGACCAAATCATAACGCAGCCAGCTGCCTTGACTGCCGCTGTGGCCAAAACAAATGTAACTTGTAATGGCGCCAATGATGGAACCATTACCGTAACTGCGCCTGCCGGTGGTTATGGAACTTATGAATACCGATTGAACACTGGAGCATGGCAATCTAGCGGGAACTTCAGCGCTCTGGCCAATGCTACTTATAGTGTGCAGATTCGCGATGCGGCAAACCCTACTTGTGTAATTGTATTGGGTGACCAAGAAATTACACAGCCAGCTGCCTTAACAGCCGCTGTGGACAAAACAAATGTGACTTGTAATGGTGCCAATGATGGAACTATTACCGTAACTGCGCCAACTGGTGGTTATGGAACTTATGAATACCGATTGAACACTGGAGCTTGGCAAACTAGCGGGAACTTCAGCGCTCTGGCCAATGCTACTTATAGTGTGCAGATTCGCGATGCGGCAAACCCTACTTGTGTAATTGTATTGGGTGACCAAGAAATTACACAGCCAGCTGCCTTAACAGCCGCTGTGGACAAAACAAATGTGACTTGTAATGGTGCCAATGATGGAACTATTACCGTAACTGCGCCAACTGGTGGTTATGGAACTTATGAATACCGATTGAACACTGGAGCTTGGCAAACTAGCGGGAACTTCAGCGCTTTGGCCAATGCTACTTATAGCGTGCAGATTCGCGATGCGGCAAACCCTACTTGTGTAATTGTATTGGGCGACCAAATCATCACGCAGCCAGCTGCCTTGACTGCCGCTGTAGCTAAAACAAATGTGACTTGTAATGGCGCCAATGATGGAACTATTACCGTGACTGCGCCAACTGGTGGTTATGGAACTTATGAATACCGATTGAACACTGGAGCTTGGCAAACTAGCGGGAACTTCAGCGCTCTGGCCAATGCTACTTATAG
>NZ_FQWO01000034.1 GCF_900129705.1 Flavobacterium granuli | reverse complement strand
GTTCCATAACCACCAGTTGGAGCAGTCACGGTAATGGTTCCATCATTGGCGCCATTACAAGTCACATTTGTTTTGTCCACAGCGGCTGTCAAGGCTGCGGGCTGCGTGATGATTTGGTCGCCCAATACAATTACACAAGTAGGATTTGCCGCATCGCGAATCTGTACGCTATAAGTAGCATTGGCCAGAGCGCTGAAGTTCCCACTAGATTGCCAAGCTCCAGTGTTCAATCGGTATTCATAAGTTCCATAACCACCAGTTGGCGCAGTTACGGTAATAGTTCCATCATTGGCACCATTACAAGTCACATTTGTTTTGTCCACAGCGGCTGTTAAGGCAGCTGGCTGTGTAATTTCTTGGTCACCCAATACAATTACACAAGTAGGATTTGCCGCATCGCGAATCTGTACGCTATAAGTAGCATTGGCCAGAGCGCTGAAGTTCCCACTAGATTGCCAAGCTCCAGTGTTCAATCGGTATTCATAAGTTCCATAACCACCAGTTGGCGCAGTTACGGTAATAGTTCCATCATTGGCACCATTACAAGTCACATTTGTTTTGTCCACAGCGGCTGTTAAGGCAGCTGGCTGTGTAATTTCTTGGTCACCCAATACAATTACACAAGTAGGATTTGCTGCATCGCGAATCTGCACACTATAAGTAGCATTGGCCAGAGCGCTGAAGTTCCCGCTAGATTGCCATGCTCCAGTGTTCAATCGGTATTCATAAGTTCCATAACCACCGGCAGGCGCAGTTACGGTAATGGTTCCATCATTGGCGCCATTACAAGTTACATTTGTTTTGGCCACAGCGGCAGTCAAGGCAGCTGGCTGCGTTATGATTTGGTCGCCCAATACAATTACACAAGTAGGATTTGCTGCATCGCGAATCTGCACACTATAAGTAGCATTGGCCAGAGCGCTGAAGTTCCCGCTAGATTGCCATGCTCCAGTGTTCAATCGGTATTCATAAGTTCCATAACCACCGGCAGGCGCAGTTACGGTAATGGTTCCATCATTGGCGCCATTACAAGTTACATT